>NZ_CAMPJO010000007.1 GCF_946886895.1 uncultured Marinobacter sp. | reverse complement strand
CACCCCCCGTACCCGCCCGCCAACCTCCAGGCTACCAAGCAAAAAACTCCCCATCAGGCCATATAAGACCGGACAACAGGCACCTCACTGAGACCAACCTCCGCCACCGTATGCAACTTCTCGATCTGCGACCGGAGCATGGCAATCGGCCGTGTGCCCTCCAGGGTCAGGGCGATATCGAGATGCTCGCCGGCGGTCTCCACCGCCATTCTGGCAATCCGGAACCCGCGTATGCGGACTACCTGGCACAGGCGTTCCAGGGCGGCGGCTTCCTGGGACATGCGGCAGTTGAGGGTGTAGCTGGGCGTTGAAGGCTCGTTTTTCGGGGTCATGCGGTTTGCTCCTTGCTGGCTTTGGCGGTGCGTCGGGTTTCGTCGATCATCTCGCGGTTGCTGGCGCCGGGTTTGACGATGGGCCAGACGTTGTCTTCCCGGCTGATGGCCACATGCAGCAGCATCGGGCCGTCGTAGGCCAGGATGGTTTCGATGCCCCGGCGGATCTGATCGGTGCGTTCGATGTGCAGGGCCGGGATATCGAAGGCCCGGGCCATGGCGACGAAGTCGGGGTTGTCGTCCAGGTTTATCTGGCTCTCCCGGTTGCTGTAGAACAGCTCCTGCTGCTGGCGCACCATGCCAAGGCACTGGTTGTCCATCACGATGAGTTTTACCGGCAGGTGGTAGCGGCGGATGGTGGCCAGTTCCTGGGCGTTCATCATGAATGAGCCGTCGCCGGTGACGTTGATGACCGTGCTGTTGCGGTCGGCAAACTGGGCGCCGATGGCGGCAGGCAGGCCGAAGCCCATGGTGCCCAGGCCGCCGCTGGTGAGGTGGTGGCGCGGGTGGTCGAACTCGTAATGCTGGGCCACCCACATCTGGTGCTGGCCTACGTCGCAGGCAATCACGGTGTCGTCTGAGGCGATGCGGGAGAGCTGGCGGATGAAGCCCGGGCCGGTAATCGGGGCCAGGGCTTCTTCGTTATCCGCTGCGTGGAAACCGGCAGTGGTGTGCCAGGTGCGGCACTGTTGTTGCCATTCGCTGATGGCCAGAGGATTCGTCTGCAGGGCGTTGCTCAAGCCTGTGAGGATTTGATTCAGATCCCCCCGGACCGCCAGATCGGCCGGGCGCAGTTTGTTGATTTCGGCGGCGTCGGCATCGATGTGGATCATCCTGGCGTTGGGGGCGAACCCCTTCAGATTGCCTGTGGCGCGGTCGTCCAGGCGGGCGCCGATCACCAGTAACAGGTCGCATTCGTCCACCGCCCTGTTGGCGGCGCGGGAGCCGTGCATGCCCAGCATACCGAGGTTATAGGGGTTGTGTTTGCCAGGGTTGCCGATGCCTTTGAGGGTCACAACCGAGGGCAAGGCGGAGGATTCGGCAAAGTTGCGGAAGCTCTCCTCTGCGTGGGCCAGGCTGATACCGCCACCGCTGTAGAGCAGGGGTTTGCGAGCGGAGCGCAGCATGGCCAGGGTTTCGGTGAGGTCCGGGCAGGTTGTCCGGTGAGTCTCGGGCTGAGGGAAAGGCCCGGCGGCCACGTCGGCCAGCAGCAGGTCCTTTGGGATATCAATCCATACCGGCCCCGGTCGGCCGTTCTGGGCCAGCTCGATGGCTTCTTCCAGAACCGCGGGCAGGGTGTCGGCGTCGTCGATCAGGTAACTGTGTTTGACGATGCCCAGGGTCATGCCCAGTACGTCGGTTTCCTGGAAGGCGTCGGTGCCGATCAGGCCCGAGGGCACCTGGCCGGTGATCACCAGCATGGGGATGGAGTCCCGGTGGGCGTTGGCAACGCCGGTGATCAGGTTGGTGGCGCCGGGGCCGGAGGTGGCAATGCACACGCCAAGCTTGCCGCTGGCCCGGGCATAGCCGTCGGCGGCGAGGGCGCAACCCTGTTCATGGCGGCACAGCACGTGTTCCACACCCACATCATCCACCAGCGCGTCGTAGAGCGGCATGATGCAGCCGCCCGGGTAGCCGAAAACCGTGCTGATGTGGTGGCGGTGGAACGCGTCAAGAATGTGCTGTGCGCCGTTCATGGTCGTTTTTCCCTTTTTCTTTGCCGCAAAAAGAAACCCCCGGGACCTTTCGGTGCCGGGGGTTTCTGGTGTCTTGTCAGGTTTGTCGCTATCTCACCCGCTTGTCCACGCAAAAGCCCCCGGACGGTACCACGACCACCAGGACGAGCTTCACAAGGACAATCACTGCGTTGAGGTTCATAAAATCGACAGTCTGCTCTGAATTCGTTAGAAGATTCTGTGTAGAATCTACCCCACGTTTTTAGTCGGTTGCAACCGTTAATTTCAGATTTTTCGGTCAGTCTTGCATAAGGTTTCGTATTCAGAGTTTCCATCCATCGTTTTCAGGTACAGCGAGCATTCAATGACGAAAGCAAAATGGGGTTCCCTCGGGCTGTCTGTTCTGGTTCTGGTTGTTCTGGTTGTCTGGATGGCGACGGGGCAGGTCAAAGTGGCCAGTAAAGAAGTGCCCGAGCCGGAACCGGCGCCCGAGAATGAGTTGACCAGCGTGCAGGTGGAGACCCTGGAAGCGAGGCTCTACGAACCTGGCGTGTTGCTGCAGGGGCAACTGGAGCCTTGGCACTCGGTCGCCCTGAGTGCCCAGGTTGCCGGCACTGTCGAGAGCCTTGCGGCCGATCTCGGTGAGCGGGTCAGTGCCGGGCAAGCCTTGCTGACGCTGTCGGATGATGGTCGCAGCGCCATGGTGGCACGCTGGCAGGCCCGGGTGCGTATGCTGGAGGCGGATCTGGCGGCGGCGCGCAGGCTGCAGACCGAGAACTTCGCCTCCCGCTCCGATCTGCTGGCCCTGGAAAGCCAGCTTGCGGAAGCCCGGGCCGAGCTGACCGCGGCCCAGTTGGCGGTGCGCAACCTTCAGCCGGAAGCGCCCTTTGACGGCATCATCAACCGCAAGGAGGTGGACGTTGGTAGCCTGGTGCAAGTGGGGTCGCCGCTGTTCGAGCTGGTTCGCATTGACCGGCTGAAGGCCACCGGCCAGGTCCCGCAGCAGTCCGCCGGCAGTGTCGAGCCCGGGCAGCCGGTGCGCCTGGACTTGCTGGATGGATCCCGGATGCACGGTGTGGTCAGTTTCGTGGCCAGCGCGGCCGATCCCGAAACCCGCAGTTTTGCGGTTGAGGTGGTGGTGGAGAACCCGGACCGCAAACGGGTGGCCGGTGGCAGCGTCAGCCTTCGGATTGCACTGCCGGAAGTGAAGGCGACGTTTATCTCGCCGGCCTATCTGTCCCTCGGAGACGCCGGCCGGCCGGGCGTCAAGTATGTGAACGAACGGAATCAGGTGGTGTTCCAGAACGTCCGGCTGCTCAGTGTCTCCACCGAGGGGGCCTGGGTTGAGGGTCTGCCGGATGAGATCCGGTTGATCACCCGGGGGAGTGGCTTCGTCTCGGCGGGCGAAGAGGTTATCCCAGTTGACACTGCCGGCAACCGGGGCTGATCGCCATGCGCACATTGATCTTTGCCGCCATTGACCGCAGCCGGACGACGTTGCTGACCCTGCTGTTCCTGCTCCTCGGCGGCATGGCCGCGTTCCAGACCATTCCCAAGGAGGCCAATCCGGACATCACCATTCCGATGATCTATGTCTCCATGACGCTCGACGGCATCAGCCCGGAAGACGCCGAGCGTTTGCTGGTGCGGCCCATGGAGCAGGAGTTGCGAGCCCTTGAGGGGGTCAAGGAAATGCGGGCCACGGCCTCGGAAGGGCATGCCTCGGTGATGCTGGAATTCGATGCCGGTTTTGATCCCGACAAGGCTTTGCAGGACGTGCGTGAGAAAGTGGATACCGCCCGTCGGGAACTGCCTGACGAGGCGGACGAGCCCACAGTCAACGAAATTAACGTGTCGCTGTTCCCGGTGATGTCGGTGGGTCTTTCCGGCCCGCTGTCGGAGCGGGAGCTGGTAACCATTGCCCGGCGATTGCAGGATGCCATCGAGGCCATTCCCGATGTGCTTGAGGTCGAGATCGCCGGAGATCGTGAGGATCTCCTGGAGGTGGTGGTCGATCCCCAGGTGCTGGAAAGCTACGGTATCGAGTTTGACCGGCTCGCCACGCTGGTGGCCCGCAACAACCAGCTAGTTGCCGCAGGCTCCCTGGACACCGGCCACGGCCGCATGGCCCTGAAGGTGCCCGGTGTTATCGAAACCGTGGAAGATGTGATGGCCATGCCGGTCAAGGTGGACGGGGATACCGTGGTCACTTTCGGTGATGTGGCGATGCTGCAGCGGACCTTCAAGGACCCGAGGGGCTTTGCCCGGATCAACGGTGAACCGGCCCTGGTGCTCGAAATTTCCAAGCGCACCGGTGCCAACATCATTGAAACCGTGGGCCAGGTGCGGGCCCTGATTGAGGGTGCCAAACCGCAACTGCCCGACAGCCTGGATATCCGGTACATCATGGACCAGTCCGATGAGGTCCGGGACATTCTCAGTGACCTGCTCAACAACGTGCTCACCGCCATCGTGCTGGTGATCATCGTGATCATTGCCGCCATGGGACTGCGGTCCGCGCTGCTCGTGGGGCTGACCATTCCCGGTGCTTTCCTGACCGGCATCCTGGTGATCTGGGGCATGGGCCTCACCCTCAACATTGTGGTGCTGTTCAGCCTGATTCTGGTGGCCGGCATGCTGGTGGACGGGGCGATCGTGGTGTCGGAACTGGCGGACCGGAATCTGTCTGACGGGCAGACGGTGAAGGCCGCCTGGGCGGAAGCCGCCAGCCGGATGGCCTGGCCCATCATCGCCTCCACGGCGACCACTCTGGCGGTGTTTATACCGCTGCTGTTCTGGCCCGGGGTGGTGGGTGAGTTCATGAAGTTCCTGCCGATGACGGTGATTATCTGTCTCGCGGCGTCCCTGGCCATGGCCCTGGTGTTTCTGCCGGTACTCGGTGGTGTCAGTGGTGGCCGGCGGGCCCGGGCCAGCGGCGACGACAATGCGATGGCGCGGGGCTACCGGCGCCTGCTGTCGGGCCTGCTGAGCCGACCGGGTATGACCTTGCTGGGTGTGCTGGGCCTGGTGGTGGTGATCTACCTGGCCTATGCCCGGTTCAATCACGGCGTGGAATTCTTCCCCAGTGTCGAGCCGGATTCCGCCCAGGTGCAGGTGCGCGCCCGGGGCGACCTGTCGGTCTGGGAACGGGATGCCATTGTCCGGGATGTGGAGCAGCGCCTGCGGGGCATGCCGGAGGTGAAGGCCCTTTACGCGCGCTCAATGGTCAGCGCCAGTAACCAGATGGCGCCCGATGTGATCGGGGTGTTGCAATTCCAGTTCACGGACTGGTTTACCCGGCGCCCGGCCAGCGCCATTCTGGAGGACTTCCGGGCCCGGACCGCCGATATCCCCGGGGTGAAACTGGAGTTCCGGAAGCAGGAAGGCGGGCCCGCCGAGGGCAAACCGGTGGAAATCCAGGTCAGCAGTACCGACAGCAGCAAGCTTGACGGTTATGTGCAGACCCTTGAAGCGCACATGCGCGCCCTCGGTGGCTTTGTGGATATCGAGGATGACCGCAGTTTGCCCGGTATCGAATGGCGCCTGCAGGTGGACCGGGAAGCCGCCGCCCGTTTCGGCACCGACGTGGTGGGTGTTGGCAGTGCCGTGCGGCTGGTGACCAATGGTCTGGTGTTGGCGACTTACCGGCCGGAAGACGTTCGGGATGAGGTGGATATCGCCGTACGGGTCCCCAACAACTGGCGGGAACTGGACCACCTGCAACGCCAGACCATCAGCACATCCCGGGGCCAGGTTGCCCTGTCGCAACTGGTGGAGCTACGGCCGGGCGACAAGACCGGCAGTATCGTGCGGGTCGACGGCCAGCGTACGCTGACCATCAAGGCCAACCTGGCCGAGGGCCGGCGGGTCGACGAACTGCTGCGGGCCCTGCAGGCGGATATGCCCGAACCACCGGAAGGTGTGTCGGTGGCCTTCGCCGGTGAAAACGAGGACCAACAGCAGGCGTCCAATTTCCTGACCACCGCGTTCCTGGTGGCCATCGGGCTGATGCTGCTGATTCTGGTGACCCAGTTCAATTCCCTGTACCAGACCTTCCTGATCCTATCAGCCATTGTGTTGTCCACCGCGGGGGTACTGCTTGGCCTGCTGCTCAACGGCCAGTCTTTCGGCATCGTGATGGTGGGCATGGGGATCATTGCCCTGGCGGGTATCGTGGTGAATAACAACATCATTCTGATCGACACCTACAACGAAATGAGGCGTGAGGGCAAAGAGGCCTATGAGGCGGCCCTGGAAACCGGCTGCCTGCGCCTGCGGCCCGTGTTGCTGACCGCAATCACCACGGTGTTGGGCCTGATGCCCATGGTGCTGGGGGTGAATGTGGACTTGCTGACGCCCTCCCTGGGCCTGGGTGCGCCTTCCACCCAGTGGTGGACCCAGCTATCCAGTGCCATTGCCGGCGGCCTGACCTTTGCCACCGTGCTGACGTTGTTGCTGACACCGGCGCTGTTGGTGCTGGGCGAACGGGCGGGACGGAAACTGCGGCGGCTTACTCGAACTCGTCCGGCATCGCGCTGAAGAACCGAGTTTGCAGCTCCCGGAAACGGTGATCGCTGGCACTGCTGTCCAATTTCGATTGCCATACAATTCGTGAAATTTGTTGGGTTTTGTAGCCTTTTTTATCGATTTGCGTCAAATGGTTGGAATCGCAGGCGTGCGACGCGGCGCGAGGCCATACTCGGGATCGTGTTCAAACAGTAACAGAGCGGAGACTGGCCGTGTTCCGACTGTGTTCGATAGTAACCTCTGTGTGCCTTGCAATGGCGGCGTCGCTGGCGTCTGCCACCCCGGCGCTGTGGGACGGTTCGGTCGACCAATTGGAACTGTCACGTTTTGTCGACTACTGGCAGGCGCCTCCGGAGCCTGTCGACTTTGACCAGGTAGTCCGGCTGCCATCGGATGCCTGGACGGAAAACACCAGCGACAGTATCAGCCTTGGCTACGGCGACGAGGTGTACTGGTTTCGGGTTGATTTGCAGAGCCGGCTCCTCCGTCCGGCGGAGCTATTTCTGGAAATAGGCTACCCGGTGCTTGATCGCATCGAGGTCTACACGATGAGGTCTGGCCAACTGGCGGACACGTGGGTTCTGGGGGACAAATATCCGTTCGGGGAGCGCCCCATACGGCACCGGAACTTTGTGATCCCGTTGGCGCTGATGCCGGACGTTCCGACCACCGTTTACCTGAGGGTGGCCACTACCAGTTCCATGCAGGTTCCCCTGACTCTCTGGACCCGCGAGGCGTTCTATGCCGCCGAGCAGTCCCGGACGATAGTCGAGGGCGTTTATTACGGCATTATTCTGGCCATGATCCTGTACAACCTGTTTGTCTATCGGGCTGTGGGCGAGCGCAGTTTTTTGCATTACGTCGGCTACATTACGACCATGCCGTTGTTTCTCGCCAGTCTCCATGGCGTGGCGTTCCAGTTCCTCTGGCCTGGTGCTACCTGGTGGAACGACCAGTCGATTATCGTATTCCTGAACCTCGCGGTGATGTTCGGGGGAACCTTCAGCATTCGATTTATCAACGTCACACGCCGGAATCATCCTTACCTCAACCGATGGGCAGTAGCGCTGGTGATGGCGACAGCGTTGCTCGCCTGTGCTGGCCTGGTTGTTCCTTACCGTTATCTGATTCTGCCAACCATACTGGTGGCGGCGGTAGGCTGCACTACCATGCTGGTACTGAGTATCGTCCGGTGGGTGAGGAAGGATCCGGCAGCCCGGTACTATACGTTTGCCTGGGTGTTCATGCTGTTCGGCGGTATAGTTCTGGCGCTGAGCAAGTTCACGGTACTGCCACGCAACGTACTCACCGAGAACGCAACCCAGGTGGGATCCGCCCTCGGGGTCATATTGCTTTCGATCGCGCTGGCGGATCGTCTGAACCGGGACAAGAAAACCGCGTTCAACGCCCAACAGCGACTGATTCAGGAGGAGCGAAAGGCCAGGCTTGCGCGTGAGAAGGCCCTGAGGGTCCAGCAGGAAGCCAATACCATGCTGGAACGCCGGGTTCATGAGCGGACCCGGGATCTGGAATCGCTGAATGAACAGTTGCTGAAGCTCAACGCCACTGACGCCCTGACCGGATTAAAGAACCGGGGGTGCTTCGACCGCACGTTCCAGTCGGCAGTGGTCCGTGCCTATCGGTATCAGGAAACCCTGTCGTTGCTGGTGATCGACATTGACCACTTCAAGAATTTCAATGACACCTATGGTCATCTGGTCGGCGACGATTGCCTGAAAATGGTTGCCCGGAATATACGCCGGTTCGTTACCCGCGATCAGGACATGGCGGCCCGGTACGGAGGAGAGGAATTTGTTGTTCTGCTTCCGGATACGCCAGCTGATGGTGCCCACAAGGTAGCAGAGCGTATCCGGCAGGAAATAGGAGACACCGCGTTCCGGGTGTCGGGTGAGATGTTGCACCTGACTGTCAGTATCGGAGTGTGCAGCATTTGCCCTGAGCGGGCCGACGCCACCAATGAGATATTCCGGTACGCTGATGACGCCCTATATGAAGCCAAGGGCCGGGGCCGGAACCGGGTGGTGGCGTGGTACCCGACCGGGCATGCGATGGTGACGATTGCACCGGCCTGACCGGGACTGCAAAACCTTTGTAAAGGCGCTTTGCATTAGGCGGCGCAGTTCGAAGGCTTACCTGGCCTACCGGGATCAGGTGCCCCGCTCGTTCCGAGGCATTTGCCCCGGCCGGCTCAGGCACTGGCACCGGCGCTGCGGGCCTGCCTGACGACATCGTAGGCGTGGCTGATTTCACGGGTGCGCTGCTCCGCCATCTCCCGCATGCTCTCCGGTAATCCCTTGCCCGCCAGTTTGTCCGGGTGGTTTTCGCTCATCAGTTTACGATAGGCTTTCTTGAGTTCCGCATCGGTCACCGAGGACGATACCCCCAGCACTTTATAGGCGTCTTCCACCTGTTGGGTGGAAGATCGGCGGCCACCGGGCGCCTGACCGGCCTGGCCGCCCCGGAGCATGGCTTCGAGCTGATCCACCTGGCTCTCGGGCAAGCCCAGGCCCCGGGCGATACGCACCAGCATGGCGTGCTCGGCAGGGTGCACCTCGCCGTCGGCGGCAACGGCGGACACCTGAACCTGCAGGAACATCTGCAGGAAAGCCGGCTGCCGCCCGCTCATTTGCAGGAAGCGGTTCAGTTCCGCGTCCAGATCGAATGCCGGATCCTTGCCCCGGTTGAAGGCTGCCCGGGCGGTGGCCTTCTGGGTTTCGTTCAGGCGGAAGCGGGCGAACATGGCCTCGGCGACCTGGATTTCGTCCCGGGAGACCACACCGTCAGCTTTACACAGGGCCCCCATTACCGCGAAGACCGACTCGATAAAACCGGATTGCATGTTCTGGAGTTTGCCGATCAGGCGTTGTTTCAGGCGGTTCATCAGGAAGGCACCAAGGGCCGCGCCGACCAGGAAACCGGGAAACTTGCCAAACGCGTAGCCGATCAAACCGCCAACAATGATTGCAAACAACATCAATAGATCCTTAACAGGGTGCATCAGCCCATAGAATATACGGGTTTTTCAGTCGCGCTTCATGAACAGGCTTTCATCGACCTCGTCAATCTGTTCGGGACGCAGGAATTGCCGGGCGTAGTGGCGGTAAGTGCCTGAGCGCAGGAACAGTTCGAACACGTCCCGGTCGAGGTGATTGTCCGCCACCATGCGGGCCATGATGGTGAGCGCCTGGCTCAGTGTTTTTCCCTCTTTGTAGGGGCGGTCGATGGCGGTCAGCGCCTCGAACACGTCGGCCACCGCCATGATCTTTTCCGGGATGCCCATCTCCGCGCCGGTCAGGCCGCAGGGGTAGCCCTTGCCGTCGATCCGCTCATGATGGGTGCCGGCCAGCCGGGGCACGTTGGCCAGCCAGTCGGGCAGGGGCAGGGCGTCGAGCATGCAGATGGTTTGTACGATGTGTTCATTGATCTTGAAGCGTTCCTCGTCGGTCAGGGTGCCCCGGGTGATGGTCAGGTTGTGAATCTCGCCCCGGTTATAGGCGACATCCGGCAGGGTCATGTCAAAGCCCCAGCGATTGCGGGGGTCGTCTTTCTGCACCGGTGGAATGTGGTCTCCCCATGGTCTGAGGTGCTCCGGCTTGTCGGCAAGCAATGCCTCGGTGGCCGGAAGGGCCGGCTCCGGGTGGCCGTTCAGGGCCAGCCGTTCGTCGCCGGATAATCCCAGCCGGTCACTGAAGTGCCGTTGCCAGGTCTGCTGGCCAATGGATTGGATGCGCCTGATGTCTTCGTCGCTCATGAATTCACCACCCTGGTTGGCCCGGGCGATAAAGCGGAAGTCGTCCTGCAGCCTGGCCTGGGTGGCATCCCGTCTGGCGCGTGCCGTAGTGGCCCCGTCGGCCTCCAGCGGCCCGGCAGTGTGCTCGAGCAACTGCCGGAGGTACTCGATTTCGGCATCCCGATGCAGCACCTCGAAACGGGTTCGGATCTCATGGATGCGGTTGTGAATGGTTTCCAGTTTGACGGCTTTGTCGACGACGTATTCGGGGCTGGTTATCTTGCCACAGTCGTGCAGCCAGGCGGCCAGGCGAAATTCATAGCGTTGCTCGTCGCTCAGGGTGAACTGGCTGAAGGTGCCATCGGTGCTTCTGACGGCTTCGTCCAGCAGCATCTCAGCCAGTTGGGGAACCCGATCGCAGTGGCCGCCTGTATAGGGGGATTTGGCGTCGATGGCGTTCGCCACCAGGCGGATAATGCCATCGAGCAGTGCCTGCTGGCTCTCAATCAACTCCCGGGTTTCGATGGCGACGGCGGCAGAACCGGCAATCTCGTCAACGAAGACAATGAGGTCGTCGCTCAGGTTCGTGTGATCCCCCATTTCCATTTCGATAACCAGCACACCCACCAGTTTCTTTCCCCGGTTTCGCAGAATCGCGAATACCGGGTGGCCGCCAATGCGCGCGCGCAGTTGCCGGATCAGGTCGCTGTCGTTGGTTCCGGACGGGATGTCCACCAGGCTTTCCGGAATCCGGAGGTTCCGGTTTACGGCCAGCGTCAGCTCCTCGCTTTGGGCACTGAACAGATAAATGGCGCCGCGCTCCTGACCTACGATGTGGACAATCTGCTCCAGGATATCCCTGAGTAACTGGTTCAGATCCTGCCCCCGGTTCAGCACGGTGGCGATACTCTGGAAGCTGCGGATGGTGCTGGCCATGTCATCCAGGGCGACGCTCAGCTGGCGGGCCTCCCGAATATGGGAGTCGGACTTCATGGAGGTATCGAAGCGGAACCGGGAAAGCCGGCTGACCTGTCTGGTCAGATGCTCCAGGGGGCGCCCGACCCGGCGACCGAGGAACCAGCCGACGACCAGCAGCAATAACGCGATGGCACTGGCAATGGCGGTCTGCCGGGCGAGGGCATCCCAGACATCGGCCAGCAGTTCGTCGGACGGGATGGCGACCGCAATGGTGAGGCCTTCGTCCTGCAATGCGGTCAGCGATTCGGTCATTCCGTACCAGTCCCGCTCGGCGGCGGTGAACCGGGAAACGGCGCTGCCCCGGACGGTGTCGCCAGAGGATTCCACGGTGTGTGGCGGGGCGTGTTGCAGAGTGGCCGCAATGGCCGGGCCGGGGTCCTGGTTCTGTCCGGAATCGGCAAGCACCTGGCCATCCTGGTTGACGATCGCAATACGGGTGCCGGGGGTCTGGCGCAGGTCAGCGAGCTGGCTGCCCAGGTCGGTGACCGTGACATCAATGCCAAAGACCGTGCCCGGTGCGCCGGACTCCGGGGCGGCCCGGCGAGACAGCGTGATGCCGGTTTCCCGGGTGGTGAAGAAGGCGTAGGGGGCTGACAGTTGGGTTATACCGGGGCGGGTGGCGGACTGGAACCAGGGCCTCGAACGGGGATCGTAGGTGTAATCGGGCATCTTGCGGCGCTCGATCAGCACCAGGTCATTGTCGTAAAAATGCCACTCGCCAACGGCTCCTTCGGGGGTTCGGGTTATCGTCTGGAGCAGGAATCGGGTGCCATCCGGTGCTTCCCGGAATTGCAGCACGCCTGAGCTGAGCACTTTCCGGAGCAGGACGAAATCGCCATTGGCGTAGCCGGCGTATACCGCACTGACAATGTCACTGCTGCGCAGAATGTCGGCGATCACCGGCAATCGCTGCAGGCGCCCGGGCAGGGTGTGCCGGTCAGCCAGCGGGTCGTGGCTGAGCACTGCCAGGGCGGTGGACGGTGGCGCGGTGATGGCCTGAATCCGGTCATCCACACTCAGGGCCAGTTGCCGGGCAGTCGCACTGGCAGCGGTAACTTTGGCCTTTTCCATGCCCCGGAAACTTTGCCCTACCAGAACGATGGTGAGAATCAGCATGCCAAGGGTAATGGCAGACGCAATCAGAAGCGCCAGGGAAATCTGGGCCGACTGGCGTTTTCCGTGCATGGGGGGTCCTTAGCGGTGTAAATTGACGGTATCACACGGGTACTGCTCAAAGCGTAGACTCTTGTGCCCGGTTTTTCCGTTCGCCGAGACAAAATTGCCTCTTATGACCCCGGATCTGTTTGCCGAATGGCCTGCCGAACCCACTACCGAAGCCATCGTTGACGGTGCCGTGGTGCTGCGTCGATACGCCCTGGCCTGCGAACAGGCACTGTGGGCGGGTATCAATGCAGTGGCCGGCGAGGCGCCGTTGCGACGGATGCAAACACCCGGTGGCCATACCATGTCTGTTGAAATGACTTGCGCTGGCCCCCGGGGCTGGGTCACCGACACTCGCGGGTATCGTTACCAGTCGAAGGATCCGGTGTCCGGTCGCCCCTGGCCCCGAATGCCCGATGCCTTCCGCGAGCTGGCACAGGCCGCGGCCGCCGAGGCCGGATACCCGGGGTTTGTGCCCGACGCCTGTCTGGTTAACCGGTACCAGCCCGGCGCCAGGATGGGGCTGCATCAGGACAAGAATGAGGTCGATTTCAGTCAGCCTGTCGTGTCTGTATCGCTGGGGTTACCGGCGGTGTTCCAGTTTGGTGGCCTGAAACGCAACGACCGGCCCGTCAACATTCCACTGGCTCATGGTGACGTGGTGGTCTGGGGTGGCCCGGCCCGGCTGCGCTACCACGGCGTGCTCCGGCTGAAGCCGGGTGGCCACCCCCTGACCGGTGACTGTCGGTATAACCTGACGTTTCGCCGCGCCCGGTGATCACTGAACCAGGCAGCCGCTCCACACGTCCGGGAGAATGCCCCAGCTAACTTACTTTCTGGCGAGGTGTCTGGTAAGCTTCGCGGCCCTTGAATTCGCAGATACCTGATTCTCCCAAACCGTGCAGCACACCAAAACCGTGACGATCCTTCCGCCTTAGCATTCAGCCTCATCTTCCTCTGGTTAGTTTCCTGAGCAGCACGTCTGTAGCCAACGTTTAATAGCGTGGATGCAATCGACGGTTTTGTCTCAGTTTTTCTTTTCGCACAGCAAACTGGAACCCCGAAACCATGGTGAACTCCCTAAAAGCCAACTGGCTTTCAAACATTCGTGGCGATGTACTTGCCGGCATCGTCGTGGCGCTGGCCTTGATCCCGGAGGCCATCGCCTTTTCCATTATTGCCGGTGTCGACCCCAAGGTGGGGCTCTATGCGTCCTTCTGTATCGCGGTGATCATTGCCTTCGTGGGCGGCCGGCCCGGTATGATCTCGGCAGCCACGGGTGCCATGGCGCTGTTGATGGTCACGCTGGTTAAAGACCACGGCCTTGAATACCTTCTGGCCGCCACGCTGCTGACCGGTGTTATCCAGATGGCTGCCGGTTATCTGAAGCTTGGCGGCCTGATGCGGTTTGTCTCCCGTTCGGTTGTCACGGGCTTCGTGAATGCGCTGGCAATCCTCATTTTCATGGCTCAGTTGCCGGAGTTGACCAATGTCACCTGGCATGTGTACGCCATGACAGCGGCGGGCCTCGGTATTATCTACCTGTTCCCGCTCTTGCCCGGCGTGGGCAAGCTTCTGCCGTCTCCGTTGGTGTGCATTGTGGTGCTCACGGGCGTCGCCATGTACCTGAACCTCGACATCCGTACGGTCGGTGATATGGGCGAGCTGCCGGATACCCTGCCAATCTTCCTGTGGCCAGATGTGCCCCTGAACCTTGAAACCCTGATGATTATCCTGCCTTACTCCGTGGGGCTGGCGGTTGTTGGCCTGCTGGAATCCATGATGACGGCAACCATTGTTGACGACCTGACCGACACCACCAGTGATCGTAACCGTGAATGCAAGGGCCAGGGCATCGCCAACATTGGTTCCGGCCTGCTCGGTGGTATGGCCGGTTGCGCGATGATCGGGCAGTCCATTATCAACGTTAAATCCGGTGGTCGCACGCGGCTGTCGACCCTGACGGCCGGTGTGTTCCTGCTGATTATGGTTCTGGTGCTGGACCAGTGGCTGGTTCAGATTCCCATGGCCGCGCTGGTCGCGGTGATGATCATGGTGTCCATCGGTACTTTCAGTTGGGCTTCCATCAAGAACCTGAGGGAGCATCCGCTCTCAACCAATATTGTGATGGTTGTGACCGTGATTGTGGTGGTGGCTACCCACAACCTGGCTTTCGGAGTGCTGGCCGGCGTACTGCTGGCGGCCCTGTTCTTCGCCAACAAAGTGGGGCACTACATGCTGGTGACCTCGGAGCTGGATGAGTCAACCAACACCCGCACCTATCGGGTGGTTGGCCAGGTGTTCTTCAGTTCCTCGGAAAAATTCACAGAATCCTTTGATTTCAAGGAAGCAGTGGATAATGTGGTGATTGACCTGAGTCGGGCGCATTTCTGGGATATTACCGCCGTCGGTGCGCTGGACAAGGCAGTGATCAAGTTCCGTCGTGAGGGTTCGGAAGTCGACGTCATCGGGCTGAACGAAGCCAGTGCCACGATTGTTGACCGCTTTGGCGTACACGACAAGCCAGACGCCGTTGACCAGCTGATGGGGCACTGACATGACACAGACCAGGGCATTCAACCACGATCACAGTCAGAATCATCATCCCAAGGATCATCAGGGCGAGGTCGAGATGTTACGAGTAGTTGCCTGTATTGACGGCTCCCGGGCCGCCCCGGCGGTGTGCGATTACGCCGCCTGGGCCAGCAAGCACATGGAAACCCCAATGATGCTGTTGCACGTACTGGACGAGGAGCGCTACCCGGCGGAGCCGGATCTGGCCGGAAACATTGGCCTTGGCAGCCGTGAACAGCTGCTGGACGATCTGGCGGAGCTTGATCGAAAACGGGCCAAGCTGGCCCTGGAGCACGGCCACCACATGCTGGATGACGCACAAAGGCGGGTTGCTGAAGCCGGTATTGGTGAGGTGATCCAGCGTCAGCGCCACGGAGATCTCACCGAATCCCTGCTGGCCCTGGAAGACCAGACCCGCCTGCTGGTCATGGGCCTGCACGGTGAAAGCAGCTCGGAGCGCGACACCCACATTGGCAGCCAGCTGGAAACGGTGATCCGCAGCATGCACCGGCCAATTCTGCTGGTGCCGGACGAATACACCCAGCCCCGCAGCGCCATGCTGGCCTTTGATGGCAGCGCCACCGCATTCAAGGGTGTTGAGTTGCTGGCCGGCAGCCCGGTGCTGAAGGGCATGCCCCTGCATCTGGTTATGGTTGGTCCGGACACTAACGATCGCTGGGAGCAGCTCAAAAAGGCAGAAAACATGCTGGCGGGCCTGGAATCCGAGATCACCCTGGCCATTCGCGCCGGCGATGTGGAGCCAGCCTTGCACGAGTACCAGGAAGAACATGACATCGACATCCTGGTGATGGGCGCCTACGGTCACTCCCGCATCCGACAGTTTCTGGTGGGCAGCACAACCACCACCATGCTGAAAACGGCCAGGAAACCGCTGGTGGTGCTTCGCTAGGCGTCGTTCCCCGCCGCCACACCAGACGCCCAGGCCCACTGGAAATTGTGGCCGCCCAGGTGCCCGGTGACATCCACCACCTCGCCGATGAAATACAGGTTCGGCCGCTCCAGAACCGCCATGGTTCTGGAGGAAAGCTGGCGGGTGTCGACGCCACCGAGGGTGACTTCCGCCGTCCGGTAACCTTCCGTCCCCGCGGGTTTGATCGACCATCGGCCGAGCGTATCCGCCACCTGTTCGATATCGCTGTTCTTGTATCCCTGCAAGGGGCCGGTCCAGCCCTGTAAGTCGTTGAAGGCTTGGGCAAACCGCTTGGGCAGGTGCTGGGCCAGATACTGGCCAACGGTCGCCTGCGGGCGGTGTTTGCGCAGGCTCAGCAGATCCTCGTTGATGCGGCAGGCGGGCAGGAGATTGATGGCCAGGCTGTCGCCGGGCGCCCAGAAGCTGGAAATTTGCAGCATGGCCGGGCCACTGAGGCCCCGGTGGGTCACCAGCATGGGTTCCCGGAAATGCTGGTTATGGCACTGAACGTCCACCGGACAGCTGACACCGGACAGGGGGGCAAGCTGATCCTTGAGCTCCGGATGCAGGGTGAACGGCACCAGCCCGGCCCGGGTGGGCAGTATGTCGAGCCCGAACTGCTGCGCCACCTGGTACCCGAAGCCGCTGGCGCCCATGGTGGGAATAGAAAGGCCGCCCGCCGCAATGACCAGGGATTCGCAGGTCAGATCACCGGAACCGGTGCGCAGGCGGTAGCCCGAGTCGGTTTCGTTGATGCGCTCAACCGTTGTCTTCAGTCGTACTTCTGCGCCCGCCCATTCGCACTCGGTCAGCAGCAGGTTGAGGATGTCTTTTGCGCTGTCCTTGCAGAACAGTTGGCCGGCCGCTTTCTCCTCATGCTCAATGCCGTGGCGTTCCACCAGTTCCAGAAAATCCTGGGGCGTGTAGCGCTTCAGTGCCGAGATGCAGAAGTGGGGGTTATCCGACAGGAAGTTGGCGGGCGTGCTGTTCAGGTTGGTGAAGTTGCAGCGACCGCCACCGGACATCAGGATCTTCTTGCCCGGCTTGTTGGCGTGGTCCAGCACCAGCACCCGGCGGCCCCGGTAGCTGGCGGTGGCCGCGCACATCAGGCCCGCCGCGCCGGCGCCGATGATGATTACGTCGTACTGTGGTGCTGAATCTGCCGCCATGGTGCCCGCCCGTCGTAGGAAAACGGCGGGCAGTATACCAGTCTCAGGGCAGGTGAACGGAGCCTTCCATGTAGAACGTTGCCTGGCCGGCAATGTCTACCCGGTCGCCCTTCAGTTCACAGCGCAACACGCCGCCCCGGGCCGAGACCTGCCATGCCTCAAGCCGGTTCTTTCCGAGCTTTTCGGCCCAGTAGGGCACCAGTGCGCTGTGAATGGAACCGGTGACCGGGTCTTCATCAATGCCTCCTCCCGGGGCAAAATAGCGGCTGACAAAGTCACAGGCTGTGCCGGGGGCGGTCACAATCAGGCCCAGATTGCCCAGCTGTTTCAGTTTCCGGATATCCGGCTGAACAGCCCGCACGGCGGCTTCGTCGTCCAGAACCAGCATGTAGTTGGTGTCGTTGGGGACAAAAAAGGCAGTTGCGGGAGCGCCTTCCAGTGCTTCCTGAATCAGTGTCGGTGTTGGCTGCGCCTCGACGGCATAGTTTGGAAAATCCAGTACCAGCCAGCCATCGTCGGTTTGTTTCACGGAGAGCGGGCCGCTTTTCGAGTGGAAACGGATGTGCTCCCGGTCCCAGTCAAGCTTGTTGAAAATGACCCAGGCGCTGGCCAGGGTGGCGTGGCCGCAAAGCGGAACTTCAATGCCGGGGGTAAACCAGCGGATGTGGAAGTCGGCCTCGTCGTCTTCCGGCAGGCGCACGAAAAAGGCGGTCTCCGACAGGTTGTTCTCCAGGGCGACCGCAAGCATGGTCTTGTCCGTAAGCCAGCTCTCCAGCGGCATGACGGCCGCCGGATTGCCGCCGAAGAGTGTGCCGGTAAAAGCATCGACCTGATAGATCGGCTGTTTCATGGTCTGTTCTCCTTGAATGATCGTTTAGCGTAGTGGTGCGCCCGGTGCCTGGCGAACTGTTCCAGTTCCAGGGTGCTGTAGAAATGCAGTTCCGGCAGTGGCGCCAGATGCGTGAGCACCCAGTGTTCCGGAGAGGGTTCATTGATCGCAAAACCCAGATCATCAAGCCATTGCCGGGTGACGTCTATTCCTTTTATGAGGGGCATGGTGCAGGCCTGCAGTGCGAACAGGTCGTTGCGGGTTGCAGCCGGTGTGTGCAGGTGCGTGGTGGCGATTCCCATGGTGAAACTCCTTCTTCGGTTTTCGATGTTGTTATTGTCCGCCTCCGCTGACAGCCATAACAGATTCAGATAATCTGTTTTTGAACCGGTACAGGGCCGGTGCAGCGGCATCTGTATTGGTCAGATTCGGCCCTATCTGTACTGCCCGGACCGGCTTCATGTCTGGTGCAATAGGCTGGTGATCCACGAAGGACGCAAAGACGAGGGACGTGTGATGGGCATTCTCTACAACCAGGTGGCCGATCAGCTCCAGGCGCTGATTCGGGAAGGGGTGTACCGGGACGGGGACCGGCTGCCGGGGGTTCGGGTACTGAGCCGCCAGCTCGGTGTGAGTATTTCCACCGTGCTGCAGGCCCACCAGACCCTGGAAGCACGGGGCTATCTCCAGGCCCGGGAGCGAAGTGGCTATTTTGTCCGGTTACCGGTGCTGGATGCGCCGGAGCCGGTGATGCACAAACACCGCAGCCGGCCGGTGCCGGTGACGGCCCGGGAGATGACGCTGGATCTGTGCGCGGACGAACAAAAGCGCATGGTGCCCCTGGCCACGGCGGTGGCCCATCCGGATTACCTGCCCCTGCGCCAGATCCAGCACAGCACCCTCTGGGCCGCCCGTCGTGGCCTCGAAACCCTGGATTACGCGTTTCCGGGCAAGGAATCCTTTCGTCGTCAGATTGCCCAGCGTATGGCCACGATCGGCGTGCCGGTGACCCCGGATGACGTGCTGGCTACCAATGGGGCGCAGGAGGCGATTATTCTGGCGTTACGGGCGGTGACCCAGCCCGGGGATATCGTCGCGGTGGAGTCACCGTCGTTCCCCGGCATTCTCCAGGCTCTGGAAGTGGTGGGCCTGCGGGTGATTGAAATCCCGACGCATCCGTCCGAAGGCCTCAGCCTGGAGGGGCTGCAGTTGGCCCTGGAACAGTGGCCGCTGAAGGCCTGCGTGGTGGTCACCAATCACAGCAACCCGATGGGCGCACGGATGTCTGATGACCGTAAGAAGCAACTGGTGTCCATGCTGGCGGCATCCGGGGTGCCACTGGTTGAGGACGACATCTACGGAGACCTCTACCACGCTGGTGAGCGGCCCCGGCCGGCCAAGGCGTTCGACCGCGCCGGCAATGTGATTTACTGCAGCTCTTTTTCGAAAACCATATCGCCGGGGCTGAGGTTGGGCTGGATGCTGCCCGGTCGCTATATGGCCAGTGCCAGGCAGCACAAGTACTTCATGAATCTGGCAACGTCCTCCATTCCCCAACTGGCGGTGGCGCATTTCCTGGAGCAGGGCGGGTATGACCGCTATCTGCGATCGGCCCGCCAGCATTACCGGGAAGCGACCGAACGGATGCGCTCCGCCGTGGCCCGCTCGTTCCCCGAGGGCACGGCGATTAGTCGCCCCCAGGGCGGCTTTGTACTCTGGGTGCAGTTGCCGGACGGTATTTCCGGAACCCGGGTGTTCCAGCGGGCCCGGGCGGAAAATATCAATGTGGCGCCGGGGCTGATGTTCTCCACCGCCAACAAATATGAAAACTGCCTCCGGCTGAATTGTGGCAACCCCTGGAGTGAGCGCATTGAACAGGCGGTCGCCCGGCTCGGGGCCCTGACCGGCGAGGTCGCCCGGGAAGCTCCCTGAACGGCGCTTCATACGTTGGTGCAATGTCTGCGTTTTGCCCTGTGGCCTACTATCCTTACACGGACCACAACAACAGCGCGGACAAAGGACCACACCATGACTTCTATTTTCGACCAGGGCCTGGCGCCCGTTGACGCCAACTACGCGGTACAGTCCCCCCTCGATTTCCTGGAACGCACCGCCAGTGTGTATCCGGAATTCCCCGCCGTGGTTCACGGCGGGCTCCGATACACCTGGGCACAGACCTATGAGCGCTGTCGTCGGCTGGCTTCGGCACTGAAAGCGCGGGGGATCGGGCCGGGAGATACCGTGGCGGCGATGCTGCCGAACATTCCGGCTATGGTGGAGTGCCATTTCGGGGTACCTATGATTGGCGCGGTGCTCAACGCCCTCAACATTCGCCTGGATGCGGACTCCATCGCGTTTATGCTGGAGCACGGCGAAGCGAAGGTGGTGATCGCCGACCGGGAATTCGGTGCGGTGATCCGTGAGGCGGTGGCCCGCCTGGACAAGGCCCCACTGGTGATCGACGTGGACGATCCCGAGTTCGAGGCCGGGCAGGGCGAAGCCGTCCAGGTGAGTGACCTGGATTACGAGGCGTTTCTGAACGAAGGCGACCCCGGCTTCCAGTGGCAGCTTCCGGACAACGAGTGGGATGCGATCTCCCTGAACTACACCTCCGGCACCACCGGCAACCCGAAGGGCGTGGTGTATCATCACCGGGGCGCTTACCTCAATGCCCTGGGCAACCAGGCGGTCTGGTCCATGGACATGCACCCGGTGTATCTCTGGACCCTGCCCATGTTCCACTGCAACGGCTGGTGTTTCCCGTGGACCATCACCGCCATGGCGGGCACCCATGTGTGTCTGCGCCGGGTCGACCCGGTGATAATCCTGAACCTGATCGCCGAGCATCAGGTCACCCATATGTGCGGCGCGCCGATTGTCCTCAACGCCTTGCTGAATGTGCCCGAAGCGGATCGGACCCCGATTGACCATGTGGTGAAATCCATGACCGCCGGCGCGGCACCGCCCGCCCAGGTCATCGGGGCCATCGAGGAGATGGGCATCCAGGTGACCCATGTGTACGGGCTCACGGAGGTCTATGGGCCGGTCACCGTCTGCGCCTGGAAGTCGGAATGGGATCAACTGCCACTGCACGACCGGGCCCGGAAAAAGGCGCGGCAGGGCGTACGCTATCACACGCTGGCAGGCACCATGGTGGGCGACCCCAACACCATGGAACCCGTGCCCCGGGATGGCCAGACCATCGGCGAGATCTTCCTGCGTGGCAACACCGTGATGAAGGGCTATCTGAAGAATCCGAAAGCGACGGAAGAGGCCTTCCGTGGCGGCTGGTTCCACACCGGCGATCTGGCGGTCTGGCATGAGGATGGCTATCTGGAGATCAAGGACCGGCTCAAGGACATCATCATTTCCGGTGGTGAGAACATCTCCACCATTGAGGTGGAAGACACGCTCTACCGGCACCCCGGTGTGCTGGAGGCGGCCGTGGTGGCACGCCCCGATGAGAAATGGGGTGAAACGCCCTGTGCTTTTGTCACCCTGAAGCCGGATGCCGGCGACGTCAGCGAGGCCGACATCATCGAGTTTTGCCGGCAGCATCTGGCGAAGTTCAAGGTGCCGAAGACCGTGGTGTTCTCGGAGCTGCCGAAAACCTCCACCGGCAAGATCCAGAAATTTGTGCTCAGGGATCAGGCCAAAGACCTGGACTGACAAAATGTCATTTCGTGACAATTTGTCGGATTTGACGCGGATTCCCTTCCCTGTTTCCGGTTGATCGGTTTACACTTTTCGGGCTGATGAAATTTTGTACGCCGTTCACAAGCGATAACAATACCGGAAACAGGAGGCCGTCATGTCCATCAGTTCCACGCCCGAGGGCGTCTCCGTTGAGCCGAGGCACCTGCGCTTTGAGGTCAGTGACGATCTGAAAACGCTCTGGCACGGCAACGATGCCTTCCGTACCGCCTTTTTCAATGCGCTTTCCCTGCAGTTTCCCGACGGCGAGCAGCAGTTCATCAATGCGGTACGGCTCTACCGTGACCGCATTGAAGATCCCAAACTGAAGGCGGAGATTCGCGGCTTTATTGGCCAGGAAGCCCTGCACAGCCGGGAGCACAAGACCTACAACGAAGGCCTCAGGGCCCGGGGTTACGATATCGATGCCATTGATGCCCGGTTTCGCCGGCACATGGCGTGGGTCAGCCGCCTGCCGCCGAGCCGCCAACTGGCCGGCACCTGTGGCGCGGAGCATTACACCGCCGTGCTGGCCAACGCCATTCTGAGCCATCCGGAATGGATGCAGGGTGCCTCGCCCGCCATGGCCCGGCTCTGGCGCTGGCACGCCATTGAGGAGACCGAACACAAGTCGGTGGCGTTCGATGTTTACCGGGAATGCGTGGGCGATGAGCGCCTGCGTCGAATCGTGTTCCTGTTTGTCACCTGGAACTTCTTCAAGTACACCTTCCTGAATACCTGCAGCCTGCTGAAAACCGATGGCAAGCTCTGGAGCCTCGGCACCTGGCTGGGCGGCTTCAACTTCCTTTGGGGCAAACCCGGGGTTCTGCGCCAGTGCCTGCCGGACTTCCTGGCCTATTTCCGTAAGGGTTTCCATCCCTGGCAGCAGGATAACCGGGCCTTGTTGGAAGAAAACCTCCGGACACTGGATACCGGGCCGAAAGCCGGTTGACCTCCGGGTGCTGAAATCCCGGAGCCTTTATGTAAGACTGGGCGTCATAACAACGATGACAAGAAAGGGCGCCCCCGTTCGAGGGGTGGCCCGCAGCTGGAGGCCCCGCCATGCGTGTTGGTTTGATCGTCGATTCCGCGTGTGATTTACCCTACGAGTTCAGCCGCAAGCACGACTTGTTTATTCTCCCGGTCACCGCGGTTATCGATGGCCAGACCTACACCGACGAGCATGATCCCGTTCGTACCCAGGAATTTTACCAGAGCGGCCTGCTGCAGAAGGGCCATCAGGCGGAGACCCGGGCCTACACGGCCGGGCAGATTCACGACCTGTTCATGGAAAAAATCGTCACCCAGTTCGATGTGGCAATTTGCGAAACGGTCACCCGCAGCCGCAGTCTGATTTATCAGAACGCTTCTGAGGCCATGAACAGTGTGATGGCCCACTACGAAACCGCCCGCAAGGCCGCTGGCCGCGAAGGCAAGTTTTCGATGCGGGTGATCGACAGCAAACAGATTTTCGCCGGTCAGGGTCTGCTGGCGGCGCACACGCTCAGGCTGATTCACCAGAAGGTTTCCAAGAATGCCCTGCGGCACGAGGTGGAAACCTTTGCCGACAAGATCTACACCTGCGTCATTCCCCGGGACCTCCACTACATTCGGGAGCGCGCCCGCCGCCGGGGCGACAAAAGCGTGTCGGCCCTGGTGGCGTTCCTGGGCAAGGCCCTGAACATTACCCCGGTTATCTTCGGGCTGGGCGTGGAGGGGCAGCCGGTTGCCAAGACCCGCAGCTTCGACATGGCGGTGGAAAAGGTGATGAACTATGCCGCCGCCCGGGTCGACGCTGGCCTGTTAACGCCCTATGTGAGCCTGTCCTGCGGCCTGACCTGGACCGAAATAGAAGACCTGCCGGGCCTGAATCGCCTGCGGGATGCCTGTGAACGGCAGGGGGTGGAGCTTTTGCTGTCACAGATGGGCATCACCAGCAGTATCTACGTGGGGCCTGGCAGCCTGTGCCTGGCACTCGCGGCAGACCCTCACAGCTTCAGCGATTTCCAGTAGCGTTTCCGGGGCGGGCGGCCCCAGCGCCACTGGCCCGGCTGCGGCCCCACGCCTGACATTTTGGCAAACCCCTCACGCGGCCCTTCGTGTTAGCCTTCGGTTTTACGTTCCATTCCACCGACAGGACACCCGACACCATGGCACAAGGCAACACGGACCTCGCCAACCGACTGCTTGAGCAGCACGTCAAGCATGAGATGGCGGCGCTGAAAGGCGCAAAGTTGCGGAAATTTCTGGTCAGTGAAGTCACCGAGCTGCTCGATTACGCCGGTGACATTACGCTGGGCCGGTTGACATCCGAGGCACAGGTGATGGGCGTCATCCAGCGCGTGGTGGTGGATATGGAGCTGGACGCCGGCATTCCCGAGCTGGCCGCGGAGATGGCGACCGAAGTGCTGAATGCACCGGTTCAGGCCAGCACCACGCTGGGTGAAATCATTACCCGGGAGCAGGCCACAGGGTTTCTGGAAGAGGCGCTGGAGCTGAAGCACCAGCGGGAGCGGGTGATCAGTGAAATCATGGCCCACCCGGTATACCAGGAGTTGGTGTCCAACGTGGTGTACCACGGCCTGGTCAATTACCTGTATGAAGATAACCTGATTACCAAATCCGTGCCTGGCGTCGGGTCGGTGATGAAGTTCGGCAAGCGCATGGCCAACCGGGCGGTGCCGGGTCTGGACGAAACCTTTGAGCGACGCATCAAGGCCTGGCTGTCGGACAGCCTGCCAGGGCTGATCAGCCGCAGTGAGCAATTCCTGCACCGGGCCCTGAGTGATGACGAGTTGCGGGACAGCGTGATGGCTGCCTGGGTGTCCCTGGAGGGCCGAACGATTGCCGAACTGCATGAGGGCCTGGGCGATATCGAGCTGCAGGAATTCGTGGTGCTCGGTTACGAGTTCTGGTTGCAGTTCCGCAAGACGGCGTATTTCGAGGGCTGTGTCCGGGCGGTGGTGTCGCATCTGTTTGCGAAGTACGGTGACCGGCCGGTGATTGATCTGCTCAATGATGTGGGTGTGACCCGGGAGGTCATCGTGGCCGAAATTGATGCCTACGCGCTGCCGGTGATAGACGTGCTCCGGGAGGCCGGTTATGTTGAGGCACTGCTTCGTCGCCGGCTGGCCCCTTTCTATCAGTCCGCGGCTGTGCGTAAGATGTTGCAACCGGAGGCGTGAATCCGTCCACCTCCGGGTATTCTGAGTGGAGGTGTGAGTTGTCCGAATTGTTCTGGGCCTATCTGGTTGCCATTACCCTGCTTACCGTGACGCCCGGCGTCGATACACTGCTGGTGATGCGCAACACCGGCCGGGGTGGCTTGCGGGATGGCTGTCTGACCAGTGTGGGCATCTGCAGCGGCCTGTTTATTCACGCGGGGTTGTCTGCACTCGGCATTTCGGTGTTGCTGGTGGAGACTGCCTGGGCGTTTTCAGCACTGAAATGGGCCGGTGCCTGCTACCTGGTCTGGCTGGGGATCGGTTCATTGCGGGCGGCGTTCAGGCGGGGTGGTGCGGCCCAGACCCTGGCGCCAGCGGCCATCCATGGGCGGGTGTCCTCCAGTGTGTCGCTCCGGGAAGGCCTGTTGTCCAACGTGCTGAACCCGAAAACCGCCCTGTTTTATATGGCATTGCTACCGCAATTCATTGACCCGTCGGGCGATGCCTTCCGGCAATCGCTGATCCTCGCGGGTGTGCATTTCCTGTTGGCCATGCTGTGGCAGTGCGGCCTGGCCTGGGCCGTTGTCCGGTTCCGTGGGCTGGGCGTCAGCGGGCGGATGAAGCGCCTGCTGAATGGCGTGACGGGCGGGTTTTTCGTGGCCATGGGGGGTAAGCTTGCCAGCAGCGGGTAGCGCGCGAGGCTGGCAAAGAAAGCGTCAGGCAAAGAAAAAGGGAAGCGGTTGCTTCCCTTTTTCGGTATGACTGGCAGCGCCAATGGGGCGTTACTTCTCCAGGTACTGGAGCTTGTCGGGCTTGCCGTCCCACTCCTCGGCGTCTGGCAGCGGGTCTTTCTTTTCGGTGATGTTTGGCCATTTTCCGGCCAGATCAGCGTTGAGTTCCACAAACTGAACCTGATCCGCAGGCAACTCGTCTTCCGAAAAAATCGCCTCGGCGGGGCATTCCGGCTCGCACAGGGCACAGTCAATGCACTCGTCCGGGTCGATGACCAGAAAGTTCGGGCCTTCGTAGAAGCAGTCCACCGGGCATACTTCCACGCAGTCTGTGTATTTACACTTGATGCAGTTATCAGTAACGATAAACGCCATAGTCAGATCCCTGGTCCAGTGGTCGGTCAGTCTCATCAGGAGCGCCTGCGGGCGCCACCGTTATATTTTAGTGCGCGACATTGTAGGGAGCGACCCGCGCAGCCGCAAGCGTCTGACGGCTATATCCTTATTACCCAGGTCAATTCCGCGCTATTTATCCAGTAATGCCTTCAGTTCATAAAGCCGGTTCATCGCTTCACGGGGTGTCAGGTCATCCAGGTCCAGTGTTTTCAGTGCCTCCTCAACCACGCTGGGTTCCAGGCTGGCGAACATGTCGCCCTGATGCACCGCTTCGCTGACCTCGTGCCCGGCCTTTGGCCGGGGTTCGGCCGGGGCCTGGCTGGCCGCGGAGCTCACCGGCGCCGCTGGCGTCGCCGAGCCTTCCAGGTGGGACAGCTGGATCTTGGCGTTGCGGATCACCTCCTGGGGCACACCCGCCAGCTTGGCGACCTGCAGGCCATAGCTCTGGCTGGCGGGTCCGTCGTGAACATTGTGAAGGAAAACAATACTGTCGTCGTGTTCGGTGGCGGTCAGGTGAACGTTGACGGCGTGTTCAAGCTCGTCCGCCAGTTGAGTCAGCTCGAAATAGTGGGTGGCGAACAGGGTATAGCAGCGGATGTGCTTTGCCAGGTTTTCCGCGGTGGCCCAGGCCAGGGACAGGCCGTCGAAGGTGCTGGTGCCGCGCCCGACCTCGTCCATCAGTACCAGGCTGTGTTCGGTGGCGTTGTGCAGGATGTTGGCGGTTTCCGTCATCTCCACCATAAAGGTTGACCGGCCGCCGGCAATGTCATCGGAAGAACCCATGCGCGTGAAGATACGATCCACTGGCCCCAGTACGGCGCGGTTGGCCGGGACAAAACTGCCGGTATAGGCGAGCAGGGCGATCAGGGCCGCCTGGCGCATGTAGGTGGACTTACCGCCCATGTTGGGACCGGTGATCACCAGCATCCGGCGCTGGTGATCCATCAGCAGGTTGTTGGGCACGAAGGGTTCATCAAGCAGCTGTTCCACCACGGGATGGCGACCCTCCTCAATGTCGAAGCCGGGCGAGTCGGTAAATTCCGGGGGCGCAAACCTCAGGCTGGTGGCGCGCTCGGCGAAGTTGCTCAGCACATCGAGTTCCGCCAGGGCCTGGGCGGCATCCTGCAGAGGTGCCAGTTGCCCCGCCACCTGTTCCAGAACCTCGTCGTACAGCGCTTTCTCCCGGAACAGGGCCCGGCTCTTGGCGCTCAGCGCCTTGTCTTCGAATTCCTTCAGTTCCGGGGTAATGAAACGCTCGGCATTTTTCAGGGTCTGGCGACGAATATAGTCTGCCGGGGCCTGGGCGGACTGGGCCCGGGTGATTTCAATGTAGTAGCCATGAACCCGGTTATAACCCACTTTCAGGGTGCTGATGCCGGTGCGCTCGCGTTCACGGGTTTCCACGTCCAGCAGGTACTGACCGGCGTTTTCGCTGATGTTGCGCAGCTCGTCCAGTTCGTTGTCAAAGCCTTCTCGGATCACGCCACCTTCACGGATCACCACCGGCGGGTTATCGATGATGGCCCGTTCCAGCAGGTCCGCCAGTTCCGGGTATTCGCTGATGGTGGTGGCCAGCTTGACGATATGCTGGGAGTTCACCGGCGCCAGGGCCTGTTGCAGATCCGGCAGGGCCTGGAAGGCGTCCCGCAGTCGCGCCAGATCCCGGGGGCGTGCTGAACGCAGGGCCACGCGGGCCAGGACGCGCTCGATATCACCAATGGCTTTCAGCAGGTCGTGCACGGGCTCATAGTGAAACCCGTCCAGCAGGGCTGAAACCGCCTGCTGGCGCTGGCGGACAATGCTGACATCCCGCAGTGGCCGGTTCAGCCAGCGGCGCAGTTCCCGGCCGCCCATGGCGGTGGCGGTGCGATCCATTACCCAGGCCAGGGTATGCAGATGGCCGCCCATCAGGTTGGTGTCGATTTCCAGGTTGCGTCGGCTGGCGGCGTCCAGAATGACCGCCTCGTCGCGCCGCTCCCGGGTCAGCTTGCGGATGTGGGGCAGGGCGGTGCGCTGGGTCTCGCGGGCATATTGCAACAGACAGCCGGCGGCGCAAACCGCCAGGGTCAGGTCCTCGCAGCCAAAGCCGGTCAGATCCCGCACCTGCAACTGCTGGGTGATCACCCGGCGGGCGGTGTCCGGTTCAAACAGCCAGGGGCCCTGGCGCCGAATGCCGGTGTAGCCGTCCAGCACCTCCTGGTAGGGAAAATCCTCGCTGACCAGGAGTTCCGCCGGTCTCAGCCGTTGCAGCTCGCCTTGCAGAGCGTCGACATCCGCCAGTTCCGAGACCGCGAAACGGCCGCTGGAAATGTCCAGGGAGGCAAACCCGAACTGCTCCTTGTGGCTGTAGATGGCAACCAGAAGATTGTCTCGCCGGTCTTCCAGATAGGCGTCGTCGCTCAGGGTCCCGGGTGTGACAATCCGCACCACCTGGCGATCAACCGGGCCCTTGCTGGTGGCCGGGTCGCCGATCTGTTCGCAAATGGCGATGGATTGACCGGCACGAACCAGCCGGGCAATGTAGCCTTCAGACGAGTGGTAAGGAATGCCCGCCATGGGAATCGGATTGCCTCCGGACTGCCCTCGGGCGGTCAGGGTGATGTCCATCAGCTCGGCGGCCCGTTTGGCATCTTCGTAAAACAGCTCGTAGAAATCCCCCATGCGGTAGAACACCAGCTCGTTGGGATGCTGGCCCTTGATTTTCAGGTACTGTTGCATCATGGGGGTGTGCTGGGAGAGATCGGTCTGGGCTGCTGACATGAACGGGTCCGGATTGCCTGGCGTTGGGTGAAAGCGTGAATTGTAAGAAAATAACGCCCGTGATGAAACGAAGGAGATGATTATGGATGCCAGTGATCCGCAATTGGAAGCGGCCGGTCATGAACTGGCTGACCGGCTGCTTGCCCGTAGGCACACGATTGCCACGGCTGAGAGCTGCACCGGTGGCTGGGTGGCGAAAGTGCTGACGGACCGGGCCGGCTCGTCAGCCTACATGGTCGGCGGGCTGGTTACCTACAGCAATGAGGCAAAACAGCAATTGCTGGGCGTGACGCCGGGGTCACTGGCAGCGCACGGGGCGGTGAGCGAACCGGTGGTGCGGGAAATGGTTGCGGGGGCACTCGCCACCACCGGAGCCAACATCGCCGTGGCCATCAGTGGCGTGGCGGGCCCGGGCGGCGGTAGTGAAGACAAGCCGGTGGGCACCGTATGGTTCGCCTGGGGCAGCAGCACCACCAACACCGAGGCGGTTATCCAGCGTTTTGATGGAGACCGGGATCAGGTGCGCAGACAGGCGGTCTGCTTTGCCCTGCGGGGAGTCAGTGAATTTCTTGGCGAACCCTGACGGTTTTCACAGGTTGGGGGGTTGGTCTCTCTTTCGGGTTGTGTTTTAATACTGTTCAAATATACAGGCATGAGGGTTTGCACTGATGGATGACAGCCGCAAGAAAGCATTGAACGCAGCACTGAGCCAGATCGAACGTCAGTTCGGTAAAGGCGCCGTGATGAAAATGGGCGACCAGCCCCGTGAAGCCATTCCTGCGGTGTCCACCGGTTCCCTTGGCCTGGACGTGGCGCTGGGCATCGGTGGCCTGCCTTATGGCCGTGTCTGTGAAATCTACGGGCCAGAAAGCTCCGGCAAGACCACGCTGACGCTGCAGGTGATTGCCGAAGCGCAGAAAGCCGGAAAAACCTGTGCCTTTGTTGATGCCGAGCATGCCCTGGACCCGGTCTACGCCGAAAAACTGGGTGTGAACGTGGATGACCTGCTGGTGTCGCAGCCGGATACCGGCGAGCAGGCCCTGGAAATTGTTGACATGCTGGTACGCTCCAACGCAGTGGACGTCATCATTGTGGATTCCGTGGCAGCGCTGACCCCGAAAGCGGAAATTGAGGGTGAGATGGGCGACAGCCACGTGGGCCTGCAAGCGCGATTGATGTCGCAGGCGCTGCGTAAACTGACGGGTAACGTCAAGCATGCCAACTGCCTGCTGATCTTCATCAATCAGATCCGCATGAAAATTGGCGTTATGTTCGGCAGCCCGGAAACCACCACCGGCGGTAACGCGCTGAAATTCTACTGCTCTGTCCGCCTCGACATTCGCCGCATTGGCTCGGTGAAAGACGGCGATGAAGTGGTGGGTAACGAAACCCGGGTGAAGGTGGTCAAGAACAAGGTCTCCCCGCCGTTCAAACAGGCCGAGTTCCAGATCATGTACGGCAAGGGCATCTACCACATGGCGGAAGTGCTCGACATGGGTGTGAAAGAAGGCTTCGTGGACAAGTCCGGCGCCTGGTACGCCTACAAGGGCGACAAGATCGGCCAGGGTAAGGCGAATGCCTGCAAATTCCTCGAAGAAAACCTGGATATTGCCAACGAAATCGAAGCTGCGGTGCGCGACAAGCTGATGCCGAAGCCGGTCTCCAAAAAAGAGGCTGCTGAGGCCCCGGCGGAAGCCAGCGGCGAGTTGCTTTAAGTATTGCCGGGAGAGGGCCCATGGACAGCAAAAAGAAGTTGCTCATTGTTGCCCATGCGCCTTCCCCGAACACCCTCAGGTTACGGGATGCCGTAGCGCAGGGTGCCTGCCATAGCGATATCGAAAACGTTGAAGTCACCGTGCTGGCCCCTCTGGATGCCGGGCCTGACGACATTCTGGCCTGCGACGCCATTATTCTCGGCACCACGGAAAATCTCGGTTATATGAGTGGCGCCCTGAAGGACTTCTTCGACCGCAGCTACTACCCGTGCCTGGAGCAAACCCAGGGCTTGCCCTTTGCTTACTACATCCGCGCCGGCCATGACGGCACGGGTACCCGCCGGGCCATCGACAGCATCACTACCGGGCTGCGCTGGAAGCGGATTCAGGACCCCCTGATCTGTCGGGGAGATTACCGGGATGAGTTTGAAACGCAGTGCCGGGAACTGGGGATGTATGTGGCCGCCAGCCTGGATGCCGGGTTGTTCTGACGGCGCAACAGGGCTCAGCTGGCGAAACGGTTGTAGAAACCTTCTATCCGCGACAGGGCATTGTCCACCGTCCGGGAATACCCTTTCTTGTCCAGGCAATAGCTGAACTGCACACTGATGCGGTAGCCAGCCTGGAATGGCTGGCAATTGACCACCCGGGCGCCGACCCTCGACTCATTGATGTATTTGCCCGCGAAGTCCATGAACAGACGGGCGCCCGGCTCCACTGGCCGGGGGCACCAGACCGCCATGCCATAGCGGTTCAGACCCAGACAACTCACTGGCAGGGCCGGCCGGCTTCGGCCAAAGAAGCCTCGCTCCCGGAGTTGAACCTTCAGGCAGGAGGCCGGATAGCGATCCTTGATTCTGCGATCTGCGGAATCATTCGTCATACGGTGCGTCCATTGCTGTATTGTCGTTGTTGTCTGCCGGCCTGGGGCAGGTATTTCGCCCGCCGGGGGATGAAGTGTAGTTCCAGGACTTCTGGGTGAAAAATGATCGCCTGTAAAAGTGTGAACTGCACAGCAAAATGGCGGCGACTTTCCCGTATCCCGGAAATCTTCGTCACGAACGCGACAGACCGGTGCGCAGAATCTACAATGACCGGCCAATGCGTCAACTGTTACAGGACCGAACCTTGAAGTCACTGTCTCTGCACCAGCTTTATAAAGCCTGTGTTCTGAAAGATCTGCCATTCAAAACCACCAGGCAACTGGAGCCGTTGGCCGAAATCGTCGGTCAGAACCGTGCCCAGGAAGCCGTCCGGTTTGCTCTGGCCATGCCCCACGGGGGCTATAACGTCTACGCTGTGGGCCGGAATGGCCTTGGCAAGCGCACCATGATGCTGCGTTACCTGGAACACCATGTGGACAGTGGCCAGGCCAGTCATGACTGGTGCTATGTGGCCAATTTCGAAGAGCCTCGCATCCCCAAACTGCTCAAGCTGCCGGCCGGTAAGGGTACCGAGCTCAAGCAGGATCTGGAAAAGCTGATGAGCCGCCTGGTGAAGGTGATTCCGCAGACGTTTGACAGTGACAGCTTTCTGGAGCGCTCCGAACAGCTCAAGAATGAGTATGGCAAGAAGCAGGAAGATGAACTGGAGCGGGTCGCTGCCCAGGCCCGGCGCAAAAAAGTGAGCCTGACCGTCACCACACCCGGCGGCTATCGCCTGGTGGCCATGAACGGTAAAGAGCCTCACACGGCGGAGTCTTTCCAGGCGCTGACCGAGGAGCAGCGGGACAAGTTTGAAGAGGTGATCAACCGGCTGGAGAAGAAGCTTCGGCAGGCGCTGAGAAAGCTGGCGGACTGGGAGCAGGAATACGCCGACAAGCAGCAGGCGCTGAACCAGGAAACCCTGGAGGGCATTTCCGGCCACCAAATTGACGAGTTGACGGAAAAGTACAAGGATTTACCCGATGTGGTGTCGTACCTGAAGCAGATTCGCGCCGATCTGATTGAAAATCTGGACATCTTCCTGGACGACAACGAGGAGCAGGCCGCCATTGCCTACGCTTCCCTGGACAAGAAGATGCCTCGCCGTTACCTGGTGAACCTGCTGGTGCACCAGAAGACCAATGAGGTTCCGGTGGTGGTGGAGGACAACCCGACCTACCACAACCTGTTTGGGTATGTGGAAAATGTGACCTACAAGGGCACGGTGTTTACCGATTTTTCCCTGATTCGCCCGGGCAGCCTGCATCGTGCCAATGGTGGCTATCTGCTGATGGATGCCATCAAGGTGCTGGAGCAGCCGTTTGTCTGGGATGGGCTCAAGCGCGCCTTGCGGTCCCGGTCCATCCAGATCAATTCCCTGGAGCGGGAGCTGACGCTTTCCGGCACCATATCCATCGAGCCGGAAGCGGTGCCACTGGACGTCAAGATTGTGTTGTTCGGTGACCGTGAGACCTGGATGCTGTTGCAGGAGTACGACCCCGAATTTGCCGAGCTGTTCCGGGTAACGGCGGACTTCGAGAACGAGATGTACCGCTCCGATGACAGCCAGTTGCTGTACGCCAAGTTCATTGCCAGCCTGGTGAGTGAAAAGAACCTCCTGCATTGTTCCAGCAAGGCGGTTGCCCGGGTGATCGAGCACAGCGCCCGTATGGCCGAGCACCAGGATCGGTTGTCGCTGCATGCGGCGGATATTGCCAACCTGCTTCGGGAGTCGGATTTCTGGGCCCGGCAGGCCGGTGCCCGGCTGATTCAGGATGTGCATGTCGAACGCGCGCTGGAGAGCGCCAAATACCGCAGCAGCCGGATTCGTGATCAGTTCTACGATTCCATCCGTGACGGCTCGACACTCGTATCGACCACCGGCACCTGTATTGGTCAGGTGAATGCGCTGTCGGTGCTGTCCACCGGTGGTTTTGAGTTCGGGCTTTCGAACCGGGTGACCGCGACCTGCTATTATGGGGATGGTGCGGTGATCGACATCGAGCGGGATGTGAAACTCGGTGGCAATATTCACTCCAAGGGGGTGATGATTCTCAGCTCCTGGCTGGCATCCCACTTTGCGGTGAATGACCCCATGCACCTGTCTGCGAGCCTCACCTTTGAGCAGAACTACGGGGAAGTGGATGGTGACAGCGCTTCCCTGGCGGAGTTGTGCGCGCTGGTGTCGTCGCTATCCGGTATCCCGGTGCGACAGGACCTGGCCATCACCGGATCCGTAAACCAGTTTGGTGAGGTGCAGCCTATTGGTGGCGTGAATGAGAAGGTGGAAGGGTTTTTCACGACCTGCCAGTTGAAGGGCGGGCTCACCGGAACCCACGGCGTTATCGTGCCGGCCACCAATGTCCAGAATCTGATGCTGGACAGCGAAGTGGTGCAGGCGGTGCGCCGGGGAGGCTTCTCGGTGTATTCGGTGTCCCGGGTAGAAGAGGCCATCACGCTGCTGTTGGGCAAACCGGCGGGCAAGGCGGATGACAAGGGCAGGTACCCGAAGCAGAGCGTTTTTGGCATTATCCAGCAACGGCTCGAAAAAATGCGGGAACACGAACGCCAGGAACATGCCCGTGACGAACACAAGGACCCGTCAATTCACTGACCGGCCCGATAAGAAAACGGACAGGAGAGAACACACCCATGACTGATATCCAGCAAACCGTATTTGTAGTAGAGGATGACGAGGCGGTTCGTGATTCCCTGGAGCTGCTGCTGAAATCCGACGGCAAGCCGGTCAAGACCTACGACAGCGCTAACGCCTTCCTGAAGGATTATTCCGACAAGATGGCGGGTTGTATTGTGCTGGATATCCGCATGCCCGGCATGGATGGCATGGAGCTGCAGAAAAAGCTGAACGACAAGCACTCCATCCTTCCCATCATTTTCGTGACGGGCCACGGTGACGTGCCCATGGCCGTGGACGCCATGAAAGAGGGCGCCGTGGACTTCATTCAGAAGCCTTACCGTGAAGAGGCCCTGCTGGAGAAAATTGAGGCGGCCCTGGAACAGGATCTGGAGCAGCGGAAATCCCTGGACGAAAAGCAGGAGATTATCCGGCGCATCAAGAGCCTGACGCCCCGGGAGCATGAAATCATGGATCGGATGATCGCCGGCCAGGCCAACAAGGTGATCGCCATTGAGCTGGAAATCAGCCAGCGAACGGTGGAAATCCACCGCTCCCGGGTGATGCACAAGATGGGCACCCACTCGCTTGCTCACCTGGTGCGCATGGTCCTGTCAGTAAAGGACCTTATCGACGCCCGGTAATGCCAGCGGCATTATACGGTGACGTTTTCAACCGGCTCTGTTTCTATGACTGAAGTTGTCAGTGAGAATTCCGAGGTGACGGTTCTGCTGGTGGACGATAATCCGCAGAACCTGAAAGTCCTCTACGAGACCCTGAAAGACAAAGGTTACCGGCTGCTGATTGCCAATGAAGGTGAAAAAGCCCTGGACCTTGCCCAACGCCACCAGCCTGAAGTGATCCTGCTCGATATCATGATGCCCGAGATGGACGGCTATGAGGTGTGCCAGCGCCTGAAAGCCAATCCCGGGACGGCGGATTGCGCCGTGGTGTTCCTTTCGGCACTGGATGATCTGCAGGCCAAGGTAAAAGGTTTTTCACTGGGTGGCGCCGACTATATCTCGAAGCCGTTCCAGTCCCAGGAAGTGATTGCGCGGGTGAAAACGCACGCCAGCGTTATCCGCCTGGAGCGTGAGTTGCAGGCCCGGAACCGGGAGCTGCAAGGTGACCAGGCTCGCATTCTCAACGCCATCACCGAGGGCATTTACGGTCTCGACGAAAACGGGGTGATTGAGTTTGCCAATCCTGCCGCGGCCCGGATCACCGGGTGTCCGGTCGAGGATCTGGTGGGCCGCGATTTCTTCCAGACCCACTTCGCTACGGCATCGGCCTGTCCCGACTCGCTGCCGGTCCGGGCAACCTGTCGCCAGGGTGCAGCCGAGAACCAGCGGGATATTCGCATGTTGCGGGCCGATGGTACCGGCTTCCCGGCGGAGTATCGGTCAACGCCCAAGCTGGATGGTGAGGAATTGCACGGCGCCGTGGTGGTGTTTCGCGACATCACCGCCGAGCTGGAGAGCGAGCGGGCGCTGGATGAGGCCCGTGAGGTGGTTCAGGAGCAGCGTGAGCAGCTGGCCCACACCTCCCGCTTGACCACCATGGGCGAAATGGCGGCCGGCGTTGCTCACGAAGTGAACCAGCCCCTGACCGCGATCACCAATTATGCCCGCGTAGCCAAACGCATGATGGGCAAGGAAAGCCCGGACCTCGGATTGCTCGGGGAAACCCTCGACAAGATTGAAGCGCAGTCTCACCGCGCCAGCGAAATCATCCGGCGGATCCGGCGGTTCATGAAAAAGCCCGCCACCGGAAAGGAAGTGTTGTCGATAGCGACGCTGCTGGAAGATACCCGCCAGTTCGCGGAAGTGGATATGCGCAACAACGAAGGCGCCATCGAACTGTCGCTGGCGGAGGATTTGCCGGAGGTTCTGGCGGATCCGATCCAGGTGCAGCAGGTTGCCCTCAACCTCATCCGTAACGCACTGGAAGCCACCCGGAGTGCTGAGTCATCGGCACCGGTGGAGGTCAGTGCCTGCCGCTCCGGAGAGAGCTGCGTGCGGGTCGAGGTGCGAGATCATGGCATCGGGTTGCCCGAGGATGCCGAAGACAAACTGTTCCTGCCGTTTTTCACCACCAAGGAAGATGGCATGGGCATCGGATTGCCAACCTGCCGTTCCCTGATCCAGGCGCAAGACGGCGATATCGGTTTTGAGCGCCCGGACGATGGGGGTGCCCGCTTCTTCTTTACCCTGCCCATAGCCGGATCACAGGGCGCACCCTGCGCCCCGGACGAGACTCCGGATTAGAGCCACTCGATGCGCCCGCTGAGGTGAGGCGCATCGCCCTGGGCGTTCAGCACCTGGTACGCCCACCCGTCGTTTCCTGTCTGCCAGTTCAGCTGGGCGGTGCCCGGCAGAAACAGGGGTTTCTTGAACTGGCAACTCACCCTGAATGCATCGGTTTGCCAGCCGGCCTGTTGCTCCAGAAGCGCCAGGGCGTGGGCCTTGGTCCACATGCCGTGGGCAATCGCCTTTGGGAAACCAAAGGCTTTGGCGCTCAGGGCATGCATGTGGATCGGGTTTCGGTCTCCGGACACCCTGGCGTACTGGCGACCGATGGATTCCGCAGCTGTGAGGTTCAGGGTGTTGGGGTAGCGCGCCAGCTCGGGTGGCGGGGCCTTGCTGCCTGGCGGTTTGCCAGCGCCTTGCGGTTGCCGGAACAGGTTGGTGCTGGCCTCCTCCCAGATCAGCGCGCCGGCCGAGCGGGCTTCGGTGATCAGATCGAATTCGATGCCCCGGTCGGTGTTGCTCTGGTTATCCAGTCGCACAGCGATGTCCAGCATTTCGCCGGCGCCGATCGCCCGGTGCTGGGTAATCTGGTTGCGCAGGTGTACCAGCCCCAGCAGTGGCAGCGGGAAGGCCGGGTCGGTGAGTAACTTCAGGTGCAGGGGAAAGGCCAGAATGTGCGGCCAGGTCACCGGCAGCCGGTGTCCGCGAGCAAACCCGCACAGTGATCGGTAACGTTCCAGCGAGCTGTTACCGGTGCTGACGCCCAGAATGCAGGCGGCGAGCCCTGGTATAGAAGGTTCCCCCCGATTTGCCCCGGATTTGGGCAGCAGGGCTTTGCCATACAGTGGCAACAGCGCGGGAGGCTGTTTGTGATAGATCTGGGTATCTGACATGCAACTCATTCCCTGGGTGTCTGCATCGTTTATGGAGCGTAGAACGTTGCTTACCGAAGTGCCGGTTTTTCTTACAATCTGGTACAACGGTGTCGCTGTGGCCTGATATGCTCTAATCTAAGACGATAGTCTGATAGTCTGGCAAACCCGGCCAGGCGAGGCATTGACTTGGTGTGCCCCGACAACCGTCCGGTGGGTCAAAGGTAGTCCAATAAATAAAAAGCGGGATCTTATGCAGGAACTTCGTGACGCGGGAGTGATGTTACGCCTGATCTATGAGGCGATGAAAAAGAAGAACATTGATACCAAGGCTGTGTTCAGCCGGTTGGGCATCGACGAAAACTATGTCTACACCGAGCAGCTTCGCACGCCCCATAGTGCTCAGATGTATTTCTGGCAGGCACTTGAGGACGTTGCCGGCGATCCCGACGTCGGGCTTCATCTCGGCCAGTTGTTGCCCGCCTACAAGGGCCAGGTTCTGGAATACCTGTTTCTAAGCAGCCCGACCTTCGGCGAGGGACTGCGCCGGGCCCAGAATTACCAGCGCCTGCTCAGCGATGCCGCCAATACCGACTTTTTCATCGAAGGGGAGGAAGCCTGCATGGTCCTGGATGCCGCTTCTGACGATGTCAGACGTCTGCGGCACTTCAATGAATGCTTTGTGTTGGGATTGATCACCTTCTTCCGATCCATTACCGACGATACCTTTGCGCCGTCGCGGATCGAATTTGAGCACGAGCGGTCGGACGGCCAGGATCATGTGCGGGAGGTACTCGGTTGCGACGTTGTTTTCGGGGCCGAGGAGAACCGCCTGTACTTTCCGGTTGGCATGCTGTCCCACGCTTCGCCCCATGCGGAGCCTGAACTGCTGGATCTGCACGAGCGCTTTGCCAGCGAGCAGGTGGCGCGCCTGGAGAAAAAAGACATCGTGGGCCAGGTTGAGCGTATTGTCGCCGAGCTGCTGGACAGCGGTGAGGTGACCCTGGATGCCGTCGCCGAGCGTCTGGGTATCAAGCCGAGAACCCTGCGCACCCGTCTGACCGAGGCAGAAACCAGCTTTAATCAGGTGCTGGCGGATTTCCGCTACCGTCTGGCCCGGCAGTTGCTGGCGACCACCGATGAATCCATTGACGAAATTGTCTATCTGACCGGTTTTTCCGAACCCAGTACATTTTACCGGGCATTCAAGCGCTGGTCGGCCATGACACCCATTGAGTATCGCAAAACGGCCCAGGGCAAAGACGCCATGGTCGATGCCATGTAATCGTCTGCTTTGCGGAATTTTTTCAGGAAAAGCGTTGACATGGCGGGGCGCCTCTTTATAATGCGCCCTCGTTGTCACCGAGCAGTCACACCCTTGGCTGCGCCACCTGATCAGGCACCGTCTGTACAGGTAAAGATGATGACCTACGCGGAGCGGTAGTTCAGCTGGTTAGAATACCGGCCTGTCACGCCGGGGGTCGCGGGTTCGAGTCCCGTCCGCTCCGCCATTTCTTTTTCTCTCTCCGCATTACCCGTTTTTGCTACCCGTTTTCAATATTTTCCGATGTTCACCAGGACTTTCTCCGAACCAGCGCCGGTACGCCTTGTGAAATGCCGCTGGATTGGCAAAGCCCAGTAACCAGGCAATTTCCGCCAGTGAAGCGCTGGTCTCCCGGATATAATCCCGGGCCAGTTGCCTGCGTGTGTCGTCGACCAGTTCCCGGAACCCGCTGCCCTCGGCCGCCAGGTGTCTTTGCAGGGTCCAGGGTGTCATGCCCAGCTTTGTCGCTATGGTTTCCAGGCTCGGAGTTTCACCCTGAAACAGCGGCGTGAGCAAATGCTTCACCCGGTCCGCTGTTGTCCACCCCCGCCGCAGTTGTTGCCATTCCCGTTCACAGAGTTGGGTCAGTTTCTCGTGCATGGCGGGCTGCGCTTCCTGGCTGGCCTGTTCCCAGACGGATTGCTTGATGGTCAGGTGGTTTGAGCGGGCGCCGAAGTGCACCGGACACCGGAACCAGGCTTCGAACTGGTCGTCCAGACCAATGGACGGGTACTCGATGCTGATGTTTTCCAGCACCTCGTAGCGGCCGGTCACGGTTCGCAGGAACTGGGTCCAGGCTGCCAGAACCGAATCCACCACAAAATAGTTGAAACCATTGTAGGGGCGGATGGAGTAGAACCGGGCTTCGCGTCGTTCCGGATTGACTGAGGGGGCACCCCGGCTGTTCTGACTGGTCAGCAGGGCGTAGCGGATAAGCGTGGCCATGGCATCTCCCGCCGTTTCGGCGGTTGCCCCGGCCAGCCCGGCGATGCCGGCATCCACGGGGCGGGAAAGCGCTCCCATCCGGAGCCCCAGTGCCCGGTTGCCGGTGTCCGTAATGGCGGCATGGCCAAGCCTCATGAACCGGGGAATGCTGATGCGGGCGGCAGGGGAGGCCAGCGCCGATCTGTCCAGTTGAAAGCGCGCCGCGAGGGCGTCGGCATCGGCCCCTTCGGCAGCGGCTGCCCGCAACAGGGCTGACACGTACAGCACGCTGATATTGCCAAGTGCATTGCGTGAGCGTTGCTCCGGTGGTGTCGGTGTTGTCATGGGCTCTTGTCGGACATGTTATCTGAGGATAATAGAATGTAATTCAAGGATATTGTTGAGCGCAACCCGTCCCGGTATTTTGATGCTCAACGACGAGTGGGCCCACCGAGGCTCGCCACCGATAACGATGAGGTGACTGACGATGACGACTGCGACCCCCGGCGTAAACAAATACCCGAACCTGTTGGAACCACTGGATCTTGGTTTTACCAGGCTGCGTAACCGCACCCTGATGGGCTCCATGCACACCGGCCTGGAAGAAGCAAAAAACGGCTTTGAGCGGCTCGCGGCCTTCTACGCCGAGCGGGCGCGGGGTGGTGCCGGCCTGATCGTGACCGGTGGCATCGCCCCGAACGTGGAAGGTGGTGTCTTTCAACACGCCGCCAAGATGACCAACGACGAGGAAGTGGAGAGGCACAGCGTCATTACCCGTGCGGTTCATGAGGCGGATGGCAAGATCTGCATGCAGATCCTGCACGCGGGTCGTTACGCGTATTCGCCGCAACTGGTAGCGCCGTCTGCCATCCAGGCGCCGATTAACCCCTTCACCCCGAAAGCGCTCGATGAGGCCGGCATTGAGAAGCAGATCCAGGATTATGCGGACTGTGCGGTACTGGCCCGGCGAGCGGGTTACGACGGCGTCGAAATCATGGGCTCCGAAGGCTACTTCATCAACCAGTTTATTGTCTCCCACACCAACCACCGAACCGATGGCTGGGGCGGCAGCTATGAGAATCGTATACGCCTGCCCATTGAAATTGTCCGCCGTGTACGTGAACAGGTCGGGTCGGATTTCATCCTGATCTATCGATTGTCCATGCTGGATCTGATCGAAGATGGCAGCACCTGGGACGAAGTGGTGCACCTGGCGAAGGAAATCGAGAAGGCCGGTGCCACCATCATCAATACTGGCATCGGCTGGCACGAAGCCCGGGTGCCGACGATTGCCACGTCGGTGCCGAGGGGCGCTTTCACCAAGGTCACCGCCCGGCTCAAGGGCGAGGTCGGTATTCCTCTGGTCACGACCAACCGTATCAACATGCCCGAGGTGGCGGAAAAGATTCTGGCCGATGGCGACGCCGACATGGTGTCCATGGCCCGGCCTTTCCTCGCGGATGCCGAACTGGTACAGAAGGCGGCGGAAGACCGGGCAGACGAGATCAACACCTGTATCGGCTGTAACCAGGCCTGCCTGGACCACACGTTCAGCGGAAAACTCACGTCTTGCCTGGTGAATCCCCGCGCCTGCCACGAAACCGAGCTGAACTATGTGAAAACCGAAAAGCCCCGGTCCATCGCCGTCATCGGCGCCGGTCCGGCGGGCCTGGCCTTTGCCAGTGTGGCGGCGGAGCGCGGCCATCGGGTGACACTGTTTGATGCCGGCAGTGAGATTGGCGGCCAGTTCAACGTAGCCAAGCGGATTCCCGGCAAGGAGGAGTTCTACGAAACCCTGCGATACTTCCGGGTCATGCTCGACAAACACGGCGTTGACGTGCGCCTCAATACCCGGGTGGGCGTGGAGGAACTGAGCGCCGGCGGGTTTGATGACGTGGTACTGGCGACCGGGGTAGAGCCCCGCCTGCCGGACATTGACGGCATTGACCATCCGAAGGTGATCGGATACCTGGACGCCCTGCTTGAGCGCAAGCCGGTGGGCCAGAAGGTGGCGGTGATTGGTGCCGGTGGTATTGGCTTCGATGTCTCCGAGTTCATTGTCCACAAGGGCACCTCGGCGGCACTGGACACCGGGCATTTCATGCGGGAGTGGGGCGTCGATCTGAGTGTTGCCCACCGCGGGGGCATTCAGGGGGTTGAGCCGGAGGTGCCGGAACCCGCCCGGGAAGTTTACCTGCTCCAGCGCAAGGCCTCGAAAGTCGGCAAGAATCTGGGCAAAACCACCGGCTGGATTCACCGGACCTCGCTGAAAAACCGTCAGGTCCAGATGGTGCCGGGTGTCACCTATCGCAAGATCGATGATAGCGGGCTGCACATTACCGTGACGCCGAAGGGGGCAGAGCACGGCGAAGACCGCCTGCTGCCGGTGGACACCATCATTGTCTGCGCCGGCCAGGAGCCGCTGCGTGAATTGCAGGGCGGGCTGGAAGCGGCTGGGATCGCCGTGCACCTGATCGGTGGTGCCGATGTGGCGGCGGAACTGGATGCCAAGCGGGCCATCGACCAGGGCAGCCGTCTGGCGGCGGAGCTCTAAGGCGGACCAGAATAACGACTCTGATCACAAATCGTTGCAGTTTTTCCCTGTGCACCGAAGATTGACTGGCTAGACTATTAGCTTTGGGATTGTCAGTGTGATGCCTGGCCCGGCAATGAAGGGAGCCGGGCGTCGCCCGAATCCGCCAACAAATGGAACAGCAACGCGGTTTCTGTCGTGTGGGTGTCGAATCTTTGCATTGTGGGGAGTCAGTGAATGGTATCTGCCGACCAGGCAACCGATGGTTATTCGGCGGTGTTCTTCATGGAAGGCAGCCAGGTGGCGCGGGAAATGCGCGCCAGCGAATTTGGCGCTTTCCTCGACGGCTATGTGGGCCTGTCAGATCTCGCTGAAACCGATGTCCGTGCGGTTCTGGTAGAGCTTGGCGGCGATCTTCGGGTTCTTGCCCTGGTGTTTTTCCGGATCTGGTTTGATGAAGAGGGCCGGGCTGATTCGAACTGGAATGTGCCCATTGAGGAGCTGGCCCGGCGCGGCGCCAAGGGGCCGGACATGGGCGGCGGCGCTATTCGCCTGGTGTGTCGCAGCCAGTGCCCGGATGCCCGCTTCAAGGAGGAGCTCTGGGATCCGGATATGACGCCGGGCAACAACCATTTCCAGGCGATCCGCAAGGCGGTCGATGCCAACAGTCTGAAATTCCGCAAGATTGAACCCGTTCAGGAAGAGAATATTCCGGTGTTGAACGCGGAATCGCCGGCCCTGGACGACTCCGCCGGCGCCGCTGACCGTTCCCGTCTCGCCCAGCTCATCCGTGAGCAGCGGTTGCGCATCAAGACGCTACAGAGTGTGCACCGGGATTCGCTGTCCGACATCCAGCGCGAACACCGGCTGGAGATGCAGGGGGTGCGCAGTGAGCTGACGGATCTTCAGCAGAAGTACGAGCGCCAGAGGCTGAGCAATGAGCAGTTGAAGAAGCGACTCTCAGAGCGCAACGAACAGTACCTCACCTTGCAGGAGCAGGTCGCCACGGGTGGCGTGGAAAAGCAGCGGGACGATGCCAATTCCGATGCCGAGCTGGTGCTGTTGCGTGAGCAGCTCGAACGAAAGCAGCGTGAGCTGGAAATGCGGGATGACAAAATCGTGGCCCTGGAGCAGGAAAACCACGACCTTCGACACCGGGAGCCGCCGGAGAATTCCATTCACGATCATCTGCGCCGGCAGTCGGTGTTTCTTGTGGCCTACCACCCCGGGGTCGGTCATATCACCTTGCCGTACGACGACATCGAAACCTATTTCAGCAACCCCACGACTTATGCGGCTGAACGCTGCGGTATGAATGAACCGGCGTATCGCCAGTGGCTGGAGCACTATGAGCACCCGGTATGCCAGCATGGCGCCGACACTGACAACCCCTGCGGTGAACCCCTGATGCGGGTGAGTCAGCCTGGTGAGTTCCAGCCGGGTGTTGACGACCACTGCGAAAAACACCGCACCTGAACATCTGGAATTTTTCAGTATCGGGGTGACTTTCGTTAAACTGTCCCCAAGATTGTTACTGGGGCAACGGAAATGTCTGGCCCCGCCGCATCCCGACACCACAGGAAGCACCATGGATCAATTCAGGAACATTGGCGTGATAGGCCGGATGGGCAGCGTGAAAGTGGTCGAGTCCCTGCGCCAATTGAAGCAATACCTGGTTGCGCATCACTACCACGTTATCCTTGAGGAGGACACCGCCAGCATGCTGCCAGGCCACGGCCTGCAGGTGGCCAGCAAGAAACTGCTGGGGGAGATCTGCGACCTGGTGATTGTGGTGGGCGGCGATGGCAGTTTGCTGGGCGCGGCCCGGGAACTGGCCAAATCGAAAATTCCGCTGCTCGGGGTCAACCGTGGCCGGCTGGGCTTCCTGACCGATATCTCGCCGGCGGATCTTGAGGAACGCCTGGGCAAAGTGTTGCAGGGCGAGTACATGGAGGAAACCCGGTTTCTGCTCGATGGCAATGTCGAACGCAATGGCCAGCCCTTGGGGTTTGGTACCGCTCTGAATGATGTGGTGTTGCACCCGGGCAAGTCGACCCGCATGATCGGCTTTGACCTGTTCATTGATGGGCATTTTGTCTACAGCCAGCGGTCTGACGGCCTGATTGTCTCGACCCCCACGGGCTCGACCGCCTACTCACTGTCCGCTGGCGGACCCATTATGCACCCGAAGCTCGACGCCATTGTTCTGGTGCCGATGTTTCCCCACACGCTCAGCAGCCGGCCGATTGTGGTCGATGGCAAGAGCGAGATCAAACTGGTGATTGGTGAGACCAACGAAACCTATCCGCAGATCAGCTTCGACGGCCAGATGAACATTGCCTGCGCCCCGGGCGACATCATCCGTATTACCAAAAAGCCCTTCAAAATCCGGCTTATACACCCCACAGACCATAATTTCTACGCGACCTGCCGTGACAAGCTTGGCTGGGCCAGCGAAATATCGGCGAGTTGAAGATGGCAGGAAAGACACGTGCCGCGAGCCGCGGCTACGACATCATTGGTGACATCCACGGTTGTGCGAATACCCTTGCCCGGCTCCTGGAGCAGATGGGGTATCGCAAGGTTAATGGCGTTTACCAGCACACCCGGCGGCAGGCGATCTTTATTGGCGACATTATTGACCGTGGCCCTCGTATCCGGGAGGCGCTGCACATGGTGCGCGACATGGTGGAGCACGGGGCTGCCAGGATCGTGATGGGCAACCACGAGTATAATGCCCTCGGCTATTGTACCCGGGCCCGGCCGGGCAGCGGCAAAAAGTGGTTGCGTGAGCACAACGCCCGCCACGACCGGCTGATCCGGGAAACCCTGGAGCAGTTTGAACCGTATCCCTATGAGTGGAATGAATTCCTGGAATGGTTTTACACCATTCCCCTGTTTATCGACGACGAGGATTTCCGCGCGGTACACGCGTGCTGGGATGGCGACCTGATTGACAAGTTCAAACGGGTGCAGGGCGGCGCCTGTATCGACGAAGACTTTTTGCACGCGTCCGCGGCCATCGAGTCCTTCGCCGGCCAGGTGATGGATACCCTGCTGCGGGGCACCGATCTGCGCCTGCCGGAAGGCATGTCGATTACCGGCAAGGACGGGTATGTCCGGGAATTTTTCCGGACCAAGTTCTGGGCGGATGATCCGGTCACTTATGCCGACGTGGTGTTCCAGCCCGACCCGTTGCCACCGGAAGTGGCGAGCCGGGTGCTGACACCCCGTGAACGCCAGCAACTGATCAGCTACCCGCTGGACGCGCCGCCGGTGTTTGTCGGCCACTACTGGATGGAGGGCGCGCCGGCGCCGCTGAAGTCCAATGTTGCCTGCATTGATTACAGCGCCGTGAAGTATGGCAAGCTGGTGGCGTATCGCATGGATGGCGAGCGGGCACTTTCGCGGGATAAGTTTGTCTGGGTAGATGTGGAGCGCCCGGAACAGCCGGATTATCCCACCAGTGAGGACAGCGTCGCGCGCTGAATCCGTGGCGTTGGTTGTGGCGACAGGTTGCCGGGGGAGGCGAGAAAACGCGTGCATCGAGTAAAGCAGTTGGAGTCCGGGGTGAATCTTGCCGCCTTCAGTCGCTGGCTGACCGGCCAGGGCGTGGTTCACCGGATCAGTGAGGAGGGCGGTTATCAGGTTCTGTGGCTGGAAGATCCCGAGCACGCACAGCCCGTGCTGGCGGCCCTTGAGCGTTTTCTGGCAGAGCCCGAACTGAGGCGCGCAGTGGATCAGCAGAATCGTTCGCCGGTATTTGTTGGCGGTCGCTGGCAGCCATCGCCCGGGCATGCGCCACTGGTTCTGGGTATTATTGTGGTGGCCGTGCTGATGGCCTGGGCCACCGATATGGGGCACAACGAACTGTCAGCAGCACTGATGGTCATCGACCCCAGGAGTTACGACTGGAGCACCCTGTCGGGCCGCCTTGATGCGCTGGCTTCAACCCTGGCCGGTGGCCAGGTCTGGCGGGTGCTGACGCCGGATTTCCTGCATTTCAGCTGGTCCCACCTGATTTTCAATTCGGTCATGCTCTGGTTCCTGGGCAGCCAGATTGAGTGGTTTGACGGTCGGCCGCGGCTGATTGCTTTGTTCCTGGTGACTAGCCTGGTGTCCAATGGCCTGCAGTACCTGGTGTCTGGCCCGCTGTTTGGCGGCCTGTCCGGTGTGGTTTATGGCATTCTGGGCTACTGTTGGCTCAGCCAGCGGCGGGTTCCCCGGTTCCAGTTTCCGCCGGCGCTGATTACCTTTGCGGTTGCCTGGATGGTGCTCGGGTTTACACCCTTGCCCGAGATTTTTGGTCTGGGGCGGATGGCGAACGAGGCGCATTTGGGTGGATTTGTGGCCGGACTGGCCCTGGCCGGAATCCTGCCGGTCAGGCGGGGGCGGTCATAAAAAAGCCCCGCCAAAAGACGGGGCATTAAAAGAGCGTTAGCTCCTGATGAGAGAGACCAAATGAACGACCTCGCCATTTGGTGAGTTAATGATAATCATTATCGTTTTTATCTGTCAAACAATATCGGCACTTTTTTATGAACGTTTTTTCAGGAGGCTGGGATGACCTACGAAGAATTGATTGAACGACTTGATCCCCAGGTCTACCGGAGCCTTCGCCAGGGCATCGAGCTTGGCAAATGGCCAGACGGTCGGAAACTGACACCGGAGCAGCGGGAAATTTGCCTGGAAGCGGTCATTTTCTATGAAAACCGGCACGATATCCCTGAACACGAGCGGGTCGGTTATCTGGACCGGGGCAGCAAGGCGGGTACGGCCTGTGATCCGTCGGTGTTCCGGACTGCCGGAAACGCGCCGGCCAACCCGGATCAGTTTGTTGAGGTCAAGTCTTGAGCGCATTGATCGATGTCAGTGGCCGGCTTCGCAAGATGCCGGTGGAAGCTGGCGAGCCGGTGGCCTACACGCTGGCCGTGGGCGATACCCGGCTGCCTCTCAATGATCTGCTCGGCAAGTCCCTGCGCTTTGATTTCGATGGCGTTATCCGCTGCATTCATTGCGACCGCAAAACCAATAAGAGCTTTAACCAGGGTTTTTGTTTTCCCTGTTTCCGGAAACTGGCAGCCTGTGACAGCTGCATCATGAGCCCGGAAAAATGTCACTACCATCTGGGAACCTGCCGGGAGCCGGAGTGGGGTGAGACCCATTGCATGGTGGAGCACGTGGTGTATCTGGCCAACTCGTCGGGCCTGAAAGTGGGGATTACCCGCGCTTCGCAGGTGCCGACACGCTGGATCGACCAGGGCGCGGTGGATGCCATACCCATCCTCAGAGTCGCCACCCGCTATTTGTCCGGGTTGGTGGAAGTGGCCTGCAAGGCCCATGTGGCCGACCGCACCAACTGGCGGACCATGCTGAAAGGCGATGTGCCAGCACTGGACCTGAAACAGGAACGCGACCGGTTGCTGGGCCTGATTTCCGAAGACCTGCAAGCGCTTCGTGAAGCCCATGGCGCCGAGGCCATTCAGGCCGTGGACGAAGCTGGCCTGGGGCTCAGTTACCCGGTTGATACCTGGCCAGAGAAAGTGAAAACCCATAATCTGGACAAAACACCGGCGGTGGAAGGGGTGCTTGAGGGCATCAAGGGGCAGTACCTGATACTGGACACCGGGGTGATCAACATCCGGAAATTCACCGGTTACGAAGTTCGTTTCCGGGTATCCGGGGAATAAACTCCCGGAACCCGGCTGATCCGATTACGTCCGCAAGTCCGCGTCGCGGCTTGCCGGCAGCGAGACCTGGAGAAACCAATGCGTACCAATCAGCCCCAAACCATCTATCTGAGCGACTACAGGGTGCCAGCGTACCTGGTCGATACCGTTGACCTCCGGTTCGAGCTCTTTGAGGAGGGCGCCCGGGTTCACAGTACACTCAGCCTGCGCCGTAATCCGGCGGCGACCGAGCCCGGCGCACCGCTGGAACTGGACGGGGACAGCCTCCGGCTCGAGTCGGTGGCGCTGGACGGCAAGAACCTGGCTCCCGATGCCTACGAGGACCGCGGTGACCAACTGGTTGTCCATTCGGTTCCCGGGCAATTCGAACTGACCGTGGTGACCTGGATCGAGCCCCAGAACAACACCCGCCTGGAAGGACTGTACAAATCGTCGGGTATGTTCTGTACCCAGTGCGAGGCAGAGGGTTTTCGCTGTATCACCTATTTCCCGGACCGTCCGGATGTGATGGCACGCTTCCGCACTCGCATCGAGGCCAGCCGGCAGGCCTATCCGGTGCTGTTGTCGAACGGCAACGATGTCGACCGTGGCGAACTTGACGGTGGCCGCCATTTCGTGACCTGGGAGGATCCATTCCCCAAGCCCTGCTACCTGTTTGCGCTGGTGGCCGGTGATCTGGTCGAAAAGCGCGACCGTTTCACGACGATGTCCGGGCGCGACATCGACCTGCGCATGTACGTGGAGCCGCGGAACGCCGAGAAATGCGACCACGCCATGGACTCGCTCAAGCGCTCCATGCGCTGGGATGAGGAAGTCTACGGCCGGGAGTACGATCTCGACATCTTCATGATCGTTGCGGTGGATGACTTCAACATGGGCGCCATGGAGAACAAGGGCCTCAATATCTTCAACTCCTCATGCGTGCTCGCCAGCCAGGATACCGCCACCGACCTGGCGTTCCAGCGCATCGAGGCAATCGTCGCCCATGAGTATTTCCACAACTGGTCCGGCAATCGGGTCACCTGTCGTGACTGGTTCCAGCTGAGCCTGAAAGAGGGTTTCACGGTCTTTCGTGACTCTCAGTTTTCCTCAGACATGGGGTCGCCCACGGTCAAGCGTATTGAGGATGTCACGCTGTTGCGCACGGCGCAGTTTGCCGAGGATGGCGGCCCCATGGCACACCCGGTGCGCCCGGCGTCTTACATGGAGATCTCCAACTTCTACACCCTGACGATTTATGAGAAAGGGGCGGAAGTGGTGCGGATGATCCACACCCTGCTGGGTCCGGACCTGTTCCGTAAGGGCAGCGACCTGTATTTCGAGCGCCATGATGGTCAGGCGGTCACCACCGACGATTTCGTCAAGGCCATGGAAGATGCCTCCGGTCGTGATCTTGGGCAGTTCCGGCTCTGGTATGAGCAGGCGGGTACGCCAGTGTTGACGGTGTCTGATGACTTCGATGAGGCGCGGGGTGTCTATCGCCTGAGCGTTGAGCAACGCATTCCCGATACGCCCGGCCAGAGCCGGAAAAAACCGCAGCACATCCCGTTTGCGCTGGGCCTGCTCGGGGGTGATGGTGAACCGTTGCCCCTGCCGTTGGCGGCTGGCGAGAAAAATGCCCCCGGGGAGCGGGTCCTGGAATTGACAGACGAGGTTCATCACTTTGAATTCCACGGTGTGCGGGAGAAACCCGTCCCTTCCTTGCTGCGGCACTTTTCGGCGCCGGTCAGGGTCGAGTATCCGTGGTCCCGGGAGCAGTTGCTGTTCCTGATGAGCCACGACCCCGATGGCTTCAACCGCTGGGATGCCGGGCAGAGGCTGGCGGTGGACGTGATCCTGTCGCTGGTGGGGGCGCCGGAGAACGCCACCATCGAACCAAGGCTGGTGACGGCGTACCGGCAGCTTATTTCCGATCCGGAACTGGACCAGGCGCTGGTCGCCAAAATGTTGCAGCTGCCCTCCGAGGCCTATTTGATTGAGCTCTCAGAGGATGCTGATGTGCCCGCCATTCACCAGGCGCGGGAGCGGGTGCTTCGCCATCTGGCGCTATCCCTGCGTGATGAGTTAATGGCCTGTTACCAGAGCAACCTGTCCAGCGGTGACTATGTGGTGACGCCGGAGGCCATTGCCCGCCGGAGCCTGCTCAACACCGCCCTGTCGTGGTTGCTGATGATCAACGACGAAGAGGCCCGGGCGCTCGCGGCCCGGCAGTTCAGCGAAGCCGACAACATGACGGATCGGCTGGGAGCGCTGCGAGCGCTGGTCAATTCTGACTACGACGGTGACCGCAACCAGACACTGGCGGCATTCTACCAACGGTTCCAGAACGATCCGCAGGTGGTTGAACAGTGGTTCTCCGTTCAGGCTGCCAGCCAGCAGGCCGGCTCATTGTCCCAGATCCGGGCCCTGCTCGGGCACCCGGCCTTTGACTGGAAAAACCCCAACAAGGTGCGTTCGGTGGTGGGCGTGTTTGCAGGGCAGAACCTGGCCGCGTTCCACGATCCGGACGGTTCCGGCTACGAGTTCCTGGCGGAGCAGGTCTGCCGCCTGGACGACAGTAATCCCCAGATCGCCGCCCGGCTGGTGACGCCGCTGACCCGCTGGAAAAAATTTGCGCCGGCGTATCGTGCCCTGATGAAGGCGGCACTGGAGCGAATTCGTGACAAACCGGGATTATCCCGGGATGTCTACGAGGTTGTGCACAAGAGCCTGGCGGACTGAGGACGCCTCCTGGACGCCGGCTGCCATTGTTACGGGGGATGACAGCCGGATACAAAATCGCACTTTCGGTCGATAGACAACCTTGCCCAATCCGCTAATCTGTCGGAAAGCCTGAAATCTCATCGGGCGACAATAAGAGCCTCTCCAGAGGCTTCCAGACAGATTTAGGGTTACACAATGATATACAACAAGAGTGCGATTCTGGGCGGCCTGCTGGCCCTCTCCGTGGCATCTTCTCCGGCCTGGGCGGCTGTGTCGGCCAGCGAGGCCTCGCGTCTTGGCAAAGACCTGACACCCTTCGGGTCGATAAAGGCCGGCAACGACGCCGGCACGATCCCCGCCTGGACCGGCGGCCTGACCGAACCGCCCCCCGGTTATGAAGGCAGTGGCCAGCACCACATCAATCCATTCCCGGACGACGAGGTGCTGTTCACCATTTCCGCGTCCAATATGGATCAGTACAGCGAGTTTCTGACCGACGGCGTGAAGGCGTTGCTCGAGACTTATCCCACCACCTTTCGTGTGCCCGTTTACAAGACCCGCCGGACCCATGCGGTTCCTGATTGGGTGGCAGAGAATACCCGGGAAAATGCGGTCAGTGCCGAAATCGTGGGTGAGGGCGCCGGTATCGATGGCGCGTTTGGCGGGTATCCGTTCCCGATCCTGCACGGTAACAATGAGCAGAAGGCCTGGCAGGCGATCTGGAACCACCTGACACGCTGGCGCGGTGTCTCCGTCACCCGTCGCTCCAGCGAAGTGGCGGTGCAGACTGACGGCGACTACTCGCTGGTCACCTCCCAGCAGGAGGCGTTCTTCAATTATTACAACCCCGAAGGCAGTGAAGAAGAACTCGATAACGTGATCTTCTACTACCTTTCGTTTACCCAGTCGCCACCCCGGCTGGCCGGCGGCGCCATTCTGATCCATGAAACCCTGAACCAGATCATCAATCCGCGTAATGGCTGGGGCTATAATGCCGGCCAGCGCCGGGTTCGCCGGGCACCCAACCTGGGTTACGATTCGCCGATCGCGGCATCGGACAACCTGCGTACCGCCGACGACACCGACATTTTCAACGGTGCGCTGGATCGCTACAACTGGACGTATGAGGGCATGAGGGAAATATACATGCCCTACAACAACTACCGGATTGGCGAGAAGGGAACACCGTATTCCGAAATTCTGGGCATCGCCCACATCAATCCCGATCTGACCCGCTGGGAGCTGCACCGGGTTCATGTGGTTGAGGCGACGCTGAAAGAAGGCGAGCGGCATATTTATGCCAAGCGCCGGTTCTATGTGGACGAGGACAGCTGGAACACGGTATTGCTCGACCAGTATGACGGCCGCGGCGAACTCTGGCGTGTCTCCATGGGTCTGCCGAAGAATTATTATGAACTTCCGGGTGTGTGGACGGTGCTGGACGTCTATCATGACCTTCAGGCCCGCCGTTATCACGTTCTCGGCCTGGATACGGAAGAGCCGAATACCCGTGTGTTCACGAACGACGTTCCGAACACGCGTTATTTTTCGCCGGCGTCACTGCGCCGCAGGAGTGTCCGCTAAAACCGGCGGCGCAGGGATCGATCCCCCGCCTGATGGACGTGGCGATCCGATATACCGGCCTCCGGAAGGTTGCCGGTATGTTCACAATTAGCGCCGGTGATACCGGTCAGAGATACACAGTTCAAAACAACATGAGTAGGCAATTGAATGGCTAAAAGGTTGATGTGCAAGACGTTGGGAGCGGTTTGCCTCGGGCTTTCCATGGTATGGTCAGCGCCGTCGGCGTTTGCGCTTGCAGATGTCATCGAAACCCCGGCCCGGCCCACCGATCTGGCTCCGGAAAGGCTGCTTAACGATGTCACGCAGACAGGCGATCGCATCGTGGCAGTGGGTGAGCGTGGTCATATCATCTACTCCGATGATGAAGGCAAAACCTGGGCCCAGAGCACGGTGCCCGTCTCCGTTACCCTGACCGGTGTGGATTTCGGCTCCGAGACCGAAGGTTGGGCGGTGGGCCACAGTGGCGTGGTTCTGCACTCCACGGATGCCGGTGAAACCTGGAGCCTTCAGTTGACCGGTGTTGACGCTCTCGAGCTTGCCATCGCCACCAGGGAAGATCGGATCGCTGCACTGGAAGAGCGTATTGAGACGGCTCCGGAAGCGGAACAGGGCGATCTGGAGTGGGCGCTCGGTGATCTGGAGTTTGCACTCGAGATCATGCAGTCCGACCTTGATATCGGCCCTGTGAATCCGTTGCTGGACGTCTGGTTCGAGAACGACAGTCACGGTTTTGTCGTGGGTGCCTACGGCATGATCCTGCGCACCACGGATGGCGGGCAGACATGGCAGGACTGGTCTCCCCAAATTGACAACCCGACCAACTTTCACCTTAACGGCATTACCCAGATAACCGGCGGTGCCCTGGTCATCGTCGGTGAGGCCGGTCAGATCCACGTGTCGGTCGACGGGGGGCAAACCTGGGAACGCCGTGAAAGCCCCTATGAAGGCTCCCTGTTCGGGGTGATCGGAACCGGGCAAATGAATGAAATCCTGGCTTTTGGCCTGCGCGGCAACATGCTGTTTTCGACCGACCTGGGCAAGAGCTGGCGGGTGGTGCCAAGCACCGCGGACGCTACCCTCAACGACGGTGTCGTGGCCGAGGATGGTCGCATCATTCTGGTCGGTAATGGCGGCGTGGTGTTGACGAGCGGCAATGGCGCCGAGTCATTCCGGGACTATTTCCGGGATGATCGCGAAGGTGTCATGAGCGTGGTCCCGGTCTCCGGCACCGGGCTTCTCATCGTGGGTGAGGGCGGCGCGACAATAACGGACGCCCGCGGAAAGAACCTTCAATAACGCCCTGATGTGGCACCAACCGAACAGAAAATAGAGGGGCTTTTGAATGTCCAATCCGAAGCATGACAAGGGCGAGCACTACCTGACGACGCCCAAGGCGGAACCTTTCCTGGAGCGGCTGATTTTCAATAACCGCGCCGTTATCCTGGTCGCCTTTTTTCTGCTGACCCTGTTTCTCGGCTACAACGCCATCAAGATCCAGCCTGACGCCAGTTTTGAGCGGATGATACCGCTGGAACACCCGTATATCGTGAATATGCTGGAGAACCGGGACGACCTCCAGAACCTTGGCAACTTCGTGCGAATCGCGGTGGAAGTTGAAGAAGGCGATATCTTCACCAAGGAGTACATGGAAACCCTCAAGCAGATCACCGATGAGGTGTTCTACCTGAATGGGGTGGACCGGTCCGGCCTGCAATCCCTCTGGACCTCCAACGTACGCTGGGTGGAAGTGACCGAGCAGGGCTTCCAGGGCGGCACGGTGATTCCCGACTCCTACGATGGTTCGGACGCCAGCCTGGACCAGCTCCGGAAAAACGTGCTGCGTTCCAGTGAGGTGGGTCGCCTGGTGGCGGATAACTTCAAGTCCACCATCGTTTTTGCACCGCTCTATGAGAAAAACCCGGAAACGGGGCAACCTCTGGATTACGGCGAATTCTCGCGCCAGCTCGAAGAGAAGATCCGCCAGAAATACGAAGCGAAGAACCCGAATGTCGAGATCCATATCGTGGGTTTCGCGAAGAAAGTCGGCGATCTGATTGCGGGCATTGGTTCCATTGCCTGGTTTGCCGGTATAACGATTGTCCTGACCACACTGCTGTTGTTCTGGTATTCCCGCTGTCTGTCGGGGACCCTGGTGCCGGTGTTCTCCTCCATCATTGCCGTGTTCTGGCAGCTCGGCGCCCTGCGCCTGCTGGGTTACGGGCTGGACCCATACTCGGTGCTGGTCCCGTTCCTGGTGTTTGCGATCGGTATCAGCCACGGGGTACAAGTGGTGAATGCCATGGCTCTGGAGGCGGCAAAGGGCTTTGATCCCGTCACCGCCGCGAGGCTTGCGTTCCGGGCTCTGTACATTCCGGGCATGCTGGCGCTGGTCTCCGATGCGTTTGGCTTCCTGACGTTGCTGTTCATCGAAATCGATGTCATCAAGGATCTGGCGGTTGCCGCCGGCCTGGGTGTTGCGATCGTCATCATCACCAACCTGGTTCTGCACCCGCTGATCATGTCGTACATCGGCATTACCAAGGGCGGTGTTAACCACGTTCAGAATCATGGTGAAAAGCAGGACCGGAAATGGCGGCTCATGTCCTATTTCTCCCATCCGGGCGTGGCGCCGATTTCCCTGCTGATTGCGGTGATTGGTTTGGGCCTGGGGCTCTATTACAAGCAGGACCTGAAAGTCGGTGACCTGGATCGTGGCGCGCCAGAACTGCGTGCCGACTCCCGGTACAACACCGACAACGCGTTCATTATTGACAACTACTCCACCAGCGCCGATGTGCTGGTGGTGATGGTGGAAACCCCGGTGGAGCAGTGCACCCAGTACGAGGTGTTACGGGCCATGGATGCCCTGCAGTGGGAGCTGGAAAATACCCCGGGCGTTCAGTCCTCGGTGTCGCTGGCCGATGTCTCTAAAATTGTCACCAAGGCGCTGAACGAAGGCAACTGGAAGTGGTACGAGATTTCCCGCAACCAGACCATTATCAATGCCTCCATTCGCAGTGCACCTTCGGGCCTGATCAATACTGACTGCAGCCTGACGCCCGTGCTGGTGTTCCTGGAAGACCACAAGGCCGAAACCCTGCAAACCGTAGTGGATCGCGTCGAAGAGTTCGCGGCCAACAACAACAGCGAGGATCACACCTTCCTGCTGGCGGCGGGAAATGCTGGTGTTGAGGCGGCCACCAACGAGGTCATCTCGAACGCCAAGAACATGATGCTGATTTTCGTGTACGGCGTGGTGAGTCTGTTGTGCCTGATTACCTTCCGCTCGATTCGTGCGGTCTTGTGTATCGTTGTGCCGCTGGGTCTCACCTCGATCCTGTGCGAGGCGATCATGGCGGTCTCCGGTATTGGTATCAAGGTAGCAACACTGCCAGTGATAGCCCTGGGTGTGGGCATTGGTGTGGATTACGGCATCTATATCTACAGCAAGCTGGAGAAGTATCTGATGGAGGGCAAGACCCTGCAGGAAGCGTACTATGAAACCCTGCGCTCAACCGGCAAGGCCGTCGTGTTCACCGGTGTGACCCTTGGCCTTGGGGTGGTGACCTGGATTTTCTCTCCCATTAAATTCCAGGCCGATATGGGCTTCCTGCTGTTCTTCATGTTCCTGTGGAACATGATTGGCGCCATCTGGCTGCTTCCTGCCCTTGCGCGGTTCCTGCTGCGCCCGGACAGGATGGTTGCCAAAGCCCGCGCATCGAAATAAACTGTCGCTGTGCTCAGAAAAGCCCGCCATGCGGGCTTTTTTGTTGTTTGCTCAGGTGGTTAGCGAGTAAGGCCAGACTTTATTTATGGTGTGAAGTGGTCTATGTTTTAGAGCGAACGCCATGTTTGTCCGTACCAATGATCGGGCAATTCATTACAACGATCAAAATAAGGAAGAACTCACATGACACTGAAACTGAAAGCCTCCGCATTTGCCGTTGCTGTTGGCCTGGGCGTGGCCTCGGCACCGGCGACTGCCCAGGAGCAGCAGTTCGTAACCATCGGTACCGGTGGTGTGACCGGGGTCTACTATCCGGCCGGTGGCGCCATTTGCCGACTGGTGAACATGGATCGCAAAGAGCACGGCATTCGCTGCTCGGTAGAGAGCACCGGCGGTTCGGTCTATAACCTCAATGCGATTCGTCAGGGTGAGCTGGATCTGGCGGTTGCCCAGTCCGACTGGCAGTACCACGCCTATAATGGCACCAGCCAGTTCAAGGACGACGGCCCCAACAAGGAGCTTCGTGCCGTTTTCTCGCTGCACCCGGAACCGTTTACCGTTGTCGCCAGCAAGGGCTCCGGCATCAAGACCTTTGAAGACCTCGAAGGCAAGCGGGTGTCTGTGGGTAACCCGGGCTCCGGTCAGCGTGCAACAGCGGAAGTGTTGATGGACGAAATGGGCTGGACCCTGGACAAGTTCTCACTGGCTGCCGAGCTGAAAGCCGCCGAGCAGTCCCAGGCCCTGTGTGACGGCAACATTGATGCCTTCTTCTACACCGTTGGCCATCCGTCCGGTTCGATCAAGGAAGCGACCACATCCTGTGACAGCGTTATCGTCGCGGTAGACAACGCCGCCACCGAAAAGCTGATCAGTGAGAATGCATACTACCGTAAGGCCATTATCCCGGGTGGTATGTATCGTGGAACCGACGAGGACGTGCCCACTTTTGGTGTCGCCGCAACCTTCGTGTCCTCCACCGATGTGTCTGAAGAAGTGGTGTATGAGGTGGTCAAGGCCGTATTTGAAAACTTTGACAGCTTCAAGCGCCTGCACCCGGCATTCGCCAATCTGGAGAAATCGGAAATGGTGTCTGATGCCCTGAGTGCGCCGCTGCATCCGGGCGCCCTGAAGTACTACAAGGAAGCCGGTCTGATCAAGTAATCCGTGACCGGGCAACCGGGGGTGGCCTGTGCCGCCCCGGTTGTTATTTCCTCTCCCTCCTTCACAGGACATACCTATGACCGCAGAAAATCCCAATTCCGGGGACTCCGTAGATACCTCCGCTGTTGAACGGTTCCTGCAGACAGAAACCGGTGGTCGAGCCGGAACCGGCATTGCCGCAGTAATTTTGTTTGTGGTTCCCGTGGTTTGGTCCCTGTTTCAATTGTGGATTGCTTCACCACTGCCCTACATTTTCGAGATAGGGCTGCTCAACTCAACACAGGAACGTTCGATTCATCTGGCGTTTGCCACTTTCCTGGCGTTTGCCGCATTCCCCATGTTTAAGGGTCGGCAGGCGAACCCTAACGCCGTGCCTGTGTATGACTGGATTCTCGCGCTTGTGGCGGCTTTTTCATCCGCCTATCTCTACCTGTTCTATGACCAGTTGGCGACCAGACCTGGAGCCCCGATTCTGCAAGATCTGATCGTTGCTATGGTTGGTCTGGTACTTTTGCTGGAAGCAACACGCCGTGCCCTGGGTCTGCCGCTTACCATTGTGGCGGGTGTGTTTATTTTCTATTCGCTCGCCGGCCCTTACATGCCTGCTGTGATTTCCCATGCTGGCGCCAGTCTGGACAAGTTGGCCTCTCACCAGTGGCTGGGGACCGAAGGCGTGTTCGGTGTGGCGCTGGGTGTCTCCACCAGCTTTGTCTTTCTGTTCGTGCTTTTTGGCGCCTTGCTGGAGCGAGCCGGGGCAGGCAATTACTTCATCAAGGTTGCCTATGCCTCGTTGGGCCACATGAGAGGCGGGCCAGCCAAGGCAGCCGTCGTTTCCAGTGGCCTGAGCGGGATTATCTCCGGCTCGTCCATCGCCAATGTGGTCACCACCGGCACCTTCACGATTCCGCTGATGAAGCGGGTCGGGTTTCCTGCCACCAAGGCTGGCGCTGTTGAGGTGGCGGCGTCCACCAACGGTCAGCTGACGCCGCCGGTCATGGGGGCTGCGGCATTCCTGATGGTGGAGTACGTCGGTATCTCCTATCTGGAGGTGATGAAACACGCGATTCTTCCTGCCCTGATTTCCTATATTGCCCTCGTCTACATCGTTCATCTGGAAGCCTGCAAGCTAAACATGAAGGGAATGGAGCGGCCGAACAAGCCCACCCTGGCGCAACGAATGCTGACCTGGGTGTTCCTCGTGTTGGGGTTGGCGGTTCTGACGTTCGTGGTTTACTACGGTGTTGGCTGGACCAAATCCGCATTTGGCGAGGCGGCCCCGTGGGTCCTGGCGCCTGTGCTGCTGGCGGTGTATATCAGCCTGGTCGGGTATGCGGCGCAGTTCCCGGACTTGCAGGAAGACGATCCGGAAACTGCCATGGATGAGTTGCCGCCATTGGGCAGGACGGTCAAGACCGGCCTGCATTACCTTCTGCCGGTGGTGGTGCTGATCTGGTGCCTTACCGTGGAGCGTTTCTCGCCACAGTTGTCGGCGTTCTGGGCGACGGTGCTGATGATCTTCATTGTGGTGACCCAGGTTCCCCTGAAGCAGATGTTCCGCAAGCGGGGCCATATGGGCGCTGCGTTCAAGCAAGGTTTGTGGGATGTGGTGCGCTCCCTGGCAACGGGTGCCAGGAACATGATCGGCATTGGTGTGGCGACGGCAACTGCGGGTATCGTGGTGGGGACGGTCACGCTGACCGGGATCGGCCTGGTGATGGCGCAGTTCGTGGAGTTTATCTCAGGCGGTAACCTGATGCTGATGCTGATCTTCACCGCGGTGATCAGCCTCATTCTCGGCATGGGCCTGCCCACTACCGCCAACTACATCGTGGTGTCGACACTGATGGCGCCGGTTATTGTGACGCTGGGCGCCCAGAGTGGGCTGATAGTGCCGCTCATCGCGGTGCACCTGTTTGTGTTCTACTTCGGGATACTGGCGGACGACACACCGCCAGTGGGGCTGGCGGCCTACGCCGCTGCCGCGATTTCCGGGGCGGATCCGATTCGAACGGGTGTTCAGGGCTTCACCTACGATATCCGGACCGCCATCCTGCCGTTCATGTTCATCTTCAACACTCAGTTGCTGTTGATCGGGCTGACCGGTTGGTTCGATCTTCTGGTCACCATCTTCAGTGCGGTCACCGCCATGCTCGTTTTCTCGGCAGCAACCCAGGGTTTCTGGTTCACCCGCACCCGATGGTGGGAAACCCTGTGCCTGCTGTTGATTACCTTCACCATGTTCAGGCCCGGGTTCTGGTGGGACAGGGTTTACCCGCCGGTTGAGCATCGCCCCGGGACCGAAATTATGGAGTACATAGAGACGGTTCCGGCAGGTGAGAACGTTGTCCTCAAGGCATCCGGGATGACGATTGACGGTGATGAGAAGTCCACGTTCCTGCAACTGCCGCTGCCAGCGGGCGAGACGCCGGAAGCCCGGCTGCAGGAATCTGGCCTTGGCCTGCGTCAGGACGGCGATCAGATGGTTGTGGATTTCGTTTCCTATGGCAGTGTGGCAGAAAACGCCGGGCTGTATTTTGACTGGACCATTGATGCCGTTCAGGTGCCGCTGGAGCGACCGCCGAAAGAGCTGATGTTCATCCCGGCCCTGATTCTGCTCGGCCTGGTGGCCTTTGGCCAGCTTCGGCGCAAGGCCCGGGAGGATCGTAGCGCCCAACCCGCCTGATAGCATCCCGGGCGGTCGAAGCGGTAAAACCCGGCATTAACGTGCCGGGTTTTTTTCTGTTAAACTCCCGGGCGAAACAGCCCGCGGTTTGTGTCGCGGAACGCTGTTGCCATGTGATCTCTGGTATAGATCACCGCTGAGTTACCAACTGGAGTTTTTTCATGCCCGTCATTACCTTGCCGGATGGCAGCCATCGTAGTTTTGCAGAACCCGTTACCGTTCATGATGTTGCCGCCGACATCGGCGCCGGCCTGGCCAAAGCCGCCCTGGCCGGGAAGGTGGATGGCAAGCTCGTGGATACCAGCCACCGGATTGACAATGATGCCGAGCTGGCCATTGTCACCGAGCGTGACGAGGAAGGCGTGGATATTATTCGCCACTCCACCGCCCATTTGCTGGCCATGGCCGTCAAGGCGCTGTTTCCGTCCGCCCAGGTGACCATTGGCCCGGTGATCGACAACGGCTTTTACTACGATTTCAAGTTCGACCGCCCGTTTACCAACGAAGATCTGGCGCGCATCGAGACCCGCATGGAGGAACTGTCGAAGCAGGACATTCCGGTTTCCCGCTCGGTTCTGTCCCGCGACCAAGCAGTGAAGCTGTTTAATGAGATGGGCGAGGAATACAAGGTCCGGATTATTGAGGACATTCCCGGTGACGAAGACCTGTCGTTCTATCGCCAGGGTGATTTCATTGACCTGTGCCGTGGTCCCCATGTGCCCAGCACCGGTAAGCTGAAAGCCTTCAAGCTCACCAAGGTTGCGGGCGCGTACTGGCGTGGCGACACCAGCAATGAGCAACTGCAGCGGGTGTACGGCACCGCCTGGGGCAACAAGAAAGACCTCAAGGCCTATCTGCACCGCCTCGAAGAGGCTGAGAAGCGAGACCACCGGAAGGTCGGCAAGAAACTGAACCTGTTCCATATGCAGGAAGAAGCGCCGGGAATGGTGTTCTGGCATCCGGATGGCTGGTCTTTGTACCAGGAAATTGAACAGTACATGCGTCGTAAACAGCACCAGCATGGTTACCGGGAAATCAAGACTCCGCAGGTCGTGTCCCGCAATCTCTGGGAAAAGTCCGGGCACTGGGACAAGTTCAAGGACGACATGTTCACGACCGAATCGGAGAAGCATGACTACGCCATCAAACCGATGAACTGCCCATGTCATGTGCAGGTATTCAACCAGGGTCTGAAAAGCTACAAGGACTTGCCCCTGCGGCTGGCGGAATTTGGTTCCTGCCACCGTAATGAAGCCTCGGGAGCTCTGCATGGCCTGATGCGGGTTCGCGGCTTTACCCAGGACGATGCCCACATTTTCTGCGAAGAAGATTCAATCCAGCAGGAAGTGTCTGATTTTATTGGGATGCTTCATGAGATTTATGCGGACTTCGGGTTTACCGAAATTCTCTACAAACTCTCGACCCGTCCGGAAAAGCGTGTCGGCTCCGATGAAGTGTGGGACAAGTCGGAAGCGGCCCTGGAAGAGGCCCTGAACCGTGAAGGCGTGGACTGGGAGCTTTTGCCCGGCGAAGGGGCGTTTTATGGACCGAAAATCGAATTTTCGCTGAAAGACTGCATCGGCCGGGTGTGGCAGTGTGGTACTATTCAGGTCGATTTTTCCATGCCGGGGCGTCTGGGCGCGCAATACGTCGCCGATAACTCCGAGCGCAAGACGCCGGTTATGCTGCACCGGGCGGTTCTCGGTTCATTCGAGCGTTTTATTGGCATTCTGATCGAAGAGTATGAAGGCGCCTTCCCGACATGGCTTGCGCCAACACAGATTGCGGTGCTGAATATTACCGACAATCAGCGTGAATATTGCCAGAATCTTGCAAAAAAGTGGGATTCCCTGGGCTATAGGGTTAATGCCGACTTGAGAAACGAGAAGATCGGCTTTAAAATCCGCGAGCATACTATTAACAAAGTCCCTTTCCTTGTTGTTGTCGGCGACAAAGAAGTCGACAACAACGCCGTTGCGGTGAGAACCCGCAAAGGCGAAGATCTGGGGACTTTATCGCTGGAAGCGTTTGAACAGCTGATGGCTGATGAAATCAATCGCAAAGGCAAAACCAAAACGGAGATCTGATTATTAAACAGCGAGCGAATCGGGGTGGGCGTACACCAAAAGCGCCGATCAATGAGAATATTGACGCAACGGAAGTCCGTCTGATCGATGCCGAAGGCAATCAGGTCGGTGTCGTACCGATTGAGGATGCAATCAAGCAGGCAGAAGAAGCGTCTCTTGACCTGGTTCAGGTTACGGATTCCGATCCGATCGTCTGTAAGATAATGGACTACGGCAAGAAAATCTTCGATGAGAAGAAGGCCAAGGCGGCTGCCAAGAAAAAGCAGAAGCAGACGCAGGTCAAAGAGCTTAAGTTCCGACCAGGAACTGAAGAGGGGGATTACCAGGTCAAACTACGCAACCTGGTACGTTTCCTTGAAAACGGGGACAGAGGCAAGATCACTATTCGCTTCCGTGGACGTGAGATGGCACACCAGGAAATCGGTATGAAGCTCATGGGCCGCATTGAAACGGATATTGAAGAGCTGGCGACGGTTGAGATGCGGCCAAAGATGGAAGGCCGGCAAATGACCATGATCGTCGCACCCCGAAAAAAGAAGTGATCCTGATCGGGTGACGGTATCCCCCGCGCTTGCGGGGGATTCGTCGTTCAGGACACATTGTTATTTTTAAAAACAGAATGCGGAGTTTTAAAAATGCCGAAGATGAAAACCAAAAGCGGAGCCACGAAACGGTTCAAGAAAACCGCCACTGGCTTCAAGCACAAGCAGTCCTTCACCAGTCATATCTTAACCAAGAAGAGCCCCAAGCGTAAGCGTCAGCTCCGTGGTACCAAGCTGATTGCCAAGTCTGATGTGGCTTCCATCAAGCGTATGACAGCGTGCTGATCAGCCGCTAACCATTCCTGAAAAGGTTTAAAGGTAGAAGGATTAAAGTATGGCTCGTGTAAAACGTGGTGTGGTCGCACGCCGTCGTCACAAAAAGATTCTCAGTCAGGCCAAAGGCTACTACGGCGCTCGCAGCCGTGTATTCCGTGTTGCCAAGCAAGCGGTTATCAAGGCCGGTCAATATGCATACCGTGACCGTCGTAACCGTAAGCGCGCTTTCCGCGCTCTGTGGATTGCCCGTATCAATGCTGGCGCCCGCGCCAACGGACTGTCTTACAGCCGTCTGATCGCTGGTCTGAAAAAGGCTAACGTCGAGATCGATCGTAAGGTTCTGGCCGACCTGGCCATGAACGAGCAGCAGGCGTTTGCCGCTGTTGTTGAGAAGGCCAAAGCGTCCCTGTGATCGCTTAGCTCTTTCATCGATTGCTGATCGATACGGGCGTCTCATGGCATCATGAAGACGCCTCCTGATAGGGGAAGGGCACGCTCTTCCCCTATTTTTGTTTACAAGACTGTGTTTTAGCACTCCCATTTCTGGTTTGGAGCAGGGTCAATGGAAAACCTGGAACAGCTGGTTCAGGACGGGTTGGCGGCCGTAGACAAAGCCGGCAGCCTGCAGGCACTTGATCAAATTCGTATTGAGTACCTCGGCAAGAAAGGCGTGATTACCCAGCAGGCGAAAACCCTGGGCAAGCTGTCTGCCGAAGAGCGCCCTGCCGCCGGCCAGAAAATCAACGAAGCGAAAGGCCAGGTGGAGCAGGCTATCAATGCCCGCCGGACGGACCTTGAGCGGGTCGCCATTGAGGCAAAACTGGCCAGCGAATCCATCGATGTTACCCTGCCCGGCCGCGGCCAGCACCTTGGTGGACTGCACCCGGTGACCCGGACTCTCCAGCGCATCGAAGAGATTTTCTCCAGGGCGGGCTATACCGTGGAGCAGGGGCCGGAAATCGAAGACGATTACCACAACTTCGAGGCGCTCAACATTCCCGGGCATCACCCGGCGCGTGCGATGCACGACACCTTCTATTTCAACCCGGGCACACTGTTGCGGACACACACCTCGCCGGTTCAGATCCGCACCATGGAAGCGGGGAAACCCCCGTTCCGGATGATTTGTCCCGGTCGGGTTTACCGGTGTGATTCCGACATGACCCACACGCCCATGTTCCATCAGGTGGAAGGGCTGCTGGTGGAGCAGAACGTCAGTTTTGCGGATCTGAAGAGCACGGTGGAGGAGTTCCTGAGGGTCTTCTTCGAACGCGACCTGAAGGTTCGCTTCCGTCCCTCCTATTTCCCGTTTACGGAACCCTCCGCCGAAGTGGACATTGAGTGGGGCCGGGAAGCCGACGGCAGTATCAAGTGGCTGGAAGTCATGGGCTGCGGCATGGTGCACCCGAAAGTATTCGAGTATTGCGGTATTGATGCCGAGGCGTATCGGGGCTTTGCGTTTGGTCTGGGCGTTGAGCGCCTGGCCATGCTGCGTTACGGCGTAAACGACCTGCGCATGTTTTTCGAGAACGATCTGCGCTTCCTGCGCCAGTTCCGTTAAACCAGGGTTTTCTGACGGCAATTATCAACAGGCGAAACCGCAACAGGACAAGGCTTAACCATGAAATTCAGTGAACAGTGGCTGCGCGAGTGGGTAAATCCGGAGATCAGCTCCCAGGAATTGATGGATCAGATCACCATGGCCGGACTGGAAGTGGACGGTTTCGAAGCCGTGGCGGGCGCCTTTCAGGGCGTGGTCGTGGGCGAAGTGCAATCGGTTGAGGCGCACCCTGATGCGGACAAGCTTCGGATCTGCCAGGTGTATGACGGCCAGCAAACGGTTCAGGTGGTGTGCGGCGCTCCCAACGTCCGGAATGGCCTCAAGGTGCCGTTTGCGGTTGTCGGCGCCGTTCTGCCCGGCAATTTCACCATCAAGAAGGCCAAGCTTCGCGGCCAGCCTTCCGAAGGCATGCTCTGTTCCGAATCCGAACTGGAGCTGTCCGGAAATCACGAAGGCCTGATGGAGCTGCCGGCGGATGCGCCGGTGGGTGCGGACCTGAGCGACTATCTCGGGCTCAATGATATTTCCATTGATGTCGACCTGACCCCCAATCGAGCCGATTGTCTGTCGATCCGTGGCATCGCCAGGGAAGTGGGTGTGCTTAACAGCCTGTTGCTGGAAAGTCCGGACATTCGTGAGGTTGAGGCGGTGCACTCGGACGTCCCCGACATCCGGGTGGAAGCGCCGGCCGGCTGCCCCCGTTACCTGGGCCGGATACTGCGCAACGTTAATCTTCAGGCCCAGACACCCCTGTGGATGCAGGAGAAGCTGCGTCGGTCTGGCATCCGTTCCATTGATGCGGCGGTGGATGTCACCAACTACGTCATGCTGGAACAGGGGCAGCCCATGCACGCGTTTGACCGCGCGGAGATCGCTGGCGGCATTGTTGTCCGTATGGCGAGGCCGGCGGAAAAGCTGGTGCTGCTGGACGGCCAGGAAGTGGAGCTCACGGGCCAGACCCTGGTTATCGCCGATCATGACAAGCCGATTGCCATCGCGGGCATCATGGGGGGAGAGCATTCGGGTGTGAGCGCCAACACCCGGGACCTGATTCTGGAAGCGGCCTATTTTGATCCGATTACGCTGGCTGGCAAAGCCCGCCACTATGGCCTGCACACCGATGCCTCCCACCGTTTCGAGCGTGGTGTTGATTACCAGCTTGCGAGGGATGCCATGGAGCGAGCAACCTCCCTGCTGATGGAAATCGTCGGTGGTGAACCCGGTGATATTGTTGAAGTGGTCAGTGAGGCACACCTGCCCGACGACCGGGTGGTTGATCTGCGCACACAACGGCTGACTGACGTGCTGGGCCTGGCGATTGATCGTACGACCATTGAGGAGATCCTGACCCGCCTTGGGCTGCATGTTGACAAGCTGCTGAAAGACGGCTGGCGCATCCGGGTACCGAGCTTCCGGCCGGACATTGCCATCGAGGAAGACCTGATTGAGGAGGTTGGCCGCATCTATGGCTACAACAACCTGCCGGTAACCGAGCCGACCGGTGCGCTCGGATTGCGTGCCACAGAGGAAGCGGTACGCCCCGTGTCCTCTATTCGGCATTACCTGGTTGCCCAGGGGTATCAGGAGGCCATTACCTACAGTTTCGTGGACCCGAAGGTTCAGCAGATGGTGGACCCGGAGCAGGACGGTATTGCGCTGGCAAACCCCATTTCATCGGACTTGTCGGTCATGCGCACCAGTCTCTGGAGCGGCCTGCTGAAAACGGTGGCTCATAACCAGAACCGTCAACAGCCACGTATCCGCCTGTTCGAGACCGGGCTTCGGTTTGTCAGAGAGGGTGAGCATATTGATCAGCAGCCAATGTTGGCAGGCGTTGTCGTCGGCCCGGAGCATCCGGAAAACTGGGCAAACGGTCGCAGAACTGCCGATTTCTTTGATGTAAAGGGTGACCTGGAAGGCCTGTTCCAGTTGCTGGGTATTGAGGTACAGTTTGTTGGCAGTCAGCGCCCGGCGCTGCACCCTGGACAGACCGCCGAACTGATGCGCGATGGCGAACGTGTCGGCTGGCTGGGCACATTGCATCCACAAGTTCAGAAAAATCTGGAACTTAATGGCACGATCCTGATGTTTGAGCTATTCTTGAATTTGATCGTTACTGGATATGTGCCTAATTTCAAAGAAATTTCAAAATTCCCGGAAGTTCGTCGGGATTTGGCTATTATTATCGGGAGCGATGTGGCGTTTGCGGATGTTGAGCGGGTGACCCGGAAACATGCCGGAGAGCGCCTGACGGCGTTGCGTGCGTTTGATGTCTATGAAGGTGAATCTCTGGGTGAGGGCAACCGCAGCCTGGCGTTAAGCCTTTTCTGGCAACACCCTGAGCGCACGTTGAACGATGATGAAGTGCATTCACTCTTCAACGGTGTGATCGATGCATTGAAAGAAGAGCTGGGGGCAACACTGAGGAGTTGAGACATGTCGGCTTTGACGAAGGCGGAGATGGCAGAGCGCTTGTATGAAGAGTTGGGCCTGAACAAACGCGAAGCCAAGGAAATGGTGGAAGCTTTTTTCGACGAAATCAGAGGCGCTCTCAGCCACAACGAACAGGTGAAACTGTCGGGCTTCGGCAATTTCGATCTGCGGGATAAGAAACAGCGGCCGGGAAGGAACCCGAAAACGGGTGAAGAAATTCCAATCAGTGCACGGCGTGTTGTTACGTTTCGTCCAGGACAAAAACTGAAACAAAAAGTAGAAGCGTATGCTGGAACCCAGTCATAACAACGAACTTCCCACGATTCCGGGAAAGCGTTACTTCACGATTGGTGAGGTGGCGGAATTATGTGCGGTGAAAGCGCACGTATTGCGATACTGGGAACAGGAGTTCCCGCAATTGTCACCGGTCAAGCGCCGGGGCAACCGTCGTTACTATCAGCGGGCAGACGTGATAACCATTCGTCAGATCCGCAGTCTGCTGTATGATCAGGGTTATACCATTGGCGGCGCCAAGCAGAAGCTGAGCAGCCATGAGGTGAAAGACGATACCTCCCAGTACAAACAGATCATCCGGCAGATGATCACGGAACTGGAAGAGGTGCTGGAGGTGCTGAACGCACCGGTGAAATAAGGCCTGATGTGCCGGCAAAACCGAAGCCGTACTGTCACGACTTCGGTTTTTTTATGCCTCGGAATCCCCTCCGCGCCTGAGTTCCGTTTTGGGTAGGTGGCCCGGTATCCGGAGCGGGTGCACCGACATCAGGGTATCAACTCCAGTTCACGGCGAAGTTCCTCAGTCGTGGGCCGCAACTGCGCCAGACCTTTTCGGGCGCGTCGTTGGCTGAGATAGTAAAGAATCGGCGATGCAATAAACACCGACGAACTGGTACCGATCACGATGCCAAACAGCATGGGAAGAGCGAAACTGGCCACAGCGGCCCCTCCGGCAATGCCCATGGGGAGCAGGGCGAGGAACGTGGTCACCGAGGTAAACACGGTTCGGGTCAGCGTTGACGAAATGCTTTCGTTCAGTAGTTCCAGCATTGGACGTTCCGGCGTTTTACGCAAATTCTCCCGAATACGATCAAATACCACCACCTTGTCGTTGACAGAGTAGCCGATCAGCGCGAGCAATGCCGCCACCGCCGTCAGGTTGAATTCCACGCCGGCCAGCACAAAGAAACCAATGGTTTTTGTCAAATCCAGTGCAATGGTCACGGTTGCGGCCAGCGCGAAGTGGGACTCGAAACGGAACCAGAGGTAAGCCAGCATACCGGTGCCGGCCAGCAGGACCGCCAGGATGGTGGCGTCACTGAATCCCCCGCTGACTTTCGGGCCAACCATGTCTACCCGTGAAAATTCGGCTTCCGGTTGCGCCGATGTGACCGCCGTTTTCAGGGCTGTCACCTGGGCGGATGTTGACCCCGGCTCGCCCTGTTCAACGGGCAGGCGAATCAGGAAGCGCCCGTCGGTACCGAACTCCTGGAGGGAGGCGTCTCCAAGGCCATGGCTTTGAAGCGTTGTCCGCAATTGCTCCACTGATACGCTTTCAGCTTTTACCTCAACAACGGTGCCACCCGTAAAATCCACGCCATAGTGAAGCCCCGGGTATGCGAACAGTCCTATTGCCGTAACCGACAACACCGCCGACACCGCCAACCCCACCAAACGACCGCGCAGAAAGTTTACGCCACGCTGGCCGAGCCGATCCAGTGCGGCTATCCCGGAGATGACAAGCGGCTTTCTTTCGCGACCACGGAGGCGCCATTCCATGATCAGGCGGGTGACTGAAATGGCCGTGAACATCGAGGTTAACAAGCCAATGCCAATGGTGACAGCGAACCCCCTGACCGGCCCGCTGCCGAACAGGAACAGCAAGCTCACGGCGATCAGGGTGGTCAGGTTGGAATCGAGAATCGTGCTATAAGCCTTGCCAAACCCTTCTCTCACAGCCATCCAGGCAGGCTTGCCCAGACGGGATTCTTCCCGGATTCGTTCATTGATCAGGATGTTGGCGTCTACCGCCATGCCAACCGTGAGGATAATGCCGGCAATGCCCGGCAGCGTCAGCGTGGCACCGAGCAGGCTCAACACGCCGAAGAGCAGCCCGACGTTCACGGCCAGGCTAACGCAGGCAATGGCACCCCATCGCCCATAGAGCCCCAGCATGAAGGCAATGACCATCGCCGCACCCAGCAGGCCGGTGGTCAGGCCCATGGCGATGGCATCGCTGCCCAGGTCCGGGCCTACCGTGCGCTCTTCCACCACATGAAGAGGGGCCGGCAACGCGCCAGCCCTCAGGAGCAATGCCAGATTGCTGGCCTCTCTGGTGGTGAATGCGCCGCTGATCTCGCCACTGCCTCCGCCAATCACGCTACGAATAACCGGGGCGGTCAGTACTTCGTCGTCCAGTACAATGGCGAGTGCGTGGCCGATATTGCTCCGCGTCATCTCACCAAAGAGGCGGGCGCCTTCGTTATCCAGTTTGAAATTGACAACGGGCTCACCCGTATAGGGATTGAAGGCCATGCGGGCGTCCCGGATGTGTTCTCCCTCCATGGCAACCCGTCGTTCCAGTTGATAATGACGGTCCTCTGAGGCCGCTGGCAGGATCATGATAGTGTCGTCGCTTCCCGAAAGACGGCCTGCTACCCAGTGAAAGGTCATTTTGGCGGTGGTGCCCAGCAATGTCCTGATTTCACTCGGGTCGGCGACGCCCGGCATCTGGACCAGGATACCGTCACTTCCCTGGCGAGTGATGCTGGGGTCAACGAGACCGGTTTCGTCGAGCCTCCGGCGAACCACTTCCAGGCTCCGTTCAACGGCATCCCTGGTGACCGCCTCCTGCCAGGTGTCTGTTAGCGTCAGGATCAGCCGACCGTCACGCTGATTCACATCAAACCGGCGTACGCCGTCAGAGGTTTCGCGGGCGAGATCGCGGGCCAGGCGGATTGCCTCCGGCCATTGTTCGGGCGTGCGCAGGGGTATCTCGACGCGCTCACTGGATACCAGCGGCCGGCCATAATGGATGCCGGCGGTGCGAAGGGCGTCACCCAGTTCATCGGCAACAGTCTGGTATTCACTGGTGATCAGTTGCCGGGTGTCCGTCTGCAGCAGCAGATGAGATCCGCCCTGCAGATCCAGCCCCAGGGCAATTGTATTCTGCAGATACCAGTCCGGCAGACGCCCGGAAAGGTCCCGGGGAAGAAGGTTAGGCAATGCGCTCAACAAACCGAGCACGATCACCAGGCCATAAACGATGGCCCGTGAACTCAAAGATTTCATGGGTAACCCCTGAATAATGCATCAATTGGCCGAAAGACTGCGAAAAGGCAGTCGTTATTCTCGATTGAAGATCAGGACAGGGGAGGAGCCCGAAGGGGCGGGCGAAAGAAGCTGTGGGAAGAGGGCACTCCGACGTGGAGGCCGATTCCGGGTGCGCCATCGGCAGATGTAAGCTGTCTGGTCAGAGTGTCGGTGCCATCGATTAACCAGACCGGGCTGTGGCGGTCGTTTTCTGGATCCCGGTCTGAATCCGCATCGGGCTTTTCGACTCTGATTTTTTCGATGTGGCTGACAGCAACCAGATGCTGGAGTTCGACGGTAAACTGGGGGTTAACGGTAACCGTGTGGGAAGCCCGGAGGGCGCCCCCTGACACCAGGGCACACAACAGAATAATCAGCGTCAGGCCAGTGAGATAAGTGGCTAACGGCTGACTGTGGCTGGGATGTCGTCTGTTCATGATGGAGACTCTGGGGAGTCGTTGCAGTTTGGGGCCGGCGTATTTGTTCGTCAAGGGGTGGCTGTATAAATACTTGGACACCTGAAAGCACAAAGCCCGGACCTTTCGGCCCGGGCTTTGTGTAGGGAATCTGGTCGGGACGGCAGGATTTGAACCTGCGACCCTCTGCACCCCATGCAGATGCGCTACCAAGCTGCGCTACGCCCCGAAATGCCAGTGGCCAAAGAGAAACTTAAGAGAAATCTCAGTGGCTTAGCGGGAGCGAAGTCTACACCAGGCCACGGCAAAAATAAACAGGCTTTTCGAATTTCCCGTGGTCATTCTCAACGGAGTTTGGTCTCTCGCAATTTAAGGATGAAGGTGGGGGCATCGAAGGTGTCCGGGCTTGCTTCTTCCCAATACTTGTCGTAGATGCCCAGCCCGGTTTCACCGTCCAGAAGGGCGCCGGGTTCGAGGAACGGGAAGAGATCCATATAGGAGCGGGCCTCGTCTCTGGAAACCCGGCGGACAATATGCTCGGGACCAAGCTCTGAAGGGTGCTGTATGCCAGAAGCCTCCAGCAGGTTTTGCAGGGCATCCAGAGTATTTTTGTGGAAGTGGTACACGCGCTGGCTCTTGTCTTGCACGTCCAGCTTGTTTCCACGCCTGGGATCCTGAGTGGCCACGCCGCTGGGGCAACGCCCGGTGTGGCAGTTGAGTGACTGGATGCACCCTAGAGCAAACATGTAGCCCCGGGCCGCATTGCACCAGTCCGCGCCCAGGGCCAGCGTGCGTGCGATGTTGAACGCGGACGTGATCTTGCCTGCTGCGCCAATGGCGATGGATTCCCGAAGATTGGTGCCCACCAGTGTGTTGTGCACCAACAGGAGGGCTTCGGTCATGGGCATGCCAAGCCGGTTTATGAACTCCAGCGGAGCCGCGCCGGTGCCACCCTCTCCGCCATCCACGACTATGAAGTCTGGCTTGCGCCCGGTTTCAAGCATGGCCTTGACGATGCCAAACCATTCCCAGGGATGACCAATGGCCAGCTTGAATCCTACCGGTTTACCGCCAGATAGCTCTCGAAGGTGATCCACAAATTCGAGCAGCTCCACCGGGGTTGAAAATGCCGAGTGGCGGGCAGGCGACACGCAGTCTTCACCCGGCGCCACCCCCCGGGCTTCGGCAATCTCAGTGGTTACCTTGGCGCCGGGCAATATGCCTCCATGCCCCGGCTTTGCGCCCTGGGATAGTTTGACCTCTATCATTTTCACCTGGTCGAGGGCCGCGTTGTCCCGGAACATCTCTTCGTTAAACGAACCGTCCTTATGTCGGCAGCCGAAGTACCCCGAGCCGATTTCCCACACCAGATCACCGCCGGGCTGGCGATGGTAGCGTGAGATCGAGCCCTCGCCTGTATCGTGGTAGAAATTGCCAAGCCTGGCACCGGTGTTGAGGCTGAGTATGGCGTTGGCCGAGAGCGAGCCAAAACTCATGGCGGAAATATTAAATACGCTGGCGCTGTATGGCTTCCTGCAATGTTTGCCGATCAGGATGCGGAAGTCGCTGTCGGCCAGGCGTGATGGTGTCAGGGAGTGGTTGATCCACTCATACCCCGTCTCGTACATGTCGTGCTGGGAGCCGAAGGGCCGTTTATCAAGCACGTTCTTTGCGCGCTGGTAAACGATGGCTCTCTGCTCCCGGGAAAAGGGACGCTCCTCGGTATCGGACTGGATGAAGTATTGCCGGATCTCCGGGCCGATGGACTCAAGAAAGTACCGGACATTCGCCAGAATGGGATAGATGCGACTGACGGTGTGCTTTTTCTGCAACAGATCGTAGGTGCCCACGGCTGCCAGAAGGGCGAACACGACGGGAACCCAGTAGCCCTCGCTCGCCCAGATACTCAGCGCTAGCGATACGAAAAAGCCGGCAAGACTGATGACATAGACGGAGTAGCGAATCGGCACGGTTGTCGTTTTTTCCATGGGTACCTCGGTTGGTCTGATGGTCTATGCTGATAATGCGTATTTCGGGTATTACGTATCTTTGATGTTTTGAGGTCAAAACATTATCATAACGCACTTGTAACGTTTGAATTCCGATTCCGAAAAAGATTCACCCCAATTAGGAGGCGCCAAACGTGGGCGAAGCAGTGAAAGACGAATATCAAACTGACTACGTGGCGGGCCAGGATAACATCAATCCGTTAGGGCTCGACTTACATGCACCGGTATTCCTGATCAGTTCCTTCCTGGTGGTGGCGTTTGTCGTGGGGACGCTGATGTTCCCGGCGGAGGCCATGAAGCTTCTGGATGGCGTCAAGTGGAGTGTTATTGGAACCTTTGACTGGTTTTTTCTGCTCAGTGCGAACATTTTTGTGGTGGTGGCCCTGGCCCTGATTTTCATGCCGGTCGGCAAGATACGGCTGGGTGGCATGGATGCCAAGCCGGAATTTTCCACCCTGTCCTGGTTCGCCATGCTGTTTGCCGCTGGTATGGGCATCGGCCTGATGTTCTGGGCGGTGGCGGAGCCGGTTGCCTATTATACCGGTTGGTACAAAACGCCACTGGGCGTCGAGGCCAATACCCCCGCCGCCGCGGATCTGGCGATGGGCGCGACCATGTACCACTGGGGTCTGCACCCATGGGCCATCTACGCCATCGTGGCGTTGTCGCTGGCGTTTTTCGCGTTCAACAAGAATATGCCCCTGACCATTCGCTCTGCGTTTTTCCCGCTGCTGAAAGACAGGGTGTGGGGCTGGCCCGGGCACATCATTGATATCCTGGCGGTACTGGCCACCATTTTCGGCCTGGCGACGTCACTCGGCTTTGGGGCTCAACAGGCCGCCTCCGGGTTGAGTTATCTGTTCGGTATTTCCTCGGGCGTCAACGTTCAGATGGCTATTATCACGGGGGTCACCTTTGTGGCACTGATATCCGTGGTTCGTGGCCTGGATGGCGGTGTCAAGGTTCTCAGTAACATCAATATGGGTCTGGCCGGACTGCTGCTGTTTTTCATCATCTTTGCCGGCCCCACCATGACCATTATTGAAACCATGTGGACGACGTCGTCCAGCTATGTAGGCAATATGGTGACGCTGAGCAATCCGTTCGGTCGGGAAGACGAGGCCTGGTTCCACGGTTGGACGGTCTTCTACTGGGCATGGTGGATTTCCTGGTCACCGTTCGTCGGGATGTTTATTGCCCGGGTTTCCCGTGGCCGCACGGTTCGGGAGTTCATCACTGCTGTTCTGCTCGTTCCCACGATCATTACGGTTGTCTGGATGAGTGCCTTTGGCGGTACCGCTCTGGAGCAGGTTCAGAGCAATATTGGCGCACTCGCGGATAAAGGCATCACCGATGTGTCTCTGGCGATGTTCCAGATGCTGGAGAACATCTCTCTGACCGCCATTACCTCATTTATTGGCATTGTGCTGGTGCTGGTGTTTTTCGTAACCTCCTCGGACTCTGGCTCCCTGGTGATCGACAGCATTACCGCGGGTGGTAAGGTTGAAGCGCCGGTCAGTCAGCGGGTGTTCTGGGCTGTCATGGAGGGTGTCATTGCGGCGGCTTTGATCTTCGGTGGTGGCGAGGATGCGCTGGGCGCGATTCAGGCTGTGGCGATCACGGCGGGGCTACCGTTCACGTTGGTTCTGCTGATCATGACCTGGGGCTTGCTCAAGGGGCTCAGCCATGAACGCAAGCTGCTGATAGAGCGCGGAGAGCTCTGACTGCTCTGTAAAGCACAAAAAAACCGGGGCTGAAGCCCCGGTTTTTTTGTGTCTATTTTACAGGCTCGCGAAGGTCCTCATGGCGTAGCTGGCACGCTCGACGGGCGTAAAGTGTGGCCGTTTCAGGCGCTCAATGGTACGCAGACGAGGCAGCAGACCTCGGCCATTAGCCATTTGGATCGCCAGCCCCGGACGGGCATTCAGCTCCAGTAACAGCGGGCCTTCCCGATGGTCGACCACCAGATCAACCCCCATATACCCCAGGCCAGTTGCCTCGTAGCAGCGGGCTGCCATTTCCAGCATTTCGGGCCAGGCGTCAATGGCAATGTTCTCCAGTGCCAAGCCGGTATCCGGGTGCAGTGTAATGGGGCGGTTGAACTGCACCGCGTTGAGGCCTCGGCCGGTGCCCACATCCAGGCCAACGCCCACGGCGCCCTGATGCAGGTTCGCCTTGCCATCCGAGGCTGTGGTTGCCAGCCGCAGCATCGCCATTACCGGGTAGCCCTGAAACACGATGATGCGGATGTCCGGAACCCCCTGGAACGAGTATCGGGCGAGAGACGGAACGGATTCGACCAGGCTTTCGACAATGGCAACGTCGGGGGTGCCGGCCAGTGAGTAGAGGCCGGCGAGGATGTTGGTCAGGTGGCGCTCCAGAAACGGCGCATTCACCCGGGCGCCGGACGCTTTCACATACTCCTCGCCGTCGCGGCCAGTGATGACGGTAATCCCCTTGCCGCCGGAGCCCTTGGCCGGCTTGATGGCAAACCCGCTCAGATCCTCTGCCATTTCCCGGAAGTGGGAGATTTCATGTTGCTGGCGTACCACCTGAAGCAGCTTGGGGGTTTTGACATCGTATTCCGCCACCACCAGCTTGGTTTTCAGCTTGTTGTCCACCAGCGGATAGGAGGACCGTTCATTGTAACGGGCAATGTAATCCACATTGCGCCGGTTCATGTTCAGCATGCCCAGACGATTCAGCGTGCTCGGGGAAATCCAGTCCATATCAGTCGTAGACCTTCATGGGCGTGAAACGCTTGAGCTCGCTGAGTTTGTAGCCGGTGTACTGGCCCATCAGCAGGATCAGGCCCAGAATCACCAGGTGCAGTTCGGGGAAGTTGAAGGTGAGGTGCCGGGCCAGTGGAGCATCCATCACCAGATACGCACAGATGGCCACGAACAGGCTGCCGGTACCCTGGACAAACACCTCATGGGCGCCTTCCTCCTCCCACAGGATGGACATGCGTTCAATCGTCCAGGCAATGATCACCATGGGGAAAAAGGTGACGGTCATCCCCGTGTTGAATCCCATCTGATAGCCGATAATGCTCAGCCCGGCGGTGATGAAGATAACCAGGATGATCAGCGCGGAGATTCGCGAGACCAGCAACAGGTTAAGGCTGGACAGATAGCCACGCATCAGCAGGCCAATGGCGACCACCGAGAGGAAGGCAATCAGTCCCGGCAGCAGCGTGGTCTGCACGAAGGCCACGGCAATCAGCACTGGCATGAAGGTGCCCGAGGTGCGGATGCCGATGACAATCCGCATAAAGGCCACCATTAAAGCCCCCAGAGGCAGGAGCAAAAGCATGCGAAACATGCTTTGCTCTTCGATCGGGAGCTCGTAAAAACTCAGGAAACCAAGCCCGTTGGTGTCGGATCGCATGGTCGCCAGTTGCAGGGCGGGCACTGTTTGCCGGAGCATAGAGAAACTCACTGCTGAGTTGTCGCCACCCACGACATCCAGTAATGAACTGGAACCCTGGCGCCACAGCAGCAGGTTTTCCGGTACGCCCTGTCGGGCTGTTTTCGGGTCGAACGTCAGCCAGCGCTCACCGTTGTGAATCTGCAGAAATGAGGTCAGTGCCTGCCGGCGGCGGGCATCTTCCAGTTTCAGGCCGTCCGCAGTGCGGGCGGGAATGCCGGCATGGTTGAGCATGTCCACCAGCAGCCGGAGATAGTTTTCATCGGCCACCAGAAGGATGGTGTTCTGGGTGCGTGTGTCCGGCTGCATCAGCCGGATCAGTTCCCGTGTCATACTTTCTGGCGTACTGGACCGCTCCTTGGCCTGGTCCAGTATTTCCCGGACTGCGGTGGCCTGGGGTTCCTCCCAGAACGTCTGCCGGGCTGCAGGGGGCCTGGAGGCGCGTGCGGTCCGGGCATCGCTATCGGGTACGAACTGGGCCTTGAAATACAGAGTCTGCGGGCCGGAAGCTTCACGCTTGGTCCATTCCGCCCGGCGGCTGCCGGATTTCTCGATGATCGAAAAGCCGTAGCCCGGTGAAGCGGCCTGCTCGCTCAGGATCTGAAAGCCGGGTGGTTGCTCTGGTATATTCAGGCTGGCCAGTACCGGACCACTGGTCGCATCGAAGTCGACACGGGCCTCCACCATCCAGATTGGCCGCTGTTCACCGGTCAGCCACGGAATGCCCAGTTCGATGTGACGCCACACGGCGAGGGAAATGCCCGCAGTAATGAGCAGAAGGACGGCGATGTAAAATGGAAGTCGCGAGCGTGTTGTCACTGTCTGGTTCCGTTGCCCGGCTGGAGTTTTTCCGGAAGGCTGGTCGCGAATTCCTTGCCCACATCAATGAGCATCACGTCTTGCAGCACGTTCCGGCCAATCAGTACTTCATAGGTGAGGTTGCTACGGTCCGCCAGGGTGAATTCGGCCACCTGCTGGTGATCGCCAATGGCAAATTGCAGTTCGACCACCACCCGACGTTCCGAGTCCTCCGCGCTGGCCTGGATAATCCGGACCCGTCGGGAGATTTCCTTTTCGAGCGTCACAAAATCACTGGTATTGGGTACCGGCACGTCAAAGCGAACCCAGTTATTGCCGTCGCGCTCAAAGCGTGTGATGTTGCGCGCGTATATAGATGACGTTTCCGCGCCACTGTCGATGCGGGCGGTATAGACCAGCTCCGGATCCGCCAGATACAGTTTTTCGACCTCGCCCACGATGACCTTGCCTTTCAGGCGGTCTGCCCGGCCCCGTGAGGCGTCGCTTGCGGGACACGCCTTCTGCACAGACACCGGAGGGCAACTGGGCTTCTCGACCTGGGTAGAGATGGCCTCCAGAATCGTCTGAGTGGACTCACTGGTTTGTGTTATCCGTTGTTGGTGACGAGCAGCGGCGTTGCCCTCCATGGTGACCAGTGTCGCACGCTGGCTCTGAACGGAGGCATTGAGCTCGTTGAGGTTCTTCTTGGGGACCATGAAATACCGGTTTGAAGAACACCCCGCAAGGGCGAACAGGACACCCACACACGCTATCGTTCCCAATCGCGAAAATGTGCCGGTGTGCCACTGTTTTTTACTCATGAAGTACCCCTGGGTCGAAGGCCGCTCACGGCGTGAACGCCAATATGATGCCTGATTGGACGGTGACCGGAAATCTACGGAGCAGGAGTATACAACATTGAACCTGTGTGGTTACTTTACAGTTGGTTAAGGGGGCTATTGTGACAGGAAATGATCCTCGCCCAGCACATTTTCGGAGCGGAGATACTCCTGAATGACCGGCGAGCAGTTCAGGTAGAACAGCAACAGCTCCCTCTGTACGTCCTGGTCCTGAATTCTGGAGGCGAAGCCGATCAGCTCACGTATGGCTTCATCGCTTGCGGTGCCGTCACCGGGAATGCAGACGCTTTTCCCGTACCGGCCCTTCAACAGGGACGTCAGTCGCTCCAGGTGAAACTCACCGGTGTGGGTGATATGCGGCAGAATCCTGAATTCACGGCTTGTGAGTGCGCCAGGGCCGGCTTCTGTGCCAACACAGTCGGCCTGTAAAAAGTCCGCTCCGAGTTTTCGCCAGAATTCTTTCAACATAGTTGGTTTCCGTGTCGTTGCCGGCCCGGGACGTCGTTAAAAAAACGTAATACCTCGGTTTCCGGGGAGCATTCTATCCTTTTAAAGGATAAAACGTTTTGCGTCCATAGCCGGATGCACAGTGATCGGGAAATTGCCAAACAGTCGCGATCCTCATTTTGGTCTGGTTCCGACTTCCTGTTCCCATGACGCAGTCCGGCGCAAAAGGTTCCTGTGATGGGTTAGACTGTCACAGACACAGGAATCTGCGCGCCCAGATCAAGTTTCAATGCCGACAGGAGTGAACCGCAGTGCCCGAGGCTGTGACAGAGTGGATGTTGCCCCGTCCGGATTTAACGGCCGGGTTGATGTTGTCGCTGATAGTGTTGGTGTGCGCGCTGGCGGTTCTGCTGGCCCGTTCCGCTGCCCGTGAACGTGCGGCGTCGCAACAGAATGCGGCTCTTCGTGCTGGCAACGCGGAGCTGGAGGCTCGCCTGACGGATGTCGGGCATCAGGGTGCGTTGACGGAGCAGCGGTCGGAGCAACTGGCGCGCACCCTGACCGAACAGCGGGAGCGGGTCGCCCTGCTGGAGCAGGACATCGAACGATGGCGGCAACGGGCGGCCGGCCTGGAAAACCGGGTGGCTGGCCTGGAATCGGATGTCGAGGGCCGGAAACGGCGTGTTGAGGAGCTGGAAGCAGAGCGCCGCAACCAGCAGGCGAGGGCGGATGAGCTGTCGCGGGAACTGGGTGAGGCCCGGGTGGCCCTGCGGGAGCAGGAAGTCACCCTGGACAAGGAGCGGCGCTCAACCACTGAGAAACTGGAGCTCCTTGAACGCAACCGTGACGCACTGAAACAGGAATTCGAGAATCTGGCCAACAAGATTTTTGAGCAGAAGAGCGAGCGCTTCAGCCAGCAAACCCGCACCAGCCTCGATACCCTGCTGAATCCGTTCCGGGACCAGTTGCAGGATTTCCGCAAGCGTGTGGAGGATGTGTATACCACGGAAACCCGGGATCGGCAGGCGTTGCGCAGTGAGATCAAATCACTGCAGGACCTGAACCGGCAGATCACCGAGGAAGCGTCCAACCTCACCCGGGCCCTGAAAGGCGACAAGAAAATTCAGGGCAACTGGGGCGAGTTGATTCTGGAGCGGGTGCTGGAGAAATCCGGGCTCCGGAAGGGGGTGGAGTACGACACTCAGGGCAGCTACCGGGATGGCGATAACCAGCTCCTGCGCCCGGACGTGATTGTGCACCTGCCAGACAGCCGCAACCTGGTGGTGGACTCCAAGGTATCGCTGCAGGCTTATCAGCGTTGGGTTACGGAAGAGGACGAGGCGGCTCGGGATGAGGCCCTGAAACAGCACGTTGAGGCGGTACGGAATCACATCCGAACCCTGAGTGAGAAGGACTACAGCCAGCTTCATGGCCTGCACTCGCCGGATTTTGTGTTGTTGTTCATGCCCATAGAACCGGCATTTGTGGCGGCGTTTCAGCAGGATGAAAACCTTTTCGCGGAAGCCTTTGAACGGAAGATTATTGTGGTAACGCCGACGACCCTGCTGGCAACACTCAGAACCATTGAAAATATCTGGCGCTATGAGCGCCAGAGCCAGAACGCCCGGCGCATTGCGGATCGGGCCGGCGCCGTGTATGACAAGCTCCGGGTGTTCGTGGAAGCCATGGAGCGGCTGGGTACCCAGTTGCACACCGCCCAGGGAACCTACGATTCGGCCATGAACACGCTGACCCGGGGCCGGGGTAACCTGGTATCCCAGGCCAACCGGTTCGTGGAGCTCGGCGTACGGGTGAAAAAAGAATTGCCCAAAGGCATCATGGACCAGGCGGAAGTCGATGCCGGTGATGAAGCCGGTCAGGAGCGCGACGATGACGCGCCTGACACCGAAGAACAGACGATGAGTGCGGACAACCCGCAGGAGTGAATGTCATGGCAGTATCGTTCGAATCCGGCCGTAAACTGGCCCGGGGCTTCATTCTCGCCTCGATGCTGGTAGCCGGGCCTGCGTCCGCGCTGGCCCCGGAACATGAGACCAAACGCCTGATGCTGGCCACGGAAGAGGCGGTGGCCACCGAGCGTTGGGGTGAGGCGGGCGAGTACCTGAACCGCTTGCAGGCGATTGAAGGTAAAAAGCCCGCCGACTATTTCTTCTATCGCGGTCGGGTGATGTTCCAGGCGGCCCAACTGAACGAGGCCCAGGCGGCACTCGAGGCTTATGTCAAACAGGCCGGAGCCGAGGGCGCGCACTATCAGGAAGCGCTGGGCCTGATTACCGATGTTGAAAAGGCCCGGGCGGCCAAGGCGGCCGCGCCGAAAACGCCGAATGGCGAAACCGCCAAGATCGCCGTGATTGAGCCCGCCGGAGACCAGAGCATGGCCTCTCTGCGCCAGCTCTACCTGACGGACACAGATCGCGAGGCTCTGACGATCCACCTCAACAGCCTGCTCGACGTGGCGGGCTGGCGGGAAGACCGGGCTGTGGTCCAGCTGAATCGGCCAGCGGATGTGGAATACCGGGTCGACACCGCCGAGAGTTCGATCAGTGTTCAGGAAATCCGCCGCTCGTCTGATGGGCGGGTGGTGCGCAAGACCAGCCAGATGCCGGTGTTCGGTATTAATCCCCTGGTGGAGTGGGGGTGTGAATCGGCGGCATCGAGCTGCTGGGTATATGATCCGAGGGACGGCTCGCGGCTGTTCCAGCTGTCTTACAATCGCGACCAGGCGCAGGATATTGCCCAGACCCTCGGGCGACTGATTCGCAATCTTCAGGCGCCGAACGGATCCTGAGGCGACCTAGCCCGACTGCTTGCCCCGCTCACCTTCCCGGTAGGCACCGGGCGTTACGCCCGTCCATTTCTTGAACGCCCGGTGGAAGGTTGAGGGCTCCGTGAAGCCCACCTTGCTGGCGATGTCGTTGATCGGCAGTTCCTGCCGGCTGAGATAGTAAATCGCCATATCCCGCCGCAGCAGATCCTTGATCTCCTGGAACGACGTGTTTTCCTGCTTGAGCCGCCGGCGAAGGGTTTGCGGGCTGGTATGAAGTTCCGCCGCTATCCATTCGAAATCCGGCATGGCCCGGGAGAAATCCCGCCCGATCAGCGTGCGGATCCGCCCGGTGAAGGTGTTGCTTTCATCCGGCCGTGACAGCAGGTCTGCCGGGGAGGTTTTCAGAAACTGACGCATTTCCGGTTTATCGCGGATAACCGGGGCGGCGAGAAACCGCTTGTCGAACGTCAGCGCGATCTGATCACACTCGAAGGCCAGCGGGCAATGGAAAATGTGGCGGTACTCATCACCATGGGCAGGGCGAGGATAATTGAATTCGGCGCGTGTCAGCTCAACGGGCTGACCAATCAGCCAACTGCCCAGACGGTGCCAGATAACCAGAATACTCTCGCGCAGGAAGTAACAGGGATCGTGAAGGTCGCCCTCAATCCTGGCAATCAACCGGGCGTGCTCCTCACCCACTTCCAGCTCCATGGCCACCATCGGCTCAAACAGGCGCGAGAACTGAAACGCCTGGCGATACACCGCCTCCAGGGTCGGGCAATCCATCACCAGGGCACACATGGTCGCGAAGGTGCCAGCGCGGGCACGCCTGGGGCCCATGCCCATGAACTCATCGCCCATACGGGTCCACAACACCTGCATCAGGCGGCTGAACTGGTTGCTGCTGACCCGCGCCATTTCAATGCGCAGAAGATCCGGGGAAATGCCCGCCTCCCTGAGCATTTCCCGGGTATCAAAGCCAAGGTTCTCGGCGCCGGATAATGCCGCCTGCACAAAATGCCGTGATACCGTCAGGTTGGACATCTTACTCGCCATTCCAGGAAAACGAGACCCATCATAAAACCCCCGTGGAACAATGCAACCGCCGAACTGGCCCAACGCTGGAAGAATCGGCCAATGGGAATGATGTGCATGGTCGTTGGCCTCGGTGGCAAAACCGGGCAGCATAGTAGAATCACATAGCCAACTACCGTGCCGTGCGCACTCAACAAGGAGTATTTCCATGGCAGGCCCTTTAGCGACCCTGAAAATTCTGGATTTCAGCACCTTGCTGCCTGGCCCCTACGCCACGATGATGTTGGCGGATATGGGCGCCGATGTATTGCGTGTGGAAGCGCCGGACAGAGTGGATCTGACCAAAGTAATGCCGCCCCACGATGGCCCGTTCAGCACGGCCTTCTCCTTCCTGACCCGGGGCAAGCAGACCCTTCCGCTCAACCTCAAGCAGGCCGGCAGCGTTGAAAAAGTGAAAGAGTTGGTCCGGGACTACGACATCGTGGTGGAACAGTTTCGCCCCGGAGTGATGGACCGCCTTGGCATCGGCTATGACACGCTCAAGGCCGTGAACCCCCGCCTGATCTATTGCGCCATCACCGGCTACGGCCAGACCGGACCCTACCGGGACCGGGCCGGGCACGATATCAACTATCTGGCGATCGCCGGCGTTGCCAGCCACTGCGGCCGGGCCGACAGTGGCCCCCCGCCCATGGGCATCCAGGTTGCCGATGTGGCCGGTGGCTCACATCATGCGGTGATGGGTATCCTCGCGGCGGTTATCCAGCGCCAGCAAACCGGGGAAGGCCAGTTCATCGACATCAGCATGACCGATGCCGCCTTTGCCCTGAACGCCATGGCGGGTGCCGCCGCCCTGGCTGGTGGGCAACCCCAGAAGCCAGAAGGTGGCATGCTCAACGGTGGTACGTTTTACGACTATTACCAGACCAAAGACAACCGCTGGCTCTCGGTGGGCAGCCTGGAACCACAGTTCTCCGCACGCCTCTGCGACACCCTCGGCATCGGCGAGATGAAAAGCTTTGCCATGAGCCAGAACCCCGAACACCAGCAAGCCCTCAAAGCGGCTATCCAGGAAAAGATCGCGGCCGGAACTCTGGCGCAGTGGCAGGCACTCTTTGCCGATGTGGATGCCTGTGTGGAGCCGGTACTGACGATTGAAGAGGCGGCTGAGCATCCGCAGTTGCGGGCGAGGGGGATGGTTGTTGATGTGTCTAGAGGAGATGGGCAAATGCAACATCAGACAGCACTGCCGATTAAGTTTTCCGCATCAGAGTCGTAAAGGGTGGTTTTATGGTAATTCCGATCAACGATGATTAAAACGCAAAATCCCGCCTTTGGAAACGGGATTTTGCATTTGGCTTTTTCTATTACTGATCTTGGTCCAGAGCAGATTCCACAGTTGGGCTGTCACCCAGTACAGAGGAATTGTTCACTGGGACCGCCTGAGTAGTAATATTTCCAATCACCTCACCGATCATTTCAATGAACGCATCTCCAGTGTTGGATCCATTCGGACATACTCGATCCAACTCATCCGCTGGTGTTGCTGGTGCGACGAAAGTTCCATGATTCGCCGTCGAGCAAGGCTGCGCTCCGAAGAAGAAGGAAGAAGCATTTGCTACCGGCGCTACTGGGACAGGGTTGCTTGCAGTAATTAAGTCACCTGAAGTCAGTGGAGTAACACCCGCACCGAGGTTGATTAAAGCCATGAGAGGCTCAGTACCGGCCAGCGGTGCAGACTGCGCCTGGCCTAGCGGTGATACATTGGCTTCGTTAGGGACAGTCAGGTCGCCAACAACTTCAGAGAGCAGAACACTCGTCGTGCCTTCTGTGCTTATGCTAGCGCCCAAACGGGTGCCGAAGTTGACCGGATCTGTGCTGTCAAGCGCTGACTGCCATATGTACATGAATGTCTCAAAGGCAGATGTCCCCTGAACGACGGCTCCGTTTGTTGCTGCCGAGAGTCCTCCGAGGATGATTGGCGAAAACGCAGATGAATTCTCCCCAAGCTTACTCAATTGTGAGCCAGTGTTCATGAGAGAGATTGACTTGAAGTCAGGATAGAAGGCAGGGAATCCGAGTGCACCATATGAGCCTCTCAAATTAGCATCTTCTGCGAGCGCAACAAACGGAGTGCCAGTAATACCTCCGAGCGAATGGCCTACAAAGTGGAAGTTTGCGCCCTGCAGGCTTCCCGCGTTGTACACCGTCGCGTCCCCGTCGATGTCGAACGCTCCACTTTTGATGGTTGATGCAAGGTTCAGCAGGTCAACTACGCCTTGGCGTAAGGTGTCTCTGGTAGTTTGAAGGCTGGCCAAGTTGATTGCCAGACTGCCAGAGCTGACCTCAGTAATCGAAGTGGCTTCTTGCGGTGTAAGCGTCCCTGGAATGGCGGTGAAATTGAAGTGGCGTTCACCGATGTAGTCTGCATTCGGGAAATCAGTAGCATCGATGTAACTTTGGCCAGGTGTCAAGCCGGGGAGGGTGCCTACCGTGCTTCCCCCGAGTCCATGTAGGGGCTGATCCATCGCAATCGTTGCAATGCAGGCCCCAGGCAACGTTTGCGCTGCAATATTGACCGCAGGAATAGTCGCGACGCTCCGATCAACTGTGATGCCATGCTGGAATACCACAACATCTGTTATAGCGCATCCAGTTGCGGGGTAAAAAGCAGTGACTGGAACAGCGGTTTTGGCGTTTTCTTCAGGAAACGGCATGTATTGCGTCACGTTGAAGGTGCCGTCTGAATCGCGAGGGAATTCAAAGTTTGACAGCGTAGGATAGGTTCCCTTAAAGCTGTCAATTGTCGCATTCAATCCTGCCTCGACCATTTCGCTGCCACGCCACATACCCTCAACCAGGCCTGCGCCATCACTGCCAGGCAATTCGAGGTAATATGGTAACTCAATGGCGCCTTCGGTAACTTTGACCGCGTTAGCGGCTGTGATTAATGCGGTATTGCCGGATAGAGCAATGGCTGGCATTTCTGCTGCTGACTTGGTTGTGCCGCTGTAAAACGCTGCAGTACGTGGCTTCGGGAAGGGAAGCTGGGATACAACTGAACCTACGACCTGTTGGCCAAGTGTTGGGTTCGCTATATAGGGGCCGACAGCCGCTCCTACCGCTTGAGCCAGTGCAGTATTCTCGGGCTCGTCACTGAGTGCATCAGCAAGTGCTGCGAATACAGTTGAGGCTGTGGCCGTCTCAGGGAGACTGTCTCGAACTACCTGCAGGGCCGAATACAGAACAACCTGCTGGCCGAGTTTGGTCAGGTAAGTCGCGGGAGCTGTAATTGAGTTCAGGACTGTTTGAGTATTTGATGTGGTGACTGTGTATGCGAGCGTGACATCCTGATTAATGCCATTTGCTCCGAGCCAACCTTCAGCAAGAGCCTGACCACCCTGAACTAGATCACGCACAGATTGGAGTGCGGACGTTCCAAGTGGTCCGTCTCCCGCCATTTGGGAATACCCGATCGACTGAGCGGTTGAACGTCCATCAGTAGCTTTTACCCCGTTAGTCACAATGACGAGATACTTTGTCTGATTCTCGAGGGGGTTCAAGGGCGTGATTCGAATAGCGTTGTCTGTTCCGCCATCGAGAGAAATTACTTCGATGCGGATATCCTGTGAAGCGAACTTAGTGACATCAAAGGGATCTGCTGAGTTAATGTAAGAGGGATTCGCAGTAAGCTCAATATCCGGTGTATTGTCCGAGACCGGAAGCATTTTTAACGGCACAAGATGTACTGTTTGGTTTTCAACTACTGTCGATGGATCGATTGAGCCGTTGAAACGGACATCTAATTGTCCGGATGTTGAGAAACCCGCAAGATCGCTGATTGTATTTGAAGCTGCGTCGACTCCAGAAGTGAAGCCTGTGAAGTCGTAATTAGTGCTCTGTCCAGCACCCAACAAGAGAACCAAATCGTAATTAGCCGGTATTGTAAAATCCGGAGCCGTCAGAATTGGATTAAATACCGGGCGTACCAATGTGTTATCGATTGTTGTGTCTTCAATCCTGTACTGCGGATTGGCATTCGCCCCCTCGTCACCGCCGCTCAGGCAGCCGGTAAGTCCAACGGAAGACGCCACGGCAAGACTTATTAGAGTTTTCTTGAACATGGGTGGAACCTTTTCCTGTTGTTGTGTCGTTATGTTCGGCAGCTGACGGGGCCGGTCTGATCCGGTAAGCTCGTTGTCAGTGGCCTGTTCTGCTTAAACTGTGGTCTGAAATTGTGGCCAGCGCTCTGAGCCAATTTCTGTCTCTATGACTATAGCGACAGACTGGCAAGTGTTGATCAGCCAAAAGTGTGATTCTGGCCCTTTGAATTCTCCCCGCGCGCTCGACGTTTGGCCTCTGTGAAAAATAGTTGGCGGTTAACCGTTTGTCGAGGGCGGGCCCCGGTTGTGGGGCGGCATTCCGATAAAGTCGGCGAATAGGCCTTCGCCATTGATCGGGTCTCTCGTTGCCGGGATTTTCTGGTAAACTCTCGCCTCCTGAAAATCCGATGACCCACCATAACGACAGCCAGTTGATGAGGCGCCTATGACCACCGTAATCCGCCAGGACGACCTGATTGAAAGCGTAGCGGACGCGCTGCAGTTCATTTCCTATTACCACCCCAAGGATTTCATTGACGCGGTTCATGAAGCCTACCAACGGGAAGAGTCCCAGGCGGCCAGGGATGCCATGGCCCAGATTCTGATCAATTCGCGCATGTGTGCCCAGGGGCACCGGCCGCTGTGCCAGGACACCGGCATTGTGACCGTGTTTGTAAACATCGGCATGAACGTGCAGTGGGACTGTGAACTGCCGCTGGATGAGGTGATCAACGAAGGTGTACGCCGGGCCTACACGCATCCGGATAACGTTCTGCGGGCCTCGATCCTGGCGGACCCGGATGGCAAGCGCCAGAACACCGGTGACAACACGCCGGCCATCATCCACTACAAGATGGTGCCGGGCGACACCGTTGAAGTGCATGTGGCCGCCAAGGGCGGCGGTTCCGAGGCGAAATCCAAGTTCGCCATGCTTAACCCGTCGGATTCCGTGGTGGACTGGGTGCTCAAAATGGTGCCACAGATGGGCGCTGGCTGGTGTCCGCCTGGTATGTTGGGTATCGGTATTGGTGGTACCGCCGAGAAAGCCATGGAAATGGCCAAGGAATCGCTGCTGGACCCGATTGATATCCACGATCTGCAGGCGCGCGGCGCTTCTAACCGTGCGGAAGAGCTGCGCCTGGAGCTGTTCGAAAAGGTGAACGACCTGGGTATTGGTGCCCAGGGGCTGGGCGGCCTGACCACGGTTCTGGATGTGAAAGTGAAAGACTACCCCACCCACGCCGCCAACAAGCCGGTGGCCATCATTCCCAACTGCGCTGCCACCCGCCATGCCCACTTTACCCTGGATGGCCGTGGCCCGGCCCTGCAGACTCCGCCGAGCCTGGAAGACTGGCCGGAGATCACCTGGGAAGTGGGTGAGAACGTTCGCCGCGTGAACCTGGACACCGTTACGCCGGAGGACGTGAAAGACTGGCAACCGGGCGAAACCGTGCTGCTGTCCGGCAAGATGCTGACCGGCCGTGATGCCGCCCACAAGAAGATGGTGGATATGCTGGCCAATGGCGAGGACTTGCCCGTGGACCTGAAGGGCCGCTTCATCTATTACGTGGGCCCGGTGGATCCGGTGCGTGAGGAAGTGGTGGGCCCGGCCGGCCCCACCACGGCAACGCGGATGGACAAGTTCACCCATACCATGCTGGAGAAAACCGGCCTCACCGGCATGATCGGCAAGGCTGAGCGCGGCCAGGTGGCCATCGATGCCATCAAGGAGTTTGGCGCGGTTTACCTGATGGCCGTGGGCGGTTCAGCGTATCTGGTCTCCAAGGCGATCAAGCATGCCGAGGTGGTTGCGTTCCCGGAACTGGGCATGGAAGCGATTTACGAGTTTGAAGTGGAAGACATGCCGGTGACCGTGGCGGTGGACTCCCGTGGCTCGTCCGTGCACCAGACCGGTCCGGCCGAGTGGCAGGAGAAGATTATTGCCGCCAAGGCGGTTTGATTTTTTTAGCCACGGAATCCACGGAAGCCACGGAAAAAAACAGAGATCTTTTTTTAATCTTTTTTCCGTGTTCTTTCGTGGCAAAAAATGTCATTCAAGAAGAGCAACTGATATTCAGGTGCTTCCCCCAGTCTGGCGGTAACGCTGCGTAGGCCTCGTTTTCCGGCTGTTCATCAAAAGGCCGTTTCAGAACGTTGAGTAATTCCTTCACCGGTTCGTAATCGCCGTTCTGTGCTTCCTGTATTACCTGCTGGGCCAGGTAGTTTCTGAGAATGTACTTCGGGTTCATGCTCCGCATGGCGTACTCCCGCTCGTCATGGGCGCGGGTTTCGTTGAGTAGCCGTGCCTCGTAACGTTCCAGCCACTGGTCGGCCACGCTGCGATCCACGAACAAATCCCGAACCGGGCCATGGCCCCGGCTATGCAGATTGGACAACGCCCGGAAAAACGCGGTGTAGTCCACGTGGTGCTCGTGCAGCATGCTGAAGGTGTCCATAATCAGGCTGAGGTCTTCGTCGTCCTCCCTGGCCAGGCCGAGTTTGTCGCGCATGTTCTGCAGGAAGCGCTCGTTATAGGTGATTTCATAGCGGCGAAGGGCCCGGCGCACGCTATCCTCGTCCATAACGGGTAACAGGGCCCGGGCCAGGTACTGGCAGTTCTCAAAACCCACCTGAGGCTGCCGGTTGTAGGCGTAGCGGCCGCCCTGGTCGGTGTGGTTGCAGATGTAACCGGCGTCGAAATCGTCCAGGAATGCATAGGGGCCGTAGTCGAAGGTGTCGCCGATGATGGACATGTTGTCGCTGTTCATCACGCCGTGGCAGAAGCCGACTGCCTGCCAGTCGGCAATCAGTCGGGCGGTCCGTTCCGTCACTTCCTCAAACCAGCGGGTATGGCGTTCGTGCTCCGGCAGCTCAATCAGATGCGGGAAGTGCAGGGCGATAACGTGCTTCAGCAGGGTTGCTACCGTCTCCGGCCCCTCATGGTGGGCGGCAAATTCGAAGTGCCCGAACCGGATATGGCTCTGGGCCACCCGCACCAGTGCCGCGGCGGTTTCAATGGATTCACGGCGAATCGGGTCTTTGGCACTCACCATAAACAGCGCCCGGGTGGTGGGGATGCCCAGGCCATGCATGGCTTCACTGCACAGGTACTCGCGGATGGTGGACCGCAGCACCGCCCGGCCATCACCGAAGCGGGAGTAGGGCGTCGTACCGGCACCCTTGAGGTGCCAGTCCCAGCGGCGGCCGTCCGGGCCAACGGTTTCCCACAGCAACAGTCCACGGCCATCCCCCAGGTCCGGATTGTAGACCCCGAACTGGTGGCCGGTGTACTTCATGGCAACCGGGTCCATGCCCTCGAGCAGTTCCGTACCGGCGCCAATGGCCGTCCAGTCGGATTCTGAAAGGGTGTGGAACCCCATGCTTGCGGCCAGTTCGTGGTTGAAGCAGACCATTTTTGCGTCGCTCAGCGGGGCTGGCTGAACGCGCGTAAAAAAGCTGTCCGGCAGTTCCAGGTAGCGATGTTCCACCGCAAAACCATTGTCACTCATAAAATGCCTATACTCCCATCTGGTACATAGTCTGCTGGGTACCTTTTGCTGAATGTTTTATCAACACCCAACGCCGGGATGAAGCACGTGTCCGAGACCGAACTGACGCACACCATCGATGCCCTGATCAAACAGGAACAATTGCCCCTGTCTTACGTTGAGACGGTCAGGAAGACCATCCTGCCGCTGGCCGACCATATCCTTGAATGCCGGGCCAGGCTCGGCCGGCCCGTGATCATTGGCATTCATGGTGCCCAGGGTACCGGCAAATCCACACTGACCCTGTTCCTGCGGGACATTCTCAGCCGGCACCGGCACTGCCCGACGGCAAGCTTCTCCCTCGATGACCTCTACCTTACCAGAGCTGAGCGCCAGTCACTTGCCCATACCGTGCACCCGCTTTTCCAGACCCGTGGTGTGCCGGGCACCCACGATGTGGCGCTCGGCCTGCAGGTGATTGACCGGCTCGTCCATGCCGGCCACGGCGATCACACGGCTATTCCGGCCTTTGACAAGGCTATGGATGATCGCATTCCCCGGTCGCATTGGCCGGTGTTCCAGGGACCGGCGGAGGTGGTGCTGTTTGAGGGGTGGTGCGTCGGCGCCCGCCCGGAGCGGGATGAGGCGGCCTTACAGGCACCGGTAAACCGGCTCGAAGCGGAAGAGGATCCCGGCGGGCACTGGCGTCGGTACGTTAACGATTGTCTCGATGCGGGTTACCGGTCGCTGTTTGATCAACTCGACAGTCTGGTCATGCTGAAAGCGCCCGCCATGGCCAGCGTCCTTGAGTGGCGCAGGCTACAGGAGCATAAACTGGCGGAACGGCAAAAAATTGCACCAGAACAGGGCGAAGGCGGGGCCGGCGCCCACCCATTGCGCATCATGAGCGACGCCGAGGTGGCTCGCTTTATCCAGCACTACGAACGTGTTACCCGCACCTGCCTGGCAGAAATGCCGGGCAGGGCCAATGTCCTGATTGAGGTGGCGGAGGATCACACCCTCGGACTGCCCCGGTTCCGGACGCCCTGACGGAGATCCGGTGCGTGACTATTGTGCAATCCTTCGTGCAACGGTCGAAAAACATGGGGTATCCTGAGCGGATACTGGAACCACCGGGATGTCAGACATGATGAAAGCAATCAGGGTAACGGGCAGTGCACTCAGTTGGGAGGACTCGGAGGGTCCGGGCGAGTTGCCTGCCGGTCACGTGGAAATCGACGTTGTCTGGACCGCGGTAAACCGCGCTGACTTGATGCAACGGGCGGGCGTCTATCCGCCGCCCCCGGGCGCTTCCGAGATTCTTGGGCTGGAAGTCAGCGGACGCATTGCCGCGGTGGGCGCTGGTGTCCGGGGTTTTGAGCCCGGGGAGGAGGTTTGCGCCCTTCTGACCGGCGGCGGCTATGCCACCCGGGTCATCGTACCGGCGGTTCAGGTGCTGCCGGTCCCCAAGGGATTCACCCTCGAAAAGGCGGCTGCGGTTCCCGAGGTGTTCGCTACCGCTTGGCTGAACCTCTATCAGGAGGCGGCGATCAAGCCCGGGGAGCGGGTGCTGCTTCACGCGGGTGGGAGTGGGCTGGGTACCGCCGTTATTCAGTTGGCTACGGCGTTTGGCAACCCGGTGTTTGCCACCGCCGGCGATGCCACCAAGCTGGAAATCTGCCGCAATCTGGGAGCCAGTGGAGTCTGGAATCGCAAGGATGGCTCGTTTGTGGATGCGGTGAAAGCCTGGGGTGGTGTCGATATGGTGCTGGATCCGGTGGGTGGCAGTTACATCGCCGAGGATCAGAAGGTACTCAATGTGGACGGCAGGATTGTGCTGATCGGTCTGCTGGGTGGCCGGTCGGCTCAGGTCGATCTTGGTCTGATGCTGGTTAAAAGGCATCGCCTGATCGGCTCCACCCTGCGCTCCCGCACGGTGGCAGACAAGGGCCGGGTGATGCAGGAGCTGCATCGGCATGTCTGGCCACTGCTGGCGGCCGGCCAGATCGAGCCCCTGATTGACAGTACCTGGCCTATTGACCAGGCCGATGAAGCCATGGCCTATGTGGCCGAGAACAAGAACACCGGGAAGGTGCTGCTGAACGTCGCGAGCTGACCTTCCCGGTGGGCAGGGAGCCTAGTCCGCGATATGGACCAGTTGCTTGCCGAAGTTCTTGCCCTTGAGCATGCCCTTGAACGCCTCAACGGCATTCTCCAGGCCCTCGGCAACCGTCTCCCGGTAGTTCAGGTTACCGGAGGCAACCCGGGAGGCGAGGATGTCGGTGATTTCCTGGTGTCTGTCCTGCCATTCAGTCACCAGGAAAAAGCGGTGCTCCGGTACCGGATCCAGCGCCTTGAGCACATGGAACGGAGTCTCCACACTTGCCATATCCGTTGCATTGTAGGCGGAAACATAACCACAGATGGGCACCCGGGCGCCGGCGTTCAGCAGCGGGGCCACGGCGCGAGTGACGGCGCCTCCCACGTTTTCGAAATAGATGTCGATGCCGTCCGGGCAGGCGGCCTTGAGGTCTGCCTCCAGATTGCCTGCCTTGTAATCCACGCAGGCGTCAAAACCGAGTTCGTCAACCACGTAGCGGCATTTATCGGGACCGCCGGCAGCACCCACTACCCGGCATCCCTCTGACTTCGCGGTCTGGCCGACTACCGTGCCTACGGGCCCGGATGCCGCGGAAACAACCACGGTTTCGCCGGCTCTGGGCTTGCCCACGTACATCAGGCCGCAGTAGCCGGTGCGCCCTGGCATACCGGCCACGCCCAGATAGGCCTGCAGAGGCACGTTGGGCCTTTCCTGAATCCTGTAAACCATCGGGGCATCGGCCGGGAAGGTCACGTATTCCTGCCAGCCGGAATAGCAGGTGACCAGATCCCCCACCTTCAGCGCATCGGAGCGGGACTCCACCACCCGCGCCACACTCTCGCCCACGATCGGCTCGTCTATGCCGATGGGGTCCATATAGCCCTTGGCATCGTTCATCCGCGGGCGCATGTAGGGGTCCAGGGACAGCCAAAGGATCTGGGCAACCACTTCGCCTTCGTTCGGAGGGCGGACCGGTCGGTCTTCCAGGGCCAGGTCACCTTGCTGAATTTCGCCTTGTGGACGCTGTTTGAGTACAACAGCCCGGTTTCTGTATTCGCTCACACGCTTTCTCCGGTTGCATAATGAAACCAGATTAGGGTGAACGAGAATGTGGCTCCGGTCAACCGTTCCCCTGAGTCCGGGGGCGCTATGGCCAGTTGTCGGGCACCACAAACAAACGGTCGGATTCGTGCCAGAGATCGCGGGTTGAATCCTTCCTGAGCAAGGCGAATAGCCGGGGAGCGGCAAAGCGTTCGACGGTGTCCAGGGCCGCGATGACCTCGCCGGTTTGAGGCGGCTCACGCTGGCACCAGGAGCCAATCCAGTTGGGCTTGTTCAATACCACCCAGCCTGCCATGTCTGGCAGGCTTACCTGTGAAAGATAGCGCCATCGGCCGCGCAGATGGCCGGCGGGAACATGCTCAGGAGCGGCGAGCGTTTGATGGTCTGGATAGAACAGGTACCCGGGCATGAATATCCGTGGCGTCAGCGGCCCGGTAATACCGGCCTCGGCCAGCAGGGTGCGGGCTTCGGGAAGCTGGGCACGGTGGCTTTGCTGGTGCAGCATGCGGTCGGTTTTGAGATCCAGCCGGTCCCTTGCGTTGGGGCCGTACCACAACGGCCTTCCATCCGGCCGGGAAACCCCGAGGTAATATTTGATGGCAATTTCATGGTGTTCTATCCGGTCCCTGATGTGGTTATGCACCACAAAATCCAGTTCGCCGATGGTTCGTCCGTTCGACTGTATCTGGCGGTTCTGTAGCAGAATGTCCCAGCCGAGCAGGTCCGCCAGAAGCACCTGGTAAAGGCGCTCAACATAGAACCCGAGTCGGCGTTGGGGTGGCTCGCGCAACAGTGCAGGGGCGCTGTCGGGGTCACGATCCCAGGCCTGAAGCGTGGCCGTGTAGTCCGTGGGCAGGCAGCGACCGGGTTCGAAGGTGATGGGCGAGCCCAGGAGCTGCGGCGCCTGGCACAACCACGCCAGATGCCGGATGGCCGGCGTGCGGAAAGAATGCCTGATGTCAGAGTGAGTGAATTCATCCATTTGCCCAGAATACCGTAAACTGTTCACAGGTAACCAAATAAGCGGACAAGCCCGGTCGCGAATCCCATTTGGTACGACTATTTGGTGTGACTGGGCGGAGGCCCGAATTCCATGCATTGCGTGATCCTGTCCGGTGGCTCCGGTACTCGCCTGTGGCCTCTTTCCAGGGAAGCCCATCCAAAGCAGTTCCATGCGCTGGCTTCCGGCGAGTCCATGCTGGCAGAGACGGTTATCCGGGCACTGGCGCTGGACGGCCCGCCCCGGCTGCTGGCGGTCACCAGCGAGGCGCATCGGTTTTTCGTGGCGTCGGTCCTGCAGGCAGCCTCTGGCAGCCAGTCCGCTGGCATTATTCTGGAGCCCGTCGGGCGGAACACGGCACCGGCCATTGCGCTGGCGGCACTTGCGGTGGCGGCGGAACAATCGGATGAGCTGATGCTGGTGATGCCGTCTGATCATGTCATACAGGATGTGGAGGCCTTTCGCTCCGCGGTTGAAGCCGGGGTGAACGCGGCCCGTGCGGGCAAACTGGTGACGTTTGGCGTAACCCCGGATAGCCCGCACACCGGGTACGGGTATATCGAGTCGGTGGGCGATGGCCGGCCCTGGCAACCCGTCACGCGTTTTGTGGAAAAGCCGGACCTCGCAACCGCCCGGTCGTATCTGGAGTCCGGTCGTTACTACTGGAACAGCGGTCTGTTCCTGTTCCGGGCAGACCGCTATCTGGAAGAGCTGGGCCGTTTCCGCGCCGACATTCTCGATGCCTGCCGCGAGGCCTTTGGAAAACGCGAAGCCGATCTGGATTTTCTGCGAGTCGGTGCCGCCGGGTTTGCCCGATGCCCTTCGGAGTCCGTCGACTACGCCGTCATGGAGCACACAACCGACGCGGTCATGGTGCCTCTTGATGCCGGCTGGTCCGATGTTGGCGGCTGGTCGGCCCTATGGAACATTCACGGCAAGGATGGCGACAATAATGTCCTCCGGGGCGATGTGCTGACCGAAGACGTTTCCGGTTCCTACATCCATTCCGAAGGCCGGCTGGTGGCGGTTCTTGGTGTCTCGGACCAGATTATCGTCGAAACCGGCGACGCGATTCTGGTCGCCGGCCGGCATCGCGTGGACGAGGTGCGTACGCTGGTGGATCAATTGAAGGCCGGTCATCGGGAGGAAGTCCGGTTCCACAAAAAAGTGCATCGCCCCTGGGGCACCTATGAGCGCATTGCCGCCGGCGACCGGTTTCAGGTCAAGCGTATTACGGTCAGCCCGGGGGCGTCGCTCTCCCTCCAGAAACATCACCACCGGGCCGAGCACTGGGTCGTGGTGCGTGGCACCGCAGAGGTTACCCGGGGTGACGATTGTGTGACCCTGACGGAGGACCAATCCACCTATATTCCACTCGGGGTCAGGCACCGGTTGCACAACCCTGGTGTTATCCCGCTGGAGCTGATTGAGGTGCAGACCGGCAGTTATCTCGGTGAGGACGACATCATTCGATTTGAAGATCGATACAAACGCCCCTAGAATCCCGGTCTGCCCGAGCGCGTTTCGCTCCGCGGAAAACCCAAAGCATCAGGACGATGCGACCACAACAGGGAGAAGTTGAATGGACGATTGGCTAGGATGCCTGAACCCTCAGTGCCAGACGGCCCTGGTACGCGCCCGTGACAGTGTGAACCGACGAGGTGGCACGGTGATCACGGTGGAAGATTATCTGCTTGCCTTACTGGATGAAGCTCCGTCGATCACACGCTACCTGAAGGGGTGCGGCGTGGATCTGGACGAACTGGTCCGGACCATTCAGTGCGAGCAGCCCATTGTGACCGAAGTCGGCGGCGAAGGCCTGTTGTCGTCCCAACTGGTTTACTGGCTGGCGACGGCCCGGGAAGCGTTTGACTCGCCGTGGCTGGATTGGCCACATCTGTTCAGCGCCCTGGCAACCCGCACTGATCGGCTGGAAGGCAAGGCCTATGTTGCGGTCCTGGAACTGGTATCGCGGTGGCCGGATGTCACGGAAGAGCCGCTCCCGCCGGGAATCGAGCACCATACCCGGGCACCCATTGTGATCACCGACCCGGAATGGGTTGAGCTGGCCGAAGACGTTGGCATCAGCCTCTCGGCCTGTCGTCGGGCGCTGGCCTGGGTCCGGGGCCCGCGTGGGTCTGGAAAGTCCTGCTGGCTGCAGTCCATGTTGTCATCGCTGGAGCTGGATGTTGTTGAGGTCGACCTGCGCCGAGAGTCGGACGTATTGGCCAGCGACCTGCCGGTTATTCCCGCCGGCTCAGAGGAGGGCCAGTGTGCGGGTAGCAGCCGGCGCTGGCCATTACTTGTACTCGATAATGTGAGCCCTGGCGACCTGTTGGCGTTGATGGATTCCCCGACCAGCCTGGCTCCGGAGCTGGTGCTTCACTGGCAAGGGCCGATGCTGTTGCTCGGGCCCGACGACCCGGAGGGCCCGGCCATCCAGGCCTTGCAACATCGATTGGGGCGTCACCTGGATACCTTTGAGATGCCGCCCTCGAGCCACGCACAGAAAATGGCCATCCTGACGGCACACCAGGCGGCGATTGAAAAACAATGGAATGTTCAGCTTCCGCCGTCGGTGATCCGTTATGTCGCCTCCCGACGGAGTCGTTGCGTGAGTACGCCGGGTGGCATGCTGGAGTGGGTAGAGCGGGCGTCGGCGCGCTTGAGCCTGTTTGCCCGCCGGGGGCCGGTGCAGGCCGTAGCACTCGGCGGCCAAACGGAGACGCTGCGCCGGCAGGCGCTGGTCGCCATGGCGCGCCAGGAGCCGGTTGGCGAACTTGAGCAGGCCCTGCATGACCTTGAGCTGCAGAGGGCCTCGGCGGAAGTTGCCTGGCATGAGCGCAAGGCGGCAGGCCGGTTGCGCCGGCTGACTATCGAGGATTTGCGCGAGGAGCTGGAACGCTGGGTTGCAGCGCGCCCCGGGCCGGTTCACTATGTGCGGCATTGTGATCAACAGCATGGAGATTCAACGGGTGCAGGATCTGGAAATCTACATTCGTGACCTGGCCGGAGGGGCGGTTTCGCGGTGGCTGGAAAACCACGTGGATAATTTGGCGCTGGACGACAGCGAGGTGTCCGCACGGGTTCGTGGAACCGCCCTGTTCGAGGGCGCCCGCCTGACCATCACGCTCTACCCCGGCGCGTTCGGCAAGCGGTTTACCTGCCTGCTTCTGGAGGGCGGGGATCTGCCTTGGCGTAGTGATCTCGACTGTGCCCGAAGCGCGTGGCGGTCCATGGATACCGAGATTCGCTGCAGCCCGGGTGAGTGGAAAGAGGGCGAGCCGGTTGAGGAGGACAAGTGGTGGCGCCTGGATGACCGAGGCGAACAGAAAGTCGCCTGGAACTGAAAAAGGCAGCCCGGAGGCTGCCTTTTTGCACGGCTGGCAAGTCGAACTCAGTCGCTGAGGATAGAGACGTTGTCGGCCTGGAGGCCCTTGTCCGCCTCAACCACGCTGAAGCGAACCAGTTGGCCCTGGCGAAGTACGCGGCGGCCACGGCCACGGATGGCCCGGAAGTGAACGAACACCTCATCGCCACTGTCCCGGACAATAAACCCGAAGCCTTTCTTGACGTTAAACCACTTGACGGTGCCCTCTTCGTCACCTTCCGGGGTGCTGTCGTCGTAGCCGTCGTCATCGTCATCGTAGGCCGGCTGCTGGGCCCGGGGGCTTGGGCGAGACGCTGTGCGCCGTTGTCCGGCTGGTTGCTTTGCCGAAAAGGCCACGGCCAGGAAACCGGCGAGGCCGAACACCACCACGGCAATAATGTAGGCCGCAATGCCCTGAGCGCTGCCGAGAATAAACGGGATATTGGTGGCCAATTCACTGCTGCCGGATTTGGACAGGATCTGGAACAGTTCCGGGGTAAAAGACACCAGCAGGAAGCCGAGAATGAAGGGTGCGGGAATGGCGATCAGAAGAGCAATAAGGATCGCTTTGGCTGGATTACGCATTGACTGAGATTTCTCCATACTTGTAACGCTAACGATAAAAAACCGGATATCGGGTAAAATCGCACACCCGGCCGATGAAAACCGCCAGTTTCCCGGAAAAACAGGAGTGCTGGCGGGCAAAAGCGGCATGATACCAGATTATCCCGAGTGCTGACCAAGCAACGGGGGCAAGCAGTGTCAGCGATCACATTCTTGAGAGATTCACCGAGGGGAGCATCCATACCCAATGAGCCAGAACGATCTGGAAACCCGACTGGACGAGCTGGAAACAAGGCTGGCTTTTCAGGACGACGTTATCAACACCCTGAGCGAGCAGGTGGCCAGACAGGAAATGGACATCCGGGAGCTGTGGGAGGCCAAGCGTTTGCTTCACAAACAGCTGAAAGACGTGTCCCCGACCAATATCAAATCGGAGCAGGATGAAACGCCGCCGCCTCACTACTGAACGTAGGGGCAGGCGGAAACGGGGTCAGATGAAATCTTCACCGGCCCCTACGTTCACGCTTCAGGCCAGCAGCTCGATCAGAATCTGCTCGTAAATATCCGACAAGGTATTGAGATCCTCGGCCTTTACGCACTCATCCACCTTGTGGATGGTGGCGTTGATGGGGCCAAGCTCGACCACCTGGGCGCCGGTTGGCGCTATGAAACGGCCATCGGAGGTGCCGCCAGACGTTGACAGTTCGGTTTCCCGGCCGGTCACTGTGCGGATGGCGTCCTGGCTGGCGGAGACCAGTGCGCCCTTGTCGGTCAGGAACGGGCGGCCGCTCAGATGCCACTGCAGATCGTACTTCAGGTTGTGGCGATCCAGAATGGCGACCACCCGCTCTTCCAGGCTCTCGGCGGTGTTTTCGGTGCAGTAACGGAAGTTGAAGTGCACCAGACACTCGCCGGGGATGATATTGCTGCCCGTGCCGGCTTCCAGTCTGGTGATCTGGAAGGTGGTGGGCGGGAAGAAATCGTTGCCGTTGTCCCAGAATTCCCGGGCCAGGGCGTCCAGGGCCGGGGCCACGGAATGCACCGGGTTGTCGGCCAGGTGCGGATACGCCACGTGGCCCTGCACGCCGTGCACCGTCAGATAGCCGTGTAGCGAGCCCCGGCGTCCATTCTTGATCACATCGCCGACATCTCGGGTGCTGGAGGGTTCGCCGATCAGGCACCAGTCGATCTTCTCGTTCCGGGCCTCCAGAGTTTCCACGACCTTGACGGTGCCGTGCTGGGCCGGTCCTTCTTCATCGCTGGTGATCAGCAGGGCGATGGAGCCCCGGTGACCTGGATACTCCGCAACAAATCGCTCACAGGCGGTGATGAACGCCGCGAGACTGCCTTTCATATCCGCAGCGCCCCGGCCGTATAAGTAGCCGTCCCTGATAACCGGATCGAAAGGCGGGTGAGCCCAGTTTTTTTCCGGGCCGGTCGGCACCACGTCTGTGTGCCCGGCGAAGGCCAGGACAGGCCCCTCCGAGCCTTTTCGGGCCCAGAGGTTATCGGTATCGCCAAAGCGCAGGTTTTCCCCGGAAAAGCCTAGCGGGGCCAGGCGCGACATCATCAGTGCCTGGCAGCCGGCATCTTCCGGAGTAACGGAGCGCCGGCTGATGAGATCAATGGCGAGATTGAGGGTCGGGGAATCAGTTGTTTGCATGCAGTTCTTCGTTCAGCTCGATCGCCGATTTGTTGGTTTTGCACTCCACCGCACCGGTCTGGCTATTACGACGGAACAGCAGGTCCGGCTTATTGGCCAGATCCCGGGCCTTGATGATTTCAACCAGTTCGTTGTTGTCGTCCAGCAGGGCGACCTTGGTGCCGGCGGTAATGTACAGACCGGCTTCAACCTTGCAACGGTCACCCAACGGAATGCCAATGCCGGCGTTGGCGCCGATCAGGCAGTTCTCGCCCACGGCAATGATGATGTTGCCACCGCCGGAAAGGGTGCCCATGGTGGAGCATCCGCCGCCCAGATCAGACCCCTTGCCAACCATGACACCGGCCGAAATGCGGCCTTCGATCATGCTGGTGCCTTCGGTACCGGCGTTGAAGTTGATAAAGCCCTCATGCATCACCGTGGTGCCTTCACCCACGTAGGCCCCCAGGCGCACACGGGCGGTATCGGCAATGCGGACGCCTTTGGGCACCACATAGTCGGTCATCTGCGGGAACTTGTCGACGGATTTGACTTCCAGTGTGCGGCCTTCCAGGCGCGCCTTGAGCTGGCGGTCAGACAGTTCGTTAAGGTCAATGGCGCCTTCGTTGGTCCACGCCAGATTGGGCAGCAACCCGAAAATGCCGTCCAGTTTCAGGCCGTGGGGCCTGGCCAGGCGATGGGAAATCAGGTGCAGCTTGAGGTACACCTCCGGGGTGCTGGAGGCGGTATCATCGGTTTCCAGGACGGTGACAACCACCGGGCGCTTGCTGTTGGCCGCCTTTTCCGCCAGCACCGCCTGTGACGTCTGGCCGATCTGGCGCAGGGCGTTAGCGAACTGGCTGAGCTGTTCGGCGGAGGCGCTGATCGCCTGATTGCCACTCCGGTAGTCCAGCGCATTGTGAACGACATCCATCAAGGTGTTATCGGGTGTCATGACCGGCTGCTGGTAGAACACCTCCAGCCACTCGCCCTGGTTGTTCTGGGTGCCGATGCCGATGCCGAATGCAAAGCTCATCTGATTTGCTCCTGTGTCTGAGTTCAAAAAAGTTAGTCAGTCCACACAGCCCACTGGTCTGCGTTGAAGCCCACGCTAACCTGACCATCCCGTTCAACAACCGGGCGTTTGATGATGGAAGGGTTCTCCTGCATGATCTGGTGGGCAGATTGGGCGCTAATAGTATCACGAACCTCATCGGGAAGTTTTCGCCAGGTGGTTCCGCGACGGTTCAGCAGTAATTCCCAGCCAACCGCCTGTTCCCAGCGGGACAGCAGATCGCCGTTCAGTCCATCCTTTTTGAAATCGTGGAATTCGTAATCAATGCCGTTGTCATCCAGCCATTTACGGGCTTTTTTCACGGTATCGCAGTTCTTGATGCCATAGAGTTTCATTGCTTGTTCGCCTTGACAAATTCAACAATCCGCCGCGCCGCTTCCACGCACTCCTCCAGCGGCGCCACCAGAGCCATCCGCACCCGGTTTTCACCCGGGTTGTGGCCGTTGACGGTCCGAGAGAGATACCGGCCCGGCAGTACGTGGACATTCTGCTGGGCTGACAACTCCCGGGCGAAGGTCTCATCGTCCATCGGGGTTGTCGGCCACAGATAGAACCCGGCATCGGGGAAATCCACGGTCATCACCTCCCGCAGAATGGGAACCACGGCCTCGAACTTGGCGCGGTAGGCGGCGCGGTTTTCGCGCACGTGGTCCTCATCCTTCCAGGCGGCGATGCTGGCCAACTGGTTGTGAACCGGCATGGCGCAGCCGTGGTAGGTGCGGTATTTCAGATAGCCGTCGAGAACACGCGCATCGCCGGCGACAAAGCCGGAACGCAGTCCGGGCAGGTTGCTGCGTTTGGACAGGCTGTGGAATACCACGCAGCGGGCGTAGTCATCACGGCCGAGGGCGGCGCAGGTTTGCAGCAGGCCTTCGGGCGGGTTGCCTTCTTCGGGGTAGAGTTCGGAATAACACTCGTCTGACGCCACGATAAAGTCATAGCGATCGGCCAGGGCAATCACTTTTGCCAGGGTTTCCCGGGGGATTACGGCGCCACTGGGGTTGCCCGGTGAGCACAGGAACAGTATCTGGCAGGCCTGCCAGGTGGATTCCGGCACTGAATCAAAATCCGGAATAAAGCCGTTGGTGCTGTCGCAGGGCAGATAAACCGGCGTCGCGCCCGCCAGGAACGCGGCCCCTTCGTAAACCTGGTAAAACGGGTTCGGGCTGACCACGGTGGTGGGTTTGCTGGTATCCATCACCGCCTGAACCAGAGAGAAAATCGCCTCGCGGGTTCCGTTTACCGGCGCGATATGGCGGGCCGGGCTGAGGGTGCCCGGTTTGAGGTTGAAGCGCCGTGTGGCCCACTGGCTGATGGTGTCCCGGAGTTCGTCCGTTCCCCGGGTCGTGGGGTAGTTGGCGAGTTTGTCGAGGTTGCCAGCGATGACCTGCTTTACAAAATCGGGCGACGGATGTTTGGGCTCACCGATACCCAGGGAAATCGGCCGGAGATGGTTGGGTACGGTGATGCCAGCCTTCAGTTTCGCCAGTTTTTCAAAGGGGTAGGGGTGAAGTCTGTCGAGATTGAGGTTCATTGAATATCGTCCAGCATTTTACAGAGGTTGTGCTGCAGATCCTGGCAAACCGCCAGGTCCCGAAGGGGCTCACCCTGCTCGTCGGTGACAAAGAAAACGTCTTCCACCCGCTCGCCGAGCGTGGCGATCTTGGCGTTGGTGAGGCGAACCCGGTGCTCGAGCAGTACCTGCCCGATCCGTGCCAGCAGACCTGGCCGGTCCGGCGTGATGACCTCCATCACCGTGCGCTGGTTAACGGTATCGTTTGAAAAGGTCACTTCCGTGGGGAAGGCAAAGTGTTTGAGTTGGCGCGGTGTGCGGCGATGAATGATGTCCGGGTAATCCTCGGGGTCGTCGAGTTCTTCGATCAGCCGCTGCCGTACCCGCTCCTTACGGGCCGGATCAATGCCAAGGGGCTGGCCTTTTTCGTCCAGCACCACGTAGGAGCTGATGGAGTAGGGGCCTTCACTGGAACTGATGCGGGCATCCACAATGTTCAGGTTGAGCTGTTCCAGCACGGCCGTGGTGGCGGCAAACAGGGCCACCCGGTCCTTCATGTAAATAATGATCTGGGAGTAGCCGTCCGTGGGGCCGCCCCGGGTGTCCCGGATCAGCACGAGCGGGTCCGGGTTGTCGCCGTGGCGGATGATGGCCGCGGTTTGCCAGGCAATGTCCACGGTGGAATCCTGGAGGAAGTAATCTTCATCCACGGTGTCCCAGATGCCATCAATCTGCTCGTCCGTCATGTTCTGGGCGTGGAGGATTTCTCTCGCTTCCGACTGGGTGGCGCGCACCCACTCCTGGCGATCAATGGGCGTTTCCGTCCCCCGGCGCAGGGCCCGCTTGGCTTCGATATACAGCTGGCGCAACAGTGAGGCCCGCCAGGTATTCCAGAGTTTCGGGTTGGTGGCGCTGATATCACAGACCGTCAGTACGTAAAGGTAGTCAAGGTGCGCCTGGCTTGGCACCGCCCGGGCAAAACCGTGGATGATGTCGGGGTCGGAAATATCCTTGCGCTGTGCGGTCATGGACATCAACAGGTGGTTTTCTACCAGCCATGAGACCAGTTGGGTATCGCGTTCGCTGAGGTGGTGGCGCCGGCAGAAGGCTTCGGCATCCATGGCGCCCAGTTCCGAGTGATCGCCGCCCCGGCCTTTGGCCACATCATGATAGAGGCCGGCAATGAACAGGGTCTCCAGCTTCGGCAGCCGGTGAATCAGGCGCGATGCCAATGGGTACTCGGTACGTGCCTCGGTGCTGTTGAGCCTGACCATGTTGCGAATAACCCGCATGGTGTGGGCATCGACGGTATAGATGTGAAACAGGTCATGCTGCATCTGGCCGATGATCTGGCCAAATTCCGGCAGGTATCGGCCCAGCACCGAATACTTTTTCATCGCCGACAGGGTCTGGTCCAGTGCGTGGGGTGTTCTGAGCAGCTCCATAAACAGCGTGGTAACTGCCAGGTCTGACCGGAAAGCGTCGTCTATCAGGTGCCGGTGCGCCCGCAGAGAGCGGATGGTTGTTGCCCGTATGCCCTTGATGTCGGGGTGCTGGGCCATCAGCACAAAGATTTCCATGATGGCGTAGGGCGCGTAGGCGAAGACCTGATTATTCACGGCCTCAATGTAGTGATTCCTCACCTGGAACCGTTTGTTCAGGGGCTGGATGTCATCGTCGGTGCCGGTGCCCAGTATGGCTTCGTCGTAGTATTGCAGGATAACGTCAGCGAGTTCCGCCAGGGCCAGTACGGTGCGGTAGTAGGACTGCATCATCAGTTCCACACCGAGCCGTTTGCCTTCGTCCTTGTAACCCAGCATCTGGGCGAGGGCTCGCTGATGGTCGAACAGCAGTCGGTTTTCATTGCGGTCGGCCAGCAGCTGGAGGCCATAGCGTAGTTGCCACAGGAAGGTTTCGCCCTGAAACAGGATCTGGTGCTCTTCCTCGGTGAGGATACTGAACCGGGTCAGGTCGGCGATGTTTTGCAGGCCGAAGTGCCGTTTGGTGATCCAGCCAATAGTCTGGATGTCGCGAAGCGCACCGGGCGAGCCTTTCACGTTCGGTTCCAGATTGTATTCGGTGTCGCCGTATTTCCGGTGCCGCTGGAGCTGCTCCTCGCGCTTGGCAATGAAGTAGTCGCGGTCGCTGCTGACGTCATCGGAATAAATCTGATCGCTCAGGTCTTTCCTGAGCTCATCGGGACCGGCGATGGTGCGCGTTTCAAGCAGGTTGGTCAGGATGGTGACGTCTTCGCGGGCGGCGGCCTTGCTTTCCTCAATGCTGCGCACGCTGTGGCCGATATCCAGCTTCAGATCCCATAACAGGGTAACAAACGCGCTGAGGTCGTCCTGCCAGTTGTCTGAGATGCCATTCCGGGTGAGGATGAGCAAGTCGATATCGGAGTGGGGATGAAGCTCACCACGGCCATAGCCGCCGACCGCAATCAGGGCAACGTTGGGGGAGCTGGAGAATGGGTAACGGTCCCAGATCAGCCGCAATACGGTATCGACGGTATCGGCCCTGGACTGCACCAGGGCGCGGACATCCGCTCCCCGCTGAAACGCTTCGGCGTCGGCATTGTACCGTTGCCTTAACAGCTCCCGGGCCGCCTTGACTGGCGACGTGTCGCGGCTGATGCGGGACTCCAGCTCGTTTTGGTCCACTTAGAAGGACTCATCCGATCGCTTGGTCAGCACCTCATGACCGTCTGCGGTCACGAGAATGGTGTGTTCCCACTGGGCTGACAGTTTGTGGTCTTTGGTAACCACGGTCCAGCCATCCGGCAGCAGCTTGGTCTGATACTTGCCTTGGTTGATCATCGGCTCAATGGTGAATGTCATTCCTTCCTGAAGCTCCAGGCCGGTGTCGGGTTTGCCGTAATGCATAACCTGCGGCTCTTCGTGAAACACCTTGCCGATACCGTGGCCGCAGTAGTCCCTTACCACCGAGTACCGGTGCTTTTCCGCGTGTTGCTGGATGACGTGGCCAATATCGCCCAGGCGGGTGCCGGGCCTGACCAGCTCAATTCCCTTGTACAGGCATTCCTGAGTGATCTGGATCAGGCGCTCGGTGCCGGGTTTGGGCTTGCCCACCACCCACATCTTGCTGGTGTCGCCATGGTATTCGTCCTTTATTACGGTGACATCGATGTTCAGGATGTCTCCGTCCTTGAGGATTTTTTTCTCAGACGGAATGCCGTGGCAGATAACGTGATTGACGGAGGTGCAGATCGACTTCGGAAAGCCCTTGTAGTTGAGGGGCGCTGGGATAGCCTTCTGCTCATTGACGATGTAACCGTGGCAGATCCGGTCCAGTTCCTCGGTGGATACGCCGGGCTTCACGTGCTCGCCAATCATCTCGAGAACGTCGGCTGCCAGCCGGCCGGCGACGCGCATCTTTTCGATTTCTTCCGGAGTTTTGATCGATACCTGCATGGGGGTTCCCGTTGATGTGTATCAAACCGGCATTTTAAGGGGCTGGAGGTTTCGGTACAAGGAAGCCTGCGCGCAAAAATAATGGCGTTTTGGGGCCGCTTTGTGGTATAAACGCGCCCGCCGGAAACGAATCCGGCAAATTCACACACGTGTCGACACGTTGTCCCAGGGTGCCTGCTTCTGTTTTAAGGAGACGGGTTGGGGCAATCGGATACGTGGAGGACTAACCCGAAGCTAAAAAGGTAATTATCATGGCTCAGGTAAATATGCGTGACCTGCTCAAGGCAGGTGCTCACTTCGGTCACCAGACCCGCTACTGGAACCCGAAAATGTCGAAGTTCATCTTCGGCGCCCGTAACAAGATTCATATCATCAACCTTGAACAGACTGTTCCTGCCATGAACGACGCGCTGACGTTTGTTCAGAAGCTGGCAGAGAGCAAGAACAAGATTCTGTTCGTGGGCACCAAGCGTGCCGCGGCCAAGATCATCAAGGAAGAGGCCGAGCGTGCCGGTCAGCCGTTCGTTAACCACCGCTGGCTCGGTGGCATGCTGACCAACTACAAAACCATCCGTCAATCGATCCGTCGCTACCGTGATCTGGAAGCCCAGAGCCAGGACGGTACCTTCGACAAGCTGACCAAGAAAGAAGCGCTGGATCGCACCCGTGAAATGGACCGTCTTGAGCGTTCCATCGGTGGTATCAAGGATATGGGCGGTCTGCCGGACGCCATGTTCGTCATTGACGTTGATCATGAGCGGATCGCGATCAAGGAAGCCAACAAGCTGGGCATTCCTGTTATCGGTGTTGTGGATACCAACAGCGATCCGGACGGTGTGGATTACGTGATTCCGGGCAACGACGATGCTATCCGCGCGATCCAGATTTACGTGCGGGCCGTTGCCGATACCTGCATCGAAGCAGCTCAGTCTGCCGGCGCCGGTGCTGATGAGTTTGTAGAAGTCAGCGAAGACGCGGAAGGCGCTGCTCCGGCCGCCGAGTGATGCGTTACCGTCACGTTTGAGATGTGATGTAAGGTGTGCCCCGGGTTCGCCCGGGGCCACCTCCCCACCGAATTCGGAACAGTTGAGAGGATTGAACATGGCTGCAATTACCGCCGCAATGGTCAAAGAGCTGCGTGAGCGTACCGGCCTTGGCATGATGGAGTGCAAGAAAGCACTCGTGGAAGCTGAAGGCAGTGTCGACGCTGCGATTGAAGAGCTGCGTAAGTCTTCCGGTCTGAAGGCTGCCAAAAAAGCCGGTCGTACCGCCGCTGAAGGTGTGTCTCTGATCAAGATCTCCGACGACAACACCGCCGCCTACATTCTGGAAGTGAATTCCGAAACAGACTTTGTTGCCCGTGACGACAATTTCGTCAACTTTGCCAACGACGTTCTGAATGTGGCTTTCGACAAGGGCGAAACCGACGTTGCCAGGCTGATGGAAGGCGATCTGGAAGCCAAGCGCGAGGCGCTGGTTCAGAAGATCGGCGAGAACATTACGGTTCGTCGCATCGTGAAGGTTGAAGGTCCTGTGGTGGGTGGTTATGTCCACAGCACCAACAAGATCGCTTCCGTTGTTGCCCTGACTGCCGGTACTCCGGAAGTGGCCCGTGACGTCGCCATGCACGCCGCTGCCGTTAACCCGCGTGTTGGTAAGCCGGAAGATATGCCGGCCGAGGAACTCGAGAAAGAAAAGGAAGTCATCAAGGCCCAGCCGGATATGGAAGGCAAGCCTGCCGAAATCGTTGAGAAGATGATGGGCGGCCGTATCAAGAAGTTCCTCAAGGAAAACAGCCTTGTTGAGCAGCCGTTCGTCAAGAACCCGGACCAGACCGTGGGTGAACTGATCAAGTCCGCCGGTGGCGAACTGGTCGGCTTCGTTCGACTGGAAGTGGGTGAAGGCATCGAGAAGGAAGAAGTGGACTTTGCTGCCGAGGTTGCTGCCGCAGCCGGTACAGGTAAGGCCTGATCCTTCTTTATGGTGCTGCGGCTACGCTGCAGTATCACCTGAGTCTGCCACGTTAGCCGGGAGTGCCCGGCTCTCGTGGCGGGCTTGTATCTGAGATACCCCTTTTCCGAGGAGTATGTCAGATACAAGCCTGCAACGGGCATTGCCCCGGACCGCAGCCAACAGACAAAAAGGGGATCACCATGCCGACATCATCGAAAACCCAGCCCAGATACAAGCGTGTTCTGCTCAAGCTCAGTGGCGAGGCCCTGATGGGGGAGCACGATTTCGGTATTGATCCCAAAGTACTTGACCGCATGGCCCTGGAAATCGGTGCCTTGATCGGTATTGGCGTTCAGGTGGGGTTGGTCATTGGCGGTGGCAACCTGTTCCGGGGCGCGGCCCTGAACGCTGCCGGCATGGATCGGGTCACCGGTGACCACATGGGGATGCTGGCGACCGTGATGAATGGTCTGGCCATGCGCGACGCCCTTGAGCGCTCCAACATCCGCACCCGCGTGATGTCGGCCATCCCAATGAGCGGTATTGTTGAACACTATGATCGTCGCCGGGCCGTACGTGATCTCAAGGACGGCGATGTGGTGATCTTCTGTGCCGGTACCGGCAACCCGTTTTTCACCACCGATTCCGCGGCCTGCCTGAGGGGCATCGAGATCGAGGCGGACGCCGTGCTGAAGGCGACCAAGGTGGACGGCGTGTATTCGGCGGACCCCTATCTGGATTCCAGTGCCGAGAAATACGACAACCTCACCTACGATGAGGTGCTGGACAAAAAACTGGGAGTGATGGATCTGACCGCCATTTGCCTGGCTCGCGACCACGGTATGCCGCTCCGGGTGTTTGACATGAATCGTCCGGGCGCTCTGACCCGCATCGTGACCGGTGAAAAAGAAGGTACACTGATTGAATAACAGGCGTATCCGGCGCTCAGGGTTGTGGCCGGCTTAACGAATGAATTGACAAGCGAATTGAGGACGACTACGTGATTAATGACATTAAATCCGAAGCCGAGAAGAAGATGAAAAAGAGCCTGGAGGCTCTGCATTCGTCGTTTAACAAGATCCGGACCGGCCGTGCTCACCCATCCATTCTGGACAGCGTGATGGTGAACTATTACGGTCAGGAAACACCGCTCAAGCAGGTGGCCAGCATCAACGTGGAAGATAATCGCACGCTGACCGTCTCGCCATGGGAAAAGAACCTCATGCCGACCATTGAGAAGGCGATCATGAGCTCTGACCTGGGCCTGAATCCTGCCACCAGTGGCGACATCATTCGCCTTCCGATGCCGATGCTGACGGAGGAAACCCGAAAGGATATGGTCAAGCAGGCGAAAGCCGATGCCGAGCACGGGCGGGTTTCCATCCGTAATGCCCGTCGCGACGCCAACAGCATGATCAAGGAGCTGTTGAAAGAAAAAGAAATCACCGAAGACGATGAGCGCAGGGGCGAAGAGGATATTCAGAAACTGACCGATCGCTTTATCGCCGAAGTGGAAACCATGCTCAAAGCCAAAGAAGAGGACCTGATGGCGGTTTAACGCCCGGGCCCACTCGCATTCGAAATGGACGGCCGGAGTGCCTCCGGTGCTCCGGCCGCACAGGGGATTTCATGAAGGGAACCGTATCCGCAGGGATTCCGGTGTCGGCGGATGGCCGTCCCCGGCATGTTGCGATTATCATGGACGGTAACAACCGCTGGGCCAAGGCGCGGCGCCTCAAAGGGGTGGCCGGGCACAAGGCCGGCGTGGATGCGGTCAAAGCCGTGGTGGAGACCTGTGCCCGCGAGGGTGTTGAGGTGCTCACCCTGTTTGCGTTCTCAAGCGAGAACTGGCGACGGCCCGAAGATGAAGTCTCGGCGCTGATGAAGCTGTTCCTGTTTGCCCTCGAGCGTGAAGTCCGAAAGCTCCATCGTAACGGCATTTGTCTGCGGATCGTTGGCGACCGTAGTGCCTTCAGCGCTTCCCTGCAGGAGCATATGACAAAAGCGGAAGAGCTTACCCGCCATAACCAGCGAATGACGCTGGTGATTGCCGCTAATTATGGAGGCCACTGGGATATCACCCAGGCTTCCCGGCAGGTGGCGGCCCAGGTACGCAGCGGCCAGCTCGAGCCATCGGACATTACCGACGACCTGATCCAGCAGCATCTGAGTATCGGTGACCTCCCCATGCCGGACCTGATGATCCGTACCGCTGGCGAGCAGCGCATCAGTAATTTCATGCTCTGGCACCTGGCCTATACCGAGCTGTACTTTTCTCCGGTCTTCTGGCCTGATTTCAAGGAAGAGGAAATGCGTAAGGCACTGCAGGCCTATGCCGGGCGCCAGCGTCGGTTCGGCCAGACCGATGACCAGATTGCAGCCAGTCCGCCACAACAATAATGAAACCACAGCGATTCTCACCGTGTTAAAAACCCGAATCATCACCGCTCTGATCCTTGCCCCGATTGCCATTGGCGGCATTTTCTTCCTGCCCCCGCTGGGGTTTGCCCTGTTCACCGGTGCCATCATTACCCTCGGCGCCTGGGAATGGGCCAACCTGTCTGGCCTCGAAGGGCAGGCGGGTCGCGTCGTCTACGCCCTGGTGACGGCCGCAGTACTCTATGGCCTGCTGAACGTGCCGGCAGTTGCCGTGCTCTGGCTTGCCCTGGTCTGGTGGGTGGTGGGATTCCTGCTGGTACGCAGCTACCCTGGCGGGGCAGCGCGCTGGGGCAGCATACCGGCGAGAGCCGTCATGGGCCTGCTGGTTCTGGTGCCTGCCTGGGTGGGTCTGAATCACCTTCGCACCGGCGGGTTCCAGTTTGGTGACAGCACCAATAACCTGCTGGTCATTCTGTACGTGTTTTGCGTGGTCTGGGTCGCTGATATTGGCGCCTATTTTGCCGGACGGGCCTTTGGCAAGGCGAAGCTCGCGCCCAGGGTCAGCCCCGGTAAGTCCTGGGCCGGCGTTTGGGGCGGGCTGATTGCGGTGGGTGTGTTTGCCGTTGTGATCAGTGTCCTGGCATCGGCAGACACCGTTGAAACGTTGCTGCTGGTGCTTGCCAGCCTGGTAACCGGGCTGGTCTCGGTGGTCGGGGACTTGCTTGAGAGCATGCTCAAACGGTTCCGGGGTATTAAAGACAGCAGCCAGTTGCTGCCGGGCCACGGGGGTATTATGGATCGTATTGACAGCCTGACTGCGGCAATCCCTGTTTTCGCCCTGGCCATCACGCAACTTGGCTGGCTTGCGACCGGGCACTGGTGACTGTGGTGAAGCGCTGTATCACGATCTTGGGGGCCACGGGCTCCATCGGGCTGAGTACGCTGGATGTGATCCGGCGCCATCCGGATCGCTTCTCAGTTCATGCCCTGGCTGCCAATACCCGCGCCGATGAACTGGCGTTGCTGTGCCGGGAGTTCCAGCCCCGGGTGGCGGTGATGGCCGACCCGGAATCGGCCGGGCGGCTTGCTGAACTGCTGGCGGATTGTCCCGACATCCGGATCCTGTCTGGAGAGCAGGGGCTGTGCACGGTGGCGGCAGCCCCTGAGGCCGATACGGTGATGGCGGCCATTGTCGGTGCGGCGGGGCTGAGGCCGACACTGGCGGCTGTAGGGCAGGGGAAACGGGTATTGCTGGCGAACAAGGAAGCCCTGGTGATGTCTGGCCGGTTATTCATGGACGCGGTCGCCGAATCCGGTGCAGAGCTGCTGCCCATAGATTCGGAACACAACGCCATTTTCCAGTGCATGCCGGCGGATAAAATCCGTAATCCCGTGGCGGCGGGGATTACTCGTATACTGCTGACAGCCTCGGGTGGGCCGTTCAGGGAACACACGGCAGAGTGCCTGCGAACGGTTACTCCGGCTGAAGCCTGCGCCCATCCCAACTGGTCCATGGGGCAGAAAATATCCGTGGATTCGGCCACCCTGATGAACAAGGGCCTGGAACTGATAGAGGCCTGCTGGCTGTTCAACACCACACCGGCGAGCATTGAGGTGCATGTGCACCCGGAGAGTATCATTCACTCGATGGTGGAATACGCTGATGGCTCGGTGCTCGCCCAACTGGGCAGCCCGGACATGCGCACACCCATTGCCAATGGTCTGGCCTGGCCTGAGCGGGTCAGCGCCGGGGTGGCGCCGCTGGATCTGTTTGCCATCGGCCGGTTTCACTTTGAGCGGCCGGACCTGATACGTTTTCCCTGCCTGAGGCTGGCGGCGGAGGCCTTTGACGCGGGCGGCACCGCACCGGCGGTACTCAACGCCGCCAATGAAGTGGCGGTAGCGGCGTTTCTCAATGGCGACCTGTGTTTTGCGGACATCCCCGTTATCATAGAGCGAACACTGGCGATTACCTCGGTCGAGCCGGCGGACAGTTTTGAGATTATCTTTGCCAAGGACGCGGAAGCGCGGGAGCGCGCCAGGGAACAGATAGGGCTGTTATCGGTCTGAAGGTTTTTTGCTAGCCACCAACCGGGAATTCTATGCAGATTATTGAGACGATCCTGGCGCTTGCGCTGACCCTGGGCATCCTGGTAACGCTCCATGAATATGGGCATTTCTGGGTGGCCCGCCGTTGTGGGGTCAAGGTTCTCCGCTTTTCCGTAGGCTTCGGCAAGCCACTGTTCTCGTGGTACGACCGGCAGGGCACTGAATACGCGATCGCGGCAATCCCCCTGGGTGGTTACGTTAAAATGCTGGACGAGCGTGAGGGGCCTGTCCCCGACGCGCTGAAAGACCAGGCGTTTACTGCCAAGTCGCCCTCGAAGCGTATTGCCATTGCGGCTGCCGGCCCCGTTGCCAACTTCCTGTTTGCGATATTTGCTTACTGGCTGCTCAGTGTTGTCGGTGTGACTCATGTGGCCCCGATTGTTGGCGACGTTGCTCCGGAGAGCGTGGCTGCAAGCGCCGGCTTGCAGGAGGGCATGGAAATTCAGGCCGTGGACGGTCATCGGGTGAGTTCCTGGCGCGATGTAAATATGCGGATCCTCGAACGTACGGGTGAGCAGGGCGCCATTGCCATTGAAGTATCGGATGGCGGCTCTCGACGGGTGCTCACCGGGCAGCTCGATGGCTGGCGCCTGAGTGACGATACGCCCAATCCGCTGGGTGAGTTCGGTATAACCCCCTGGCGCCCGTCTGTTCCGGCGGTTCTCGGGCAGATTTCAGACGGTGAACAAGCGGAAGCGGCGGGCCTGCAGACCGGTGACAGGGTAATCTCGGTGAATGGTGAACCGGTGGCGGACTGGTTTGAGCTGGTGAATATAGTGCGTGACTCACCTGGCGAAGAGCTGGCCGTGACGGTTGAGCGCAATGGTGCTGAGCAAACGCTGATGGTTACACCAGCGCATAAAACCGGGGAAAACGGTGAGGATATTGGCTTTATCGGGGCCGGAGTAGAAGCGGTGTCCTGGCCGAAGGACGTTCTCCGCGAGGTGAATTATGGCCCGATCGCGGCGATCCCGAATGCGTTGTCGGAGACCTGGGCGGACACCCGTCTGACCCTGGTTGCCATCCAGAAAATGCTGACCGGGCTGCTTTCCCCCACCAACCTCAGCGGGCCGATTACCATCGCCCGCGTTGCGGAGGCCAGTGTCAGCTCGGGGTTTGAGGATTTCGTGCGTTTTCTGGCCTACCTGAGTGTCAGCCTCGGGGTGCTGAACCTGTTGCCGGTACCGGTGCTGGACGGTGGTCATATCGTCTATTACACCATCGAAGCCATTCGCAGGAAGCCGCTTTCCGAGGCTGCCCAGGCCGTTGGATTACGAATTGGTATGGCAATGATCCTCACATTAATGGTGTTTGCTCTTTACAACGACCTGATGCGGTTGTGAGAATTGCGGGCTCCTTACGCGCATTAACCAGGCGAAATAATTGAATGAGACGTTCTCTTCTAGGTGTAGCCGTTGGCCTCGCTGTTGCCGCGAGCGGCATAAAGCCAGCATTTGCAGATGAATTTACCGTTGCCGACATTGAGGTGGAAGGCCTGCAACGGGTCTCTGCGGGTACTGTTTTCTCCGCCTTTCCCGTGAATATTGGCGAGCAGATGGACGAAGCCGAGTTGGCCGACGCTATCAAGTCACTGTTCCGGACGGGCCTGTTTACAGACATTGAGGCCAGCCGGGATGCCGGGATCCTCATTCTGACGGTCAGGGAGCGTCCCTCGATCAGCTCCATTGAGATCGAGGGCAACAAGAACATAGAGACGGAAATGCTGATGGACGCGCTGGCCGGGGCTGGCCTGCAGGAAGGCCAGGTCTTCCGGCGCGCCACGCTGGAGCGTCTGGAGCTGGAAATTCTGCGCTCCTATATCAGCCAGGGGCGTTATAACGCCCGGGTTAAGGCCACAGCCGAAGAGTTGCCCCGGAACCGGGTGGCGATCCGGCTGGATATCAACGAAGGCAGTGTGGCGGCCATACAGCATATCAACATCGTCGGTAACGAAGAGTTCAGCGATGAACAGTTACGGGAGTTGTTTGAGCTGCAGACCAGTTCCTGGTGGAACTCCCTGACCAACGCGGATAAATACGCCCGCGAGAAACTCAGCGGTGATCTGGAAACCCTCCGTTCCTGGTATCTGGATCGTGGCTACCTGGACTTCAATGTGGAATCCAGTCAGGTGTCCATTTCGCCAGACAAACAGCAGGTGTTTATTGCCATCGCGCTGAGCGAGGGGCCTCAATACACGGTGTCGGGTATTGAGCTTCGGGGCGAACTGATTGTCGGTGAGGAAGAGCTGCGCAAGCTGATCCCGGTTGAAGAGGGCGACGTATTCTCCCGGTCCCAGATGACGGCGATTTCCGAAAGCCTGGCTTTCCGTCTGGGTAAAGAGGGCTATGCCTTCGCCAACGTCAATGCCGTGCCCGAGCCGGGGGAGAACAACACCGCGAAAGTGACCTTCTTCGTGGAGCCTAGTAAGCGGGCCTATGTGCGTCGGATCAACTTCGATGGCAACGTATCCACGCGGGACGACGTGCTGCGCCAGGAAATGACCCAGATGGAGGGGGGGATTGCCTCCTCCGACCGCATCGAGTTCTCCAAAACCCGCCTGGAACGTCTCGGCTTCTTTAAAACCGTCAACGTGGATACCGTGCCAGTGCCTGGTACCGACGATCTCGTGGACGTGAATTATTCCGTGGAAGAACAGCCCACGGGCAGCCTCTCGGCCTCGGTCGGGTTCTCACAGGATTCCGGCATCATCCTGGGGGCCAATGTCTCGGAGAACAATTTCTTTGGCACCGGCAAGCGGGTGTCATTCGGGGTTAACGTCAGCGATTCCGTCAAGAGCGCCAATGTTTCCTACCTGGATCCCTATTACACGGTGGATGGGGTAAGCCGCGGTTTCAGTGTCTTTGCCCGCGAAACCGACTTCGAGGAAGAGGATATTTCCTCCTACCTGCTCGACGAATACGGCGGACGTGTCACCTTTGGGTATCCGACGGATAACATTACCCGGTTGAACTTTGGTGCGGGCTATACGCTGTCCAAGATTCAGGAAGGGGTATTCACCTCGCAGGAGGTGCGGGACTTTATTGCCGACGAAGGCGACGCCTTTAACAATTACTTCCTCTTTGGGGGCTGGCGCCGCAGTACTCTGAACCGGGGCGTTCTGCCATCCGATGGTTACAGCCACTCGGTTTCAGTGGATATTGCCGTGCCGGGCAGTGATCTGACGTTCTACAAAGTCAGGCACAGTACCGATTTCTATTACCCCATTACCGAGAACAATCGTTGGGTATTCCGCGCACGGACCGATATTGGTTATGGTGATGGCTACGGAGACCGCACCCAGATGCCGTTCTACGAGCATTTCTACTCCGGTGGCTATGGTTCGGTTCGGGGGTATCAGGCGAACTCCCTTGGCCGGAGAGCCATCAGAAGCGACAACGACTTTTCTGATCCGGATCCTTTCGGTGGTAGTCTTTTGACGGAGGGCAGTCTGGAACTGATTTTCCCAACGCCCTTCGCGGGCGATACCCGGTCAATGCGGACCGCCTTCTTTGTGGACGCGGGTCAGGTGTTTGATCCCGAGCGCGGCTTTGACCCGGCTCTGGACGAGGTGCGGCTGGCGGCCGGTATCGGGTTCCAGTGGATCACCGCGGTGGGCCCGTTGGCATTCAGTCTGGCGCAACCGATCAACGACCAACCGGGTGATGATACACAGGTCTTCCAGTTTTCGCTCGGTCAGACGTTCTGACCCGGCAACACGACATAAAAAGAACGGATGAAACTCAGGAGAAACTCGATGTTCAGAATCGTATTGGTGATGACAGCACTCATGGCATTGTCCCTGCCAGCTATGGCTGAAACCCGTATTGGCGTGGTGGACCTGCGTCAGGCCCTGTTTTCCTCGAACGACGCCAAGGCCTTCAGTGAAACCCTGCAAAAGGACTTTGCCGCCGATGAAGCCAAGGTGCGTGAAGCTCAGGAAGCGGCCAAAAAACTGCAGGAACGCCTGGAGAAGGACGGCGCCATGATGAATGAGAGCGAGCGCAACCAGTTGGCCAGTGAGTTCCAGAACAAGGTCAAGGAGTTCAATGCCCTGAAGCAACGGCTCGATTCGACTGTGAACCAGCGTAAACAGGCGTTTCTCGAAAAAGCCCGCCCGGAAGTGGATGCGGCCGTTAAAGAACTGCTGGAAGACAACGACCTGGATCTGATTCTGCCGAGTGAAGCGGTGGTCTACGTCAGGCCGGAATTGAATCTGACCGATGCACTTCTGGACAAACTGAACCGTTAACCCTTTGGGGGCGGCCCGACCCCCGGTGCCAGTGTGGAGCGCGTGATGACAGAGAGGTCCTATCGGCTTGAAGACATAGCGACGGCACTGGGTGCGGATCTGAAGGGCGATCCCGATGTCCGGGTTTCAGGCCTGGCGACGCTTCAGGCAGCCAGCGCCGGCCAGATCAGCTTTCTGGCCAACCCCTCGTATGCCCGTTACCTTCGCGAGACCCGGGCTTCCGCCGTCATCGCCTCGCCCGCCACCGCTGGTGACGCTCCGACAAATGTCCTGTTACTGGACAATCCCTATCTGGGCTATGCTCGTCTCAGCCATTGGTTTGATCCTGCACCAGTGCCCGCGCCCGGCGTGCACCCCAGCGCGGTTATTGACCCGTCTGCGAGACTCGCTGCGGGGGTGAGCGTCGGCCCACACGTGGTCATTGATGCTGAGGCGGAACTTGGTGAACAGGTGGTGGTTGGCGCCGGTACCGTGATCGGGGCGCGGACGGTGATTGGTTCACAGTCTGTGATCCGGCCCAGGGTAACCCTGTCTCACGATGTGGTGTTGGGCCAGCGCTGCCATATTCTCAGTGGTGCGGTCATCGGCTCTGATGGCTTCGGCTTTGCCAACGAAAAAGGTGTCTGGCACCGGATTGCCCAGCTTGGCCGGGTGGTCCTCGGCAATGACGTGGAAGTGGGCGCCAACACCACCATAGACCGGGGCGCACTTGACGACACCGTGATAGGTAACGGGGTCAAGCTGGATAACCTGATCCAGATCGCCCACAACGTGCAAATCGGTGACCACAGCGCCATGGCGGCGATGGTTGGTATTGCCGGCAGCACCCGGATTGGACGACATTGTGTGTTTGGAGGCGCCTCGGGAGTCGCTGGCCATCTGAATGTTGCAGACCAGGTACATCTGACCGGCATGACGCTGGTCACCGGTGATATCCGGGAGCCGGGAGTGTATTCCTCCGGCACCAGCGCGGATACCAACCGGCAATGGCGCAAGAATGCCGTGCGTTTCCGCCAACTGGACGCCTTGGCGCGGCGGATCAAGGAACTGGAAAAGAAATTAGAGGGCTGAGGCCGATCAACATGATAATGAGCACCAAAGAAATACTGGAATACCTGCCGCACCGATACCCGTTTTTGCTGGTGGATCGGGTAATGGAGCTTGAAAAAGGAAAATCGATCAAGGGCTACAAAAATCTCTCGTTTAACGAAGAGTTTTTCCAGGGCCATTTCCCGAACAATCCCATCATGCCGGGTGTGCTGATCATTGAAGCCATGGCCCAGCTTTCAGGCATTCTTGGTTTTGTGACCGTGGGCCGGAAACCCTCTGATGGCGTGGTACAATACTTGGCTGGATCCAGTAAGGTGCGCTGGAAGCGTCCTGTTTTGCCAGGAGACCAACTGTGCATGGAATCGGAATTGATCTCCGGAAAACGTGGTATCTACAAATTCGATTGTCGCGCCCTGGTCGACGGTGAAGTCGTCTGCGTGGCAGAGATTCTGACCGCTGAGAGAGAAGTTTGATGGCGACAAATGACTGGTCGGGTGTCCATCCTCAGGCGATTGTAGACCCGTCAGCCAGGCTCGGGAATAACGTAACGGTTGGTCCCTGGAGTTACATTGGCCCAGACGTGGAAATAGGAGATGGCACGGAGATACTTTCCCATGTGGTGGTCAAAGGGCCAACCGTTATCGGCCGTAACAACCGGATATTCCAGTTTTCCAGCGTTGGCGAAGAGTGCCAGGACAAGAAATACGCGGGCGAGCCGACAACGCTGGTGATCGGTGACAACAATGTCATCCGGGAAAACTGCACCGTTCACCGTGGCACGGTTCAGGATCGTGGCGAGACCCGCATCGGCAGTGGTAATTTGCTCATGGCCTATGTGCACGTGGCCCACGACTGCACCATTGGCGATAACACCATTCTGGCCAACTGCGCCACGCTGGCGGGCCACGTTTCGGTGGGTGATAACGCCATTCTTGGTGGTGGCACCATGGTGCACCAGTTCTGCCATATTGGTTCGCACAGCATGGCGGCCGGTGGCAGCATCGTGCTAAAGGACATTCCGGCCTATGTGATGGCCAGTGGCCAGTCGGCGGAACCGCACGGAATGAACGTAGAAGGCCTCAAGCGTCGCGGGTTCAGTAAAGAGGTCCTGCTGATACTTCGTCGCGCTTACAAAGTGATTTACCGGCAGGGGCTGACGACTGAGCAGGCCGTTGAAGAGCTGGAGAAGGCCTATGCGGACGTGCCGGAAGTACAACCGCTGATTGCCTCTCTTCGCGGAGCACACCGCGGTATCATCCGCTAAGCCAGCAGGAGGCTGTTGGTGACGGAAAAGCCCGCACACCCCAATGTCAGTGACCGCAGAACTGTCAGTGACCGCAGAATAACCTTCGGTATGATCGCCGGTGAGGCGTCAGGGGATATCCTTGGCGCTGGTCTCATCCGTGCCCTGCGGCAGCGTTACCCCAACGCCCGCTTCGTGGGTATTGGCGGTGACGACATGATAGCTGAAGGTTTCCACTCTCTCGTGCCCATGGAGCGGCTCTCGGTGATGGGCCTGGTGGAGGTGCTGGGCAGAATCCGTGAGCTGTTCAGCATCCGGGCCCGGTTGCTGGACTACTTCTTTGCTACCCCGCCGGATGTGGTCATTGGCATTGATTCCCCGGATTTCACCCTGGCCATTGAACGGCGCTGCCGCGAGGCCGGCATTCTCTCCGTACACTATGTGAGCCCCTCTGTCTGGGCCTGGCGCCAGAAGCGGATTTTCAAGATTGCCAAATCGGTCAACCTGATGTTGACTCTGTTTCCCTTCGAAGCCCGGTTCTATGAGGAGCATCAGGTCCCCGTGGCCTTCGTGGGGCACCCCCTGGCGGACCGCATTCCCCTTGAGCCGGACACCCTGAGTATGCGGGCGTCCCTCGGTCTTGAGGCCGACGCGCCGGTGTTGGCGGTGCTTCCCGGTAGTCGGGCAGGGGAAGTGGAGCGCCTCGGCACCCTGTTTCTGGAGGCCTCCCGCTGGATCCAGGGTCGGCGTCCGGATCTTCAACTGGTGATTCCCTGTGTCAATCGCGACCGCGAAAAACAGGTTCGGGACCTGGTGGAGGCGCTGGCAGTGAAACTGCCGGTCACCATTGTTCGGGGGCGCTCCCGGGACGTGATGGCTGCATCCGATGTGGTTCTGCTGGCTTCCGGCACCGCTACCCTGGAAGCCATGCTGCTGAAAAAGCCGATGGTTGTGGGTTACCGACTGAGTGGATTCAGCTATGCCCTGTTGTCGAAACTGGTGAACGTGCCGCACGTGGCGCTGCCCAACCTGCTGGGCAGGCGCCAACTGGTGCCTGAGCTACTCCAGGACGATGCCACTGCTGAAAGCCTGGGTGCCGCGGTATTGGAACGCCTTGAAAACAGCGAGGAGCGGAGTCGGCTCAAGGACGCCTTCACGGAACTGCACCACACCCTGAAGCAGGGCGCTGACGATAAAGCCGCCCAGGCTATTTCGGAGCTGGTGGAAGGAGGGGCAAGCTGATGCCCAAAGTACCTTTGCCGGCGTTTGAGTGTCGTTACACGGGCTCCCTTCTGGCGGGCGTGGATGAAGTCGGGCGGGGCCCCCTGATCGGCGCTGTGGTGACTGCTGCCGTTATTCTGGATCCGGAACGGCCAATCAGCGGGCTGGCCGACTCCAAAAAATTGACTGAAAAGCGCCGCAATATTTTGTATGAGCAAATTCTGGAGCGGGCCACGGCCTGGAGTTTGGGGCGCTGTGAAGCCCATGAAATCGATAGACTGAATATTTACCAGGCCACCATGCTGGCCATGGAACGAGCTGTCTCCGGCCTGCCCGTTGCGCCTGAATACGTGTTGGTGGACGGCAATCGCTGTCCCAAATGGCACTGGCCCTCGGAGCCGGTTATCAAAGGCGACAGCCGCGTTGCGGCTATCAGTGCAGCCTCCATCCTCGCCAAGGTGACCCGTGACCGCGAGATGGGAGCGCTGGAAGCCAGATTTCCCGGCTTCGGCCTGGCCCAACACAAAGGCTACCCAACCCCGGTCCACCTGGAAGCCCTGCGCCGGCTTGGTGCAACCCCCGAACACCGCCGCTCGTTCCGCCCGGTTCAGGACGTTATCGACGAGGTGGGCGTCTACCAGCAAAGCGTACCGAAGGAACCAGCCGGGCGCCCGTACCCCACCGACCTTTTTGAAGATATCGATTGACAGCAGGGGATCAAATCCCTAATATACGCGCACGTTGATCGGGGGTGCCCCGGTAAACAACCAGTTTTGATGCGGGGTGGAGCAGTCTGGTAGCTCGTCGGGCTCATAACCCGAAGGTCGTAGGTTCGAATCCTGCCCCCGCTACCAATTCGAAAAAGCCGGTCTTTGACCGGCTTTTTTTCATTATGGGTGGTGGAGCTCGATACTCCCTGACCGCAACTTATAGCGCCTCTCTTAGCGCTTCTCTCAAAACGTCCTCAAGCTGCGCACCGCTTCTTCAACCGCGATTTCGCAGTGCCATCTTGACGTTGGCGAGATCAACGCCGGTGTTGTCCGGCTTGACGCGCACCTTTACGCTGTAGTCGATTACTCGTTATACAGCGACCAGAACCCTCATTCATATCTCCATTTTTCTGGCGTAAGAAACCGGATTCATTCTGGATGCGGGGTTTTGGGGCGGGAAAGTGCCCGGACAGCGGGGCTGTACGGGCTTTAAATCGAGCCAGGCTTGGTCAAAAATTATATTGCGCCGCAAACATAACTCGGCTTGCATTGCCGTCATCACCGTTCACTTTCTTCACATGAAAGTAGCCATACTGAACGCCGAAATCGACGTTTTGCAATGGGCTCCACTGGTAGTTGACGAAGGCATTGGTGTTGGTTTCGTGTTTGTCCCCGACGGCCAGGCCGTCATCAATAGCGTCGTCCCAATCCATGGTCGTCATGCCATAAACAACGTTGAACGCACCAGGGCCGGCTTTGATGCTGGTGCCTATGTTAGCGCTGTAGCCGGTAATGGTTTCTACATTGCCACTGGCATCCATATAGGCATCTTCACCATAGTAGTTGGTGCCTGAACGCCACAGGTAGCCATTGGCGCCATCGGTGTAATTGACATTACCCTGAACACTGACAGTGTCGGTGATGCTGAACCTGGCCGAGCCGAAGACAGCAAAACCCATAGCTGCATCGTCCTCGGTCCCGGTGTCATAACCCACCTGCTGTATAAGCGCAGAGGTTGAAAAGGCCATGGGCCCGGACTTGCCAGTATAGCGTGCGGTAAAGGTCGGGATGCTTTGTTTGGTCGTTACTGCGGCAGTACCATCCGTGATGCTGGCCTTGGAATCCTCAGCCGCCAGTGACAAGCCGCCAGTGGTGTAGCGTACCTGAGGAGAGCGGCTGTACAGGCCTGCGTTGCCCGCAACGCCGTCAAATTCCAACACGGAAGTAGCGCCGGTAAACGCTGTATAGTTGGACCAGGTTTGCCCTATCAACCAGTTTTTGTATTGGCCGAAGGCATGTCGCAGACGAACGGTACTGGTGCTTGTCCGGAAATCACCTTCGACGGTGACTTTTACGCCATTCGGGAGAGTTGTACGAACGCCGAGTCGTGATTGTACTGCATCGGCACCGAAATGACCGGAAACTTCATTATCCTCTGAAGCGCCGGTGTTCACTTTGCTGAAATCGCCTGAACGGGTACCGGTGGCGCGGCTGATATCTTCATCGATATCGTAGGAGGCGTTGAGCCGTGCATAGCCGTAGATATCGACCGTCGTATCACCAGCGTTAAATTCAACGGCAGCTGCCTGGCCGGCGGCGCCAAGTGCCGCAATGGCTATAGCCAGTTTGATGGTCGTGGATAATTTGTTGTCGGACATAGAGTCTTCATCTCCATAGATTATTGTTGGAATATTGACAATCTACTCACGCTTATCCTGGCCAACGTATCTTGGACGTTGCCTTTGTCCGCCAGGTAACGCTCGCAAATTAGCAGTAGATATATCCACTAACAATTATCTATATTTGATACTAACTATGCCGTTATTGTATTTCAGGACAATATCTCAAATAGTGACGTAATTTATCTATGCAGAGTTTCTAGGCGCTTTCCCGTGGTATCGGGCTTTTGTTGGCGTCGCCTATGTCTTTTGGATTGAATAACAGCTTCCCGTTCCAGGTTCCGGCCTGAACCTGAATGGCGACCTGTTGCATAATGATCTCTGCCAGTTTCAGGGTGGCTACTGAAGAGGGGAGGTCCATTGGGGTGACGATAGCAAGAGTTCTGCTGATTTCAGGGGAGGTAATTGGAATGGCGACAACTTCGGACCTTGTGGTCATGTCGTGGACCGCAGCCGATGAGAGGATGCTGTAGCCCAGTCCCCGGCGAACCATATCCGTGAGCATCGGCCAGGCACTCACTTCCAGTGCCAGGTTCAGGGATTTGTTACGCTCCGCGGCTTCCTTTTCCATGCGTACGCGCAGACCGTGTTTCTCTTCCGGCAGTACCAGCGGCAGGTCCATCACCTCATCCAGAGTGATCTCGGAGAGTTTGGATACTTTGGTGTCGGGGGGCGATATCAGGTAAAAACGCTCTTCGATCAGCGGGCGGTATCGCAGATTCTTCTGGCTGCCGTGGTGGCTGTAGGTGATGGCGAGATTCAGCCGGTGTTGCATCACCATCTGTTGCAGTGTGCCGCTCATTGCGGATTTCACTGCCAGGGTGACTTGTGGGTAGCGTTTGCGATACTCCTCGATGGTGGCGCCGGAAAAGGTGTGGGCTACGGTGGGCAGCAGCCCCAGAACTACCTGGCCGGTCACTTCGCCGGCGACCGCAGTCACATCAGCCTGGGTTCGCTCCAGGCTTTGCAGCAGTGTACGAGCCCGCTCGTAAAGCAACTCCCCGGCAGCCGTTAATACAACGCCTCGACCGTGCCTGACAAACACCTCAACGTTCAGGGCGTCTTCCAGCATCCGGATCTGTCGGCTCAATGCGGGTTGCGCCACAAACAGCTTTTCGGAGGCGCGGCTGAAACTTCCAGTGTCGGCGACCGTAAGAAAGGTGTTCAGTTGGCGGAGATCGATGTTCAGGTTAAACGGCATGTCTTCTCCCTTCTATAACGAATAAGTATCTATTGTACTTACTCTATACCATACCTGTAAGTTCTTCTCGTAGAGCGTTCTTTACTTTGTAATTATGCCAAAATAAGATACTTCGTATAAAAAGTATATAATTGTTGTAGTTTTTTCTTGCTGATACGGTAGCTCGCATCAAGAGTTTTCTGTTGCGTCAAGAGGATAACAACATGCAGAACCGGTCAATCTACAACAGTGACCATGAGCTGTTTCGTGAGAATGTTCGCCGCTTTTTCCGCGCTGAGCTGGAGCCCAACATCGAGCAATGGGAAGAGGAAGGTGTGGTCCCCCGCAGTCTATGGGAAAAGGCGGCGGAGAACGGCTTTCTCTGCTGCGGTGTGCCGGAGGAATACGGCGGTCCGGGTGCGGACTTCCTCTATAACATGGTGCTCTCCGAGGAAACCGGTTACGCCATCGGCGGCGCCAGTGTTGGTTTTTCTGTTCAGGCCGATATCGTTGCCTACTACCTGCTGAGCGCCGGTACCGAGGAGCAGAAAAAATACTGGCTGCCGAAGATGGTGACAGCCGAGAAAATTGCGGCCATCGGCATGACCGAACCGGGAGTTGGTAGCGATCTGAAGAATCTGCGCACCACGGCGGTCAGGGAGGGCGACGAGTACGTCATCAATGGCCAGAAGACCTTTATCACCAACGGTCAGAACTGTGATTTTGTCCTGGTGGCCTGTACGACCGATCCCAGTGCTGGCGGCCGTGGCATCAGTCTGATCATTGTGGAAACGGACCGTGCCGGGTTCTCCCGCGGTCGCAACCTCGACAAGATCGGCCAGAAGGCGGCCGATACCTCCGAGATGTTCTTCCAGGATGTGCGTGTGCCCATCAGCAACCTGGTCGGCGAGGAAGGCGAGGGCTTCCGGATCATGATGCGGGAACTGCCCCGCGAGCGCATTACCATTGCCTGCCGTGCCCAGGCCGAAGCCCAGCGCGCGTTTGACATCACCACGGATTATGTCAAGGAACGTAAGGCGTTCGGCAAAGCAATCTTCGAGTTCCAGAATACCCAGTTCACCCTCGCCGACATGAAAACCAACCTGGAAGTGGGTTGGGCCTACCTCGACCAGTGCATCAAGAAGTGTGATGAAGGCGTGTTGACTCCGGAAGAAGGTGCCATGGCGAAACTGTGGACCACCGAGAACGAGGGGGTGGTTGTCGATAAATGCCTGCAGTTATTTGGTGGCTACGGCTACATGTGCGAATACCCGATTTCCCGCATGTATGTGGATGCCCGCGTTCGCCGCATCTATGGCGGTACCTCGGAAATCATGAAGCTGGTTATCGGGCGCTCGCTGTAACGACCACCAGAGCTCATAACCGCGATCAACAACTGTTGAGACTGCACAACTAAAGGAAGGAATTCACATGTTCGGTATAACCGCCTACGGTGCCTACATTCCCAGAACCCGCTTGGCGAAGGCGGCGATTGCAGATGCCAACGACTGGTTTGATCCCAGTCTCCGTGGCCTTGCCAAGGGCGAACGCAGCGTCTGTAACTGGGATGAAGACACCATCACCATGGCCGTCGAGGCTGGTCAGGACTGCCTGTCAGTATTGGATGCCGGATCCGTTAATACACTGTACCTGGCGTCTACCACGTTGCCGTTCCTGGATCGCCAGAATTCGGTTGTGGTCAGTCAGGCCCTGAACCTGGGCGACCATCTGCGCACAATGGATGTTGCTGCCTCCCAGAGAGCGGGCACCTCGGCGTTGATCTCCATGCTGGAGTCCGGCGCTGGCGGTAACGGCAACGCGCTGTTGCTGGCTTCCGAGCATCGGCGCAGCAAGTGCGGTTCGCGCGCGGAAATGCTCTGGGGAGATGGTGCTGCCGCACTGGGGGTCGGAGCGGAAGGCGTGATCGCCGAATACCTGGGCAGTGAAACCTACGTGACCGACTTCGTCGACCATTACCGAGGTGAGGACTCGACCCTCGATTATGAATGGGAGGAGCGCTGGATCCGTGACGAAGGCTACATGAAGAGCGTGCCCCAGGCCGTTTCCCGCCTGCTTGAAAAGGCGGACGTGAAAGCCACCGATATCGCTCACTTTGTGTTGGCATCGGATCAGGCCAGGACGCCGGCAGCGGTTGCCAAGAAGATCGGTATCCCTGCCGAGGCGCTGGTAGACAACCACATCGGTAGCGTGGGGGTGTCCGGTGTGGCCCATCCGATCCTGTTGCTGACCGCAGCGCTGGAGAAAGCGGCAGCCGGTGATCTGATTCTGGTCACCGGCTTTGGTCAGGGCACCGACGCGGTGCTGTTCCGTGCCACCGACAAGATCAAAGACAGACAGCCAGGATCCGGCTTCGCCGGCGCCCTGGCGCGACGTCGCGAGGATGCCAACTACAACCGTTTCCTGAGCTTCAACAATCTGGTCGAGCGCGAGGTTGGCAAGCGGGGTGAGACGGATAAACAGAGCTACCTCGCTGCCATGTACCGCCGCAAGGATTTGCTGACCGGCTTCGTGGGTGGCAAATGTCGTAGCTGCGGCACTATTCAGATCCCCAAGGAAAACTACTGCGTTAATCCCGAATGCGGCGAACTGGACAGCCAGGACGACTATCCGATGTCTGCCGTGCAGGGCCGCGTCAAGACCTGGACCGCTGACCGACTGACCTTTGACTGGAACCCGCCGGCGTACTTCGGAATGGTTGAGTTCGAGGGCGGTGGCCGTCTGATGATGGACTTTACCGAAGTGGAGCCGGGTTCTATCGATACCGGCGTGCCGGTGTCGATGCATTTCCGTATCCGTCAGTTCGATAACCAGCGGGGCTTCCGGAAGTATTTCTGGAAAGCCACTCCGGTCCAGCAATAACTTACGCAGCTAAGACAGGTGAATGACAATGGCTAGTGGAATCAAAGACAAAGTAGCGATCCTCGGAATGGGCTGCAGCAAGTTCGGTGAACGCTGGGATGCAAGCCCCGCGGATCTGATGGTGGAGGCGTTTGAAGAAGGTCTGGCCGATGCCGGCATCGATAAGAGCCAGATTCAGATGGCCTGGTTTGGCGCCGGCATTGACGCATTCAATGTTGGCTCCAGCGCCATGCCGCTGTCGATTGCTCTGCGGTTGCCGAATATCCCGGCCACCAAAGTGGAGAACATGTGTGCCACCGGTACCGAAGCCTTTCGTGGCGCTGTCTATGCAGTGGCTTCCGGGGCCTGTGACATCGCCCTGGCGCTGGGTGTCGAAAAGCTCAAGGATGTAGGCTACGGCGGCTTGCCGCAGCGTACCCGCGGCGTCGAGAACGATATGTACTGGCCGAACCTGTCCGCGCCCGGGGCCTTTGCCCAACTGGCCAGCGGTTACCGCGCCAAACACGGTGTCGACAAGGCCGACCTGAAACGTGCCATGGCGCATGTGTCCGTGAAAAGTCATGCCAATGGCGCCAAGAACCCCAAAGCCCACCTGCAGCGCGAGATCACTGAGGAGCAGGCCATCAATGCGCCGTATATTGCGGAGCCCATTGGCCTGTTTGACTGTTGTGGTGTGAGTGACGGCGCAGCCTGCGCCATCGTGACCACGCCGGAAATTGCCCGCAGCCTGGGCAAGGCGGACCTGGTGTCGGTCAAAGCCCTGCAACTGGCGGTTTCCAATGGTGAGGAAGCCGGATTCAAAACCTGGGATGGTTCGCACATCAAGACCACGCGGATTGCTGCCCAGCGTGCCTATGACGAGGCGGGCATCAAGAAGCCCCGGGAAGAGATCAGCATGACCGAGGTGCATGACTGCTTCTCCATCACCGAACTGGTCACCATGGAAGACCTGCAACTGTCGGACGAAGGACAGGCGGTGCGGGATGTGCTCAATGGCGATTTCGACGCCGATGGTCGGATTCCCTGTCAGATCGACGGCGGCCTGAAATGCTTCGGTCACCCCATTGGCGCCTCGGGTATGCGGATGATCTACGAGAATTACCTGCAGTTCCAGGGGCGTGCGGGAGATCGTCAGCTCAAGGATCCGCGGATCGCCCTGAACCACAACCTGGGTGGTTTTCCGCACCAGAACATTTGCAGCATCTCCATTATAGGTCGCTACGAATAAGGCAGGTATTGGAGCGTGGCCGGGTGTCCGGCCACGCCGATTGCCCCTTCAAAAACAGATTCGGAAAGGTGTCGTGATGAGTGTCAGTGAACAGGTTGCAGCACTGGAACTGGCGGACCGCTGTGTCAGTCAGATCCGGGCGTATGTCCAGCAGGGCCTGAAGAATCTCAAGTCGTTCTCAACGGTTAACGGCAAGCTGGATTCTGGTCTGCTGGATAAGCATCAGCTGAGCTGTTACGAACTGGCTTTCTGTACCGCGGAACTCGCTGCGTCCGACGCTGTGTGCCGTTACGCAACGGACGCCGTGAACGAAGATGAGTTGGCAGCCAGCGCAGCGCTGGCGTTTTCCGCGGAAGCGGTCAGTTCGGTGATCCAGCGATTGATCGCCCGAGCCGGTGATATGGGGTTGGAAATAGCAGACCTGTCGGGACTCTATGCCGATAACGACATTCGCGAATTGCGTGCGGTGTATGGCAGTGGCGAGTTCCTGGCATCGGTTGGCGCTACGGTCAGCGAACGTGGCAGCACCCGCTTGCCGACCCTGCTCAACGAAGACAAGGAAATGGTGCGCGATATGTTTGCCCGTTTCGGTGCGGATGTTGTCGCCCCGCTGGCCGAAAAAATCCACCGGGAAGACCTGGATATCCCGGATGAAATCCTGCAGCAAGCGGCCGAGCTGGGCTGCTTCGGGATCAGCATCCCGGAACGGTTCGGTGGCCTGCAGCCGGATGACCGCGATGACAGCCTCGGCATGATCGTGGTGACAGAAGAGCTTTCAAAGGCCTCCCTGGGCGGTGCCGGTTCCCTCATTACTCGCCCGGAAATCGCCGCCAAGGCCTTGCTGCAGGGAGGCACCCAGGCGCAGCAGGAAACCTGGCTGCCCCGTATTGCCTCCGGCGAGACGCTTTGCGCCATTGCCATTACCGAGCCCAACTACGGGTCCGATGTGGCCTCGCTTGGCCTGAAAGCGACACCGGTCGATGGCGGTTGGGTTCTCAATGGCAGCAAGACCTGGTGTACGTTCGCGGGTAAAGCCAGTCTGCTGGTGACCATGGCCCGCACCGAGTCGGACCCGGCGCTGGGGCACAAGGGGTTGAGCCTGTTTCTGGTGGAAAAACCCGCGACACCGGGGCACCGGTTCGATCACCGCCAACCCGAAGGCGGCACCATCTCCGGCAAAGCCATTGCCACCCTTGGCTACCGTGGCATGCATTCCTACGACGTGTTCTTCGAGGACTATTTCGTGCCGGCCGATCATCTGATCGGTGAGGAAGCCGGCCGGGGCAAGGGGTTCTATTTCACCATGGCGGGTTTTGCCGGTGGCCGCATCCAGACCGCAGCCCGGGCCACGGGGGTCATGCAGGCTGCGTTCGAGAAGGCACTGGGATATTCCCGGGAGCGCAAGGTGTTTGGCAATGCGGTGGGTGACTACCAACTGACCCAGGTGAAGCTGGGCCGAATGATGGCCACGCTCACTGCATCACGCCAGTTCAGTTATGCAGTGGCCCGCATGATGGATGAAGGGGCGGGGCAGATGGAAGCGAGTCTGGTGAAGCTGTTTACCTGTCGTGCTGCGGAATGGGTAACCCGGGAAGCCATGCAGATTCATGGCGGCATGGGGTACGCGGAAGAGTCGGATGTCAGCCGTTATTTTGTGGATGCCCGCGTACTGTCGATCTTCGAAGGTGCGGAGGAAACCCTGGCCCTGAAAGTTATTGCGAGAAATCTGGTGGGTAACGCTTGAACGCCCGACATCGCACAAAACAACATTGATGAATCAAACAAGAGACCTGTAGGAGGGTGTCATGAGCAACAGTAAACTTCTGGAAGGTAAAGTCATCGTCGTTACTGGCGCGGGCCGTGGCATTGGTCGTGCGACATCGCTGATGCTGGCGGAGAGCGGTGCGAAGGTTGTGGTGAACGACATTGGTGGCAGTTCCGATGGTTCCGGTAACGATGTCACCCCGGCGCAGGAAGTGGTCGACGAAATCAAGGCGGCTGGCGGCGATGCCGTCGCCAACTTTGACAGCGTGACCGAATGGGAGGGTGGCCAGAAGATCATCCAGTCCGCCCTCGACACGTTTGGCCGCATTGACGGCGTCATCAACAACGCCGGCAACCTGCGTGATGTGATCTTCCACAAGATGACCGAGGAAGATTTCGATGCGGTGCTGGCCGTACACCTGAAAGGTACCTTCAACGTCAGTCGCGCCGCGGCGCCGATCTTCCGCGAGCAGGGCAGCGGTACCTTCGTCAACATGACGTCCACCTCCGGTCTGATCGGCAACTTTGGCCAGGCCAACTACGCTGCCGCCAAAATGGGCATCGTTGGTCTGTCCAAGTCCATGGCCCTGGACATGCAGCGTTTCGGGGTGACCTCCAACTGCATTGCGCCGTTCGCCTGGAGCCGTCTGATCGGCAGTATCCCGACCGACAGCGAAGAGCAGAAAGCGCGGGTAGCCAAGATCCAGCAGATGACGCCTGACAAGATCGCCACCCTGGCGGTGTCCCTGTGCAGCGATCAGGCGAAGAACGTGACCGGTCAGATCTTTGGTGTTCGTAACAACGAGATTTTCCTGTTCAGTCAGCCGCGTCCGTTCCGTTCCGCGCATACTTCTGAGGGCTGGACGCCGGAAACGGTGCTGGACCGTGTGCTTCCGGCCTTTGAAGCGGACTTCTATCCATTGAGCCGTTCCGCGGATGTGTTCAGTTGGGATCCGTTCTGATCCGGTAGGACCCGACTGCGATTCTGCTCCGCTCTCCGTGGCAGGGCAGAGTCGGAATCATAACAACAGGAAAGGAGAGCAACGGTGGCCATCGATTACGACAAACTGATGAATCGCAGGTTTGATTGCCTCAAGCATCAGTACACCGAAAAAGACACGATTCTCTACGCGCTGGGTGTGGGTCTGGGTATTGACCCCCTGGACGAGAACTGTCTGAAATTTGTGTATGAAGATGGCCTGAAGGCACTGCCCAGCCTGGCCAATGTGTTGGCTTATCCTGGGTTCTGGGCGAAGGAACCGGATACCGGGATTGACTGGGTCAAGATCCTTCACGCTGGCCAGGAAATGATTATGCACAAGCCGCTGCCCGCTTCCGGGCAAGTGGAGGCAACTACGAAAATTACCGACATTGTCGACAAGGGCGAAGGCAAGGGCGCGTTGATCATTTCCGAACGCACGGTGCGTGACAGTGCCACCGGAGACGACCTTTGCACGCTGGTCAGTACGACCCTCGCTCGTGGCAATGGCGGTTTTGGCGGCCCGGCGGTGGCTTCACCCAAGCCGGACCCTATTCCCGAACGGGAGCCGGACCAGGTCTGTGACTTGCCCACGTTGGCGCAGGCGGCCCTGATCTATCGTTTGTCCGGCGATTTTAATCCCCTGCATGCGTCACCGGAGGTGGCCAAAGCAGCCGGCTTCAAGGCGCCCATCCTCCACGGCCTGTGTACGTTCGGTGTGGCAACCCACGCCATTCTCAAAACCCTGTGTGATTACGATCCCGCCAGGTTCCACCGTATCCGCCTGCGTTTCTCATCACCGGTCTATCCCGGTGAAACCATTCGCACCGAGATCTGGCGAAACGGCCAGGAGGTGGCCTTCCGCTGCCGCGTCGTTGAGCGTGATGTGGTGGTGATCAACAACGGTTACGCGGAGGTCAACTGATGCAAAGCGTACTGTCAGGATTCCGCGTTGTTGAAGGCAGCGCGTTTGTTGCGGCCCCCTCGGGCGGGATGACACTGGCCCAGCTGGGGGCCGATGTGATCCGCTTTGATCCCATTGGCGGCGGCATCGACTATAACCGCTGGCCGGTGACCGCGGATCAGAAAAGTCTGTACTGGCATAGCCTGAACAAGGGCAAACGTTCCATTGCCGTGGATTTCCGGCAACCGGAAGGCCAGGAGCTGCTGACCCGTCTGATTACCTCCCCCGGTGAGGACGCAGGCATGTTCCTGACCAACTTTCCGGCCAAGGGCTGGCTGTCCTACGAGCGGTTGAAGTCCTATCGCGATGACCTGATCTACCTGAACCTGAGCGGTGATCGCCACGGTACAAGCGCGCTGGATTATACCGTCAACTGCAAGGTGGGCTTCCCTTCCATTACCGGCGTCGGTAAGAGTAAATCGATCCCACCGTTGAACAACCCCATGCCGGCCTGGGACGTGATCACCGGCCAGCAAATCGCCCTGGGGCTGTTGGCCGCAGAGCGTCATCGGCTGAAAACCGGTGAGGGGCAACTGGTGAAAATTGCCCTGGCGGATGTGGCCCTGGCCACGCTGGGTAATCTTGGCTACATCGCCGAGGCGATGATTAATGGCACTGAGCGCGATGCCATGGGTAATGACATTTACGGTACTTATGGTCATGACTTTGCCTGTCAGGATGGTGAGCGGGTGATGGTTGTCGGAGTGAGCCCGAACCAGTGGCGGGCGCTTGTTGAAGTGACTGGCACGGCCTCCCGGATCGACGAACTGCAAACCCGTATGGGGCTCGATTTCCGCAAGGAAGGCGACCGCTATCAGGGGCGCGAGCAGATCACCGAAGTGTTCCGGCCCTGGTTCGCGGAACGCCCATTCAGCCAGGTGGCCAGCGAGCTGGACAAGGCCGGAGCCTGCTGGGGTAAATATCAGACCATCAAGGAAGCCGTGGAATCGGACGTTGACTGTTCAACGGACAACCCGCTGTTCCAGATGGTGGAGCAGCCAGGCATCGGCGAGTATCTGATGCCGGACCACCCGCTGAATTTCACCTCCCTGGAGCGGGAACCGGTACGCCGGGCTCCGAAACTGGGTGAACACACCGAGGAAATTCTTGCCGATACCCTGGGACTGTCCGGGCCGGAGATCGCCAGGTTGTTTGACCAGAAGATCGTGGCCAGTTCTGGCTGAACATAATAATAACGATCAGCCGGCAGAACGGCCGCTGATAGCGTGGGAGGCATTGCATGGGACCGTTACACGGCGTCCGTATTATTGAATTGGCCGGCATCGGCCCAGGGCCATTCTGCGGCATGGTATTGGCGGATCTGGGGGCCGAAGTCATCAGCGTCGAGCGTATTGGCACACAAGCCGAAAAGCCTGCCCTGGATTGCAGTCGTCGGGGCAAACGATCCATTTCCCTCAACCTCAAGAGCGAGGCTGGCGTCGAAGCGTTGCTGAAACTGGTGGAAAGTGCCGATGCGTTGTTTGAGGGGTTCCGGCCCGGAGTGGCCGAGAAACTGGGTATCGAGCCAGAGCAGTGCCTGGAGCGTAACCCGAAGCTGATTTACGGCCGAATGACCGGATGGGGACAGTATGGTCCGATGGCGCACGCCGCCGGGCATGATATCAACTACATCTCACTCACCGGAGCCCTGCATGCCATGGGGCGTCCGGGAGAGAAACCGGTACCGCCCCTCAACCTGGTGGGTGACTTTGGCGGGGGTGGCATGTTCCTGGCACTGGGGATTGTATCGGGTTTGCTGGAGGTCAGAACCTCCGGTAAGGGGCAGGTGATTGACGCGGCCATGACCGATGGCTCCGCCGTACTGATGTCAATGTTCAATAGCGCCTATGAGATGGGGCGCCACTCCCTGGAACGGGGCACCAATCGGCTCGATGGCGGCGCCCATTTCTACGACACCTACGAAACCCGGGATGGCAAGTACATTTCCATAGGCTCGATCGAACCCCAGTTCTACAGTCAGCTGCTTGAGGTGGCAGAGCTGCCACGTGAGGAGTTTGCAGATCAGATGGACCGCTCGCGCTGGCCTGAACTCAAGCAGGCCATGGCGGAGGTGTTCCTGAAGAGAACCAGGGATGAGTGGTGTGAGTTGATGGAAGGCACCGATATCTGCTTCGCACCGGTTCTGGACCTGAAGGAAGCCCAGAATCATCCCCACAACCTGGCGCGACAGACCTACGTGGAGGTAGGCGGCATCAAACAGCCGGCGCCGGCACCCAGGTTCAGCCGCACGGAGCCGTCTGTCCGCCACGAGGCGCGGCCTTACGGTGCCGATACCGATGCCGTGCTCGCCGAAGCGGGATTCAGCGCCGGGCAGATCGACGAGATGCGGGCGCAATCCGTATGTGGGTAAGGGGCTGCAGGATGGCACGGTCTGTTCCGGAGGATACAACAAAATGACTGAATTGCTTTATGAAGTGGAAAACAACGTTGCCTATCTGACGATGAATCGTCCGGAAGCCCGGAATGCGCTTTCGATTCAGATGCGGCAACAGCTGCTGGAAACCCTTCAGGCTCTGGAAGTGGATGACAGTGTGCGCTGCGTCGTTCTCCGGGGAGCGGGGGAGCACTTTCTGGCCGGCGGTGATGTGAAATCGTTCAAGGATTTCACCGAACTCACGCCGCAGCAGCGGCGACTGACCTTTGTGAATCGCATTCACGGGCTGAATGCGATCATGTACACCATGCGGCGCTTACGCAAACCCATCATTGCCAGCGTTCGCGGGGCGGCAGCGGGCGCCGGTGTCAGCATCGCGTTGTGCTGTGACCTGGTGGTGGCCGCCGAGGATGCGTTCTTTACCCTCGCCTACGCCCACATCGCCAGCAGTCCGGATGGCGGCGCTTCCTATCACCTGCCGCGCTTGGTCGGCACCAAAAAAGCCATGGAAATTGCCCTGCTGGGGGACCGGTTTACCGCCGGTCAGGCTCTGGACATGGGGCTGATCAACCGGGTGGTTGCCAGCGACGAGCTGCAGGCCGAAACCCGTACCCTGGCCGAGCGCCTGGCAAAGGGACCGACCCGGGCGTACGGCAACATCAAAAAACTCATCCTTGAGTCTTCGGACAACTCCCTGGAAGAACAACTGCAGTCGGAGGCAGAAACCTTTGGTGACAGTGTCATGGCAGAAGACTGGATTGAAGGGGTCAGGGCGTTCAACGAAAAGAGACCCCCGAAGTTTACCGGGCGTTGAGCCCGTTTAGGGGCGTGAGGAAGTTCACAGGAGACACGCAGTGACAAATACAACAATCGATAAGGCGTCGTTCAAAGGTATTGTCTGTGGCAGCAGGCACCTGACTCATGAACAGTTTCAGCGCAATATCCGTCAGGCAGCCAATGGTTTCAGGCGTATGGGCGTGCAGCCAGGCGATTGTGTGGGCATATTCATGCGCAATGATATTCCCTTCCTGACGGCCAACCATGCGGCCAACTACGTCGGCGCCTACGGGGTTCCCATCAACTGGCACCTGGCCGGGGAAGAGCTGGAATATATCCTCAGGGATTGCGGTGCCAAAGTGATCGTCATCCACGCCGACCTGTGGCGCCGGATTCATCATGCCATCCCTGATGGTGTCCGGTGTCTGGTGGTGGAAACCCCGCAAGACATCCGGGCGGTGTTTGGTCTGGAACAGGAGATGTGCACTGTACCGGAAGGAGAGACCGACTGGCAGAGCTGGCTGGATGCCGAGGAATCCATCGCGGAGCCGGCGGAAGCTGGGCCTTCATCCATGTTGTATACCTCCGGCACAACCGGACATCCCAAAGGCGTGCGCCGTGTTACCCTGGATCAGGAAGGCGCGGCACAGATGCGCGACTTCCGATCACGGGTTTATGGATGCGCGCCAGGAGCCCGATGCATGGTTCCCGGCCCGCTCTATCACAGCGCCCCGAACGGTTACAGCATGCAGGCATCGAAGATCAGTGACCTGTTAGTGATTGTGCCCCGCTTTGATGCCGAGGACGTGTTGCGTTTGATCGAGGAGTACAAGCTGACGGCGGGCATTATGGTGCCCATCATGTTTATTCGCATGCTGAAACTGTCTGAGGCGGCGCGCAGCCGGTATGACCTGTCCTCCCTGGAATTCATCATCCACGCAGCCGCGCCCTGTCCGGCGGATGTGAAGCGCAAGATGATCGAGTGGTTCGGGCCGGTGATCAATGAGTTCTATGGCTCTACCGAATCCAGTGCGGTCGTTGCCTGTAATTCCGAGCAGGCCCTCGCAAAACCCGGCAGTGTGGGTAAAACGGTCCCGGAGGCGGAAGTGCGCATACTGGATGAAAACGACCATTGCCTGCCACCCAATACCGTGGGAGAAATCTACTCCCGTTTCCCGTTGCTGGACTTCAGCTACCACGGCAAACCCGAAGCCCGCGCCGAAATTGACCGGGATGGTTTCATCACCTCCGGTGACATGGGGTATATGGACGAGGATGGCTTCCTGTTTATTGCCGACCGGGTCAAGGATATGGTGATCTCCGGCGGTGTGAATATCTATCCGGCCGAGATTGAATCGGTACTGCACAACTACCCCGGCATCAAGGACTGCGCCGTCTTCGGGGTTCCCGATGAAGAATTCGGGGAGTCGGTCATGGCCGTGGTTGAGGTGGAGAACGCGGAGGGTGTTTGCGTGGACGATGTCCAGGTCTATCTCCGCCAGCATCTGGCCGGCTTCAAGGTGCCCAAGACCATCGAAATCGGGTCCGACCTGCCACGGGAGGACTCCGGCAAGATCTTCAAGCGCCGCCTGCGCGACAAATACTGGCAGCAGGCCGGTCGGAAAATCTAGGCCGACGATCAATAACCCTGGAATGCCGGCTTTCGTTTCCGGTGGTGCGCACTGATGCCTTCGGCAAAGTCCCCGGTGTTGAACGCGGTCTGCTGACACCGGGCCTCAAAGCTGAGTGCGCCGCCCAGATCCTGTGTCTGCGCCTGCGTTATTTCGCGTTTGATCAGGCCAAGTGCCGTGGTCGGGCCGGAGGCCAGTTCTTCAGCAAGGGTCATGGCGGTGTTCCACAAGTCATCATTGTCCACCACCTCGCGGGCCAGCCCCCAGGCCAGGGCCTGTTCAGCGTTGAAGTGGCCCCCGGTGAGCGCAAGGGAAGCGGTGCGCCGGGCGCCAATGGTGCGAGTCAGAAACCAGGAGCTGCCACCGTCCATGACGGCTCCGATCCGGGCGAATGACAGGTGGAAACGTGCATCCCGGTTAGTCACCATCAGGTCGGATGCCAGGGCGAGGCTGACGCCGGCGCCCGCCGCCGGCCCGTTTACTGCGGCAATCACCGGTACCGGGAGGTGGGTGATCAAACGAACAATCCGGTTAATCCCGGCCTCTACCTCTTCACCGATACGCTCACGACGCTGGAGAATTTGCTCCGGCTGTACATCGGCCCCCGTGCAGAAGCCCCGGCCGTTGCCACGTATCAGAATGGCCCGGCAGGACAGATTGTCTGCCTGCTCCTGAAGCAATTCGATCAGCCCTTCACGCATGGCAGGGCTAAGCGCGTTCAGTTTGTCAGGGCGATTCAGGGTGATGATCAGAACATCGTTTGCTGTTTCATTGAGTAAGTCCGCCATTGGTATTCCTGTTTCCGACATCGGTTGCTGGAAGGGCTCAGCCATACCCCTGACTGACCCCGTGGTCCCCTCAGGATATGCATGGATTGCACTAGGGCCTCATATCAAATTGGCATGTGGCATATAGATAAAATGTAGAGGTTAGAAAGGGTGTTTGATGACGAAAGGCAGGTTTTTGAATTGCATCGGTTTTACGGGGACCGTGCGCTTTGGCCGGTGCCAGCACTCTACTTTCCGCCGATACGGTTTCGGTCTGAAGCGGGGTAGGCTGATGGTTAGTTTGCTATTCTAAACCACGATCAAAATTCACAAATGTATATAAAAGAATGAACTACTTAGCCTTCAAAACGACGTTGACTGATCAGGTGTACTGCGACTATGAACAAAAACCAGAATCTGGAGTTTGAAACGGGCAACATGAGCGGATTCCGTGAAGCACTTGGTTTTACGGTAACAGAATGGGCGCCCAATAAGGCCGTACTCCACGTGGATATGAATGAAAAACATCTCAATCGGAATGGTTTTGTCCACGGTGGGGTTTTCATGTCTCTGCTGGACAGTGCTGCGGGACTGAGCGGGACGTACTGTTCAGTGCCCGGGAATGTTCGGCGCTGTATCACGGTGTCCATGAATACGCATTTTATCAGTCCCGTGAAAGAGGGGCGTTTGAGGGTGGAGGCCGATCTGGTCAGTCGTGGTCGAAAGATGTTTTTTGTAGAGGCCAGGATCAGCTCGGATGACGGGCTTGTGGCAACAGGCCAGGGCGTTCTTCGTTATGTGCTGGGTGGTGAAAAGGAAGAAGGGGTGCCGGCTGAATGATGGCTATAGGTATGCCTTTGGGATATAGATTCTATATAATATAGGTCGTTGTTGATATTGCTTTCCGGTGCTAGTTTGGGGCTGTGGTCGGCAGCTTGCTGTCGTCACACTCAAAAAAAACAATACCCCAACAGGGAAGCAACGTAATGAGATCTACAGTCAAGTCGCTTATCGTGGCGTCGGTTCTCGCGATCACCTGCGCCTCTCAAGTCTCCGCAGACGTAACGTTACGCTATGCCGAGGGCGGTCCCAATCGCGGAACTCGTGCGGCCGCGGTCCAGTTTTTTGCCGATGAAGTGAAAAGACTCTCCGCCGGTAATATCAACATTGATATTCACTGGGGCGGGGCACTGTTGAAATGGAGCGGTGTCATGGAGGGCGTTTCGGCCGGCAGTGCTGACCTCGGAACCGTGTTGTCATCGTACGAGCCTCAGGAGCTAAAGGCTCTGGGAATAGGCGATATTCCTCTTGAATACTCCGACCCCTGGGTTGGCATGCGAGCCATGTACGACCTGATGACCTCCGAAGCGGAACTGAAGCAATCCCTTGCCGACAAGTCGCTGGTCTATCTGAGCAATTTCAGTACCTCTGGCGTTCAGTTTGAGTGTACGGAAGGCAACCAGATCCTCACGGTTGACGACATCCAGGGCAAGCGCATCCGCGCTACTGGCACCTACAATAATGTATTGGCGGACCTGGGAGCCAATACTGTCAACATGACGTTTGGCGAAGTATATCAAGGACTTGATAGTGGTTTGCTGGATTGTCTGGGCAGTTACTTCTACACCATGCGCGCCTACAAAACCTACGAGGTGGTCGAAACCGTTACCCGTGTTGACTGGGGACAATTACTTGGCTTTGCCATTGTGATGAACCAATACACCTGGTCCGATCTGGACGGGGAGCAGCGGGCAATCCTGCTGAAAGCGGGTTCCAACATGATTGACCAGTTTGCCCATCAGATCATAGAAGAGGCTGACGATGTTGAGGCAATGCTCAATAGCGGTGGGTTTGGAAAAGCCGTACCGGTAACCCGTATGGCTGAAAGCGAGCGGCAGAAAATCCTGGATGCAACGCTGAAATATCGGGATAGCTGGATTGCCGATGCGAATGCAATGGGGCTTTCCGGAGAGCGGATCTGGTCCCGTTATATTGAGTTGCTGAAGCACTATCAGGGCGAGCTCCAGGAAAATGGATATCCCTGGAAGGACTGATCGATTTTGAATGGAGTGCTGCTTCCGTCCGGGTACGAGATGCGGGCGGGTGCATGGGGATAACGATTGGGTTTTGATGCCCATGAAGGCAAGAGGGTACATAGAATGGTTACGAACAAGATGCTGAAATCTCTCGCACTGGGTTCTTTTCTTACCGTGGCGACGATTGGCCAGGCTGCAGCGGAAATGGCGTTTCGTTACGCCGAGGCGTCGCCCAACCGCGGTGCCCGGGCCGAAGCATTGCAATTTTTCGCGGATCAACTGAAAGCGCAGTCCAACGGCGAGATGGTGCTGGACATTCACTGGGGCGGCGCCTTGCTGAAATACAGTGCCATTCTGGACGGGGTGTCCTCTGGCACGGCTGATATGGGCACCGTGCTAGCCGCGTATGCTCCGCAAAAATTGCGGGCATTAAGCGTTGGTGATATTCCGGTGCCTGAGTCGGACCCCTGGGTGGGCATGCGGGCGATGTATGAGCTGATGACCACCAACGAGCAACTGAGCCGGGCATTTGCAGAAAACAACGTCGTCTATATCACAAACTACACAACCACGCCGATGCAGTTCGAATGCACAGGCGATGTACGCCTGGAAACTCTGGAGGATTTCGTCGGTAAGCGGGTCCGGGCATCAGCGATCTACGCGAAAATTCTGGATGAAGTCGGCGCCAATCTGGTGAATTTCACATACTCCGAAGTTTATCAGGCTCTGGACACGGGGCTGGTGAGTTGTTCGGGGGGGTATCTGTATGCCATGCGGGCGTTCAAGACCCCGGAGGTTACCAGCAGTGTCGCGCTAATGAACTGGGGACAGATTGCCGGTTTTGCGATGGTCATGAATAAGTGGACATGGGATGAACTGTCCGGGGAAGAGCAGAAAATGATCCGGCAGGTAGGGTCGGACATGATTGATTTCTATGCCCGGACAGTGATTGCCGAGAATCAGGAAGTCATCGAAAAGCTGCCGACTGGGGAGCTGGGAAACAAGGTTGAGGTGATCGAGTGGTCCGATGAGGAACGGGCCAGACTTTTTGAGCAATCAGATAAGTATATTCAGGCCTGGATTCAGGACATGAATAAAGCCGGATTCAATGGCAAGGCCATCTGGGATGAATATAAGGCGTTGCTGGAGAAGTACCAGAACAGGCTCGATGAGCAGGGCTACCCCTGGCAAAAGGGCTGACCCCGGCGTTTGTTGAGTTCCTGCCGTCCGGTCTCCCTGCCGGCGGGAATTCAGCCGCTTAACTTCAGCGGATAACAACAATAGCCCACTCATTAGCCGGTTTTGTCCCGGGTGTGGGCAGATTCCCATCGGAGGTGTACATGGTCGTCACTGAGCGTACTGCACGAATGCCAACTCACGACCAATCTTCTGTTCCCCGGAAAGCGCTGGGCTGTGCAAGAGGTTCTCTTGCCTGGCTGGAAAACGCATTTCTGCTGGTAGGTGTCGTTTGTATTCTTGGTCTTTGTGCCGTCATTACCACAGGTGTCCTGCTTCGTACTTTCTCTTCCTCAGGCATCCCGGATGAGGTGGTGATCGTTGGCGAGATGATGATTGGCTCCCTGATCCTGCCTCTGGCGTTTGTCGCTGCTGATCGTGGATTTATTTCCGTTGAAATCTTTACTCACAGGCTTGGCCCCAGGGTTCAGCAGATCCTGAATGTGTTAACCGCACTGGTTGGTCTGGTTGCCGTTGCGCCCATTACTTATGCCGCATACCTGTCCATGACGGATGCGTTCGAGTCCGGGGCATATTTCTTCGGATTGCTGGAACTGCCCAAGTGGCCGGGGCACACCATGTTTTTCCTGGGGTACTTTCTCTTTTTTATCCGGCTGATTGACCTGGCGATCTGCGACTCCCTTGAGGCCCTTGGCGTGATCAAAAGCCGCCGTGTTGGCACGACTGATGAGGTAAGTGACTGATGGAAGTATCCGTAATTGGTGGTTGGGGGTTTGCAGCCGCGCTATGCCTCATGGTCATGCGGGTTCCTATTGCGTACGTGCTGGTTGGGGTGGCGTCGGTGTGTTCGCTGATTGCCTATGCATGGCGACCCGGCGGAGAGTTCATGTTCGAGCGCGGCTTGCGTCCGGCTATCGCATTAATTGAGTCCAATGCCTTCAGCTTTATCCATTCCTATTCCCTGAGCATGATTCCGCTTTTTATTGCTGCGGGTCATATTGCCTATCACTCCCGAATTACCACGGACATCTATGAAGCCGTTCGGGTCTGGCTGGCAAAGATGCCGGGCGGTCTGGCGATTGCGTCGTTGTTTGGCTGTGGGGGCTTTTCCGCGATTACCGGATCGAGCCTTGCCTGCGCATCGTCCATGGGCCGGATCTGTGTGCCTGAGATGCTGCGCTTCGGTTACAACAAGCAACTGGCGACATCCACGGTTGCCATGGGAGGGACGCTGGGCTCGCTGATTCCTCCCAGCGTTCTGTTTATTCTGTATGGCATGTTCACCGAGCAGTCGGTAAACCAGTTGTTCCTGGCCGGCATTCTTCCGGGTGTTCTTACCATGACCGGTTTCATTGTCGTCGTGGTTATATGGGCCATGCTCAAGCCGGGTGACGCCCCTGCTCCGAGAGACCTGAATTTCACCAGTCGTGACCGTTTGAACGCAGCGATCAAGGCGTGGCCTGCGGTGATGCTGATGACCATCATTATTGGGGGCATCTATGGCGGTTTTTTCACTGCCACTGAGGCGGCGGCTGTGTGCCTGGTGTTCGCTTTGTCATTCGGGGTTCTTTCGCGCCGGCTGACGTGGGCAGACTTCCTCAGCTCGATGAAGGAAACAGCGTTTCAATCCGCATCGCTGTTCTTCATTGCCATCGGTGCAAAGATTTTTGTCTCCTTTGTATCGCTCACCGGTGTGACAGGCACCTTCGTCGCGTTCGTCGCGGGCCTGGGTATCGAGAACTGGATGGTGCTGTTTTTCATTGTCATGCTGTATCTGGTGCTGGGCATGTTTCTGGACTCCATCGGCACCATGCTCCTCACGCTGCCTTTTGTTATTCCCCTGGTGGAAGGTATGGGCATGAACCTGATCTGGTTTGGCGTGGTAGTGGTCAAGCTTCTGGAAATAGGTCTGGTGACGCCGCCTTTAGGTATGAATGTGTTCGTCATCAACAGTGTCGTGACGAGGGAGATCAAAGTACACACCATTTTCTTCGGCGTTATGAAATTTCTGGTGGCGGATCTGATTGTTTTGGGGCTGATTGTGGCGTTCCCGGTTATCTCGCTGCTCATCCCTGGCAGCCTGGGGTAAGCAGCGATGCATGTATGGATCGAATGGGGTTGAATTCATGAATTCTGAGAATGTCCATGCGATATCCGTGGCTAACCTGCTGGAGAAGGCTGCGGACCGGTGGCCCGACAGCCCCTCAGTAACCTACGGGGAACACACCTACACCTGGGTACAAACCCGTGAGCGTTGTCAGCGTCTGGCGTTTGCTTTGACGAACCTGGGGGTACGTGCCGGGGAGAGAGTGGCCTATCTTGGCTACAACTCCCACTGGTGCTTTGAGCTGTTTTTTGCTTCACCCATGGCAGGGGCCGTGACGGTGCCGGTGAACTTTCGCCTGTCCCAGGGTGAGATGATCGAGTGTGTTCAGGATGCCGAACCAAAGGTTCTGTTGGTGGACCGCCATCATATTGAGCACGCCAGGGCTATCAGACGGGAATGCCCCTGGCTGGAAACGTTGATTTATGCGGGGGAGGGGGCAGCGCCGGACGGGTTTCTGTCCTGTGAGGAACTGCTGTCGAGTGCTGAACAGAGGGAGCTGCAGCCCAGCGGCAACGACGATACCCTGGTCATTTTCTACACCGGAGGCACCACCGGGCGCTCCAAGGGCGTCATGCTGACGCATATCAACCTGTTCACCAATGCGCTTGGTGGCATTCCTCTCTATAGGCTGGTTGAGAGAGAAACCCATTTACTGGCGGGGCCCATGTTTCATACCGCCGCCGGTTCCCGGGTCTATACCGCCACCATGATGGGAACCCACACGGTTATTCTTGCCAAATTCGATGTGCTGGAAACGATGCAGACGGTGGAAAAGCATTGCATCAACACCATGCAGATTGTGCCAACCATGCTGCAGTTGATGCTGGACCATCCGCGATTTTCCGAGTTCGACCTGTCCAGCCTACGGATGATCACCTATGGTGCATCGCCCATTCCTGTGGCGTTACTGGAGCGGGCACTGACACTGCTGCCGACTGTCTCCTTCGCACAATCCTACGGTATGACGGAAGCATCTCCCGTGGTGACGGTGCTGGATGGCGACGATCACTCTCTTGAGGCCGCCCGTTTATCACGGCTGGAGTCGGTTGGCCGGGCGGTCTTTCATAACCAGGTCCGGATCGTTAATGCGGAGCGCCAGGCACTGGGTGTCGGAGAGGTGGGTGAAATTGCCGTCAAGGGCGCCAGCATCATGAAGGGGTACTGGCGCGCGCCTGAATTAACGTCCGCGGTACTGGAGGACGGCTGGTATTACACGGGGGACAGCGGCTATCTGGATGAGGATGGCTACCTGTTCCTGGTGGGACGTATCAAGGACATGATCGTCAGCGGCGGGGAGAATGTCTATCCGATAGAGATTGAGAATATCCTGTCGCGCCATCCTGATATCAAGGAGTGTGCGGTTGTTGGCGTCCCCCATGAAACGTGGGGCGAGTCTGTCCACGCGGTTGTAAGACTGGCTGATCAGGCAGTTGTGAGTGAGAGTGACATTATTGACTACTGCCGGGAGCGTATTGCCCATTACAAATGCCCGACGGGTGTGACGTTTATGGAGCAGCCTCTTCCGGTATCGGCGGTTAACAAGATCCTCAAGTCGGAACTCAGGAAGATGATTTCAACTGGCGCAGAATGATGCTTTTTGTGTATGGAAAACATATGTAATTGATATTTGTGTTATGGGTTTGTAATCGGGAATATAGGTGTTGCGTTGTTGTTCAGTGTCCTCCTTTTTGAGGGGTAAGCTTGGGTTTTCTTTTGAGAAAACCCTTTTTTTTCTCAAGACTTTTTCCTGTGAGTCGCGTGGTGATTATGGACAATATCCGTTTCAACTTTCCCGCCCCCGTGCTTGATGACAGTGTCGATCACCTGCGTAAAGACGTCCGTTCTTTCCTGCAGGAGGAAATTGACAACGGTAGCTTCCGCCCCACCACGGACTGCTGGTGTGCGGGTATTGACCCCGAGTTCAGTCGCAAGCTTGGACAGCGTGGCTGGATTGGTGTGACCTGGCCAAAACAGTATGGCGGCCGGGAGCTTAGTGCGTTGCATCGCTACGTCATTACCGAGGAGCTACTGGTTGCAGGTGCGCCTGTCCATGCTCACTGGATTGCCGATCGTCAGAGCGGTCCGCTGATCCTGGCAACGGGCACCGAAGCAATGAAACAGGCCATATTGCCTCGCATTGCAGCCGGTGAATGTTTCATTGCGCTGGGGCTCAGTGAACCGGAATCCGGTTCGGATCTCGCCTCGGTGAGAACCCGGGCGCACCGGGTGGAAGGTGGCTGGGAAATTACCGGAACCAAGCTCTGGTCGTCCGGTGCCCACAGTTGCCAGTACATGACTGTGCTGGCCCGCACCGGGGAGCGGGACGACAAGAAACGCCACGAGGGCCTGACGCAGTTCCTGGTGCCGCTGGACTCCCCAGGCGTCACTGTTCGAGGTATCCGCGACATGAGTGGCGTGGAGCACTTCAATGAAAGTCATTTCGAGAAAGTGTTTGTTGCCGACGATGCCGTGCTCGGCGCGGTGGGCGAAGGCTGGAAACAGATCACCAGCGAACTGGCCCTGGAACGCTCCGGGCCTGAACGTTTCCTGAGCACCTTTGTTGCCCTTGAAAAGGCCATTCAGCAGAGTGCCGCCTCAATGGAGAGGCACCAGGCCGCGGTCATCGGCAGTATTCTGGCCCGTATCCGGGGGTTGCGTGCCATGTCACTGGGCGTGGCGGCGCTGCTTGGCCAGGGACAATCCCCTGATGTAGAGGCCGCCCTGGTTAAGGATCTGGGTACGCGCCTGGAGCAGGACATCATTGAGCGTTTACGTGAGTTCTGGCCCATCCACTTGAAACCAAATGCCGGCGACGAGCTGCAGTACCTGCTATCCGACAGCCTGCTGAGACAGCCCTCCTTCACACTTCGCGGGGGAACCAATGAGGTTCTCAAGGGCATCGTCGCCAGAGGCATGGGCTTGAGGTAAGTCGCTCTGGGCGCCCGCCGATTGACCTATGAATCACGAGAGGATGTGATATGGACCAGACAGATCAGCTAATTCTCGATATGGCCACCCGACTGCTCTCTGATCATTGTGGTGCCGAGGTGGTTAACCAGACGGAAACCGGTGCATTCCCGGAAGCATTGGGCGACGCCGTGATCTCTGCGGGGCTTCCTCTGGCCTGGGTGCCTGAGGAAGCGGGCGGTGTGGGTGGCTCCCTTGCCCTGGGCTTTAACCTGATTCGTCTGGCTGCCAGCTATGCCGTTCCGGTGCCACTGGCGGATACTCTTGTTGCCAACCTGGTGCTTGCCGAAAGTGGGCTTGACCTGGCGGATACCTGGGCCGCGCTGGTGTTTGATGGCGGTCAATTGCCGGTTGTCGATAACGGAAGGGTCCAGGGGGTGATCAGCCATGCCCCAGGCGTGATCAGCGAGTCACTCCTGGTGGTTCCCGTTGCTGACGGAGGGCTGGTCAGGATTGCGACGTTTGCTGCTGATCACCTGAACGTTGAACCGGAAGAAAGCCTGGCGGGTGAACCCCGGGCCAGAGTCACGCTGGAGAATGCGGCGCCGGTACAGCTATCTCCGGTTATGGACAGCATGAGCGACGATGGCCTCCGGCAATTCTGTGCTCTGGTGAGAGCCTGCCAGATGGCCGGTGCGTTTGAAAAAATAACTGACTTGACAGTAGGTTATGTCAAGGAGCGGCAGCAATTTGGTCGGCCCCTGGGGAAATTTCAGGCGATTCAGCATAAGGTGGCGGACATCGCCGGCGAGAGTGCTTTGTCCAACGCCACCGTTGAACAGGCGATCCGGGTGCTGTCGGAGCATCAGGAGCCATTCAACGGCGATGACCTCATTTTTCTGCCGGTGGCCACCGCCAAGGTGGTGACATCTGAAGGCGCTGCAACGGTGTCCCGGCTGGCGCATCAGGCCCATGGCGCCATGGGTTTCAGTTTTGAATATCCGCTGCAGCAATACAGCCGGCGTGTATGGAGTTGGCGGGAGGAGTACGGATCGGAATTTTACTGGTCCGAACGCCTGGGTATGAGTGTGGCCGGTGAATTGGGCCATGCCGATGCCGGGGCGCCACAGGTCTGGGATATCGTATCCCGTTAGGAGCAAGGGAGAACCAATGAAATCGTTTGATGATGTTGCGATTGAATGGCACGGGCACGTAGTTGTGGTCGAAATCCGCCGGCCACCTCTTAATTTCTTTGACGTTCGCCTCATAGAGCAGATTGCGGAGTGTTTTGAGTCTCTGGAACAGGACAGCCACTGCCGTGCAATCGTGCTGGCGGCCCAGGGCAAAGCGTTCTGCGCGGGGGCCGACTTTTCGTCAAACGGGAGTGATCTGTTCAAAACGGAGTCAGACAACAGTGCGATTACTCTGTATAAAGCTGCGGCGCGCCTGTATGCCTGCGCAAAGCCGGTGGTTGGTGCCATTCATGGTGCCGCAATTGGTGGCGGCCTGGGGCTCTCTCTGGTTCCTGATTTCCGAGTGGTTTGCCCGGAGGCACGATTTGCGGCCAATTTCGTTAAACTCGGAATTCATCCGGGCTTTGGAATCAGCCTGATGTTGCCCCGGCTGATCGGTCAGCAGCGGGCCAACCTGATGCTGTTGACGGGGCGTCGGATCAAGGGTGAAGAGGCGCTGGAGTATGGCCTGGCCGACATGCTGGTCCCCGCTGATCAGGTGCGGGCGCAGGCCATCGCGTTGGCGGCTGAAATCGCACAGTGTGCCCCCCTTGCGGTGGAGTCCACCCGGGCGACGCTTCGACATGGCCTGGTGGAGGAACTCAGGCACCGGCTGGAACATGAGTTTGCCGAGCAGGTCTGGTTAGCCAAAACCACCGATCATAAAGAAGGAATGGCGGCTGTCACAGAGCGCCGCGACGGCAACTTCACGCGATCCTGAGCTTGCACCACTACAAAAACAGGGGGCGTGGATCGCCCCGATCTTTATTTTCGGTGTCGGATTAGCCACAGGCGTAATCTGACAAACCAGCTGCTTATTGTTTTTCGGCTACTTGTGCTTTGGCCGATTCGTATTCATCACGCAATCTGGCCACCGTGTCAGCGACCGATGTTAGTTGAGTAATCCCGCCAACCCCCTGGCCCGCACCCCATATATCCTTCCAGGCTTTACTCTTGCTACTGCCTCCACCAAAGCTCATCTTGCTTTTGTCGGATGTGGGCAGATTGTCCGGGTCCAGCCCCGCCTTCTCTATACTGCCGCGAAGGTAGTTGCCATGCACCCCGGTAAAGAGGTTGGTATAGACAATATCGGATGCAGATGATTGCAGGATCATGTCCTTGTAGGACTGGTCGGCATTGGCCTCTTCGGTCGCAATGAAACGCGTGCCCAAGTAGGCCATGTCCGCACCCATGACCTCGGCGCTGAGTACATGGTTGCCCTTGGTGATGGCGCCGCCGAGTATCACCGGACCATCGAAGAACGAGCGGATTTCCGAAAGCAATGCAAACGGGCTGAGTGTGCCGGCATGCCCGCCCGCCCCGGCTGTCACCAGGATCAGGCCGTCCACCCCCATGCTCAGGGCCTTCCTGGCGTGGCGGATATTGGTGACATCGTGGAAAACCAGACCGCCATAACTGTGAACGGCCTCAATGACCATCGGGTTGGCCTGGAGACTGGTGATAATAATGGGCACTTTGTGCTTCACGCATACTTGTGTGTCGTGCTCCAGTCGGTCATTGGTGGGGTGGGCAATCTGGTTGACCGCGTAAGGGGCCACTCTGACGTCGGGGTTGGCGGCTTTGTACGCGGCCAGTTCCTCATCGATTTCCGTTAACCACTCATCCAGCTTTTCCGCCGGACGCGCATTCAGCGCCGGGAAGGATCCTATAACGCCGCTTTTACACTGCTCGATCACCATTTTTGGATTGGAGATGATGAACATGGGAGAGCAAAGGACTGGCAGTGTCAGATGATCCCTGATGTTGTCAGGAAGGCCCATGGGAGATTACTCCTGTGTTGTGTCCATGCCGGATTAAAGCCATGCATAGAGGGTGATGTACATGATGGCCAGCGCGCTGACGCTGAACCATCCATTCCATTCGATGCCAAACCGTAATGGTGAGACACCAGAGAAGTTGGAAATAAAACGCAGTGATGCGGTAAAAGGCGACGCGCCCGCAAAAACGGCCCAGGTAATGGCGATGACGGATGCCTGCACCAGTGGGGGGATATCCAGGTCGGGTATCTGCTGGAGTGCTCCGAGCATCAGGGTTACGGTGATGATGGCGTTTATGCCGATAAAGGAAAAAGTCAGCATGATCAGTGAAATGCAGACCATCAGGGTGGCATTACCAATATCCGCCTGGATCAGGAAGGCGCTGGCTGCTTCTGGGTCGATCAGCGGGATCAGAATCACCCCGATAAAACCGGACGAGGTGAACAGCACGACCTCATTGCGTTGGTTGGTAAAGGTTTCAGGGAACGACTGCCGCATCCGACGCAGAAGTAATCCGCCTTTCACCCTGGTCCTGAGCCCCCGGTACTGAACCCAGATCCAGATAAGGCCGATAACCGGCGCGCACATGAGCAGAGCCGAAAAAAGCTGCAGGCCGGTGATTTGTGCCAGCACATAGGCCAGTCCGGGAATCAGTGCCACCAGGAACACCAGGGGGACCAATTGGCCCAGCCCCCCGCCACTGACTCGATGTGTTTTTGGCCTGGGGTAAGAGAAACGGTCGAGAATGGCACCCCAAAGGATGAACAATAGAGTCCAGAGTAACCCCAGCGGAGCGTATTGTTCCCAGGTCAGATCGGGGATGCCGGACAGGACCAGCAACATGGTGACCGACGTCGGCGCCCACAAGGGAACGCCGCAGAACCCCCGGAGGGTGGCCGTCAGCATACGCCGTTGGCGAATGCCCCCGATTCGCTGGGTTTCCGGGTCAGACGACGGCCGTATCGCACGACGAATCATCGTGCCCAGCACATTGAGGGCGCCAATGTTCAGCATCACGCTGAACAGATGTGACCCGAAGGACATCAGCAGGTAACGGCGTCCCGGAGGCTGGTTGACCAGTACCTTGCCACAACGACGAACCAGGGGCGAAGATCTGGCGGATTCACGCAATACCGCCAGGGACGTCAGGAAGAAGGTAAAAAAGGCTGCACGGTCAAGGCCCGCCGCCACCGCGACTCCATCAATCATACCTGCAAACCAGAGACCGGTGGCAAGTGTCGGGGCGAGAATGGCAAATATCCGATAGGTCAGGCTGATTCGGGGCCATTGCAGAACCACGAACAATAGTAGGGCGGCGCCCGCCACCGGGCTGGGCCACGGAGTCCGGGACAGCTCCCTGATAACTGCGCACACTGAAATGGTGAGCAGGCTCACAGTGGCCAGGTTTCGGCTCACCAGGGTCATGTCAGCGTTACGGGATCTGCTCAGAGCGATAGTGCTCACCGTTGTTTTTCCGGGTTACCCGCGAAAAGTGACGGTATTTTGCATCAGTTCCCGCGTCGTTCGTGTCCTGTTTGCGTCAACCTCAGGGTCTTCATAACCAAAGCTGATGCCAAGCAGAATGCCCGTCTGATCATCGAGATCAAAAGCTTCGCGCACAAGGTCCGGATAGGCGCGCATGCTTCCCATGGCACAGGAGCTGATCCCGAACGACTGCATGGTCAGCATCAGTGTCTGGGCATACATGCCAACATCGAGAGCAATGGTCGAGCCGAACTGCCGATCCATACCCAGAAAGACGATATGGGGTGCGTCAAAGAACTCGAAGTTCCGTCTGACGGCGCGTAGCCGTCCTTCCTTGTCGTCCCTGGCGATGCCCATTTCATTATAGAGGGCAACGGCGCATTCAACCTGGCGTGCACGGTACTCTCCCTCAAAGCGGGCAACGTAGCTGAAATCGGGGTTGCCCGGCACGCCATCTCTTTGGCGGTCGAGAAATTTCCGGCAAAGGGTCTCTTTCGTTGCGCCGGAGGCGACAAATGCCTTCCAGGGTTGTGTGTTGCAATTCGAAGGCGTCTGCTGGGCTATCTCGAATACATGCTCAAGAATTTCCCTGGGCACAGGCTCAGGAAGGAAGCCCCTGATAGAGCGCCGGGAGGTAACGGCGTCGATCAGCGGCATGGAAGGCTTTGCAGGGACCATAGTGTTCTCCGGAAAACGCTTGAGCTGTCAAACGTTCACGTTAGCAAGTTCGTGCTTCTTATGGAAAAGCATATTTTTTATTGAACCTATGCTGGTTCGGTATATCTTGAATGTGACGTAACCCTCAGGGCTGCCGGATCAGGTCATTGTGAATCCGGTTTGCGGTTACCTGAAGCTGATCACGCATGTATTCCAGTACACCTGGTTCCTTCGCTTTGCTGGGTGGAAGGGTAATGTTGATGGCGGCAATACTTTTTCCTGAACGGTTGTGAATAGGGACCGAGATTCCACACATCCCCTCTTCCAGTTCGCGATCGACGACGGACCAGCCCTTGGCGCCGTCTTCACGAATAATCCTTCGCAACTCCGCCCTGTCCGTGACGGTAAACCGGGTGTATTGCTCAATACTGGCGGTGCCCAGGAAATGGTCCAGCTCTTCGTCCGGCAGCTCGGCGAGCTGTATTCGCCCCAGGGAAACCACGTGGGCCGGCAGCGATGACCCGACATTCAGTGTGCTCTTCAGCAGTTTTCGCGTCGGGACCCGCATGACGTAGTAAATGTCGTATCCGTCAAGAACGGCAATGGAGCAGGATTCGTGGACCAGCTGCACCAGGTCCTCCATGTGAGCCTGGGCGAACGACCAGATTTCCATCGACGACAGGTATGAAAATCCCAGATCGAGAATGCGGGGGGTAAGCCAGAACTGTTTGCCGTTAGTGCGGGCGTAGCCCTGGTCGCAGAGTGTGTGCAGTAATCGTCGAGCGCTGGCGCGTGAGATGGAGGCTCTGCTGGCAACCTCTGACAGTGTCAGTGTCGACGCTTTCTCCCCAAATGTTTTTATGACATTCAGCCCACGGCTAAAAGAATGAACCATAAGGCTTTTTTCGCTATCTCGTGTGGATGTCATTGTGCGACTCCTAAAAAATATTTTGACACTGTGTAAATTTTAACCTTACCTTCTTCGTGTTCTCATTGTGAACATTGTGTGCGCAAAGCGAACAAAAAGCAAATGATTGCGTCATACTTCCCAGAATTCGGAGACAATTACAATGCTAATAAAACGCTCAAACCGTCTTACATCCCTGATTGCTGCCTGTGTGCTGCTGACCAGCATTACTGCAGCTACCAGCGCGTCAGCGCGCGACCTGACCTATGGCAGTTACCTTCCGCCCCAACATCCCACCAGTACCGGTATTGCCACTTTTCTCGACGAAATTGGGGAGCGTTCCGGAGGCAGTCTTGCGTTTAAGTTCTTTCCTTCCGGTGCCGCAGCTTCCGGCAAGGAAATGCTGGCTGCAGTCCGTAACGGCATGATTGATGGAGGGTTCCTGGTGACGGTCTATTACCCGACAGCCATTCCGGCAAACACCACAATCAGTGACATGTCGTTCTGGAACCAGAACTCACTTGTCGCCACTGCCGCCAGTATCGATACGGTTCTGACAGGGTGCCCCCAGTGTCTTGAGGAGTTTGAAGAGCATGATGTGCGTTTCCTCGCAAGCTATGCCACACCGCCATACCAGGCGATGTGCAAGAGTGAATTCACATCGGGTTTCGATCCAGCCGGACTGCGGATGCGGGTGGCCGGTGAGGAAATCGGTCGCTGGGTTACCCAGATCGGTGGCATCCCCGTCAACATCCCGAACAGCGAGTCATATGAGGCGATGGAGCGGAGCCAGCTTGATTGCGTAATTGGCGCCACCAGCTGGATGAAATCGCTGTCACTGAGTGAGGTCGCGAGCAGTGTTGTGGAGCTGCCTATGGGAGCCTTCCTGGGTGGTTCGTTGCTGAACGTACGCCTTTCTGTTTGGGAGGAACTGACGGCTGAGGAACAGAAGGCGATTGTAGAGGCAGCGCCATTGGGCGTCGCAAAAACGATCTTCGAGTACCAGCAGGAAGAGGCCGAGGTTCGTAAGTCCGCCAGTAGTCAGGGTATTCGGTATATCGAGGTGTCCGATGACATGAAACGGAGGCGCCAGGCGTTCATGAAAGCGCAGATAGAGCGGGCTGCGGCAACGGCCTCTGGACGTGGTGTCCGCGATGCGGAGCAGATTGTCGCGAACTTCATTTCTAACCTGGAGAAGTGGGAAAAGCTGTTGGCTGATCGCGATATCACAGAGCAGCAATACGCAGCTCTGTTGAAAAGTGAAATATACGACAAAGCATTCTGATCCCAACTCCCACGGCCATTGGTCCAGACGTTTCAAGGCCAATGGCCCGTTTCTCAAGGTGTACCAGTTGATGAATAAGAAAACTCCTGAATTGCTGCCGTTCCGGGGAGTCCGCGTTCTGGATATCAGCCAGGGGCTGGCAGGTCCGTACGCAACTCAGATGCTCGCAATGATGGGTGCCAGCGTGCTGAAAGTAGAACCACCACAAGGCGACTGGGGGCGCTTGATGGGGCTCCGGAAAGATGGCCACAGCACGTTGAGTCTCTCGGCAAACTGGAATAAGCGCTCAATTTGTGTGGATGCCCGGACTGATGAGGGAGGTGAGGTTCTCCGGCGGCTTGCCAGTCAGTCCGATGTGGTCATGGAGAGTTTCCGACCGGGCGTAATCGACAAGATCGGGCTGGGTTATGGGGTGCTCAAGGATCTTCGCCCGGGGGTGATATTGGGTTCGATCAGTGGTTTTGGAAGAGCTGGGCCTTACGCGGCACGCCCCGGCTCTGACAGCATTTTGCAGGCCGTCACCGGAATGTCGGTAATGAACTCGAATGCAGAAGGTGATCCGCAGCGTGTGGGAATGCTTGCCGTCGATATGATCACGGGACTTTATGCCGGGTTTGCGCTGGCGTCCGCCTTGTATCAGCAGAAACTTACCGGTGAGGGGCGGCATCTTGATCTTTCCCTGCTGGCGGGGGCTGCAGCGTTTCAGGCCATGCCCATAATGGAGTCGTTTCTGCAGGGCGGGCAACGCAATGCTCATGTCACGGTGCCTTCCGGCACATTCGAAGCCGAAGATGGCGCCATTTCTGTGGTTTGTCTACGCAACGAGATGTTTTATGCCCTGGCCAAAGTGTTGGGGCATCCGGAATGGCAACGGGATCCGCGGTTTGTTGACAATGAATCCCGGCAGCGTCACGCGGCAGATCTCCATCGCCTTCTGGAGGATGTTTTTGCTACCCGTTCCAGAGCCTACTGGATTGACCGTCTTAATGAGGCCGGCGTCCTTTGTGGGCCTTTGAATAGCTACGTCGAGTTTCTCGGTGACCCCCAGGTTAATTTTCTGGACCTCGTGCCTCACATCAGCCACGGGGCTTTTGGTCGGATTCCGTTCCCCAGGTTTCCGGGAGCAGAGCTTGGTGCAGAGGACCTTGAGCCGGCTCCCGCGTTGGGGGAGCACACGTCTGCTGTCCTGCGTGAGGCCGGGTATGACGAGTCAGACATCGCTTCCCTGTTCCACTCAAAGGCCTGCTTTCAGGCGGTAACGACCAATGCGAATGGACGGGGAGAGCCCAAATGAAAGCAGTTGTGTGTGAGGCGTTGACGGGTTTTGAAGATCTGGTACTGACAGATGTCGAGCGGCCGGGTATCACGCCTGAGGGCGTACGAATCAAAGTTCATTACGCTAGCGTGAGCTATGCCATCTCACTGATGCTGGCCGGGCGTTATCAGCGAAAAATGTCGCTTCCGTTTATTCCCGGCACGGAGGTATCAGGGGAAATCACTGAGTGTGGCGCGGATGTGGAAACCTTCAGGCCAGGTGATCGGGTAGCGGCTATTGTCGATTCCGGCGGCTACAGCGAGGAGGTGGTTACCAGCGCTACAACGGTCTACCACGTGCCCGACAACGTTTCGCTGTCCCGGGCGGTCGGAGTCCCTTTGTCTTTCGGTACGGCTGCAACGGCATTGGATCGGGGTGGTTTGTGTGAGGGCCAGACCATACTCATTTGTGGTGCGGGCGGTGCCTTGGGACTTGCCGCAGTTCAGGTGGCGAAACTGAGAGGCGCCGTGGTTTTTGCGGCTGCCAGCTCCAACGCCAAATTAGACGCTGCGCGGCAGGCGGGTGCTGATGTGCTTATTCATTACGGTGAGCGGGATCTGCTTGATGTCGTCAGATCTGAAACAAAAGGGCGTGGTGTCGATCTGGTATTTGATCCAGTGGGTGGTGAGGCGTTCGAACGCCTGATTCGTTGCACTGCGGTTGGGGGCGGCATCTTATCGCTGGGGTTTGCCAGTGGAACAATCCCCCAAGCACCGGTGAACCTGCTCCTGGTGAAAAACATCAGCTTGCATGGTGTGAATTTTTCCGAATATATCGGTTGGGGCACCAAGGATCGTCGTCATGAGTTTTCTGCCCGCATCCGTGCCCTGATGGGCTGGCTTTTCAATGGTGCCGCGGAGGACAAACTCAATATGGTGGAACCCCAGCTATTTGAGCTTGAAGACGTCAAGCACGCTATTGGCTGTGTGGTTAGCCGACATGCGGTGGGCAAAGTGATTCTCAAAGTCCGGTGATGGAGGCGTGTATGGGTGCCTGGTTGAAGAAGATCAGTAAGAGTGCGGCGGTTGCGGTTGGCGTTCTGACGGTTTTGATGATGTTGCACGTGACTGCGGAGGTGCTGCTCAGGGTGTGTTTTGGGCTGCACATTCCAGGAACCATGGAGGTAGTGACGTACTACTACATGGTGGCCGGCGTTTTTGTCGGAATTTTTTCCTGCACCGTCGACGATGTCCATATTCGTGTTGATGTGATCGCACAGTTCCTTACGGGCAGGGTCCGGCAATTTGTTGATGGCATTGGTTTGCTAGCCATCACCGTCTATTTCGCTATTTTTTCCTACGGATTGTATTTGCAGGCCGTTCGCAGCTGGAACCGGAGCGAAACGGTTGACGCTATCGTTGTGGAGTTGTCCATCTGGCCGTCGCGCTGGCTCGCATTGACTGGAATATTCTTTGCCATGCTGGCTTCGCTGTATTGGTTGTATCGGTTTGTGGCGACTGTGCTCAGGAAGCGGGAGGGGACGTTGTGAGTCCAGTTGACATTGGTTTGTTCTGTATTGGTTTGTTGTTGCTCCTGCTGGCCCTGCGGCTGCCTATTGGAGTGGCGCTGGGCCTGGCTGCTTTTACCGGAATTTGGTGGCTTCGAGGGCAAGGTGCAGCGTTCTCGCTGATGGGAGCGACGACCTATCAGTTTGTTGCTCACTGGTCGCTCACCGCGATCCCGATGTTTATACTTATGGGAGCCATAGCGTTTCACACGGGGCTGACCCGTACACTCTACGATGCCGGTCGCGCCTGGCTGAGTTTCCTGCCCGGCGGTCTTGCGATTGCCACCAATGTGTCCAGTGCTGGCTTTGCTGCTGCCAGCGGTTCGAGCGTGGCAATGGCGGGGGCAATGTCTCGCCTGGCGGTTCCCGAAATGTTGCGTGCGAAGTACGATCCCGGGCTGGCGACCGGTGTGGTTGCGGCTTCCGGAACTTTGGGGGCGTTTATACCGCCGAGCATTCCGTTCGTTCTTTACGCTGTTTTCATGGAGGCGTCTGTTGGCCAGTTACTGATGGCAGGCATCCTCCCGGGCCTGTTGACCATGGTCGCGTACGCCACGCTGGTTATTGTGCGGGTCCGTCTTAACCCCGGCCTTGCTCCTCGCACTGATGATGTATTCGACACCCGTGAGAAATTTCGGTTACTGGCGAAATCCTGGCCGTTACCCGTCATTGTGGCTGGCGTGGTCGGGGGATTGTATACCGGCACGGTAACTGCCACGGAGGCGGGCGCCTTTGGTGCGTTCATTGCCGTGATCGCTTCCTCTGTCCAGGGATCTTTCAGCTGGCCGGCCATGAAGGAAGCCGTGGCTGAAACCGTCCAGAGCACTGCCTCCATTTTCCTGATCGCCATCGGAGCCGTGTTGTTCAGTCGCATGCTGACATTAAGTCAAATACCCATGAGTATCGGTATTTGGGTAGAAAACTATGCGGTTGCGTTATGGATTTTCCTTATTATTGTCACTGTATTTTATATTGTTTTGGGGATGTTCCTCGATCCGATCGGATTGATGCTGGTTACGCTGCCAGTTCTGGCGCCATTCGTCATTGCCTTTGATATCGACGTAATCTGGTTCGGCGTGCTTGTCGTGAAGTTCATTGAAATTGGTTTGCTGACTCCGCCCATCGGGTTAAACCTTTTTGTGGTGAGCGCGGGCGTCGGGGCGTCGGTGCCCTTTGGAACCATTGTCCGGGGGACACTATGGTTTCTGGCTGCGGAAGCCGTTGTGCTGGCCTTACTGATGTTCTTCCCGGAAATTTCCCTGTTTTTGCCTTCCTTGATGTACTGATTGGCGGGAGCCGTCGGTAAGGGGGCTGGTTACGACTTTTGTTTATCTTGCGTTGGTAAACTCCAGGTAAGTCAGAGGCTCCGGCACGCTATAAAATAAAAGCATATTTCCGATAAAATAATGATTTACTAGCGAATAGGGAAATCATTGACCTCCCTCAGGTGAAAGTTTAGGTTGGTGCGAACTGCATGTACTTTTTTTATGGCAGTTCATCTGTCGATGCTTTTTTGCGTTGGCAGGCCTGTATTGAAACAACAATAACATCGGGAGATGTCTATGGTTTTTCGTTCACTAAATATCATGCGGCCGCTGTCGGCCTCCCTCTGCTCCGCCGCTCTCGTGTTTGGCGTAAGTGCGTTTGCCCATGCCGCAGATCCCAAGCTTCCGGATACCATGACCTGGTCTTCCTATGATGTCGGATCCGCCGGTTATGCGGAAGCGTCAGCGATTGCGGATGCGTTTGGCAGGAAATATGGCACCCGTATCCGTATTCAACCTTCTGGTTCCGCCATCGGTCGACTGCAGCCGCTGCTCAGTGGCAGGGCAACCGTTGGTTTCCTGGCAACAGAAACCTTCTTTGCGGCCGAAGGTGTATATGATTTTGCGACTCGCCAGTGGGGGCCGCAGAATTTGCGGGCCCTCGCGGGACGTCCTTCATCGATTGGTATTTTTACAGCCAAGGATGCCGGAATCGAGACTTTGGAAGATCTCAAGGGAAAGCGTTTTGCTTACGTAGCGGGTAACCCGTCGATCAACGTTAAATGTAACGCCTTTTTGGCATTCGCCGGTCTGACAGAGGACGATGTAGAAGCGGTGGTCTTCCCGACTTATGCCAGTGCTATGAGCTCATTGGCCCGTGGGGAAGCCGATGCCTCGTGTACAACGACCACGCCAAGCCATGTCTATGAGCTGGCAGAATCTCCTCGTGGTATTCGCTGGCTCAACATGGATCCCAGTGACAAAGAATCCTGGGCGAAGGTCAGTGAGGTTGCTCCGTTTTTTGCTCCGTTTAAAGAAACGATTGGCGCCGGTATCAGCGAAGAAAATCCCGTCAACATAATGGCCTATCGCTATCCTGTAATAGCTGTGAAAGCCGAAATGGATGCCGATGCTGCATACAACATGCTCAAGGCACTGGATCAAACGTATCCGATGTACAAGGATGCCACCGCTGCAATGCCTCGTTGGGAGCTTTCCAGGTCAGGGGTGCCAGCTATTGATGTACCGTTCCACGAGGGCGCCATCCGGTACCTTAAAGAAAAAGGTATTTGGACTGAAGAACATCAAGCTTGGAATGATGCCCGCACTGCACGCCTGAATGCGCTGCTGGAAGCCTGGCCGAAGGCTGTTGCCGAAGCCGAAGGCAAGAGCGACGAAGAGTTTGCCAAGAGCTGGGAAAAGCATCGCCAGAAAGCACTTGGAGCACTCTGATCGTTTAATGGTAATGACTGGAGCGGCGGTAACCTGCAGGCAGGTACCGTCGCTCAGTATTTTAATTCAGGAGCACTTCCCAAAATGACTTCTCCGCAGGGTGCTGATACCCCGAACACTTCCCCTGAACTCCAAAACTCCGACAAAGGACGTCTGCGTGGAACCGGCTATTGGACTGTCCTGGCTCTTGGGTCTCTCGGGTTGCTCATGGCAATCAACCAGACTTTTAACCTTGAGCTCCTGGGGTTTCAACCGTTGGGAAACTCCTACCTTTATTACCTTATCGGAATATTTCTGGCTGCTGCATTTTTGTGCTTTCCGGCCTGGTCCGGTGCACGCAATCGGATTTCCTGGTATGACTGGGTACTTGCCGGATTGGCACTCGTCTGCTGTGGCTATCTGGGCTACCACGGCCTGACCATGATCAACATGGGGTGGGAGTATTTTGCGCCTGTGGAAGCTACGATACTCTCCGGCATTCTGCTGGTACTGGTGCTTGAAGGTGTGCGTCGTTGCGGGGGGTGGCCGTTGCTGGCCGTATCGCTGTTCTTCGGGACCTATCCTCTTTATGCCGACAGCATGCCGGGATTCCTTTGGGGGAACCAATACGAATTACCGGAGCTTATTCGGGCCCATGTCATTGGCGTTGAGAGCATCATCGGTATCCCCATGCAGGTGGTCGCGCAACTGGTTATCGGGTTTGTGGTGTTTGGTGCCGCGTTGACGATTACCGGTGGCGGCGATTTTTTCATGAAGTTTGCCACCGCTCTGATGGGGCGAAGCCGGGGTGGGCCTGCGAAGGTGTCTGTCTTGTCCAGCGGTATTCTGGGCAGCCTCTCTGGTAGTGTGATTTCGAACATCCTGACCACCGGGCCGATTACGATCCCGACCATGAAGAAATCAGGCTACCCGGCCCATTACGCAGGTGCTGTCGAGGCATGCGCCTCAACCGGCGGTACCCTGATGCCACCGGTGATGGGGGCGGTGGCGTTTATCATGGCTTCATTTCTGGGTGTTCCGTACGCCGAGATCATGATAGCAGCCTTCTTGCCGGCGCTGCTGTTCTATCTGGCGCTGTTGTTCCAAGTGGACAATTATGCCGCTCGCCGTGGTCTGGAGGGACTGCCGGACTCCGAGATTCCCTCTCTCAAGGAGACCCTGAAGGAAGGGTGGCCATATCTCCTGGCCCTGGTCATGTTGATTTACATGCTGCTTGTTATGCGCTTGGAGGCTTATGCTCCCTATTACGCGTCGGTGGTGTTGCTCGTTGTTGGCCTGTTCAAACGCAAGTATCGTCTGAACGTTCGTCGGGCGCGGGCATTTATCGCAGACCTTACGACCAATGTGTCGAATCTGGTAGCGGTCCTGGCGGGTATCGGCCTGGTCGTGGGCGGGCTATCCTACACCGGTGTCGCCGGCGCTTTCTCCCGCGAGCTGTTGCTATACGCAGATGGCAGTATCCCTCTGATGCTGGCGGCGGGTGCGGTGACCAGCTTTGTTCTCGGCATGGGCATGACCGTCAGTGCCTGCTACATTTTCCTGTCCATCCTGCTGGCCCCGGCGCTGGTTGATGCCGGCCTGAACCCCCTGGCGAGCCATCTGTTCATTCTGTATTGGGGGATGCTGTCCTATATCACACCACCGGTTTCTCTGGCGGCCATCACTGCCGCCGGCGTGGCTGGCTCAAATGCTGCAAAAACCGGCCTCTATGCCATGCGACTGGGTGGTGTCCTGTTCATTCTGCCGTTCCTGTTTGTCCTGAATCCGTCACTGATACTTCAGGGTGAGCTTTCCAACATTCTCTGGTCGACTGTAACGGCGATCACAGCCATATGGCTTATGGCTTCCGCGATGGAGGGGTACCTGTACCGTGTTGGTATTATCGGCTTTCCACTCCGGGCGCTGGCGCTCATGGCGGGAGGATTGATGATATACCCGGAGCTGGTTTCCGACCTCATCGGTCTGGGTCTGATTGCGCTGATGTATATGGGTAAGCGATTTCTCAACCCCTCTTCCGCAGCGGTGATTCGCGGCTGATTTTAACCTTGAAAACTGGGTGATGCGCTGTGATTGATAAACGAGTGAATACGGTCAGAGAGGCCGTAGCTGATATACCCGATGGTGCCAGGGTCATGATAGGCGGCTTCGGAAGTTCGGGAATCCCTCTACAACTCATTGAAGCATTGCGCCGGCATGGCGCCAGGGACCTGACGGTGATCTCCAACAACGCCGGGGTGGCTGAGGAAGGTATTGCGTCGCTGCTCCGGGATGGTCTGGTAAAAAAGATCGTCTGCTCTTTCCCGCGTTCGGCCGGCTCAATATGGTTTGAGAAACGCTTTGAGGAAGGCTCGGTGGAACTGGAACTGGTACCGCAGGGAACGCTGAGTGAGCGTATCCGGATTGCCGGCGCGGGAATTGGCGGTTTCTATACGCCCACCGGCTATGGCACCAGGCTGGCAGACGGGAAGGAAACCCGGGTCATTGATGGCAAAGGGTATGTTCTTGAAATGCCGCTGTACGCCGACTTTGCGCTGGTAAAGGCAGAATGTGCGGACATGTGGGGAAATCTGACCTACAACACTGCGGGAAGGAACTTTAATCCCATGATGGCGACCGCCGCGGAAACGACCATTGCTGAGGTTGGCGCCATCGTTGGCGTCGGTGAACTGCATCCCGAACATGTCATAACGCCTGGTATCTTTGTTGATCGGGTGGTAGCAGGGGAGGCGTGTCATGTTGCGGCTTAACCCCGACGAAATGGCCCGTCGTGTCGCCCAGGATATTCCGGATGGCGCCTACGTCAATCTTGGAATCGGGATGCCCACAAAGGTGGCAAACCATGTGTCCGCCGACAAGCAGGTCATCTACCACAGTGAAAACGGTATCCTGGGTGTCGGCCCGGCACCTGCTCCGGGTGAGGAGAATCCCAACCTGATCAATGCGGGCAAGCAATACGTCACACTGCTGCCGGGAGGCTGCTATTTCGACAACGCTGAATCGTTTGCAATGATGCGTGGTGGTCATCTGGACATAGCCGTACTGGGTGCTTTCCAGGTGTCCTCAAACGGGGATATTGCCAACTGGGCGACAGACAATGACAAATTCCCGCCGGCCGTTGGCGGTGCAATGGATCTCGCGGTGGGTGCCAGAAAATTGTTTGTGGTGATGCGTCATACCACCCGCGATAATGAACCCAAAATTCTGGATGAGTGTACCTACCCATTGACCGGCACTGGTGTCGTGCGCCGTATTTTCACGGATCTGGCCGTTATTGACGTGACAGAGAACGGGCTGCAGTTGGTTGAGTTGTTTGGAGACAACACCTTTGAGAGCGTGCAGGCGCTCACCGGGGCCCGACTGTTACCACCAGCCTGAACGCCAGTGATGAACCATCCGGACAGTTACAGCCGATCCCGCTCCGCTCTTGCCTATCTGGCTCTTTTTAGCGGGATAGTGACCTTCGTTCCGGGTAATGCGGCCGCGGCGACCGTTTTCGCCTGTCTGTCGATTGTTCTGGGCTGGAGCAATCTGAGGACAGTGGGGCGGGTTCTGTTCTCCCTGATCCTGGTGTTCACCGTGCTGGCCCTGCAGTATGAACCTGCGGCTTTACCTAAAGCCGCAGGTAATATGGCGCGCATCGGTGCGTTGATTATCACCGTGATGCTGCTGTCATCGGTGCTGAGCCAATCCAAAGACCTGAAAGCCATATCTCGTAGCCTGTTTGCCGGGCAATCGCTTTTCCGCTACCTGGGCATGACGTTTGGCACGGCTTTGCTGTCCATTCCCTTAAACTTCGGGTCGGTTGGCGTGGTGGCAACCATGATTGGCGTTCAGGTGAAGGAGCAGGGTGACAGCTCCCTGGCGCGTAATGCCGCGCGTGCGGTGGTGCGTGGCTTCGGTGCGTCGCCCATGGCCTCGCCGCTGTCTATCTCCATTGTCATGACCGTCACCTTTTTACCGGATCTGTCGAGCTGGAAACTGATCGCCGTGGGCTTGCCCATTGCCATTCTTTATCTGGTGGCAGGCGCGCTGGCAAGGGAAGAGGAGCCACCCCGAGCGGAGTTGGCGGTAGCGCCGGAGGGCGAGCCATCCGCCCTGTTTCCCTGGCTGAGATTCGTGGCCATCATTGCCCTGATCTGCGTCGGGGCCTTCGTGCTTAGCGCGAAGGTGGGGCTGGTCTATTCCCTGTCAGTGACTCTGAGTTGTCTGACCGCAGTGCTGGTGGGTCTGTCCTATCGTCGGGTCGTCGATGGTGTGGTGGCATTGCCCTCACTGGCGGGCGTGAATAATGAACTGGTGATTATGGGTGGCTCGTCTTTTCTGGGTGGCGTCATCGGCACGTTTGCCCTGAGCTGGCTGGGCGTGGATTTCAGTCTCGCCATCTGGGCCTATCCGTTGGTGGCCATGGCGGTACCCTGGCTGTTTTTCATCGGCGGCGCGGTCGGCATTAATCCGATTATCTCCGGCACTCTGTCGGGAAGTATTCTCGGGCCTATCTGGCCGGAGTACGGGTTGCTGGGATTGGGGCTGGGCATGATCACCGGATGGGGGATTACCATCGCCGGCACCCCCTATTCCGCCAATGCTCTGTTGTTGGAACGTTGCACGGGCTACAACGCCCGCACCGCCTCCTACGGTTGGAGCCGGAAGTTCTCGCTGGCGGCACTGGTTGTGTGCAGTCTGGTTTGTGCGGTATTGACCCTGCCATTCTGACGGTTGGCGACCGGAAGCCGAAGGTCCCGCCTTTTTGCTGCTATTCAGCGGTGTCCAGCCACCTTATGAGGCACATAGTGGGTCTCCAGTTTGGCTATTTCATCGTTGCTGAGCTCCAGGGCCAGCGCGGCCAGCGCCTCTTCAATGTGGCCCGGCTTGCTGGCCCCGATGATGGGGGCGGTGACCACAGGGTTGGACAATACCCATGCCAGGGCCACTTGCGCCATCGATGTTCCTCGATTGTCGGCCACTTCCCGGAGGGCTGTGATAACAGGCTGATCAATGTCACTACCGAGGCGCCATTTGCGGGTATTTTCGTCCGTGCGCGCGCGGGCGGTCTCGCCACCTTCGCCCTGGATGGTTTTTCCGGCCAGGATACCCCGGGCCAGGGGGCTCCACGGAATCACGCCGATGCCCTGGTCGGCACACTGGGGGATCATCTCCCGTTCTTCTTCCCGATAGATCAGGTTGTACATCGGCTGCATGCTCACAAAGCGGGTCCAGCCATGTTTTTCGGCGGTGAACTGGGCTTTGGCAAATTGCCAGGCAAACATGGACGATGCGCCGAGGTAACGCACCTTGCCGGCCTTCACCACGTCGTGAAGCGCCTCCATGGTTTCCTCGATGGGTGTGTGATAGTCCCAGCGATGGATCTGATAAAGATCGACATGGTCGGTTCCCAGCCGCTGCAGGGAACTGTCGATGGCGGCCATGATGTGTTTTCTTGAAAGGCCCCTGTTATTGGGGCCTTCACCCATCGGGTTGAACACCTTGGTGGCAATGACCACATCCTCACGCGGCGCGTAATCCAGCAGGGCCTTGCCGACAACGCGCTCCGACTCCCCCAGCGAATATATGTCGGCGGTATCAAAAAAGTTGATGCCGGCGTCCAGTGCCTGCTTTATGAATGGCCGGCTGGCCTGTTCATCCAGCACCCACTCGCGCCATTTTGGCGAGCCGTAGGTCATGGTACCGAGGCAAAGGCGAGAGACGTTCATGCCAGTGTTTCCAAGTCGGCGGTAGTTCATGGTTCTGCTCCTTTTATGCCTGACCCAGACAAGAGTAACCGAAAGCGCAGGTACTGAGGCCTGGACCATATTCATAATGCCTTAACGGGGTCTTAATAAATGCCAAATTGTGCGCTGCTGAATCGGTGTTAGGTTGGAACTGGACAACAACAATACCGAGGACAGCTTATGTTACGTAAGACACTCTCTTCCTTTGCACTCGCCATAGGGCTTGCTTCTGGTGCATCCGTTCAGGCGGATGACATCAATATTGGCGCGGTCTTTCCACTCAGCGGACCCAATGCCACCTACGGTGACATATTCATGTCGGGCGCGGACCTGGCGGCCAGGCACGTCAACGAAGACGGCATGCTGTCAGGCCAACTGAATATTCTTTACGAAGACAGTCAGGCTTTGCCCCAGCAGGGCGTTGTTGCGATGAACAAGCTGGTTAACGTTGAGGGTGTTCCCTACGTGCTGTCGGCCTTCACCGGGGTCTCCAAGGCCATTTCCACGCTGGCCCAGCGCAGCCAGACGGTGGCGGTAAACGGCGGTGGCGTCGGTCCTGATCTGGCGGAACTGGGCGACTACTTCTGGAACGTTATTCCGCTGGCGAACAACGAAGTAGGGGCGTTGGCGAGATACGCAGTGAACGACCTGGGCCATAAGCGGTTTACCCTGGTGTACGTTGATGACCCGCTTGGGGAGTCGATTCTCAATGAGCTGGAGAAAATCTTGCCCTCACTGGGCGCCAAACTGGTGGAGTCCCATTCCGTTCCTGCTTCAGCCCAGCAGTTTAGCGGGGTAGCTGCAAGGGTTCGCAGTGGCAATCCGGATGTAGTCTATGTGGCTTCCTACGGTTCCCAGCAACTGCAGATTGTGAAACAGTTACGTGATAATGGTGTAGAGGCGCAGATTGCCAGTTACTCGGCGTTTTCTGTTCCTGAGCTGCAACAGTTGAAAGAAGCCCAGGGGGCCTTGTTTACCACCCAGAGCATAGACTGGGACTCCGAAGATCCGGTCACCAAGCGTTTTGTAGACGATTACCGGGCAAAATATAACAAAAATCCGACTTCCTACATTGCCAACTACTACAACGCCGTCAGGCTATTTGCACTGCTTGCTCAAGCCCTGGAGACGCAGGACAAAGCCATTACAGGCGCCAATCTGTTGGCTCAGCGTAAGGCCACGGACACTTTCAAACTGGTCGGTGGCGAGGTTTCCTTCCAGGAGAATGGCACCCTGCTGGCACCGATCCAGGTACTTGAGGTGGACGGTTCCGGCAGTGGCAAGGTGGTCTCTGTCAAGGCTGCGGAGTAAGGGGCTGTCATGCTGTTTCTGCAACTCCTTGCAAACGGTTTGCAGGTGGGGGCGATCTACGCCCTCACGGCAGCCGGGTTTTCGCTGATCTTCGGTTCTACCAAGATATTCCATTTTGCCCATGGCGCCACGTTTGCAATCGCGGCCTACCTGTTCCACTTCGCATTGGTTGGGCTGGGTCTGCACTGGACTATTGCGGTCGCGGTGGCGGCCATCAGCGCGGTGGTGTTCGGTGTGCTGCTGGATCGCTTCATGTACGCGCCGATTCAGCGTCACGAAGGGTCATTCTTCACCGTTTTCGTGGCCTCCTTCGGCATCGGTATTGTGGTGCAAAATCTGCTGGGCAGTGTGTTTGGCCGGGGCTTCATGTCTGTTGCCACGCCCCTGAGCAATGCTGTGGAGGTCGTGCCAGGGCTTTACCTTTCGCCGCTGAACGGACTGGCCATTGTGTGCGCCATTATCTGCTTCGTGGTGCTGCACTTCTTCCTGACCCGCACTTTTGTGGGTAAGGGGTTGCGAGCTCTGAGTGAGAATCCGGAACTGGTGCGGGTGTTCGGGCTCAGCCCCCGCAGGCTGTCCACTTACGCCTTTGCCCTTGGCTCTCTCTTGGTGGTGCCTGGCGCCATCTTCACCGCCGCTGGTACCGGTATCAATCCAGCGGTCGGACACCATGTCATGCTGATCAGCCTGGCCGCGACCATTGTCGGTGGTATTGGTAGTCTCCGTGGCGCGGCCTGTGCCGGCCTACTGATCGGGGTGGCGGAGAACCTGGCGTTGTGGAAGCTGGGCACCCAGTGGAGCGAGGCGATTACCTTCGCGATCCTGTTCTTCTTCATCATCTTCAAACCGTCCGGTTTCTTTGGGCGGGCGACGGTTTCGTGAGGCGCTGACATGACAGCTTATATACTGAACTTGCTGGTCCTGATCTCGGTTTACGCGATCCTCTCGACCACACTGAATTTTGTTATCGGCTACGCCGGTATCTTCTCTCTGGCACATGCAGTGTTCTTTGGAATTGGTGGCTATACCGCAGCCCTGGTGGCGATGAATGTCACCCCGGAGTTTTTTGTGGCCATACCCGTGGCCATGGGTGCTGCTGCTATAACGTCTCTGTTGCTGGCGCTACCCGCTCTAAGGGTACGAGGCGAATATTTCGTGGCGGCCTCTCTGGGACTGCAGGTGCTGGCAGTTACCCTGTTCTCTGAGTGGAAGAGTTTCACCGGGGGTATTGGCGGCGTAATCGGGATTCCCGCTGTGGAACTGTTTGGCTATCCGGTTTACAAACCCTGGCAGTTCCTGCTGATGTCACTGATCTGCCTGCTGATTATTATTGTCATTATCCGAACTCTGGTACACACCAGCTTCGGCCGAAGCCTCAAAGCAATACGGGACAGTGAATCGGCCGCATTGGCATCTGGCAAGAACATAACGGTGATCAAGACGCTCTCCGTTGTGTTGTCTTCTTCGCTGGCCGCGGTTGCCGGCGGGCTCTACGCCTTTTATATGAGCTTTATCAATGTTCAGAGCTTCATGCTCGATACATCGGTACTGGTGATGGCAATGGTTATCATCGGAGGCACCGCCACGATATTGGGCCCGCTGTTAGGCGCTGCGTTGCTGATGCTCTTGCCCAGTGCCCTGACTTACCTGTCATTCCTGCCCCAGACCGAAATCGGTTCCATTCAGCAAATCGTGTACGGACTGGCCATGGTGTTGCTGATGATTTTCCGCCCTGGCGGGATTGTGAGCTCACAACCGGGAGGTAGCAAATGAGTGAGCAGTTGACAATAACTCAGGACATGACAAGTCCTGTTCCCGGCTCCCTCTATGCAGGATCTACTGATGATCAGGAGGTGTTGCTGGAGATCGGTAACCTGAGCAAGAGTTTTGGTGGCCTGCAAGCCATTGATGATGTCTCCCTGAACCTGCGGGCGGGTATCATTACTACCCTGGTCGGCCCAAACGGAGCGGGTAAAACGACGTTGTTTAATATGATCACGGGGCATATTCAGCCCTCAAAAGGCAACGTGCGCTGGCAGGGTGAATCGTTGATTGGCAAGGCGCCCTGGAAAATTGCCAGGCAAGGTATCGCCAGGACCTTCCAGGATCTTCGGCTGTTCACCCACATGACGGTGGAAGAAAACGTCCTGACCGTGATGGAGCCGGGATCCTGGCTCTGGCAACCTGGTGGAAAATCCTGCAAGGCCAGGCGATATGACAAGGTGAGCCAGATTCTCAAGAGAACCGGGCTGATCGATAAGCGCCACACCCGTGCGCTTGATCTTGCCTACGCGGAGCGCAAGTTCCTGAGTCTCGCCCGTATCATGGCGACGGACTCCCGCCTGTGGCTGCTGGATGAGCCTGCGTCCGGGTTTGATCCCAACTCCTATAACCTGTTCCTGCAACTGCTCCGAGAGGAAGTAAAAGAGGGTATTACCGTCTGCATTATCGAGCACAACCTGGATATTGTGGTGAATATTTCTGATCGCATTGCTTTTCTCGATCAAGGCAAACTGCTGGCTGATGGCGAGCCGGAAACCATCCTGAACGACCCGGCCCTGGCGGCTATTTACTTCGGGGAGCGATAACCATGACGGACAAAATACTCGAGGTTGAGAATCTGGTGGTCGGTTATGGTGGCCGGCCCGTGCTGACGGATATCAATGTTCACGTTAATGACAATGAAGTGCTGTGCCTGATCGGTCACAACGGTGCGGGCAAATCCACTTTATTGAAGTCCATTTTTGGCCTGGTGCCCCACGAAGGTGGCCGAATTCTTTTCAATGGTAAGGCCGCGGTCACAGAGCCCCGGGCTATGTCCATGGCCGGCATGTCGATGGTACCTGAAGGCCGTGGTGTTTTTCCTGGTATGACCGTGGAGGAAACCATGAGCCTGGGCATGTGGGCTGCCGGTGTTCCTGAAAAAGAGCGCGCGGAACGAATCGATTGGGTGCTGTCGATTTTGCCGGTGATGAAAAAGTTCTACCAGACCCGGGCGGGCAATCTCTCGGGTGGTCAGCAGCAGATGGTCTCCATTGGCCGGGCACTGCTCAGTCGTCCTCGCTGCCTGCTGATGGACGAGCCCTCTATCGGCCTGGCGCCAAAGCTTTTCCAGGATCTTTGTGGCCCGATCCGTGAACTGCAGAAGAAAACCGGGATGTCGATCCTGCTGGTGGAGCAAAACGTCAAGGAGGCTCTGAAAATCTCCGATCGGGTCGTGGTGATGAAATCCGGGCAGATGACGTGGGAAGGCGAGCCAACCGAGCTGAGCGACAACAAGAAATTGATGGAGCTTTACTGATGTCCGGCAAGCTGACCCTGGCCGCATTGGTGGCAAGGCACCTGGAACAGGCACCGGGCGACTGCGCGCTCATTTCGGATGATCGTCACATCAGCTATGCCGAGCTGGATCGGATGGCACGCTCAGCGGCTGACTGGCTACGAGGGCAGGGGGTCGGGCACGGTGACCGGGTGGCCGTATGGCTTGTCAACCGGCCGGAGTGGCTCGCGCTGATGCTGGGGTTATCCCGTATCGGCGCTGTACTGGTGGCGGTGAACACCCGTTATCGCACGGCGGAACTGCAGCACATCCTGTCTGCATCGGGCGCCCGCCTGCTGATCTTGCAACCCCGCTTCCGGAAGATCGATTTTCAGGCTCTGCTGGAAGATCTTGAGCCGGACACCGTGCCGGATCTTAAAGCCATCGCGGTTCTTGAGCCGGCTGCGGAGATGCCAGAATTGGCTGGGTGTGCCGTATTGCCATTCCCGGATCTGGATGTCACCGATGCGCCCGATGTGGCGGACAATGCTTGTGAGAACGATCTGGCCATTCTGTTCACCACCTCGGGTACCACAAAACTGCCAAAATTGGTGGTGCATACCCAGCGCTCCCTCGCCAGCCACGCCGACTACGTGGCCCGGGCGTTCCGTTTTGATCAGCCTGGCGCGGGCCTGCTGGCGCCGCTGCCCTTCTGCGGCACCTTCGGGCTGGTGCCGGTGATTACCGCACTGGCGGCAGGCACGCCCGTCGTGGTCATGGAGACATTTGATGCCGAGCCGGCGATAGAGCTTATCCGAAAGCATCAGTTGACCCACCTGTTTGGCAGTGACGAGATGTATTGGCGCATCCTTCGGGCGATGCCGGAAGGTTTCAGGCTGGCCAGTCTCAGGGTGTGTGGTTTTGCTGCGTTCCAGACCGGTGCCGAGGGCCTTGTCAGGGCCGCAGACGCCCAGGGCATACCGCTGGCGGGCGTGTATGGCTCCAGTGAGGTACAGGCCCTGTTCTCGATCCAGTCTGTCCAGGGCAAGATACCGGAGCGATCTCAGGGCGGCGGTTTTCCTTCAGACCCCGAAGCGCAGTTGCGGGTTCGCGATACCGAGTCAGGGGCGTTATTGGAGGCGGACCAGAGCGGTGTGCTTGAAATTTGTGCTGGCGGTAACTTTGCCGGCTATTTTAACAACCCGGAAGCCACGGCTGAGGTCGTTGACCAGGATGGCTTTTTCTCAACCGGGGATATCGGCTACCTGCGCCGCGATGGCTCTTTCGTCTATCAGACCCGGGCCGGCGATGCGATCCGCCTCAGTGGCTTTCTGGTGAATCCGGCGGAAATCGAGGATGTTTTAAGGGATTGCCCGGGTGTTGCCGAAGTTCAGGTGATCGGCGCCGATGTGGATGGCAAATCGACCTGTGTCGCGTTTGTCATTGCCGAGCCCGATGCCGGCATGGATGCTGACAGGGTCCGTGCCTGGCTGAGGAAAAGTATCGCCCCATTCAAAGTGCCGGAACGAGTCTGGTTCCTGGATGCCTTTCCTGTCACCGAAAGCGCTAATGGCACCAAGATTCAGCGGGCTAAGCTCAGGGCAATGGCCGCCGAGCGCGGTTGATTACACAAAAATACAATGGGCCGCAGGGCCCTGAGGAACTGACAATGGATCACAGTCTTTACTTTGAAGACCTCAAGCAGGGCGAAGCCTTCGAAAGCACGGGAAGGACCGTCACCGAAACAGATATGACATTCTTTTCGATGCTTTCCGGCGACTGGAATCCAATACATTGTGATCAACACTTCGCCAGTAAAACCCGTTTTGGCGAGCGTCTGGTGCATGGGGCCTATGGCATCGCGATAGCGACGGGAATGATGCACACCCTGGGAATCTTCGAGAAGTCGGCGGTTGCCATGATGTCCATCAGTGAGTGGAAGTTCCTCAAGCCGATCACAGTCGGTACAACTTTGAGGCTTCGGCTGACCATCCTCGATTTCGAGCAGGGTACAAGTGCACGTGTGGGCCGGGTCAATCGGCGGCTGCAACTTGTGGATGAGCACGATGAGGTGGTTCAGGACGGCGTTTCAGATATGTTGATCCTGAAGAAAGCCGGCTGTTAATGGAGATAAAGCCCGTGATGGTTGTCAGGGTGTCGTCGTGAGGCTGATTTGCGAACGGATCTCCTCTACCAATTCCTTGCCGCACTTTGGCAAGGCATCCAGTTCGCGGACGATCAGGCTGCGTTCTCGCTCCGCCCAGTCGTCTTCCAGATCAATGGTGGATATGTCGAGGAAGTCGGCGTATCGGTGCGCGATGGAGCGAGGCAGGATGCCGATGCCCACCCCGCGGCTGACCATCCGACAGGCGGATTCGAAGCCGAACACCTGAATGCGCATTTGCAGGGTCGAGCCGGTCTCGCTGGCCTGTTCTTTAAGGAAATTGAATAAGGTGCTGCCCTCACGCAAACCGATGTGAGGGTAGTCAAGGGTTTCCCGAAACGTGATGGTCCTGCGTGCGGCCAGTTCGTGACCTTTTGGCGTTACAACCACAAGGCGGTCGACGCTGAAGGGGATGATCTCAAGCTTTTTGTTGGACTTCACCGGGCCGGCAACGACGCCCAGATCGGTCGAGCCGTCGATCACGCCGCGAACGATATCGTGGGTCAGTCGCTCCTGCAGATCCACGGTCACCCCCGGACGGGTCGCCAGGAAACGCGCCAGGACATCGGGCATGAAGTCGCTCACTGCTGTTGTGTTGGCAAAAATCCGCAAATGCCCCGACTCGCCTTCCGCATATTGGGAAAACTCGTCCTTGATGTAGTCAACCTGCCGCATGATGGCTCGTGCATGAACCAGCAGGTCGTGGCCTGCCGGCGTGAGCTCAACACCCTGGCTGTCGCGGTAGAACAATCGGCTGCCCAGCTGTCCTTCAAGGGATTTGATGCGCATGCTTGCCGCAGCCGTTGACAGGCTGGCACGGCGGGCCCCGCCGGTCAGGCTGTTGGCTTCTGCAACGTGAATAAACAGGCGTAAATCGGGAATGTCAAAATGCATGATGAAATATCGACAGCAAGCTAACCAAGGGATTCACAGTCTAAACCACCGGGGTGTTCATGGAAACCAAACGCACCCTTGAGCAAAATCGAATTCTATCCTCATTCGTATATCGGCATTATTACCAACATCAAAAAACTAGAAGACGTATTGATAGAGGAAGTGTGATGTCAGACGCTCCGGAAGATTGGATAGGTAAGCGAGAAGCGTGCACGGACGCCCTGGATTCGGCCCTGGCTGCCAGAATTGCCGCGATGCTGGACCGGCCCGCGCCGGTGGTTGGGGACGAGCTGGCCCCCCTGTGGCACTGGGCGTTCTTCCAGATTCCCGTTTCACCCTCAGACACTGGCCATGATGGCCACATCGCCCCGGGGCGATTTCTGCCGAAATCCGGGGGTAACACCAGAATGTGGGCCGGTGGGCGTGTTGAATTTCACAAACCCCTGACGATTGGTCATCCCGCCGAGCGCTCATCGATTATTCACTCGGTTAATGAAAAAGACGGACGTTCCGGGAAGCTGCTTTTTGTGACTGTCCGGCACGATTACCACCAGAAGGGGGAACTGTGCCTGAGTGAGGAGCAGGACATCGTCTATAAGGCGCCGGCGGCCCCGAAACTGTCCCTGGACAGGCCCGTTCCCGACGCCCAGTGGAGCAACCGGGTAACGCCTTCTCCGCTGTTATTGTTCCGCTATTCGGCAGTGACCTTTAATGGTCATCGAATTCATTACGACAGACCCTATGCCACAGAGGAAGAGGGTTATCCCGATCTGGTGGTCCATGGCCCGTTGATTGCCACGCTGATGGTGCAGGCCTTTGTCGACGCAAATCCCGGTCTGACACCGGTACGGCTGTCGTATCGGGGATTGCGACCCCTTACGTTGAACAAATCCTTCAATGTTGAAGGACGGATTGTCGGCGATGGCAAGGCCGCGTTATGGGCCGCCAATGAAGACGGCCCGGCCCACGAAGGCGAAATCGAATTCAAGGAGAATAACCGATGATCACCCCAGCCTTGCAGAAGTACGAAGACATCCGAGAGGGCGTGCGAGGGCTGTGTCAGAACTTTGATGCGGCTTATTGGCGTGGAGTCGACGAGCGTAAAGCTTTTCCGGAAGAATTTGTCAGCGCCATGACGGAAGCCGGTTGGCTGGCGGCGATGATTCCCGAGGAATACGGCGGTTCCGGCCTGGGCCTGGCAGAGGCCTCCGTGATCCTGGAGGAAGTGAATCGGGCGGGTGGTAACTCCGGCACCGTTCATGGCCAGATGTACAACATGTTCACGTTATTGCGCAATGGCAGTGAAGAACAAAAGCGGAAGTATCTGCCAAGAATCGCTGCTGGCGAGTTGCGGCTGCAGTCCATGGGCGTGACGGAGCCCACGACGGGCACCGACACCACCAAGATCAAGACCACGGCGGTTCGCCAGGGCGATAACTATGTGGTGAATGGCCAGAAGGTGTGGATTTCCAGGGTACAGCATTCCGACCTGATGATCCTGCTGGCCCGTACCACGCCGCTCGACAAGGTTCGTCGAAAATCCGAGGGCATGTCGATCTTTATCGTGGATCTGCACCAGGCCATCGGAAATGGCCTGACGGTGCAGCCAATCGCCAATATGGTGAATCACGAAACCAACGAGCTTTTCTTCGATAACCTGGAAATTCCCGCCGAGAACCTGATTGGTGAAGAGGGCAAGGGGTTTCGTTACATCCTTGATGGCCTCAACGCCGAGCGCACCCTGATTGCCGCGGAATGTATCGGCGATGGTCGCTGGTTTATCGAAAAAGCACGGCAGTACGCCGGTGACCGCGAAGTGTTTGGCCGCCCCATCGGGCAGAACCAGGGTGTTCAGTTCCCGATTGCCAAGGCTCATATTAATGTTGAAGCGGCTGACCTCATGCGCTGGCGTGCCTGTGAGGAATATGATGGTGGCCACCCGGCCGGGGCGAGCGCCAACATGGCTAAATACCTTGCGGCAGAGGCGTCCTGGGAGGCTGCCAACGTGTGCCTGCAGACCCACGGTGGTTTCGGGTTTGCCAACGAGTACGATGTGGAACGCAAGTTCCGGGAGACGCGCCTTTATCAGGTGGCGCCAATATCCACCAACATGATTTTTTCCTACGTCGCCGAGCATTTGTTGGGACTGCCGCGATCGTTCTGAGCCCTACAGCGATACACCTGAAAACCGGGATGTGTAAGTGAACCATAACAATAGCGAAGTCCTTCCCCTGGAGGGAGTCAACGTCGTATCTCTGGAGCAGGCGGTCGCAGCTCCTTTGTGTACCCGCCATCTGGCAGAGCAGGGCGCGCGGGTGATCAAGGTTGAACGCCCGGGTTCGGGAGATTTCGCACGCCAGTACGATGATCGGGTCAAGGGAATGTCCTCGCACTTCGTGTGGGCCAACCGTTCCAAGGAGAGCCTGAGCCTGGACCTGAAATCGTCCGAGGGGCTGGAGGTCTTGTTTCAATTGCTGGCAGACGCGGATGTACTGGTCCAGAACCTGGCTCCAGGGGCCGCGGCCAGGATGGGGCTTTCATTCGAGGAGCTGCACCAGCGGTATCCCGGGCTGATCGTCTGCGACATCTCCGGCTATGGTCACGGCGGTCCTCTGCAGGACAAGAAAGCCTATGACTTGCTGATCCAGAGCGAGAGCGGCTTTCTGTCAGTCACCGGCACACCGGAACCCGAAGGTATGGCGAAGGCCGGTTGCTCGGTGGCCGATATCGCCGCAGGCATGTATGCCCAGAGCAATATCCTGTCGGCCCTGCTGCTGCGGGGCAGGACCGGTAAAGGCAGTCATATCGATGTATCGATGCTGGAGAGTCTGGTGGAGTGGATGGGGTATCCCATGTACTACAGCTTTGATAACGCAATGCCTCCCCCCCGGGCCGGCTCCTCTCATTCCACGATATTCCCCTACGGGCCTTTTCCGGTCGGTGACGGCAATACCGTTATGCTGGGATTACAGAATGATCGGGAATGGCGGGCATTCTGCAAGCTGGTTCTGCAACAACCTGCGCTGGCAGAGCATGCCCGGTTTGCCACCAATGCCCTGAGGTCCGTCCATCGCGAGGAGTTGGGTAGCTTGATACGAGACGTGTTCGCCGGGCTTTCACTGGCGGAAGTGGTGACGCGTCTGGATGCTGCCGGTATTGCCAATGCGTCGGTGAATGATATGCAGCAGGTCTGGATGCATCCACAACTGGACGCGCGGAATCGCTGGATCAGCGTTAAAACCCCGGTGGGCGATGTACCGGCGTTGAAATCGCCCGGCCTGTGGTTTGAGGGTTCAGTATCCCCCGTCCCTGCGGTGGGGGAGCACAGTCGCTCCATTCTGTCGGAGCTTGGATACAGCGGGGAACAGATTGAGCAGTTAGAGCAGCGTGGCGTTATCTGAGTGCCAGCGGGAATTCGATAACAGGTATCTGACAATGACGAACCGTAATCTGAAAACAATGCTCTTCGTGCCCGCGACCAGGCCCGAGCGAATTGCCAAGGCCCTGGCCAGCGGCGCCGGTGCGGTGATCGTGGATCTGGAGGATGCGGTTCCTCCAGAGGCGAAGGAATCAGCGAGGGGATTACTCGAGAACTTCCTTCGGCATCACGATGGCCCGGGAATCTATGTCCGGATCAATGCCCGGGGGACAGGCGGCTTCGATAGTGATGTTGCCCTGTGTGCCCGTTATGAAAAAGTGATCGGGATTATGCTGCCGAAAGCGGAATCACCGGAGGACATTGAGGCGCTGTCAAACGCCGGCAAGCCGGTTATCCCACTGATTGAATCCGCCAAGGGCTTGTTGGCCCTGAGCGCCATTGCCGCGACACCTGCCGTGGAGCGCTTGAGTTATGGTGGGTTGGACCTGAGTGACGACCTGGGTATTGAAGGCAATACTGACGGCGCGGAGCGGATTCTGGATCAGTGTCGCTATCAGATTCTGGTCTGTTCCCGGGCGGCCGGCTTGCTGCCTCCTATCGATACGGTGTTCCCGGTGTTTGACGACGAACAGGCGGTGCAGGCCCAGGCGCGCCGGGCGCGCAACATGGGATTTGCCGGGATGCTGTGTATTCATCCGAGGCAGGTCGCTGCTGTTCAATCTGGCTTTGCGCCAGATGCCCACCAGGTGGCATGGGCGAACAAAGTCATGGAGGCGGCGAGGTCCGGTAGCGGTGCGTTCAAGGTTGACGGGCAGATGGTAGATGCGCCTGTTATCGCCATGGCTAAAACCATATTGGAACGGGCGCATTAACATGTGCGGCCAATCATCCGGGAACCGTTCAGGTACAAGGGGAATAGAATGACACCGGAACAGGATCGATACTGGCCTCAGGGCCTCCCACGCTCGCTTGATGTGCCGAAAACCAGCCTGTTTTACAACCTGGAAGTCGCCGCCACGCGCTATCCGGAAAAGCCGGCGACCGTCTTCTATGATTCGGTATTGTCCTACGGTGAACTGCTGGCGCAGGTGGAACATCTGGCCGGTTACCTTCAGCACGAATGCAAGGTAACGCCGGGAGACCGGGTGGCACTGTACTCCCAGAATTGTCCCCAGTACGTGGTTGCCTATTACGCCATCCTGCGGGCTCAGGCTGTGGTGGTACCGGTGAACCCGATGAACCTGGCGGATGAGCTGCGGTACTGTGTCGCGAATAGCGGCGCCAGGACCGTGCTCGCAGCCCAGGAACTGTTTGAACAGGCACATCCACTGCTGAACTCGGGCGATATTGACTCCCTGATCGTCCACGCCTACTCGGATTACCTGACGGAACCAACCGATGTGTCGGTTCTGGATGCGGTATCGGTGCCAAGAAAGGCACTGACAGCGCCCGGCATCGCCCTATGGACGGATGTTCTGGCGAGGGAGCTGAGCCCAGCTCCTTTCGGGGGCAGTCACGATGATCTGTGCGTGATCGGATACACCTCCGGAACCACTGGCAAGCCCAAAGGTTGTGTCCACACGCACGGTTCCGTGATGGCCTCGGTAGCGGGGTCGGCGGTCTGGCGTGGAGGGTCTCCTGCTTTCTCGTCGTTGGCGATCGCGCCTCTGTTCCACTTCCTGGGTATGCAGGGGGGTATGAACGGCCCTGTCTATAACGGTTCGACAGCGGTGATCATGCAGCGCTGGGATCGGGATGCCGCGCTTAAACTGATCGAACGTCACAGGGTAAATATGTGGAGTGCTCCACCCTCTATGATTGTTGATTTTTTCTCCAACCCGGACTTGGGTAACCATGATGTTTCCAGCCTCTTCCGGTTGATGGGCGGCGGCGCGGCCATGCCTGAGGCCATATCAAAGCGATTGAAGGATGAGTTCGGCATCAGCTACAACGAGGCTTATGGTCTGACGGAAACCGCGGCGTTCATACTTGGTAACCCGGTTGAACGGGGTAAGCGGCAGTGCCTGGGGATTGCCAGTTTTGGTGTCGATGCCCGTATCGTCAATCCGGGCACACTTGAGGAACTGGCTCAGGGGGAGACTGGGGAAATTATTCTGCACGGCCCCCAGGTCATGCGGGAGTATTGGTGTAACCCCGAAGCCACAGAGAAAACCTTTATGGAGCTGGACGGCAAACGCTTCCTGCGTACCGGAGATCTGGGCTACATGGACGAGGAAGGCTACTTCTTCATGGTGGATCGGCTCAAGCGGATGATCAATGCTTCCGGGTTCAAGGTCTGGCCGGCGGAAGTCGAAAGCATCATGTATGGCCATCCCGATATCCACGAGGCCTGCGTGATTGGCGTCCCAGACGTCAAGCGGGGGGAGACCGCCAAAGCCCTCGTTGTCCTGAAGCCAGAAGCCAGTACCGCGATTACCGGTGACGACATTATCACCTGGTGTAAAAAGAATATGGCCGCTTACAAGGTGCCGACGGGTGTTGAGATTATCGATGAGCTCCCCAAATCCGGTACCGGAAAAATTAACTGGCGTCAGCTTCAGGATGCAGCCCGGAAAGAGGCTTCCTGAAGTGGCCCGGTTTCATGAGGGAGAGTCGATGTGTTGCGCCAGCAGTGGCGGTATATCCCATCCAATAAACAGGGTGCCCGGTAGCGGAGAGTTGGTGGAAATTGCTCCCAATGTTTTCTGGAGTCGAATCCCCATGCCCGGAAAGCTGGACCACATCAATGTCTGGTTGCTCGGCGATGATGACGGTGTGTCGGTGATTGATACCGGTATGTGGACCTCAGACGCTGAGGCTGCCTGGACTTCGCTGATCAGGCAAATCCAGAAGCTTGGGACGATCCAGAGGGTGTTCGTCACGCACATGCACCCTGATCACGTTGGTCTGGCGGGCTGGTTGACAGAGCTCCACCCCGCTCAGTTCTGGATGACTCGCATGGAGTACATGACCTGCCGGATTCTGGAAGCGCAGTCCCACGACGACAAAGTGCCAGAAAACTTTACCAGCTTTCACTGCAGTGCCGGGTGGTCCGCAGCTGCGATTCGAAGTTATGGAGGTCATTACGGCAATTTCGGAAAACGGGTCTTTCCACTGCCCAGGGCATACCATCGTCTGGAACATGGACAGAGCCATGTGATTGGCGGGCACACTTGGCGGGTTGTGGTCGGCAGCGGGCATTCTCCGGAACACGCCTGCTTCTATTGTGAAGAATTGAAGCTGTTGATCTCCGGAGATCAGGTGCTGCCCAGGATCTCCTCCAATGTGTCGGTGACCCCAATGGAACCGTTGGCCAACCCCATGGCCGAATGGCTGGATTCATTGCGTCGCCTGAAGGCGGAGATTCCCAATGACGTCCTGGTTCTGCCCGCACACCAGGAATGTTTCATGGGGTTGCATGAACGCATTGATGCGTTGATTGCCGAGCAGGAGCGTTCCTTCGAGTTTCTCCGGCAGTTCCTCCGGGAGGGCCCGAAGCGGGTCGTGGACCTGTTTGAGTTACTGTTCTCCCGACCGATACGGGAGGATGATCCGCTGATTTTCAGTCTTGCCACCGGGGAGGCTCAGGCCTGCCTGAATTACCTCTGGGAAGCCAGTGAACTGACTTGTTCAGTCGATTCCCAGGGAGTGTGCTGGTATCGAGCGTACTGATGCGCTTCCGTGGTAGCGTGAGATTCCCTGAGTCTTCTTTGCTCCACCCTTCGAGTCCGGTTTTTTGTAACGTCATGTTACCGGCTGCTCTGTGACGGGCGGGAAAACCCCATCAATATCAGTTGCCTGCCGCCAAACATTACCGATTCTTGACGGAAAATTGACAATTTGGTAATTAGGGAAATGACTCGCTTCACACCGATAATCGTCCACGTTTTATACAATTTGACAAATTCGACGATTAATTGGTGAAAAAATATTATGAAGCGCGTCATCAAAATGTCACAGGCATGGATCGCCGCGTTATTTCTTGGGCTAGTGCTGACTGGATGTGGTGGCAGCTCATCGGAGACAGCGTCTACGGGGCCTGGTGGTACGGATAACGGGACACCGTCCACCCAGCCGTCGGAGCCGGCTCCGGATCGTACGCTGGTTCTGAGCTGGAGTGCTCCGGAGACCCGCGTTGATAGCACCCAGTTGAGTCCTCTTGATTTGTCGAAGTACGTGATTCGGTATGGGACCAACCGAGACAGTTTGGACCAGACGCTGGTTATCGATAACGCTGGCGGAGTGGATAACTGGTCTCACGAATTCACAAACCTGTCATCTGGGACTTGGTATTTCACTGTGGAGGTTGAAGATGAGAATGGCCTGCGGAGTGAGCCAGCCGGCATTGTCAGCGGAAATGTTGAAGTCTAGGCAACGACTCGGTTTATAGAATCAGTTCAACGGATCGGCAATAGGCAGTTTCAGGGTGAAGGTCGAGCCTTCACCCACGCTTGACTCCACCGCAATATCTCCCCGATGTTTTTCCACCACGGTTTTTACGAAGGAGAGGCCCAGCCCGGTGCCGTGTACGCCAGACAGCTCACTCCGTTTCTGGCGCCGGTAACGATCGAACAGGCTGGGCAGTTCCTCGGTGTCTATGCCACTGCCTTCATCCGTAACCGCCAGGCAGGCCTGATGACCGGCCCGGTATACCTGGATATTAACGCTGGAGCCGGCAGGGCTGTACTGCACTGCGTTGGTGAGAAGGTTGATCACGGCCCGTTCAAGCAGCTCGGCATTTCCTCTGAGCCAGAGGTCTTCGGTGCCATGGATTTGTAACTGTATCCCTTTCTCCACGGCCTGTTCACTGACACTGTCGCGGGCGTTCTCCACGATGGCCAGAAACTCACACTCGTAAAACCGCGTTTCCGTCAATTGTTCGGCACGAGCCAGTTGCACGAATTCCTCTGCCAGGTGATAGCTGCGTCGTGCGAGGCGGCCGAGCTGCTCCAGCTGGGTCTGGTCGATGTGGCTGGGGTCGCGTTTGAGCTGTTCGATCAGTGCCAGTTGGGAAACCAGCGGTGAGCGCACGTCGTGGGAGATAAAGTCGATGGCTTCCCGGTGCTGGCGCTGTTGTTCCCGCAATTCCGATATATCCGAGATGTTGGCAATGATGCCGTACTGTTCGCTGTTGGGCAGTGCGAAGGGCGCGAAGTGAATCAGGAAATCCTTGTCACGTATCTTCAGGTCCACCGTGCGGCTCTGGAGCAGCGTGAGGGTTTCCGAGACTGTCTCGTGCCAGGGGGGCGTTTCGCGGGGATCGTGACCATCGAGGAGTCGTGCGAGCGGGAGGCCTCCCAGGCTGGGCATGGGTTCCCGGAACCATTCCTCGATGTGCCCGTTGGCAAAGCGTATTACGCCCAATTCGTCCGTGACGATGATGCCGTCTGGCATGCGCTCGAAACTGCGGCGGATGAACAGTTGCATATGGTTCAGTCGTTCAGTGGCAATCCTGACCCGCTCAATGCGGGCGGAGATATTTTCCCGGGGTTTCTGGAGCCGGCGTGATTGGTCCGGCGATTCCAGGTCAAGACGCCGGAGGTACCGCTGGATAGCATCTCGGCTGAGGTCGTTGGGCAACACCAGGCCGAGGGTGAAACAGGCGTCACCGCGGGCCAGACGGATCCAGCTGCGGTTGCTGTCGTGCACCCATTGGCCGGACGGAAGGTCCTCGGGGCTGTCCTCTGGCTGGAGCTGGCGCGCTGAAAGAACCCCCTGGCCGTCACTGAGCAGCCAGCCCTCCGGTTGAAACAGCGCCTGAAAGTGCTCCAGAAGCTGTGATGGGTGTCGTCGCGCCGATTCCGGCAGGGCAACCTGCGGGCTGCGGGCCAGGTCGTCCAGTTGCCGGTTGAGGAACTGGTTGGTCATGGCGAGGCGGAGCCCGCTCGATATCGGGAAGGCAAAGAACGGAAGGATCAGGGCGTGCCCGACAGGTACCCACACCCGGAACACCAGCAGGCAGGCGGTAAACGCCAGCAGCAGAACGACTGCTGTGGCGATGCAGGTAAGCAGGGTGCGGGCCGGCCGCATGCGGGGCAACAGAGTGGCCAGTGCCACCAGGACCGCCATGGCCAGTACCGGGCCGATCCATCCGGGCGCGGGCCGGATGAGCAGGTTCTGCTGTGCCGCGGAGTAAACGTTGGCGTGGAATTCGACGCCGGACATGGGGCGGTTCAGACCGGAGAACGCGGTCGGCAGAATATCGCCGAAGCCGGCGGCCGTCGCGCCGACAAACACTGTCTTGCCCCGAAAGGCCCCGGGGCGAACAGGTTGGTTCAGGACGTCGCTATAGGAATAGGTGGTCAGGGTACCGGCGTCACCGGCCAGGGGCACGGCGCGATATGCCTCTCGGACATTCACGAACGGTGGTGGCGGGGACGAGCGGGGCGGTCTGGGATCGACGCCCCCGGCCGCCAGCGCCAGAGTTGGCCAGAGCGCCTGTCCCAGGCCATTGAACAGATACAAACCCCGGGCCAGGCCATCGCTGTCCAGCTCTACGTGGGCATGGCCCAGGCTGGCGGCCGCGGACGTCAGCCGGGGAGCCGGAAGCTGTTCGCTCAACAGGACATTGGACGCCGGTGGCGACAGATACACGGGGAGAACGACCTTGCCGTGGGACACCATGGCGGCGGCGAGTTCGGCATCATCCGGCGATGGCTCGGGGAACAGTACGTCGAAGACGATGGTTTTTGCGCCCGCGTCACGCAATCGCTCGATCAGGCGGGCGTGTGTACTTCGTGGCCAGGGCCAGCGCCCGATTCGCTCCAGGCTCAGCTCATCAATGGCGACAAGTACGACTTCGTCGTGGATCTCTGGAGGCGCGGTTACAATGGCGGTGTCAAAGAGCCAGTAATCCAGACGCTGGGGGAGTGATGAGGTGGCGATCAGGAGCAGGGTCAGCAACAGTGCCAGGCCCAGCGTCCAGGGCGTTGTTCTTAGTGGTAGCCAATCCCGGTTCATGAGCCCTGCTGTCTGTGGCATGTGCGGTCTGGTTTACTCCAGGTACAACTCCCTCCCTGGGCCCCAACGGCTTTCCAATGGTCCTTCGGAGAGCGCTTTCAGGCGCACAAAATACCGCCTTCCGGGAATAAGACGCAAGGCCGCTGTGGTTTCCGGCAGCGTGGCCTCCTTGATAATGTTGCTGAACGTTGGCTCCTCGGAGAGTTGAAGCCGGTAGTTGCTGGCCGTCTCGACTTTCTCCCAGAACACCCGCACCTGGCTGTCCAGATAGTTAATACTGATGATTCGTACCGGTGGCAGGGTGCCATTCACCACCAGCTTCCGGGGCTCTGTGGTGGCTACCGAAGTGCCGCCCGCTTCGGTCACGACACGCCAGTAATACTGGCCCGGGCTCATGGGCCTGGCCGGCAGGGCCGAGGTCTCCGGCGCCCACTCACTGGCAGTCACCAGTTCCCGGAAGCTTTCCTCCTCAGCGATTTCGACCCGGGCGACTTCGTTACTGCCATTGAGGGTCCAGCGAAATTCCGGCATGTCGTCGTTTACGGAGCCACCGTCTGCGGGCGATACCAGGTCGGCTTTCCGCGCCTGCAGACCCACCTCCACCGGCACAACGGCGGGCATGCCAGCGATGCCCCGGGCATCCAGTGCCGCCAGGTGAATCTCGTAGCGGCCGTTGTCCAGCAGGCTGATGTCATAATCATTGCCAGTCACCGCCCGGCTCTCAACCCAGCGCCCGGTCCCGGATTCAAAGATATCCAGCTGATGCATAGGCGCCCGGCTGGGTGCCCAGGTCAATTCGGTGGGCAGGCTTGTCAGGAGTGGCGGCAGCGGGTTCACCTGTGGTGCCGGAGGCAACTGGCGGATACTGAGACTGTGGCTGCCGTCGGTGGATACGCTGGCCCCGTAACCGGCCGGAATGCGCCGGACTTTTCCCGGAGCACCAAAATCGACCACGCCCCTGGTGACCTGGAGGCTGGTACCCGAAGCGGATGTTTGCAGGGCGAAGGCGGTGCCCCGAACCGCGGCAACGGCTGAAGGTGTTTCAATTTCAAATCGTGAGCCGCCTTCAATCACCGGCTTTACCCGGGTATGGACTTCGCCCCGGTTCAGTCGCAAGCGGGTGTCGATCATGCCGGACCGGCCATACTGGGTTAGTCGGTTGAATGTCAGGCGGGATTCCGGAGAAAGCCGGACTTCCGAGCCGTCGGCCAACTCGATAGTGGCCGTGCCGGCGCCGGAAATAATTTCATCGCCTACCCGGATCAGCGCGTCGGGTATCAGGGGGCGTTTCTGTCCATCGACGCCGGAAATCAGTTGTACGGCGCCACTCACGGACGCCACGCGCGCGGGGTCCGGCTGCCGTTTCAGCCAGGCCAGGGGGATGCGGATGCGGTCGCCTTCGCCCAACGTCGCGGCGTTGTCTATGTCGTTGTACTGCAGCAGACGGCCAGGGCCGTACCGGCTGGACAGCAGATCCCCGGCCACTTCTGAAAAACTCTCGCCCGGGCGCAAGGTATACACCCACTCGGGAGCGGTGGCGCTGGGGGCGGCACTGGACGCGACTGCGGACCCCTGGGTGATCGAGAGTTCGGCAAGTGCCGGCGTTGCCAGTGCCAGCAGTAACAAAGCTGCCAGAACCCGGAGCTGGGGCAACAGGGGGGCGTCAGTCATTGGCGATCTGGTCGGTTACCCGGTTATCTGAGGGCGCAACCTGAGCTGCCATGGCTTCCAGACGATACCCTCGCTGGTAGATGGTTTTGATCCGGAAACCGTTTTCCGGATTCAGTCCCAGCCGGCGCCGCAAGCGGCTCATATGGGTGTCCACTGTGCGGGTGTTGATGTCGCGCGCCAGGCCCCAGACCCGCTCAAGCAACATTTCGCGGGTGAGTAGCCGGCCCTGGTTCTGGAACAGGAACAGGGTCAGGTCGTAATCCTTGTCGGTCAGGGTCAGCTGTTCACCGTGGAGCGAGATGACCCGTTGCTGGGTGTTAATCTCGAACGGGCCGTACCGAAGCACTTCTTTTTCGTTGTCCGGGTGCAGCCGGCGCGCCAGGGCGTTAATGCGTGCCACCAGTTCCGCTGCCCGGGCCGGTTTCGCAAGGTAATCATCGGCGCCGGCATCCAGGGCGCAGACGATATCGGCCTCGCTGTCGCGTTGGGTCAGAAAAACCACCGGAATGGCCCAGTTCAACTGGGCGCGGACGGTTTTCAGTACATCAATGCCGGTCATGTCCGGTATCTGCCAGTCCAGGATGAGCAGGTCGTAGCTGCGGTGCAACACCGCGCTGAGGAAATTCTCCCCCGTCGGAAAGCTGTCACAATGATGCCCGCGTTCGGAAAGAATGGACTGTATGTGCTGCGCCTGTTCGCGTTCATCTTCAAGCAGAGCAATACGCATTGCGCCTCTCCCGGAGTTCTGGTGCTTCTGGCTGGTGGGTGTCTGTTGTCAGGGCGCCATACCGCCACTGTGTCATGTACGGCGATTATTGCAAAAAGCGGATGGCGGTTCAGTATCGTTATGTAGTCTTCCGTAAACGAATCGCCGGCTTGCCATCGTCGTCGTTTAACGTTTGTCGGCAGGCCGGGAAATTACTGCAGCCCCAGAACCAACCTTTTTTACCCTTCCGGCGCACCAGGGGGGAAAAGCAGTGGGGGCAGGGTATCGGTTTCTCTCCGGTACCGTCCATGGGCTCGGTGTCTTCAAGGGGGCGGGTACCTTTGCAGTCCGGGTAGCGAGTGCAGGCGTAGAATCGCCCGAACTTGCCGTCTCGCTCACGCATGGGGGCCCGGCATTTGGGACAGTGAGGCAGGTTTTCGGGCGCACCGTTGTCCGGGTGCGGTGAATCGTCGGCGGGTCGGCCCTGGGGCCGGCTCAGGAAGCCGCGAATTTCCTGTTGCAGGGTGGCCAGAAATTTTCTTGGGTCCCCCTCGCCGCGACGAATGCTTTCCAGCGTGGCTTCCCATACCGCTGTGCGGTCTGGCTTGCTGACCGATTCAGGCAGGGCGCTGATCAGGGCCTTGCCTTTGTCCGTGGCGCGGATGTGCCGACTGTCCCGGTACAGGTAGTCCCGCTTGAACAGGGTGTCGATAATGGCGGCCCGGGTGGCTTCGGTGCCCAGGCCATCGGTTTCGCGCAGGGTTTTGCGCAGCTCGGCATCGGTTACGAAGCGGGCGATGTTGGTCATCGCCGAGAGCAGCGTGGCATCGGTGAAGTGCTGGGGCGGCTGGGTTTTGCGTTCGGCGATGGTGCTGTCTTCGCAGAATACCGGCTCGCCTTTCTCCAACCTCGGAAGCGGTGTTTTTTCGGGCTCGGCGCGACCCTCGCGGAGCTTGATTTCGAGGCTTTTCCAACCAGGCACCAGAATGGCGGTTTCCGTGGCCCGGAACCGGTGGTCTGCGACCCGTACGGTGAGCTTGCCTTCCCGGTGGACGGCGTCTGCCGCAAACTGCATCAGGTAGTAGCGGCTGATCAGCCCGTAGATTTTCTCTTCCGCTGCACTGAGCCTGCCGTTCGGCGCTGGCCGGCTGGTGGGAATGATGGCGTGGTGGGCATCGACCTGTTTGTCGTTCCAGGCGGCGGTTTTCCGTTCCAGGTCTGCACCGTCGAAGGCGTCCTGAAGATTTGGCGCCACCCGCCCGATTGCCCGGACCACCTGTTCCCGCTGGCCGTAATGCCCTTCCGGCAGGTACCGGCAATCGGAGCGGGGGTAGGTGATCAGTTGGTGGCGCTCATACAGGTTCTGGGCGGTATCGAGTACATCCTTGGCGCCCATCCGGAACAGCCGGCCGGCTTCGATTTGCAGCGCCGACAGGGAAAGGGGCAGCGGCGGCGTTTCCGGTCGGTCCCGGAAACGGGATTCGGTAATGGTGCCGGGCCGGTTGCGCACGCTCTCGGCGATCTGCTCGGCCACGTCCCGGCTCAGCAGCCGGTTTTCTTCGTCCAGGTGGTCCTGGAATTGATCCTCCGGCAGCCAGCGGGCGGTGAAGGTTTGCTGGTCCGCCTCCTCTTCCTGGGCCTTGAAGCGGGCTTCAATCCGATAATAGGGCTTGGGTTGGAAGTTTTCGATGGTGTTGTCCCGCTCCACCACCAGACCAAGCACCGGGGTTTGCACCCGACCAACGGAATAGACACCCTGCTCACCCTGTTGCTGATAGCTGAGGGTGTAGAAGCGGGTCAGGTTGATGCCGTAAAGCCAGTCTGCCCGTTGCCGGGCCAACGCGGAATGGGACAGACGCCGGAACTCGCGGTTGTCTTTCGGGCTCTGGATGGCTTTGGCCACGGCCGCTGGGGTCAGGTCGTTGATCAGTATCCGCTGGACGGGGGCGCGGGTACCGAAATAGCGGATGACTTCGTCGACCAGGAGCTGGCCTTCGCGGTCCGGGTCACCGGCGTGAATGATGATTTTGGCCTGGCGGATCAGGGATTCGAGGACGTTGAGCTGCTGGCGTACGCTGTCTTTGGGCATGACCTCCCATTTTTCGGGAATCATGGGCAGGTCTTCCTGGCGCCATTTTTTCCAGGCCGGGTTGTAACGGGCGGGCTCGGCCGGCTCCAGCAGGTGGCCGATGCACCAGCTGACGGTGACGGCCTGTTCGCCCTGGCCACAGCGAATCCAGCCCTGGCCTTTCTGATGCGGGCCGGGGAGGGCGGCGGCGATGGCGCGGCCGAGGCTTGGCTTTTCGGCGATGTACAGCTGCATGGGATCTGGTGTTTTGGAATCGGGATGGGAATGTGGCGCTTTGGCTTTATGCTGTCAAGGCTCTCGGGTTCGCCGGTTGTTCTGTAGTAGACTGGGAGCCTGGCGGGCAGTGGCTGTGGGAGAGGCCTTTCCAAAACACGCCGTGAACCCATCCCTGGGGGCTTGGTGTTGCCATCCCTAGCAACACACAGTTTTGGAAAGGCCTCTCCCACAGCCACGTCGAGCTCCCCGTAATTCGCCCCCTTAACCTCGGGTTGAGCAGTAGGAGTCCTAGAACATGAAAATCCAGAATGCAATTGAAACCAAACTGAACGAGGCGTTCGACGCGCGTCTTCTTCAGGTGGACAACGAGAGTCATAAGCACAGTGTGCCGCCGAATTCTGAAACCCATTTCAAGGTGACGCTGGTGTCGCCGGATTTTGAGGGGCAAATGAGGGTGAAGCGGCATCAGGCTATTTATAAGGTGCTGTCGGAGGAACTGGCCGGGGAGGTGCATGCGTTGGCGTTGCATCTTTATTCGCCGGAGGAATGGGCGGCGTCCGGGCAGGTGGCGCCGGAGTCGCCGAACTGTCTGGGTGGCTCGAAGAAGGATCCGGCAATGGCGGCCAGAACCGCCCGGGGAGAGGGTTCATGAGTCAGTTTTTCCAGATTCACCCGGAAACACCGCAGAAGCGTCTGATTACCCAGGCGGTGGATATTCTGCGTAAGGGCGGGGTGATTGTGTATCCCACGGATTCCGCGTATGCGATTGGCTGTCACTTGGGTGACAAGCAGGCGGCGGACCGGATCAAGCGTATCCGGCGGCTGGACGACAAGCACAATTTCACGCTGGTGTGCCGGGATCTGTCCGATATCGGGGTGTACGCCAAGGTGGACAACACCCAGTATCGGTTGCTGAAGAATTTCACGCCGGGGCCTTATACCTTCATTCTCGATGCCACGAGTGAAGTGCCGCGCCGGTTACTGCATCCGAAGCGCCGCTCGGTTGGGGTGCGGGTGCCGGATAACGCGATTGTCCAGGCGCTGCTGGGTGAGTTGGGTGAGCCGATCATGAGCAGTACGCTGATTCTGCCCGGGGAAACCGATCCGATGACCGATCCCTATGACATTCGCGGAACGCTGGAACACGAGCTGGATCTGATCATCGATGGTGGGTTTTGTGGTATGGAAGCCACCACGGTGGTGGACTTCACCGGCGAGGTGCCGGCGGTGATGCGGGTCGGGAAGGGTGATCCGGCGCCGTTTACTGTGTGAGTTCAGGCCCGGGCGTTCAGGTTGAAGGCGTAGGCCCGGCTGCCTGTTGTGTTCTCTGCCGGGGTAGCGCCGGCGGACTGCCTCAGGCTCTGGTAGCGGTGTACCAGGTCCTGCAGGCCGTTGAATTGCTGGTTCTCGCTGACCAGAGTGTCCAGTAGCGGATTATTCACACCGTACGCCTGGTTCAGTTTGAGCGCGGTGTCCATGAAGTGCAGCGTGGGCTCGTTGATGCTCAAACGGTTGAAGGCTTCCCGGAAGCTTTTGTTAACGTTCAGATCCTGTTCGATGCGGTTCCGGGTGGTGTCTGCCACCTTACCTTCCACACCCAGGCTGCCAGTCTCAGTCTTGGTCACATTGAGTGTTGTGCCCGGGGGCAGGTTGTACTCGGCAAGTTTGTGCCGCAGTGTTTCCCGAACAAAGGCAAGATCCTGCCCAACAGTTTGCTTGTAATCGGCCATGGCCAGCTTGCGGGATTTCAGCCCGGCGATATCGGCCTGGCTGCTCTCCGAGCGGGTAAAGCGGTCGTCCCCCGGCCCGCCGGTACGTTCCTCAGCTTCGGCCCTGCCTTTCCCAGCCTCCGGGACGCCGTTGTTTTCCGGTGTTTGCCGTTTTTCCATGGCCTGTTGAAACTGGGTGCTTGCCCGTATCAGGGATGTCAGCAGGGACATGGCGGATGGTCCTCCCCCGGCGTGTGAAGTCACGTGCCGGAATCTTGTCGTTAGTGGCGTCTGGGGGAGGTATAGCAGATTTTGGGCCAGGTTTGGGTGGAGGGGCCGTCACCCGTCAGAGCGTTTGCACGGTTTTAACGTGCCGGGCGTCGAGAAGCGACGTTGCTTCCTCCAGTTCCTGGCCCTGATGCCGGTCCGAGGGGCTCAGGACAGTAACCTGGCCGTCCGCCAGGCTGGTGCCCTCACGAAGGGCTTCCGCCATAGTCCTGGCGTCGGATTCTGTTTCAAAGACGGCAGCCACTTTGTGGCTGTCGTGTTCACCGGTCAGACTCATTGAGGGTTTCATGGAAATACCTCCTGAGTGTCTCAGCGGGTTAACGGGGCATGCCGGAGCACTGCCCTCTGTTAAACATACAACACCTGCCATGGTATTTCGAATGACGGTCTGGCAACACGTAGGCCTGAAAGGCGCGGTTTACCAGGCCAGCCAGATAACGTGGCGCGCACCCTTGCCCGGGCGCAGGGCCCGCACCGTGACTGGCTCCACGGAAAACCCGGCGCGGCGCAGTCTTTCGGTAAACGAGTGCTCCTGGCCGGCGGACCAGTAGGCCAGGATGCCATCCGGGCGCAGCGACTTCTGGGCGGCGGCAATGCCAGCGGGAGAGTAAATCCAGTTGTTTTCCTTGCGAGTGAGTCCTTCCGGGCCGTTATCGACGTCCAGCAGAATGGCGTCCCAGGTGCCGTTTCCCTCTCGAAGCAATTCCGCTACATCACCAATATGAACACTGGCTCGGGGGTCGTTCAACGGGTACCCGGCTGCCGCGCCCAGGGGGCCCCGGTTCCATACTTCAACGTCGGGAACCAGTTCCGCCACGGTGACCTGCGCATCGCCCGACAGGGCAGACAGCGCCGCTGCCAGGGTAAACCCCATGCCCAGGCCGCCAATCAATACGCGGGGCGCGGGCTGCCCGGCGATACGCTCGCAGGCCAGCGTCGCCAGCGCATCTTCCGAACCGTGTAACCGGCTGTTCATCAGCTCACCGGTGGTGCCCGCTATCTTGATGGAGAACTCGTCATTGCGTTGCAGCAGGCGTAACCGGGTTCCCTTGCCGGGAATGGTTGCGGTGCCGATTTCGGTAAAGCGGGGCATAGAGCGTTCCGGGTGATAGTGGCGGACTCGAATATTAACCTGCTAACGCCGGTCTTCCCACCTTTGAGAATAGGGGGGCAAGATCACAAAACCCCGGTCTTGATCCAAGTCAATTTGTCGCTGGAAACCAGCGCACACTTCGACCACTATTGGCGCCGTTTCCAGCGGGGGTTCAACCTTAGCCGGCTGTCGCCGGGCCGTTAAGGCTCTCGTTGCCTGCAACACAAAGTGATCCCCCATTACATATAGCTAGCTACATATGAGCATGCGTCATAGGGTCTGTCGGTGCTGCTCAAATGAGGTTCAGAAATGAAACAGAAGAGCTATTCAGGTGCCCTGAGCGCCATACTATCAGCTGTTTTGCCGCTCCTGCTGTCCGGCTGTAGCTCGGCACTGATGGATCCGAAAGGGCAGGTGGGTGAAGAGCAACGTGTCCTGATCATTACGGCCTTCGTGCTGATGCTGATTGTCGTCATTCCCGTCATCGTCATGACGATTCTGTTCGCCTACCGATACCGGGAGGGTAACAAGGATGCGGCGTACACGCCTGACTGGGCTCATTCCACCGCCATTGAGGTCGTTGTCTGGTTTATTCCCTGTGTCATCATCGTCGTACTGGCCGTGCTGACCTGGATAACCTCCCACAGTCTGAATCCCATGAAGCCCATTGCGGCGGCTGACGGCCAGGAGCCGATTGAGATCCAGGCCGTTTCACTGGACTGGAAATGGCTCTTCATCTATCCCGCGCAGCGCGTGGCCACCGTTAATGAAGTGGCTTTTCCGGCTGACAGGCCCATTCATTTTCGCATCAGCTCGGGCTCGGTGATGAATTCCTTCTGGATCCCGGAGCTGGGTAGCCAGATATACGCCATGGCCGGTATGGACAGCAGCCTGCACCTGATCGCAGACGAGCAGGGCACGTTTCCCGGGCGGTCAACGAATTACAGCGGTGCCGGCTTTTCGGAAATGACATTTGATGCCCACGCCCTGTCTGACAAGGCATTCAGGGATTGGGTAAAGAAGGTCGGGGAATCCGGTCAGTCCCTGTCCTTTAACAAGGGCTACCAGGCACTGGCGGAGCCCAGCACAGACGTTCCGGTTCAGTACTACTCAGACGTTTCACCCGATCTGTATAAAAACATCCTCAACAGCTTCCGTAAGGGTATGGAAGCGGGGGGCGAGCATGGTGAAAGCGGTGAAAATGGCAAGGCGAAGCACGGCGAGCCCATGAACGCAGAGGCAGCGGAGTAAAGCTATGTTCGGAAAATTAAGTCTCGATTCAATTCCTTTCCACGAACCAATCATCATGGTTACGGTGGCGATTATTGCGATCATTGGCCTGGCGGTGGCTGGCTGGATCACTCTGCGAAAGAAGTGGGGATACCTCTGGAGCGAGTGGATCACCTCCATTGACCACAAGAAACTGGGCATCATGTATTTTCTGGTGGCGCTGGTCATGCTGATCCGTGGTTTCTCGGATGCCATCATGATGCGTACCCAGCAAGCCATGGCAGCAGGTGTAGCCGAGGGGTATCTGCCTCCCGAGCATTACGACCAGATCTTTACCGCCCACGGCGTTATCATGATTTTCTTCGTCGCCATGCCGATGGTGATTGGCCTGATGAACCTGGTGGTGCCGCTGCAGATCGGTGCCCGCGACGTCGCTTTCCCGTTCTTGAACAACCTGAGCTTCTGGCTGTTCGCGGCAGGTGTCGTCCTGGTCAATGTGTCCCTGTTTGTGGGCGAATTTGCCAAGACCGGCTGGTTGGCCTACGCGCCCCTTTCTGAATCGACCTACAGTCCCGGGGTCGGGGTTGATTACTGGATATGGGCCCTGCAGATATCGGGGGTTGGTACCACGCTGACCGGGATCAACTTCTTCGTCACCATTATGAAGATGCGCACCAAGGGCATGACCCTGTTCCGCTTGCCGATTTTCACCTGGACCTGCCTGGTCACCAACGTTCTGATCATTGCGGCCTTCCCGATTCTGACGGCAACCATTGCCCTGCTGACCCTGGACCGCTACCTGGATTTCCATTTCTTCACCAATGATCTTGGCGGCAACATGATGATGTACGTCAACCTCATCTGGGCCTGGGGCCATCCGGAGGTTTACATCCTGATCCTGCCGGCATTCGGTGTGTTTTCCGAGGTTATTTCAACCTTCGCGAAGAAGCGACTGTTTGGCTACAACACCATGGTCTGGGCCACTCTATCGATTGGGGTTCTCTCATTTGTTGTCTGGCTGCACCATTTCTTCACCATGGGGGCTGGGGCCAACGTCAACGCCTTCTTCGGCATTATGACGATGATCATTGCGATTCCGACCGGTGTGAAGATCTTCAACTGGCTGTTCACCATGTTCCGCGGTCGCCTGACGTTCACCTCTCCGGTGCTCTGGACCCTCGGCTTCATCATTACCTTCACGCTCGGTGGCATGACCGGTGTCATGCTGGCGGTACCGGCGGCAAACTTTGTGTTGCACAACAGCCTGTTCGTGATCGCGCACTTCCATAACGTCATCATTGGCGGTGTGGTCTTCGGGATGATGGCCGGTTACACCTTCTGGTTCCCCAAGGCTTTCGGGTTCACGCTGAACGAAAAGTGGGGCAAACGGTCGTTCTGGTTCTGGATCACCGGCTTTTACGTGGCGTTCATGCCGCTTTACATTCTGAGCTTCTATGGCGCGGTGCGTCGCATGCAATCCTATGCCAATACCGAGTGGCAGCCGCTGATGATCGTGGCCTTATTCGGTGCGGTGCTGATTCTGTGCGGCATCATCTGCACGGCAATCCAGCTCTACGTGAGCATCCGCGACCGTAAACAGAACCAGGATGTGACCGGCGACCCATGGAATGGCCGCACGCTGGAGTGGGCGGTGTCTTCTCCGCCCCCGTACTACAACTTTGCCCGGTTGCCGGAGATCCACTCAATCGACAGTTTCTGGGAAGACAAGCAGAAGAATCAGGGCAAAGCCCAGTTGGATCATCCCCAGACCGTCGATTACCAGGACATCCACATGCCCCGGAATACCGTAGCAGGCCCGGTGATAGGTGCCTTCAGCATCGTGCTTGGCTTTGCATTGGTATGGCACATCTGGTGGCTGGCCGGGGTGGGCGCCCTGGGTATTTTCGCCGCCTTTATGGGCCGGGTGTTCAATGACGATATCGACTACTACGTGCCCGCCGAGAAAGTGCAGCGGATAGAAACCGAACACCATCAACGGGTGGAGATGCAGGCGTAATCATGACAACCACGACCATAACTGACCAATCAACGGCCGCGCACGGCGGCCACGATGACCACGACCATCACGACGTGACCGGCACCAAGATGTACGCGTTCTGGGTTTACCTGATGAGCGATCTGATCATCTTCGGTTCCCTGTTTGCGACCTATGCCGTTCTACAAAACGGCACGGCCGGAGGCCCGACATCCAAAGATCTGTTTGAACTTGATTTCGTCCTGATCGAAACATTCCTGCTTCTGTTCAGCAGTTTCACCTATGGCATGGCCGTTCTGGCCATGAACCAGGACCGCCTCAGGCAGTTGACTGGCTGGCTGGTCGTTACCTTCCTGCTTGGTACCGGCTTCGTTGCCATGGAACTCTATGAATTCCATCACCTGATTGAGGAAGGCTTTGGTCCGGATCGCAGCGGCTTCCTGTCGTCCTTCTTCGCACTGGTTGGCACGCATGGCCTGCACGTCAGCGTTGGTCTGCTCTGGATGCTGATCATGTTTATCCAGCTCTCAACCAAGGGTCTGACCGACAAGACTCGCCCACGCATCCTGTGCCTGAGCCTTTTCTGGCACTTCCTGGACATCGTCTGGATTTGCGTATTTTCCTTCGTCTACCTTATGGGAGTCCTGTGATGAGTGTGTCTACGTCTCACGACAGTGGTAGCCATGGCAGCGCCAAGTCCTACATCATTGGGCTGATCCTGTCGCTGGTGCTGACAGTCATACCTTTCGGCATGGTGATGCACGGTGGTTTCGATAAAACCACGACGGTCGTCGCCATCGTTATCATGGCGGTGCTGCAGGTTCTTGTGCAGCTGATCCTGTTCATGCACATGAACCTGAAGACCCGGGAGGGCCGGGACTCGGGCTCATTCGTGTTCTTCACCGCCGTCATTCTCAGCCTGGTCATTGGTGGCTCAGTGTGGATTATGTATCACCTCAACATCAACTTGATGTAGTGTCCGGCACGTCCGTCAGGGGCGTGCTCCGGCAATTTGCGGCCCTGACCAAACCGGGTATTATTTTCGGAAATAGTATCTCGGTGATGGGTGGCTACTTCCTGGCCGCCGGGGGTGAGTTTCACCCCGGCCTGTTTGTGGCCGTGATAATCGGACTGGCGCTGGTGATTGCGTCTGGCTGTGCGTTCAACAACCTGATTGACCGGGATATCGATGCTGTCATGGAGCGCACCCGGCATCGGCCGCTGGTCCGGGGCTCCATAACGCCCGCAACCACTTTCGGGTTTGCCACGGTGCTGGGATTGGCAGGCTTCACCCTGTTGCTGGGCATCAACCTCCTGACGTTGGCGCTGGCCCTGTTCGGGTTCGCCATCTATGTCGGTGTCTACAGCCTGTATGCCAAACGGCACTCGGTTTATGGCACGCTGATCGGCAGCCTTTCCGGCGCTGTGCCACCGGTCGTCGGATATTGCGCGGTCAATGGTCAGTTCGATACCGGCGCCCTGATTCTCCTGGTGACGTTCTGTCTCTGGCAGATGCCGCATTCCTATGCCATTGCCATTTTCCGGTTCAGCGATTACCAGCGAGCCGGGATTCCGGTGCTTGCGGTCGCCAAAGGCGTCAATGTCGCCAAGCATCACATGCTGGCCTATACAGTGGCGTTCACGGTTTCAGCGCTGAGTCTGGCCGTGGCCGGGTACACGGGTGTTGCGTACTTTGCTGTTGTGCTGCTGATGGGGCTCTACTGGCTGAAACTCGGGCTGGCGGGCTATCGGGCACAGGATAACGTCCGGTGGGCCAAGGGGAACTTTGGTTTTTCGATCATTATGGTCTGCGTGCTTAGTCTGATGATGGGTATTAACGCCCACTTGCCCGGATTTCTGGGCTGAACACGGTGGGAAGGCGGCCCCGGGCCGCCGCTTTCTTGCATGTCTCCCTCCCGTTTTTCTCTCGCCAGCGTTCCTGTTGTCACCCGACGTCTTGATTTATGTAAACGACAAACCGCCAGTCGTTACGCAAACCCAGGTCTGTTCAGCTATACGTTAGGGAAGAAACCATCAAACAAGGTGATGAGGGTAACTATTATGCTGACGCACGTCTGGGGATTGCTGACCCATCCGAAGATGGAGTGGGAACACATCGAGGACGAACACGAAACGGTTCAACATCTTTATGCCCACCATGTATTGCTGCTGGCGGCGGTGCCAGTGATCTGCGCCTTTATTGGTACTACACAGGTGGGCTGGGGGTTTGGTGGTGATCAGCCGTTTATCAAACTCGATCTCCAGAGTGCCTTTTTTGCTGGCATAGTCTTTTACACGGCCATACTCGCGTCGGTTTTCCTGGTCGGCAACGTGATCCATGCCATGGCAAAACGCTTTAATAAACCTCCCAGTCGCAGGCGCTGCGTTATTTTTGCCGGCTACATTGCCACGCCGATGTTTCTCAGTGGGCTAGTCGCGGTTTATCCGTTGATTTGGTTGTGCCTGCTCGCGGGTATTATCGGTCTTTGCCTGACAGCCTACCTGCTCTACCTGGGAATTCCCCACTTTCTGGGAATCAGTTCAGAGCAGGGCTTCATCGTATCCAGCACCACACTGGCCGTAGGCGTGCTGGTGCTTGAGGCCATGCTGTCGGCCACGGTTATACTCTGGGGTTATGGCGAAGTCCTTCTGCCGTGGCTGTTCCGGTTTTGATAGGTTGATCGCAGATGGCTGTCCCTCCATCAACTGCCTCCGCTTCGGCAGGGTTTTTCGCAAACCATCTAACTACCACTCCAGTCTACTTGCTGCTACAGTAAACTATCGATTTTGACTTCAAACGAATCGAGTTGATCACCATCCGCTTCCTTGATTTTGGGTTTCGGTTATTGTGCTGGCCGCACAAGACATTTCTTTGGTAAGAATCCATGAACTTTTCTAACACTGCGACCTTTAAATTCGATCGGACTATTTCGTCCGAGGGTTTGCCGTGTCTTACCATTTTCCACTCCTCTCGCTGAATTCGTCGTACTAATCGCCGAATTCGGCGAGACCCTCTGAAAATTCCCCTAACTGAACCTTGCCTTCCGGACTTTGAGAGGAGTAGGTATGTCCGAACGTCCAGCTATTTATGTTTTAGAGCACGATTTTGATCGCTTATCTGCAATGTTGGAAAAGCAGCCACATGACAATGCTACAGCCGACGCGCTTTCGTCAGAACTTGATAGAGCAAATCTGGTTGACGCCGAGAAGCTTCCCGCCGGCACCGTAACCATGAATTCTTTGGTTCATTTCCGAAACGAAGTTAACGGCTCGGAGTACACATTGAAGCTCGTTTACCCGAACCAGCAAGAGGCAGATGAAGAGCGTGTATCCGTTCTGGCTCCCGCTGGTGCGGCATTATTGGGCCTCGGAGTGGGGGATCGTATTGATTGGCCCGTGGCTGGTAACAAAGAGCTCAGCCTAAAAATCATCAATGTGACTCAAGCAAAGTAAAACAAGGAAAACCTATGCGCCAGAAAGATACCCTTGAAGAGTTGTACGAACAGGTCGTTCTGAGAAATCCGGCAGAGCCCGAGTTCCATCAGGCCGTTCTTGAAGTTCTTGAGTCGTTGTCACCGGTTATTGCGAAGCATCCGGAATATAAGGAAGCAAAGCTTCTGGAACGGATTTGTGAGCCCGAGCGCCAAATCATTTTCCGGGTTCCCTGGGTTGATGACTCGGGAGCGGTGCAGATCAACCGGGGTTTCCGGGTTGAGTTTAACTCAGCCCTTGGGCCTTATAAGGGAGGGTTGCGGTTCCATCCCTCAGTCAATCTGGGCGTGGTGAAATTCTTAGGCTTCGAGCAGATCTTCAAAAACTCTTTGAGCGGGATGCCAATCGGAGGGGGTAAGGGCGGTTCGGACTTTGATCCCAAGGGACGGTCTGACAACGAGATCATGCGTTTTTGCCAATCCTTCATGACCGAACTGTATCGTCATATTGGCGAGTACACCGATGTGCCCGCGGGCGATATAGGCGTCGGTGCCAGGGAGCTCGGATTTCTGTTCGGCCAATACAAACGCCTAACCAATCGATACGAATCTGGTGTTCTGACCGGTAAGGGGCTGGGGTGGGGCGGTGCCCGTGTCCGCAAGGAAGCGACGGGATATGGCACGGTTTATTTCGTCCAGGAGATGCTGGCAGCTCAGGGTGCAGATCTTGAGGGTAAAGAAGTGGTGGTTTCCGGCTCCGGGAATGTGGCAATTTACGCCATGGAAAAAATCCAGCAATTTGGCGGCAAGGTCGTCGCCTGCTCCGATTCGGGTGGCTTCGTCTACGATCCGGCCGGGATCGATGTTTCGATGGTTCGCCAGATCAAAGAAGTGGAACGTGGACGGATCAGCGACTATGCAGCTCGTCGTCAGAATGGCAGTGATTTCGTGTCCGGGGCGTCCATTTGGGAGATTCCCTGTCAGGTTGCCCTCCCGTGTGCCACTCAGAACGAATTGACGGGTTCGGATGCGAAAGCGCTGATTCGCAGTGGCATCATGGCTGTCGCCGAAGGTGCCAATATGCCTTGCACTCCTGAAGCGGTGAAGTTGTTCCGCGAGGCCGGCACATTGTTTGGTCCTGCAAAAGCGGCCAATGCAGGTGGCGTCGCCACCAGTGCCCTAGAGATGCAACAGAACGCTTCCCGGGATTCTTGGAGCTTCGATTACAGCGAACAGCGCCTGAAAGACATCATGATCGAAATTCATCGCTCCTGTTTTGAGACCGCCGAAGAATACGGCCAGCCGGGGGATTACGTGTTTGGCGCGAATACCACCGGGTTTTGCCGGGTGGCTGATGCGATGCTGGCCTTTGGCGTTATTTGAAGAATTCGTCAGGGTTTTTCGCCGGTGGTGAAGACTCTTTCTCCAAACATGCAGGGCAACACGGGTTATTCATTAATTTAGAGGTAGCACGAGTTCAAAATCAGGATCCGGTATTTTTTGTTGTCCGCGGCGTTCTCAGCAATTTCTATGGGAACTATCGGTGCCATTTCGGTATACGCGAGCGTAGGGGCGGAGACGATGACCTTCTATAGACTCTTCATTGGAGCGGTTTTGGTGTATCTACTGGTGGCCAGGCAACACAGCAAAATCTTTATGTGGCCAGACAGAAGGGTACTTGTAACCGGTAAGTGGTGCCCCCGGCAGGACTCGAACCTGCTACCTTCCCCTTAGGAGGGGGACGCTCTATCCAGATGAGCTACGGGGGCGTTCTTGCGAGAAGGGCGGTATGATAACGGTCCGGGGCCGGAGGCTCAAGGTATCGGCCCGTTTCATTGGCTTCCGTGGAGTGTGTGTTGTCCAGGCCCTTTGTGTTGAGCGTGATTGTGCCGGTGTGGATGGAAGCGGCGGGCATCGGGGTTGCCCTGCAGGCGCTTCAGGGGCTGCGAGCTGCCGGCCATGAGGTCATTGTGGCGGATGCCGGTAGCTCCGATGGCACGGCGGAGCTGGCGGCCCCCTTGTGTGACCGGGTGGTGGTCTCTGAGAAAGGGCGGGCGCTGCAGATGAATGCCGGTGCCGCCGTTGCCCGGGGCGATGTGCTGTTGTTTCTGCACGCGGACACGCGCCTGCCAGAGGATGTCTTGTCACAACTGGAGGCTTTTATCACCGCTCCCCGCGCCTGGGGCCGGTTTGATGTTCGCCTGAGCGGCGGCCGGCGGATCTATCGGGTTATTGCCGGGTTTATGAACGCGCGCTCCCGGCTGACCGGCATCTGCACTGGCGACCAGGCGATGTTTGTGCGCTGGCCGGTGTTTGAGGCCCTGGGTGGCTTCCGGCCTGTGCCACTGATGGAGGATGTGGAATTGTCACGGCGGTTGCGGGGGCATTCCCGGCCTTTTTGTGTGGCGTCGCCGGTTATGACAGACAGTCGCCGCTGGGAAAAACGCGGGGTCTGGCCTACCATTTTCCTGATGTGGCGGTTGCGTTGGCGTTACTGGCGCGGCGAATCGCCGGAATCCTTGTCAAAACTCTACCGTTCGGACATCCGTCATGACTCACACTGACCGGCCTGGTGCCGTGCTGATGCAGTTTGCCAAGTGGCCGGAAGCGGGGCGCGTGAAAACCCGGCTGATGCCGCTGCTGGGTGCTGGTGGTGCCTTGCAGGCGCACATTACGCTGACCCTTGCTGTACTGGATAATCTTTGTGCCTCGGGGTATCCGGTTCAGTTCTGGTGGGACCGGGCGCTGGAGCCAGCGCCGGAGGAATCGGGCGTTATTGTCGAGAATCTTGACAGCGCCGGGCTGGCGCAGAAAGTCCAGCAGGGCGCAACGTTGGGGGATCGGATGCTGGCGGCCCTGTCAGAGTCTCTGGCCAGTTACGACCGGGCGGTGGTGATCGGTAGTGATTGCCCCTCGGTGGACCCGGGTTATGTACGCGAGGCGGTGGCCCGGCTGGCGTCGGCCGACGTGGTGCTGGGGCCCTCGGATGATGGCGGCTATGTTCTGATCGGCGCCAGCCGGGTGGTGCCCGGCATGCTCGATAACATTGACTGGGGCACCGACAGAGTGATGGCGCAGACCTGCGCCCGGCTGGCCAGCCTTGGGCTCCAGGTCAGTTTGCTGGCGCCCCGCTGGGATGTGGATGAGCCGGACGACTGGGAGCGCTTTCAGCGCCTGGCCCCAGCCTGATTCAGCCCGCCGGTACCGGCGGGCGTTCTCGCAGATGGCTCAGAGCCTGGTCGCCATTGCCACCGGTGTCATCGGTGACCACTTTGAGCGCCTGCTCGCGTTTCAGCACGGCCTTGCGGAAGGTGTCCAGTAACGCCTGTTTGCTGACAGCCTGGATGGCGCGAGCCAGTTGTTTCCGGGAATCAAACCCGTAGGCACTGCGGTCAATCTCACGCCAGTACCGGCTGGAAATATCGCCCAGCTGGCGCTCCTGCTCCAGTAACTGGCTGATTACCGCCTTTTTTTCCCTCTCCAGCCGGGCTTCGTCCAGGCTTGCCAACCGGGATTCAAAATCCTTCGAGAACTGGCTGACGGCCTGGTCAATCGCTTCTGCACTGGCGCCGGGTGATTGCACCACAAAGCCCAGGGCGGGAGTTTCCAGTATTTCAAACGGCGTGGCGTAAACAATGTAGCCCAGTTGCCGGTTGGTGCGGATCTCTTCGTAGAAAGGGCTGCTGATAATCTGCGCCAGTAACCGGAAGCGGGCTCTCTCGGCAAACCCGGCATTGTCCCCCTGCATATACAGGGTGTAACCGGTATCCGGGTGCTCCACGTCCAGCGTTACGTCGGTTTCCCCGGGGGGCAGGCGGCGCACGTGGCTGCGTTCCACGGTGACGATGTTGCTGTCGTCCAGCACAATGGCGTGGATCTGCTGGGCCAGGTTGAGAGCGTATGCCCGGGTGAGGTTGCCGTGGGCCAGCATGACCGGGTCTACCTCCGCGAGCAATGTCTCGGAGAAGGACTCCAGTTCATCCAGGGTGACTTGCCGCGCCGCCTGAAGCTTGTCTTCGGTGCTCCAGGTGCCCTCGATCAGCGCGGTCTGGATAAACTGGGAGATTTGCTCCACGGGTGGGTCCTTGGCCTGATTCTGCAAGCTGTCCAGCAGGCTTTGGCGGGCGATGTCAAAGCGCTGCCGGGTGAGAACCGGGTCGGCGATCTGCAGGAGAATCCGGTTAATCAGCGTGTGCAGTTTGTCGGTGTAGCCGCCCACACGAATCGTAATGCCCCGCAGGTGCGAGTACACGCTGTAATCCAGCCCTGCCAGGCGCGCCGAATACGCCCAGGCGTTCAGGTTGGAGTTGATGGCATCCACCATCAGGCTGGTCAGCACGGCGCTGCGGGCCGACACCCGGGCAGCCGGCGTGCGCAGGCTGATGAACACATTGGCCTTGGGGGTTCCGAAACGGGTGTCGCGGGCGTACCAGATGTCCATGCCGCCATGGCTGCCCAGTTTTGTGGGCTGATCCATGGTCTGGCCGGGGACCAGGGCCAGGTCTTCCGGCACGAACGGGTTTGCGTCAGGCAAACGAAGCTGCGCGGCCAGTCTGGTTACCGCCGGAGCATCCGGTGTGGTCAGCGATGCCGGAGCCAGGGCCTGGCGGGACCATTCGGCTTCGTACCAGGCGGTTTGTTTCGGATTGTCGAGTTGCGGATCCGGCGCCAGTACGAACACGGCGACGTTGTCTGGCCTCAGTTGGTTCAGGATCTCCCGGTACTGGTCCGGGGCATATCGCTCCATGAGCCAGGGCGCGCTCAGGATGTCCTTCGGAGGGTAGTGCCGGAGCTGTCCGGCCAGGCGCATGGCTTCGTGCAGCGGCTCACCCTGTTCGCGGAACCGGAAGTCGATGCGCGCCAGTTGCTGCATCTCGCGAAACCTGGACTCGCTGATACCTTGGGTACGAATGGTATCAATATAACGGAACACCAATGGCAGAATGTCATCCTGGCGTTCGAGCCCTTCCGGCGTCAGTGACATGCCGATTTCCAGGGTGGCGTTGTCACCGGTATCCAGGCCCAGGCCCGCGGACAGGCTCTCGACCAGGCCGGCGCGCTTGAGCACATCAAACAGGCTGCCCGGGCCTTCATGGCCCAACAGGCTTGCCACGTAGCTGGCCGGTTTGGTCTCATAATTCGCTTCCTGTGACGGAATCGGAAAACTGAGGGTCAGGCTGCGGACATCTTTCAGGGCATCCGCGGTCACTTTCATGGGCAGTGCACCGTCGCTGAACAGGTTTTCTGTGTGGCTCATCGGCGTCAGTTGCCGGTTTTCGATGGTGCTGAAGCGCCCGCGAACCATCGCTTCCAGGTCCTCCAGAGACTGGGGGCCGTAAACCGCGAGGGTCATCAGGTTGGCGGAATAGTGGCGCTTCCAGAATTCAATCAGGTCCGGCCGCAGCGGGTTGCTCCCGGTATTTTCGAGCGTTGTCAGATTGCCCACGGAAAATTGGCTGAAGGCATGGTCCGGGTTGCTGGCGGCTTTCTTGACGGAATAGAACCGGCGGCTGTCCGCTTTCTGTTTGGCGCTGAACTCCGAGTGCACGGCATTGCGTTCCCGCTCTACCAGCTCGGCGGTAAACAGCGGCGCGGCAAACTGCTGGGCAAACCGGTCCAGCGCCGGCTCGAGAAATTCCGCCTGGATGTCGAAGAAGTAATTGGTGTCCTGGAACGCGGTGTAGGCATTATGCGCGCCCCCATGGCTTTTGATGAACTGCTGATACTCGCCGGGGTCGGGGTACTTTTCGGTTCCCAGGAACAGCATGTGTTCCAGGAAGTGGGCGAGGCCTTCCCGACCGCGCGGGTCGTCCCCGCTGCCCACCGCCACGTTCAGCGAGGCAGCGGCTTTGTCGGCATCGGCGTCGGACACCAGGATCGCCCGCAAACCGTTATCCAGTTCGATAAACCGGTACTGGTTGTCATCGTTCGGGCTTTTCGTGGGGACCTGGGCGGCAAAGGTGACTGTGCTGGCCACCAGAAGTGTGAACAGCACCAGTGCTCTGGCCAGGAGTGAGCGAGCATTCGCATGGATACCAGTGGTCATAGGGCCTCTCGGTTAGGATAACAACGGGATCTGGTCAGTGCATCAGAGAGTGGCGGGCACTGTCCGGTTGCTGGTCGAGGGTTTTACGGGCGAGTTCCGCGGATTGTTCACCGCTGAGCTGGCCAGACGCGATGCGCTCCAGAACCGTAGACAGGATTGCGACGGATTGGCGGTATTCCGAGAACTCTGCCTGAAAGGCACTGTCGATGGCCTCGTACACCGCCTGGATTTTCTGCTCGCGGGAGCCGTCGTGGGCGGCGGTGTCATTGATGGCTTTGAGACAGGCGCGGGCGATGGTGATGTAGCGCTCGGTGTTGGGGTTGTCTTTTGGCATGGTCTGGCTTCCGGAACTGGGTGTTACTGTGAATAACTGGTGACGCCAAAGGGCGCAATAAGTTCCGGATTATGTCATTGCCGGCCGGGTGTTTCATTGCTTTCCGGTAATCCTGAGGGCGGGCGGGCAGGTCGCCATTCCTGTGCTAGTCTCAAAAACATTGTGTCGAGGAACCGGACAGGCGTAGCGGCGGCGCCCTCTGCGCGGTTTAGAGTAATAGCTCTATTTAAAACAAGGGCTTAGAGAGTAAAAGCTCTAAAAAAGTGCGATACATGAGAGTTGCAATTACGTACAATGCGATCGTTTCCGGATATCACTAAGACTTTAGTCTAATGTTCCGACATGGATAGACAACAACTGAGCAACAGGCAGGGTGGATTATCAATGAATTATTTCCTGACGGGTGGCACCGGATTTATTGGCCGTTTTCTCGTAGAAAAACTTCTGGCACGGGGTGGCACAGTCCACGTGCTGGTGCGGGAACAGTCCCAGGGCAAGCTCGAAACGCTCAGGGAACGCTGGGGCGCTGACGAGACCCAGGTAAAAGCGGTGATTGGCGACCTGACCCGCAAGAATCTCGGTATCGACGCCAAGACCATGAAGGCCCTGAAAGGCAAGGTCGATCACTTTTTCCATCTGGCAGCCGTGTATGACATGGGCGCCGATGAAGCCGCCCAGCAGGCAACCAATATTGAGGGCACCCGGGCCGCCGTCAATGCGGCTGAAGCCATGGATGTGAAGCACTTCCACCATGTCTCGTCCATTGCCGCGGCCGGCCTGTTCAAGGGCACCTTCCGGGAAGATATGTTCGACGAGGCGGAGAAGCTGGACCACCCGTACCTGCTCACCAAACACGAATCGGAAAAAGTGGTGCGGGATGAGTGCAAGGTGCCGTTCCGGGTCTACCGCCCGGGTATGGTGATTGGCCATTCCCGGACCGGTGAAATGGACAAGGTGGACGGCCCGTACTACTTCTTTAAAATGATTCAGAAAATCCGCCATGCGCTGCCCCAATGGGTGCCAACCATTGGTATCGAGGGCGGTCGTCTCAATATTGTGCCGGTGGATTTTGTGGTCAACGCCATGGACCATATTGCCCACCTCGATGGTGAGGACGGCAAGTGTTTCCACCTGGTGGATCCGGACCCGTACAAGGTGGGGGAGATTCTCAATATTTTCTCGGAAGCGGGCCATGCGCCGAGGATGGGCATGCGTATCGATTCGCGGATGTTCGGGTTTGTGCCGCCGTTTATCCGCCAGAGTTTGAAGAATCTGCCGCCGGTCAAGCGCCTGACGAGCGCGCTGCTGGATGACATGGGGATACCTCCGTCGGTGATGTCCTTCATCAATTACCCGACCCGGTTCGATGCCCGGGAGACTGAGCGGGTGTTGAAGGATACCGGTATCGAGGTGCCCCGCCTGCCGGATTACTCCGCAGTGATCTGGGATTACTGGGAGCGCAACCTCGATCCCGATCTGTTCAAGGACCGGACCCTGAGGGGCACCGTCGAAGGGCGTGTTTGCGTGATCACCGGCGCCACCTCCGGTATCGGTCTTGCAACCGCGCAGAAACTGGCCGACGCCGGTGCCATTCTGGTTATTGGCGCGCGCAAGCCGGAGCGGCTCAAGGAAGTCGCGGCGGAGCTGGAATCCCGAGGTGCCAGTGTGCATCCCTATCAGTGTGATTTCTCGGATATGGAAGCGGCTGACGAGTTCGTCAAAACGGTACTGGATAACCACGGCCACGTGGACGTGCTGGTCAACAACGCTGGCCGTTCCATCCGTCGCTCGCTGGACCTGTCGTTCGACCGGTTCCACGATTTCGAGCGTACCATGCAGCTGAACTATTTTGGTTCGGTGCGGCTGATCATGGGTTTTGCGCCGGCCATGCTGGAGCGCCGTCGTGGCCATGTGGTGAATATTTCGTCCATCGGCGTGCTCACCAACGCACCCCGGTTTTCCGCGTATGTGGCGTCCAAGTCCGCTCTGGATGCGTTCAGCCGCTGCGCCGCCGCCGAGTGGTCGGACCGCAACGTGACCTTTACCACCATCAATATGCCGCTGGTGAAGACACCGATGATTGCGCCGACCAAGATCTACGATTCGGTGCCCACGCTCACGCCGGATGAAGCAGCGGATATGGTGGCCGAAGCCATCATCTATCGTCCGAAGCGCATTGCGACCCGCCTGGGTATTTTCGCCCAGGTGTTGCATGCATTGGCGCCGAAGATGGGCGAAATCGTGATGAACACCGGCTACCGGATGTTTCCGGACTCACCGGCGGCCGCCGGCAGCCGATCCGGCCAACGGCCCAAGGTGTCCAGCGAACAGGTGGCCTTTGCCGCCATCATGCGGGGTATTTACTGGTAAGTGCCTGCGCCAGCCCGACAAAAACCCCGCCTCGGCGGGGTTTTTGGTTTCTGCTAGTCCGTTTCTTCCGGAATTGCCGGGGGCGGGAACCCGCCGAGCTCTTTCCAGCGGTTCACAATACCGCAGAACAGATCCGCGGTTTTTTCCGCGTCGTAGGCGGCTGAGTGGGCTTCCTTGTTGTTGAACGGAATGCCCGCCAGTTTGCAGGCCTGGGCCAACACGGTATGGCCATAGGCCAGGCCGGCCAGGGTGGCGGTATCGAAGGTGGAGAAAGGGTGGAACGGGTTGCGACGGATATCCGAGCGCAAGGCGGCTGCAAACACGAAATTGTGATCAAAGGTGGCGTTATGGCCCACCAGCACGGCGCGTTTACAGTCGTGGTTTTTCACAGCCTTGCGAATCGGGCTGAGGATCTCGCTCAGTCCCTCTCGCTCCGGTACCGCCTCCCGCTCCGGGTTCCAGGGGTCAATGCCGGTAAAGTCCAGGGCGGACTGCTCCAGATTGGCACCTTCGAAGGGATCGATTTGCTGTACGTGGGTTTCGGCCCGCCGCAGCCAGCCATCCTCATCCATGGTCAGAATCACCGCTGCGATCTCCAGCAGTGCATCCCGTTCCGGATTGAAACCGGCGGTCTCCACGTCTACGACGACCGGCAGGAATCCGCGAAATCGGCGGGACATGGGGTGCGGTGGTTTGTTTTCGTCTGTCACTCAAGCTCCGGTCATGGCCGTGTGTTAAAAGGTAGTGGGCCGTACTATGCCAGCCGCCAGTTGATCGTTTCACCGGCTTTCAGGGGCACAATGGTGCCATCAGCCAGGGGCAACTGATCGGGCATGGTCCAGGGGTCCCGGACCAGCGTGATGGTATCGGTATGACGGGCCAGGCCATAGAAATCGGCGCCGTTGAAACTGGCGAAGGCCTCCAGTTTATCAAGCACGCCCAGCTCCTCGAATATATCGGCATACAGTGTGATGGCACCATAGGCGGAATAGCAGCCAGCACAACCGCAGGCGGCTTCCTTGCGATCCCGGGCGTGGGGCGCGGAGTCCGTGCCCAGGAAGAACCGGGGGTTGCCACTGACCACAGCGTCTCGCAACGCCTGCTGGTGCCGGTTTCGCTTCAGGATCGGCAGGCAGTAAAGGTGCGGCCGGATGCCACCCACCAGCATATGATTGCGGTTGTACATCAGATGCTGTGGGGTAAGGGTGGCGGCCAGGTTCTCCCCGGTGTGCTGGCGGACAAACTCCGCCGAATCGGCGGTGGTGATGTGTTCCAGGACCACCTTCAGGGCCGGGAAGGCATCCAGTGTCGGAGCGAGGACGCGCTCAAGGAACACTTTCTCACGGTCAAAAATATCGATATCGGCGTCGGTGACTTCGCCGTGAACCAGAAGCAGCATCCCGCAGTTCGCCATCGCCTCGAGTACCGGGTAGATGTTACGGATGTCGGTAACGCCGGAATCGGAGTTGGTGGTGGCGCCGGCCGGATAGAGCTTGGCGGCGACAACACCGGCGGCTCTGGCGTCGCGGATCATTCCGGGGGTTGTCGTCTCGGTGAGGTACAGTGTCATCAGCGGCTCGAACCCGGTGCCGGTCGCCGCGGCGAGAATTCGATCCCGGTAGGCACCGGCATCTCTGGCGGTGGTCACCGGCGGTACCAGGTTGGGCATGATAATCGCCCGCCCAAAGCAGGCGGCGGTTGCCGGGACCACATCCCGGAGGACATCGCCATCCCGGACATGGAGGTGCCAGTCGTCCGGGCGCGTGATGGTCAGTTGGTCGGTCATCGGTTGTTTCCGCAAACGGTGTTGAGCCCCGGGCTCCGGGCCTCTGGAAAAAAATCTGGCGAATTATATCAGAAGGCGCCCGGGATTGTTTTTACTCGGGCACGCTAAAGAATCCGTTACCGGGGCCGCTAACCCCTTTGAGAACATTTTAACCGGAATCAGACGGATCTCCGCCATGGGCGACCTCTCCCGAACATTCAAGTGCAGCCTCCCGGGCGCTTTGGCCCTGGTGGCATTGATGCCGCTAATGAGCCAGGCAGCGAGCTATGGCGCCGGTATCGAGAACAGCCAGTGGTATCTGGCAGAGTCGGTCTTCGAGTGTGCCCTGGTTCATCAGGTGCCCGGATACGGGCGAGCGGTATTCCGCCGCGAGGCCGGCGAGAACCTGACGTTTTTCCTGGAATCCGAATCTCCCCTGATGCGGCCGGGCCGGGGAGATCTGGTCGTGGAGGCACCCGCCTGGCGCCCCGGTGTAGCGCCCCGGCCGCTGGGCGCGGTTCGCGTGTCCGACGGTCGGCGACCGGTTTCGCTGGATGCCCGCTACGCCACTATCCTGGCACAGGGCCTGCTCGAAGGCCTGCGGCCCACGGTTACCCGGGCGTCCTGGTTTGACGGCAGCCCGGTGCGGGTTCAGGTGTCCAGCATCAACTTCGCCGGCCAGTACCAGCGCTATCAGGCCTGTACCAGTAATCTCCTGCCCGTGAACTACGAGCAGATACGGCGCTCGCGGATTCCGTTCGCCAGCGGCAGCACCAGTCTGTCAGAGGCGGACCGGGATCTGCTGGACAACATCGTGACTTACGTGAATGCCGATTCCACGGTCGAGCGGATATTCGTGGACGGCCACAGTGACCGAATCGGCAGCCGCATTAACAACCGGGCGTTGTCCGAGGACCGCGCCAACGTGGTGGCGGACTACCTCAAAGCCAGCGGCATCCGTGAGGACATGATTACGGTACGGGCTCATGGCGACCAGTACCCGGTATCCAGTCGCCCGACCGACAACCGCCGCACCACCATTCGCCTGCAGCGGGAAGGGGAACATCCGGAACTGCAGCAGGCCAGTGGCTACGGTGGCGAAACGGCGGGTTAATAGACCGAGTTCAGCACGTCCAGATGGGCCGCCACGCTCTCCGCCAGCGCCCGCAAGTGATAGCCGCCTTCCAGCGTTGAGATAATCCGGTCGTTACTGTGCTCGGCAGCAACGGCCACGATCATTTCCGTCAACCAGCGGTAATCCTCTGTTTCCAGGTTCAGTTCCGCCAACGGGTCCATCTTGTGGGCATCAAAACCGGCTGAGATCAGTACCAGTTGGGGCTTGAACGCCTGCAAACGCGGCAACCAGCCGGCCTCCACCTGTTGACGGTATTCACTGGATGAGCAGTTGGCGCTGATCGGGATGTTGACGATATTGTCCGCTTGCCGGTGCACGTGGGAGTGCGGGTAGAACGGGTGCTGGAAGCTGGAACACATCAGGATACGCTCGTCGCCCCCGACGATATCCACCGTCCCGTTACCCTGATGCACATCAAAGTCGATGATGGCGACCCGCTCCAGGTGGTGGAAGGTGAGTGCGCGCATGGCCGCCAGGGCAATATTGTTGTAGAAACAAAAGCCCATGGATTTACAGCGCTCGGCATGATGTCCCGGCGGACGGGCACAGACAAAGGCGTTGGTGACCTGGCTGCTCATTACCATATCCACCGCCTGCACATTGGCGCCTGCCGCAAGGCGTGCCGCGCGCAGGGTGTCGGGCATCATGGCGGTATCCGGGTCGGTGAAGACCCGGCCACGGGTGGGCTGCATCAGGTCCAGCTGATGCAGGTATTTTTCCGGGTGCACAGTTAGCAGCTGGTCCCGGGTGACCTCCTCCGGGCGAACCCAGTCCAGCTTCTGGTCCAGGCCGGTCTCGGCAAGATAACTGATGATGGCGGCCAACCGCTCCGGGCTTTCCGGATGTTCCGGCCCCATGTTGTGTTTCATGCAGTCATCGTGGGAAAAAAATGCCGTGGTCATACGCCTGGGACGATCCTGAATCTGATTGGTTTTTCATCAATCTTATCAGGGATAACCGCAGGTTTCCGTGTTTCTTTGGTCTTAGGCTGACGGCCATGGCGTCAGGCGTTTTACATCAGGTCATCTGCGCCTAAGATAGGGTATACACTTGCACAGGACCTGCATTATTCACTTTGTCATCCGGCCGCTCTGTTCTGGCCGTGTCTGAGGAGCATCAGCTTGAGTACCCGGTATCTGGAAAGTCTGTTCAATCCCGCGTCCATCGTGGTCGTTGGTGCCTCGGAACGGGCGGATAACCTTGGTGGTATGGTGCTTCGGAACCTCCTCGGTGGCGGCTACCCGGGCAAGCTGCTGGTGGTTAACCAGAACGATTACGACAATGTGCACGGGGTGGCCTGCGTCAAAAAAGTCGCCAGGATGCCGTTTTCTCCGGATCTGGCCATCATCTGCACGCCGCCGGACACGGTCGCCAAAACCATCAGGCGGTTGGGCGAGGCGGGCGTGCGCACTGCCATCGTCATGACCGGGGGGATGTCCCGCACACACAGTAAAACCGGGCAACCATTGATGTATTCGGTGCGGGACGCGGCCCGGGAAACCGGGCTCCGCGTGCTTGGCCCAAACACCATCGGCCTGATGGTGCCGGCGCGAAGCCTGAATGCCACCTACGCTCACATGGGCGCCATACCCGGCCGGGTGGCGTTTGTGGGCCAGTCCGGCACCATTGCCAGTTCGGTGATTGACTGGGCCTTCGCCCGGGGCGTCGGTTTTTCCTACTTTCTCACCCTCGGCGATGGCATGGATATCGATCATGACGATTTGATCGATTACCTGGCCCAGGACTCCCAGACCCGTGCGATCCTGCTGCATATTGAGAATATCCCCAACCCGCGCCGGTTTATGTCCGCGGTGCGCGTCGCCTCCAGAACCAAGCCGGTGATTGCGGTAAAGTCCGGCCGGGTGCCGGAGTCGGAATGGTTTCCTCACGTTCTGCCAGATGGCCTCAAACGCAGTGATCCGATCTACGATGCCATGCTGCAGCGGGCGGGTGTTTTGCGGGTCGATGGCCTGGGCCAGATGTTTGATGCCCTGGAAACCCTTACCCGGATGCGCCCGCTAAGGCGGGAATCCCTGGCGATCATGGCCAACGGAGTGGGGCCGGGGGTGCTGGCGGTGGACCGTTTGGCGGATCTGGGCGGGGAGCTGGCGGAACTGTCGGCCGCCAGTATCGAGGCCCTGGCTGAGTTATTGCCGCCGTACTGGACGCGCCGGAACCCGATTGACCTGAACTACGATGCCTCGCCGGAGCTGTACGCTCAGGCCATTAAAATTCTGGCGAAGGCCCCGGAGATCGCCAACGTGTTGGTGATGTACGCTCCCAGCCTGACCGAGGACAGCTTGCAGATTGCCGATGCCGTGGTGCAGGCCTCCCGGGGCACCCGGCTGAATGTGTTCACCTGCTGGCTGGGCCAGAGCACGGTGATGGATGCCCGGGAAGAGTTCTATCGGGCCGGCCTGCCGTCGTTTTTCAATCCGGAGAAAGCCGTTATGGCCTTCATGCAGCACGTTCGTCACCAGCGCGTGCAGCGGCTGCTGACAGAAACCCCGGAGTCATTTACCGATCATTTTGCCGACCGCACCCAGACCCGGCGAATGGTGACCGGTGCGTTGCGGTCCGGGCGGGAACATCTGTCCAATCGTGAAGCCCGGGACGTGGTCCGGGATTACGGCATCAACACCATCGAAACTCTGTACTGTGACGACATGGAAGAGGTGCTGGAAGTCTTTGCCGTGGAGCGGCGCCCGGTGGATATCACCATCATTCATGAGCAGGCCTGCCACCCGTTCCTGAACCTCAGCCCGACCCAGCGCCGTTACAAGGGCATGGTGCAGAAGCTGAACAGCGAAGCAGCGATCATGGATTCCTGCCGCTATCTGATGGAGGAGTACCAGACGCATTTTCCGGACAGTGGCTTTCTGGGGTTTGCGGTGCAACGCTCCTATCAGCACGTGGGAGGGATCGAATTCAGTGTCGGCATCACCCGCGATAAGCTTTTTGGGCCGCTGGTGGTATGCGGAGCTGCCGGTGCCCAGATTAATGTAATGACGGACCGGCAGATTGCCCTGCCACCCCTGAACATGGTGCTCGCCCGGGAGTTGTTACGCCGTACCTACATGTACAAGCTGCTCAAGGAGCACAGCCTGAAGCCGGAAGAGGATATTCGGGCGGTTTCGGAAACGCTGGTCACCCTGTCGCAGATCGTTATTGATATTCCGGAGATCCAGGGCCTGGAGATTGCGCCCCTGCTGTTCAATGAGCAGGGCGCGGTGGCAGTCAATGTTGCCATCAATCTGGCGGAGAAGCCGGGCAGGCCAATTATCCAGCCCTATCCCAGGGAGCTGGAAGAATGGATTGTGTTGCCCAAGTCCGGTCGCCGGGTGATCATTCGGCCGGTGCTGGCGGAGGATGAGCCGGCCCACCGGGCGTTCCATGAATTGCAGTCGCCGGAGTCCATCCGCTACCGCTTTTTTCAGTACCGCAAGCATTTCTCCCGGGAAGACGTAGCCCAGATGGTGCAGATCGACTACGACCGGGAAATGGTGTTCATCGCCAATGCCCCCCGAGAGGATGGTGAAGGGGAAGAAACCCTGGGCACCGTACGTACCTGGACCGATGCGGACAACCTGCAATGCGAATTCGCGGTCATGGTACACGACAACATGAAAGGCGAGGGCCTGGGTGTTGCCCTGATGCAGAAGATGATTGATTACTGCCGCGCCCGTGGCACGGTCGAGATGGTGGGCAATGTGCTGCCGGACAACCGCCCGATGCTGCAGCTGGCCGAGCACATGGGATTTGAAATCCGGTTCAACACCGAGGAAGACGTGATGGACCTGCGCCTGGTGTTAAACGAGCCGGAAAAAGACTGGCAACGGGAGAGACTCGGCAAGAGCGCCCATTGAGGGGAAAGCGGAGAGTAGGGGCCAGATGACAAGTTCATCTGGCCCCATGTTTATGGTTCTATGCGTCGACGATCGCTGACCGGTCTTCGCCACCCAGGGCTTCCAGCAACCCGGGGATCAGCCGCGACAACTCCAGCGTCATCAGTGTGAAGGCCGCGTCGAACTTGGCGACCGCGTCATCCACATCCACGGCATCCAGTTGATCCTGAAGGGTTTCGCCGAATTTCAGGCGGCGGATGCCGAGCTCTTCGTCCAGCACGAAAGACACGTTGTCATCCCAGGTGAGGGACAGTTTGGTGACCTGCATGCCGGCATCCAGGTGGTTGCGGATCTCGTCGGCTTTCAGGTCCAGCCCCTTGCAACGTACCACGCCGCCGTCTTCAGACGGGTCTTTGAGCTCACACTCATTGCCCAGCACGATGCTGCCGGGGAGGTCTATGGATTCGTTCAGCCAGCCAGTGAAGGTAAACGCCGGTGCCTGCTCCACGGCCGGCGGACGTACCGGCAGCGAGCCCAGGCTCTTGCGCAGGGTTGAGGCCAGATCTTCGGCCTGCTTCGCCGAACCGGCGTCCACCACCAGTACGCCGTCCTGCGGGGCAAGATAGGCGAAACAGCGACGGTTTCTGGAGAACGCCTGTGGCAGCATCTCCAGCATCACCTGTTCCTTGAGTTCGTCCTTTTCCTTGCGGCGGACCTTGCGGCCCTGTTCGATCTCAATGGCTTCGGCTTTTTCTTCCACCGCTTCCTTCACGACCGGCCCAGGCAGGATCTTCTCTTCCTTGCGCAGGGCAATCAGGTGATAGCCGTTGGCGCTGTGAACCAACTGCTCGCCATGTTTACCAAGTGGCGGCACCCAACCCTGGCGGCTGGTTTCCTGCGGGCCACAGGGCTTGAAAGCGTCTGCCCGGAGCTTCTCTTCCAGTGCTTCGGCAGTGATATCAAACGGTTTGGTAAACCGGAATACGCGGGCATTGCGAAACCACATCAGGCCTGGTCCTTGTCTTTCATAGGTTCATGATCTCTACGAGTACGGTTTTAACGATGAAGCCGATAACGCCGGCTCCCAGAACGGTAAACAGGGCAATGGTGCCGAATCGGCCTGCCTGAGACTTTTTGGCGAGGTCCCAGACAATAAAGCCCATCCAGACAATCAGGCCGGTCAGAAACACCAGCATGGCAATCTGGGAAAACACTGCTTCGTTCATTGCTGACTCCGATATTAACGCGGTTTACGCTTCGTCCCGCAGGAAAACCCAGTTGTTGTTATCGGATTGGTCTTCACTGAAGTAATAGCCCTCGAGGTTGAACCCCTTGAGGTCACTGGCCTGGGTGATGCGATTCTGGATGGCGAACCGGCACATCAGTCCCCGGGCCTTTTTGGCGTAGAAGCTGATCATCTTGTACTGGCCGTTTTTCCAGTCCTTGAATTGGGGGGTGATCAGGCGGCCTTCAAGATCCTTCCTGTTGACACTCTTGAAGTACTCATTGGACGCCAGGTTGATCAGCACACCGTCGTCTGCCACCAGCAGGCGGTTCAGTTCATTGGTAATCCGGTTGCCCCAGAAGGCGTACAGGTCCTTGCCGCGGCTGTTCTCAAAGCGGGTGCCCATTTCAAGGCGATAGGGCTGCATCAGGTCCAGCGGTTTAAGAATGCCATACAGACCGGAGAGCATGCGCAGGTGGGCCTGGGCAAAGTCGAAATCCTTCGGGCTGAAGCTTTCCGCACCCAGCCCCGTGTACACGTCACCCTTGAACGCCAGCACCGCCTGGCGGGCGTTGTCCGGAGTAAAGGGCGTGTGCCAGTCCCGGAACCGCCTGGCGTTCAGCTGGCCGAGCTTGTCGCTGATGTTCATCAGGTTGCTGACCTGATGCGGTTCCAGCTCCTTGAGCTGATCGATCAGTTCACAGGCGTCATCCAGGAAGTCCGGCCGGGTATAGTCGTTGGTCGCCAGCGGGCTCTCGTAATCGAGTGTTTTGGCTGGAGAAATCACCATTAACATGTCAGGAAATCCTCATTGCAGAAACGAAAGTAACTGGTCCCTCGTAAACGGCCAGTCCAGCTCCGCGCCGGTGTCGTTGCGGCGCAGCACCGGAATGCGGGTGCCATACTGCTCCACTAGCGTTTCGGACTGGGCTATATCGACCACGTCTACCGGTATCGGAGCCGGCATCGGTGTATTCACCAGCAAGGCTTCGGCCAGCTCACAGAGGTGGCATTGAGACGTTGTGTAAAACAGCAGTTCCATTACCGGGGTTGTGCGTCCAGTTGCTGGCCGTTAACGCCCTGGCTGTCCCCGCCCATGAGGTACAGATAAATCGGCATCAGGTCTTCCGGCGCCGGATTATGTTGCGGATTTTCCGCAGGGTAGGCGTGGGCTCTCATATTGGTACGGGTTGCGCCCGGGTTCAGACTGTTCACGCGAACATTATGACGCTCGTCATCCAGTTCGTCCGACAGGAGCTGGCTCAGGCCTTCCACTGCGAATTTGGACACGGCGTACGCGCCCCAATAGGCCTTCGCTTTGCGGCCCACGCCGGATGACGTGAAAATCACCGAGGCGTCCGGCGACTTGCGCAATAATGGAATCATGGCCCGGCTCAACAGAAAGGGCGCGGTGGCATTCACATGCATGACCTTGTTCCAGGTCTCCGGGTCATACAGCTCCACCGGGCTCCGATCACCCAGGATGGCGGCGTTATGGAGCAGACCATCGAGCTGGTTGAAGTTGTCTTCGAGGGTCATGGCCAACTCCTCGTAGTCCTTGACGGCGGCCCCCTCGAAATTCATCGGCACAATGGCGGGTTTGGGATAACCGGCGGCCTCGATTTCATCATAGACGGTTTCCAGCTTGCCCACGGTACGCCCCACCAGGATGACGGTGGCACCGTGGGCCGCATAGGCGAGAGCCGCTGCACGGCCAATGCCACTGCCGGCACCCGTTACCATGATGATGCGGTCTTTCAGCAGATCAGCGGGTGCTTGGTAATCTTGCATAACCTGTCTCCATGTCAGGCTGTTTCCGGTCTGCTTGACCGGATCCGGAATGAACTCAGGCTGTTATTGTAACAGGTTTGCCAGGTCGCTGACGGTGTCGACAACCAGGTCCGCTTGCCACAGATCAACGGTTTCAGGCGCCTCGATATAGCCGTAGCGAACGGCAATGGTGGTCATTCCGGCGTTACGGCCGGCTTCGATATCCCGTTCGTGGTCTCCAACATACACTGCCTGGGCGGGGGGCGCCCCGAGTTGCCGGCATGCCAGAATCAAGGCTTCCGGGTGGGGTTTGCGCTGGCTGACGTGGTCCGGGCAGACCAGCACCGAGCAACGTTGGTCAAGGCCGAGAGCTTCCACCAGGGGGGCGGCAAAACGTACCGGCTTGTTGGTGACGATTCCCCAGGGAATATGCCGTTGTTCCAGGGCCTGAAGCAGGGTGTCCATTCCTTCGAACAGCCGGGTTTCAACAGCGACCCCGGTCTCGTACAGGTCCAGGAAGGCGGTGTGCTTTTCCAGGTAGTCCGGATGATCCGGCTCCAGGCCAAACCCGACCCGGATCATGGCCCGGGCCCCGTTTGATACCGAGCGACGGATGTGTTCCGGGGGCAGGGGGGCAAGACCGTGATGTTGCCGTAACTGGTTGAGACAACGAATGAAGTCCGGGGCGGTATCAAGCAGCGTACCGTCGAGGTCAAAGAGAACGGCGGATGGATCAGGCGTCACGGGTATCCCTGGCGTGCATCAGGTAGTTGACATCGACATCGCGGCCAAGTTTGTAGGCCCGGGTCAGTGGATTGTAGGTCATGCCGGTCAGTTCCAGGATATCCAGTCCCGCGCGCCGCAAATGATCCGACATCTCCGAGGGGCGAATAAACTTCTTCCACTCATGGGTGCCTTTGGGCAGCAACTGCAGCAGGTATTCCGCACCCACGATGGCAAACAGGAACGATTTCGGGTTCCGGTTGATGGTCGAGACAAACAGGTGTCCGCCCGGTTTGAGCATCGCAGCACAGGCCTTGATTACCGATGCGGGATCGGGCACATGCTCCAGCATCTCCAGGCAGGTGACCGCATCGTAACGACCGGCATGTGCCGGGTCCCGGGACAGTTCTTCCACGGTAATCTGGCGGTAATCGACGTCAATGCCGCTTTCGAGGCCGTGTAACCGGGCGACGGACAGGGGGGCCTCACCCATATCGATGCCGGTGACATGGGCGCCGCGCTGAGCCATGCCTTCTGACAACAGGCCACCACCGCAGCCGACGTCGAGAATCTGCTTACCCGGCAGGGATACGCGCTCATCGATGTAGTTCAGCCGCAACGGGTTGATATCGTGCAAGGGTTTGAATTCGCTCGTCGGGTCCCACCAGCGGCTGGCGAGGGCCTCGAATTTGGCAATTTCATTACGGTCTACGTTCTGCTCTGTCATGGTTGGTTCTGCCTGGTGAATCGGTATTCGGTTAGTCCGCCGGCGTGCGGATGCGTTCAGCCCAGTCGTTAACCCGCAGCATCAGGTCAGCGACATCAATGCGGGTCAGCCTGCCATCCTGAAGCTGTGGGATGCCATTGATCCAGCTGTGGCTGACGGCCCGCCCATGGTTGCTGTAGACAAGATGGGACGATGGATCATAAACCGGCTGAAGGAACGGGTCGCTCAGATCGACGGCGATAATGTCCGCAAGTTTTCCAGGTACCAGTGAGCCCAGGTCGTGATCCCGGCCGAGGGCCCTGGCGCCATTCAGGGTCGCCATCTCCAGGGCCCGGTGGGCAGACAGCGCCGCAGCATCGCCGGCAACGGCTTTGGCGATCATGGCGGCGGTACGGAGTTCGCCAAACAGGTCCAGGTCGTTGTTGCTGGCGGCACCATCCGTGCCAATGGCCACGTTTATCCCGCGATCCAGCATGGCCTGGGCCGGGCAAAAGCCGCTGGCCAGCTTGAGGTTGGATTCGGGGCAGTGGATCACGTGAGCTCCGGATTCCGACAGCAGGGTCAGGTCGGATTCGTCGATCTGGGTCATGTGGACACACTGGGTGCTGGTTCCGAGCATGCCGAGGTTTCTGAGCCGTTCCGTGGGGCGCTGGCCTCGTTTTTCCAGCGCCTCCGTGATTTCAAACTCCGTTTCATGCAGGTGAATCTGGATCCGCGCTCCGGTCTTTTCAGACAGGGCCACCGCCTGGGCCAGCGGACCATCGGAGACGGTGTACGGCGCGTGGGGGCCGATGGCGGGCATAACATAGTCGTTGTCTTTCCATGCCTTGATGAAGGCCTCGCCCTTGTTCAGATACTCGTCGGGACCGGAACCCCAGGGGGTCGGAAAGTCCAGCAGAGGAAAACAGATCTGCGCCCGCATGCCGGCATCGTGGGCAACCTGAGCGGCAATGTCGGGGAAAAAGTACATGTCCGAAAAGGTGGTTGTGCCGGTTCGGATCATTTCCGCCATCGCCAGTTGGGTCCCGTCGGCAATAAACTGCTCACCGACAAAACGGCCTTCTGCGGGCCAGATGTGATCGTTGAGCCAGGTCATTAGCGGCAAGTCATCTGCCATGCCCCGGAACAGCGACATGGCGGCATGGCCATGCATGTTAATGAGCCCCGGCATGACAACGTGGTGCGGCAGGTCAACGGTTTCCCGGGCCCGGAATGCGACATCCGCCTGGTCCTGCGGCAGCACGGCGATGATGTGAGTACCTTGCACAATGACGGCATGGTGGTCGAGTACCACGCCCCGGGGCTCGATTGGCAGGAGCCAGCGGGCGTTAATACGGATATCGGCTGCGGTAATGGTGTCTGCCGTCATTTAACCTGCCTTTCAGCGTTGGGCGAGCGCCGCCCGCTCTGTGAAAATGTAGCCCGGAAGTATAACCGTTATACTGGCGGTTTTCAGCGTTATGAAACCGGAGTGAACTGATGGCGACACCCCCGAAATCCCCCGCTAAAAATCCTGTCGGAACCGTTGCCATGCGTTGGCATGAACATAGCCTCGATCTGCTGGATCAGCGGTTGCTGCCGGCCGAGGAGCACTGGATTACCGTGGAAGGCGCTGAAGGGGTCGCCCAGTCCATACGCGACATGGTGGTACGCGGTGCCCCGGCGATTGGGATCAGTGCGGCGTATGGCGTCGCCCTGGCGGCCCGTCACGCGGGCGGTGGAGACTGGAAGGCCGAGATCAGGCAGGCGATCCGGGAACTCTCCGCGTCCCGGCCGACGGCGGTCAACCTGTTCTGGGCCCTGCAGCGGATGGAACGGGTGTTTCATCAGTGCCATTCCCTGGCGGAAGCGGAAAAGCGGCTGGCGGCCGAAGCGGTGTCGATTCATAAGGAAGATCTGGCGGCCAACCGGGAGATGGCGGATCAGGCCCTGGCGTTCATGAATCCGGACAAACCGATATCGGTGCTGACCCACTGCAACACCGGCGCACTGGCCACTGGAGGCTATGGCACCGCACTGGGAGTTATCCGCCGGTTGCACGAACGCAAACTGTTAAAGCAGGTATACGCCGATGAAACCCGGCCCTGGCTTCAGGGCAGCCGGCTGACTGCCTGGGAATTGGCCCGGGATGGCATTCCGGTGACGTTGAACGCTGACAGTGCTGCTGCGGCCATTCTGGCCAGGGGCGAGGTGCGCTGGATCATCGTGGGTGCTGACCGGATTACCGCCAACGGCGATGTCGCCAACAAAATCGGAACCTACAGCCTCGCGGTGCTGGCTCGTCATCATAAGGTGGGCTTCATGGTGGTCGCGCCGTCCAGCACGGTGGATATGTCGCTGGCTTCAGGTGCGGACATTACCATTGAGGAGCGGGAGGGCACCGAGATCCGGGAAATGCGGGGAATACCGCTGGCGCCCGACGGAATCCGGGTATTCAACCCGGTGTTTGATGTCACGCCCGCGAGCCTGATTGATGCCATCGTCACCGAGAAAGGTGTGGTGCACAATCCGAACATCACGGGCATGCGGGCCCTGTTTGGCTGACGTCCCGTTACTGGGCTGGTGCCTGGGCTGCCAGTTGCTGTGGCGACAGGATAGAGGCCATACGCTTATCCAGTTCCAGCATGTCCGCCATGATGTGGCCACCCTCGCGAATGATAAAATCCAGTTCGTTGTCGGTTGAGTCCAGGTCTGCCGCCTGTTCGTCCTGCCAGTCTTCAAGCGCATCGAGGGTCTCGAAGGGCTCTTCGCCCCGGAGTTCCCGGCGGGCGTTGGCGATTGCGAGCCTGGTGTGCTCAATCCGGGTGTGCTGGGCCTTGCGTTCCTCGAGGTTAAGGCTGACGGACTCCATTTTCCGCTGCTGCTCAAGGAATTCGATTTCCCGCTGCAGCAGGCTGAATTCCGGGCTGTTGGCAAAGCGCTGTTCATGGCGTTTGCGAAGCTCGTCAATCACACCACTGAAATCGTAATACCGGGTGTGGGGCACGGCTTCAATCTGGTCCCAGGGCAGGGCATGGTCCAGGGCGTCTTCGCCAATCCGGGTCTTGTCGATGCGGGACGGAATTTCAATGTCCGGAACCACGCCCTTGTGCTGGGTGGAACCGCCCGAGACCCGGTAGAACTTGGACTGGGTAATCTTCAACTGGCCGTGATTCAGCGGGCGGACCGCTTGAACCGTGCCTTTACCAAAGGTCTGTGACCCGACCACCAGGCCCCGGCCGTAATCCTGAATGGCGCCGGCGAAGATTTCCGAAGCAGACGCGCTCATCCGGTTGGTCAGCACCACGAGCGGGCCGTCGTAAGCCACGGAGGGGTCTTCATCCGTCAGTACCTGAACATCGTTGTTGGCGTTTCGGATCTGGACGGTCGGGCCCTTGTCAATAAACAGACCAACCAGGTCGTTGGCTTCATGCAGCGCACCGCCACCGTTGTTGCGCAAATCAATCACCAGCCCCTCGACACCCTGCTTCTGGAGCTCGGTAATCAGCTCCCGGACATCGCGGGTCGTGCTCTTGTAGTTGGGGTCGCCGGCCTGCATAGCCTGGAAATCGGCATAGAAGGTGGGAATGGTGATGACCCCGATGGTGTAATCCTCGCCGTTGCGTTGCAGCTCAATAATGTCCTTGCTGGCACTTTGCTCTTCCAGCTTGACCTCGTCCCGTTTGATGGCAATGGTCTGGGTTATGGTTTCGTCGGTGGCGCTCGACGGGATGACTTCCAGGGTGACCACGGAGTTCCGCGGCCCGCGAATCAGATCGACTACTTCGTCGAGCCGCCAGCCAATCACGTTCACCGGCTTTTCACCTTCCTGGGCGACGGAAACGATCCGGTCAGCGGGGCCAAGCTGCCCCTGCTTCGCAGCTGGGCCGCCCGGTACCAGACGAACCACCTTGGTGTATTCGTTATCCGCCTGCAGCACCGCGCCGATGCCTTCCAGGGACAGGCTCATGTTGATATTGAAGTTCTCGGAGGTGCGCGGCGAAAAGTAGGACGTGTGGGGGTCCCACATGCCGGTAAAGGCATTCATGTAGGCCTGGAATGCATCTTCACTTCGGGCCTGGTAGGCCCGTTTGAGCTGGCCTTCGTAGCGGCGCCGGAGGGTATCCACAATGGCTTCATCGTCGGTTCCGCTCAGCCGCTGAGCCAGCACGGCATTCTTGATTCGCTTGATCCAGAGTTCATCCAGCGCCTGTTGGTCGGCGGCCCAGGGCGCCTCTGAACGATCCAGCAGGATGCTCTCATTGGTATCGAACTCGAGTTCACTGATACCGTTGTCAAGGGTGTCCAGAGCGAACTTGAGCCGTTCAATGATGCGCTGCTGCACCAGGTTGTAGATGTCGAATCCGGGTTGCAACTGGCCGGTTTTGAGGGCGGAGCCGAGCTGCCCCTTGACCTGCCCGAGTTTGTTGACGTCTTTCTGAGTCAGATAGATACGCTGCCCGTCCAGGTACTCAAGGTACGCCTCGAAGACATCACCGGAGAGCTCATCGCTGATACGAAGGTCGCGAAAATGGGTAAACTGCAACTGCCTGGCAATCAGGATGTTGGCCCGGGCCTGATCAATGGTGGGGGCCACCGGCTCGTAGACTTTCGGCGTGTCCATCTTGGCCTGCAGCCCGAGCGGTAATGCCAGCAACAGGGCCACACCAATCATTTTACAGGTGCTCAGCGTACGATCTCTGAGCGGGAGATGGCGGGCGGGCATGCGTTCCGCATTGGTCATAAATTCCTACCTGACGGTTCTGGGGATCGGCCAGCGGCAACTGAACCGTATCGACCCGTGAGCGAATGGATTTATTGTAGGCAAGGGCCAGATCGGTTGCCATAGGCAGGGCGTATCGGTTCGTGACAATCTGTCCATGAACTCGTCACGTTGGTGCGGGTTGAGTAACGGCTTACCTGGTCCACGCATGCGAGCAGGGCCTGCCAGGAGGCCGCCAGGCGAGTGCCTGCCAGCAATTCCTGTCCGCTTGCGTGGTTCTCGCCGGTTTAGCGGAAGGGCGTGTTGCCTTCGGCGTGCTTCATCAGCAGTGCTGGCGGGCTGAAACGCTCGCCATAAACCTCCGCCAGCTGTCGAGCGCGTTCGGCGAACGCCCTCACACCATACTGGTTAATGAATTGTATGGCGCCGCCGGTCCAGGGGGCATAACCAATGCCGAAAATACTGCCGACGTTGGCGTCTTCCACGGTGCGCAGCACGCCCTCTTCCAGGCAGCGAACCGTTTCAATGGCCTGGATAAACAGGATCCGGTCTGTCAGCTCCTGCAGCTTAACGCTCCGGGCCTTCCCGGCATCAACAAACAGGTTCTCCAGCTCTGGCCACAGGTGTTTCTTGCCGTTGGCCGGGTAGTTATAGAAGCCGGCGCCCGCGGCTTTGCCCTTGCGGCCGTGCTCGTTCACCATCGCGTCGATTACGGCCTCCGCCGGGTGGGCGTTCCAGGTGCCGCCTGCGGCCTCGGTGTCTTTCATGCTCTGGTCCCGGATGTGCTGCATGAGTGTCATGCTGACTTCGTCGGAGATAGCCAGTGGCCCCACCGGCATGCCGGCCAGCACCCCGGCGTTTTCAATGCTGGACGGATGAATGCCCTCGCCAAGCATGCAGATGCCTTCGTTCACGAAGGTGCCGAATACCCGGGAGGTAAAGAAGCCCCGGCTGTCGTTCACCACCACCGGGATCTTGCCGATCTGCTGAACGTAATCAAAGGCCCGCGCCAGGGTTTCATCGGACGTTTGTTCGCCGACGATAATTTCCACCAGTTGCATCTTGTCCACCGGGGAGAAGAAATGCAGGCCGATAAAATACGCCGGCTTGGCGGAGGCTCTGGCAAGCTGGGTAATGGGAATGGTGGAGGTGTTGGAGGCAAAGATGCCGTTGTTGACCAGTTTGGGTTCCGCTTCCTGGGTGACCCTGGCCTTCAGGTCGCTGTCCTCGAACACGGCTTCAATGATCAGGTCGCAGCCGACAAGATCGTCGGCGGCGGCGGTGGCCCGGATGCGGCCAAGGGTCTCCGCTTTCTGGTGTTCGGTGATCCGTCCGCGGCTGACTTTTTTGGCCAGCAGGTTCTCCGAGTAGCCCTTGCCTTTCTCGGCGTTTTCAATAGACACGTCTTTCAGAACCACATCAATGCCACGGGTGGCAGTAGCGTAGGCAATGCCCGCACCCATCATGCCCGCACCGAGAATACCCACTTTCCGGAAGGTGTCCTTTTCGACGCCGTCGGGCCGGCTGCCACCGGCGTTGATGGCATTGAGCTGGAACCAGAAAGTGCCGGTCATGTTCTTGGCGACCTGGCCAATCACCAGCTCGGCAAAGTACCGGGTTTCGATCAGGCTGCCATTGTCGAAGTCCACTTGGGCGCCTTCCACCGCCGCGGAGAGAATGCGCTCCGGTGCCGGGTAGCAGCCTCTGGTCTTCTGCTTAAGCATGGCCGGGGCAATGGCCAGTTTCTGGGCCATGGCAGGGTGGTGCGGCGCGCCACCGGGAAATTTGAAGCCTTTCTGGTCCCAGGGTTGCCGGCATTCGGGATTGGCGTCGATAAAGGCCCGGGCCCGGGTGATCATGTCCTCGGGGGAATCTGCCAGTTGGTCCACGATGCCGGCTTTCAGCGCGACTTTCGGGTTTACCTTCTTGCCTTCCATCAGGAACGGGAAGGCAGCCTCCAGGCCAATCATCCGGGGCAGTCGCTGGGTGCCGCCACCGCCGGGCAGCAGGCCCAGGGTGACTTCCGGCAGGCCCAGCTGGATGCTGTCATCATCAAGGGCAATACGGTGATGGCAGGCCAGGGCAATCTCGAGCCCGCCACCCAGGGCGCTGCCGTTGATGGCGGCCACCACGGGCTTGCCGCTGGTTTCCAGGAAGCGCATGTCCGCTTTCAGGGCGTTGACCATGTGTTCAAACGTCTGTGCGTCTTCCCGGGTGACCGTGTACAGCTCTTTCAGGTCACCGCCGGCGAAGAAGGTTTTCTTGGCGGAGGCGACGATCACGCCGCGAATGTTGCCCAGGTCGCCTTTGACCTTTGCGGCGGTTTCCGAGAGGGCTTCGCGGAAGGCGGCATTCATGGTATTGGCGGACTGCCCGGGCATATCGATGGTGAGGGTCAGAATCTGGTCTGAACCCAGCTCATATCGGATGGCACTCATAATCGGTTCTCCTTAAAAAAGTGGACGGGTTCAGACGCGCTCGATAATGGTGGCAATGCCCATGCCGCCACCCACGCACAGGGTCGCGAGGCCGTAGCGCAGTTCTCGGCGCTCCAGCTCATCAAGCAGGGTGCCGAGGATCATGGCCCCGGTGGCACCCAACGGGTGACCCATGGCAATGGCACCGCCGTTCACGTTCACTTTTTCATCGGGCACCGAGAGTTCCCGCTGGAAGCGCATCACCACGGAGGCGAAGGCTTCGTTCACTTCGAACAGGTCAATCTGATCTGCGGTCATGCCGGCCTTCTCCAGCGCCTTGCGGGCTGCCGGGGCCGGGCCGGTGAGCATGATGGTCGGATCGGTACTGGTGACGGCTGTGGCAACGATCCGTGCGCGCGGCTTCAGGCCCATGGCTTTGCCCTTGGCCTCGCTGCCGATCAGCATGGCGGTGGCACCGTCGACAATGCCGGAGGAGTTGCCGGCGTGGTGGACGTGGTTGATCTTTTCCACGTAGTGGTATTTTTCCCGGGCAACGCCGTCGAAGCCCATTTCGCCCATCATCTGGAACGATGGCTTGAGACCGGACAGGGATTCCACCGTGGTATTGCCACGCACATGCTCGTCACGGTCGAGGATCACCACACCGTTCTGGTCAGTAACCGGAATGATGGATTTGCCGAAGTAGCCATTTTGCCAGGCATTGGCGGCTTTCTGCTGGGATCGCACGGCAAAGGCATCTACGTCTTCCCGGCTGAAGCCTTCCAGCGTGGCGATCAGGTCGGCCCCGATCCCCTGGGGCATAAAGCCGGTGTGCAGGTTGGTCTCCGGATCGGTGGCCCAGGCCCCGCCGTCTGAGCCCATGGGCACACGGGACATAGCCTCGACACCACCGGCAACCACCAGGTCTTCCCAGCCAGAACGCACTTTCATGGCAGCCAGGTTGACGGCTTCCAGTCCCGAGGCGCAGAAACGGTTCAGGGTGACACCTGCCACTTTCTCATCCCAGTCAGCGGCGAGCGCTGCTGTTTTGGCGATATCGGCGCCCTGGTCACCCACGGCGGTGACACAGCCCATGACAATGTCGTCGACCTGGGCTGTGTCCAGGCTGCTTCTCTCCTGCAGGGCGTGGAGTACGGTGGTCAGCAGCGTAATGGGTTTGACGCTGTGGAGTGCCCCGTCTTTTTTCCCGCGCCCTCTGGGAGTACGGACTGCATCGAAGATATACGCCTCGGTGGTCATTGCTTGTCCTCTGGTGATGTTTGGTTCGGGATGTTCATGCCGATGGCACCACCATAGCCGTTTGGGGCGGCAGGGTGTAATGACGTGGGCTGCCAATCGCATTGGCGAAATTGCTCAGGATCCATGACAAGCCGGGGTGTGGCTTCTATGGTGTTAGTAAGAGACAGGCGAATTCAGGAGGCGCAGTGCCATGTCCCTCAGAGATGCCATCGATAATTTTTACGAACGGCTGGTGGCGGACGCCATCGATGCCACGCGGGAAGACGCAGACACCGCGGACTACCTGACTGATGTCATGTGTGTGGCTCTGAACCGATTGCCAACGCGGTACTATCGACACTCCATCGACATGATGTTTTATCTGGCCGATGAGGAGCTCCGGGAAATGAAGGACAGATCCCTGGCGGCCGTGAAGGACGCCAGGGTATTTGTCACCGGACACCAGCGAGAGTAATCTGCCGGCGACGGCCTGGTCAGCCCTCGATCAGTTGTGCCAGGGCTGTGTTCAGGCGGTCGGCCAGTGCCCGCTCGGAACCCGGCCCCTCCCGCTTGAGGCACCAGAGCGCAACCAGCTTTTCAAGCGCCTTCATGCGGTCCCGGTCCTGGTCGGAGGCGCCCATGCCATCCGCCAGTCGCTGCACCTGAATTTCCATCCGTCGTTGTTGATCCTGTTCGGGCGAGGGCAGACCGCTCAGGATTTCGGCACGAATAACCAGTTCCTGGTCCTCCAGTGTTGCCTGGTCGGCGACCAGTCGGTTCCAGTGGTCTGGCGTAGGCACTTCGGTTGCGTGGCTCTCTGCCCGGGCGAGAATCAGCGCCTGCCAGGCCGCGATGTCTTCGGCCAGGCGCTGGCTCTCAAGAGCACGGGCAAGGCGTTGCCTTTCATGCTGGCAGCGGTCCTTCACGGCGGGTGAGAGTGTGCTGGTGTCCAGCTCGCTGAGGCGCCCCTGAGCCGCTTCGATGGTTTGTCTGTCGCTGCTGCCATCGACATCCCGGGCGTTATCCAACGCAGTTCTGGCCGCAGCGTCCGCCGCCTCAGAGGCCTGTTGCTGCTCCGTTCTCTGGGCATCGCGACGGGCGAAGATCAGATCGCAGGCTTTCCGGAAAGCCTGCCAAAGCTTGCGATCCTCACGGTGCCGGGTGATGCCGACGGTTTTCCAATCGGATTGCAGGGCTTTGGCCTGGTTCATGGCATCCTGCAGCGGCTCATGGTCGACCAGAGCCTCGGCCTTTTCGACGATTGCCTGCTTCAGGGCTTCGTTTCGCTGACGCTCCTGATTCAGAGGCGCTTCCAGCTGTTTCAGCAACTCGTCAAAGCGTTTCTGGACCTGGCGATTGTCCCGAAACTCCACCGGCCAGGCCGCTTTCCATTCCTGGCGCGCGGTTTGGTGGATGCGCTCCGCAGCCTTCCAGTCCACCGATGCCCAGTCGGCGCCGGTCAGGAAAGTCTCCAGTTGGTGGCAAATGGCCTCGCGTTTTTGAAGGTTGGCCTGTTTGAGGCCGGATTTGGCCTGGAAATACGCCTTGCAGGGCTCATAGGCTTCGTCTGAGGCGGCCTTGAAGCGCGTCCATAGCGTTCGGTCAGACGATCCGCCAAGGGTGCGCCATTCGTTCTGGAGCTCTTTGATGCGTTCGGATTTCGCCTCTGGCTCCATTGGCTGCTCGGCCAGGTACTCCATCTGTTCGCACAGCACGATCTGTTTGGGCTCGGTCGCAAACCCCTGCCAGTCGGACAACTCCCGGAGCTGGCCGGTCAGCAGTTGTAACCGGGCACGAAAGGGTTTCCCGTGACGCTCATCCAGCGCCTTGAGCTGTTGCTGGGCCGTTTTGAGCAGTTGCTTCGATTCTTTCAGTTGCCGGGCTTCCAGGGCGCCTTCCAGTTGCGTGCACGTTGCCTCCAGATCCCGTGCGGTGGCGGTCTGTTGCTGTCGCTCCTCAGGCTTGTCCCGTGACGCGCCTTGCGTGCCAGACAGGGATCGGACGGCTTCCAGGAGAGCGGGCACGGGAAAACCTTCCGGCCACGCAATCTCGCGAGCCAGTTCCGTGGCCTGTTTGCGCTGGTCGTCTGTGAGCTTGTCGCTGTCCCGGGCTGCAGACAGGTCAGACAGGGTGTCTTTGGCCTGGCCGAGGCGGCGAAGGGCATTCACGTAATTCCGCAACGTCAGCATGGAGGCTTCGTAGGCTTTCTGCTCCTGTTTGCCCACAGCCGTTTCCCGGGTTGCTTCCAGCCAGCGGTTTTCCTGGGTTTTCTGGAGTGCATCGAGGGAAGACAGCGAAGGCAGGGGCTCCGGCGGCTGCCCCTTCAGATCGTCCAGCGTGGTTTTGAGAAGCGCCAGAGTTTCTGTGCGCTGACGGGCCTGATCCTGCTGTCGCTGCGCCTCGGCATCCCGGGTCTGCTGTTCATCGAGCCGTTCGCGGCAGCGATGAACAGCCTCCAGAAACTGCTGAAGCTGCTCGGGCGTAGCCTGGCGTTCCACTTCGCTCCACTTGTGCAGCAAGGTGTTGAGGCGGGCCTCGTAGAGTTTGGTGTCTTCGCTGCGGGCCTGGTCTTCCGCCTGGGCAATCAGTGCCAGAACAGTGTCTGCAATCCGGGCCTGGAGGGATAGCTCATCCCGGATCTTCTGCAGGCTTTGTTTGGTGGCCTGGAAAACACCTTTGTCGCGGCCCTTGGCCTGTTTATGTACACGCTGCAACTGGTCTGGCTCTGTCAGCCGGGTGGCTGCCTGGAGCCGGATGTCGGCGGTTACCCCCCCAATCGCGAGTTCGGCCAGGGTGTGCTGGTCGGGCGCGGCTTCCAGCTGTCGCCTTTGCTCGTCCCTCGCGCTGACCCGGGACGCCTCGGGTTCGCTCCCGGCGGACGGCGTCTGGTTCCGGGCGGTATCCGGTGGTGTGGGCGTCTTACGGGATTTAAACAGTTTCTGGATGAATGCGGCCATGAGGGTATCCTTTGGGATTGAAACCAGTCCACGGTGTCGGGCAAAGTGATCCGGCACCGGCCATCGGCTTGCCGTGTTGCGAAGCCGGGTACTTCTGCTGGTGAGGGCGGGACGCCGTGACAGCAGTAAGGAGTCGGGGCTAGTCTAGCGTTTTGCAAGCGTTTGCGGGAAGGGTCTGAATGGCAAAACAGGAAAAACCGGACGATCAGCAATACAAGGCTCGCTCCGTGGCGCTCCGGTTACTGGCGCGCCGTGAACACAGCCGTCTTGAGTTGTCCCTGAAATTACGACAGCGCAAGATCGATGACGCCATTATCGAGGCGGTGCTGGACGACTACGAGCGGGAGGGCTGGCTGGATGACGGTCGGTTCGCGGATGTCTATGCCCGGCAGCGGATGGACCTTGGGTATGGCCCGCTCCGGATATCCGGCGAGTTGCAGCAGCGGGGCGTGCATCAGCTTCCGGAGTGCCTGGAAGCGATGACCGATGGCGCCTGGGCTCTGCGGGCAACGGCCGTCCGGGACAAACGATTCGGGCTGGCCGATCTCAGTGGCGACTGGGATGAAAAAGTGCGGCAGGCCAGGTTTCTGAGTCGTCGGGGGTATACCGCGTCCCAGGTAGAAAGAGCCCTGGATGCGAGGGAAGTGGACGAGGGGTAGTGTCTGCTATCTGCCAAGGTATCGCTATAACGTTGGCGGTATTATGCCCAGTGCGTTTGGCAGGCTGGCGCGTAACTCGGTCCCGGGGTTGTCATCCCGGCTCTCTGTCGCCGGGCTTTCCCTGACGCCGGCCAGGTCAGGTCGGTCGGCAACCGGCTCTGGTACGGCCGGTGACATGATCCGCGCCAGCACGTCGTAATAGCGCCGGATGTTCTGGACATAGGCCACGGGTTCGTTTCCGCGGGCAAAGCCGAACCGGGTTTTGGTGTACCACTCTTTCTGTGCCAGAAGGGGCAGGAATTCCTTCACGTCCATCCACCGATCGGGATTTTTGCCGGCGCTTTCGGTCAGGCGTCGTGCATCCTCAAGGTGGCCGAACCCCACGTTGTAGGAAGCCAGGGCGAACCAGGTGCGATCAGGCTCGGGAATTCTCTCCGGAATTTTCTCATGAACCATGCGGAAGTACTTTGCGCCGCCCTGAATGCTTTCCTCGGCGTCTAGCCGGTTGTTGATGCCGATGTAGCTGGCGGTGTTCCGGGTCAGCATCATTAATCCGCGAACGCCTGTGGGCGAGACGGCATTGGGGCGCCAGTGTGATTCCTGATATCCGATGGCCGCCAGTAATCGCCAGTCCATGTTGAAATCCCTGGCGTAGTCCCGGAACAGGGATTCGTACTTGGGCAGGCGGTTTTTAACATGATGCATGAAGGTGCGGGCACCCACATAGTTCAGGCGGTCGAGGTGGCCGTAGAACCGTTCTGATAGCTGGGCCAGTGTTCCGGCTTCTTTCAGGCCAGCGAGAAAGTGCTTCGCGGCTTCTGCCAGGGAGGGATCCTGAGCGGAGGGTATCAGCCAGACCAGCTCCCGGGGCTCACCAAGGGCAAACGCTTCTTTGACCTGGGGAAAGAAAACGTGGTTAAGGTCCAGCTCATTGGAGGACACGACGGCGTAGGACAGTTCGCCACTTTCCACTCGCGCCAGGATGCCGGCTGCGTCAAGGCCGGGGTGTACCTGCCAGGCAATGTCCGGATGCTGGTCTGCCAACTGCTTGAGTGGGTCCACGTGGTTGCTGTCGGCAATGATATGCAGGGTTTTGCCTGCCAGCTCCGCCAGTGAGGACGGATAATCCACGTCCCGGTTGTAAATCACGACCGATTGAGCCTTGATACCGGTTGCTACTGTCTGGAACTGGCTTGCGAGCTGGGGGTTCCGAGCCATACCGGCCATGCCGATGTGGGCAAAATCTTTCGAGATGACCGACAGAATCTCGCTGTTGTCGTCTGCCACACGCAGACGCAATCCCACGCCAAGCTCTTCGGCAAACCGCTTGGCCAGCTCGAAATCGTAACCTGTCGGGCCCCTTCGGCCTTCGTAGTAGATTGAGGGCGCCACCCGGGTGATCACGTGCAATACGCCCTCGTCCCGGATCTCTTGTAGCGCTGTGGGGCGCGAGCAACCGGCAAGTAAAAGGGCGGTGCAGGCAATCATGGCCGTCTGTGTCGACATTTTGGCCAAAGCGTTGAAAAGTCTGGGCAAGTCCCTGGTCTCCGTTACAGCTGGATCTTCGGGATGCGACACAGGTCAGAGACGTCGTATCCGGTGTCTTGCTGGGTGCGGCCTCCGTTGCCACGTTTCAATGATCGCCGTTGGTGAATGTGTGGTCAATAAAGCCGGTTAATTAATGTGCAAAATAATGTCAATTTTACAGGATCGTATTAACCCTGAGGGCGCTGTATCCCGGCCGCGCTTTCGAGTATCATGTCGGCCTTTCAAATTGCACCCAGGCATCCCCGTTTCGCGCGCTACAGGTTGATATCATGCTTGAACTTCGCGGCGCACCCGCGCTTTCGCCCTTCCGCTCCCGCAAACTGCATTCCCGTATCCGGGAAATTGTGCCGGAAATCCAGCACGTCTATGCGGAATTCATGCACTTTATCGATCTGGATGGAACCCTGTCGGATTCAGAGCAGGCTATTCTCGACCGGCTCCTGACATACGGACCCAATGTGCCGGTTGAAGAACCGGACGGAGTTCTGTTCCTGGTGGTGCCCCGGCCAGGCACCTTGTCGCCCTGGTCGAGCAAGGCCACCGACATTGCCCGGAATTGCGGGCTCCGGCAGATACTGCGCATCGAGCGGGGGACGGCGTTTTACATCAAGGCTGGTCGCAAGCTTGGCCTGGAACAGCGGGAAAAAATTGCCGCGCTGTTGTATGACCGGATGACTCAGAAGGTTTTCCATGAGATGGGCGGTGCCGAACTGCTGTTCAGCCATGAGGAGCCACGCCCGCTTGGGCGAGTGCCTGTGCTGAACGGCGGGCGCGATGCGCTGGTGGAGGCCAACAATCGGCTTGGGCTGGCGCTGGCCGAGGATGAAATTGACTACCTGGTAACGTCGTTCAGCAACCTGAATCGGGACCCGACCGATGTGGAGTTGATGATGTTTGCCCAGGCGAACTCCGAGCATTGTCGCCACAAGATTTTCAATGCCTCCTGGGATATTGACGGTGAAGGTCAGGAAAAATCGCTGTTCGCCATGATTCGTAATACGTATGAAATGAACAGCGAGGGTGTGCTGTCGGCATACAAGGATAATGCCTCGGTGATTCGTGGCAGCCGTGGTGGGCGGTTCTTCCCTGATCCTCAGACCGGTGTGTACGGGTATAATGAGGAAGACATTCACATTCTGATGAAGGTGGAGACCCACAATCACCCGACGGCCATTGCACCGGCTGCGGGTGCGGCCACCGGCTCCGGTGGTGAGATTCGTGACGAGGGCGCCACAGGTCGTGGGTCCAAGCCCAAAGCCGGCCTGGCCGGCTTTACGGTGTCCAACCTGAACCTGCCGGGTGACCCGCAGCCCTGGGAAACCAGTTACGGCAAGCCGGAACGGATCGCCTCCGCCCTGGATATCATGATTGAAGGGCCTGTTGGCGGCGCGGCGTTCAACAACGAATTCGGTCGGCCCAACCTGACCGGCTATTTCCGGACATTCGAAGAGAAAGTTCCGGGTGCGGGTGGTGAAGAGGTTCGTGGCTACCACAAGCCCATCATGATTGCCGGTGGGCTTGGCAATATCCGTGAGGCGGATGTCGAGAAGGGTAATATTCCGGTTGGCGCCAAGCTGATCGTTCTGGGTGGCCCTTCCATGCTGATTGGTCTCGGTGGCGGTGCTGCTTCGTCCATGGACTCGGGGACCAGCAATGAAAACCTGGATTTCGCGTCGGTACAGCGTGATAACCCGGAAATGGAGCGCCGTTGCCAGGAAGTCATCGACCGTTGCTGGCAGCTGGGCGCGGAGAACCCGATCTGTTTCATCCACGATGTGGGGGCCGGCGGTCTCTCCAACGCCATGCCGGAGCTGGTCAAGGACGGCAACCGGGGCGGCAAGTTTGAATTGCGTGATATTCCCAGTGATGAGCCTGGCATGTCGCCCCTGGAGATCTGGTGCAATGAATCTCAGGAGCGCTACGTGATGGCGGTAGCCCCGGAGAACCTGGACGTGTTTGACGCCCTGTGCCGCCGTGAACGCTGCCCTTATGCCGTCATTGGTGAGGCTACGGAAGCGCACCACCTGGAGCTGGGTGACTCCTATTTTGACGATAAACCGGTGGATCTGCCCATGGACGTATTGTTCGGCAAACCTCCGCGCATGCACCGGAGTGTCAGCCGTTCATCGTTCACCAAGCCGATTTTCGATTCCACCCGCATTGACCTGCACGAAGCGGTGCGTCGGGTCTTGCGGTTGCCTTCCGTGGGGTCAAAAAGTTTCCTGATTACCATTGGAGACCGCACCATTACCGGGCTTGTGGCCCGCGATCAGATGGTGGGCCCCTGGCAGGTGCCGGTCAGTGACGTTGCCGTTACCGCCAGTTCCTTTGATGTGCGTACGGGTGAAGCGATGGCCATGGGGGAGCGCACACCCGTGGCAACCATTGATGCCCCGGCGTCTGGCCGCATGGCGGTGGGCGAAGTGATCACCAACCTGGCCGCCGCCCGCATCGACAAGCTTTCGGATATACGTTTGTCGGCCAACTGGATGGCCGCGGCCGGCCACCCGGGTGAGGATGAAAACCTGTACGAAACCGTACGTGCGGTCGGCATGGAGCTCTGTCCGGCGCTGGGGATGACCATCCCGGTGGGCAAGGACTCCATGTCCATGAAGACCATGTGGGAAGAGGATAACGGTGAGCAAAAAAGTGTCACTTCGCCGCTGTCCCTGATTATCAGCGGTTTTGCACCGGTGACCGATGTTGCGCGGACACTGACCCCTCAACTGGTCAGGGATGCGGGCGAAACGGATTTGATTCTGATCGACCTGGCGGCCGGCCAGAATCGTCTGGGCGGCTCTGCCCTGGCGCAGGTTTACCGGCACGTTGGAGCGGTGGCGCCAGATCTCGATGACCCGGAGGACATCAAGGCCTTTTTTGCGGTTATCCAGGGCCTGAATGGCGATGACAAGCTTCTCGCTTACCACGACCGCTCGGATGGCGGCCTGTTCGTTACCCTGGCGGAGATGGCGTTTGCGGGTCGTACCGGGGTTGATATCAAGCTGGACGGCCTGGCGGAAGGGCCTTCACAGTTCGCGCGCGAACTGTTTAATGAAGAGCTGGGCGCCGTGATTCAGGTGCGCCGGGAAGATACCGGATTTGTACTGCAACAGTTCTCTGCGGCGGGTCTTGGTGACCATACAAGTGTCATTGGCACACTTAATGATCTCGACAGCATTCGCCTGAGCTTTGAAGGCCATGTTGTCATTGATGAGTCGCGCACACAGTTGCAGCGTCTATGGTCGGAGACCAGCTACCGGATACAGGCGCTCAGGGACAATGCCGACTGTGCTCAGGAAGAATTTGATAACCTGCTGGATGCCGGGGATCCGGGGCTGCACGCAACGCTTACTTACGATATCAGCGAAGACATTGCCGCTCCGTACATCAATAAGGGTGCGTGTCCAAAAGTTGCCGTGTTGCGCGAGCAGGGCGTCAATGGCCAGGTTGAAATGGCGGCGGCATTTGACCGTGCCGGATTTGATGCTGTGGATGTGCACATGAGCGACCTGCTTTCCGGGCGGTTGACTCTGGAAGGCTTCAATAGCCTTGCAGCTTGCGGTGGCTTCTCCTTCGGTGATGTGCTCGGCGCGGGTGAGGGCTGGGCCAAGTCAATTCTGTTCAGTGATCGTGTGCGTGACCAGTTTGCAGCCTTCTTTAATCGCCAGGACACCCTCGCGCTCGGTGTCTGCAATGGTTGCCAGATGCTGTCCAACCTGCATGAGCTGATCCCCGGAAGTGAAGGCTGGCCCCGATTTGTGCGCAACCAGTCCGAGCAGTTCGAGGCGCGATTGGCGATGGTGGAAGTCATGCCGTCTCCGTCTGCTTTCCTGGAAGGCATGGCCGGCTCCCGGATGCCGATTGCGGTTGCCCATGGTGAAGGCAGAATTGAGTTTGCCGGTGGCAATTCCGCGTCGGACCTGGCGGGAAGCGAACGAGTGGCATTGCGCTACGTGGATAACCGTGGCCGGGCGACGATCCGGTACCCGTTCAATCCGAACGGATCAGACGAGGGTATCACCGGCGTTACCACGCGTGATGGCCGGGTGACGATCATGATGCCGCATCCGGAACGTGTTTTTCGCGCCGTCCAGCACTCCTGGCATCCGTCTGACTGGCAGGAAGACGGGGCCTGGATTCGTATGTTCAGAAACGCAAGGCGATGGTTCGCCTGACGGTCATTTTACCCGATCAGACCGATCCTGGAGGTGCCTGAACAGGCGCCAGAACCAGGGTCGGTTTTTTTATGGGTGCTTGCCCCGTTTTATGGGATTTTCAAGGGCAAAATCACTCCGTAATGGAAAAATATGGCTTGACTCAGTATTTTTATGCACATTGAAGGGGCCACAGTGCGCGTTCCGTGCACAACGCTTGACAGCCTGGTTCATTTTTTGTTCGACGAATATAACTCATTGAAAATTAATAAATAAATTAATCGGGTGATTTTGTCACCAATTTGTAGAAAGGTCAGTGATTACGGGGTTTGGAGGCGTGTTCCCAAAAACTTTCCCCAGAGTTATCCACAGATTCTGTGGGTAAGTAGCTAAACCATTAATCTGTACAAAAAATATCCGAAGGCAAGGAGTTTTCCCGTGTACAAAATGTGCTATTTCGTGCCTGAAACTCACCTGGAGAAAACCAAGCAGGCTTTGTTCGATGCCGGGGCAGGGCGTATCGGTGATTACGATTGTTGTGCATGGCAATGCCGGGGGCAGGGACAGTTTCGTCCGTTGCCGGGTAGTGACCCTTACCTGGGGCAGAGTGGCAGCCTGGAGGTGGTTGACGAGTTCAAGGTTGAGCTCGTTTGTGAGGACCAGTGGATTGTTGCAGTGTTGAAAGCGCTTCGCCAATCACACCCCTATGAGGAACCCGCCTACGAAATCCTTCGCATGGAAGACCTTTAATCAGTCCTGATGGTGTGCTCTGGCCATCGGGTTGCGGATATCGCTGACGTGGACGCCAAAGGACTCCGCCTTGAGGTCGGCGATGAATAATTCCAGCGTTTTGCGAACGGTGGGGAAGGAAAGCTCGCTCCATGGAATCTCATCGATCTCAAAGAGCCGGGACTCCAGCGATTCCTCTCCGGCGCCGAACTGGCCATCCTTCAGTGTTGCCCGGTAAAACATGTGTACCTGATTGATGTGTGGCACGTCGATGATGGAGTAGAGGCCTTCGATGGTTACTTCGGCGAGTGCTTCTTCGAGGGTTTCGCGCTCGGCCGCTTCAACGGTGGTTTCGGCATTTTCCATGAAACCCGCGGGCAAGGTCCAATACCCATACCTGGGTTCAATGGCACGCCGGCACAGCAAAATCTTGCCACCCCATACGGGTACGGTGCCGGCGACGATGCGCGGATTCTGGTAATGTATGGTGTCGCAACTGACACACACATAGCGGTGGCGGTTGTCGCCTTCGGGGATACGTTGTTCAACCGGATGGCCGCATGTGCTGCAATACTTCATGATTTTCCCCGTATACTGGAATTTTGAACCTGGCTGGACGATCAGTTTAGCGATCCCGGCCGCGTGTGTCTCACTTGTTACCAAGATGGACTCAGGAGTCAACATTGCGTGATCTACTTGCCGAGCGTTTGGCCGGCTATGCGCCACGGCAGTTAGCTCTGGATTATCCGGAAGCCGGCATTCTGGTGCCGGTAACGGATGATCGCGACAACCCCGAGATGATATTTACATTACGATCGGCAAATCTGAACACACATCGTGGGCAGGTGGCGTATCCGGGAGGAAAGCGTGATCCCGGTGATCCTTCGCTGGCCGCGACAGCGCTTCGGGAAACCCATGAAGAAATTGGTTTGCCACCGGAGCAGGTTGAGGTCATTGCGCCTCTCAGCCAGGTTATGTCTCGCTACGGGATACTGGTAACACCGTATGTTGGGGTGATTCCGGGAGATTTTCCGCTGAACCCGAACCCGGAGGAAATTGAGAGTGTCTTTCGGGTGCCATTGTCCTTTTTCCTGGAGGACCGACGGGAGAGAACCGATGCACTGAATTTCCTGAACCATACGTTTTACGTACCTTGTTACCGTTGGCAGCGTTATCAGATATGGGGATTGTCGGCGGTGGTTCTGGTCGATTTTCTGAACGCTGTGTACGATACCGGCATCGATTTGCTGGAACCGCCGGAGGGAGGCTGACATGTTTTATGAGCTGAATGAGTATCGACCGGAGCTGGATGGCGAGGGTCAGTTTGTGGCTGAAAACGCCAGCGTGATTGGCCGGGTTCGTCTCATGGAGAGTGCCAGTGTATGGTTTAACGTGGTGATCCGGGGAGACAACGAGCTGATAACCATTGGCCCGGAAAGCAATGTTCAGGACGGTTCCGTGCTTCACACCGATCCGGGTATTCCACTTGTTTTGGGGCGGGGCGTCACCGTTGGCCATAAAGCCATGCTCCATGGCTGCCAGATCGGAGATTTTTCGCTGATCGGAATTAATGCGGTGGTTCTGAATGGTGCAAAAATTGGCAAGCATTGCCTTATCGGAGCTAATACCCTCATCCCGGAAGGTATGGAAGTGCCAGATGGATCCATGGTGATTGGCTCTCCCGGCAAGATCAAAAAAGAGCTCACGGACAATCAGCGGACAATGCTTGAAATGAGCGCCCGTCACTACGTCCAGAACGCGGCCCGTTATCGGGAAGGGTTACGCCCCTGTGAGCCGACCCGATGAGCGTCCGGGACAAGGTGCGCTCACCCTGTGTCAGCATTTGTGCGCTTGATGAGCATGATGTATGCGTTGGCTGCCAGCGTACCGGTGATGAAATTATGAAGTGGACGCAGATGAGCAACGACGAGCGCAGGGAAGTGCTGTTGAGAGTGGCTGAGCGAGAGCGGCGAGTCCTTCTCTGACGGCACGCCGCCCGTACGGCAGTGCCTGGCCCTGCTCATTGCAGGGTCGATCGACAGGAATCCATTAAAAGCAGGCGAGGACATGACAGAGACCGTCAGGATTGGCACACCCCTTAAAGGTAATGCGTTCAGGGTTTTATTTTGCGGTTCCGGAGAGCTGGGCAAGGAAGTTGTCATAGAGCTCCAGCGCTATGGCGTGGAAGTGATCGCGGTCGACCGGTACGCTGACGCGCCGGCTATGCAGGTGGCGCACCGCAGCTATGTCGTCGATATGCTGGACGGCGCCAGCCTGAGAGGCATTATCGAACAGGAAAAACCGAACCTGATCGTGCCGGAGATTGAAGCCATTGCGACCCCGGAACTGGTGAAGCTTGAGGAGGAAGGCTATCGGGTAATTCCAACGGCGCGTGCGGTCAATCTGACCATGAATCGCGAGGGGATCCGAAGACTTGCCGCTGAAGAGCTTGGCCTTGCCACGTCGCCTTACCGGTTCGCGGCTAGCCGGGAGGAATACCTGGCGGCCGTCGAGGAGGTTGGCTTACCGCTGGTTGTTAAGCCTGTTATGAGCTCCTCCGGCAAAGGCCAGAGTACCGTTAAAACCGTTGCCGATATTGACGTGGCCTGGGAATACGCCCAGTCGGGCGGCCGTGCGGGTAAGGGGCGAGTGATTGTTGAAGGCTTTGTGGACTTCGATTACGAAATTACCCTGCTGACAATAAAGCACCGGGACGGCGTCTCGTTCTGTGACCCCATTGGACATCGGCAGGAGGACGGAGACTACCGGGAATCATGGCAGCCACAGCCGATGTCACAACGCGCCTTCAAGCGATCGACTGAAATTGCCCATGCGGTGGTTGAGAATCTGGGTGGCTTTGGCATCTACGGCGTTGAGCTGTTTGTGAAGGGGGATGACGTCTGGTTCTCCGAGGTGTCCCCCCGGCCTCATGATACTGGGCTCGTTACCCTGATATCCCAGGATCTGTCGGAGTTTGCATTGCATGCCCGGGCTATTCTGGGATTGCCGGTTCCGGCAATTCGCCAGTTGGGGCCATCCGCCTCGGCGGTTATTCTCCCCGATGGGCATTCCGCCGAGGTGGCCTATTCAGGTTTGGAGTTGGCACTTGCCCAGCCAGATACGCAATTGCGGCTGTTTGGAAAGCCTGAACTGAAAGGGCGCCGGCGTATGGGCGTGGCGCTGGCAAGAGGCGCGTCAATTCCGGAGGCGCGGGAGAAGGCGCGGCAGGCGGCCAGTGCGATAAAGGTGGAGTTTTAACCTGCTGCGGCTTAGATAAGAACGTGATGTTCAGGGCCCGCGCAGGTGAAGCCTGGGGGAATAAAAGAAACTTATTGAAAAAAATCAAAGGGAGCCGTTGACAGTTTTTCTGACGTCTGTAGAATGCGCATCTCTTTCGAGGGGAACGCCGCTGAGGCGGGTTCGGAATTGGAAGGCAACTGTTTGAAAGTATTGAAGA
>NZ_CAMPJO010000006.1 GCF_946886895.1 uncultured Marinobacter sp. | reverse complement strand
CCTTTTGAAGAGATTACTCAGTCGTGGGCAGTTACACAATTTGGTTTACAGCCTCGGTCCAGCCAATGAAAGCAACTGAACCACGCGCAGATAAGGAACTCCCAGTCTCTTTGCAACCGTCACTTCAGGGGTAGCCGATCCATCCCGCCTAACCGACATCATCATTTGATGAACACAATCGCGGGCAGCCTCTTGTGTAACGCTCAGGCTCAGCTTGCTAACCGCCTTCTCGTGTTCTCTTGCAATGAAGCGCTTGACCTGCTCCATGATGCCTGAGAAACAACTTTTCCTACTGTATCCCTCTGGATCGGCGAATAAGCTCCAGGCAATACCCATTGTTGCTGTAGTGGTCAGCGGAGTCTGATCCAAGCAAACTGTCCAAAGGTGGTCGAGCCGACCTAAGATCTGATCCCGAAAAGCGCTTACAATCGCCAGCATTGGCAAATCGTTAAGCTTCTGCTTGGCATGCACCGCGAGCAACAAATGGTCCCAAGTAATAGCCCATGGGTCATCATTGAAAGTCGAGAAATCACGCGTTATCCCATCAAGTGACACGATCAAAGCTGATCGGCTCGATGGGGCCAAGCCAGATCGAAGTCGAGAACGAACGTAATACGGGTGAATCGGAGTTAGAGACGAGATAGAAATCATGGATTGGGTCAAGCAGCACCTCATTAGCATGTTTTGAGGCTACAGCATTGTAAGAAAGATTAACTGACCTGTCAAGAAAAACCATTGACTCTGCCAATAAAAAATGTTAAGGACCGAACTTATATCTCTTTTGGAGTCGCGTGATTCATGTGGACAATAGAATACCGGACCACATGAATTCATCGAAAAACCGCACAGTAGAACCCGTAATAAAGAACGGCTTTAGCCGCCTCTTTGACGTTAATGCCTGTCAACACGAACAGAATTACGAGACCAGTCTACACCGTCAACTTTTATCACAGCCCGCTTTCTGTCGCCAGGAAGCGTCTTCAATAGCAGCAGCCCTACTCTCAGCAGTCCTGCTACCTGCTACGACAACGCTTGCTCGTAAGCCTGCTGAATAGCCGGCATCAAATGATCGATGTCAGACTCGGAGTAGAGCCAACCATAAACTCCGGCAAGTGAGCCATTGCGAATATAGCTCCAGTCATTGGTAGTCTGAACTAGGTCAGACAGTTCCGGATCTACATCGTCCATCTCTATTGTAAGTATTACTCCTAGGTGACCGGCACGAGGGACCACCTGCAAAAAGGGACTCAAGGTGTAGAACGTTAGGTTCTTGCTGGAAACAATTGGAGAAATATCGGTGCCCATCTGCATTACTCGCTGTTTCAAGGCATCGAGAATTTCTAGATTTTTCTTACTGAACACTTCTGAGAGAGCATAACCTTGCGACTTTTCCCACCGTTCCTGTAGGGCATATTTCGCCACTAGTTTCTCGTCTACCTTGAGCGGCTTCCAGATTTTCAGAGCTTTGTCAGCCAGTAATTCACCGCGCTCCCTGATTTGTTTTTCCGACCACTCAGATTGCTCTGCGATGAATCGGTTTAGCCTCAAAGGGCTATCGCCGAAACCGTTTTTAATTTTTTTCTTGTCTTCAAAGCTGATATCACTGTACTCACTGTTGTAGCCAGTGAGAGTGAGATTCCCGAGTCGGTGCAACCAGGTCTGATGAATTTCCTGCCAGCTCTCCCCCAACATTTTTTTCCACTCCGGTCGCAGATTTTCGTTCTGCGGCATAACATGCTCGATGCTGAATGAGCTGGTATCAATCATCTCCTTACTGTCATTCTCCAGAGAATCCAGCAAAAACTTCTGGATACGCAGGCCATAAATCTCATGCGTGACCAGTGCCTCCCGAAATTCCACATTTGACGGGAAACGATTATTTCGTTTGAAACGCGCCAAGCTGACTTCAAGAGTTTCCAATGGGTTATCCGAGGAGATCTGCTGTGCGAGGTTAGCAAACACGTTGCCGAGAGACCGTGTCTGCATTCCGCAAACCTGCCTTCGCAGTAGGTAACTTTCCAAGTGCGCCAATGCAGTCGAAAAATCAGCAAGGGTCAAAGTGGGCTCTTCATCCTTGCCATGAGGACGATAGCTCTCGTATAGCCGCATGACTGTTGGGGAAACCACTTCAGCTAGAGTACGTAGGCGCTTGAAGCCTGCTGCCAGCTTCTGGTCTGCCTCTGAACCAAACATGTACGCAGCATGAAACCGAGCAAGCAGCAGCATTCGTTCAAGAGCATACTGTACTGATTCTTGCGAAGTCTGGCCTGAAAACCAGTCCTTGAAAGTACTGTAGACATCGACGGACCTGAGCAGCGTGTTGCTACCGGTTTCAAGCGTGAGGAAGTCCTGCATGAATCGGTCGAAACGCTGACTGTCTTCCCGGCCAAACAAGCGCTCCATTGGATACCAGTAATCAAGGTAGAGCTGGCTCTGCGTCTCGTAGTCCTGACGCATCAAAACATAGTTTCGTATGAGATCGGCTTGGCTAAGATCGACCCCTGTTGAGTTAAGGCTTTCAAAGATAGCCTGGGGATCATCATGGTTCTGTTGCAGAACCACTTCGACAACCTTTAGTTTCTGGAAACCAGTGTAAATTCGCTCGACGGTCTCTGTGTCTACCAGCCAATCGCAGAATAATTCATAATTATTCCGAACACTGTTACTGACATCGTCGGAAAACTCTTTGTTATCCAATAATGCACAGAGAGTGCTTCTGTCTGCCTTCGTTAGAAGCAACTTATAAGCAGCGTCACCTTGTCCGTACTCGTTTATTAAGTAGTAGCCTCGGATTGCTCCCAACGGGGTCATCGAGACTTGTTCTAGCCCCAGCTCTGCCGCACGCGTCATTACTGCGGCCATAAGAAGCGTGACAGTCGTGAGTCGCTGCTGGCCATCAATGATTAACCACTGAGGAATACTTGCACTGGTCTGGTGATTGGCAATGAGCACAACTGACCCTGTGAAATGACTGTCAACGGTTGGGCCAGCTCCTGCTTTAAAGATGTCATCGTACAGCTGCGCGCAATGGGGCTCTTGCCAGCTGTAGGTGCGTTGAAAAATCGGTATGAGGAATTGCTTCGGTCCTTGCATCAGCTGCGATAAGTATACGTCTCTAGCCTGCATCGCTGTATTTACTCCTTTTCACCAGCCCAAGTTTCCAGCATGTCCTCGGTACACAGATGGTAGTTCTCGGAAAAGTACCATACTGCGAGATCTTCGGCTGGCTGTCGAGCCAAGTCCTTACCCCTATCAATACCGTTGGCATCGTTACGAAAGTGGGTAATGAGCATAATCGCTGGCTTGGTGTCACGGACCAGCGAACTCTTCACGTGGTGCCCAGATCAGAATCGGATTTGTTGTCAACAACGGTGATTTCGGAGTTGTTGGTGTCATGAAAGGGCGACATCCTATGATCCGGCAGTTGACCGCTGTAGTTGGCCCCGCGAGGCCAGTCGCCCTGGGATCATCCTATGACAGCCGCAGCAGAAATAGGCTCACTTCCGAAACTCCGACACTTGGCGCTCCAAATTCGCGTACATGCTCAAAAGATCGTCCTGACCAACCTCCCCTTTTGTGCTCTTCCGGGCTTTTTGTCTTTCCAGATAGCTTCGCTGCTCAGCGTAAACATGGTGGAGGACGCTGACCGGGTAATCATAGCCTTCCCGTTCGTTTAACTGCTTGCGAAGGTATTTGAAATGATCGGGGCTGGGGACCTGGATGAGTTTCTTTGCAATGTCCTTTGGCCGGACATCGAATACCTCTCCCCACCGACATACAGCCTGCTTCCAGGCTTTGGACAAGGATGCCCCTTCAGCGATATAGAATTTCGTGGCGGCTCCTCGTTTGTTGACGGAGAAATAACAGGTTTCCTGGGCACTTCTTCCAGTCCCAATACCAAGCGTAATTCCATGAAAACCAACACCACGACAGGGGCGGGTTGCCGCATGATCTTTGCTGATAAAGTCAATGTACTGGATGGCGGCGGAACGGGCCTGATATCGAGCCTCGTAATAACGGGCTCGGGTCTCTTGATATTTGAACCAGAAGTCTTGAGTAATTCGGGTGTTTGGTCGCTTCATTGAAAAGTATTTCTGATAACGCTTGCCTCGGATGGTAGCGACAACACGCCATCCATGAAAGCCGGACGACAACTCGTATTTATCAAAAAAGCTAATAGTCATGAATCGTTGATCTTCTTCTGTATATGTAAGGTTCGAGACTCATTGCAGTAGGGCACATACAACAGCGTGGATCATCGACCGGTTACTGTTGCGGGCGCTACCTTCAATACATACACTCCTCTCGCCTATCATTGCTCACAGGCTTCGGAGCCGCGACTGAAAGATTGTCACATTCACTTCCGTGGATGAGATCTTTTTCCTTAGAATTATGCAGCCGAAAGTAATCGAAAATACGCTTGTACCCAATATCCAGTTCAAACTCACCAGGACACTTATTCCTCATGCTTCAAAGCTCCAAGGCCTTGGCGTTCGCTGTTCTCATAGCTGGATTCTTATTTAGCTATACGACCAATGCCAACGTCGTAAAAAAATCGAATACCGGCCTGTGTCATCCTCCAGAAAGCAGCTGGTACGAGAGAACCAAGAACTACCAAGCCTATGATTCTCTTAATGCCTGCCTGAAGAGCGGCGGAGAGCTTCCGAAAGGAATGACCCTAGCATCGCTCAAAGCGGATCAAAAGCCGTCAGGAGAGATTCAAGGATATGAGCGGTCTGCGTTTGGTTATGGTTGGGACGACTCCGATGGGGATTGTCAGGATAGTCGAGCAGAAGCATTGATCGCCACTTCCTCCACCCCTGTGCGGTTTGCATCGGATAAACGTTGTCGAGTAATCACTGGCCGATGGATCAGCCCCTTCACCAATAAGGTAATACAGAACGCATCGCAGATTGATATTGACCACATTGTACCCCTCGCATGGTCATGGGAGAGAGGAGCACAGCAATGGCCAGATAATAAGCGCCAAAGATTTGCTAATGACCAGATAAATCTTTGGCCGGTCGAGGCAAGCTTTTCGAAAGACCAACATCGAATAAGAAAAGCATTGCTATTGTAGTCAGATCGGCAAAGTATACGAAGACCCTTCAAGTGCCGGTGGCAATGTGACAGTTTGCGTAGAGAGGCAAGTCGATTATCAGTTTAACGGTCACCGTTTTGAGCCGTTTTGGCTAATCCTCAATGAGAGACGTAAACCACCGCTTCTCCCGCTTATGTTCACTACGTTTCTAGCTCGATTCAGCGCTGTCTTTGAGATCAAAGAATTATCCGATGGAACGTTGCAAGGGCGCACCAGTAAGCTCTACGAACTGGTCGAGAGAGAAGTCTCTGATGCGACGATGCGAGCCTATGTCTACGCTTTGGCTCAGTTTCTGGGCTACCTGGAAGAATGTCGGCTGAATCATCAAACGGCGGGACTGCATGCCTCTTCGTCCTGTAGTGAGCGATTCGTGAATCATTACCTCAATGAAGTGCTTTCAAACCTTCTTGAATCGGCGCAATCCCTCCAGACCCATCTATCAGCACTCACCGCTTATTATAACTTCCTGCATTACATGGAATTTTCCCCACGCCTGGCGCTGCGCGTTTATCGACGGACCCGGCAGGCCATGGCGGAACGGAACACCAAACAACATTACATCCAGTACGTTCCGAGACACGCGCGTCTCACATTGCTGAATCATTGTGAAACGTTGGCTGAAAAACTCATGATGAGAATGGGGTTCGAGGTGGGCCTCAGGACGGCGGAGTTACAGGGTCTGCGCACACCCGCCTTGAGTCCTCTATTCAAACAGTTGGACGACCGAGCATACGACCACGTCGAGCAGTTTGGCTACTGGCTGGAGGGTCGCTATGCCAAAAACAGCAAGAGTGGTTGGGTGTATTTTGACAGAGAGTTGCTTTCCGATATGAAGCGGTACTTTAGTACCGAACGCCAGTGGCTGATTGACGAAAGCGGAGGTGCGGATGAAAGCTTTTTTCTCAGAACGGATCCGCGATTTCTCGGTACGGGCATCAGCGAGTGGCACGCCTCCCGACGCTTTCGACAGAGGGCTGGTGAGGCTGGTTTGCACCCAAGTCTGAGTTTTCACGATCTGCGCCATACTTTCGCAACTGAACTGTTTCATGAAGAACTCACGGGGCCTGACGGCCGGGAAACACGCTCGGAATCGGCAGCGCTTATTGTTGTTGCCCAGCGACTCCGGCACACCATCGGGCGAAACGGTCATGCCTCATCGGTCACAACTCGGTACATCCGCATGAGACTCCAAATGTTAGAACTGGAGGGTGGGAGGTGAGTGAAAAGTTGGACGGAGTGGCTGAGCTGGCGCATGCAGCGGACGATATGGCTAAAGCATTCGATCAAACGCTGCCGGAACAACCCACATATACATCGATTAAGCCCACTCGAATCACATACAACACTCAGGCTGGTACCACTCAGATCATAGCATTGGCCCGGGAAAACAAATTTCACGAAACCATTTTCCAGGGGGCCTCCGCCACATTTCAATCAGACTGGTTTCATGGCCTTACAGAGACATCGCGACGAGCTTATTCGGACGCCATACGACGATTCATAGATTGGGTGAATGAAACGGGTTACGAAAGCAGGGATATCAATCGTTACGATTGCCTGAAGGCCTACGAAGCGTATTGCATGAATCAGCAGGGCCAGAAGCGCAGCCCGTTAGAATTTTTAACCGCAGTTATGAACAGGGCCCTGGCTAGCCCCGGCCTGACTGACGAGGATTTCAACTATCTAAAGGCACTACTGAAGGTGTCAAAGCCTTCAAAAGGAGGGGATGCTAAGCCATATACCCTTACGGACTGGTTCAATCTGCCCTGGCTGCGATCTGTTCTCGGTGAGCAAAAATACCTTCAACTGGAAAGCCCGAGCAGATTGTTTTTGAGCTTTCGGGTGACGATTGCCGAGACACTACTTCATCTACTGGACGTCCGGGCAGAATGGCAGCAACACCCCATCACAACGTTTGAAGAACCTGCTTGCGGGAAGAACTGGTTTCGTAAATGGAACTACAAGATATTAAGGCGTTTTGGTTCGTTTGATTCCGCAGGGCAGCCGCGAGACGCATGGACAGAACTGCTGTGGCTGGATTTGGTTCGTCCTTCTGACCGAGAGTCTATCAAAACGCTGTTATCTCAGAGCGGCATTGAAAGCTTGGCCTCTATGCCTCGGGTCTGTGGCCAACGTATTCGGTCCTGGGCTCGCTCTCCCACCATTTGTCATCCGGATTATCAACACGCTTACTCCCCTCTTGAGGAGCGCCTGATGGCTTGGCTGGTTGCCTGTGAAGCGGTGCAGCCAACCGATATTCCCAAACTGAAAACAACGGACTACGCACTCGAATTCAATCAATCCGGTCGCCTGATTGCGATGGAGTGTTGTTACTATAAGGGCCGCGCCAGCTCGACTCGGCAACCAGCGATTCTGATGGCGTCCGATTGCTGGACAAAAGCCCAATATCGCTACTTAACAGGTTTGCCGGTCCCTAGCCCTGTTTTCCAATTCAACGTTATGTCAGAAAAAGCGATGCCGGACATTAGAGAAGGTTTCGCGCAGAAAGGAGATATCTCTTTCTTGTGGCGAATCTGGCAATTACCTCGCGTCCAGCGGCGAATTGACGCAGCTTTAAGGCGTTCCGGTGCCAGTTCGATTTTTCTGGACGCCGCGTTGGCGCTGACTCAAGGCAGCGAGCCCGTGGGCATTTTCGCAAAGATACCCGGAAATAATATCGGGGCGTACCGCGAGTCGGTCGCGCGCCCGCTTCCTCAGCACATATTTTCTCTCACGCATGTGAAGACCACTGCCGTCCATGCGGGGTCGGACCGCTACCGTGACGGTGACCTGATCAACCACCACTCGCACACTTCGGCAACCGAAAAGCATGCTTATCTGACCGACGCCAATAAGGATTTCGTCAACCGTGCAGGTCGGGTCACTCGCCTGGTTCTGAACGATCTTCAGAATGTTGTCTACCAACCATCCGTCTCCGCGATGGCGGCAGCGGTGAACGATCTGGAGTTGAGCACTCGCGTGGTGGAGGCCACCGGTTCAGAGGACGTTCGAGTTCATTCGATCGATCAGTCGATCGAACGGGTCCAAAACGACGATGTCATCCTCGTTCCTGACACAGTGGGGCAGGCGCTGCTATTTATTCATACGATCGCTGAAGCCGAGGCTCGGCTACCGCAAATGCTCGCAGTCCGGCCCGATTGGGTCGAGCGCACGCTGTTGATCCGCGTTGAATGGATGACGCGCAATCTGGCCCGTATGCGTTCTGCTGCTGAGGCCCAAAAACAATATGCCAACCTCAAGCCCCATCTACCCAATTTGTTTGATTACCTCCTGGAGACTGTGGAATGACCGCAACGTTAGCACGTCGGCATCGGAACCTAGGGGATCTCAATGAATTGCAGGCACGTCTCAGTGCTTTGCCTGGTAACCAGAGTAATCAATTCACGGAGAACGTATGGCAATTCATCAACCTGAGGGGAAAACGTTACACGGTCGACTTTGACTCTGTTTTGGAACTCTCTAAGGTCTATCCAGACTGGGTGCGGGAACAGGGCATTGATTCCGTCTCGCTCTCCAAAGAGATCTGGCTGTCCCTCGCCGAATCGACGACCGTCAACAGCTACACAAGAAGACTGAAAGGACTGAGGCTATGGATGGTCGCCTTGGCGCGAAGAAACCTGCGCCAACTCACCCGCGAAAACAGCCGAGCTGTGTTGACGTTTATGCTAACGAACAATTGGAGAGGGGGACGCCCCTCGCCGCTGAAAGCCTTACGCAGTCAAATGGACATGACGTTTCTCATGCCCCTTCAAGCGCTGAAAGACGCCACTTCGGAGTTGGGTCTCGACTGGATCTCTCGGGATGTGACGGAAGCTCATGTCAGGAGGCAGTTCAAGGTGCTGATTCCTGAACTGACGGATAATAACCTGACCTATCAGGATTGGAAAAAAGGCCAATCCTTTAACCTGCTTACTCTGGATCACGGTAGATATTATGTGGAGCACTGTCTCAATTTTTTTGAGGAGCACGCCCCGCTTGCCTGCGCCCTCAGTCAAACACTGCAAGCCTGTGCAACGATTGCCACGGATCTGGGCATAAGCCAGACATCTGTTAGGGCTCATATCTCCCGGACCCTTGAGGGGCGACCGGTCACCGAGATATGGCCAAGTAGGCCAGCATTGGGGCAGCGGGTGCAGACGGCTGTTGTGGATTACTTCCTGGAAGCTCACCGTCAGGCACGCTTCGAACATCACGTCCTGAAAGAAAATGTGTTAGAGCAGATTGGCGAGGCTTTCGGCCTTATCCCGTCACCAGAGACCGTAGACCGCCTGCGGGTTATCATCTGGAACTGGCTGCGCCGGGAGGATATCGAGGAAACGCAGTACCTTCTGGGGGAATGTCAGAGGCCGGTGCCCTGGCACTTGTTCCTGCAAAATCTCGATGCCATGAAACAACGCTGTGACCAAAGTGGCTCTTTTGTGCCCACGGTGGCATTCTTTAAATCTTTTGGCCTTGAAGGAACGGCCTACGAGGGCGGAAAAAAGACGAAAGGTGGCTACAGTCTGCCTCGCCAATTCATTGAACTGGTCGCGTCAGCTGGCTTAGTCGGTGTGGTGGCGTTGACCGGATGGCGAGCAAGTGAGTTCGGGTTTTCCTATTCTGACATCCAGCGCAACCAAAACATGGACAAGCTGGATCAGTATGCCTTCCCGTATCGCTATCAGGTAGATTGGTACGTCTATAAGACATCCGGGCGATTCCGACAGTTACGGGAAGTCACGTTCAGTGCTGTTGCTATCGCTGAGCGCCTGGGGCGTATGCATGGCTCTGACGATAACCGGCCATGTTTGTATGGAACATTCAATAAAAAAATCCCCTCCCAGTCTGAAGAATCAGTGCTCAGAGCCGTCGGTGGCCTTTGGCCCCACTACGTCCAGCATTATGCCGGTTTTGAACTGATCGATAACTGGAAGTCGTGGCAAAGTTTGGCGCAAGCTGAAGCATCCGGCGATTTGCTGACGATGGACCAGTACCGGGAAAAGGAACGGCTTTTGGTATTGCGCTCCACCAACGAATGGAACGAACTCACACTAGACGGGAATTTACGAGAGGCGCATCGTCGAACCCGTGAAGAGTGGCCTCGGCTGGCTTTCTTTTTCCAGAAATCTGTCGGCGACAAGAAAGACTGGGTGAACCAATACCGTAACGGTACCCTGCGGCCAGACTGGCGGGCTCTGCTTGACACTCACCTGTCCGACGAAACACGGGATTGGCTTTTCTCACTCAGTGAAGTCGAGTGCCGATCGGGGGAAACATCCAAAACTATCCACAGCGAGGTGCTGGGTGAGGCACTGTATCCAAGCCCCCACGCGTTCCGCCACATGTGGGCAGAGGCGATTTACCGACGGTTTGATGGTGATGCAGGCTGGATGATCCGCAGCCAGTTTAAACACATCAGTCGAACCATGTGGCTGGCTTACATCCGCGATAAAGACAACCGCGCAGGCCACCAACTGGTTAAGATCCGCGTCATTAATTCGCTTGTCCACAACTACATTAAAAATCACGGCGAAGGCTACGCCGGTGAAATGAACAAATTACTGCGCCGCCTCCTCCGGCAAACGCGCGTCCAGAGCCCGGAGCAACAGACAGAATTGGCCGAGCAACTGGCAACCATAGAGGTTGAAAACATCAAGGCGAATCCCTGGGGGTATTGTTTGCTGATGCGGCGGACCAGGTATAGGGCCAGATGTGCCGAACAGGGTGAACCGATGCGTCACAATGCGTCCCCGGAGTTGTGCCTGGGGTGCGTCCATAATCTGATGCAGACGACCAATGTCGAGTGGATGCTTTTTCAAATTGCGTCACATGTTGAGGTTCTGAAGAACCCGGTCGTCCCGGACATTTTCAAACAGCCTTCGTTCGAGTTGGTGCGCAATGTCACTCGTCACGTCCGGACGCTGAACGCCCGCCATGAGGCACTATCTGAGCTTGAATCCGTGTTAACCAGTTACAAGTCGAGGGCTGCGTAATGGTGATGGAGTATCTAAAAAAACGTGCGGAGGCCGGGGCCAACAAAGGGCTCGAAGATCGTCCAGACTGGGTTTCCGACAGAAACGCCAGTGCCGCCGCCTGGCAGTGTGTGGAGGATATGAAAAGAGAGAAGGCGCTCTACATTCGGCGTCACCGCACGCCTACGGATTTTCTCGTGAAGAAAAACTATCGAATCAAGGGCTCCGAAGTCGCTGCGGCACTCGGCATGAATCGCGCAACGCTCATGCACACGTCGAGCTATTCGCCCAATTTCAAACAGTACCTCAATGCAATAAACGTGGATCTAGAAGAAGCCAAGAGCGCGAAACTGAAGCGGGCCGAACACCCCACTGCCACAGGGGTCAGGAAAAGCCGGAAAGACGACCTGGTCGGTCTGGTCAAGGAATTGCGGATGAAAAATGAAGAATTGAGGGCGTTGGCCGCAGAACCATTGGACGAAATCTACGACGGTTTACCTCTGCCAATAAAAAAGAAGTTGGGGATCGCCTGATGATGGTTTGCTCAGGCTTTGTCATGTATGCATGGGTTTCAAGCTTTAAACGGGTTGAGAAATCTGAGTCAGGGTCATCCAGATTAAAGTTCCATGTACCAATAGCCTTCATTTTGTAACTCTGCAAGGAATTCCTTATGTTGAATTGCCCATTGCCCCAAGTATCCATAGCCTGGAACCAGATTCGTTTTTGCAACAAGAAGCTTACACATGATTGCTGCGGGTATTGCTGTTGCCAAATAAAGATCGGGATGCCCAATCCAAACCTGGCGATTAGGTTCCGACCCAAGGCTCTCCGCTGACAAAGACAAACCAAAAGGCCTGCCTGTAAACGTCATCAGGGCCTTATAAAAGGCATTCTGACGAAATCCGAAAGGTATTCTGTCAAGCACCCCTGCCTTCTCAAGCATCATCAAGGTGTTGGTAATAGGGTTGAGGCCTGCGTGATAGAACCTGAGTTTTTCCAGTAAAAGCTCGTGTGGAATGAACTCCAGTTCATCCAACAGAACCGGAACACAAAGACTGGTTCCCAAACCACCTTCGAATCGTTTAAAGCGCAAATTCCAGAATTGACTTTTACGCCAGCTTCGGTCGTAGATCCAACCCTGCCTGTCAGATGCGCGGATGATGTCTGCAACACCGCCCAAGCCTATATCGGTTGAGCGATAACGCCCATACATAACTACCTCCCGCAGGTTCCCAGCAGCTCTTTCATCAAGCCATCGAGCCAGCCATCCGGGCAAACCAGGATCCGCACCGGCGTCCAGTACGAACCGGCTCTCACTGGCTTCAATCAAATCCCGCATTTTTTTAAAGACTGGGAGCTTGTAGGGGTGTGGGGTTATATCGATGTAATCAGCTTTATTCGTTAAGCACCCTTTCGCCAAATTCTCGATTGAAGCCGACGAAATGTCGCAGGCAACAACGACCACATCCTGACCTTCTGAGCACTGCCTGGCTTGCGCTTCGTCAGACACGTCAACTAACTCAGCTCTCAGGTTCGCCTGGAAACCAGCGTCGCTTTCCAGTCGAATTACCATTTGCTGGGCTTTTACTATGGATCTTCCGGCCAGAGTTATTGTTCCAGACAGGCTTTTGCCGAGAAGAGATGCAATGGCCTTACCGGCGGCTCCGTAGCCACCGAGGATAATCACATTGTTTCCATTCTGGGTCATTGGCTTTCCACCTCACGTTTAACGTATTCGAGTTCTGTCAGCGTGTGTTGCGATGCATCTGCTTCAATGCCGAAATAGGCAGAGATGAACCAACTGAGTACCCGTCCTTTGACCGAATCTGGAAAGACTCCAAAGACTCGATGTGAGACACGCCAGCCTTCGCCCTGGCGTGTCTTTTCAATTCGAAGATCTCCTCCCTCAGAAATCTCAACGATCTCAAATCCCCACACGCTGTAAGAAGTATTAGCGGACCACCTATATCGTTCCGGCGGAAACACATCGTAAACATGACCATCCAGTACACCTCGAATCCCTCCAACAGTTTCCACTTGAAGAAAGGTGAGCCCGTCGTCAAAGTCTCCATTGGGCCGTGATGTCACCGTGGTCGAAATGTGCGCATCATTTGACTCATGAAAAGTGCCCTCAAAGTCGGTCACAGCTCTCCAGATGGCTTCTCGGGGAGCATTTATGACCACACTCTCCGTAGTATCAACTTGGCGTGGATTCAGTCCCGCAAAAATCGTGGAAACAGCAATAAAAAGTAAAAGAGCCATAAGGATTTGAATAGTTCGTCTCATTTGATGACCCATCCTTTGATGAACCTCCTTTGATGTTCTGACACACCAAGCCTCAGCCCTATACCAACTATAGGGTCAAGTTTTAGAGGTCCTCCCTCCGGGTCTCACATTGAAGCTGCGCTGTTTGTCGAATACTTTCGTTAGCGTGTGGGTGGGTTCAGTCGCTGGACCCGGGTGTTAAGGGCTTTGGCGGGGTTGGCATGATTATCATGGGCGTAATGGTGCTAACCGGGCAGATGATGCTGGCAACATTCTCCGCATTGTGAGGCTCGGCTGAGGGCTAGCCACCGTTGGTCATCAGCTCCGCCCAGACAGTGATTCGACAATCCTGCACTCGCCGATGACGCCACCTTTGCAAGATGCGCTTAAACGCTCAAGCTCAAGCTCCATGGCGCGCAGGTCTGCCAGCCGCAACCGAACCTGTTCGAGCTGATCCTTGACCTTGGCATCCACGGAAGCACATGACGCTTTTTGGTGGTCGGCATGACTCAGAAGCCCCCGGATATCATCCAGAGTGAAGCCGAGAGCACGACTTCGCCGGATGAAGAGCAGGCGGTCACGCTCCTTGTCTGTGTAGAGGCGGTAACCAGCGGCTGTGCGGTCTGCCGAAAGCAATAACCCCAGGCTTTCGTAATAACGGATCGTAACCGCCTTCGTGTCAGTAGCCCTGGCCAGTTTGCCTACGGTGTAGTGCATCGAACACTCCGATTTGAGTAAATTTGCTTGACCTTATAGTAACTATAACCTTCAGCATAGCATCTGGAGTTAATCCACAAGAGGGTCGGACGATGGATGATTGTTGTAACAGCAAGGGCAACGAACTCGCCCAATTGCGCGAACGTCAGGGCCGCGTGCTCTATATCGTTCTTGCGATCAATGCAGTGATGTTCATCGTCGAATTCACGGCCGGTTGGATCTTTAACTCAACTGCGCTACTTGGTGACTCGCTGGACATGTTTGGCGACTCCCTGGTGTATGCCATCTCGATCTTTGTATTACACCGGGGTGTTCGCGCCCGGGCGGGAGCTGCCCTTTTCAAGAGCGGATTCCTACTTCTATTCAGTGTGCTGATCATCGCCGAGGCAGTACGCAAAAGCATCATCGGCGTGGTGCCCGATGCTGGATGGATGGGCTTGATTGGCGGGGTTGCGCTAATCGCTAACCTTAGCTGCCTGGTGCTGCTTTACAGCCACCGTAGCGACGACATCAACATGAGTTCCACCTGGCTCTGTTCGCGCAATGATGTCATTGCCAACCTCAGTGTTCTCGTCGCAGCAGGGCTGGTTATGCTTACTGAATCACTGTGGCCGGATCTGGTCGTCGGTGTGGGTCTGGCGTTTTTGTACCTGCACTCCTCGGTAAAGGTAGCGAAAGATGCCTGGCCTCAGTGGCGTGGTCACGATTTACAGTCCGTCGCGAGCTTTGGAGCCAGCCCCACGCCGCATACCACAGGCGACAAGAGCGAAAGGTGTTGCGACACAAGCACGATTGAGAAGAAAGGTGACTAGGAGCAGCGGCGAATGAACAACGAACTGAAGCAGCTCTATCGGGCTGAACTCGATGCAGCGCGTGAGGCGGAGGCACTGGGCGATTTTCCGCAAGCGTTCATCCATCTTGAACGCGCCCACATCCTGAGCCAGCGTTTTTCACTGGCACATTCGGCAACCCATCTGCGCATGCTAAAGCTCGGCTGGCGCACAAGAAACAGTCGCGAGGTTCTGGGGCAGCTAACCCGAGCGGTTGCAGCACTGGTGTTCTCTCGCATCTGGGTTCCGGTTGGTAATACGGGGCGTGCGAACGTCAGTGCGTTTGCGCCAATGCCGGTGCCTGAAGATCTGGCTCAGGTGTTGAAAAGATTTAACCAACAGTAAATTCTGCTCCGTAGCAACAAAGGTGTCCACTGCGGAATTCAACCGGTTGACTCTATAGTAGCTACAGGGTTGATAAATACAGACCGACATTTCGGTGATAGAGGTAAAGATGCACGATCACGGCCACGACCATAGCGATCATTTCGACACCCATAATCGCTCATTTGCCATTGCAGTGATTCTCAACACGCTGTTTGTGGTTATTGAAGCGGTTTACGGCGTGCTATCGGGCTCTCTCGCGCTTATAGCGGATGCCGGACACAACCTCAGTGATGTCATGGGATTGATCATGGCGTGGGTGGCCAGCTGGCTGGCCAGCAAGGCAGCAACCTACAGTAAAACCTATGGCCTGAAAAAAACCACCATTCTGGCTGCGCTTTTCAACGCACTGATTCTGATCGCGGCGGTTGGCGGGATCACCTGGGAGGCTATTCAGCGCCTGACAGATCCTGCCGACGTAGCGGGCCTGACTGTGGTGGTGGTTGCTGGCATCGGTGTCCTGATCAACGGGGCAACCATGATGCTGTTTCTCAAAGGACAAAAAGGCGACATCAATATCCGTGGCGCGTTTCTGCACATGGCCGCAGATACTGCCGTATCGGTGGGGGTAGTGATCTCTGGCACGATACTGATGTTTACCAGCCTGACCTGGATTGATCCAGTGGTCAGTCTTATCATTGCCGCCGTGATTTTCCTGGGCACCTGGCAACTTCTGAAGGATTCCGTCAACCTTGCGGTAGATGCGGTCCCCAAAGGTATTGACCCCTCGGCTGTCCACGAGCGACTTGAGAGTCTCCCCGGCGTGCAATCAGCCCATCACCTTCATATCTGGGCATTGAGCACAACAGAGAATGCGCTGACCGTTCACTTGGTTAAACCTGACCCGGAAAGTGATGACCAAGTCATCAACGAAGCTTCGGCGATGCTGGCAGACGAATTTAACATCCAGCATACGACGATCCAGTGGGAGCGTGGTGGTGACCCATGCCCGAATAAAGCCCACTGTGTAGTGCACTAAAACTAACAAGGAGCGTGAGTTGCGAGTAAAAATATCAACAACCTACCAAGCCCCAGCTGGTCATGTCTGGGCGTTGGTCAAGAGGAGCGGCACGTTATTATTTGTTTGCAAAGGTCTTTTGGGCTTTGCAGGCGCAGAGCGTTTTCCAGAGGAATGGAGTGAAGGGGAAACAGTGGTCACACGTCTATTGTTTTTCGGCTTTATACCCGCGTGGCAACATACCCTGACTTTTCAAGAGGTGAGCGACAGAAAGCGGGTGCTCTATACCAAAGAGGGCGGCGGATTGGTGCCAATCTGGAAACACTTCATGCAGGTTAGCCCTGGCGAAAAGCAGACTTGTACCTACATTGATGACGTGGAAATCAGAGCAGGAGTTTTTACCTTATTGGTGTGGCTATATGCTCATATCTTTTACAGGTATCGCCAGCTCCGTTGGCGTGCCTTGCTGCGGAGATTTCCGCATCAAGCTTAGCAATCTCAACGTCCCGACCCACTGTTACACATTGACCTTATTTGGAGGGGCGCACCCAAATAGTCGATCAGCATCGCTAAAAGCGCCCTTTGAATCAACAAAGCACATAAAACCCATGCGAGACATGATTGAACGCTACCAGGTCTGGGCCTACCTCATGGCTGTGGTCCTCGGCCTAATCATTGGCTGGAGCTTCTCCGAAGTAACGATACCTGAATACCTGACCTGGGCTTTGCTGGGCGTTCTGCTTTATGCGACTTTCACCCAGACACCTTTGATCCATCTGTCTGAAGTATTCCGGGATCGCCGTTTCATGGGTGCCCTGCTCACAGGGAACTTTCTAGTGATGCCCGCAATCATCGGCCTTATGTTACTGGTTCTGCCAGACAACGATGCATTGCGGCTGGGCGTGCTGCTTGTGCTACTGATGCCCTGCACAGACTGGTTTGTCACCTTCACTCACCTGGGCAAGGGGGACGGCACCCGTGCCATCGCAGCAACGCCAGTTCTGCTGATTGCCCAGTTGGCTTTATTGCCACTCTATCTCTGGCTTTTCCTGGGCGAACAATTCGATGTAAACCTGGATCTGGGGCGACACATACTACCGGCGTTCATCGGTCTGATCATCGTCCCACTCATCCTGTCATTACTGACCCAGAAATGGGCCGATCTCTCCCCGCACGCCAGCGGGTTCATTGATGCGATGGGCTTGATGCCCGTTCCCTTGCTGACAGTTGTACTGTTCCTGATTTCGATTACACAGGTCAGCCAGATTTCCACCACAGGTCAGATTGTCTGGATATTGATGATCTTGTTCCCGGCTTATCTGCTAGCGGCGGCTCTGGTTGGCAAAGGTTTGAGTCGGCTTTTCAGGTTGCCAGTGGAAACCGGACGTACCGTCATTTTCAGCCTCGGCACGCGGAATTCCTTCGTGGTTCTGCCACTGGCACTGTCGCTGCCCGAAGTCTGGAGCGCGGCAGTGATGGTCATTGTGGTGCAGTCACTGGTAGAGCTGTTTGGGATGATGCTCTATCTCAAGTGGGTGCCCAGTAAATTACTGCCACTTCGTTCAACCATTTAATGCTCAAAACGCAGTTACACATAAAACCATCGGAGTTCTCACATGCAAAACCGCACCCTCGCTCTGGGCCTCATTGCTTTGAGCCTGATTCCATTTAGCGCTGCCTTTATGTTCTATGAACGTCCCCAGGATGCCAGGGATACCACCTCGCAGAACGTCACGGCCGATAAGCCCACTCTGGTGAGAGACTATTCGCCGGTTATTGGCCCTGAAGATGCCCCGGTCACGATCGTTGAGTTCTTTGATCCTTCCTGCGAGGGCTGTCGGGCCATGTACCCCTACGTGAAAGAGATTCTCGCCCAATACCCTGATAACGTGCGCCTGGTATTGCGCTACGTGCTCTTTCACGGTGGCTCTGAAGAGGCCGTGAGAATTCTTGAGGCCGCACGCATACAGAACGTTTACGAACCCGTGCTTGATGCCGTCATGGAATCGCAACCCCAATGGCATGATGACCCGGAAGTAAAGGCGGCCTGGACAGCCGCAGAGTCCGCTGGGTTGGACCTGAAAGCCGCTCGCAACCAGGTCACCTCCTCTGGCATTGATCAAATCATCGAGCAGGATATGAGCGATGTTCAGAGCGTCAAAATAAAGGGCACACCGACGTTCTATGTGAATGGCCAAGAGCTGAGTAAGCTAGGACCACAGGAACTTTACGACCTGGTGAAATCAGAAGTTGATGCGCTGAACTAAACAACACTACTTATCCGGTAATGCCATGACGCTGCTAGATTACCTTTTACCTTACGACTTCTCGCCACTGACCGTGCTGAGTTACTTGCTTGTGCTCGGATTCTACGGCGTCGGTCTTCTGCGAATGCCCGATGAGGATCGCCCCGGTGCCCTGAGAATTTTCGCCTTCGTTCTGGGCGTGATGATCTGTTATGGCGTCATGCAAACCCGCTTCGACTACTACGCTCAGTACATGTTCTTCGTCCATCGCGGCCAGCACCTGATTCTTCATCATATCGGCCCGATCCTGATCGCCATTTCGAACCCCTTGCCGATCATGCGGTTCTGGTACGCCAAAATGAGCCCCGGCCTGAAGAACGCTCTCAGGCCAGTGGGATGGATGTATCAAGTGCTTCAATACCCCTTGATCGCTCTGATCCTGTTTGTGGGCCTAATCTATTTCTGGCTCTGGCCGTCGATCCATTTCGACGCCATGCTCAGCCGGGACCTGTACTGGATCATGAACTGGAGCATGCTGCTAGATGGCCTGCTTTTTTGGTGGCTGGTTTTTGATCCCCGCCCACCCGCGATCACTTCATCACTGGGTTACGGCAGACGCATGCTGGTTTTGGCGGCCGCAGGCGTTCTCCAGATGTTTCTGGGCGCGTGGATCGTGTTTTCCAGAGACATGGTTTACGACGTTTACGAAGTCTGTGGCCGCGCCTGGCCCATTGATCCGGACGTCGATCAGCTTCTGGGGGGTATGCTGACCTACATACCACCGGCCATGATGAGCATCCTCGGCATTCTTCTTATCCTCCGGCGTGCCATGCACGAAGACGGGAAATACCCTAAACCTTCCAGACAATCCAAGGAAACCGCCCAATGAGTTTTGGTTTTATCAAAAAACAGGCCTCCAGGCCTTTGGCAATTTTCACGATCATGCTGGCTGCGTTTCTAGCTGGTTGCTCTGACAACGAGATTAGCTACAACGGCAAGGATATCAGCGGCCTGATGCCAGAGCTTGAATTCAACCTGATCAACAGCGACGGTGACCAGGTAACCGCAGAGGATTACAGCGGCAAAGTGAGGATGATGTTTTTCGGCTTTACCTCTTGCCCGGACATTTGCCCGACCGCTATGCAGACATTAAACCGGGCAAAAAGTGGCCTGCCACCCGGACTTCAGGACGACGTGTTGATGTTATTTGTGAGCGTTGACCCTGAACGGGATACGCCTGAGCGTCTGGATAAATACGTCAGTTTTTTCGGTGAGAATATTGTTGGCCTGACAGGAACGGAACCACAACTTCGGGAGCTGGCCAAACGATACCGGACGACCTTCGGTTATGGCGAACCGAACGAAAAGGGCGACTACGACGTTTCTCACAGCAGCGCGGTTTATATATTTGACCGTCAGGGACAGGCCAGGTTGCTGATCAGACCAGACCAAGGGTCAGAGAAGATTAGCCAGGATCTCATCGCTCTCGCTCAGGGGAACTCCTGAATCATTCTGGTGATTCGGCGCACCCATTTGTTTAGCTACCGTCAGGTTAAAGCCAATAGCCGTGAACGCGGAGATAACGTTTTTGAGGTGCTGGGCACACAAACGTTCATCACCTCGAAGCATAAGAAGCAGGCCCTCAGATTTGCGAGAAAACCGTTGGTTAACGGTTGCCGGTCCTCCCAGAGGGATTAAACTACTGGATCAAGCTATTAAATACCTGAGGATAAGCTCACGTTGATGGGGCAGAGTGCCCCATCATCTATCGAATCCGTACACTGCACATTCCGATAAGCCACGGTCAGAGAACTCTTATTGACAGTGCAACAAAGGTGAGGAAGTTTTCACCACAGCCTAAAAAGTGTTGCTTTTACTATACGAGTGAGCGGAACGATCTCTAATCGAAATGCGTTGCATGTTACTTGTTGTACTCTTCACATCTGAGATCGTTGGTACTACTGACTTTCTCACTCACGCGGCAATGATTTTCGTATAATTCAGAGTCATATAAGTTTCATTGAACCGGAGTAAGGGGGCTCATGGTCCAAGCGACTGGCTGCCGCCTGCTGGCAAGTGCGCTTATGTCGCCCGATTCACACGGATCGTCAGAAAATACAAACTCGAACCCACGCCCTCGGAAACAGCGTGGACGCAGTCTTTTTTAGAAAGCTGCAAAAATTAAGGGCTAGGGTAATTCCCGCCCTAGCGAACAACCTCGATTAATCGAAGGATCTGTGTAGTAGTTCAGTGATTCCGGACACCAACGTAGGTGGTAACGTGTCCGCCATAAGCGAGGTGTCTGATAACCAGGAAACGACGATCTTTACGCCAGAGTGAATTGCAGGAGCCGCTGGGTTTCCGAGTTGATCTTGTGACACCCGGAGATATCCCTGAAAAACTCCGGAAGACCATAAGCAAACAGGCAAGACCAATCTTAATGACGCACTACATCACAGGCTACACCGCCCTCAACATCAGCTGGCCAGACAGAGATCAGGCAGACTGGCACACCACTTCAACTTTCAAACCTGGAGCAAATACAAACGCTTGGCTAATCGCTGGCTTAAATTTCTCGATGACGGAACACATCCTGGGAGATACAGATATCCATGATGTAAGTGAGTTCCTCAGAAAGAGCGGTGTCGAAAGCCCGCCAACGACCACGGCGGCAGGCTATGAGCGGGCTGTTTTTGATATGCTCTACCACTTTGCAGCTAAAGGCGAGCCCGTGCCAAATATCCAGGCAAAGGACATTGATCACGAGGTCGATTTTAAACAAGTGGCTCACTGGATCGAAACCTGCGAGATGATACCGGACGACCGAAAAGCGGTTATGCTCGCTTGGCTTGAGATCAGCGACTGGTAAAGCTGCAAACGAGATAAGGGAAGTTTGGTCGGTTTTGTCTTTCAGGCTTTTGACATGACGACTTTAATACCGTCTGCCAGGGACCAGTCTTCCGACGACTTACTGGCTGTCTCTATGCTTGGCGGAGTGTGATGGCCGAACGCTTAATGCGTTTTGACCGACTAAGATAAATGTATCTCATTCTCGGGAACCGTTGACCAGCTCCGGGATCAAGTCTTTAGGTGAACAACCCAGAGTATCGGCGAGGGCGTATAGTTTCTCGATGGTCAAATTCACTTTTCCTCGCTCAACTTTCCCGAGATAGCTTCTATCAACTCCCGCAGAATAGGCCAACTGCTCCTGGGAGAGTCCTCTGGCACGCCTAATTGACCGCAAATTTTTACCAAATTCTACTCTAATTTTTTCCATACACGCCTCAAGCTACTGACCGACTGTCAGCTATTTGTGCTTTTGAGGCCACGGCATATAATACCCATTTTCAAATATGTAATTGCCCATTTCATGAGGGGTGTTATGCCTACGAATTCGCTAACTTTGGACAGGATCCTTCACGCGATCCTCCGAGAAGCGTCAGGGAAAGAGCTAGACCTCGCTCAAATCCGTGATGAGTACACAAATCAGGTGCCTGAGTGCGCTCGACCACCCAAGAGGAATTTATGGCGTTACGTCTATTCTGAGATGGAAAAGCTGAGGTCGATGGGAGTAGTCAGCAGCACAAGACGGTCATTTAGCAGTTGCGGGAAAGCGTACAGCGTTACACCAGACTTTGGCGAACAATCCATAGAGAAGACTACTGAGCCCTTTTTTACCGATACCTCCCATGATCTAGACCAAAAACGTGTGGACGATCTGAAATATAAAATAAGGGTCTACTGGCGAACTGCCTTCATGCTCAACGGTTCGCTTGATGAGACTCGGGCTTTAGCAATCGAATTTCCATCTCTTGCCGGTGAGCTAGCGTGCAAAGAGACCGAATTATTCAATAAAGTACTGGAGGTGTATGGTCGGATTGGAGCACTTGAAGAGGTAATCGAGGAACTTCTCGAAAGCTAAGAAAACCTTCGTGTTTACGCGCAAGCATAGACTAAACGACACTACTGTTTATCTATCAGGAGGAGCTGTGAATTAACAGGATGGCAGCCTGAAACCAGCCCTATTTATTAAATCTAATTAAAACTCCTTACTTAAAACAATAGCGAATATGCTGGCAATCCAATTTATTCCTAGCTTATTGATTGGTTGCAGAAAATCATCCAAGTCCTTTAGCTCGTTCATATTGAAATTTCTCCTATCTCCCGAAAGATTGTGGAACAACCTGTTTCTCAAAGATATCACGCATGACCCCAAATTAAAGAACTTAACTTTCAGATAATCATTATCAGACGCTTCGCAAATCAGGTCGTTGCCCAATGACTTCATGTACGTTCTATAAGAGCTTTTACGGGTCGCCTCGTCACCTAGCATATCTATGGTAACACTGACGTCTAACCACGCTTGTTCTTTGACAATTTCATCAACCATATTGCGAAGAAGACCAAGCTCTTCACCTTTAACAAAAAAATCTTTTAACTGAGCATAAGCACCCTTCAGATCATCAGAGTTAAGAGCATATATAAGTGGGAAAGCAAACGACATTCTTTCTATTGCTCGATAGCAATGCAAAAAAGCCCTCAAATGATCCTTGAGTTGAAGTGCCAAAATTGCATGCACCATCTCATATGTTAAGTGTAAGTAAAACGCTCTGTTTTTGTTTGAAATGCGAGAAAGTGACGAAGAAATAAGTTCTAGATCATCGACATTGGCGCCGACTTTAAGGTTTTTAGGACTCAGCCGGACGCCATCAACATACGTAATATTAAAATAATTACTCCTAGGCTTATAAGTCTTGAAAATTCCATTTCGATCCACCCGAATATCAGCGGTTCCTGAAAGAAGCCTATACAGAGCCAGGATAGGCGAACGCTCAATGCTGTTCAGATGCAAATCCACAGGACAGGCCCGCTTTTGGCTCTCATTAAAAGGATCGATTAGTTCCAAACCTGAAGCCATAACTATTTCTCTGAAAGCTCGCCCATAAGGTTGACTGCCTCTAAACCGCTATACTCTTTTATTTTCGATATGAACTCTGCAACTAACCGTCTACGCTCCTGACCCACTTTTATCCTGCTAAAATCAAAATATGAAAAAGCTTGCTCAAATAATTCAACCGCACTCCTGAAATCTTCGACACTTAGCTGCCTTAAGTCGTAATACGCGTAAATTATACCAACGCAAAATCCTATCAAATTGTTTTCACTCTTAAACCAATCCTTAACCACCCCGGAAGGCTCAGAAGAAAGGTCACCAATTAATGCCACGACTTCGGAAAACTCTATATCATGTTGAGTAATATCCGAATCTAAAATCTTCCCAGCAATAAGCTCATCAAGTTTTTCTTCAATTAGCTTGCGATTATCGATATTGGTCGACTGACTTAGAAAAGAAAGGTAGGCCTTTACAAAAGAAGCATGGTCAAATGATCCGACAATTAACTTTTTAGAGCGTTCTTTTTCAGTTTGAACTGCAACACCACCACCTTCAAATCTGTAAACATTTTGGGTTAATATTTCTATTTGATGACGGGCTGTCATTGGTTTTTGGCCATTATTCAACGTGATCATCCTGTATAAAAGACTATCTATTGAGGCACAAACCAATATATTTAGATATAGAGGGGTCGAGAGGTCAAGTTTATGGGAGCTATTGAGGCTAGCGCGATGAAGGGTATTCAGTCTTTGAATACCGTCCAAAACAAAAGCATCTTCTATATTTTTCTCAACTAGTTTTTTTGCGTTTTCAGATTCACTCACTTCAGAATATTCAGGACTTATAAAAGCAATAGTCAGCGGAGGCATCAAACAGCCTCGAAATAAATCTCGTTCTAGGCGTCGATAAAAATTTGTGCCTTGAACTTTCCTCTGCATGTCCAGGCGATCCATCAAAGGAACCAATTTCTTGAGAGCAAAGTCATAATCTGATCGAGCCACGAAAAAATGGCTCTTGATTACACTGTCATAAGATTCATCTAGAATTCGCATATATGCTCCTAGAGCGAGGAATTTAAAGAAAATACCTCAGTAATTGTATCGACACATCCGAATAGATCGTTTTCTATATCATGTTCCCAAAAACGCAAAACGGTCCACCCTTCTTCTTCTAAAGAGGAACGGTTGCGCAGATCGCGCTCAATACTCGATTGGATCTTATTTTGCCAAAATTCCGGACGACTCTTAGGAACTCGAAAATGATCTGGACAACCGTGCCAGAAACAACCATCAACAAAAATTGCGATTTTTTGCCCAGGGAAAACAATGTCAGGCTTACCAGATAGCTTGTAGTGAAGACGATACCTATAACCAAGCGCCCAGAGTGCCTTCCTCAACTGAATTTCCGGCTTTGTGTCCTTACCCTTGATTCTACTCATGCAGAAACTTCGCTGCGCAGGGGTAAGGACATCAGTTGATTGTTGGCCTGACATTAAACAACCTCCTAAAGCTACAAAAGGTCTCCCTGGTTCGCCATGTAGTTGAGGGTGATCTCTTCACCGAACTCCAAGCAGGAAGGTTTGACAGCTACACCGTCAACCTGAACTCCATTTGGCAATTTAGAAAGCTGACCGAGAATACCCTGGACAAATTCCGCTGCCAGTCGGGCTACTCTTAGCTTCCCCCACTCTCCGTCAGGATTCAGCTCGTATACTCGATAGATACAATAGTCGCTGCTCGGGTCGGCTGCCGTTCGTAACTCATTTATCGAGATATAAAATTGGTTTTCGAACACTCCACCTGTAGATTTTGCGTCAACCAACATTTTCTTGCCGGCGGAGTCCGTGATTTCAAAATCGTATGGGGCAATAGCATTTACCTGAGAAACCCACTCAAAGTCATGGATCTTATCTTGCCCGACCAACTCCTCCAGCCAAAAGTTGATGATTTTCTCTCCATCTGCGCCAATTTTATCAGCTGCCACTTTCCGTTTATTAAGCTGGTCTTTGGACATTACCCGCTTACGGGACGGGGTGAATAGGCTACCGGGAACGGTGTCCGAAGTACTAGGGACCTCCAGTGCCTCCGAAGAGCGGAGAAATTCAAAAACTTGGTGGGATTCGTCAATTAAGCTCACATCGATTCCTGCCTGCAATGTTTCAGACAGATCTTGTTCCGACAATTCCAGCATCGCAGTCTTCTCGCCGAAATAATCCTTGTAAGCAGCATGCAATAAAGAGAAAAGGTGAGTATCAACTTCAGACTGCGAGGATATCAAAAACAAGTCGACACGTTCCGGACGATTTCCACCCAGAAAGACCATGATCGCCAAATCGTCGGGAACCAGAGATTCGTATCGATCAGGCGTGATATCTGAACGAATGATAACTCCACCCATACGCCAATTCTTGGCCTGTTTCAGGGTGCGGCACATCTGTGAATATAGAGGAGCCCCTCTCGGACCATATATATTGAGAGGATGGGCCAAACTGTCATTCCCACCACCAGTTACATCGTTTATGTTTGGGTAGAAGGATTTGACGAAAACCCTGCTATCGAGGTTAATCGCCTTCTGCTTAGTGCCTAGCGTATTCCTGAAGTGATGCTCAAAAAACGTGAGATCAGACGCTGACAGCCTCTTTAACGCTAGCCTCTTCATTCAATGAGATTCCTTTTTCCAACTGCTCCATAATATTTGTAGCCAGAGCTTTCGACATGAGCGGTGGTACTGCATTGCCAATTTGACGGAATGCGGGATTCATCGGTCCCTGGAAGACAAAACCGTCGGGGAATGACTGCAAGCGAGCCGCTTCTCGGACAGAAATTGTCCTGGCTTGGTTGCTGTCATAGTGGATATGGGAATAACTGTCTTTACCCAGATGCGCCATCAAGGTCCTGGCCGGTTGGTCACCCTCCATTTTCCGCCACTTGTTGGGAAATTTCCCGGGGTCATAGGGAGGCACAGTTTCTTTCTTAATGCGCTCATAATCCTCGTCACCTTCCACCAGTATCTTACCGCTCTTTTTTTCAAACGCTTTTACACGTTCTCTAAAAAGCTTCATGGCATGCTGGAAGGCTTCAGGATACTGATCGCCCGGATTCATCCGCTTGAAGATCGCATAATCTCTAGGCAACGAACGAATGACGTGATCAAGAATCGCTTCGGGCTGAGTAAACTCTAGCCAGGACCTCATGGTCTGTTGGTAATCATTTAACTCCACGCCGGTCGGGTACGGAATTGGATTATTAAAGTGACGTGCGCCCCGTTTTCCACCGCCATTTAGATGCTCTGTTAGCACAGGAAGATCAGACAATGCCTGTTCCGCCGTTACCGCAGACTGGCAGCATTCAGGGTTGCTCTTGGGGGGGGTGTGAAAATAATACTTTTCGTCAAAAAGATCCGTTTTTACGTGTTTCATCGCAACCCGGCGGCTGTTGTGGTAACCCTGTGGCAGCTCATAGTGATGGCTCGGTTCCGGGAACCACTTTGAGACACTCAGTTCTTCCCTGAAGGCCACGAGGAACATACGCTCACGCATCTCAGGAACGCCGTAATACACGGCATTCAGTGTCGTATAACGAGCTTTATAACCCATGTCAGCAAGAACTTCGCAGGTTTCCTCGGCAATATTATGCCCACCATAATTGAGTACATCAGGGACGTTCTCCATCAAAATTACGAGTGGTTTTAACCTTCTGACGTATTCAATATATCGCACATAGAGGTTACCGCGAGGATCACGTAGAAAGGCTTCGGGATGTGCTGCAACTTCGCGAAGTTTAGCCCTTCCCACCCGCGCAAAGGCTTGGCAAGGCGGTCCACCGACGACCACGTCAATCAGTTCGTCCGCAACACCTTCATAACCCAATTCGTGGAGGAGATCTTCCGGCTCTGTAGCGGTAATGTCCCTGGCCAGGGCATGACGTTCAAATTCATCACCTTTCAGATGGCCGTGAAAATTCATCGCATGTGAGCGGGCTGCGGCTGCATCAAATTCAACAGCCGCAGCTATTTCAAAGCCAGAGGAATGAAACCCCAGGGAAATGCCTCCGCACCCGGCGAAAAGGTCCAGTACACGTGGTTTTTCACCAGCGCGCAGGCGATCAATTTTGTGCTGAATTGGCATGGATATACAAACCCGAATTGGCTGAGCGACTATATTCTTAACTACAGAATAATCTGCCATTCTCGCGGAGCGAGGTGCGGATGTCCATTGGATAAGCGAGTATTATTCAGCCTCTATTTCCGTCAGTTCTCGAATCAGACACTGGTCTACCGGACAGGTTTCTTCTTGGGGCTGTTTTTGCTCGGTTTCCGAAAGATTCGAGAGGGAGCCTGAGGACTCAAGCCCTTCAATACCTTTCAACTTAAACCCTTCAGTGAGTCACAGTTCCTGTTGCAGATGTTAATCGTGCCAAGAAACAGCTCATCCCCGGATCTCACTGATCGGCAGTACTTCGTATCAAAGTGTTTGAATAGCCGAAAAAATTTAGGCGAAAGCTGTACACTCAAACAGCCTGTTTTGATATACAGTCATACTTAGGTATCATGTATCCCGAACGTCCAGGTATGTCGTCGGATTTATTCGAGTCCAGTTTGGGAGCCATCGTAGCCTATGCCGTTTCCTACCGTGAATTACGTCGAAATAAAGTCCCTCCATCAGCTCTATGAAATATACGATATCGACTGTGCAGGGTCTTTATCGAAGGACAACTACAGCCATCCTCTAAAGCCCTATCATCTGACCAACACTGAAGCCCGGTGCCAATACCTCAAAGGTAAAACCGTTTGCGGCCAGCAACATCAGTTCGGGTATGTGGTTGAAACCAAGGAAGGAGAAAAAGTAATCGTCGGTCATTGCTGCGCACTAAAGCATCTTGGAATTGACGACAAAGAAATTCAAAACGATTTCAGCAAGGCCAGGAGAAATGAAGACTATGAACGTAGGAGAGCCAAGGTCCTGAAATTTCTCTCATCTCGCGATGCTGTAGCCGACGAACTAAAAAACCTTGAGAAGGATTCAGAACATTTTTTCCTTGAGGCCTCACGTATCGTTCAGTTATTGCCAGATCGAATCCTGAAGAATTTAGTAGACCGCTGGAAACGACGAGATCTCCTCATAAAGTTGCGCTTGCTAAAGCCTAAAATGCGCGACAAGGGAAATGGTAAACAAGAGATCCTTCGCTATGAATGGTCCTCATTTGAGTTTCCCCCACTTAGAGGATTAGGGCCTTGGCTTCAGCCCCGAAGCATGTCCTCTACGACAGCTATTAGCAAACTTCGCGAGCACCTAAACCATCTCCCCCGACATTCTTTACTGAGTATTAACCAATTGAAGGAAGCAGAAGGGGTAATTAGAGAAATCACTGACCTCGATAATTTAAAGGCCCAGCTTTCCCTGGAGCTAGAGTCAATGCACAGGTTCTGTGAAAAAGAAAACCTCTGGCTTCTGGCCTATCTCAGTGACGATAGAAAACTGCGTGCGGAAACCCTTCGCTCGGTTCATGCAATTCTGAGAGAAACACCACCGATTGAAACTTCCCGCATGATTTCAGAAATTGATAGCTCGTTGCGAGAAAAACATGGCGCTTCGAGCTTAAAACTGGCGAGCTGACACGATATAAATCATAGGCCAGGAGTGTCAGCTGCACCGGGGCAAGTCCAGCTGACAACTTCAGATCCTGAACATCAGATTTAGATCACACCTTAGAATTATGAATCCGATCAATATAGTCGAATACACCTGCCCTGATTTTCAGATCCCGAAAATGCAAACTGAAATACGTCGGCAATTTGGCGGACTCATAAGGAGTTCAACCTTATGCGTACCGCTTTGATTGTCAGTACTCCGATTACAGCTCGTCAGAGCAGAGGTTTACCAATCATACTCTCCGACTAATCGTTCGTTAATTAGCTTCCCACTGCTGAAACTTCAGATTGTCACGCAATTATTTTTAATTTACCGGAGTATGGATTCTTGAGCCTCCAGCTTGTCAATTCTCGGGGGTCGATGTTCTTTTCAAAAGCTACGCTCCAAAGTGAAAGAAGGTGTTCTTTATCAGTGCCATTTTCCGGCTCCACGTCACACCACTTAACATCATGTAACTCTAGTAAAATAGGTTCGTAATTTTTCGTTAGAACATCTTCAATCTCTTTCGGGATTATTTTTTTTACCTCAAAAAACAGACCCTTACCAGCCAGGAGGAGAGCTAAGCCTTTTATGTACTGAAGCATTTCGCAGCCCTCCTCAATATTTGCGTACTTGCGTGCTGTTTTTCGATCTGGAGTGACGTATGCGTGTCCATGACTAAAATTAAAATTAAACTCATCTTCAGAGTTTTTCTGTAAAGCTATATAAGATGCTCTCTTTCTGCCTTTTTGCCAAACGTCAGATTTGACCAACTTTTCTTCGGCCAAGTTAAATAGCTCACCGTAGACCTTGACTAGGTTCCATTCTTTAACTATATCCCTCCCCCCAAGGCCGTATTTTTTTATAGATTCAACGAATAGCGTTGTCGTCCCGTGATAAAGAGGGCTGACAAAAATTCCGTTTCGGACGAGTTCGGTCATATTGAATGCTGCTTCCCGTTTTTTTGGTTTTAATCATTATAGTATTGCCATAAAAAACCATATACCTAATCAAGCTCATTCACAGAGACAGCTTATTTATTGTGCGCCTCTTTCAGAGTTTCTTTACCGAACTGACATGCTACCTTCGTATTCTTCAGTTTTCGGCTTCAACTTACTCGAACAAACTTTTTCTAGGCTTTAATACTCAGGTCGCCAACATTCGGGGCGAGCCAGAATGAAGACAGCTAGGTCCTCAGCATTCCCAATTTGCCTTGAATGGAGCGTCGACCAGAACTTGAATCCAGAGTCTAACCGGACAACGTGATGCTGAGTCCAATCACAGATACCATTCATGTGCGCAGCCCATGCGAACCTAATCGAGGTGTCGGCACCGCCCTCAAAAACTGCGTAAACAGCTACTCGGCTCCACTCTAGATTAAACTGCAACGCTTCTGGTTCTGCATTAATCCCGTCTTCAATGCTTTGATAAGCCTTTATCTCAAAGTCATTAAGCTTCCGAGTAGAAGCTTCAAAGCTCTCAGTTCCCTCATCAAGGTCGACTTTCACCCGCGCAATCTGAAGGATTGCTTTTTTGAACTTGCGCCTGACCCAAACTTCTTTCAGCAACCCCACTTAAAACTCCTACCAAGCCACATAAAGATACCCAGTGTATCGACATCCGACGAGAGCTTCGAGGCGGAGTTTTTTTCTTTCGCAGACCCATTAGCGCATGCTTCAAAGTCGACTGGATCTGATCAACAGTGCCATTGCGAATTGCTTCGCTGAGAAGATCAGGTCAGAGCGGCTAGGGTCCATAGCCAAGTGATCGTGATCGTGATCGTCGAACTAGTTCATCTGACCTAACCCCGTATTAGGTCCAGCCAGGGAAATCATTGTCGCTTTCCAAACACCACATCGGTGTTGCATTTACGGAAATTAGTTTGGTGGACGACAAAACCACCGGAAACACCCGTGAACTCCTACCTCGGACCACATTAAAAAACGGACGGACAGTCATCAATCGATAACTTTTCTATACCACATAATGGTTCGAGTCCTGCTGGGCCCACCATTATCCAGTTTTCCATTGAACTGTTATTGAAGCCATAACCTGGCCGTTTTGGCCACTTATACTTACTTATGTAAGCAAAAATGGCCGCTTTCTAAGCATAGTCAACGCTAAGGTCGCAAAGCGAACGTTCGGATGGAACAGCTGAACTGGGTGTAGTGCAGGAAAATGGTATCGCCCCCACAGCCACTTGTCAGGGGCAGAACTCCTAATCAACCTCTGAATCTGCGTAACTCAAAGGTGTAAATCGCCAACCATCAGCTTCCAATTTTCCCACATCTATAGATGGCGACTTTATGCCCCATACCTTAAACTGATCCATCGCTACCAATCTAGCTTGTATGTAATTGTTTGCGGCAATCAACTTGTCGCCATTTTTAGAAAATCCAGGTAACTCATACCCTAGACGTCTTTTAATATCCTTGCGATTCCATTGCTCCTTATTTAAAAGTACGTCTAGTGCGGCTATTTTCATGCGTTCCACGTATGGTGCAACATCAAGCTCAAAGATTACTTCTTGGCTTATTGCCCCATCACCATGGAACGAAGGATGCCGGAAGCTTCTCCATTTCTTAATTTCTGATCGACTATACTCTAGCCTTGTTAAGCTGAGGTATTGATAGAGTTTTTTATCGACTTGTACAAATGGCATGCGAAATGCAATTTCAAAAAAACGCACTAACTCTCGGAACTGAGAAAGCTTGGTATTACAATTTAGCGCTGCTGTTAAGGCTGCCAATCCCGCTGTTCTATCTTTAAAAAGTTCCAAAGCATTTCGAAGATTACCTAATAGCAATTTACCTAATTCCATACGAGAAGAGCCGGAATAGCCAAGCTCTCCCAACAGAGGCGCAATATATTGTTCCTCTTCGGGTTTATCTGGCTTGAATGCTATAACAGGTAACTCAGATAGTATTAGATGCTCTGAACATGCTGAAATGCTCAAAATATTAGCTATGTGCTCTATTGATGCCTCACATTTCCTTCTTTCTTCATGTGCTAGCTGAACCAAGTTTGACTCTTTGGGATGGAACTTTCTTATTGCTATAGCTCTGTAATTTTGACAGCTTTTCTCTTCGCCTACTGAACTCAGATAGACGTGGGTATCATCCATATCAAGCATTTCGTCAACCACCGTTGGCGAATCGTCTTTTCTTATATGGATTCCAGTAAATCTTGCTATGTGCATAAATGCTCACGTAATCAACGTATTGCCAGGCCCCTAACACCAACAGCACGCTCGGCCGCGGAATGGAGACGATGCCGCAATGTAGTGGCCGTCGCCGTGCCTGTGATGCTTATGTGCTGCTCCGGGTTGAAGCCTTACTTAACGATGCAGCGTGCTCTATACGCCTCGCTTCTCTCGCTCCAAGATGCTTTTCATGTGCCCCGCATCGCCAATTCGCGATCCACAATGAGAGTCTGGCCTCTGTACGCTCGTACACGGCTGATAGGAACACGAACACTCTGGATTAGATCAGTGAGTTTGGACTCAAGATCGGTATCAGGTGGGCATACAGAATTAATAAACTCTCTATCTTTGTAAACATAGCCGATTTTTATTACGTCAGGTGAATCCGGATCTGCGCCAGCGTGTATCGCCATCAAATGGGCACCCGAACCTTGCTCTTTATCCCAACCTCGATCGTAATCGTCGTCTACCCATGATGGCGAAATTTTCCCTGCCCTTGCGTAAATGTCGTTTATTGCGTCTCGAATTGTCGTAATTGCGGTATCCGCAGTGCTCGTTTCCATAAACAAAGCTGCCTGCGATGGATTAATATGCACGAGTTCCCTTCGAATCCGAAGTAATTCAGCAATTTGCTGCCATATGCCACTACCCCAATCTATTCTGACTAAACCGAGTTGTGCTACTGCGCGATCCAGATTCTCTCTAAAACGTCTGCCGATACCATTTGTCTGGAGTGCGTCCTCGCATGCCATCTCTAGGACTGTCCAGCTCGTAGTAATTGTCCAACGAACATAGGTTCCACGATCCCATTTGTTTTGAGCTTGGTGCGCTAGGGCTCGGGCATGTAAGGCATCCGTCCACACATGATAATGGGGACTTGAGACCACTTTGGGAAACTTATCTTCGTCGGTCATAAGCTGTGCACTCTTCCTCACACATACCAGCCCATTAGTTTGAATTCACATTAAACCGCAAGCGGTTCGGCGAGGCAAAAGAGGAGCCGCCGGTCGCAAAGCGGACATTCGGCTAGGACGATAACGCTGGCGAGAATCCGCGACCTTGTAACGGTGGCAAAGCGCCAACAGGGAGTGCCTAGCTTTGTTAATAAATCACTCTACGTAATTTTTGCGAGCAGTTGCCTCGCTTCCTTCTGCTGAATGAGACTCCCCTCATTCATTACTTCTTCAAGAATTTCTGAGGCTCCCTCACTATCACCCATTTCCATATACGCTCTTGCTAAGTCCAGCTTAGTATTAACCTCTTCCTCAATATTCCAAAATGTCGCTTCAAAGGGATTTGGGCCCAACTCTGGTTTGTCCAAATGAACTACGTCGTGAATTTCCTTGATGAGGCGTTCTATCTCAGTATCGAAGTTTTCCGTGTTGCTAAAGTCCAAATAGAGCCTACTTTTCAGCAGTTCAGGCAGCTCCACCGTCTCCGAATTCTGCCTGACAAGCACGAGGAATTTCGTCGTGCCCAAATCACTCATCAGTGATGAGTTGATTACCAATGCTTCCAGCCCAACACCACCAGTTCTTTGGTTCGCTTTTCTTGCGTATTGCTCCGTACAGATAAGAAGAACCCGATCCGACCCTAGGATTGAGTCTTCAACGAAACGTGGAATTTCTTCGCCTGCTCGTAGATCCCACTGATCGAGGATGACTTGGATTCCGTTGCGAACAAGGCGAGTAGCCAGCTGCCTCACCCATTTCTTATGTTCCTCGCTGTCATGAGAGTAAGAAATGAAAACGGTCTTAGTCATAAATATACCGTAAGCGGTCCACGAACTACACCGGAATGGTTTCGCCCTGACTCCAGGGCAAGAGCCCGTCGAGATCCTCGTCGGTTTTCAGTGATGACAGCTTGGTGAGCACTTCCACCATATAGGTGTAGGGTTCGATGCCATTGGCTCTGGCCGTTTCGATCAGGCTGTAGATTCTGGCACTGGCATGCGCACCCTTCGGCGTCTGGCTGAATAGCCAGTTTTTGCGACCGATGACGAAGGGGCGGATGGCATTTTCTGCCGGATTGTTATCCAGCGGGATGCGGCCATCCGTCAGGAAGACGGTCAGCTTTGGCCACTGCCGATTCAGATACAGTAAGGCTTTGCCAATGGCCGTTTTAGGTGGCACCTGGTTCAGGGATTTCGTGAGCCAGGCTTCCAGTTTATCGATGGTGGGCCGGCTTTGAGTTTCTCGTAAGGCCAGCCTTTCCTCAGCGCTAACATGCCTGGCCTGCTTCTCCACCGCATAAAGACTGCGGATCAGGCTCAAGGCCTGGTCAGCACGGCCGACCTTGCCTTTGGGTTGGACTTTCTGCGCCTCCACGAACTTGCGACGGGCGTGTGCCCAGCAACCCACATGGGTCAGCTGACTCGTGCGGACCACCTGGGCGTAACCTTCATAGCCATCGGTCACCAGGATGCCCTGGTAATTCTCCAGCAGTCGTGTGGGCACCTGTCCGGAACGGCTGGCGTCGTAATCGTAGAGCACCACTTGCTGGCCGGGTGGCCCGCCTCTCTGGACCCACATGTAAGAAGGACTGCTGGCCTTGCGATCCGGCTCGGTGTTCACTTGTAGTGTGGTTTCATCCATATGGATGACGGCACTGGCGTGCAGATGCCGGCGTAATCGTTCCGTGAGTGGCTCGATCAACTCACTGGCCTGGATCATCCAGCGAGCCAAGGTGTTTCTGGGTAGGTCGATGCCTAATCGTTTGAACGCCTGCTCCTGCCGGTAAAGTGGCAAGGCGTCCACGTATTTGGCAATGACAGAATAGGCCAGCAGGTTCGGACTGGCGTTGCTCTTGGGCAGGGGCTGTGGCGGCATGGGTGCGGTTAACACACCGTCTTCACAGGTCTTGCAGGCATACTTGCGCCGGATATGACGGAGCACCTGGATCTTGGCGGGAATGATATCCAGCTGTTCGCTGATCTCTTCACCGATGCAGACCAATTCAGTACCGTCGTTATGGCAGTGCTTCTGATTGTCAGCCACGTCGTGGACGATATCCACTCGTGGCAGTTCCGGTGGCAGCGCCAGACGGCCACCGCGGGTACGCGGTTTGGCCGAGGCTGGCTTGGTGGGTGTGTCCGCTTCGGCAGCTTCGTCGTTGTCGGACGCTGGTTCGTTCTCTACCAGTGCTTCGGCTTCGTCGAAGAACAGATCTTCCTGCGGGATGTTGTACTTCTCGGTGGAAGGCCCGAAACGGTTTTCGATCAGTAGGCGAAGTTGTTCGAACAGTTCCCGTTTGGCGGCTTCAAGAGATTGATTCTTGCGCTCCAGCGACCGGCTTTGTTTTTCCAGGCGCGTAATATCCGCCGCCTGAGCCCGCAGCTTTTGCTCCAGTTCGGCAATGATTTTCTGTGGGTCGGAAGCGGCGTTTTGCATGGCGTCATTATACCAAAACGCCTACAAATCAGCACGTTAAAATCACCCAGCGGAGTCGAAAAATAAAGGTTTATGGGGCTGCATTCGGGCAATGTCATAACCGTCCAATAGCCAATTCAATTGCTGGCCCGACAGGGTTATGACATTGTCACCCACCGTGTCCGGCCACTTGAATCGTTCCCGCTCCAGGCGCTTATACCAGAGCACAAAACCATTCCGCTCCCAGGTCAGGATCTTTATCTTGTCCCGTTGGCGATTGCAGAAAACGAACACCGCTTCATCGAACGGGTTCAGTTCCATGGCCTCCTGAACCAGCAGCGACAGTCCGTCGATGGATTTGCGCATGTCGACCGGCTCCCGGCAGAGATACACCGACATGGTTAATTCCGGTCGCATCATGTGGCCACCGCCACACTGACAAAGCGATTGGGGCGGTGCATGTCGGGGACGGAAATGGTTTGCACCATGAGCCGTTGCCGCCAGGTCATCAGATCAGCAAAGCACAATCCCTGCTCATCGGCATAATGGCTCAGCGGCTGACCCAACGAAAACGCGTGGTGCAGATGCCCCAACCAGAACGCCTGGGTGGATGTGAGTTGGTGGTTCATGATCAACCTCCTTTTTGAGAGGCTTTGATTCTGGCGAATTCTGGTCAGGCGGTTAAGATGGGGTTCGTGGAGCGCTTACAATATACCTGTTACAGGACCTGGACATCAGTCTAGTAATTATCAACGCCGCCAGCATGTAAGACTGGGACATAGAAGCAAAGCCGCAATATATTAGGCCTCGCAATGGCTGGGATTAAGAACTTCATCGGCGGATTGGTTCTTTCGTAAATGCACCGCTGTGGCGATCCATCATGGAGGTTCGAATATATCCAATACCCGATCCATTCGTTGAAACGAATCCTTTTCTTTTCCACTTGATCAGATGCGGCCAACTCGTCGGTACTGGGTGGACAGGTTGATAATGAATCATTGCTTCCGTATGGTCTGGTGCAGCTGCACGATCAACAACACGATATCGCTTTTCATTTGGACCGACATGATCAAGAACTGCGTATTGAACACGACACCTACTTTCTGGACGTGATTCTTCGATCAAGTCATACAGATCACGCACTATGTTCTGATGCTCATTGCTACGGATAAAAACGTTAGCTCGACAGTTCAACAGCTGGTGTTGATTGAGTGCATCTACATCTCTATCTTTATGAACATTTACCCAGCCATTCTCGTGGGGAATACTGTAAACATCTCCATCATATCCGATACAGAAAATGTTCGGACTCAGTGGCAAGAACAGAAGTGCTCCAGAAGAACCCAAGCCAAAAGAGTTACCTACAGTCCGCTTATCGAGAAGATACCACTTATTTGTGAGTATTGCGGGATCATCAGAAGTAATGAATGGGGAATTTGACTTGTTCCTCAACAGGCAAATTTTCAGATCATCGACCACATGCATTTCTTGAACAAAAGCATGCATCGATTCCTGCACAGCCTCATCTATACCCATTCGAAACTGCTGCGGGTCGTCGCCAACGGCCTTCCCCATCTGCTCAGTCATTTCGACAGATCGCCTTGAGGCTGCTTCAGTTCTCATGTGCTGGAGAAGCCAAAAGCGTTTCAAGAACGTTCGATGTTCATCTTTCAGAAAGTATCCTGGCTCAAGAATTTCCCTCAGGGTGCTTGAGTACGTTCCCTCTGTTGATTGGAGAGCAGTTTCGATCTGGCGATCTCGACCATAAAAATAGTCACCGGAGCATTGGTTCTTTACTGGTGCGCCTTCGATAAATTTTTTTCTATCGACGTTGAATAGGTTGATTGCTTTGTTCTCCGCTTGGATCGTGAACTCTCTGAGGTAACAACGGGGAACAAAATGTTGGTTTTTATTTGATGCCATACCAAATCAGCTGTCAAAGGAATACGAGGCGTCTACCTCAATTTGCTTAGCGGCAATTAACACAGCGCGTTTTATCATCGCAGAAATTGGCCTGCGTGGGTGTTACTAACTCTGAATCATCAATTGCCCTGCACATAAATCGATAAAACAATAGCTTAGTCGAGCATGGCGATCTCTGCCGTGTAATCACATAGGTTCCGCAACTTGGTCCGCCAATCACACTGGATGAAATGGCTGTTATTGGCCTGCAGGCTCTGGAGGAAAACCCTGACTCGAATGTTCGCTTTTGTTTAGGTTCGGCCAATTTATGATTACAAAGCGCGGCCACTTTATGGTTGCAGTACCAGAACCCTCCCGAGTCTCAAACCCGTCAGCCGGCGCAAAAAAAGCCCCGGAAAATCCGGGGCTTTTTTTATCCAATAACACCGCGTTTGTCTGGCAGTCAGGACCTCCGAAGCTTCCTGCAAAATCCCACTGCGGCCAGGCCAAGGCCCAACAGGGCGAGACTGCCCGGTTCGGGTACATCCACGCTTCCCCCGATGGGAGCAATATGGCTAATGGTGTAGCCATCGGTTGGCAGGTTGAAGCCCGACGCAATCTGGTCTGTATCGATGACAGCCCAATCGAAGCTGTCGTTATTCTGGAACAACCCATACCAGTTGGCGTTCTTGATGAAGAAGTACTCGGTCTGACCAGCCAGCGCAAAACCAATCAGGGACGAGCTGCCATCCAGAAGCTGGTAGGCGACATCTTCAACTTTATCGCCCTCATTGTAAGTTGTCGTCGTCGGTGCCAGGACCTTATTGATCCAGCAAAGCTCAACGGCCGGGCTGTTACCACTGCCACACGCCCCAAGCGAATTGAGGTCACTGGTCTCCCCCAGCAACGTGTCTACGCTACCAACAGCCACACCACCAATAAAATTCGCAGACGCCGTTCCGGCTGCGAAAAGAGAGACTGCAAATACCAGAGACGCTAACATTCCCTTCATGTCCTTAACTCCCTCAATCACAACGCCTGCACGTTACAATTGACTCATTGATACCAGCCTGCAGGTTCTGCCAGGCGGCTTTCCTTAACCACAACCGGATCGGTTACTGACTGGAGCCCACCACTAGCCCGTATACCCGAGCATCTATCAGGCCAAATATCTTTTCCGCCGCCATTACAAGAAGATGGAGCGTCTCTCTATTCGGCTATTCACACAGGAGGGCGGCCCACTGTAAACTTTTTCGACACACCACAATCAACGGCAGCAGGCAGGCCTGTTATTGGCTTTGCGTTTTCTCAATACATCAGCGTGTTAACCGTCTCAATTCGTTGTGTCGGTCTTCTTTACGCATTCAGTGAACATCCGTTGGCTCACGCGCGCCATTAAATGAAACCTGGCTGCCCGTGATAACCCGATGTATTTCGTTTACTTTTAACTGACGTAACCGCCTACGTGGTTTTACCGACAGGATTCCCTGTCAAAACAGCCAAAGTCCCGATAAGACAAGCCGCATACACTGAATCCTGAACGAATGAACCAGCCGGGCTGTCATCCGCATGCCCGGCCGGGGAAGAAAAACAATGACATTATGGAGTGTATCAATGGTTTCCATCTCCCGGTTCTCAGTACGGGCCATGTCCCTTTCCACCGCTGTCGCATCCGTCCTTGCCACCGCTCCAGCGTCTGCCAGCATGGGCAATATTGGTACCACCTACGGCGTTATGCCGGTTGACGTCGCCACGGCCCAGTCGCTTTCCATGTTTAACAGTCAGGTGTCCGCCACCTACTACAACCCGGCCTACCTCACTGCCGATGAGCGTGGCGAGCTGACCACCGGGCTGTTGCACGCGGAACAGGAGCTTCGGTCGGCAAACCCAAACGCCAACGGCGATATCCTGGCCAACTCACCGAGCCAGCACGTGCTGATCGGCATGAAAACCAACCTGGGTTCCCTCACCCGTTTCGATCATCCGATTTATCTCGGCTTCATCGCCGGCGTTGAGAAATACGGCAAGGAGATGCTGGCCTTCAATTCCCAGACCACGGAAAGTGGCCAGTTTCTCCAGTACGGCAAGGAGCCCCTGTTCCTGAACATTGGCGGTGCCACACCGCTCTGGCGGGGTATTTCGGTGGGTGCCTCAGTGCGCGTCACCCTGGATGCCACCGCCAGACTCGAGGCGGTCTCGACCCTCGGTGGTGAAACCAGCCGGGAGCAACTGTCGGTCAACGCGGAGCCCTCGCTGAAGTCCATTCTTGGCACCACCATCGATCTGGGCAGCACTTTTTGCCCGGAAAGTGATTGCTTCCTCCAGGGCTGGGAGACGGCGTTCACTTACCGCACCAAGTCATCAGCTTCAACCACGGTAAATTCCAACATTGTTGTCACTCAGACCATCCCCGACCCCGGCCTGAGCCTCGCGGTATCTACCATTGACTCCTTCCAGCCGGAAACCTTCGGGGTGGGGATCCAGTACAAAACCGACGGCTGGCGCATCGGTGGCAGCGTGGAGCAGCAGAACTGGTCGGAACTGGAAGACCAGTTCGCCAACGACACCATCAAGGATCAAGAGTCCGTGGCCGCCGCCAGCCGGATTGAGTTCGATGACATCCTGATACCGCGGATCGGTGCGGAGTACACCCTCAGTGAGCACTTTGCCCTGCGCACCGGGGTTGCCTATGAGGAGTCACCGCTCAAGTCCACCCGTAATCCGGAAATCAACTACCTCGATACCGACAAGATTGTGGTCGGGCTGGGCCTCAGCGCCACCTACACCCGCACCCGTCTTCTCGCCTATCCGGTACGCCTGGATATTGGCTACCAGTACCAGCAATTGCAGGAACGCGACTTCACGCTGGTGGATTACGAGGGCAACGAAACCGACGTAACGGCGGACGGCGACGTTCACGTCATCAGCGGCTCCATCACCCTGAAGTTCTGAGGAGAGGTTAGCCATGAAATACAACAAGACCCTGGCATTCGTTCCTGCCCTGCTGCTGGCAGCCTGCGGTGGTGAACAACAAACAGTCAACGAACCGGCCGCGCCCGGCTCGGTGGTCTATTCCTATCCGGCGGACGGCCAGCGAGGCATCAGCCCCACTGCCGACATCGTAATCCGGTTCTCCCATGCCATCACAGAGTCGGAAACCGATCTTCAGAACAAGATTCTGGTAACCGATGGCACTACGCCGGTCGCCTTTACCGTAACCAAGGTGGATGAGAGCCGGGGCCTGGTACTCACACCTGCGGCCGAATTGCACACCGGCACCGACTTTACCGTTTCCTTCACCGACCCGCTGCTTGCGAAGGGTGCCCGGGAAATCACCACCCCCAACGCTGCCGGCGCCGACGGCATCCAGTTCGCGACACGGGCGGACTTCAGTGGCATCGCCGGGCTGGATAACCTGAGCGACGACTTTACCGTCGTCGAAATGATTCCATCGCCGGATGGCCGGTTCCAGCCCATGGATTTCTCCACGTTCCGCCTGACCCTGACCCAGCCGGTGCACCCGGACTGGCGGGCCATGGGTGGCCAGGTCACCCTGGAAAACGAAGCCGGCGAGCCGGTACCCGCGACGGTGATCGTCGACGGTCGACAAATCACCGTGGACCCCTGCACCGTGGACACCCAAGCCCTCTGCGGTTCAAAGGAAGACGAACTGGCGACGGACGAAACCTACACCCTGCGACTCCAGGGCCTGCCCAGCCTGACCAGCACCGGCGCGACACTGGACTACTCGCAGTCCTTCACGCCCCGTGAAACCGGCCCGACCGTGGTGTTGTTCCAGGAAGTGATCGACTCTGGCCTGCTGGCGGGTGAGCCTTCAGCGGAGGCCCGAAAATCCCGCCTGAACGGCCAGATCATCAACGGCGTCACCCTGAACTCCGTCTTGCAGGGCACCGCTGGCCCATCCCAGCAGACCGGCGGCCTGTTTGCCGAGCTGGCCTACGCGCCCGCCTTCGAAGCGGACGAGCCCCTGCCCCTGAGAATCCCGAAAGGCAGCAAGCTCACCAGCAGCAGCCTGGAGGTGAAGGTCAATGGTACGGTGCCGATCCTCAATGCCGAAACCGGCCAGCCCCAGACCACCGGTGACATCAAGGTCACCATGATCTCCGATGCCACCGGTTACCTGAGCCCCAATCCCTACACCGATGACATCAACGCGCCCAGGCACGTCAAGCTGTTCATGGATGTGTCGATGAACACCGAAGAGGCCCAGCCCAACGCTTCCCTTTCACAGGACCTGCTCGGGGTAGAGCTCAGCGGTATCGCTATTGTTGAAGACGGAGTGCTGACCATCGATGCCATCGGCATCGTCGAACCTGAGCTTCTGGGCCAGGAGTACACCGATGCCACCATCGCGTTCCGGATTGAGGCTGCCACCGACGCCGACTCGGTGCTGGACGCGGAAAAGCTGCGGGAACTGGACACCACCAGCCCGCAACTGGTGAGCTGGATGCCAGGCCCGGACAGCGCCGCGCCCGGAAACCGGGACCAGATGCAGCGCCCGGGGGATCCGATTGTGCTGAATTTTGATGAGCCGCTGGACCGCCAGACCATTGCTGACGGGTTTACCCTTTTTGAGGGCAACACCGTCGTTACTCCGGAAAACCTCAAATCAACACTGGATGGCACTGCAGTGGCACTCAACCCTGCCGGCGGCCTGAAGCATGGCGTGGAGTATTCGGTCCAGATCAACAGCACGCTGACCGACCTGGCCGGCAACGAGGCCATGTCGCAGACACTGACCTTCGCCCTGCCAGCTCTCAGGGACGGCACGGAAGCAGCCTTTGTCTCGCCCATTGCGCTGACCACCTATCCTGGATTCCCATGCGTTACCCGGAATCAGGACCTGGTCAACGGCAGTCATGGCGTGTGCGTGGACGCGGCTCCCTCGGGAACTGTGAGAGACCAGTTACCCGTCACGACGCTGCCTACGGACCGACCGATCGTGGTCCAGTTTTCGCAGTCGATGGCGCTCGATACCATCAATCCCAGCAGTTTTGTGGTGGAGAAAGTTGCAGACCCGGCGGCGCCGGCCACTATTGGCTCAGAACAGGTTATCAGCGGGCGCCTTGAGAAAAGTAACCAGAGAATCCGTTTTTATCCGGACCAACCCTGGGAAGCGGGCAGCCTGTACCGGTATACCATGAAATCAGCAACCAACGGCGACTGCAGCACGGGCAACTATGTCTGCTCCGAAGAAAGCCTGCCACTGCAAACCGATCTTCTGGTGGACCCCTCCGATATCGGCGGCCCGAACCTGACGATATATTTCACCGGCACGGAACCGCAGACAAGCGTTTTTACTCCGCTGCGCAATTTGCCGATCAGGGACACCAATTCAAACTATGTGGTCGACTGCGCTACGCCGGGAGGCACCACTTGCCTCGAACCGTTTGACCACGAGCCAGATGCAGCAAACGGAGGTTTCCTCCCCTCTGCCAACTCCACGAAACTGATGGTTGTTAATGGCGAAAGCAGCCAGGGACCGGCCCGGGTTGGCTGCTCCCCGGACAATGCGGATTGCCCGGAGAACAAATTCATCTACCAGACGTACGGGCTGGATACAGAAGTCATAGGCCCCGCGTTTGACGAAAACGGCAACAACATCGGTGTGAGGGTCCTCCTGTATCCGACACTCCTTGCCACATCATCGGCCACGGTTATAGTAAGCCCCAACCTGCTGTTTGGCTCCGACATTACCTCGGAAACAGGCACACAGATCCTGCGCATGACCTATGGAGAGCCCACGCCCGGTAACCCCCTGGGGCTTGTTGAGGGCATTATTGCCGAAGGTGCCAACGGTGGACCCGTGTTCCGTACGGTGGCAAATCTCACGCTGGATGCCCCCAACCTGTCCGGCGTCAGCAGCCATGATGTGTATAGCAAACCTTTGCAACTTCAGCTGGAAGGACCGATCACCTTCTTTGACGATGGTCGCATGCAGATTGAACAGCGTAACCTCGTCGCCGAGGATATTGAGGTCAATGCCGTCAGTTTCGGGATTGTGACGGTCACCATACCGCTGCAGATACCCGACAACGGCGCTTACCTCAACTTCATCTCCAACCCCATCAAGGAGATCCCCGCCGTGCAATAGCCAGCGTCTTCCTGGCACCAGGGCCAGCCCGCCGGGCTGGCCCTTTTTTTGTACCTGAAAGGCCGATCCGTTATTTCCCCCCGATGATCAATTCCTGCTAATCTGGTTGCACAATGAAACTTCAAGCGGCGTGACCAGATTAAAACCAACCCGGAGACAGTCCCCATGGAAAACGGCACCCATTACCGAACCTGCCACCTGTGCGAGGCCATGTGCGGCGTTGCCATTGAGGTCAGCGGGGGGCAGATTACCGCCATTCGGGGAGATCAGGACGACCCACTTAGCCAGGGCCACATCTGCCCCAAAGCCGTCGCCCTGCAAGATTTGCATGAGGATCCGGACCGGCTGCGTAAGCCCGTGCGCAGAACTGCCGAGGGCTGGCAGGAGATGGGCTGGGAGGAAGCCTTTACCCTGGTGGCGGACAAACTCCATGCCACCCGCCAGGAACACGGCCGGAACAGTATCGGGGTGTACCTTGGCAACCCGAACGTTCATAACCACGGCTCACTGGTTGCCACCATGCCCTTCCTGCGGGCCATTGGCAGCCAGAACCGGTTCTCTGCCACCTCCAATGACCAGTTGCCCCACATGCTGGCCAGCCTGGAGATGTTTGGCCACCAGATTCTTTTCCCCATTCCCGATATCGACCGTACCGACCTGTTTCTGTGCATTGGCGCCAACCCGATGGCTTCCAATGGCAGCCTGATGACGGTGCCGGATTTTCGGGGGCGAGTGAAACGCCTGAAGCAGCGAGGCGGAAAAATGATCGTGGTGGACCCTCGCCGCACCGAGACAGGTAAGCTGGCGGACGAGTTTCACTTCATCCGGCCCGGCACCGATGCATTTTTGCTCATGGCGATGGTGCACACGCTCTTTGAAGAGAACCTGGTGAACCCGGGCCCGGCCGATCGACTGGTGAAAGACATGGACCTGTTACGGCTGGCTGCCCTGGCCTTCACGCCGGAAGCCGCCAGCCGGCATACCGGCATTGAGGCCGACAACATACGGGCGCTGGCCCGTGAGCTGGCCCATACCCCAAAGGCCGCGCTTTATACTCGCATGGGCACCAGCACCCAGGCCTACGGCGGCCTGTCCACCTGGCTGGCCTACTGCCTGAATATCCTGACCGGCAAACTGGACACCGTTGGCGGCGTGATGTTTACCCAGCCCGCCATTGATCTGGTAGCGCTTGGCGCCATGTCTGGCCAGAACGGGCATTTCGGCAAACGCCACAGCCGGGTAAAGGGGCTGCCTGAATTTGCCGGCGAGTACCCGGCCAGTACCATGGCCGATGAAATCCTGACGCCGGGCGACGGACAGATCCGGGCCTTCGTCACCGTGGCAGGTAACCCGGTGCTGTCCAGCCCGAACGGTCGACGCCTGGAAAATGCCCTGAGCGGACTCGATTTCATGGTATCGGTGGATTACTACCTGAATGAAACCACGCGCCATGCCGACGTCATCCTGCCGCCCACCGCAGCCCTCGAGCGCAGCCACTACGATCTGATTTTCAGCCTGTTTGCGGTGCGCAACACGGCCAAGTACAGCGAGGCCCTGTTTGATCCGGGTGCCGATACCCGCCATGACTGGCAGATTCTGCTGGAACTGGCCCACCGCCTGGAGCGGCACCGCAGTGGCGGCCGGCTTCCGATGCGGGCCGAACTGGGCTGGCGGGCGTTCAAACAGGTCGGGCCGGACCCCATCCTCGATCTGCTGCTCCGGTCCGGCCCCTACGGCACCGATGCCGGGCCCGCCCGCGGTGTCCTGCAGCCATTGACCGACCTGGCCATGGACATCCTGCCCAAGCGCCACCCGCTGCGGAGCCTGGCGAAACTCAGCCCCCTGAACCGACACTGGCAGGCACTGCCCAAGGGACTGTCTCTCCGGGCCCTGAAAGACAACCCGAATGGCGTGGACCTGGGGCCGCTTCAGCCCTCGCTGCCAGACCGGCTGTATACCCGCGATGGCAAGATCAACCTGGCCCCCCGACGCTATCTGGAGGATGTGAAGCGCCTGCATGACCAGTTGGCCCGAGAGCCTTCCGACGGCCTGCTGCTGATCGGCCGACGCCACCTTCGCAGCAACAACTCCTGGATGCACAACAGCCAGCGCCTGGTGAAAGGCAAAGACCGCTGTACCCTGATGATCCACACAAGTGACGCCACCCACCTCGGCCTTCAGGCCGGGGACTCGGCCGAAATCCGCGCCGATGACCGGCGCATCGTGTTACCAGTGGAGGTGACCGATGACATCATGCCCGGCGTTGTGTCGATACCCCATGGCTGGGGCCATGACCGGGAGGGTACCGGGCAGAGGTTTGCCACCGCCCATGCCGGAGCCAGCATCAACGATGTGCTGAGCGACGAACAGGTGGATCCACTGGTGGGCACGTCGGTCTTGAACGGCCAGTCCGTTACTGTCAAAGTCTGGCGCCCGGAGCATCAACGCAAACGGGCCTGAGACAATAAAGGGAGACGGCTATGCCCCAGTGGCTGCAGTGGGTTCTGATTATCGCTGGTGCCATCGCCAGCATCGCGCTATTGGTGTTTATCGGTCGCCAGGCCAGAGTTCTGGCGGACAACCGGAAGCGCCAGCAAAAGGCCATCGCCTTTCAGGAGAAGCGACGACAGGGCATGATTGAAAGCATCCGTGTGATTGCCATGGCGGTGGAGGAGGATCAGGTGGAATATTCGGAAGCCTGCCTTCGCATCAAGGGCCTGCTGGATCACGTGGCGCCGGAACTGATGGAGCAGGCGCCGTTCCGGATCTTTCGCGAGGTACACGATCAGCTCGAACACATGCCGACACATCGGGCACGCCAGCAGACCGATACCCGATTTGTGCAGAAGATGGATCGCGAGCGCTACGATATTGAAAACGCCAATGCCGACGAGATCCGGAGGGCGGCAACCGCCATCCGGCACCACGTTTTTTAGGCGCCCGCTTTTTACGGGTTCATCATGCCGGCCATGGCCATGATGCTATCTTTACTGCGCACCAGTTCATCGAACTGCTCCTCCACCTGCTCACGATTCAATCCCAGCTCGTCAAACACCTCCTGACGGATCGGGCCACCGGCGCCAAGCGCCACACCTCGCGCCGTCAGCAATTGCCGGCCAAGCCAGAGCAGCCGGGCGTAGACCCTGTGTGGCCCGTCATACCCCGGGTTTTTCTGGTAGCGGATCGCCAGCGTCACTTCATCGGGCATGCCCCAGTTGTCCATCAGCTGCGCGGCAATCTGCTCACGGGTGATACCCAGCAGATAATGCTCGGTGACCGACGAGTCAATCTGCGGGTTCACCTCCAGCGACCGGCACACCAGCTTGAAATGAGGCGGAAAGACCTGCGCCAGCACCAGATAGCCGAAGTTGTGCAGCAGTCCGGACAGATACGCCAGGCCGAACAGCGGACGCTCACCCCGGCGCATCATGCTGGCCAGAATGCCCGCCGACTGCGCTTGCCAGATCGCCTGCTGCCAGTAATCCACATAACCTTCCGGATGATCCGCGGGCTGTTTCAGGGCGCGCCCCAACGACAACCCCATGGCCAGGTTCATCACCAGATCAAACCCCAGAACCCGGGATACCGCATCGTGAACCGAACGTACCTGGCCGGCGGCCGCGTAAAACGACGACGACGCCCAACTGACCACCTGGGCTGCCAGGCTCGGATCGCTCTCGACAATGTCGACCAGGTCGCCCATTACCGCGTTCGGATTCACCCGCAGGTGAATAATCCTCTGGGCAGTCTCCGGCAGTGGCGGTAACTCCAGAGTATCCTCCAGGCGCTGCTGAATGCGCAGCCCGGTGAATTTCTTCAGGGCAAAGTGGAACTGATCCCGATCCTTGCCGTGGTCATCAAGATTGACCAGGATCGAGTCCGGATCGATGGTAAAAGAGCCGCGATCCGCCTGAGCCGTCAGGTTTCGGAAGTCCCCGGCGGGCATGACCATGGCCAGATTCTGTTCGCCCAGCTCCAGGGCCACCGCTGACAACTGGTCGACCTCCCGGTCGATCACAGTCGGCCAGCCGGTCAGGGATGGCAGCGCCGGCAACTCCTTTAAACCGGCCCGCTCCCGAACCCGGACCTGCTCCCGGCGCTTCATCAGCCGCAAATCGCGACCAAGGAGCTTGTTCAACTGCTCCAGGTCAATCAGATCATTCTGGCGGCAGATGGCCTGAAGATTGCCCTGCTCGTCACTGAGCAGCACCATCCGCAGCCTATCCTGTTCGCTGGCCTGACTGACAGCCCGCAATGATATATCAGCGGCGGAGCCACCGAGGGCCTGCAGAACGGAGACAGGTAAATCCATAGTCTTCTCCCGAATATTGCTTATATCTTCCGACTTTGGAAATTCCGGCACGGTTATGGGCTCAGTATAGGACATGGCTGCCGTGCGAAAGTTGATATATACGTAGTTTCTGTCGTAATCCATACGTGGGCCGGACCACAGCAGACCCGTCAAACATCTCCGTAGCGGATTTTTTCACCCAGCCAGCGCCGGATCAGCGCCTGAACCACCTGCGGCTCGCGCATCAGCGCCGGTGCCATTTCCCGCACGGGCTCGATCCAGCCCTTGTCCCGCTCAAAGTCCGCCAGCCGGAACTGCATCATGCCGGTCTGGCGCGTTCCCAGCACTTCCCCGGGGCCCCGGATCTCCAGATCCTTCTCGGCAATAAAAAAACCATCCTGGCTATCCCGCAACGCCTGCAGACGGGCCTTGCCATTGGCGGATAGCGGCGGGTGATACATCAACACACAGAAGCTGGCCTGTTCTCCCCGGCCAACCCGCCCACGCAACTGGTGCAGTTGTGCCAGCCCCAATCGCTCCGGGTTTTCAATAATGATCAACGAGGCATTGGGAACGTCCACGCCCACTTCAATGACCGTCGTCGCCACCAGCAGGTCCAGCTCACCTTCCTTGAACTGCGCCATGACCGCCGCCTTTTCACTGGCTTTCAACCGGCCATGGACCAGGCCCACCTTCAGATCCGACAAATGCTCGGCCAATTCGTCGGCGGTTACTTCCGCTGCCTGGCACTGCAAGGCCTCGGACTCCTCGATCAGGGTGCAGACCCAATAGGCCTGCCTCCCTTCCCGGCAAGCGCTCCGCACCCGCTCCACCACCGCTTCCCGGCGGCTGTCAGGAATGACAATGGTCTCAATCGGCTTGCGCCCCGGTGGCAGTTCATCAATAACCGACGTATCCAGGTCAGCGTAGGCACTCATGGCCAGCGTTCTCGGTATGGGGGTCGCCGTCATAATCAGCTGATGCGGCGCCAGCGTGCCGCCCACGCCTTTCTCCCGGAGTGCCAGCCGCTGATGCACCCCAAAGCGATGCTGTTCATCAACAATCACCAGCGCCAGGCGCTGGAAGGCCACGTCACCCTGGAACAGGGCGTGAGTGCCAATCACAATCTGGGCAGTACCAGACAGAACGGCCTCCAGCGCCTCCTGCCGGGCCTTTCCCTTCACCTTGCCAGACAACCACGCCAACTGGATACCAAGAGGTTCGAGCCAGCTCCGGAAGCTCTGGTAATGTTGCTCGGCCAGGATTTCGGTGGGAGCCATGAGCGCCACCTGCGCACCAGCGCTGATGACCTGCAACGCCGCCAGCGCCGCCACCACGGTTTTGCCAGAGCCCACATCCCCCTGCACCAGCCGAAGCATGGGCAGGGGCTGGCTCAGATCCTGCCGGATCTCGTTGATGACAAGGCGCTGGGCACCGGTGAGCTGAAAGGGAAGCGACTCGAGAAATTGCGCGGGCAGATCGCCCGTGGGCAGCAACGGCAAAGCCTCCCGCGCCTGCATCTGCTCACGTACCTGCAGCAGGCTGAGCTGGTGCGCCAGCAACTCCTCCATCACCAGTCGCTGCTGGGCCGGGTGACGGCCTTCCATCAACAGCGGCACGGGCGCAGTCGCGGGTGGCGAATGCACCAGCCGGACCGCCTCGGTAATACCCGGTAATTGATAATCCGCCAGCAGCGCCGGTGGCAGCCAGTCCCGGATCGGGTAACGCTGGAGATAGTCCAGCGCCTGCTGACACAACCCCCGGACCCGGGGTTGCTGTATGCCCTCGGTCAGCGGGTACACCGGTGTCAGTGTTGCTTCACCTTCCGCAGGCAGCGGAGGCGGGTTCACTTGATATTCCGGATGGTAGAATTCATAGCCGGCCCGGCCGGGCCGTACCTCGCCAAAACACCGCACCCGTGTGCCCTCGACAAGCTGGTTTTTCTGGGCCGCGTTGAAGTGGAAGAAGCGCATCACCAGAAATCCGCTGGCATCCTTCAGAGTCACCTGAAGGCTTCTGCGACGACCCATGACCAGATCGGCTTTCATGACCTCACCTTCCACCACGGCCACGTCTCCGATCCGGAGACTGCCCATGGGGACGATCCGGGTCCGGTCTTCGTAGCGGTGAGGCAGGTGAAACAGCAGGTCCTGGAGCGAGGCAATGCCCAGCCTGGCCAGCTTGTCTGCCAGCGCACTGCCGACGCCCTTGAGCTGGGTGACCGGGATGTCATCCAGTGAGGTCATAACGGCGCTCAGGCACTTTCCGCAACGGCCGGTGTATCCGTACTGGCCTTTTCAATCACCCGGCACTGGCTGGCCGCCAGGGACAGCACGTCAATGGCCTTGGGCCGGGGAAACGTCACCCGCCAGGCCAGGGCCACGGTCCGGAAGGGGACCGGGGCAGCGAACGGGCGAACGGCCAGAATGTCTTCCTGGTATTGCATGGCGGTCGCCGCCGACAGTGGCAACACGGTAATCCCCAGGCCGGAGGCCACCATATGGCGAATGGTCTCCAGGGAACTGCCTTCGGTGACCAGCGCCGGCGAACCCGTGTCCACCCGGCTGGTGACCGCTTCCACCAGGGGCGGACAGGATTCCAGCACCTGATCGCGGAAGCAGTGGCCGGGGCCCAGCAACAGGAGCTGCTCCTGAGCCAGTTCATCGGCGGTCAGTTGCTCCTTGCTGGCCAGCGGGTGACCGGCGGGCAGCAATACCACGAATGGCTCGTCGTAGAGTGGCAGGGTAACCACTTCCGGCTCTTCGAACGGCAATGCGATGATGATCGCATCCAGATCCGACTGGCGGAGCTTCTGGCGCAAATTGGCGGTGTAGTTTTCCTCGATGTACAAGGGCATGTCCGGCGCTGCCCGGCGCAGCTCCGGCAACAAATGCGGAAACAGGTAGGGCCCGATGGTGTAAATGGCGCCCACTTTCAAGGGCGAGTTCAGCTGGTTCTTGCCATCCTGCGCCATGTCTTTGATCAGACCGACCTGATCGAGAACACGCTGGGCCTGGTCAATAATCCGCTGGCCGGTTTCGGTCACCCGTATGCTGCTCTTGCTGCGCTCAAACAGGGGGATGCCCAGTTCATCTTCCAGCTTCTTGACCGCCACACTCAGCGTCGGCTGGCTGACATGGCAACGCTCGGCGGCCCGGCCAAAATGCCTTTCGCGCGCAAGCGTAACGACGTATCGTAACTCGGTGAGAGTCATGGTGAGCTCCGGTCAAAGGGGAACGGATCAATGATTCACTAATTTATGAGCTAAAGCATAAGGATTGAAATTGTCTATGGCAATCACTGAACGTGCGAACGCCCCTCGAATCCTGGTGGCCGGTTGCGGCAAACTCGGTGGCGCCATCGCCAGCCTTCTGGCGCCAGCGGCCCAGGTCTACGGCCTGCGGCGCTCCCCGGAAAAGGTACCCCGGGATGTTGAAGGTATCGGCGCAGACCTGACTCGCCCGGAAACCCTCCAGGGGCAGTTACCGGAAGATCTCGACATTGTCATCTATTGCCTGACACCGGCCAGCTATGACGAACAGGGATACCGGGAAGCCTACGTCAACGGTCTGACCAACTTGCTGCAGGCATTGGGTAGCCAACGGCTGACACGGCTTTTCTTCATCAGCAGCACCAGTGTTTATGGCCAGAACGACGACAGCTGGGTGGACGAAACCAGCCCTGCCCGGCCGGCCAGGGCCAGTGGCGGGCAGATACTGGCGGCGGAGCAGGTTGCCCTGAAAAGTAGCCACCCGGCCACCATAGTACGCTTCAGCGGTATTTACGGGCCCTCCCGGAAGCGGTTCCTCGACGAAGTCATTGCGGGCCGGATGAACCCGCTAACGCCGGCGCCGTTCAGCAACCGGATCCATGAAGACGATGCCGCTGGAGCAATCGTACACCTGACCGGCCTGGCCCTGAGAGGCGAAGCACTGGCGCCCTGCTACCTTGGCAGCGACTGTGAGCCGGCCCGGCTGGACGACGTGGTGGACTGGGTTCGCCAGCAAGTGCGCTGTGCGGCGCCTGTGGAGAGCGCCAGAAAAGGTGGCCGGGCCGGCAGCAAGCGGTGTCGGAACACCCGCTTGCGGGACAGCGGGTTTACCTTCCGGTACCCGGACTTCCGGGCCGGCTACCGGGCCATAATCGAACAGCGATAGGCGCTGGCCGGTTTCAGCTCAGCACCATCACCGCTTCCATTTCCACCGGCACACCCTTTGGCAGTGCCGCAACGCCCACCGCCGCGCGGGCCGGGTACGGTTCCTGGAAATAGGTTGCCATGATCTCGTTGACCGTGGCGAAGTTTGCCAGATCGGTCATGTAGATATTGAGTTTGACGATGTCCTTGAGCTCACCGCCGGAAGCTTCGCACACGGCTTTCAGGTTTTCGAACACTTGCCGGGTCTTGGCCGCGAAATCGCCGGAAACCACTTCCATGGTCTCCGGAACCAGCGGAATCTGGCCCGACAGGTAAACCGTGTCACCGGCTTTTACCGCCTGGGAATAGGTACCGATGGCCTGGGGGGCATTTTCGGTCTGGATTACGGACTTGTTGGTCATGACCTTGGACTTCCTCTCTTCGAAAACGCCAATCGTCGCCCTCGGGGGCTGCGCCTGTCAACCGGGCGTTGGTCCGGCTCAGTGCCGCACCCGGCTGATGTGAGTAATCGCCCGGATGTTACGGATACGCCGCATCACCCGCGCCAGGTGTCGGCGGCCATTCACATGCACCACCAGGCTGACCACGCCAAAGCGCGCATTCTGCTCTTCCACGTTGATGCGCTCAATGTTGCCGTCGGCCATCGCCACGGCGTTGGCCACCTCTGCAATCACACCGCGTTGACGTTCCAGCTCAACCCGCAGTTCCACCGAGAACTCGTCGGTGATGTCCTTGGCCCACTTCAGATGGGTCAGCTTGGCCCGCCCGTCATCGTCTTCAGGCAGGCGGGAGCAGGTATCGGAGTGAATCACCATGCCGTGACCCGAATCCATCACCCCTACCACCGGATCCCCCGGAATGGGCTTGCAGCAACTGGCAAACCGGACCAGCAGACCCTCGGTGCCGCGGATGGTAACAGCCCCGCGCTCGACCCCCTGAATGGCTTCGGAGGCGGCTCCCGATTCGGCGCCCTCACCGCCACTGACCAGTTGCCGGGCCACCAGGTAGGCCATGCGGTTACCCAGTCCGATGTCGCTCACCAGATCATCGAAACTGTTGACCTGGTTGTGGTTGACGACCGTCTGGATCTGGGCATCACCGATGTCCGCCAGCCGGGCGCCGAAACCCTTGAGTGACTTCTTCAGCAACGTCCGGCCCAGCTCCAGCGACTCCGCCCGCTTCTGGCTCTTGAGCACATGGCGGATACTGCTCCGGGCCTTGCCGGTGACCACGAAACTGAGCCAGGCCGGGTTCGGTCGTGCGCCCGGCGCGGTGATCACTTCCACGGTCTGGCCGCTCTGCAGAGACTGGCTCAACGATGCCAGATTCCGATTGATTCGGCACGCCACCGCGGCATTGCCGATATCCGTATGAATGGCATAGGCAAAATCCACCGGAGTGGCGCCGCTGGGCAATTCCATGATCCTGCCCTTGGGAGTAAACACATAGATCTCATCCGGGAACAGATCCACCTTCACGTGCTCGATAAATTCCAGGGAGTCATCGGCACGCTCGCGCATTTCCATCAACCCCTTCACCCAGCGGTCAACCCGGGCCTGATTGACACTGGTCACACTTGACGGCTCGTTCTTGTACATCCAGTGGGCGGCAATGCCGTTGTTGGCAATGTGCTCCATCTCCTCGGTCCGGATCTGGATCTCGATGTTCACGTGCATGCCGAATAACGTGGTGTGAAGCGACTGGTAGCCATTGGCCTTGGGCATGGCAATGTAGTCCTTGAATCGCCCCGGAAGCGGCTTGTACAGGCTGTGGACGGCGCCGAGAATGCGGTAACAGTCGTCTTCGGTGTCGGTAATAATGCGGAAGGCGTAAACGTCCATGATTTCATGGAAGGATTTCTGTTTGAACTTCATCTTGTTGTAGATGCTGTTCAGGTGTTTCTCACGCCCCAGAATGCGGCCTGGCAGCCCGCGTTCCTCGAGTTTTTCCTGCAGCCGGCCCCGTATCTCGTCAATGATTTCCCGGTGACTGCCACGCAGCTTCTCCACGGCCTTGGAAATGTACTTCGAGCGCATGGGATACAGCGAGGAGAAACCCAGATCCTCAAGCTCGGTACAGATGGAGTGCATCCCCAGACGGTTGGCAATGGGGGCGTAGATATCAAGCGTCTCGGTGGCGATACGCTGGCGCTTTTCGTAGGGCATGGGGCCCAGGGTTCGCATGTTGTGGAGGCGGTCTGCGAGCTTCACCAGGATAACCCGGATATCCCGGGCCATGGCCAGGGTCATCTTCTGGAAGTTTTCGGCCTGGGCCTCGGCACGGGAGCGGAACTCAATCTGGGTCAGTTTACTGACCCCGTCCACGAGCTCGGCAACGTCTTCACCAAACTGCTCGGAGAGCGCATCCTTGGGAATACCGGTATCTTCAATCACATCGTGGAGCATGGCGGCCATCAGGCTTTGATGGTCCAGCCTCAGGTCGGCCAGGATGTGGGCCACGGCCAGCGGGTGGGTGATGTAACGATCACCGCTTTTGCGCATCTGACCTTCGTGGGCCTGTTCGGCATAATAGTAGGCCCGCCGCACCTGATTGATGCGACTGGTATCCAGATAGGTGCTGAGCTCCTTCGCCAGCCCTTCAACCGTAGCCTCTGCCGACACCGCGCCTCCACGAATTCCTAAACATCAGCGACAAAAAAACCCGAATGCACGCATCCGGGTCCTTCCGCAATCCAATCAGCGACGTTCTATAGGTACACTATAAGAGCGCGGTGACGGATTTCAAACCATCCAGTCGACGAATACTCACCCGCCGACAGGGTCCATTACCCTTACTCTTCGTCTTCCTCGACCAGCAGGGAACGGGTAATCTTGCCTTCGGCGATTTCGCGCAGGGCAATCACCGTGGGCTTGTCGTTCTCTTCAGCAACCATCGGCTCGGCACCCTTGGTGGCGAGTTGACGGGCACGCTTGGTTGCCAGCATTACCAGCTGGAAGCGGTTATCAACGTTTTCCAGACAATCTTCAACGGTAACTCGTGCCATAACTTCCCCGACAAATAAAATAACTGATTCAGCAGACCGCGTAGTGTACTGCGACCGGCCTGATTTGTATACAGCAAACCGGCGGCTTCAGGCGCCGCCGGAAAGCCCCGCCAACAGCTCACGATAACGGGATTGCTGCACGGACATTCGCAGGCGCTGACTGCAGACAATAGCCAGCAACTCGGCCAGCGCGTCATCGAACTGGTCATTCACCACCAGGTAATCAAACTCGACGGCATGACGGCATTCTTCCTTTGCCTCGGCCAGCCGGCGTTCAACCACCTCGGGCGCATCCGTGCCCCGGCCCACCAGACGCTCCCGCAACACCTCCGGTGACGGCGGGACGATGAAGATGCCCACGCACTCCCGGATAAGGCGGCGCACCTGCACGGCCCCCTGCCAGTCAATCTCCAGAATCACATCCTGGCCTTTGGCGAGAGTCTCCCGCACCCAAACCTGAGAGGTGCCGTAGTAGTTGCCGAAAACGTCCGCATGCTCCAGGAAGTCGCCCCGGGCGATCATGGATTCGAATTGCTCACGGGTGACGAAATGGTAGTTGACACCGTCCTGCTCGCCTTCCCGCATCGTCCGGGTGGTGTGGGATACCGACACCCCCAGGCGCTCGTCCCGACGCAGCATCTGCGTCACAAGGCTCGTCTTACCGGCGCCGGACGGCGCGGAAATCACATAGAGCGTACCCTGCTCAACTGCCTGGCTCATCACAAAACCACTCCCGAACTGACCCTGTCGGCCGCCATCGGCGACCGTGAAATGCGGCGATTATACGGGCTTTGTCCGGATACCGCACCCTGAGTCCCCGCGTCCTGATACCATAGCCTGACCAGCCCGGGCTGACCGGGCCCGACACCGAGCTGAAAGACCTGACCATGCGAATCACCATCGACACCACGACAGACCAGCCCCGGACCGCCATCGACGCACTGAGCGCTGCGTCGGAGCTTTCACGGCAGAAAATCAAGGACGCCATGAACAAGGGCGCCTGCTGGTGGACCCATAAAGGCAAGCAGGTAAGACTTCGCAGAGCAACGCGGATGCTCCAGCCGGGCACGCGACTGAAACTCTATTACGACGACGCGGTCCTGACCAAGGCGCCCCCGGAGACCACGCTACTGGAAGACAAAGCTCGCTACAGCGTCTGGTTCAAACCCCATGGCATGCTGGCACAGGGCTCCCAGTGGGGCGACCACTGCAGCCTGCTGCGCCTGGTGGAAACCCGACTGCAGCGACCTTGCCACCTGGTCCATCGGCTGGATGCCGATGCCGCCGGGCTGATGCTGATTGCCCACGACCCGAAAGCCGCCGGCGCCCTGTCCAAATGCTTCGCCGGTCGCACCCTGACCAAACATTACCGGGTGCGAGTCACCGGACGACTCGACGCCAATAACCGTTTGCTGGACTCACCGGTAGACGGCAAGACGGCCACAAGCTGGATATCAACACGCGCCACCGACGACAATAGCCAGACCACCCTGCTTGACGTACGCATCGACACCGGTCGCAAGCACCAGATTCGCCGGCACCTGGCCGGCATCGGCCATCCGGTCATCGGTGACCGCCTGTACGGCCAGCCAGCACCACAACTCTTACAACTGCTCGCGAACTATCTGCAATTCGACTGCCCGGTAACCGGCGGCACAGTCACCCTGAGTGTCCCGGAGGAGTTGAACGCTGTGGGCTGAGGTTATTCCAGGTTCTGTACCTGTTCCCGCATCTGTTCAATCAACACCTTGAGATCCACCGCCACCCGGGTCACCCGGGCATCGATACTCTTGCTGCTCAGAGTGTTCGCCTCCCGGTTCAGCTCCTGCATCAGGAAATCCAGACGCCGGCCAATGGCATCATCACCCTGCAGGGTGTCGGACACCTCACTGATATGGGCGTCCAGCCGGTCAAGCTCCTCCGCCACATCGGATTTCTGGGCCAGCATCACCATCTCCTGGGCCACCCGGTCCGCATCCAGCTCCACACGGGCTTTTTCGAACCGCTCCCGGAGCGACTGTTCCTGGGCTTGCAACAGCTCCGGCATCAGCGTCCGGACTTCCGCCACACACTCCCCCATCACCGTCAGGCGATCCTCAAACAGCGGGCGCAGTCGTTCACCCTCACGCTCACGCACAGACGTGAGTTCGGCAACGGTCTGCTCAAACAAGCCCAATGCGGCATCCCGGGCCAGGCCATAATCCTGTTCCTGTACCGACAGGACACCCGGCCAGCGAAGGATGTCGAGCGCATTGATGTGCGCCGGATTATCCAGCATTCGATTAACATGATTTGCCGCCTCGTTGACGGCCTGAGCCATCTCCTCGTTGACCTCGAAGCTCTGGCTCGACGGGTCGGCCGGCTGCAGGCGCATCGAGATATCCACCTTGCCCCGCTTGAGGTGTTTGCGCAGCACCTCCCGGAACCGGTTTTCCAGTTCCCGGAACGCATCCGGCAAACGAAACGACGGTTCCAGGTACCGGTGATTCACCGTTCGAATCTCGCAGGTCAACGTGCCCCAGTCCTCCTGGACATCCTGGCGGGCAAAGGCAGTCATGCTTCGAATCATGGTAACTCCAGTGATGGTTTACGATCGTCATCTGAGTTTAACAGGCTCTTAACGCCCACGACGAACCCTGTGCTTGCCATCCCCCCGAACCGGGCACCCAACGTGTTATACTCACGCGCCTTTCAACACCGACCGGGGCCCTAACCCGGACATTCATCACAGACTTCAGGACACACTATGCGACCCAGTGGCAGAACGCCCGAACAACCGAGAGATGTTCGAATTACCCGCAACTACACGCGGCACGCCGAAGGTTCCGTGCTGGTGGAATTCGGAGACACCAAAGTTATCTGCACCGCCTCCATTGAGAACAAGGTGCCCCCCTTTCTGCGTGGTGAAGGCAAGGGCTGGATCACCGCCGAGTACGGCATGCTGCCCCGCTCCACCGGCAGCCGCATGGGCCGGGAAGCCGCCCGCGGCAAACAGGGCGGGCGTACCGTCGAAATCCAGCGCCTGATTGGTCGCTCCCTGCGCGCCGCCGTTGACCTGACTGCCCTCGGGGAACACTCCATCACCATCGACTGCGATGTCATCCAGGCCGACGGCGGCACTCGCACGGCGGCCATTACCGGCGGCTGCGTGGCACTCGTCGACGCCCTGAACCATCTGGTTGCGGAAAAGCGCCTGAAGAAATCCCCTCTGAAACAGATGGTCGCGGCGTTTTCCGTGGGCATTTACAAGGGCACGCCGGTTGTCGACCTGGACTACCCGGAAGACTCCGAAGCGGAGACCGACATGAACGTGATCATGACCGACCAGGGTGGCTTTATCGAGATTCAGGGAACAGCGGAAGGTGCGCCGTTTGTTCAGGAGGAGCTGGACAACATGCTGGTACTGGCCAAACAGGGTATTGAGCAGTTATTCGAGATTCAGAAAGCGGCGCTGGCTGACTGAGTCCGCCGCCCGCGTGTCCGGAGGGGGAGACCTTTCCGGGACACGCTACAAGCACATCCCTGTGCGCTCGGCTCCGGCCTTCCCTGGCCGGAGACGGTCCCGGAAAGGTCTCCCCCTCCGAACCCGCTACCATTCAGTAAACTGTCAGGCTCAGAATCCGATCTCTATATCGTAATCCATGATCACCGGCGCGTGATCGGAAAATCGGGTTGCGTCGTCAATCCAGCCGTCCAGGATGGTTTTCCGAATTCCTGGCGTCAGCAACTGGTAATCCACCCGGATACCGGCATTCTTGCGGGAACCCTCCGCCTGCTCCGGCCACCAGGTAAACTGGCTGCTCTGCTTGTTGATGTCCCGGAACGCATCAACACAACCCATTTCATCAAACAGGCGATCAAGCCATGCCCGCTCATGGGGCAGGAATCCGGAAAAATCGAGTTTGTGATAGAGCGGGCTGGCGTCCGTCACATGATGGGCGGTCTGCAGATTGGCGCCGAAGATAAACTGGCGCCGCTTGCGCAGGGTCTTCTGCATATGCAGGCCAAAGGCCTCCATGAAATCATCCTTGTGATCGAGCACGGTCAGGTCGTCCTCACCGATCAGCTCCTCTTCACGCCCAAGGGCACAAGGCGCCAGCACACAGGCGACCGAGACCTTGTCAAAATCCGCCTGGATAAACCGTCCTTCACGATCCGCCTGTTCATTGGCAAACCCGTACATGATCGCTTTCGGGAAATGGCGGGTGTATATACCAACACCGCCATCCTCATTATTTTCGCCGTCAATGAAATAGGCTTCGTAACCCGGCGGGATCAGATTGTAGTCTTCAATCTCATACGCGCGCATGCGGTGATCCTGAACGCAAACCACGTCAGCGTCCTGCCCGGCCAGCCAGTCGAAAAACCCCTTTTCAACAGCCTGTGCGAGGCCATTGACGCTGATTGATACTACCCGCATACGTGTTCCCTGATTCGGTTTGTGTGTATGATACCGTTTTTACGCACTAATTAAAGATCAACACCCGCCAGAAGCCTTGCCATGCATGACTATCAGCAAACTTTCATCGAATTCGCCATCCGCCGGAACGTACTGCGATTTGGTGAATTCACGCTCAAGTCCGGGCGTACCAGCCCCTACTTCTTCAATGCCGGGCTGTTCAACACCGGGGACGACCTGCTACAGCTAAGCAAGGCCTATGCCGCCGCGATTGCACGCAGCGGGCTCGATTATGACATCATATTCGGGCCTGCCTATAAGGGCATACCGTTGGCAACGGTTACCGCCATGGCGCTGGCTACAGACGGTAACAGCAAACCCTTTGCCTTTAATCGCAAGGAAAAGAAAGATCATGGCGAGGGCGGCAACCTTGTTGGCGCGCCATTGCAGGGCAAGGTGCTGATCGTTGACGATGTCATCACCGCCGGCACCGCCATCCGCGAGTCCATCGACCTGATCCGCGCGGCGGGGGCCGAACCCGCCGGTGTGCTGATTGCACTGGACCGGCAGGAAAAGGGTAAGGGTGAGCTGTCGGCGATCCAGGAAGTGGAACAGGAATTCGGGATCCCGGTGGTCAGCATCATTCGCCTGGAACAGGTTCTGGACTACCTCAAGGCCAACCCGGAGTTCTCCGGCCATGCCAGCAGGGTCGCCAGTTATCGGGAACGCTATGGAGTCTGATTAATGCCCCAACGCCTGAGCGCATTTTCAGCCACTGCTTCTGCCATTGTACTGACCCTGGGCATGGTCGCCCAGTCAGAAGCAGGCATGTACCGTTACACGGATGAAAACGGCCAGGTCGTCATCAGCAACACCATTCCCCAGGAAGCCACCAAACGGGGCTACGACATTCTCGGTGCCAACGGTCGAGTGGTGGAAACCATACCGCCGGCACCCACGGACGAAGAGATCGCAGCCCGGGAAGCCGAAAAGCAACGCCAGGAAGCGCTGAAGCGCCAGCGGGAGCATGACCAACGGCTGCTGGAACGTTTCAGCCACCCCGACCAGGCCGTGAAGTCCATGTACCGGAAAGTCCGGGAACTGGAGGGGCTGATCCAGCTGAAGCGCGGCAACATTTCAGTGATTTCCAGTCAACTGGATAGTGAACAAAGCAAAGCCGCGGACCTGGAACGGGCGGGCCGGGAAATCCCGGAAGCCATGCTCGAAAAACTGCGACGACTGGAATCACAGATCCGCGACATTGAACGCGAGATCGCCTCTCAGAGCCAGGAAATTGAGAGGCTGAAACAGGCGTTTCGGGACGATATCAAACGCCTGGAAGAAATCACCGGTGAACCACGGACCCTGCCCCTGGAACTGCCAGATCAGAACAGCTGACCCCTACCGGATAACGCAAAAGGGCCTCCAGATCGGAGGCCCTTTTGCGTTTACAGCGTTAACCGCAACTCGAGGTGCACCGGTCGGCACACCCCGGCCTGCCATCAGGCGGAGGCGGTAGACGTAGAAGCGGTTTGCTTCTTCGCTGTCGTGGTGCTCTTGCGAGCAGTCGTCTTACGGGCCACGGGCTTCTTGCTCTCGACGGACTGCTTGGCGTCCTGGGCCGCTGAAGAAACCTCGTCGGCGGTATCGGAGATGGCATCCGCGCCTTCCGCTGCTTCTCTTTCCAGCTTGGCGACCAGGTCAGCGGCAAAGCTGCCAAAGCGGGTGTTCAGGCTGCGAAGCTGGTCGAACAGGTTGTCACTGTAACCGTTGTAACGCTTGCGCAGGGTCTTCACGCTGTATTCGCGGGCTTCGGATTCCAGCTTTTCTGCGTACTCAAACGGCTTGGAAGCCAGTTTCTTCTGTTGCTCCTCGGCGGCGTTGATACCTTTCTCAACGATGTCCTGAAGCTGTTCCTGGTAAGACTTGAGTTTACCCATATCAATTCTCCTTGATTGTCTGAAATGACCCGAATGTGTAACAGGCGCTGCGACGGTTCAATCTGCAGGCCTTTTGTCGATCTCAGCTGCAACAGTACGGAGAAAAATTAGAATGTTCATACTAAATCCGCAGGGGCAGACTACCAGCGGAACAGCACCCAACTGGGCACCAGCATGTCGGAGTCGGTTTCACGAATCCAGCCGCCACCGTCCGATGGCACCAGGTAATATTCCGGGCCAATCTCCGGCACTACCTTTATTTCCATCAACTGACCGTTCACCCGGTATTCGTAAAACACTTCGTTCTCACCCGGGCGGATCACGATCTGGGGCCCGCCACTGGCGGGCTGATAATCCGAGACCACAACCGGCTCGTCTGGTGTCTCCACAGGGACGTCGTCCAGCGTGCCACTCTCCTGTGCCACCGCCGCCTGGGCAAGGCCAATAAACAGCAATACCGGACAGGTGATTCGCTTCATTTTCATGCTACCCTTTTGTCCAACGATTTCTTCACAGAGTTGCACAAGCCAACCCACGCTTCAATCAGAATCCGGACCCGTTTTGACATGACTGAGCAAAAGACCCCACCCGTGGTTCTTGTGGACGGTTCGTCCTATTTATTCCGTGCCTATCACGCACTTCCGCCCCTCACGACCAGCAAGAACCACCCCACTGGCGCCATTAAAGGTGTGATCAGCATGATCCGGCGCCTGGAACAGGATTTCCCCGGATCCAAAATGGTGGTGGTCTTTGATGCCAAGGGCAAAACCTTCCGCCACGACCTCTATGAAGAGTACAAAGCGCACCGGCCGCCGATGCCGGACGACCTGGCCTGCCAGATTGAACCGATCCACGACATCGTCCGCGCCATGGGTCTGCCCCTGCTTTCCGTCTCCGGCGTAGAGGCCGACGACGTCATCGGCACCCTGGCCAACGAAGCCACCAGCAAGGGCATTGATGTGGTGATCTCCACCGGCGACAAGGACATGGCGCAATTGGTGAGCGACCACGTTACCCTGATCAACACCATGACCGAGACCCGAATGGACCGCGACGGCGTGGTGGACAAGTTCGGCGTCACCCCGGAGCAGATTATCGACTACCTCGCCCTGGTGGGCGACAAGGTGGACAACATCCCCGGCGTGAACAAATGCGGCCCGAAAACCGCCGTGAAGTGGCTCCAGACCTATAACGATCTGGACGGCATCGTGGCCCACGCAGACGAAATCAAGGGCAAGATCGGCGACTACCTCCGCGAGGCCATCGACACCCTGCCCCTGAGCCAGGAACTGGCCACCATCCGAACCTGCGTCGAGCTTGATTTCGGGCTCGAGGATCTGCGCCCGCGACAACAGGACGACGACAGCCTGCTGGCGCTGTTCCGGGAATATGAGTTCCGCACCTGGATCAATGAGCTCGAAAGCCGTCCCGACGCCGGCGCAAACGATGCCAGCGAAGCGCCGGAAGAGGCAGGGAACCCTACCTCGACTGACAAGCGTTACTCCGTGATCACCGATCAGAACGAGCTGGACACCTGGATTGAGAGGTTGCGACGGGCCTCGTTGTTTGCGTTCGACACCGAGACCACCAGTCTTCGTTACATGGACGCGGAAATCGTCGGCGTCTCCTTTGCCGTTGAAGCAGGCGAAGCCGCCTATGTTCCCCTCGCCCACGATTACATGGGCGCTCCGGATCAGCTCGATCGGGACACCGTGCTGGCCCAGTTGAAGCCACTTCTGGAAGACCCGGCGCAGCCCAAGCTCGGCCAGAACCTGAAATACGACAAGAACGTCCTCGCCAACCACGGCATCACCCTGGAAGGCATTGCCGAAGACACCATGCTGGAGTCCTACGTGCTCAACTCCGTGGCCGGCCGCCACGACATGGACAGCCTGGCGATGCGGTACCTTGGCGAACAAACCATCACCTTCGAATCCATCGCCGGCAAAGGCGCCAAGCAGCTTACGTTTAACCAGATCGAGCTGGAGAAAGCAGGCCCCTATGCGGCGGAAGACGCCGACATCACCTTGCGGCTGCACCAGGTGCTGCGCCCGAAGCTGCGGGAAACCGGCAAGCTGGCCTCGGTGTACGAGGACATTGACCTGCCGCTGGTACCGGTACTCTCGAGAATGGAGCAGCGCGGCACGATGATCAGTGCCAGCACACTCCGGCAACACAGCCAGGAGCTGGCAGAACGGCTGGCCGAACTGGAGCGGGAAGCCTGTGATGTGGCGGGCGAAACCTTCAATCTCGGCTCCACCAAACAGCTCCAGGCTATTTTTTACGACAAGATGGGGCTGCCGGTGATCAAAAAGACCCCGAAAGGTGCTCCCTCCACGGCCGAACCGGTGCTGCAGGAACTGGCCCACGAACACGAGCTGCCCAGGCTGATCCTGGAGCACCGCAGCCTCAGCAAACTCAAGTCTACCTACACCGACACACTGCCCGGCCTGATCCACCATCGCACCGGGCGGATTCACACCTCCTATCACCAGGCGGTGGCCGCGACGGGCCGGCTATCGTCCTCGGAACCCAACCTGCAGAACATTCCCATCCGTAGCGAACAGGGGCGCCGGATTCGTCAGGCGTTCATCGCTCCGGAGGGCTACCGACTGGTGGCGGCCGACTATTCCCAGATTGAGTTGCGAATCATGGCGCACCTGTCCGGCGACAAAGGGCTGCTGAGTGCGTTTGAAAAAGGCGAGGACATTCACAAGGCAACGGCGGCGGAAGTCTTCGGGGTGGCCGTGAACGACGTCTCCGGCGACCAGCGCCGCAGTGCCAAGGCCATTAATTTCGGGCTGATCTACGGCATGTCCGCGTTCGGGCTGTCACGCCAGCTGGACGTGGGCCGCACCACCGCCCAGCAATACATCGACCGCTATTTTGAGCGCTATCCCGGCGTGCTGAAATACATGGACGATATTCGCCGGCAGGCCCACGACGACGGCTACGTCGAGACCCTGTTCGGCCGGCGCCTGTACCTGCCGGAGATCAATGCCCGCAACAAGCAGATGCAACAGGCGGCAGAGCGCACCGCGATCAATGCCCCCATGCAAGGGACCGCGGCAGATATCATCAAACGCGCCATGCTGGACGTTGAATCGTGGCTGATGCGCGACCATGCAGACAATGCCCGCATGACCATGCAGGTGCACGACGAACTGATTCTGGAAGTGAAAGCTTCTGCCATTGATGACATCCGGGAAGGACTCATCCGCCGCATGTCCGCCGCGGCGTCACTGGACGTGCCCCTGCTGGTGGAAGCGGGCGTCGGTGACAACTGGGACCAGGCGCACTGACGGCGCGCCTGGCCAGCCCGGGTTAACGTCCGTTCAGAATGCCTTGCTGACCTGCAGGGCAGCGCTCCAGGCACTCAGGTCATAGGTTGCCTGGTAACGAGCTGGCGTCGCCGGCTGGGTTGGGTTGTCATGGCTATACTCCCGGTCGTCCACCCTGGCATCTCCGGAGAACAGCAAGGTTCCTACAGCGGCGTCCACAGTCCAGCCGCTGCGCACGTCCTTCCATTGAGTTCCCAGGGTAAGCCAGTGCCGATCCTGTGACGGTATACGGGCGGTCACGTACTGCTCGTTCACCGGCGACTCATCCCAGGCATAACCAGCTTTCAGTGCCCACTCCGGCGTGGCCTGCCAGATACCGCCGAGATTGAACTGCCAGGTGTTGTTCCACTTTTCGGTCACGTGACTGATATACGGATAGCCCGACACGGACGACACTTCCCCCGGATTCGACCGGCGGCTGATAATGTCCAGTTCCTCAAAACGACCCCATTTGGCGTAGGTTGCCCCGGCGAGCAACGTGAACTCCTCGTTAAACCGGTGACGCAAGCCCAGAGTCGCACTCTCGGGAATAGCCAGCGGCACCCGGACCTTCTCCGTCAACGTCGTGGTTTGGCCAGGCGAGGTCAGTACCGGAAAGTTGGAAATGGTGGCATCCCCCTTCAGATCCAGCTCGGTACCGGTTTGTGCGCTCAGGCCGACCTGGGTCATTGGCGAAAGCTCGTACAGGAAACCGACGCGGAACGTCGCACCAATATCGTCGCCTTCGATGTCGGCGTAGGGCTCGTCAAGGGCCAGGGCAGCCGGGCCGGCCACTGCGCTCAGGTCCTGGTATCGGCTCAGACGGCCTTCCGCATAAATCAGGTTAATGCCTGCGCCCATGGACAGGCCGTTACCGTTGTTGACGGAGATCGACGGGGTAAAAGCGATGGCCGTCAGTTCGGTTTTGTCGGCAAAGAAGCGACCGGCAAACCCCTCCTCGTAATCGGCCGCCAGGCCATAAGGCGCATGGATACCGAAGCCAACATCCACCGAATCACTGACCTCATGGGTCAGGTAAAAATTGGGCAGAACCGCCGGATCGGCGATATCACCGCCAGCGGTAGCCGGCTGCACGGGAACTGCCGGATTCTGGCGGGTCACGGAAATCGACTCCGGCTTGGCCTCCGCATCAATATCAAGCACCGCCGCACCAAAAGAAATATTGGTACCGGACAACTGGCTCATGCCGGCGGGGTTGAACAGGACCGTGGAGGCGTTTTCCGGGTTGGCAGCCGAACCGGCGTTGGCTACGCCCATGGCGCTGGCGCTCTGTTCATTCAGGGAAAAACCGCCGGCCGATACGCTGGCAGGGAGGGCGAACGCGGCAAGCGAGGCAAGACGAACGGCACGTGCAAGCAGTGAGGATCTGGTGTGCATATTATCTCCTTGTTGATTCGTACGGAGTATACGCAGCCCAGGCCAATGGCCTCAAATGCCATCACTAATGGTTCGGAAACCTACCAATATACGACCAAAGTCTAACTGTAAGGTGCCGTTGCTCAATCGTTTTGGATGGACAGTTTATCCACCGAAGACGATAACTGATCGGCGCCCTGCGCATCCGTTCCGAGCTTGATCATCAGGCGCAGGTCGTTGGCGGAATCCGCGTGAGCCAGCGCATCCTCATAGGTGATCGAGCCCTCGGAGTAGAGCTGGTAGAGCGCCTGGTCAAAGGTCTGCATGCCGGATTCGTTGGACTTGGCCATCAGCTCCTTGAGCCGGTGCACTTCGCCTTTACGAATCAGGTCGGCCACCAGCGGGGTATTGATCAGCACCTCAATCACCGCCTTGCGGCCCTTGCCATCCGGCGTCGGCACCAGTTGCTGGGCGACAATGGCCCGCAGGTTCAGGGACAGGTCCATCCAGATCTGGTTGTGCTGTTCCGGCGGGAAGAACTGGATAATCCGGTCCAGGGCCTGGTTGGCGTTGTTGGCGTGCAGGGTGGCCAGGCACAGGTGACCGGTTTCAGCAAACTGCACCGAGTATTCCATGGTCTGGCGGGTCCGCACCTCACCGATCAGAATAACATCCGGCGCCTGGCGCAGAGTGTTCTTCAGGGCCACCTCGAAACTCTCGGTATCAATCCCCACTTCCCGCTGGGTCACGATACAGCCCTGGTGCTGGTGCACGAATTCAATCGGGTCCTCAATCGAAATGATGTGGCCACGGCTGTTACGGTTACGGTGCCCCAGCATGGCCGCCAGCGAGGTGGACTTACCGGTACCGGTGGCGCCCACAAACATGATCAGACCCCGCTTGGTCATAGCGAGATCCTTGACCACTCCAGGCAGGGCGAGGTCGTCAATCTGCGGGATCTTTACCTCGATCCGGCGCAACACCATGCCGCAAAGATTACGCTGGAAAAACGCGCTGACCCGGAAACGGCCAATGCCACGGGCACTGATCGCGAAGTTACACTCGTGGGTTTCCTCAAATTCGGCGCGCTGCTTGTCGTTCATGGAGCCGTAAACGAACTCCCTGGTCTGCTCCGGCGTCAGCGCGTTCTTGGTGACCGGCAGGACTTTACCGTTCACCTTCATGCTTGGCGGCACACCCGCGGTAATAAACAGGTCGGAACCGCCCTTTTCTACCATCAGCCGTAACAGTTTTTCGAATTCCATGTTTTCACCCAATCTTCATTGTTTGGTGCCTGGACCAGAGAGCGAACACTAATTAGAAGTTATCCGGCATCTTCGCCTTGGCCCGCGCTGCCTCACGGGAAATCAGCCCTTTCTGCAACAGCTTCTCAAGACACTGATCCAGGGTCTGCATGCCCAGGGACGCGCCGGTCTGGATCGATGAGTACATCTGCGCAATCTTGTCTTCGCGAATCAGGTTCCGGATGGCGGAGGTGCCAATCATGATTTCGTGGGCGGCGATCCGGCCACCACCCATTTTTTTCATCAGGGTCTGGGAGATAACCGCCTGCAGCGACTCAGACAGCATCGAGCGCACCATGGATTTTTCCTCCGCCGGGAACACGTCCACGACCCGGTCAATGGTTTTCGCCGCTGAGGTGGTGTGCAGGGTGCCAAATACCAGGTGGCCGGTTTCCGCCGCTGTCAGGGCCAGGCGAATGGTTTCCAGATCCCGCAACTCACCCACCAGAATGATGTCGGGGTCTTCCCGCAGGGCTGAGCGCAAGGCTTCGTTAAACCCCAGGGTATCCCGGTGCACTTCCCGCTGGTTGACCAGACACTTTTTGGAATCGTGCACGAATTCGATCGGGTCTTCGATGGTGAGAATATGCTCGTAACGGGTATCGTTGATGTAATCGATCATCGCCGCCAGCGTGGTGGACTTACCGGAACCGGTGGGGCCGGTGACCAGTACCAGGCCCCGGGGCACGGAGGAAACATCCTTGAACACCTGCCCCATACCCAGGTCTTCCATGGTCAGCACCTTGGACGGGATGGTCCGGAACACGGCGCCCGAGCCACGGTTCTGGTTGAAGGCATTCACCCGGAAACGGGCGACACCCGGAACCTCGAAGGAAAAGTCGGTTTCCAGGAATTCCTCGTAGTCCTTGCGCTGCTTGTCGTTCATGATGTCGTAGATCAGCCCGTGAACCTCTTTGTGTTCCATGGGCGGCAGGTTGATACGACGGACATCACCGTCAACACGAATCATCGGGGGCAGCCCGGAAGACAGGTGCAAGTCAGACGCACCCTGTTTGGCCGAGAAGGCAAGCAGTTCAGTAATATCCATAGGAATCCTCGGAAGGCTTTTTCTTTTGTCCCGGTTGCTTCCGCCCGACGGGGATCACTTGGCATTTCAGTGACCTGCGAGTAACGTGTCACCGTACAAATGACAGAACGGGCGTGGCGATTTCACACTATGAGCAGCATAGCAGACAACATCGGGAGCGTAACCCGACGCATACAAAAAGCAACATTGCAGGCGGGCCGGGAGCCCGGGTCTGTGGCCCTGCTGGCGGTCAGCAAAACCCGGTCGGTCGACGCTATCCGGGCCGCCGTTGCCGCCGGGCAACTGGCGTTCGGGGAAAACTACCTGCAGGAGGCGCTGGACAAGATCGACGCTCTGGCTGACCAGCCAGACATCGACTGGCATTTCATCGGGCCCATCCAGTCCAATAAGACCCGTCAGATCGCATCCGCCTTTGCCTGGGTCCACAGCGTTGACCGGCTGAAAATCGCCCGCCGGCTCAGCGAGCAGCGACCTCCAGGCCTGTCGCCATTGAATATCTGCCTTCAGGTCAACATAAATAACGAACAGAGCAAGTCGGGCTGTCATCCCGATGAGCTGCCCGCCCTGGTTGAAAGCATCGGCGCTTTGCCGCAGCTCTCCCTCCGGGGGCTGATGGCCATCCCGGACCCCGAGCAGCCCGAAGCCGGGCTTCGGGCAAGCTTCCGGGCGCTGGCTAACCGGCTGCAGCAACTGAAGGCGGATTACCCGACCGCCGGGCCACTGGACACACTGTCCATGGGCATGTCGGGAGATCTGGAGCTGGCGATCGCCGAGGGGGCCACCTGGGTACGTGTGGGCACGGACCTGTTCGGAGCACGGCCGCCGAAGAGCTGAACCGGCTGGTTCCTGCTATCATCAGGGCCGGACGTTAAACCGATCAACCGTTGGAGTGAACCTTGAGCACATCACCAACCATTTCATTTATTGGCGCCGGCAACATGGCCACCGCCATTATTGGCGGTATGCTGGACAACGGCTACAAAGCTGGCAACATCTGGGTCAGCGCCCCGGACGATGGCCACCTGCAGGCCATCCGCAAACGCTTCGGTGTCAGCGTGACCACCGACAACCGCTACTGCGCCCAACAGGCCGACATGGTGGTGCTGGCGGTCAAGCCCCAGGTGATGGCCGATGTCTGCCGCGATATCGCACCGGTGGTCCAGAACACCCGGCCCCTGATGGTGTCCATCGCCGCCGGCCTGGGTGCCGATACGCTCGATGAGTGGTTGGGTGGCGGGTTGCCCCTGGTCCGGGTCATGCCCAACACCCCGTCTCTGGTTGGCAAAGGCGCGGCAGGCCTGTTTGCCAATGCCCAGGTCAAGGACGATCAGAAATCCATGGTGCAGTCGGTGTTCGAGAGCATTGGCTCCGCCCTCTGGGTAGACGACGAAGCCCAACTGCATGGGGTGACTGCGCTGTCCGGCAGCGGCCCGGCCTATTTTTTTCTGATGCTGGAGTCGCTCGAAGCAGCCGCGACCGAAGCGGGAATTGCCGCACCCACAGCCCGGGAACTGGCCATCCAGACCATGGCCGGTGCCGCGGAAATGGCCGCCCGGAGCGAGCACGACCCAGCCCAGTTGAAACGGAACGTGATGTCGCCCGGTGGCACCACCGAGCAGGCCATCAACACGTTTGAAGACGGCGGCATGCGCGACCTGGTCAAGAAGGCGTACAGCGCTGCCTACCAGCGCTCCGAAGAGATGGCCAGAGAACTGGCGGGCAAACAGTAACTGACAACGGAGAAACGGCTTCATGCTGGCAGACATCCTGATTACGATCCTGCTGATCGCGTCCACCTTTTACCTCACCATCGTACTGTTACGATTCCTGTTGCAACTGGCCCGGGCGGATTTCTACAACCCGATTTCCCAGTTTGTGGTGAAGGCCACCAACCCGCTCCTGCGCCCGCTTCGCAAGCTGATTCCCGGATGGGGTGGTATTGATGGCGCGTCGCTGGTTCTGGCCATTATTATTCAGGCGGTTACCTTTGTGCTGATCCTGATCGCCCTGAATGGGGGTCTTCCTGCCATCAACCCGATCACACTGGTGGTCTGGTCGGTCCTCAACGTCCTGGACCTGATCGTGAAGATCTATTTCTGGTCGGTCATCGCCATTGTGGTGGTAAGCTGGATTGCACCAAACAGTGGCCACCCTGCGATCCAGCTCATCGCGCAGATCACCGAACCGGTGATGCGCCCCGTCCGCAACCTGATGCCCTCCATGGGCGGCCTGGACCTGTCACCGATTGTCGTGTTCCTGATCCTGAACGTGATCTCGGTGATGATCGAGCACATGAAAATGGCCGCGGGCCTGGGTGCCATCGGCCTCGGACTGTAAACTGTGTCTCAATAATACACTTTGTAACAGTTTTCGACGAAACTCACTCACTCCGAGCCGACGAATCATCTGATTGATTTTTCGGCTCTTTTTTTGGGTCAGCGACCACGTGGCACACACACCTTGTGAACGCCCGCCGCAAACCTTCAAAGAACAGTATAGTATTACCCAAAAGTAATCCGTTGCCCGCGCCAGGCCTCATCCACGCGCCCGGGCTACCCGGAAGTCGCGCAGAAGGAACATCCGATGACCCCACAGGGAACTCTGTCGCAGCAGGTAGAGGCGTACCACAGCTGGAAAAAAGAGCTGATTCGTCAGATTGGCCGTTACCGCTTGTGGCTGCAGGATAATCACCTGTTTTCCGACGATGTCAGCACCCGCATCCGCAATGGCCTGGAGCTGCTGATTGAGGATGAGCTCACTATTGCCTTTGTGGGTGAATACTCCCGTGGCAAAACCGAACTGATCAACGCCCTGTTCTTCTCCGAATACGGCCAGCGCATGCTGCCCTCCCAGGCCGGTCGCACCACCATGTGCCCGACTGAACTGTTCTTCGATCGCAGCGCCAATCAGAATTACCTGCTGTTGCTGCCCATTGAGACCCGCACCGGAGACCTGTCTCTGCAGCAGTTGCGCAAGCAGCCCGAGCGGTGGGTCAAACACGAACTGGATGAGCGCGACCCGGAAATCATGCGGGAGGTGCTGGCGGAGGTGGCCAGGGTCAAGAGCGTGCCACCGGAGGAAGCCCGGGCTCTGGGCTTCGATGAAGACATGCTCGAGCACGACCGCAACAACCCCGGCCATGTTCTGGTGCCCGCCTGGCGCAACGCCCAGATCAGCATCCGGCATCCGCTGTTTGAACGTGGTCTTCGCATCCTCGACACACCGGGCCTGAACGCCCTCGGCTCCGAGCCGGAACTGACCATCAGCATGCTGCCCCGCGCCCACGCGGTGATCTTCGTGCTGAGCGCAGACACCGGCGTGACCGCCAGCGACATGACCATCTGGAAGGAGCATATCGATACCGAGCACGCCGACCACCGGGCCGGCCGGTTCGCAGTCCTGAACAAGATTGATGTGCTGTGGGACGATCTCCAGGGCGAAAAGCACACCCAGGACGCCATCGAGCGGGTGCGCAGCTACACCGCGGATCATTTGGGTATCCGTCAGCACGACGTCATTCCACTTTCGGCCAAGCAGGGCCTGGTGAGCCGGGTTCGCCGGAACGAGGAGTTGTTCCAGCGCTCCAATCTCGGGCAACTCGAGCAATTGATCATCCAGCGCATCCTGATGCACAAGGAACAACTGATCACCCAGAGCCTGATCAATGATCTCCTGGGCATGCTGCAAAACAGCCAGGCCGCGATGCAACACCGGTTGTCTGCACTGGAGGAGGAACTCGAGGCCTGCTCCGGGGCCACCATGGACAAGGCAGCGCTGGGGCGACTGGCCGAACGGGCTCAGAAAGACTACGACTTCTACTACAAAAAGCTGATCACCCTGCGTTCGAGCCGCCGCCTGATGGGCTCCCAGGGCGACATGCTGAAACACCTGATCAGTGAAGATCGTTTTGAGGCCCACGCCGACCGTATTCGCCAGCACATGTCGAAAAGCTGGACCACTGCGGGGATGAACCGGGCCATGGACCAGTTTTTCGAGTTGCTGGAAAGCGACCTCAGCAACCTGATGAGCGAGGGTAACCTTGCCGAAAAAATGGTGGGCGCTATCTACCGCCGCTACAACGAGGACACCCGGGCACGCCACCTGGAGCCGATTCCCCTGCGCGCCGGCCGGCATGTGATTGCGATTCGCGAACTGCGCAAGAAAGCCCGCCGGTTCCGGATCAGCCCCAAAAACCTGTTGACCGAACAGTCACTGCTGGTACAGCGATTCTTCAACGTCATGGTCAGCGAAGCCCGCACGCTGCACGACCGGGTTCGCAAAGATGTCGAGCGCTGGCCGTCCGAGGCCCTGTTGCCGATCATGCAGTACTCGCTGGAGCAGAAGCAGCTACTGGAGCATCAGATCCGCCGGTTGCGGGACATGGTGCGCAGCGACCGAGACAGCCGGTCCGAACGGGAGCGTCTGCAAAACACCCTTAGCGATCTGCGCCGGCAACTGGAACTGGCGGACGCCATGCAACGCCAGATCCGCAAACCGGCCCCGACTCTGATCCAGCAGAAAGTGGTGAACATTTCCGGGGCCATCTGAGGCCCCGGGGCCCCCTCCCGCCCCGGCCGTGCAAAGGCCGGTTGCAGCCATAACGGCCCGCCTTTAAACTGCCTGGCTGGCAGTGATATTGTCGTTGCCACTCCAGACAACCACGGATCAAACCAGGAACCTGTCGCGCCAATGCCCGATTCCCTGCCTGCGGACTCTGTCGGGATTGTTTCCCCACAGACCTACCATTTTGACGCGCCGATTGAACTGGCGTGTGGCCAGTCGCTGGACAACTATGACCTGGTGCTGGAAACCTACGGTGAACTGAATGCCGACGCCAGCAACGCCGTGCTGATCTGTCACGCCCTGAGCGGCCATCACCACGCCGCTGGCTACCACTCAGCCGACGACCGCAAGCCGGGCTGGTGGGACAGCTGCATTGGCCCGGGCAAGCCCATCGACACCAACCGGTTTTTTGTCGTCAGCCTGAACAATCTGGGCGGTTGTCATGGCAGCACCGGACCGAACAGCCTGAATCCGTCCACCGGAAAGCCCTATGGCCCTGACTTTCCGGTGATCACCGTGGGCGACTGGGTAAAAAGCCAGGCCTTGCTGGCGGACCGGCTCGGTATCGACTGCTGGGCGGCGGTGGTGGGCGGCTCCCTGGGCGGAATGCAGGCCCTGCAATGGAGCCTGGATTACCCCGACCGGTTGAAACATGCGGTCGTTATTGCCTCCACCCCCCGGCTGACCGCCCAGAACATTGCCTTCAACGAAGTGGCCCGGCAGGCTATTACCTCCGATCAGGAATTTCATGATGGCCGCTATTACGATTTCAATACGGTTCCCCGCCGGGGCCTGATGCTGGCCCGCATGGTCGGTCATATCACCTACCTGTCAGACGCTTCCATGGGGGAAAAATTCGGCCGTGAACTGAGGGACCAGGCCTACAAATTCGGTTACGACGCCGAATTTCAGGTGGAGAGTTACCTGAGGTATCAGGGGGAGCGTTTCTCGGAATCCTTCGACGCCAACACCTACCTGCTGATGACCCGGGCCCTGGATTACTTCGATCCCGCCTACGAATTTGGTGGCGACCTGGCCAGGGCCCTGGCACAGGCTACCTGTGAGTTTCTGGTGTTGTCATTCAGTACCGACTGGCGTTTTACGCCAGCGCGCTCGGAGGAAATCGTGAACGCCATGATGGCGGCCCGCAGGCGTGTCAGCTACGCGGAAATCGATGCCCCCTGGGGCCACGACGCCTTTCTCATTCCAACCCCCAGATACACCGACATTTTTACCGCGTATATGGATCGTGTGGCACGGGAGGCAGGGGCATGAGACCAGACCTTGAGATCATCCAGCAATGGGTCAGGCCGGGGCACCACATCCTGGATCTGGGCTGTGGCGATGGCACCCTGCTGGACTTCCTTCAGCGCGAACGGGGCGCCAGCGGGTTCGGGCTGGAAATCAACCCGGACCACATCACCACCTGCATGAGCCGCGGCGTCGCCGTGATCGAGCAGAACCTTGACACTCAGGGCCTGGGCAATTTCGACGATGGCTCCTTCGATGTCGTGCTGATGACCCAGGCTCTGCAGGCGGTCCGCCGGCCAGACAGGGTGCTCGATGAAATGCTCAGGGTCGGCCGCGAGGGCATTGTTACCTTCCCCAACTTCGCCCACTGGCGACTGCGTTGGGGCCTGACCCTGAGTGGCCGCATGCCCGAATCCGAGGCGCTACCGTATAAGTGGTACAACACCCCCAACATCCGGTTGTGTACCTTCAAGGATTTTGAAGCCCTGTGCCGGCAGAAAGGCATTCGCATCAAGAGCCGGCGCGTGGTAGACGGGCAGCACCAGAACAGCTGGCTGGCCCGGCTCTGGCCAAATCTGTTGGGAGAAATTGCCATATACCGCATCACCCGGGAGAACGAGCAATGATCACGCACCTTACTGGTACCCTCCGCGCAATGGCCCTGATGGCCTTTTTGCTGGGACTGCTGGCGCCCGCCGCCCACGCCGGCTCCAAGGATTTCGGCGATTACCAGGTGCTCTGGAGCGTATTGCCGAGCACCTTTCTGGCACCTGAGGTCGCACAGGCCAACAACCTGCAACGCAGCCAGAGCATCGGCATCGTCAACATTGCCATCATGCGCGAAAATGAAGATGGCACCCTGGCTCCGGTAACGGGCCAGGTTGAAGGCAAGGTCACCAACAACGTCCAGCAGGTTCGCTTTCTCGCCTTTCGCCGGATTCAGGAGGGCGACGCGGTCTATTTTATCGCTGAATACCAGTATGCCTCCGGCGAGCTGATGACGTTCAATGTGATCGCCAGGCCTACGGGAGCGGGTGACGATTTTCCCGTTCGCTTTTCCCACACCCTTTTCAACGATTGAGCCAGCCATGACGGAGCTTGTCATTGCCAGCAACAACCAGGGCAAGATTGCCGAACTGGCGGCGCTTCTGGCACCACTGGGGCTGACGCCGGTTGCCCAAAGGGACCTCGGTGTCAGTGAGGCAGAGGAACCGGCGGTCACGTTCGTCGAAAACGCCATCCTCAAGGCACGGCACGCCGCCCGCCAGACCGGCAAACCGGCGCTGGCCGACGACAGCGGCCTGGCGGTGGATGCCCTCGCTGGCCAGCCCGGGGTTCGATCGGCCCGCTACGCCGGCCCGGATGCCTCCGACACCGATAATGTCAGGGCACTGCTGGCCGCCATGGAAGACGTGCCAGACGATCAGCGCAGCGCACAATTCCATTGCGTCCTGGTGTACCTGCGGCACGCCGATGACCCGACCCCCCTGGTCTGCCATGGCCAGTGGCACGGGCAGATCCTCCGGCAGCCGCGGGGTGAGGGCGGCTTCGGTTACGACCCAATATTTCTGTGCCCGGAGCACTCGTGCAGCGCTGCCGAACTCAGCCGTGAACAGAAGGGCCGCATCAGCCACCGGGGCCGTGCTCTGGCCCTGCTTCTGGAGCAACTCCAGGCAGGCCCGGGACAGTGAATACGCCGAATGCAGTCCCGGTGACACCACCGCTGGGGCTGTACATCCATGTGCCCTGGTGTGTGCGCAAGTGCCCCTACTGTGATTTCAACTCCCATGCACTGCGCGGAGAGATCCCTGAGTCCGCCTACCTGCAGGCACTGCTTGAAGATCTTGAGCACGACCTGAATCTGGTGCGCGAGCGCCCCGTCGAGACCGTGTTTATCGGCGGCGGCACGCCATCGCTGATGAGCGGCGACTTCTACCATCGACTGATGGCCGGACTGAAACAGCGACTGTATCTGGCGCCGGACGCGGAAATTACCCTGGAAGCCAATCCCGGCACCCTGGAGGAAGGCCGGTTTGAATCCTTCCGGGCCGCCGGCATCAACCGGTTGTCGATCGGCGTTCAGAGTTTCAACCCCGGGCACCTGACAGCCCTCGGCCGCATCCATGACTGCGATGCCGCCCACCGGGCCATTGGCACTGCCCGGCGGGCCGGTTTCGACAACCTCAACATCGACCTGATGCATGGCCTGCCCGGGCAAACACCGACCGATGCATTGAATGACCTGGGCGCCGCTCTTGAGCATGCCCCCACTCACCTGTCCTGGTATCAACTGACCCTGGAACCCAACACCGAGTTTTTCAGCCGCCCGCCTACCCTGCCGGACGACGACCGGCTGTGGGAGATCTACAGCCAGGGCGGTGACTACCTCCGGGCCCGGGGCTTCAGTGATTACGAAGTTTCGGCCTGGAGCCTGCCCGGCCAGGCCTCCCGCCACAACCTCAACTACTGGACCTTTGGCGACTACCTGGCCCTGGGCGCCGGTGGCCATGGCAAGATCAGCCTGGCGGATGGCAGCATCCGGCGCTACTGGAAAACCCGGCAACCGGAAGCCTACCTCAAGCGCATCGGCAGTCGCACGGCAGGCAGTGAGGCAATTGACGTGGCTGAGCGTCCGCTGGAGTTCCTGATGAACGCCCTGCGCCTGAAAGAAGGAGTAGATGAATCACTTTTTTCACAGCGTACGGGTTTACCACTGTCATCCGTTGCGGTACAACTTCAGAAGTTACGTGATGAAACCTTGCTGGTGCCCGGTCGACTCCAGGCCACGGACCTGGGCCAGCGGTACCTGAACAGCCTGTTGGAGCGGTTTCTGTGATGGACTCTGAAACGCCATCGGCAGCCTTGCCGAAACATCTGAAAGTGAGCCTGACCATCACCGTGGTCCTGCTGGTGGTCCTGGTGCTGATCAACCAGTTCCTGCAAACCGCCTCGGCACCCCAGGGCATTGTCAGCTTCCAGTTCGCAGCCACCGCTGACCAGGCTCACGCGATTGTGCGTAGCTGGGGCAGCGACGGCGTAAACTGGGCGACCGTCTCGCTGTGGCTGGATTTTCTGTTTATACCCGCCTATGTGATTGCGCTGGTGCACCTGACCCGGCACCTGATGCGGGATCGCCCCGGCGTAAGAGAGCGAATGACCGCCCGCTGGGTTCGGGCCCTGTTCGTGGCCGCCGGGCTGGCGGATGCTTCCGAAAATGTTCTGCTGCTGAACAACTTCGATCCGCCCGACGATGTGATCAGCCTTTCCGCGACCCTGTGCGCCCTGGTCAAATTCACGGCAGTAACACTGGGCATTGCGGGACTGGTGGTCATCCGGGCCGCACGGCGACACCCGCTCGCCCCGGGCTGACCGGCCAGATTAGTTGGTGCGATGGAACAGCAGGTCCCAGACTCCGTGCCCCAGGCGCTCTCCCCGCTGTTCAAACTTGGTGATCGGACGGTCCTCCGGCCGGGGTGAGTACTCGCTCTCGCCCTGGGTATTGGCAAAGCCTTCCGAGCCGTTCATTACCTCCATCATGTGTTCCGCGTAGTTCTCCCAGTCCGTGGCCAGGTGCAGGATGCCGCCTACTCGCAGCTTGTGACGAAGACGCTGAACGAACTCCGGCTGCACCAGCCGGCGCTTGTGATGACGCTTCTTGTGCCAGGGGTCGGGGAAAAACACCATGACCCTGTCCAGACAGGCATCCGGCAGGCACAGATCAATCACGTCATTGGCGTCAATGCGGTAGACCCGGACATTGTCGAGCCCCCGATCCTCAATCTCCTTGAGCAGGGCCCCGACGCCGGCCAGGTGCACTTCCACGCCGATAAAATCCTGCTCCGGCGCGGCTTCGGCCATGTCCGCCAGGGATTTCCCCATGCCAAAGCCGATTTCCAGGTTCAGCATCGCCTCCCGGCCGAACACCTGGCGGGGGTCGATCATGCCATGCTCCCTGCTCAGTCCATAGACTGGCCAGCTGCGCTCGTAGGCCTTTTTCTGGCCCTCGGTCATCCGCCCCTGGCGCAGCACAAAGCTGCGAATGCCACGCCGGGTGGTTACCGATGAATCCACGGCGGCGTCTTTCGGTGTTTTCTGTTCGGTCATTGATCATCCTCAACCGCTGTCAGCGGGTTCTGAGTAACGGGTGTTGCCGACAGTTTACCAGAGTGAGCAATCTCAGGCGGATATCGGTGAGTTCCGGCCCTGTTGCCGGTCCAGCTGGCGATAGCCCAGGGCCTCAACCAGATGACTGTTGGCCAGGTGCTCCTGGCCATCCAGGTCCGCCAGCGTCCGTGCTACCCGTAATATCCGGTGCAATGCCCTGGCCGACAGCCCCAGCTTTTCAAGAGCGCCGGACAACAGCCGCTCACCCTCCCGGTCCAGCCGGCAGGCTTCGTGCAGTGCCCGACCGGCCAGCGCGGCGTTAACACAGCGCCGGGCCACCTGCCGTTGCCGGGCGATGGCAACCCGCTCCCGCACCGTCGCGCTCGATTCGCCGTCACCCCCCTGTTGCATCAGGATCTCGCCCCCCTGTACCGGTACTTCGACATGCAGATCGAAACGGTCCAGCAGAGGGCCCGAAATTTTCGAACGGTAGCGCATCACTTGCTGGGGCGTGCATTGGCACTCGATCGTGGGGTGCCCACTGTAACCGCAGGGGCAGGGATTCATCGCCCCCACCACCTGAAAACGGGCCGGGTAAGTGACCTGCCGCGCGGCCCGGCTGATGGCAATTTCCCCGGTTTCCATCGGCTCCCTCAGAACCTCCAGCACCCGGCGCTCGAATTCGGGCAACTCGTCAAGGAACAGTACGCCGCGATGGGCCAGAGAGATTTCCCCCGGCCGTGGGCTGCTGCCGCCGCCCACCATGGCCACCGAGGACGCGGTGTGGTGCGGCGCACGAAACGGGGGTTGCCGCCAGCCGCCGTGACCAACGGGCAGGCCGGCCACAGAATGGACACTGGCCACCTCCATGGCGGCCCGGTCATCAAGCATTGGCAACAGCCCCGGCAAACGGCTGGCCAGCATGCTTTTGCCGGTGCCCGGTGGTCCGAAGAACAGCAGGTTATGGCCACCGGCCGCCGCCACTTCCAGCGCCCGCCGGGGCACTCGCTGCCCTCGGACATCGGACAGGTCCGGCCTCTCGCCCTGGTCGGCCACCGGCGCCAGATCAGCTTTTAGCACCGGCACCAGCCTGGCACGGCCGTGCAAGTGCTCACAGACCGCCAGCAGATGCCCGGCGGCCAGCACATCGTCCTCGCTGGCCAGGGCCGCTTCGGCGGCATTGGCGTTGGGCACCAGCAATGCCCGCCCCTCCTGGCGCGCGGCCAGCACCGCCGGCAACACACCCTTGAGGGGCCGCAATGCACCATCAAGAGACAGCTCACCAAGAAACTCACAGGATGACAGGCTTTCCGGCGGAATCTGCCCGGAAGCGGCGAGAATGCCAAGAGCAATGGGAAGATCGAACCGGCCACCCTCCTTGGGAAGATCCGCGGGGGCCAGATTGATCGTAATCCGGCGGGCCGGGAACTCGAACCCGGCGTTCAGCAGTGCGCTGCGAACACGTTCCTTGCTTTCACGCACACCGGTTTCCGGAAGCCCCACAATGGACAGCGCCGGCAGTCCACCAGACAAGTGAACTTCAACCGTGACAGGCGGTGCGGACACGCCAATACAGGCGCGGGAATGAACAATGGCAAGCATAACAACCTTCCCTGGCATTCTGGTAAATGATGAGAGTCAGGCACGGCATCCCGCCGCCCCCTAAAGGCTCTGAGGCTATGGCTGCTGGTGACTGGCCTCAAGTGCGGCCACCCGTTGTTCCAGCGCTTCCACCTTCTCCCGGGTTTTCATCAGTACCGCCTGCTGGGCGTCAAACTCTTCCCGGGTCACCAGCTCCAGACGGGACAGCACCGACATGACGGTGGCACGGGCCTGGGCTTCGAAGTCTTCCCGGGCCGCGCGGGCCATATCCGGGACAAACTGACCAAACTGGCCCTGTAACTGGGCGAAGATATCCTGCGGACCTTTCACTCATCACCTCACTGGTTGGAATCGTATTCGGCCTGGCCCTGAGCCAGTCACCGGTGTCCGGGAGTGTATCACAGCGCTGCCCCTGCCATACTGTACCCGGTCGGCAGTATAATGGCTGCCTGCCGCGCTCCCTGGGCCCGCTCCAATTTGGCTCACGGGGCGGCAGTGCGCTCTTTTTTGGTGCATATCTTTGCGCCAATCTGGAACGTGTAATATCTATGACTTTGTTTTAAAAAACTTTTTTTGCGTTGGCATACCCGATGCTAAAGCCCTCGTACGCAATCCGCACAATTGGTGTGCGAGGTGGCAGCATTCCGAACTCAACAATCGGCCGACGGCCCTCACTGTTGGGACGGCTTTACCAAGGAGAAAGCAATGAAACTTGTGACAGCGATCATCAAGCCTTTCAAATTGGATGATGTCCGTGAGGCACTATCCGAGATTGGCGTGCAAGGCGTTACCGTCACTGAAGTCAAAGGCTTCGGTCGTCAGAAAGGCCACACAGAACTCTATCGTGGCGCGGAATATGTGGTGGACTTCCTGCCCAAGGTCAAAGTGGAAGTTGCCATTGGCGACAACCTGCTCGACCAGGTCATTGAGTCGATCACCAAGGCAGCCAACACCGGCAAGATTGGTGACGGCAAGATTTTCGTGACTGAACTGGAACAGGCCATCCGGATCCGGACAGGCGAAACCGGCGAAGAAGCGGTTTGATCCAGCTCTGACAAACAGATCAGCCAGCGCAAAAAAACTTATAACCTGAAAAGCCTCGTGCGGAGGGCTTCATATGGAAAGCAACGTATTTCACTTGCAGTACGCTATAGATACCTTTTATTTCCTGGTGTGTGGTGCATTAGTCATGTGGATGGCGGCGGGTTTCGCCATGCTCGAATCCGGACTGGTACGCGCCAAAAACACCACGGAGATCCTGACCAAAAACGTAGCCCTGTTTGCCGTCTCCTGTGTGATGTACCTGGTGTGCGGCTACGCCATCATGTACGGCGGTAGCATTTTCCTCGCCGGCATTGCCGAGGTGGATGTCACCAGCGTGCTGGGCGATTTTGCCGGCCGTGAGGGTGGCTTCGAAGGTGGCTCCATCTACTCCGGCGCTTCAGACTTCTTTTTCCAGGTTGTCTTTGTTGCCACTGCCATGTCCATCGTCTCCGGTGCCGTGGCCGAGCGCATGAAACTCTGGGCCTTTCTGGTGTTCGCGGTCTTCATGACCGGCTTCATTTATCCGATGGAAGGTGCCTGGACCTGGGGCGGTGCCTCCGTGTTCGGCCTGTACACATTGGGTGACCTTGGCTTCAGCGACTTCGCCGGTTCCGGCATCGTACACATGGCCGGTGCAGCCGCGGCCCTCGCCGGCGTCCTGCTGCTGGGCGCCCGGAAAGGCAAATATGGCCCGAACGGCGAAATCCGCGCCTTCCCGGGTGCCAACCTGCCGCTGGCCACCCTGGGTACGTTCATCCTGTGGATGGGCTGGTTCGGCTTCAACGGTGGTTCGGTCCTGAAGCTGGGCGACATTGCCAGCGCCAACTCCGTGGCCATGGTGTTTCTGAACACCAATACCGCAGCCGCCGGTGGCGCCATTGCCGCCCTGATCACCGCCCGCCTGATGTTTGGCAAGGCCGATCTGACCATGCTGCTGAACGGCGCCCTGGCTGGCCTGGTGGTGATTACCGCTGAGCCGTCCACCCCAAGCGCCCTGACGGCCACCCTGTTCGGTGCCTTTGGTGGCGTGCTGGTTGTCCTGAGCATCGTGACCATGGACAAGCTGCGCATTGACGACCCGGTCGGTGCCATCTCGGTCCACGGCGTCTGCGGCTTGCTGGGCCTGCTGCTGGTGCCGGTTACCAATGGCGACGTCAGCTTCAGTGGCCAGATCATTGGTGCCATCACCATCTTCGTCTGGGTCTTCGTGGCCAGCCTGATCGTCTGGGGCATCCTGAAAATGGTGATCGGCCTGCGGGTCAGCGAAGAGGAAGAGTACGAGGGTGTGGACCTGTCCGAGTGTGGCATGGAAGCCTATCCGGAGTTTGTCAGCAGCAAATAACCTGCGCTGACAGCAACAGAAAAAGGGGGGCGCCTGACGGTGCCCCCTTTTTTTGTGCGTCAATGCTGGCCGGGATTCGGTCTAACCCTCTTCCGGTCGAACCTCATCTTCCAGCGCATCGACCATAAACTGCGGCATCGCCAGGGCGCCGTGGTGCACGCCGGAATTGTAGTAACGGGTCACGAACGGGCGGTTGTCGGCGTCTTCCTCGCGGAAGTACTTCACCGGATTTTCCTGGCTGGCCATGGTGCAGCTCCACCAGCCGGTGGGGTAGACCGGCTGCGGAAACGGCAGCGTCTGGACGTGTTCGAACCCGGCCTTGCGCATGTCCTTGTGGATATCCTTGATAATGGTGTCAGTGTGCAGCAGCGGCGACTCGCTCTGCTGGACAATAATCCCACCCTCGCGCAGCGCCAGCATGGCGTCCCGGTAGAAATCCAGGGCAAACAGGCCCTCTGCCGGGCCGACCGGGTCGGTGCTGTCGATGATGATGATATCGACACTGTTCGGCTCTATGTCCCGCATCCACTGGATGCCGTCGCCGAAGAAGAAGTTGGCGCGGGGGTCGTTATTGGCTTCGCACAGCTCCGGGAAATACTTCTCCGACAGGCGGGTAACCCGCTCATCGATTTCCACCTGCCAGGCTTCTTCCACACCCGGGTGTTTGAGCACTTCCTTTAGCGTACCGCAGTCGCCACCACCCACAATCACCACTTTTCTGGGGTCCCGGTGAGTAAACAGGGCGGGATGGGTCATCATCTCGTGGTAGAGGAAGTTATCGCGAGTGGTCAGCATCACGCAGCCATCCAGCACCATCAGGTTGCCAAAGGTCTCGGTCTCATAGATTTCCAGTTTCTGGAACGGCGTCTGTTCTTCGTGCAACTTCCGTTTAACCTGCAGGGAGAATGCCGTTCCCTGGTCCTGGAATACCTCGGTAAACCAGCCATCATTCAATGCTGTCATCGTTTGCCTCCCGCTGTAAGCCATAGGCCGTGTTTAAAGGGCGTATTGTAGGGGCGCACGCCCCTGAGCTAAAGCAATAATCGCGGTTGCCGGCCCCGTATTTTCCGCTTTCGGTTCTTTTAGCCAGGGGCAGGAATCCATACAATGACAGCCACAGGCCGGCCCCTGACCGAATACCCGCCGGCTCCGGTTTCCTGACAGGATAGCAAGCATGAGCGAAGCCAGCGCCACCCCGGCCCACAAGGTTTACAATATTGCCCATTGGAGTGACGGCTACATCGGCGTCAACACCAATGGAGAGGTCATGATCCGGCCCGACCGCGGTCACACCCCCGCGCAGATCAACCTGCCGGAACTGACCCGAACCCTGACCGAATCCGGCGTTCAGCTCCCGGTTCTGATTCGCTTTGTCGATATCCTGCACGACCGGGTCAACAAACTGTGCAACGCCTTCAACAAGGTGGCTGAAGAACAGGCTTACCAGGGCCGTTACACCGCAGTTTACCCGATCAAGGTCAACCAGCAGCGCCGGGTGGTTGAAGAACTGCTGGCGGCAGAACCCGCCGCCTCGAAGGGGCAGATCGGCCTTGAGGCCGGCAGCAAGCCCGAGCTGATGGCGGTACTGGCAATGTCGCAACAACCGGGATCGGTGATTGTCTGCAACGGGTACAAGGACCGGGAATACATTCGCCTGGCCCTGATCGGCCAGACGCTGGGCCATCGGGTCTTCATCGTGGTGGAAAAGAAGTCAGAGCTGCCGCTGATCCTGGAGGAAGCCGAAAACCTGGGGGTGGCACCGCTGATCGGCGTCCGGGCCCGCCTGGCCACCATCGGCAAAGGCAACTGGCAGAACACCGGCGGCGAGAAATCCAAGTTCGGGTTGTCCGCCAGCCAAGTGCTGGATGTGGTCAACACCCTGCGTGAAGCCAATGCCCTGGACACCTTGCAACTGCTGCACTTCCACCTCGGTTCCCAGATTGCCAATATCCGCGACATCCAGACCGGCCTCAGGGAATGCGCACGGTTTTACAGTGAACTGCACCAGATGGGCGCCCCGATCGGCACCGTCGATATCGGCGGAGGCCTGGGGGTCGACTACGAAGGTACCCGCTCACGCAGCAGTTGCTCCATGAACTACAGCGTCTATGAATACGCCTACAACGTGGTGCATGTTCTCCAGGCGGAGTGTGATCGCCGCGGCATTCCCCACCCGGACCTGATCAGCGAATCGGGGCGGGCACTGACCGCGCATCATTCGGTACTGGTGACCAACGTCATTGATCGCGAGGCACCGGAAAACCGCGACCCGGCCCAGCCGGACCACCAGGCACCAGCGCCCCTGCACGATCTCTGGCGCGATCTGCAAAGCCTGCAGGAAACCGGCTCACCGCGTTCACTGGCCGAGATTTACCACGACGTACTGCACGCCATGGCGGACGTTCATGCCCAGTTTGCCCATGGCGTGCTCTCCCTCCGGGAGCGTGCCGATGCGGAAACGCTGTATACCCGCTGTTGCCGCCTGCTTCGGAATCAGCTGGACAGCAGCAACCGGGCGCACCGGGAAATCATTGACGAGCTCAACGAGAAACTGGCCGAAAAGCTGTTCGTGAATTTTTCCCTGTTCCAGTCATTGCCGGATGTCTGGGGCATTGACCAGATTTTCCCGGTGATGCCGGTCAATGGCCTGGACCGTCCCCTGAATCGCCGGGCCGTAATCCAGGACATCACCTGCGACTCCGATGGCCGGATCGACCGGTACGTGGATGGCCAGGGCACGGAAACCACCCTCCCCCTGCCGGAAGACAGGCCCGGGGAGCCCCTGCTTATGGGGTTCTTCATGACCGGCGCCTACCAGGAAATCCTGGGGGACATGCACAACCTGTTCGGCGACACTCACTCGGTGGACGTGCGACTGACGGACGACGGCGGCTTTGACACCAGCGCGCCCATCACCGGAGACACCGTGGCCAAGGTACTGCAGTACGTGAACTTTCAGCCCGAGGCGCTGCTGGCGGCCTACCGTGGCAAATTTGCCGCCAGCGATCTGCCGGCCGACCGCCAGACGTCACTCCTGGCCGAACTCTCCGCCGGGCTCGACGGCTACACCTACCTCGAGGAATGACCGGCCCGGGTGCCGACTCATGGCACCCTTCATCGCACCCCTCAGACACCCCTATATAGCGACCCGCATTTTTTGCGGCCGCTGATCCACAACACTCATCCGCCCGTAAATACAAAACTGACAAACCGGGGACGAGTGCATAGAATGATGACGAGAACGAGCTCAAATCACGCGACTGTCAAGGAGCGTCCGGTGACCACACTGGATCAGAAACCAGCCAGCTCCGAGGGGCGCAAAGACCCCTGGAGCCAGTTGCTGCGAAAAGTAGGCAGCCATCAGGACCGCGAAGCGTATCACGCGCTGTTCGAGCATTTCGGCCCGCAGATCAAGTATTACGCCTTGGCCAATGGCCTGGCCAGCCATGCGGAGGAGCTGGTGCAGGAAGTCTTTGTGTCTATCTGGCGCCGCTCGTGCCTTTATGACTGGCGCAAGGCCGCCGCGTCCACGTGGATTTTTACCATTGCCCGTAACCAGCGCATCGATATGCTGCGCAAGATGCAGCGGACCAGCGCTGAAATGCCGGTAGAAACAGAGGATCTCTGGCAAATCCCGGGAGACAACGAGAACGAACCGGTCACCTCCCTGCACCGCCTGATGTCCGAGCGACGCGTCCGTGAATCACTGAGCCACCTGCCGGAAGAACAGACCACCGTGATCGCCAAGGTGTACATGGAGAACAAGTCCCACCAGATGGTCGCAGACGAGCTCAACATTCCCCTGGGTACCGTAAAAAGCCGCGTACGGCTGGCGCTGAACAAGTTGAAAGTCATTTTGCAGGACCAGAACGCATGACCCGGCACCACCCCGACAGCCTTAGCCTGATGGAGTACAGTGCAGGCAACCTGAGCGATCCCCATGCGCTTTGCATTCGGCTGCACCTCGACCAGTGCCCGCATTGCCAGAGCCGTGCCGACACCCTGGACAGCCTCGGCGCCATCATGATGGAACACCAGCCGAGAGCCAGTGTCTCCGAGACCATGTTTGATGACATTCTCGCCCGGATCGACGGCGCCCCTCCGGAACCGGTGATACCGGACACACCGAAGCTGAGCGCGCTGCGGAAACTGCTGGGAGACGACCTGAACAGCCTGCCCTGGAAGCGGCAACTTGGTGATGTCAGTGTACTGGACATCACCGAACGCTTTCCCGGTCAGAAAGAGCAGGTGGTACTGCAGAAAATTGTGGCCGGGGGCAAGGCGCCGGCACACACCCACCGTGGCCAGGAAACCACCATCGTACTTCAGGGCGCCTTTGCCGATCAGAAAGGGGTTTTCAACCAGTGGGACTTTGTGGTTCTGACCGATCAGGACGAACATAAACCGGTCGCCGTCGGCTGCGAGGACTGCATTACCCTGTCGATACTGAGTGCCCCCGTGAAGCTGACCGGCACCTTCACGCGGATGCTGAACCCGTTCATCCGCTGACCGGGCAACCGGGTTTCCACAAGGGCAGTCATGGACTGCCCTTTTTTGTGCGCGCAGAGCGCTGAGTTACAATGGCGCGCTTGCAAGCTGTCGGGCCGGTGCCCGGACCAGACCGGAGATCTCATGAACAACGACGATTACACTTTTCGCTTTGGCGGCATCGAACGACTCTACGGGCGCCGGGCCCTGGAGGCCTTCCGGCAGGCCCATATTGCCGTTGTTGGCCTGGGCGGTGTCGGGTCCTGGGCCGCCGAAGCCCTGGCCCGCAGTGGCATTGGCACCATCACTCTGGTGGATATGGACGACATCTGCGTGTCCAACACCAACCGCCAGCTCCATGCTCTCGAAGGCCAGTACGGACGCACCAAAACCGATGCCATGGCGGAACGGCTGAAAGCAATCAACCCGCAGGCCGATATCCGCGCCCACTTTGGCTTCCTGACGATTAAAAACGTCAGTGACCTGGTGACCGATGACATGACCGGCGTGGTGGACGCCATCGACAGCGTCAAAGCCAAGGCCGCCCTGATCGCCCATTGCCAGCGCCGGAAGATCCCCCTGATCTGTGCCGGTGGCGCCGGCGGGCAAATGGACCCCACCCGGATTGAAGTGGCGGATCTGAGCAAAACTACCCAGGATCCATTGCTGGCTAAAGTACGTAATATGCTACGCCGCGACTATGGTTTTTCCCGGAACCCCAAGCGCCGCTTTGGCATTGAGGCCGTATACTCACTGGAGCAGCTCACGTATCCTGCCGGTGATGGCGAGGTTTGCCTGCAAAAGCCCGCGAATGACGGCCCGGTGCGGCTGGACTGTGCCTCCGGCTTTGGTGCCGCCAGCCCGGTCACCGCCAGTTTCGGCTTTTTTGCGGCAGCCCGACTACTCAACCGGATTGCCCGGCGCGCGCAATCATGACTCAAGGGATCTGAACGTCTATGCCTGTCAGCACGGTTATGCTTCTCGCCAGCATTGGCGTCCTCTCCCTGTTCTGTCAATGGCTTGCCTGGCGGGTGCGGATGCCCGCCATTCTGTTTCTGCTCGCCGGCGGTATTGCTGCCGGCCCGATGCTCGGTTTTCTGGCCCCGGAGGTGGTGTTTGGCGACCTGCTGTTCCCGGTAATTTCCCTGGCCGTCGCTATCATTCTGTTCGAAGGCAGTCTGACCCTGCGCTACGATGAAATTCGTGGCCATGGCAAGATGGTGCGCAATCTGATCCCCGTGGGGTCCGTCGTCACCTGTCTTATCGGTACCCTGGCGGCGCGCTGGGTGCTGGATGTGTCCTGGGCGGTGGCCCTACTGTTCGGTGCGATTTCCATTGTCACCGGGCCCACGGTGATCGCCCCGCTGCTGCGCTCGGTGAGGCCGGACGCCCGGCTTGCCAACATCCTTCGCTGGGAAGGCATTATCATCGATCCGGTGGGCGCCCTGCTCGCGGTTCTGGTGTTTGAGGGCATCGTCTCCTGGGGCCAGGGCAACGTTTTCGGTCACTCCCTGTACATCTTCGGCAAGACCCTGCTGGTAGGCTTTCTGATTGGCGCCATCGCCGGTTACCTCAACGGCATTGTGCTGCGAAAGCACTGGATTCCCCAATACCTTCACAACGCCGGCACCCTCACCTTCATGCTCGGGGTGTATGCAATTTCCAACGAACTGGCCCATGAGTCCGGCCTGCTCACCGTCACCATCATGGGCATCTGGATGGCGAACATGAAGCAGGTCCCGATCGACAGTATCCTGGAATTCAAGGAGTCCCTCAGCGTACTGCTGATTTCCGCTCTGTTTATTATCCTCGCCGCCCGGGTGGAGTTCTCCGCGATCGCTGATCTGGGCTGGGGCCTGGTGATTGTCCTCGCCCTGCTGATGCTGGTGGCGCGCCCCCTCAGTATTTTTCTGTCCGCTATCGGTACCACCCTGAGCTGGCGGGACAAGCTGTTCCTCAGCTGGATTGCCCCGAGGGGCATCGTGGCCGCTGCGGTGTCGGCACTGTTTGCCTTTCAGTTGCAGAAACTGGGTTACGAAAGCGCGGGCGCCCTGGTGCCGCTGGTGTTCATGCTGATCATAGCCACCGTCACCTTACAGAGCCTGACGGCGCGGCCAGTCGCTCAATTGCTGAACGTGGCCGAACCGGCGGAATACGGGTTCCTGATCCTCGGGGCCAACCCGGTGGCACGCATGATCGGGGCCGCCCTGAAAAAATACGAGGTGCCGGTGATCCTGGCCGACACCAACTGGGAGAACGTGAAGCAGGCCCGGATGGAGAATCTGCAGGTTTACTTTGGCAACCCGGTATCGGAACACGCCTCCACGCACCTGGATCTGACCGGCATTGGCAACCTGCTGGTAATCTCTCCCTATAAGCATATGAATTCCCTGGCCACCTACCACTTCCTGGACTGGTTCGGGGTTGGCTGTGTGTTCAGCCTGGCAGAGGGTGATCAAGACCAGAAAGCACGGCATCAGACCGCCGAGAAAATCCAGATGACCCGGGGCCTGTTCGATGGCGTCAGCTATGCCAAACTGGCCAGCCTGGCGAGCCAGGGGTATTCGGTGAAGACCACCCAGCTCAGTGAGGAGTTCAGCTACAAGACCTTCCAGGAAAAGTACCAGCAGCATGCGCTGGTCCTGTTCACCTTTGATGGCAAGGGCCACGTCGCGCCCGTACGGCGCATGGAAGACCTGAAGCCGGAAAACGACTGGGCGCTGATCAGCCTGGTGCCGCCCCAGGCCCGCAAAGAGCGGAAAGACAAGGAGCCGGCCAGCGAGTAACCCTCAGCTCACCGGCAGTCCAGCACCAGTTTGCCGCGCACATGCCCGCCTTCCAGGAGTTCGTGGGCCTGTGCCACCTGATCGAGGGCAAACGTGCGGTCAATGTGCACTTTGACGTCACCATCTTCAATCAGCTCGGCAATCTCATCCAGATGAAAGACATCGGGGCGGACCGTCATGCCGTGTGCCCGAAGCCCAAGCCCTTCGGCGGCACTGATGATCTCATCGGCGGTAACGGTCGGAATGGTGACCAGCACACCGTTTTCGCCCAGCGTGTGCAGTGAGCGCTTGCCGGTATCACCACCGATCAGGTCAAGCACCACGTCCAGCCCGTAGCACTCCTCGGTGAAGTCCGTATCGTGGTAGTCAATGACCTCGTGTACGCCCAGTTCCGCCAGAAAATCGCGATTGCCGGAGGAGGCGGTGGCAATCACGTGAGCGCCCCGTTCCAGAGCAAACTGCACGGCAAAATGGCCCACACCACCGGCACCGGCATGAACCAGAATCTTCTGGCCGGATTCCAGCTTCGCCACCTCAAACAGGGCCTGCCACGCGGTCAAGGCGGCCAGCGGCAGGGCGCCGGCGACCACCAGGTCAAGTTCCTCGGGCACAATGGCCAGCTCATCGGCATCGGCCACCGCGAATTGCGCGTAGCCTCCGCCGCCGGCCGGGAAGCCAATCATCCCCATCACCCGGTCCCCCACCGCGAGTGTGGTCACATCGTTACCGGTGGCAACCACTTCTCCAGCGACATCGTAGCCGGGCGTCCAGGGCAGGGTGTGCTCAATCTGCCGGGCGGCAAAGCCGAGCCCCTTGCGGGTTTTCCAGTCAATCGGATTGAGGCCGGCGCCATGAACGCGGATCAGCACCTGTCCCGGGGTCAGGCCGGGCTGGGCCGAGTGCACCACCTGCAAGACGTCACGCTCTCCAAAACGGTCGTAAACCACATGGCGCATGGACGAGGGGGCATTCTGGTCAACGGTGGTTTCCATGGGGATCTCCGGACATCGGGGTTAACGGAATAAGGCTGACGTAACACGGGAAACAGGCACCAAGCCTTCGTTCAGACTAGCAGAAGTTCCCGGGAATGGTGACTCAGATAACGTTCGGGGAATTGCCGCCGGCAACCACCGCGCCCCCCAGAATCTCTGCGAAGGCCTTTGGCGCCCTCGACGGACGCTGGGTTTTCAAGCTCACACAGGCATGGGTCGACAGCGCCCGCACCAGCGTCTTGCCATCGGCGGGACGCACCAGTTGGAACTGTCGCGAGGATCGGAAGCGGCCATCATAACCGGTCAGCCATGTACCCAGGAGCAGCCGGTCCCCCACATTGGCAGCAGCCAGATAGTCAATCTCGGTCCGGGTGATCGCCATGGCTTTGCCGGTGGCTTCATGCAGCGCCCACGTCATGCCGAGGCTCTCGATATGAGCCCAGCTAACCTCCTCCAGCCAGCGTACATACACCACATTATTGGCGTGCCCGAGCCGATCGGTATCCTCTTGCCGCACCACGAGTTCAATTACAAAGGGATCCTGCAGATCCCAGCCAATCCCATCGCGCACTGTCATGTGTCGCCTCCAAGCCCCGGAATGGCCTGCAACGGTAGCCGCCCGACACGGTCGTTGTGAAGTGAACCAAAGTAGAGGTAGCCGCCATGGGGAGTGACCGAGGTAATCTCCTGGAGGTGGGTGCCCCGCGTATCGTGGAGGCTGACAATAGCCTGCCCTTCCCGATCATAGGCCACCACCAGCCCATACTCCCTGGGTGCCGGCTTGAGGGCGTCCGGCAACTTGGCCACCAGGTCCTTAAGCCAGGGGTTGCGGTGCATCGTGTCTACGCGTTCATCCCGGAGGGAGGGAAAGGCAACCCAGACTCTGCCCTCACGATCAAACGCCAGGTTGTCCGGGAAACCGGGAAGGTTGTCGGCAAATACCTCGGCCTGGCCTGCTTTCGGCCCCCGGATCCAGTAGCGCAGGATGCGGTATTTCCAGGTTTCGTTGACCAGGACGTAGTCACCACCGGGAGACACCGCAACCCCATTGGCAAAATACAGGTTGCCCAGCAGCACCTCGGCCTTGCCGGTCTTCCGGGAATACCGCAAGAGCCGGCCATGGGGACGCATCTCCAGTAGGTCCAGCCGATAATCCGGCTGATGAAAACGGGAACTGGCATCGCTGAAGTAAATCCGACCGTCGCCTGCAATGGCAACGTCATCGGTGAACCCGAACAAGGTCCCCTGCGCTTCCCGGGCGAGCACGGTCAGCTTGCCGTCCGGGGTTATTTCCAGCAGGCCTTTCCAGGCATCGGCCACAATCAGATTTCCGTGGACGTCGAAGGCCATGCCCAGGGGACGTCCGCCGGTGGACAGCCAGGTATCGACCCGGCCATCGGGAAAGATCCGGACAATATCACCACTGGCGGTGCCAGTGTAAACCACGCCTTCGGCATTGACCGCCGTATCTTCGGGGCCGGTCACCTGGCCCTGGGCCAGCAGGTCCGCCAGCCGTAATCGCTCATTGGGTGCCAGAACGCCCGTGAGCGGCGGTGGCGCTGGCGGCTGCCAGGCTTTGCTGTCGATGGGGGACGGCGCAAACAGGAAACTGCCCAGCAGCAGAAACCCGACCAGCAAGCCCACCATCAACCATTTCATACGCTGCATCCGCCTGTTGTTGAACTCGTTTTGCATGGCCCGACCGGCCTCACCTTAACAGACAGGCGACAGACCCTGGAAATGCCCGGCCCGCGCTCAGGACCGGGGGTCTTCCGCCAGGAAGCGACGGCACAACGCGGCGAAGGTATCGGCTTTCTCGGCATGGAGCCAGTGACCGGTGTCCTGAATGATGCGCAACTGGGCAGCGGGAAACAGCCACTGAATCTGCTCCCGGTGTTTTTCCTGAATATAGGCGGAATCCGCGCCTTTGAGAAACAGCACCGGCCCCCCAAAAGGGACATCACCCTCCGGTGCCTTCGCCAGGTTGCCATAGCAGGCATCAATCACCGGCAGGTTCAGTCGCCACCGGAACCGTGGTCCGGAGTCGGTCTGCGCGTCCGATGGGATGCGCTCCAGATTCTTGAGCAGGAACTGGCGCGTTGGCAGTGTCTCGACAAACTCCGCCAGCAGGCCGTCGGCATCCTGCCGGGACGCTACCCGGGTCAGGTCAATGCCTTTCAGGCCCTCCAGAATGGCGTCATGGCGGGGGGTGTAGCTGACCGGGGCGATGTCCGCCACAATCAGCCGCGAAACCCTGGCGGGCGCCTGCAGCGCGACCTGCATGGCCACTTTGCCACCCATGGAATGGCCCAGCAGGCTGGCCTTGTCGATTCCCCGGGCATCCATATAGGCAATAACGTCGGCGGCCATGGCCGGGTAGTCCATGGTCTCTGTGTGCGGAGAGCTGCCATGGTTGCGCTGGTCCAGGGCATGGATCTGCCATTCGTCCTGCAACCGGCGAGCGATACCTCCAAGGTTCTCCAGGGAGCCGAACAGCCCGTGAAGCAGAATCAGCGGCGCACCTTCGCCCGTGATACGGTGGTTCAGTTCAACGCTCATTGGCAGACAATCTCCGGACAGAATGGGTTTTATCAGACCGGATACATTACCATCGCCAGCAGACTGAGCAAGTGTTGACGCTGCCAGGGGCTGACTATTCCGAAGCCGGGCGCAGGCACGGCAGACGGACACAAAAAAACCGGGACAGGCCCGGCTTGAAGGTCATAGGCTTTACGCCCGTCTGATCAGCAGTAGAAGATGCTGTCCAGATACTTGGCAAGCTCAATCACGTTTTTGCGCTCAAGCTCGGTATGGGGTACGAAGATCTGCTGTTCCATAAAAACCTCCTCAACGGGGTGGTTCAGTGTTTCAACCTGATGCGTTAATGCTATCGTTGTATGCAGTATTAACCGTTGACAGCCTGTCCCACTCGCTTGACAGTTTGTACCAGCGCCAATGACATTCTGTTAACCAACGGACCGGAGACCGTGATCGCCGCACACGCAGATGACACCAGCACACCGTTCGTTGCCGCTTCCGGCACCCTGGCCCTGGTGCACTACCTGAGCCGCCGGGATATGGTGGACGAGGCCCGGGTGGAACAGCTGACCGGGCTGACCCTCGACGCGCTGCGGGACCCGGATCGCCGAATACCCGCCGATACCCACTATCGCCTCTGGCAATACGCTGAACGGGTAACCGGTGATCCCGGCGTCGGCCTGCATGCCGGGCAAGTGGTGGACCCGGAACGTATGGGGCTGGTCGGCCACGTTTTTTTCAATTGCGATACCCTCGGCGAAGCTGTCACCCAGTACGTGCGCCTGCACCGGCTGATCAATGAGTCGGTGGTCCTCAGCTTCGAGCAGACCGGCGAACTGGCCATCCTCACCTGGCAGCCAGACACAGCCGAGCACTACTGCCGTCAGGACATGGACCGGACCCTGGCCGCGGCCATAAGCCGCACCCGGCACTTCATTCACCCGGACATCCGCGCCGAATGGGTGGAGCTGGCCCACCCCCGGCCGGCCTACGCCAGCGAATACCAGGCCCTGCTCGGGGGCAATATCCGTTTCGGGTGCCCGGCAACCCGTCTCGCCTTCCACAGCCGCCACCTGGCCCACCCGATCCCGCACCGGAATCCCTACGTCTATTCCGCGGTCCTGCGGCAGGTTAATGCCCTACTGGCCCGGGTGCAGACCCGGCGCTCTTTTGGCCGCAAGATCCGGCGTCTGATCTCCCGGCAGATGTCGACTGAGAAAATCGACGCCGACTCCCTGGCCCGCCAGTGCCACATGAGCCGCCAGACCCTGTATCGGCGACTCAAAAAGGAGGGACTGAGTTTTCACGACCTGGTGGAACAGGTGCGCAAGGACAAGGCCCTGCGCTACGTGGCCAATGATCACTACGCACTCGGCGAAATCGCGTTCCTGCTCGGATTTTCCGAGCTCAGCGCCTTTAGCCGTGCGTTCAAACGCTGGACCGGCGTTGCCCCGGCTCAGTACCGGGCACAACACCTGGCCGGGACAACCACCGAATGATAGCCGACCTCCCGTGGCTGGCAACCGCCGTTGGGCTGCTGTATCTCGGCGCCCTGTGGTGTATTTACCGGATTTTTCTGACCTACCGGACCGCCCAGGGTGCGATAGCGTGGATCATCGGCCTGCTGGCGCTACCCTATCTGGCCGTCCCCATGTTCGTCCTGTTCGGGCGGTACCGGTTCGGTGGCTACGTCAAGGCCAGGCGCATGGGCGACCAGGCGCTGACCAGCCTGCTGAACCGGTTCGAACGGCAGACCACCTCACTGCCCGGCCCCGGCCGTCAGTTACCCGATGACGAGCTCCAGGCGCTGTGCAAACTTGGCCGCCAACCGCTCACCGAGGGCAACCAGTGCACCCTGTTGCGGGACGGTGCAGCCACCTTTGAGGCGCTTTTCGAGGCCATGGAGAGCGCAACCCGGTACATTCTCCTGGAGTTCTATATTGTCCGCTCGGACAAGGTCGGGCGCCGCATCAAATCGATCCTGGAGCGCAAACTGGCCCAGGGCGTCGATGTGTGGTTTCTGTACGACGATATCGGCAGTGTTTTTCTGCCGCGCACCTACCTGCGGGAGCTGTCCGCCGCCGGCGCCCGGATTGCCTCGTTCGGCGACGGTAACATCCGGCGACGCCGGTTCCAGATCAATTTTCGCAATCACCGCAAGCTGCTGGTGTGCGACGGCAGGGTCGGCTTTGTGGGCGGCATCAACCTGGGCGACGAGTACCTGGGAATCACCATGGACCAGGAGCCCTGGCGGGATACCCACTGCCAGATACAGGGTCCGGCGGTGATCGGCCTGCAACTGGCCTGGCTGGAAGACTGGAACTGGGCCAGCAATGACGTGCCGGAGCTGGACTGGGCCCCCGAAAACAATGCCCCGGGTGACGAACAGGTACTGATACTCCCCACGGGACCCGCCGATACCTGGGAAACCTGCACGCTGTTTTTTCTCAACTGCATCAACAACGCCCGCACCCGGATCTGGATTGCCTCGCCCTACTTCGTGCCCGACTTCCAGATCATGAATGCCCTGCAACTGGCGGCGCTGCGGGGCGTGGATGTGCGTATCCTCATTCCGGAAAAATCCGACAGCCAGTTGATCCGGCTGGCCGCCTATTCCTACCTGGTTCAGGCCAGTCAGGCCGGCATCGGCATCTACCGTTACCAGCCCGGATTCATGCATCAGAAGGTGTTGCTGGTGGATGATCGTTACGCGGCTGTCGGCACCGCCAATCTCGATAACCGCTCCATGCGGCTGAACTTCGAGATCATCGCCATCAACACGTCCAGGCGCTTTATCGACAGCGTGCATGCCATGCTCGAGGAAGACCTCGTCAGTTGCCGGCGCATGACCGAACGCGACTACCGGGACCGCTCCATCGTGTTTCGGCTGGGCTGCCGGGCGGTTCGCCTGCTCGCCCCCCTGCTCTGAGTCGCCATCTGGCTAATCCGTGGCCGAGTGTGCGACTATGCCATTACGATTCCGCCAGTATGCCGTAGCGACTAACCAGCATGAACGCGTTCAAACCCAGAGAAACCCTGACCGAACAGGTCGCCCGCCACATTGAAAACCTGATTGCCTTTGGGCAGCTCCGGTCCGGAGAACGGATTTATGAGGGCGCCATGGCCAAACAGATGGATGTCAGCCACGGTTCAATCCGCGAGGGCCTGCTGTTACTGGAGAAACGTCACCTGGTGCGCAATGTGCCCAGGAAAGGCGCCTTCGTAACACCGCTGGACGATTATTTCGTGCGCAGTCTGTACGAAACCCTGGAGCTCTATCTGACCCATACCGGACGCAAACTGGTGCGGCAGTGGCAGCCTGAGGACATGGATCGGCTGGAGTCCCTGCACGATCAGATGCGGGCCTGCTTCGAAAAAAACGACCTGATGACCTTCCTGGAGCTGGGCATTGAGTACACCAAGGCATCACTGGCCTACGCCGACAACTACTTTATCGTGGCCGCCATTGATGACCTCTGGCCCTCAGCCAGGCGTTGCGCTTTTGTCGCGTTTCAGCAGGGTGGCAACCGGGTGCTGGAAGACAACCTGGCCCATATGGAAGAGTCCATCAGCGCCATTCGGGCCCGGGATGAGGACCGGCTGGCGAACATCCTCCACCGCTACGCCATGCAGCAATGCCAGCAGGTACTGGATGCCATCTCGACCAGTTCCGACAGACACAGTGAGTGATCCGGGTCAGTAGAATAACTGGGTAAAGGCAAAGCCGATGTTCAGGTACGCGGTCCAGTTGTCCTCGTTGTTGTAAGCGGTGGCCAGCTGTACCGGCCCGAGGAAGGTATCCACCCCGGCAAACACACTCCAGGATTTTACCGAGCTGTCCCAACTGGCCTGGTCCAGGGATTCCCAGGCGTTGCCTGCTTCAAGCCCCATGCCGGCAAACCAGGGCACCAGGGGGCCGCCAAACTCCTGACTGGCGTAAACCGATGTCATCAGCGCATTGTCGCCGGTGATTTGCCCGGGGGCATAAGCCGACAGCCGGCGAAACCCGCCCAGACGCTGGGCGTTTTCGATCCCGGGCTCGCCCCGGGTAACCGCATGGGCGTAGACCAGCCCGGTCAGCGTCAGGCCATGCCAGGTCCCGGTTCCCAGCACCATGCCGGTCAGCGAGTCAAACTTCCGGTCCGAGCCCAGGCCCTCGCGCTCAAACCGGCCCCGGAGCCCGGCAAACGCGCCGGTGTGGGGGAAGAAAGCGTCGTCCAGGGAATCGTGCACCAATTGCAGGCTGAGGTTGCCCTCATGAACGGTGTCTTCCGGTGCCACCGGCCGGCCCAGTTGCTCTTCGACCGTGGCGTAGCCCCGGGCATACATCAGGCGCACTTCCGCGTTACCCCCAAGCTCCAGACCAACGGCCAGGTCGGCCTGGCGAAACGTCACATCCACTTCCGCCACCCGTTCTCCCTGGCCGTCGTAAACGCTGAACGTATCGCGGGTATACTCGCCCCCCAACACCAGGAAACGCTCGTAGCCGTAATCCAGCGGCTGATACCATTGGCTTCTTACCCAGGGCTCGGTGCCAAGCTGAAGGCCCGTCTGCCACTCGGCACCCAGGGCGTTGAGCTCGGTCATACGCAGGGCCGTCGCCAGATTGAAACGGGTATCGCCGTCGAAGTTGTCTTCATAGTTCAGTCCGAACGACAGGTAGTTCGGGCCCCAGCTTTTCTCCTGAACCCGAATGGTCAGGCGGGTACCACCCGGCGCCGGCGCTTGTGAATAGGAAACCGTCTCGTAGTAACCCAGGCCATAGATCCGTTTCAGGTCCGCTTCCAACTGCGCCACATCCAGAGGCTCCCCGGTTTTCTGACGAATCCGCTCCCGTAAAAAGTCCGGTGTCAGCCGGCGACCCTGCTCAATCTCGATGGCCACCACCGGCCCCACCTGCCCGGAGCCGGATGCCAGACGCGCCTGGTAGGCCGCCCACTCCTCAGACGACACCGACAACGGATGGAGCTCCACGGCGTGGTTCCGGGCACCGCTGGCACCCAGTTCAAACAGCACCGGTGCGTTATAGAAATCGGCAGAACCATAACCCTGGAGGTCCGGCCGGATCAGTACATCCTGCTCGTTCAGGAGCCTCAGTTGCTGCTCGGTATTACGGCGGGTCATGATCGTGGTCAGTTGGCCGACCACTGAAAAGGCTTCCCGCAGCTCGCTGGTGTCCAGGAGTGCATCGGTGATATCGACGGCAATGACCACCTCGGCCCCCAGGTCGCGGGCGACACTGACCGGCAAATTGTTGGCCACACCGCCGTCCACCAGCAACTGGCCGTTGCGCTCCACCGGTGCGTAAACGCCGGGAATACTCATACTGGCGCGAATCGCCTCGGCCAGGTTGCCACGGCCAATTGCGACAGGTTGCCCGGTACCGAGATCGGTGGCCACTGCCCGAAACCGGATGGGCAGATGGTCAAAATCCTCCACCAGAGTGGCATTCCGGGTCAGCTCGTTGAGAATAAAGCCCAGGTTCTGCCCGGCAATAATGCCGCCGCCCACATGTAGGCCATCGGCACGGACACCAATCCCCGGCGTCACCGGAAAGCGCCATTCCCCCTGCTTGCGGCGAACCGGCTTGTAGACCCGGCCGGGATCGTCCTGAAAACTGGACAGCCAGTCCATCGCGATGAATCGCCGCTCGATATCGGCCACCGACATACCGGACGCATAGAGCGCGCCAACGGCCGACCCGGCGCTGGTGCCCACCACGATATCAACAGGGATGTGCATTTCTTCCAGCACTCGCAGCACGCCGACATGAGCCATGCCCTTGGCCCCACCGCCACTGAGCACGAGCCCGACGGTGGGCCGCTCGTCAGCAGGCACGGCCACCGGTGCCAGTAGCAGGCCGAGGAGCAGCAGCCTGAGGCGCCGGATGAAGGGCCTCACAGGTCGCGAATCATGTGGGCTTGCCGTCGTCGTCCGCCAGTGACAGATGCGATACGTCCGGTACCGGCGGTGGCGGCAGATCCCGTTCAACACCCAGATCGGTACCTGCCGGTGCCAACGTCCATTCTTCCAGATGCTGGAACATGGGAGGCGACACCTCACTGGGCTGAGCCAGGGTCACGCCGACCGGGTCCAGCCCCAGGCCAGAGCCGGCGAGAATGTCATCCACCTTGTCGCCTGCCACGGGCAAGCGCTCCCCGGGCTCGGTCGTGGGCGGCTCCGGCTTGCGCGCCTGAGCCGGTTCCACGGAACGACCGGTATCAGCAGCGGGCGCCGGCTCAGGAGTGGCGGGCGCTGGCGTGGCTCCCGGCATGGCCTGAACGTACGCAACCATGCCATGCTTTTTCAGTACCGCCCGGTACTTCTCTGCCTGCGCCTCTTCCAGCTTGTTACGGATCACCACCGGCGCACCGCTGAACATCCGCTCCACCTGCTCAGGGCTGGCCTTGAACAGGGCCCGGGCATTGGCGCGCGCAGCCGTCGGGTCGGTTCCCGGCTGGCACTCTCCCTTGAAGACGAGCTGAAACATGCCTTTTCCCCTTTACTGTCTGGTTTTATCCAATGATAGTTGATAGCGTCTCCGACCGGGAGTCAGGCACCACCCCGATTCACGGCATAAAGGTGCAGACTGCAAACAATTGAAAAATGCCCGGCACATATCGCGCAAAATGCGACAGACTCTGCAATAATCCATTGTAACCAACCGTTACAATTGGTTACGGTTTGAACGGATTGCCACCAGGGAGCGGCCCTCCATGATCACACAACGCTTCTCTCGCCCGGCGCTTGCGGCCTTGCTGGTCCTGGCGGTGCCCGCCCATGGGGAAAACCTCGATGTACTGATGAGCCAGGTCTTCCCACAGGATCAGGCGACCTATATTGGTTATGAAAGCGTCGAACGCGAAGACATTCCCACGTCGGCAACGGTTGAGCGAAAATACCTGATCGTGGATTTCCGCTTCGCCCGGAGCGAGCCGCCCGTCGACCAACTGCAGGCCAGCGTCCATAAAATCTGCACAACCCTGCTCAGGGATCGCGAACTCATTCGCAGCCTTACCGAGTCCGGCTACGACATGGTCTCGGTGGCCTTCGACCGACAAACCCAGTTCGACTGTCTGTAGTCAGCCGTCCCGGCCAAGTAACTTGGGAAACGCGTCCAGAGCGCTGTTGACGGCATCCAGATTGAACGCCTCCACATCGGCCAGCAGTTTTTCGCCATAACGGGTCACCGAGCTGGAACGGAAGCGCTGCCCCCAGGCCACGACCCGGCGGGCAAAGTCCTTCATCTGCTCAGGATCTCCGCTTTCCCGAACGGTCTCCCATTCGCCACCAAAGTCCGATGCCAGCTGCTCCCGCAGCCAGCCACGCTCCTGCATGCTCAGGGTCTGCGCCAGCAAACGTTCAGCCTCTTTTGGCTCCCCATCGTCATCAACTTCCTCCACGGTGGCCGCCACCCTGGGCAGGGTAACCGTAAACACCGACCCGGCGCCGGGCTCGCTGTCCACTTCCAGCTCTCCGCCCATCATCCGGGCCAGCTTTCGGCTGATGGCAAGGCCCAGGCCGGTGCCGCCGTATCGGCGGGTATTCTGCCCTTCCTGCTGTTCAAAGGCATCGAAAATCCGGTCCCGCTGGTCCTGGGCAATACCAATCCCGGTATCCTTTACGGTCACCACAAGCTTGTAGTACTGCCGCTCGGCACTGCCCCTGGCCGCCTCATCGCCCTCTTTTCGGGGCTTCAGGGGTCTGGCAGTGGCGCGCACCGTTACACCGCCGTCGTGGGTGAACTTGATGGCGTTACCCACCAGGTTGAACAGTACCTGCCGGAGCCGGGTTTCATCCAGCATCATGGCCGATGGCATTCGGGAGTCGACACTCACCTCCAGGGTAATCCCCTGCTCCCGGGCCCGCAGATCGAAAATATGGCGGACATCACTTAGCAGCCGGCGCACGGAAACCGCCGAATAATCGAGGCGCATCTTGCCCGCCTCAATCCGGGACAGGTCCAGGATATCGTTGATCAGCATCAGCAGGCTCCGGCTGCCGGCCCGAATGGCGTCCAGATAATTACGCTGCTGGGGATCGGTGACACTGTTGCTGAGCAGGTCACTGTAGCCGATGACGGCGTTCATCGGCGTCCGGATTTCATGGGACATATTGGCCAGGAACTCGCTCTTGGCCAGGCTCGCCGCCTCCGCTTCCCGGGCGAGACGCTCGGCTTCCAGCTTGGCGGCCCGCAAATCGTCTTCGCTTCGGCGCAGGGCGTTCTCGGAACGGATACGCTCGTCCACTTCCCGGGACAACTTGCGATTCCAGTACAGAAAGATCAGAACCACGACAACGGCAATGAGCACCACCCGGCGTACCACCGTGTAATCGGTTTCCTGCTCGATATCCAGGTGAATCCACCGGTTGTAAATGGCCTCGGTCGCCATGGAATCCAGGTTACTCAGCGCCTTGTTCAGGATCCGGTGCAGTTCCGGATTGTCCTTGCGCACGGCCAGGCGAAGGTCGTACTGATAGGGCGTAATGCTGGTAATCCGGAGGTTGGACAAGCCCAGGCGGGCCACGGTGTAGCTGACCGCCGGAATGTGGGTCACCATCACATCCAGATCACCATTGGACAGCGCCAGCAAACCATCCTCCACATTGTCGACCGGATACAGGTTCAGGTCTGGGTGATTGATCAAAAGGTAATCGTGGGCGGCGTGGCGATTGACCACGCCAACCCGCTCACTCCGCAATTCCCGCAAATCGCCGATGAACCGGCCGTCGTCGCGGATCGCCAGGGCAATCGGCACGGTGAGGTAGGCCCGGGTAAACAGGAACGACTGCTCGGTGCGGGGAGTCCGGGAGACTGCAGGCAGAATATCGACCTCGCCGGCGTTCAGGCGTTGCTCGGCGGCCATCCGGCTCTCGGTCAGCTGCGACTCGAAGCGTACCCCGAGCTCGGTTTCCAGCCGCGCCACCAGATCCGGCACCAGCCCGGTGGCGCGACCGTCCTGGGTGTACTCGAAGGGCGGCCAGTCCGACCGGAACGCCACCTGCAGACTCGGGTGTGCCTTCAGCCACGCCTGATCACTGGCGGACAATTCAAGACCGCTTTTTTCCAGCTCCGGCAGTCCCGATTGCAGCCAGGACTGACGGATCACCCGGTGCTCATTGTGGCTGATCGCGGCAATGGCCTGGTTCAGGACCCGGTACAGACGATCGTTGCTGGCGGGCACCTGCAGCACGACCTCCACCGACTTCTGATCCAGTAGAACCGACAGGCCGATACCGTTGATCATGGCCGACTGGAGGTAGTCCGATACCACCGGCAAAGGCCCCAGAAAGGCGTCGGCCTGCCCGGACAGAACCTGGCTGACGGCCTCGCCGACGCTCTCGACCGGGACCGGGGTGAAGGTATCAACGGTATCCAGTAACGGGTACTGGTTGTCATCACCTTCAATGACCGCGATGCGGTTGGTTTCGAGGTCCGCCAGGGAGCGAATCGAGGCGTCGCCGGCACTCACGAACAGGCCGTAGGTCAGTGACATCAGGGGCTTTGTCAGGCGCACACCTTCGGGTACGGGCGAGCCTGGCAGCCAGGTGGTCAGAACGGCGTCCGGGGCCGGTGCTTCAGCCGGCTCAGCAGACGCCGGGGGGTCATCGAGTACCACCGGCTGCAGTGGCACGCCAAGCTTGTCCGACAGCCGGGCCAGATAATCGATGTAGGTGCCGGCCAGATTGCCGTCACCGGTATCAAACACCAGCGGAACCTGACCGTCAGTTACACCAATCCTGAAGCCTGACTGGCCGGCCAGCCAGGTGAGGTCCTCGCTACCGAGGACCGGAGCCGGCGACACCTGTGGCGGATCGGCCAGGGCCCGGGGTTGAAAGACGACCAGAAACCAACACAGACAAAGGAGAAGGGTGACCTTCACTGGATATCCTCAAGGGTTCCGCTACATTTCTGGGGACAATACCTGCAAACGCCCCTGATTTCATTCAGGTCAACCGCCGCCGGGAGAATCAACCCATGGACACCAGCAAACACAGCCTTACCACCCTGTTCGAACAATTGGGACTGGCCTCGGATGAACAGAGCATTGAAGACTTCGTCAGCCGCCATTCACCCCTGCCCCGGGATATTGCATTGCAGGATGCGCCGTTCTGGTCCGAAAGCCAGTCGCACTTCCTGGAAGAGGGACTGGAGGATGACAGCGACTGGGCCGAGATCATCGACGAGCTGGACGCGATGATGCGCCATTAGCCTGCCGCTGAATCGCCGATCACAGTGCAATCCCGCCCCCTGTCCTTGGCCAGGTAAAGCGCCCGGTCAGCGCGATCGAACACAGAATCCTCACTATCGCCCGGGCTGAACGCAGTCAGCCCGGCCGAAAAAGTAATCCTGACCGGCTCACCGCTGAAATGGAACGGCAGCGCACCGACGTGACTCCGGAGTTTATCGACCACGGCCCGGGCGTCTTCCGCCCCGGTTTCCGGGAACAGCAACACAAACTCCTCGCCGCCAAAACGAGCGACAAAATCCGTGGTCCGCAGCCGCTCTCTGAATTCCCGTGCCACCAGCTGCAAAACCCGGTCACCGGCCTTGTGGCCATAGGAGTCGTTGATTCGCTTGAACAGATCGATATCCAGCACACCGACGGTCAGCGGGTTGTGGTAGCGTTGCCACCGATTAAATTCGAAGGACAGACGTTCCTGCCAGGCCTCTCGGTTGGGCAGTTGGGTGAGCAGGTCGGTCATCGCCCGCCGACGTTCCTTACGCACCTGCTCCTGCATCTGTTCGGAGTGGGCTTCCATGGCCGCGATTTTTTCCTCCATGGCCGCCAGTTGGTCGGCGAGCAGCGCCTCCCGTTCCGATTCCCCGGCCCGGAAGCGTCCGATCGCCGCCCCGATGGACTCCAGGTTGCGGCTGACCGACGGTTTCAGATCCTGAAGATCCTGACTGTTCTGGACCGCCTGCCCCACTTGCGCCAGTTCCTCACGGATTTCGCGGTCGAGGGCGTCCGAAGCCTCACGGCGGCCGGACTGGGCCTGGGACTGTTCGGAAAAATGCTGGCGCAGCGTATCCAGGCGCTGGTCCAGACGCTGAAGGAAGGCCTCGAATTCCCGCTGGCCATAGGTGACGGCGGCAATCACCAGTTCCGCCACGTGATTCAGGCCTTCCCGGAGTTCGCCCCAGTTGTCGCTGGACAACAGTGATTTCTGGAGATCGCGGGCCCGGGCCTCGGCCGCCGTATCGAGGGAGACCTGGGTCAGCATCTGCCCCAACAACTGGCCGATACGACGGGCCATCCGCAATCGCAAGCTGTTGGCGTCGTCGGTGCATTCGTCGGGCATTCCGGACAGGGTGATCGCTTCGGAAGGCGATTCCGGCTCAGAACCCGGGGCCGCCGTGGCACCAGCCCTTTGCTCTGCGGCTTGGGGCGGCCGCTCGTCCAGCAGCGTGATCTGGCGGTCGATCTGCTCCTGCAGTTCCTGCCAGGCCTCGATGTTCACCTGTTTTTTTCGTAGGTCACTGCGCACCCGGGCGAGCAGGCGGTCCAGCTCAGGGGTCTGACCCTCCGACGCCAGGCAGGTCCGAACCAGCATCCGCTCCAGGGTGTGACGCTCCGCCTTCCACTGCTGCTCCCGGTGATCGGCCGATTCGAGCTCCTGAAGGTACTTTTCCTTCCAGGATTGATCCGATGCCATCGATTACTCCTGTTTCTTCAATGTCGTCCCTGTGGCGAGTGCCTCACCCCGGCGGCGGGCGCGAGGGTGGCTCTGATCATAAACCCGGGCCAGATGTTGAAAATCAAGGTGAGTATAGACCTGGGTGGTGGCAATGTCCGCATGCCCCAGCAGTTCCTGAACGGCCCGGAGGTCTCCGCTGGACTCCAGCATATGGCTGGCAAAGGAGTGCCTGAGCAAGTGTGGATGCAGGCGTTGGTCAGCGCCCTTGGCCAGCCCCCAGCGACTCAGCCGGGACTGGATACTGCGATGGCTCAGGCGACTTCCCCGCCGGCTGACAAACAGGGCCTTCTCGTGTTCCGGTGCCAGCCCTGCGCGCAGCGGCAGCCAGGCCTCAAGGGCCTGCAATGCTTTTCGGCCCACTGGCAGCAGCCGCTCCTTTCCGCCCTTGCCCACCACCCGGAGTTCGCCTCCGACCCGGTCCACAGACCCGACATCCAGCCCGGCAACTTCCGCCAACCGCAACCCGGAGGAGTACATCAGTTCAAACATGCTCAGGTCCCGTACTTCCAGGGGATCGTCCGGGGTTGCATCCAGCAGGTGATTCAACTGATCGACGTCGGCCACGCCCGGTAACCGCCGGCCCCTTTTGGGCGCCCGGATATCCAGCGCCGGGTTGTCGGTGGCCAGTTGCTCCCGCAGCAGGTACCGGTAAAACCGGCGAATGGCGGACAGATGGCGGGCAATGCTTCGGCCATCAAGCCCTTCCCGGCTCAGGACGGCGACGTAGCGACGGAGGTCATGACGGGTGATGCGCAACCAGTCGCCATGCTCCTGCCGGGTCAGCCAGACACTCAGTCGGATCAGGTCACGCTGATAACTGTCGCAGGTGCGGGGGGAATGACGTTTTTCCGACGACAGGTGGCGAATGAAGTCGTCCAGGGGCCTGCTCAGGGCCTCTGACGGCTCTGCCTGATCAGCCCTGTCAGGCACCACCCTAGCGGGGCTCCGTTGCCATATCCGCCACCGGCGCTGGCGTGGTGTGCCTCAGCACCATGGGCGGCAGCAACCGGCTGAGCGTGTCGCTAATGTAGCTCAGGAACAGTGACCCCATGCTCTGGTCAAAATACCCGGGCTGGCAACTGCCCACCGCGAACACCCCAACCAGTTCATCATGCCGGAGCGGCACCAGGGCCACCGAGGCGATGGGGTCTTCCCGGTCGGGAAACAGGAATTCACGCTCGGCTTCCCGGAACTGCCCGCAAACGGCCCGCTCACCGTCAAGCAGGCTACCCAACCGGGCCTCGGCCTGCCCGGGGCTGACGACATGCAGGGCACCCTGGGACACCTCCGGCAGGGCCTGGTCGGTGAACAGCAGTATCGAGGCCGCATCCAGACCAAAATCTCCCCGGATACTGTCGTCAATGGCGGCCGCCATTTCGTTCAGGTTCCGGGCTTCAATCACCTGCATCAGCAGGCGCTTGCTCTTCTCGAATAGCCGGTCATTGTGGCGGGCAATGGACAGCAGCTCGACGAGCTCACGGCGCAGGGTGTCGCGCTGTTCCCGGAACAGGTGCACCTGCCGCTCGACCAGGGAGATGGCCCGACCGCTGTCATGGGGCAGCGTCAGGCTTCGCAGCAGTTCATCCTGATCGACAAAGAAATCCGGATGGTCACGCAGGTACTCTGCCACGGATTCCCGGGTCAGTTCCCCGGCCTTCTGGCGGGCCGCTTGCTCTGTCATCGTGTTCTCCCGACGTTCAGGACCGTTGTCTGGGCGGGCGTCCGCCCTTGCGCCGACGGCCACTGGATTCACCCGGCAGCCGTAACTGCCCCTCAAATACGCTGGTTGCAGGCCCTTCCATCATAACAGGGGACCCTTCACCCCGCCATTCGATGACCAGCCGCCCGCCTCGCAGCTCAACCTCAACCCGGGGCTCCAGCAGGCCACGCAAGCACCCGGCGACCACCGCCGCACAGGCACCGCTGCCGCAGGCCAGGGTTTCCCCCGAGCCACGCTCAAACACCCGAAGACGGACAAGGCTGCGATCAATAATCTGCAGAAAACCGATGTTGGCCCGGCCCGGGAAGCGGGGGTGCGTCTCCAGCCTCGGCCCCAGGGTCGAGACTGGCGCGGTATCGACATCCTCTACCAGGATGACCCCGTGAGGATTGCCCATGGAGACGGCGCTGAGCTCAACCACGTCGCCGTCGACATCCACGGTATAGACGTCTTTGCGGCGGTCGGCGGCAAACGGGATGGCCGGCGGATTGAGTTCCGGCACCCCCATGTTGACCATGACCAGTCCGTCCTTGCCGACCCGCAACTCAATAACGCCCTTGGCGGTCTGGACGCGAATCACTTTCTTGTTGGTCAGGCGCTGGTCCCGTACAAAGCGGGCAAAACAGCGGGCACCGTTACCACACTGCTCGACTTCCGAGCCGTCGGCGTTAAAAATCCGGTACCGGAAATCCACGTCTGGCAGCCCGGGTGGTTCCACCACCAGCAACTGGTCGAACCCGATGCCAAAATGCCGGTCCGCCAGCTCGCGGATCAGCTCGGGTCGCATCCGGAAGGGCTGACTGATCGCATCCACCACCATGAAGTCGTTGCCCAGACCGTGCATTTTGGTAAACCGCAGAGAGGGCCCCTGGCTTCGTCGCTGCTGATTCATCTCCGGACCTCCGCTCATGCCGGCAAACAGCTTTCAGGCGCAAGCTGGTCTTCGAGGGTTTCCCGGCGGCGCACCACATGCACCTGGTCCCCGTCCACCATCAGCTCCGGCGGTCGGTTACGGGTGTTGTAGTTGGAGCTCATGACAAAGCCATAGGCCCCGGCGGACCGCACCGCCAGCAGATCACCGGAGCGCAGACGCAGATTGCGGTCCTTGCCCAGGAAATCCCCGGTCTCGCACACCGGCCCAACCAGGTCCCAGGCCAGCTCCTCGGCGTCCTGGCGGGGACATACCGGGATAATGGACTGCCAGGCGCTGTAGAGCGCCGGCCGGATCAGGTCGTTCATGGCGGCATCGATAATCGCAAAATTGCGATGCGCGGTGCGCTTCAGGAACTCGACCCGGGTCAGCAGGATGCCAGCGTTGGCGGCGATGGAACGACCCGGTTCGAGAATCAGCTCCAGGTTCCGGTCGCCAAGGCGCCCTGCCAGCGCCGTCACATAATCCGAAGGCTGCGGTGGCTGCTCCTGGTTGTAGGTCACCCCCAGACCACCGCCCATGTCGAGGTGGTGGATCGTGATCCCGCGACTGGCCAGGGTATCAATCAGTGCCAACACCCGGTCCAGGGCATCCAGAAACGGTGAAACCGACGTCAGTTGGGAGCCGATATGGCAATCCACACCCCGGATGTCCAGGTTGGGCAGGGCTGCGGCCCGGGCATAAACCTCCGGTGCCTCGGCAATATCAATGCCGAACTTGTTCTCTTTCAGCCCGGTGGAGATGTAGGGATGGGTGCCGGCATCCACGTCCGGGTTTACCCGCAGGGATACCGGCGCCTTGACGCCAAGCTCTCCGGCCACCGCATTCAAACGGTCAAGCTCGGTGTCGGACTCCACGTTGAAGCAACGGACACCGGCTTGCAGCGCCTGCTTCATTTCCCACGGCTGCTTGCCAACCCCGGAAAACACCACTTTGCCGGCGTCGCCGCCAGCGCGCAGCACCCGCTCCAGCTCCCCGGCCGAGACGATGTCAAAACCGGCGCCCAGTCTGGCCAGCACGTTCAGAACCGCCAGGTTGCTGTTGGCCTTGACGGCATAGCAGACCAGATGCGGGTGATGCTTCAGAGCCTCGTCGTAGGCGCGGTAATGGCGCTCCAGCGTGGCCCGGGAATACACATACGCCGGCGTTCCGAAACGCTCGGCAATGGCGGAAACAGCCACGTCCTCGGCGAACAGTTCACCGTCGCGGTAGTTGAAATGATCCATGAGCTTCCTGATTCGTTAAGCGGGGTCGATGCCCGGACCCTGAGAGCCATCCCGGTTCCGGTCGCGCGGGCCGGCAGTCCCGTCAGCATCCTGATCGCTGGCACTGGCTTCCACGCCGGCGGAATCCGCCGGGTCTTCCCGGTACAACGCGCCCTTCTGACCACAACCGGCAAGGACGGTCATTACGATCAGCACCAAGGCCGGCCATGTCCACACACGCATGCTTGCAACCCCTGAGTTCACAATGGACGCAGTATACCTGACGGGCAACCCCGACGGCGAGAACAGACACTAGGGTAGTGCTCCGAGCTGGCGGTTCAGGGATTCCTCCAGAGTCCTCCGGTAATACAGATACTGACTGGTCTGGATATCCTGCTGATAGACCTGAGGGTCGAGGTCGTGGGGCAGATGCACATCCGTCAGATACACCGGGTAGGGCTCCCCGCTCGGGCGCAGGGAATGGATGTAGTGGGCCACGGCCGGAATCAACTGGTCGCCGTATTCCTGAACGGTGAACTCCTGGTCAGCGCAGAAAATATCAAACCGCAGGCGGCTGTCGCCTTCCTGCACGCCAACGGCCTGCACCTCAAGGCCCGGCAGCAGCGTTCCGGTATCCGCATCGGGCCGGTATTCCGCGCGCCAGTGGCCGTCCCGGGCCACAACTTCGTAACACTGCACGCCGGCCTGTGCCAGCGACGTACCGGTCTGGCGCAACACGCGTCGCTCCACCAGATTTTCCAGAAAACGCAGCAGCGGCGTCAGCAGGTAGCGCCGATGGCTGACCGACTGCACCCAACTGACCAGGGAACCCAGCTCATCAATCACCCAGACCCTCGCCTGATCACCCCGGAGGCTGTAGAACACCTGAACCGTATCCGGCCCACTGGCATCACAGACCGCCCTGAGCGCGGGGTCTTCCAGCAGTGCCTGGCGATCAAGCACCACCGGCAGGTAGCGTTCCTGGGGCTGGGCCAGACACTCCAGCAACGCCTCCCGGCTGTCCAGCGCAATAAATCCGGGCTCCAGGCCATTGAACAGCAGGAGAAAGTAGCGGCGGTCCATCTCGATCACGTACCGCAGCGCGTGGGGGCCCGCCCCTCCGGCAAAGAACGAACGCAGGACATCGCCGAACAACTCCCGCACCCGGCGGGCAATGGCCCCGCCGTGACCCCGGTTGTGGCTGTGCACCTCAACATCGGGAATCCCTGACGGGTTCAGCGCCACCGACGCCAGGACATTTTTCAGACACTGAATCAGGGTATCGCCGGCGGCATAATGTTGCAGGCTGACCTCGTGCCAGCTGTTGAAGGTGATCTGGTCGATGGTGATGACCAGATTGTCCCGGCCACCGCTGAACCCGAGCGAATCGTGCCGGGCACTGAGCTTGTGCAGGCCTTTTTCCGTCAGATGGGCCTGAGGGTCGACACCGACATTCACCAGCAGCAGGTTGCGCAAGGGGCGTACCCCCCGGGACAGCGCTTCCCGCCCGGCGGGCTCTATGGGAACGGACAAGAAGCTTGCCAGCGCATCCAGCATCTCCTTCAGCTCACTGACGGAGGCCACGCTGTGCCCGGAGCGCACATTCAGCCGGGTAGCCCGGGTCAGCAGGCCGTTGCAATAGCACCACACCATCAGTTGGGTCAGGTTACCGGATCGTCGGATAACCGGCTGCCAGAAGGCGTCACCCGGGTCTTCCAGGTCTCGGTACAACAGCCAGCCGTCACTGTCACCGCCCTGTTCCGACTGATGGTGAAAGGACAGGTTCTCCTCGGCCAGCGACGGCGCCAGGCCCGGGTTCAACTGTTCAATCTTGCCGGCCTTGCGCTGGAACGCGGCGTACAGTTTCCGGCCAAGGAGATTGATATCACTGGCGCTGATGGCAGACCGGGTACCATGCTCCCGGGCCATCCGCGACAGCATCCGGTAACTGTGGGTCAACTCGGAAACCATGGCCCGGCGCAGCGTCGCAACATCCTCGGCGCGCCATTGCTGCCGGTTGTCCAACTCATGCAGCCGGGATTCCGGCCAGCCCCAGTCGTCCACCAGTTGCCGCAGCAGCCGCCCTCGCCATTGCCCGGCGGCGGCCTCGGTCCGGGTCAGCGGCAAACCGGCCTTGAGATACAGGCTGCGACGCACGAGATCCAGACGCGACGAGGCGCCTCCGGCCTTCAACCAGGTATCCAGGCGCTGATACAGCAGCACGTAGGGGTCGAGTTCGTCGGCATCGGTACGGCCGTCAAACACCGCCTGCTTGAACACCCCGGACAACAGGGGCTGGTGCCCGGTCTGGGCGTAGCACTCAATCAGCAACAGTTTGAGAATGGACTTCCAGGGCGCATCGATGCCTTTGTACAGCTGCCAGACACCGGCACCCAGAAATTCCGACTCCGGAATCGACGGCACCGGACCAAAATCAATGTACTCGTTGCCACGGATGAACCGGCACTCCACCAGCTGGCTCTTGCAGTCGTGGTATCGGTGCTCGTGATCCGATGGAATCAGCCACCACAGTGGGTAGCATCCGCCGAGGTGGATGCTGGTGCGGTAAAACTCGTCCAGCAGCAGAAAATGCTGGGCACTGCCACAGTTCTCACCCTCGACTTCCACCCGTTGCCGGCCCCCCCGCCAGTCGGCGGCACAGAACACAAAGACATGGAGCTCAACCCCAAACGAGGAGGCCCACGCCGACAACTTGTCGGCCTTGCGCTCAAGGCAGCGGACACCGCGCTCTGACAGATCATCCCGATGGCAGAGCCAGAGGTCCAGGTCGCTGGCAACCGAGTGCCCGAGCGTGCCGGGGCTGCCCATCAGGAACAGGGCGTCAAGGTCCGGCTTACGCCGGCCCTCATCTTTCAGGCTGAAGGTCCGGGCCAGACGGCGGGCGGCGTTCAGGGTCAGCTCCGAGGGCTGGTAATGGCTCAGGCCGTAGGGGCAATCGCCATCCAGGTAGCCCGGGAGGGCCGGATGGTTGAGGTGAAACACCAGGGGCAGAAGCTCCAGCACCATCTGCTGGCGGTAGGTCAGCGCCGAATGCGCCCGTTGCCAGCGCTGGCCATTAACCACGAGAAACCGATCCCGCAGTCGACGCAGGGTTTTACGATCAATTCCCTCCTCAAAATCCAGGAGAATCGGGGCGGCAGGTGTGGTCAAGGGTCCAGTCCGCTTCCTTGGCTACTCATCGGTGACTCCAGGGCGAGAGGTTCTTTCCGGTATGATAATCAGTATGATGAACGCATCGTGGCAAAATCGATAATAAAAGAAAAGCGATGACCGCACACCAGCTCCCGCGAGCCCTCGCTCATCGCCGTTCAGCCGAGGCTTACCCGTTGTGAAAGAATTCGTGATTCATCGCTACCGCTCCGAACAGCCCGGCCCGGCCAGGGCTGGTGAGCGTAGAACCGTGTTGCGCATTGACGACCAGGGCCGAGTGGTGTTTGCCGACCATCATGCGGAATCGGTGCTGGGGTATGAGCCGGCGGAACTGGAAGGCCAGATGGTACACCGCGTGCTGGCATCCCGGGAGGACGACCCCTTTGCCCCAGCCAATCGTCACCGCATTGAAAGCGGCCAGAACGTGCTGGTGACGTTTCGCCACAAGGAAGGCTTTTTCTACACGGCCAGCCTCAGCCTGCGCCAGGCCACGCGCGACGCCGACAAAGCCGCCAATGCGCTGATTGCCCACCGGGACAATTCCGCCATGGATGCCCGCCTGCTGCGCTCCGCCGAGAGCAGCGCCGGCTTCGGCATCTGGGAGCTCGACATCGCCAACAACCGGATGACCTGGACCGAGGGCGTCTACCAACTGCTGGAACTCCGCCCGGGCACCGACATTACCCCGGAACAGGCGCTGTTCTATTGCCAGACCGGCCAGGCCCGGGTCCGGGCACTGTTTCGCCGCTGCATCCGCACCGGGGAGCCGTTTTCGCTCGACCTCCAGGTGTTGACCGCCCGACAGGCCCTGCGCAGCGTCACGCTCAACGGTCGTGCGCTGAAAAACGGCGGCCAGGCCCAGCGGCTGGGCGGCACCCTGGTGAACCGGACCCGCGAAATAACGCGGGAACAGGAGCGCCAGCGTGTCAGCCAGATGCTATCGGCCACCACCCAGGCCACCCCGGACCTGGTGGCCGCGGTTGACCCGGACCTGACCCTGCTGCACTGCAATCCCGCCTACGCACGGCACTTCGCCCATACCTTTGGCGTCCAGCCCGGTGCCGGCGACAACCTGAAGCAACTGCTGGCCGACTTCCCGAACGAGCGCCGGCTGATGGAGCGGCTGTGGCAACGGGCGTTCGAGCGGGACAGCTTTGTGCTGGAGATGCCCCTGGCGCAGCAGGAGCGGGAGCTCCCGGTGTATGAATTTCATTACCAGCGCCTGGCCACCCCCCAGGGCGACGTCCTGGGTGCCGTGCATGTGGGCCGGGACATCAGCCATAAAGTCAGCCACAGCGCTCGCAGCGACTACCGGATTCGACACGACCCGGTGACCGGCCTGATCAATCGCCGGGAATTCATTGCCCGGCTGGCACGAATGCTGGAGCAACAGAGCCAGCGCGACGCCTGCCACAGCCTGCTTTACCTGGATCTCGACAAGTTCGAACACTTCAATGAACTGGCGGGCACCGGCACCGGCGACCGGTACCTGCGCGAGCTGGCCGGCAATCTTGGCGTCCGGGTCCGGCAACGGGATGCCCTGGCACGGCTGTCTGGCGACACCTTTGCCCTGCTCATTGAGAATTGCCCCGAACCCCGGGCCCGCAGGATTGCCCAGGATATCCTGCAACAGATCGGTGACTTCGTCTTCGAGTGGCAGGGCCAGTCATTGCAGACCACCGCCAGTGGCGGCCTGCTGATCCTGGAAAAAGAGGTGCCCGGGGATCCGGAGCAGATTCTGGTGCAGGCGGCCGACCTCTGCCACACCGCCAAAACCTCCGGCCGGAACCGCATCCATACCGCCCATGCTGTCAGCCATCAGGACGACGATGGCCAGACCGGCCAACGACTGGAGCAGATCCGTCAGGCCCTGAAAAACAATGCCCTGACACTGGAATTCCAGGCCATGAAGCCGGTTGCCAGTGCCACCTGGGGCGATCACATTGAGATCCTGTGCCGGATTCCGGGTGAGGCCGAAGGCCAGGACTGGCTGCTCCCGGAGCAGTTCCTGCCCATCGCCGAACGCTTTGACCTGGCCAAGCGCCTTGACCGGCAGGTTATTCTCCAGACCCTGAGCTGGCTGGACGATCATCGGTTACTGGAACCGAGACTGAAATACTGTGGCTTCAACCTGTCCCTGGCCAGCCTTCTGGACGATACCTTCGCAGACTTTATGGCCTCGGTGCTCAGGGGCCTGCCGTTTGCCCCGGACTGCTTCTGCCTGGAAATCCGGGAGTCCCATGCTACCCAATACCCGGACGAGGTCGCGGTACTGTGCGACGCCCTGCACCGGGTCGGTTGCCAGGTGGCTCTGGACGGTGCGGGAGCCTCGGTGGAAAGTTACGGCCTGGCCGCCCGGCTGCCCGTCGACATTATCAAGCTCGACCGCAAGGTGATGCAGAACCTGGATCAGGATCCGGTGCAGCAGGTGATGGTGGAGGCACTGCACCGGATTGCCGAAGCCGCGGGCAAAACCACGGTGGCGACCTTTATCGAGAGCGACGACACTCTCCGCAAAGTCAGGGCCCTGGGCATTCACTACGGCCAGGGCTACCGCCTGTGTCGCCCCCGCCCCCTGGCGGAGCTGACCCCGGCGGCGGTAGACCTGAGCACCGGGCGCATCGGCGGCTGACCGAGGGGCCCGGCTGCGGCCTCAGGCAAGCTGTTTCCGGGCACGTCCGACCGCCGACCGCACCTGATCCGGCGCGGTACCGCCCATGTGATCACGGGCCTGCACCGAACCTTCCAGCGTCAGCACGTCGAACACATCGGCGCCGATCACATCGGAGAACTGCTGCAGCTCCGCCAGCGTCATATCGGACAGATCACGGCCTTCCGCGACCCCGAATGCCACGGACTTGCCGACGATTTCATGGGCATCCCGGAACGGAACCCCTTTCTTGACCAGGTAGTCCGCCAGGTCGGTGGCGGTGGAAAAGCCACGCTTGGCGGCCACCCGCATATTGTCCGCCTTGGCGCGAATGGCCGGAATCATGTCGGCGTAGGCTTTCAGGCAGCCCTTGATGGTGTCCACGGTATCGAACAGCGGTTCCTTGTCTTCCTGGTTGTCCTTGTTGTAGGCCAGAGGCTGGCTCTTCATCAGAGTCAGCAGGCTGATCAGGTGACCGTTGACCCGACCGGTCTTGCCTCGCACCAGTTCCGGCACGTCCGGATTCTTCTTCTGGGGCATGATGGACGAACCGGTACAGAAGCGGTCCGGCAGATCGATGAAATCAAACTGGGCCGAGGTCCACAGCACCAGTTCCTCGCTGAACCGCGACAGATGCGTCATCAGCAGCGCTGCAAAGCTGCAGAACTCGATGGCGAAATCACGATCACTGACCGAATCCAGCGAATTCTCGGTGGGCCGGTCGAAACCCAGCAGGCGCGCGGTCATGGCGCGGTCGATGGGATAGGTGGTACCGGCCAGCGCAGCGGCACCCAGCGGCATGACGTTGACCCGCTTGCGGCAGTCCTGCAGGCGCTCGCCGTCACGCACCAGCATTTCGTACCAGGCCAGCAGATGGTGGCCGAAGGTAACCGGCTGGGCCGTCTGCAGGTGAGTGAAGCCGGGCATGATGGTGTCGGCCTCGCGCTCGGCCAGGTCCAGCAGGCCGGCTTTCAGCCGGTTGAGCTCCCCGGCGATGACGTCAATCTCGTCACGCAAGTACAGGCGGATATCGGTGGCCACCTGGTCGTTGCGGCTGCGGCCGGTGTGCAGTTTCTTGCCGGTGATGCCAATGCGGTCCGTCAGTCGCGCCTCAATGTTCATGTGCACATCTTCCAGGCTGACGGACCACTGGAACGTCCCGGCCTCGATGTCGGCCTTGACGGCGTTCAGGCCGTCAATGATGGTGTCCCGCTCCTGATCCGTGAGCACGCCCACCGCCGCCAGCATGGTGGCGTGGGCAATGGAGCCGGTAATGTCATGGTGGTATAGGCGCTGATCAAAACCCACGGAAGCGGTGAATTTCTCGACAAAGGCATCCGTGGGCTCACTGAAGCGCCCGCCCCAGGGTTTTTCGGAGGTTGTGGTCTGGTCAGACTTTTTCTGATCCGTCATGGTCTATCTTTCCTGCTGACAGCCCGGCATCATCTGGCGGGAATTGGTGACTCGAAATGTGGCGGGAGTATAGCATTCTGACCCGGGTAAAGGAGACACCCCCGCGTGGGGACAATGAGGTAGCTGAGCGCGAATTCTTCGTCCCGGACCTGTGCCGGGTGCGGGCCGTGTTCATGCTGCTGATTACCAGCGAGCTGCTGGTGCTGGTGCTGGCAGTGGTTCAGGCCAATCAGGGCTGGATCGACTGGAACTACTTCGGCCTGCTCTCACTGTTCGTGCAATGGACCACTCTGACCAGTGCCGCGCTGATCTGCCTGCTGCGCCGGACACTGGCGCGCTGGTCGGTCACCAGTGCCACCCTCGCCATTCTGGCCATCGTCTTGCTGGATGTGCTGGCGTTCAGTCTGTTTGCCGACAGTGTCCTGCACCCACAGGCCGGCGTGGCAATATGGCAGGGCGTGGCCAAAAAACTGTTACTCGCCACCCTGATCGTACTCATGGTACTGCGCTACTTTTACCTGCAGCACCAATGGCAGCAACAACGGGAGACCGAAATGCAGGCCCACCTGGCGGCACTCCAGGCCCGTATCCAGCCCCACTTCCTGTTCAACAGCATGAACACCATTGCCAGCCTGATCGCGAGCAACCCGGACCAGGCCGAAGAAGCGGTTCTGGACCTGTCGGAACTGTTCCGCGCCAGCTTGCGCACCGGTGACCAGTTGATTCCCCTGGCCAGCGAGCTGGCACTGTGCCAGCGCTACCTGGCCATTGAGGCCCTGCGCCTGGGCGACCGGCTGCAGCTGGAATGGGCGATTGGCCCCGGGCTCGAGCAGCAGGCGATCCCGCCGCTGACCCTTCAGCCCCTGGTCGAAAACGCCATCTACCATGGCATCCAGCCCCGCCCGGAAGGCGGCACTGTCCGCATTGAAGCCCTGACCAGGGGCGACTTCGTCTACCTGCTGGTGCAGAATCCGAAACCGGATCACAACAACCGGCAGCACGAGGGCAACCGCATGGCCCTGGCCAACATCCAGTCCCGCCTCCAGGCCCTGTTTGGCGAGCCCGCCGTGCTCAAGCACAGCCATCAGAACCAGACCTACACGGTGACCCTGCGGCTGCCGAGGCAAAGCGCTCCGGGCCAGAAGCCCGGCTTGCAGAAGGCCACCACGCCGAGAAACGGACGCAAGCCATGAGCCAGACACAAACGCCCCTCCGGCGCATCCTGATCGCGGACGACGAGCCCCTGGCCCGTGACCGCATCCGCCGCCTGGTGGAGGCCCTGCCGGCGTACCAGGTGTGCGGCGAGGCCGCCGACGGCAACGAAGCGCTTCGACAGGTAGCGGCGCTGGAACCGGACATCCTGTTACTGGACATTCGCATGCCCGGCATGGACGGCATGGAAACCGCCGACCGGCTGAGTCGGCTGGCCAACCCGCCGGCGGTCATTTTCTGCACCGCGTACGATCACTACGCCATTCAGGCGTTCGAGGTCCAGGCCACGGCCTATCTGCTCAAACCCGTGCGCAAAGAGGCCCTGGCCGACGCCCTGGCCCGGGCCGGCCGGGTGAACCGGATGCAGCTCCAGACCCTGAGCGGCCAGAGCGAGGCGCAGGGAGAGCAACTGGCGGTGCGCACGCACCGGGGCACCGAGCTGATCGACCTGGCTGATATTCTTTACTGTGAGGCGGACCAGAAGTACGTCACCCTGCACCACACCCGGGGCGAAACCGTCTGCGACTATACCCTCAAGGAGTTGGAGCACACGTACCCGCGCCAGTTGCTCCGGATCCACCGGCACACCCTGGTGGGTGTGCGCTTCATTCAGGCCCTGAAACGTGCCCCCGACGGTCACCACCGCGTGGTGTTACGGGACGATCTGGGTGCGCTTCCGGTCAGTCGACGCCACGCCAGCAACCTTCGCCAGTGGCTGCAGGAGCACCAGCCGGGCTGACCGGATCGCGGCTTTCATGACGGGACTTTTAGGCTGCCACGAGGTACCCTTGGCACAGCCCGGCCGGAACCGGCCAACACATCCGAACCGACAGTGAGTACCATGTCCAGACGCACCCTACGCATTGCAACCCGCAGCAGCGCCCTGGCCCTGTGGCAGGCGGAATTCATCAAAGCCGAACTGGAGCGACTCCACGACAACCTGACCGTGGAGCTGGTCAAGATCAAAACCCAGGGCGACAAGATTCTCGATGTGCCCCTGGCCAAAATCGGCGGCAAGGGCCTGTTCGTCAAAGAGCTGGAAGAAGCCATGCTCGATGGCCGGGCCGACCTGGCCGTGCACTCCATGAAGGACGTGCCCATGGAGTTCCCCGAGGGCCTCGGGCTGGTGGCGATCTGCGAACGGGAAGACCCGACCGATGCCTTTGTCAGTAATGACTACGAAAACGTGGACGCCCTGCCCCGGGGCGCCATTGTCGGCACCGCCAGCCTGCGCCGGGAGTCCCAGCTACGGGCTTACCGCCCGGACCTGCAGATCCGGGTACTGCGCGGCAACGTCAACACCCGGCTGGCCAAGCTGGATGCCGGCGACTATCACGCCATTGTACTGGCCAGCTCGGGCCTCAAGCGGCTGGGTTTCCACGATCGAATCCGTTACGGCCTGCCGGACACGGTCTCGCTGCCGGCCGTCGGCCAGGGCGCCCTCGGCATCGAATGCCGGCTCGACGACACCGGCCTGAGAGACATGCTGGCGCCCCTGAACCACACCGACACCGCTGACCGGGTCAAGGCCGAGCGGGCCCTGAATCGTCGCCTGGAGGGCGGCTGCCAGGTGCCCATCGCGGCCTATGCCCTGCTCGAAGACAACGATACCCTCTGGCTGCGGGGCCTGGTCGGCGCCGTTGACGGCACCCAGATCTTTCGCGTGGAAGGCCGGGCACCCCGGGGCGAGGGAGAACGCCTGGGCCGTGAACTGGCCGAGGACCTGCTGGCCCTCGGTGCCGATAAGGTACTGGCTGACATCTATGGCCATACCCCACGCTGAGTACCCCGACCTGCGCGGCCGTCGCATACTCATCTGCCGGCCGGAGCCCGAGGCCTCCCGGCTGGCGGAGCAATTTGGTGCTGCCGGTGCCGAGACCCGGGTTCTGCCTCTGATCGAGCGTCAGCCACTGCCGGAAACACCGGAGCGCCGCACGGTCATTCTGGGGCTGGACGAATTTGCCCACGTGATCGCGGTCAGCCCCTTCGCCGCACGCCTGCTGCTGGATGAAATCGATACCTGGTGGCCCCAGATTCCCATGGGCCTCCAGTGGTATGGCGTGGGCGCCGGAACCGCTGCGGTGCTGGCCAGCCACGGCCTTGCCACCCACCAACCGGACGCCGGCTGGACCAGCGAAGCGCTGTTGGCCCTGCCCACCCTCGCACGGTTAGAGGGTGAGCGGGTCCTGCTCGCAAAGGGCGAGAATGGCCGCGAACTGATCCGGGAAACCCTCGAGGCCCGCGGCGCCCGGGTAACCCCTCTGGCCCTTTATCGCCGGGACCGCCCCCGCTATGCAGCCGGAGAGATCCACGCGGCACTCGACACCTTTGCGCCGGAGGCCATCATCACACTCTCCGGAGAAACCTTGAACAATCTCATCGCACTGGGTGCGAATAGCAGCCATAATCTATACGATAGGTTATTGATTGTGCCTGCGGATCGCGTGGCGAAACAGGCCCGCGCCGCAGGCTTTACAACGCTGTGCATACCAGGAAGCCTTGCCGATAACGACATCGTGGCCGCCGTTGCCCTACAATTTGCCGGCCGGGACGGTGGCTCCGGAAAAGCCAAGTAAGGACGCCCGTGACTGAGACAACACATCAACTGCCCGCCCCCATACCCCAAAAGTCATCCCCCCGGCCGCGGCTGTGGCCGGTCTGGCTTATGGCCCTGCTCGCGCTGATTCTGGCGGTTGCCCTGGCGTTCTGGAGCTGGCAGCAGTGGCACACTCATCAGGCCACCCTGCAAACGTTAAAGAACCTGCAGCAGGACACCGCCCAGCTCGAAGAGCTTTATGGCGACCGGGGCAACCAGCAAAGTCAGCGCCTGCAGGCGCTGGAAGAAAAACTGGCGGCCCAGCGTGAACTGATCGCGACCCAGCGCCGGCAGATTGATCACAATGCCCGGGAACTGCTGGAAGCCGGCAACCGCACCCGCACCGACTGGCTGCTGGCGGAAGCCGAGTACCTCCTGCGGATTGCCAACCAGCGCCTGATGATCGAGAAAGACATCCGGGGGGCGCTCTCGGCCTTACAGTCGGCGGATGAGGTGCTGGCCGAGTCTGACGACATCGGCGTCTACCCGGTTCGCCAGCAGCTGGCCCGGGAAATATTGGCCCTGAAGGGCCTGACCGGGGTCGACAGAACCGGCCTCTACCTGAAGCTTGAAGCGGTCATCGGCAGCGTCCATCAATTGACTGACCAGGCGCTGATTCATGCCCGTGCCCCGGATTTTGCAACCGCAGACAGCGACAACCCGGTGGGCACCGAACCCAACGCGCTGGTGCGCGCCTGGCGCCAGTTCACCGACACCCTGCAGCAGGTGATTGTGGTGCGACGGATGGACGAGCCCGTCAAACCACTGCTGTCACCGGACCAGAGCGCCTACGCCCGGCTGAACCTCCAACTGATGCTGGAGGAAGCCGAACTGGCCGTACTCCGGGGCAACCAGCTGCTTTACCAGCGCGCACTGACCAAGGCCCGGGCCGCGATCCTGGACTGGTACGACGCCAGCCATCCGCGCGTGAAGGCCATCACCGCAACCCTCACCGAACTGGCGGAACGCAATGTAGACCCCGAACTGCCGGACATCAGCCAGTCCCTGGATCTGCTCAAGGAACGCCTGGCGGGCCGGCTGGCCGCGGGCAATGACAAGGACGCCCAAAGCGCCTCCGGCAACGGAGGCGACGATTCATGATCCGTCTGCTGTTGATTGTCCTGATCGCCCTGCTCATCGGGACCGGTCTTTCCCTCGGGCTGCAATACGACCTGGGCTACATCCGCATCAGCCTGGGCCATTACCTGATCGAAACCAACTTCTGGGTCGGCCTGGCACTCCTGGTGGCGGTGATCGTGCTGTCGGTGCTGGCCATCCATCTGTTTCGCCGCCTGCGGACCGGCACTGGCCTGGTCGCCAGCTGGATCGCCCGGGGCAATGAGCGCCGGGCCCGCCGGCGCACCACCCAGGGTCTGCTGGCACTGGCCGAAGGCAACTGGCCCCGGGCCCACAAACTGCTGATCTCTGCGGCCAGCCACGCCGACACCCCGCTGATCAATTACTTGGCAGCGGCCCAGGCGGCGTTTGAGTCAGGCGACCACGAGTCGGTGGATGATCTGCTGCGCAAGGCCTTCGACAGCACCCCCGGATCGGATATGGCGGTGGGCATTACCCAGGCGCAGCTGCAACTGGCCGGCAACCGGTTGGAGCAGGCCCTGGCCACCCTGGTTCGTCTGCGCAAGCAGTCGCCCCACCATCCGTTTGTGCTCAAGCTGCTGAAAAACACCTATCTGCGGCTGGAGGACTGGCGGGAGCTATCGCGGCTGGTTCCGGAACTACGCAAGCGCAGCGTGCTGCCGGAAGCGGAGCTGAATGAACTGGAGCGGCAGGTCTGGCACAACCTGCTGGAGCGCGCGGCGGACGACTGCCGACGCCAGCGGAAACAGGCCCCGGAAGCGTCCCTGGAGCCGCTGACCCGGCTGTGGGATGAACTGCCCGGCTTCCTGCGCCGGGACGAATATACCATCCGGGATTACGCCCGGCTGCTGGCCGGCCTTGGCGACGAAGTACAGACCGAAACCCTGCTGCGCAAAGTGCTGCGCAACCACTGGAGCGACGAGCTGATCAATCTGTATGGTCGGGTGCAGGGTCAGAAGCCCGACGAGCAGTTGTTGCTGGCCGAGCAATGGCTGAAAGACCGGCCGAACAATGCCGAGTTGTTACTGGCCCTGGGGCGCCTGAGCCTGCGCAACGAGCTCTGGGGCAAGGCCCGGGAGTACTTCGAAACCAGCCTGAGGCTGAAACGCAGCCGGGAAGCGCTGGCAGAGCTGAGCCGACTGAATGCCCACATGGGCGAGGAAGAGGCCAGCATCAGACTGCTGATGCAGGGGCTGGAGAAAGACAACGGGCTACCGGACCTGCCCATGCCGAGGGCCTGAAGCCGGGATCACGCTCTGGGCGCGTACTCCAGTACATCCGAGAAGAAAGCGCTCTCCGGCAGGCCCGCCTCCACCAGCGCATCCAGTAGCGTATACACCATGGCTGGCGAACCACTGGCGTGTACTTCTACATGGTTCCAGTCCATCCCTGACACCAGCACCGCGCGCACCAGTTGGTCATGGTGACCACTCCAGTCGTTATCCTCATCGTCGCCCACCACCGGCAGGAAGGTGAACGGCGGCCAGTCTTCCTGCCATTGCTGGGCCAGGGAACGGAGGTACATATCTTCATGACGACGCACTCCCCAGTACAGCTTGACCGGCTGGCTATAGGACGTTTCCCGAAGGTAATCCACCAGGCTTTTCATCTGCGCGAAGCCGGTCCCGGCCGCCACCAGCAACAGCGGCTTAGCCGGCGCTGACCCCAGGCAGGCCTTACCATGGGGCAGTTCCACGGTCACTTCACCACCCGAGGTCAGGGCATCAATCACTTTCTGTGCCGACACCCATTCCGGCGTCGCCTGAATGTGCAGCTCAATGTTCTGCGCCGAAGGACTGCTGGCAATGGAAAAGTAACAGGGCTCGGCATCCGGCAGATTGACCGAAAGATACTGCCCGGCGTGAAACGAGAGTTCCCGACGCTGCGGAAGCTGTAACTCAACGCGATAGACGTCGTGACTGATGGAACGTACGTCCACAACCTTCGCCTGGAACGTGCCAGGGGGATTTTTTCCAACTGCCATAATGGCGGACATCTCCAATTCCAGGTTGGCGAGCGCGATGACCTGCTCGTCATCACCGGCTCACCGACCTCGGTGATCAGTTAGTTCGGGGCATCTAACCCCTATCAGTCGGGGCGGGAGGCCGGACTTTCAATACCCAGGCTGTCCCACATCGCGTCTACCCGCTGCTTGACCTCGTCGGTCATGGTGATGGGCTCACCCCACTCCCGGCTGGTTTCACCCGGCCACTTGTTGGTGGCATCCATCCCCATCTTGGAACCGAGCCCCGATACCGGAGAGGCGAAATCCAGATAATCGATGGGCGTATTCTCCACCAGAGTGGTGTCGCGAACCGGGTCCATCCGGGTGGTGATGGCCCAGATCACGTCTTCCCAGTTGCGGGCGTTCACATCATCATCGGTGACAATCACAAACTTGGTGTACATGAACTGCCGCAGGAAAGACCATACCCCCATCATCACCCGCTTGGCATGGCCGGGGTACTGTTTCTTCATGGTCACCACTGCAAGCCGATAGGAACAGCCTTCCGGGGGCAGGTAGAAATCGACGATCTCCGGGAACTGCTTCTGCAGAATGGGGATGAACACTTCGTTCAGCGCCACCCCGAGTATCGCCGGCTCATCCGGTGGCCGGCCGGTATAGGTGCTGTGATAAATCGGATCTTTACGGTGGGTGATCCGCTCCACGGTAAACACCGGGAACTGGTCCACTTCGTTGTAATAACCGGTGTGGTCCCCGAACGGCCCTTCCGGGGCCTGGTCGTTCGGATAGATAAACCCTTCCAGCACAATCTCGGCACTGGCCGGCACCTGCAGATCGCTCAGCCCACACTGCACCAACTCGGTACGGCCACCCCGCAACAAGCCGGCAAAGGCGTATTCCGACAACGTATCCGGCACCGGTGTCACTGCCCCGAGAATGGTCGCCGGGTCAGCCCCCAGCGCCACCGCCACCGGGTAGGGTTTACCGGGGTTGGCCTTCTGGAACTCCTGAAAGTCCAGCGCACCACCGCGATGGCTGAGCCAGCGCATGATCAACCGGTTGCGGCCGATCACCTGCTGGCGGTAGATCCCCAAATTCTGGCGTTCCTTATGGGGGCCCCGGGTAATAACCAGCGGCCAGGTTATCAGTGGCCCGACGTCCCCCGGCCAGCAGTGCTGCACCGGAATCTGGTACAGATCCACCTCGTCTTTCCCGATCACCACTTCCTGGCAGGGAGCGGAGCGGAGCACTTTCGGGCTCATCCGCATCACCTGCCGAAACAGCGGAAGCTTTTCGATGGCATCCCGAAAGCCCTTGGGGGGATCCGGCTCCTTGAGAAACGCCAGCAGCTTACCAATGTCCCGAAGCGCGGTTACATTATCCTGACCCATGCCCAGAGCCACCCGTTCCGGTGTTCCGAACAAATTGGCCAGTACCGGCATGTCATAGCCTTTGGGGTTCTCGAACAACAACGCGGGACCACCTGCCCGCAGGGTGCGATCGCAGATTTCGGTCATTTCCAGATGGGGATCGACTTCAACGCTGATTCGTTTCAGCTCGCCCAGCTTCTCCAACTGGACAATGAAGTCACGCAGGTCGTTGTATTTCATTGCTTGCTCCGTTCATTCTCTGCCGGTACTACAGAGTTTGGTGCGCGCACCAGGCTTGAACGGCGGAGCCGGGGCAAACCTCCCCGGACCGTGCATTGCCAGGGATGGCAATGCCGAGCCCCCAGGGATGGGTTCACGGCGTGTCCGGGGAGGTTTGCCCCGGCTCCGCCCGCCCCGCAACCAGAGGCGCTAGCCTTACAAAGGCACCAGGCCAGAACTCAACGACGCTTCATGGACTGGAAGAACTCGTCGTTGGTCTTGGTGTCCTTGAGCTTGTCCAGCAGGAACTCGATGGCGGCGGTGTCGTCGTCCATGGAGTGCAGCAGTTTGCGCAGGATCCAGATCCGCTGGATATCCGCCTCACTCATCAGCAGATCTTCACGACGCGTACCCGAGCTGCGGATATTAAGAGCCGGGTAAACGCGCTTCTCGGCAATTTTGCGATCCAGATGGATCTCCATGTTGCCAGTACCCTTGAATTCCTCGTAAATCACCTCGTCCATCTTGGACCCGGTGTTTACCAGCGCCGTTGCCAGAATGGTCAGGCTTCCGCCCTCTTCCACGTTACGGGCCGCGCCGAAGAAACGTTTTGGCTTCTCCAGGGCGTGGGCGTCAACACCACCGGTCAATACCTTGCCAGAGGAAGGAATCACGGTGTTGTAGGCGCGAGCCAGTCGGGTAATGGAATCCAGAAGGATCACCACGTCCTTTTTGTGTTCGACCAGGCGCTTGGCCTTTTCGATCACCATCTCGGCCACCTGAACGTGACGGGCCGGCGGCTCGTCGAAGGTGGAGGCAATGACTTCGCCGCGCACGGTGCGCTGCATCTCGGTCACTTCCTCCGGCCGCTCGTCAATCAGCAGCACCATCACATGGCACTCGGGATTGTTGCGGGTGATCGACTGGGCAATGCTCTGCATCAGCAGGGTCTTACCGGCCTTGGGCGGCGAAACAATCAGGCCACGCTGGCCCTTGCCGATAGGCGCCACCAGATCCAGCACCCGAGAGGAAAGGTCCTCGGTGCTACCGTTACCTGCTTCGAGCGTGAGGCGCTCGTCGGGGAACAGCGGTGTGAGGTTCTCGAACAGGATCTTGTTACGGGCATTATCCGGCTTGTCGAAGTTAATCTCGTTAACCTTCAACAGAGCGAAGTAGCGCTCGCCGTCTTTCGGCGGCCGGATTTTGCCAGCAACGGTGTCGCCAGTGCGCAGGTTAAATCGGCGGATCTGGCTGGGTGAGACGTAGATGTCATCCGGCCCTGCCAGGTAGGACGCATCGGCGGAACGGAGGAAACCAAATCCGTCCTGCAGAATTTCCAGTACGCCGTCGCCGTAAATGTCTTCGCCGCTTTTGGCATGCTTCTTCAGAATGGTGAAGATCACATCCTGCTTGCGCGAACGAGCCAGGTTGTCGAGGCCCATCTCTTGCGCAATTTCGAGCAATTCGGGCATGGAGTTCTGCTTGAGTTCAGTAAGATTCATAGTTTATTGAATTTTTCAGGAATGGAAGTAAACACGTGTTGGGATGACAGGGGTGCCCCTGAACGAATTGGTCAAAAAGTCGTTTAACTAGATGCTGGCCAAATGGAGCAACCGGTTTAGATGGAATCCGGGATTAAGGTACTGGAGCCAGAGAGTGGGAACAATCGTTCGCCGAGCAAGACGGATAATCGACCACCAGGCTGGCGGATGTCAAGTGCACTGTCGAAAATAACACCATTTTCATTCCTGTCCGGCCTCCCTCTGAAGGGTTACTCCTCTTCCCTTTATCATCCGTCATCCGGATACTGACGAATAATCCTTCTTTGATGATGCCCGGAGTGAACCCATGAGCAGCGCCAGCAGCAGCGAACTCAAACCCCTGAATGTCGCGATTCTTACCGTCTCGGATACCCGCGGCGCCGACCAGGACACCTCGGGCCAGTACCTGGAGGATCAGGTACTGGCCGCCGGCCACCACCTGATTGCCCGCCGGATCGTGCCAGATGACGTGTACCTGGTGCGGGCGCTGATGTCGAACTGGATCGCGGACCAGGAAGTACACGCCGTGATCATCACCGGCGGCACCGGTTTTCACGAGCGGGACAGCACGCCAGAGGCGGTTGCCCCCCTGCTGGACAAGACCATTGACGGGTTTGGCGAGGAATTCCGGCGCCTGTCGGCCTCGGAAATCAGCAGTTCCACCGTTCAGTCCCGGGCCTTCGGCGGGCTGGCCAATCACACCGTGATTTTCTGCCTGCCAGGCTCCACCGACGCCTGTCGCACGGGCTGGGAAGGCATCCTGCTGTCCCAGCTCGACAGCCGGCACGGCCCATGCAATTTCTCGGCACTGGCGCTGCGCAAACCGGACCGTTCCTATGGTCGGATTCACCATGTGATCGGCACACGGGCCGAGCGCTGATGGCCGGCCCCAACCTCACCCCCGTTGACGAAGCACTGGCGCACCTGCTGGAGCGCGCGCCGGTCATCTCCGAGGTAGAGCGGGTCGGCCTGAGCCAGTCGCTGGGCCGGGTACTGGCGGAAGATCACGTGGTGCCCGCCGACCTACCCCCGGCGGACAATAGCGCGGTGGATGGCTACGCGGTGCGCCTTCAGGACCTGGCCCCGGGCAAGGCAATACCGGTGGTAACCAGGATTGCCGCGGGCCAGGCGCCGGGGCAACTGGCACCTGGCATGGCGGCCCGGATATTTACCGGCTCCGAAATTCCGCAAGGGGCGGATTCGGTAGTCATGCAGGAACGGGTCAGGCCGACCGATACCGGCATCATCATTGAGGCGGACGTGCAGCAGGGCCAGAATATCCGGCGCCGGGGCCAGGATCTGACGCAAGGCGATCTCGCACTGCCCGGAGGTACGCTGGTGCGACCGCAGGAAATGGGACTGCTGGGCTCCATGGGTATCCCCACAGTACCGGTGCTGGCCCGGCTGAAAGTGGCCATACTGAGCACCGGGGATGAATTGGTGGAACCCGGACAACCCCTCGCCGCCGGTCAGATCTACAACAGCAACCGTTTCACGCTGATGGGTCTGCTTGCGGATGCCGGCTGCGACGTGGTGCTGAGCGAGACCCTCCGGGACGATCGCCAGGCCACCCGGGAGACGCTGCGCAGGGCCGCCGGCAAGGCGGACCTGGTCATCACCAGCGGCGGTGTCTCCGTGGGGGAGGAGGATCATGTCCGGGCGGTGCTGGAGGAGTCCGGCGGGCTGTCGCTCTGGCGCATGGCGATCAAGCCCGGCAAACCCCTGGCCTTTGGCGCCCTCGACGGCACGCCTGTCCTGGGGCTGCCAGGCAACCCCGCCTCGGTACTGGTCACTTTTCTTATTGTCGCCATGCCGCTGATCCGGCACTGTCAGGGGCGACGCCGGGTGCAGGTGACCGGTGAGCGGATACCCTCAGGCTTTTCGGTATCATCGGCCTCCGTGCGCCGGGAGTTTGTCCGTGCCCGCAAGGAGGGCGCCGGTCCGGCGCAGGTCATTTCCGCCTATCCAAACCAGAGTTCCGGCGTGCTGAGTTCCGCTTGCTGGGCCGACGGTCTGGCCGTGGTGCCGGAAAACACCACCGTCGCCCCCGGAGACCTGCTAACCTATTATTCGTTTGTGGAATTACTGAGCTGATCATGACCAACACCTTCGTCACCGTTCGCTTTTTCGCCCGTTTGCGGGAGGAACTGGACACCGGGCAACTGACCCTGGAAGCAGAGCCGGGCCTGACTGCCGGCACCGTGCTTGCCCGGCTGGCATCACGGGGCGGGGCCTGGGCGCAGCTTGACGGCGACCAGCCGGTAATGATCGCCATCAACCAGACCATGGCCAAGCCGTCGTCTCCGGTCCTGCCGGGCGATGAGCTGGCGTTTTTCCCACCGGTGACCGGAGGCTGAGATGATTTCGGTACAGACCGGAGATTTTGATCCGGCCGCTGAGTATGCCGCGCTGCGGGACAGTGGTGGCGGAACGGGCGCCGTTGCCACCTTTACCGGGCTGGTGCGTGACAGCGGTGACACCTCCGGGGTGACCGGGCTATACCTGGAGCACTACCCGGGCATGACGGAGCAGGTGATTCAGGGACTGGTTGACGAGGCGGCGCGGCGCTGGGATGTCCGTCGGGCCCGCGTCATTCACCGGGTCGGGCGGTTGGCGCTGAAGGATCAGATTGTCTTCGTCGGGGTGGCCAGTGCGCATCGCGGGGATGCGTTTGCGGCCTGCGGCTTTATTATGGACGCCCTGAAGACGTCGGCGCCATTCTGGAAGAAGGAAATCAACCCGGGCGGTGAGCACTGGGTTGAGCAGAAGGCGTCGGATGTGGCGCAGGCCCGGTCCTGGCGATAAAAAACCGCCCGTGAACATAAGTCCAGGGGCGGTTTTCGGCATTTGGGCAGTAATCAGAGATTGCTGTCCAGGAAGGCCGCGAGTTGGGACTTGGACAGGGCACCCACTTTGGTGGCATCGACGTTGCCATTCTTGAACAGCATCAGGGTCGGGATACCACGGATGTTGAACTTGGGCGGAGTCTGCTCGTTTTCGTCGATGTTGAGCTTGCAGACTTTCAGTTTGCCGTCGTATTCATCCGCCACTTCTTCCAGTACCGGCGCGATCATTTTACAGGGACCGCACCATTCCGCCCAGTAGTCCACCAGGACGGGAACGTCAGACTGCAGAACGTCCTGTTCAAAAGAGGCATCCGTTACGTTTACGATGTTTCCGCTCATTACTTTTTCCTGATTCAGGCGCCCACGGTGCCCGGTGTTCCGGCTCCGTCTGGTCGGCGCTGTTGGTTTTCATGAAGGCCACCCCGCGTGGCCGGGCCAGGCCCGGCGCTCGCTTGAGCGACCATTCAACCTGTCTACGATACGCCTTACTTTACGCGATAGGTCAACCGGATGTGAAGCAGTAGATTTCGCTATGGCCAGTTCCCGGCTTCCCGGACACCCGTTGTCATCGAGTGCTTACTGACAGGCCCGAGGAAATTCGCTTATAGTAGCCCGCACGTTCATACCAAAAGGGCTTCGACCAACGTGACGGCCGCATCCACCGCCGACAACGACGCATCCGGACCGGATGTGCTCGCAGCCATCGACATGGGCTCGAACAGCTTCCATATGGTGGTTGCCCGACTTGTGCACGGTGAGATCCGCACCCTGGAAAAAATGGGGGAGAAGGTACAACTCGGCGCCGGGCTTGATCAGCACAACCGGTTAACCGAGGAAGCCCAGGAGCGGGCTCTTGCCTGTCTCAGCCGTTTTGCCCAGCGGCTGAAGGGCATGCCGCCGGGATCGGTTCAGGTGGTCGGGACCAACGCGCTCCGGGTCGCCCGGAACGCCCACCAGTTCATGAACCGGGCGGAGGAGGTGCTGGGCTATCCGGTGGAAATCATTGCCGGCCGCGAGGAAGCCCGGCTGATTTATCTGGGCGTGTCGCACACACTCGCAGACGATGCCGGACGCCGCCTGGTGATCGATATTGGCGGCGGCAGTACCGAGTTCATTATCGGCCAACGGTTCGAACCCCTGGAACTTGAAAGCCTGCACATGGGCTGCGTGTCCTTTCGTAACCGCTACTTTCCCGATGGCAAAATCACCCGCCGGCAGATGGACAACGCCGTCACCCACGCCGAGCAGGAACTGCTCAATATCCGACGGCATTACCGGGCGGTTGGCTGGCAAAGCGCGGTGGGCTCCTCCGGCTCCATCAAGGCCATCGCCAGCGTACTGGCCTCCCTGAAAATCACCGACGGCACCATTACCCGGGACGCCATGCTGGAGCTTCGCAAACGCTTGGTCGACATGGGTAAGGTGGACAAGCTGGGTGATCTCGGTGTGCGTTCGGATCGCCAGAGCATTTTCCCGGCGGGGTTTGCGATCCTGATGGGCGCGTTCCAGTCCCTGGACATACCGGAGATGGCCTTTGCCGACGGCGCCCTCCGGGAAGGCCTGCTCTACGACATTGCCGGGCGCATCCAGCATGAAGATGTGCGGGAACGGACCATCTCGGCCCTGCAGGAACGCTATCATGTTGACCAGGCTCACGGCGCTGCGGTGGAGCAAACGGCCGTGGCCGCCTGGCGACAGGTCGCAAACACTTGGGGGCTGAACACCGACAGCGACGAGGAGGTGTTGCGGTGGGCCTGCCGGCTGCATGAAATCGGACTGACCATTTCCCACAGCCAGTACCACAAGCACGGCGCCTACCTGTTACGCTACTCCGACCTTCCGGGCTTTACCCAGCAGTTCCAGCGGGATCTGGCCACCCTGGTCCGGGGCCATCGGCGCAAATTCGCGGCCGCCATCTTTGAAGGCCTGGACCCCGAGGATACCCGGCGCCTGCGCTATCTCTGCATCCTGGTGCGCCTGGCGGTGCTTGTTCAGCATCCGCGCAACCTGGAGCCACCGCCGGAATTCCGCCTGCAGGCCCGCGACAACGGCCTCGCCCTGGCGTTCCCGGCAGGCTGGCTGGATGATCGGCCGCTGACCCGGGCAGATCTGCAGAACGAGCGGGATTACCTGGCCAAACAGGATATTGTTCTGGAACTTCCGGACGAGCATTAGCCCGCCAGTTCCGACTCCATGGCTTCCACGGCCTCCACCACCTCAAGCCACTCTGCCTCGACATCCCCGAGGCGGCCGGTAACCTGGGCCTGCCGAGCCAACAGTTCCGTCAGCCGCGCCTTGGATGGCGCCTCGTAGACAGCGGGGTCAGACAGCTCGGTTTCCAGGCCCGCCAGCTGCCCTTGCAGAGTTTCCATTTCCCGCTCCAGCGCCGATTGCCGCTTGCGCCAGGGGCTTAGCTTCTGCCGCACGGCGGCCTCCGCCCGCTTACGGGCCTTGCGGTCGTCCGCGCTCTCGGCGCTCTCGGCGCTCTCGGCAACCCCCTCGGCACCGGAATCAGTCCCCGCCAGGCCAGCCAGCCCCGGTTCCGGGCGCCGGGGCGCCTCGCTGTCATCCTTGCGGCGGTCTGCCAACCAGCGCTCGTAATCTTCCAGGTCACCCTGGTACTCGGTTACACCACCGTCATTCACCAGCCAGAACTCATCCACGGTATTGCGCAGCAGGTGTCGGTCATGGGAGACCACCACAATGGCCCCCTCGAAATCCTGCAACGCCATGGTCAGGGCCTGGCGCATTTCCAGGTCCAGATGGTTGGTTGGCTCGTCCAGTAACAGCAGGTTGGGCTTTTGCCAGGCGATGACGGCCAGTGCCACCCGAGCCTTTTCACCGCCAGAGAAGGCGCGAATCGGGCTGAGCGCTTCATCGCCATGAAAATCAAACCCGCCCAGAAAATTGCGAATGCTCTGTTCGGAGGCCCTCGGCGATAATCGCTGGAGATGCAAAAACGGGCTGGCGTCCAGATCCAGAGATTCGAGCTGATGCTGAGCGAAGGAACCAATGGCGAGGTGTTCACCAGCGGTGCGCTCACCGGACAACAGCGTACCTTCACCGCGCAATGCGTTCATCAGGGTCGATTTGCCGGCACCGTTCGGGCCCAGCAAGCCAATCCGGCTCCCCGGCAGCAAGGTCAGGTTAATACCATCCAGGATCACGGCATCGCCGTGGCCGGCCTGGCCGTTGCGAATAGATAGCAGCGGGTTGGAGACTTTTGCTGCAACCGGAAACGCGAAACTAAAAGGGGAATCCACGTGGGCCGGTGCAATACGCTCCATCCGCTCCAGCGCCTTGACCCGGCTCTGGGCCTGGCGAGCCTTGGTTGCCTTTGCCTTGAACCGGTCGATAAACCGCTGAATCTCGGCAATTCGGGCCTGCTGGCGCTCGTATCCGGCTCGCTGCTGGGCCAGCCGCTCGCTACGCTGCCCTTCAAAGGCTGAGTAATTACCCGTATAGGCGTCCAGCTTGCGCTGATCGAAATGCACCACATTGGTGGCCACCCGATCCATGAAATCCCGGTCGTGGGAGATAAACAGCAAGGTCCCCGGATACCGGCGCAGCCAGTTTTCAAGCCACAGACAGGCGTCCAGGTCCAGATGGTTGGTTGGCTCGTCCAGCAGCAACAGATCCGAGGGGCGCATCAGCGCCTGGGCCAGGTTCAGGCGGATCCGCCAGCCCCCCGAGAAGGCCGATACGGGCCGGTCCGCGTCGGCATCGGAAAACCCCAGGCCCCGCAGCAGCGACTCGGCACGACGGGCGGCCGACCAGGCCTCATGGACATCCAGCTCGCCGTGTATCCGGGCCATGGCGTGGTCATCTCCGCAGGCCTCGGCCCGGACCAGTTCCTGCTCAAGGCGGCGCAGATCCAGATCGCCGTCCAGCACGAAATCACGAGCACTTCGCCCGGACGCCGCCACTTCCTGGGCCATATGGGCAATGCGGCAACCGCCGGGAAGCGACACACTGCCCTGCTCCGGCGACAGCTGCCCCAGTAATAGCTGAAACAAGCTGGATTTTCCCGCGCCATTGGCTCCGACAATCGCCACGCGCTGCCCGGGTTGCACCGTCAGGGAGACGGCTTCTAGTAACCAGACGCCACCCCGTTGTAAACTGAGATCGGTTATCGTTAACATGGTTTCATTTTATCAACGTACTATTGTCAGGGAAGGTGCGGTGTTCATGTCGGCCAACACGGAAACAGCCCTGCACCCACTGGCCCGGCCACTGGTTTTGCCCACGCCACTGGAACCGGAAAGCCCACTCTGGCGTTTTGCTCTGGAGGCCTGGCACAAGCCCGGATTCCGGGAGGTTTGCCTGGCCCTGCAGGCGCAGGGCTGGAGCGTGACACGAATCCTGTCTGCCGGATGGCTTGCGCTGGCCGGAAGACCGTACACCGGTCTTGAGGACGCTACGTTAACAGAGTGGCGAAGCCATGTAACCGGGGCGCTGCGAACGGCCCGGCAGGCGATTCCCAAAGAAGCCGCGCAATGCCGGGGCCTGCGGGCGGGTATTGCCGACCTTGAACTGGAGGCCGAGCAGCTTGAACTGGCGCTGGCCTGGCGAACGATCAAAAACGACCCGGCGGAAGATCGCGACATGCAAGGATGTACTGAGCTGATCCAAACCAATCTTGCCGCTGCGGCGCCCTCACCCGGTGCTGTCGGTGACGCGATGCCGCTATTGAATACACTGGCCACCCTGTTGGCCCCCGTCCCCAACGGAGACCCAAAGCCATGATCATGAAATGGCTCATCCGGCTCTCGTTCCCGGCCCTCGGCTTCCTGTTGTTGCTGATCTTCTTCGGCCTGAGCGACCCTGAACAGATTTCCAGACCGGTCGCCAAGGAAAAGCAGCCAGACATCCCGGCCTTTGAGGGCCTGGTGCCACCGCCCATACCGACGGAAGGCCCGGAGGTTGTCTTTAAATGGCAGGATAACGACGGCAACTGGCACTATGCCGACCAGCCGCCGGCCCGGGGTCCCTGGAACACCCTGGCCATTGAACGGCCTGACAAGAACCTGTTCCGGGGCCGCTCCTCCGAGCCTGCCACGGACTGGCAATCCCCCTATACCGCGCCTTTCTCACTGGGCCCGACCGCCGGCAGCAATGGCACGTGAACAGTGCCTGAAAGAACGCGTCCGGTTTCTTAACACATGTTCAGTGGCATCTCGCTGCGTAACCCGTTACCGTCTCACCTCTGACACACAATTCGGGAGCCCAAGGGCTCCCCTGGCTTAGACTCGAAAGGATGGTGTAATGAAAAAAACGTTACTTGCACTGGCGATGACCGGCATTGTGGCCGGCTGCTCCACCCCGGCGCCGGAGGATCCGAAACTGGACTCCACCGAACAGAAAGTCAGCTATGGCATGGGGCTGGTGCTTGGCGAACGCATGAGTAACGACCTGCCAGATCTGCAGATGGACCAGTTCCTGCAGGGTATCCAGCATGGCCACGCCGGTGACGACAAGACCAAGCGCATGAGCCGTGAGGAAATCCAGCAAGCGCTGGTGGCCTACCAGAAGCAGATGCAGGAAAAGCAGACCCAACAGATGGAAGAGCTGGCCCAGAAAAACCTGGAAGCCGGCAAGGCCTTTCTCGCCGAGAACGCCGAACGTGAAGGGGTGAAAACCACCGAGTCCGGCCTGCAGTACGAAGTGCTGGAAGAAGGCACCGGTGAGCAGCCGGCGGCCACCGACACAGTCCAGGTCCACTACACCGGCGAACTGCTCTCTGGTGAGGTTTTTGACAGCTCCCGCGAGCGCGGCGAGCCGGTCACCTTCGCCCTGAACCAGGTCATTCCGGGCTGGACCGAAGGCCTGCAGCTGATGAGCGAGGGCGCTCGTTACAAGCTGTATATCCCTTCCGAGCTGGCCTATGGCCCTGGCGGCAATCGCGCCATTGGCCCCAATGAAACCCTGGTGTTTGATGTCGAACTGCTGGACATCAACCCGGGTGCTGACGACGCGGCTTCCGGAGAGAGCACCTCCGAGTAATCCGCCGTCCACAAAAAAGCCTCAGTGGTCGAAAACCGCTGAGGCTTTTTTTGGGCGCCCGTGCAGAGGTGCAGGGGCGCCCGGTATCGGATCACCGGTCAGGCAGGCGCGACCTTGCCGGCGTGAACGTTATGCAAGTGCTCAATCAGGAAATCTTCCATCTCGAAGCGGGTCTCGAGAGCTTCGCCCAAGCGGGACAACTCATCAAACAGGGTTTTCATTTCGGCTTCCGACAACTCGCGGCCATCCAGCCGGTCGTTGAAATTGAGCGCAATTTCAGTGGTCTGCTCAATACGGGGATACACCTTGCCTGCCAGCTCCAGACCACCATCATTAAACTCGCGGGCTTCGCGAACCAGTTGCTCGTAGATTTCGAAATGCCCGGTGGAGACATAATCCACCAACACCTCACACAGGCGCACAAATTTTTCTTTCAGGGCATCGGCCTGGGAGAAGTCGCTCTCACCAGACAGATCGCAGTAGTGAACCAACAGCTCCTGACGCTCCTTGAGCCAGCGATCAATCAATTCACTGACGCCACCCCAGCGCTCCCTGGCATTTCGGCAATTTTCCAACATAACGCCTGGTCTCCACTATGTCATCCGGCATTCGGGCTCGGGAATGGGTTTTCGTTCGCTGAGCATCAAGTTACCCCAGCCTCAGGCCGGTAGCAACCGTTTCAGCCACGGATCCACTCCCGGCGTCCCGGGCGGCGCACGAGCAACACCAGGCCGGTGATGACCAGTACGGAAAAGAAGACGGCGGTCCAGCCGGGAATGCTCAGGCCCAGGAAGCGCCATACCACCGTGGCGCAGTCACCGGTACCCCTGAGCGCGGTTGAGAGCACCTCGAACCAGGGCAACACCTCCAGCATGTAATCCACCGACGGGCCACAGGCCGGCACCTGGTCCGCCGGCAGACTCTGCAGCCATAATTGCCGGCCGGCAACGGCCAGGCCCGCCCCGGCGGTCAGCGCCACCAACAGGCCGTAGAGCCGCACACCAAAGCCGGTGGGCCCCTGCAGCAGCGCAAGAAGGCTCACCAGCCCGGCGCCCATGAAGCCGAAACGCTGCAGCCAGCACAACGGGCAAGGCTCGAGCCCCATGACATGCTCCATGTAAAACGCCACGCCCAGCAGCGCGGCACACACCAGAAAGATCAGCCCGAACACCCATCTGCTTGTCAAAAGAACACCTCGGAATCGTGAATTGAAACTGCATCCTCGCACCGGGCCTGCTATTCTCGGTGCATCCGGTAGCCATGCTACTGACTGGTCACTAAACCCTAAACCCCGATGAACTTCAAGCCTATGACACTCCAGCCAAAATACCTTTTGACCCTGGCTCTCCTGCTTCTGGCGCTCGGCCCTCTGCCGGCGGTTTCCGAGGAAACCGGAGAAGAGGCCGAAGAGGTGGTTGAGGAAGCCCCTGGCATCACCGACTACATTGAGATGGGTCCGCCCTTTGTTACCCATGTCGGGCAGGCGGATGGGCCGCTGACATACCTGAAAGCAGCAGTCAGCCTGCGGGCATCGAGTGCTACCACCCGCCCCGCAGTGGAAGCTCACATGCCCAGATTACGCCACGAGCTGGTCATGCTTTTCGGCGAACAGACCGATACCGAAAAACTGACCAGCACGGAGGGGCAGAAGGCACTCAGGGAGGAAGCACTGGCCAGAATCAATGCCGTACTGGAACAGCAGCAGACCGGGGAAGCGGTCACCGGCGTGCTGTTCACGGAGTTTGTGGTGCAGAAGTGACGCCAGGCTGCAAACGCGGTCAGGCAATGTGGGAAAACAGGTCCCCGGCGTTGTCGCGATCGTCCCGGACAACGGTGTCAGCGTCATCCCAGCCGGCTTCCCAGGCCGCAATCACCACATCGCCACGGTAGGGGCAGCGGGTTTTTTCCATGCCCATCGTGGCTGCCATGTAGCCTTGGCGATAGGCCTTGTTCAGTGCCTCAACATCCCAGCCGAGTTTGATATCCCTTGCCATGACCTTTCTCCCCGCTCCTGATGTTACAAAAATTAACAGGCAGGATCGGGGCTGACAACTCCGTGTCCGGATTCTGTGCGTCAGGTCCGCCGGGCCTGTGACGACGGCCCGGCAGGCGTCTCAGGAGCGCAGGTACTGGGCCAGAAACCCATCGAAAGGCAGCGTGTCTGCGGCTTCCATCCGGGCCTGCTCGGCGATGGACTCCCGGGCCATGGCGTGAAACGCCGCCTCCAGGTCGGCACCCAGGTCTTCGGCCCGAAGCGCCTGCTGGTGCTGCCTGGCCATTTCCAGGCCCCACTCCCGGTGACCAAGCCCCGACGCCGCCATGGCATCCAGCACCCGTGCCGAAGGCACCGGCTCCTGGCCGGACAACTTGCCCTGCTGAACAGCCAGCGCTGTGGCGTATGTGTCACCGCCCTGCCAGCTATCCAGCAGTTCCGCCAGAGGGGCCAGCCGATCGAGAATTCCCCTGGCGGCGTCACCGACCGCAACGCGCTCACCAGCCCGACACAGTGTCAGAGTCTGGTCTCGGCCGCGGGCCACCACATCCTTGTAGTTGTCATCCAGGCGTTCGCACTCGGCGTCGCCGATACGGGGTGAATCCGACAACAGGCAGTCGAGCAGGAACAGGTCCAGGAAATCTATCTGGACCTCGTTCACCCCCACCGGTGAAAACGGGTCCAGGTCCAGGCACCGGACCTCAATGTATTCCACGCCCCGGGCATCCAGTGCCTGGATCGGTTTTTCTTCCCGTTCGGTGGTGCGTTTGGGGCGCACGGCGCTGTAATACTCATTCTCGATCTGCAGCACGCTGGTATTGATCTGGATGAAGTCATCGCCCCGCCGGGTGCCGATGGCCTCGTATGCCGGCCAGGTGGTGTGGATGGCCCGGTCCAGGGTCTGGGTGTAGGTGCTCAGTTCGTTAAAGCAGATATTGAGGGACGCCTGGGCGTTGTTGTGATAACCCAGATCCCCCATCCGCAGGGACGTGGCATTCGCCCCCACCCAGGTGTTATCGCTGAAGCGGCGGAGGTCGTGCTTGACCCCGGCCACAAAGCTCGCATCCAGCGCGGGCGAGGCCCCGAACAACAGCATCAGCAGCCAGCTGCGCCGACGGAAATTGCGGATCAGCCAGAAATACTGGTCGGACTTGAAGTCCTTCAGGGTCTGGCCATTGCCCACCAGGGCCTGCCATTTCTGCCAGAAACTGTCTGGCAGCGACAGGTTATAGTGAGCCCCGGCAATGCTCTGCATCATACGGCCATAACGAACCGCCAGGCCCTGGCGATACACATGTTTGAGCCGGCCAATGTTGGAGCGGCCGTAATTCGCGATCGGAATACTCGGGTCGCCATCCAGCTCACAGGGCATGCTCGCTGGCCAGAAGACCTCGTCACCCAGGTTCTTCTGTACAAAGGTGTGAATATCCCGCAGGGATGTCAGCATGCCGCCGGTACTGTCAAACACCGGGGTGATCAGTTCCAGCAGGGCTTCGGAATAATCGGTGGTGATCCTCGGGTGGGTCAGCGCCGAGCCCAGGGCCTCGGGATGCGGCGTCTGGGCAATGAACCCGTTGCGATCAACGCGCAGGCCTTCCTTTTCCACCCCTTTCAGAAAACCGTGCCAATCGCCGGGCGCGAACTGGCGGAACAACGAATGGCGGGATTCAGCCATGATCAACTCCTGCTGCCGCCGATGCCGCCTCGTAAGCCGCACCGGCCGGTGGGACAATGGGTCAGCCGCTTAACGGCCGTCTTTACGCGCCGAGGCCAGGGCCTGGGCCAGAGCGCCCGCCATGGCACCCTGTTCAGATTTCCGACCCTGGCCGGAGGCCGGTTTGCCTCGGCTGCCAGCCCTGGCATCCGGGCGGCTGCGGCCAGACGCAGGTTTGCCGTCATTTTTCTCGCCCGGCTGGTCGTCCATGCGCATGGTCAGGGCAATCCGCTTGCGCGGAATATCCACATCCATCACTTTGACCTTCACAATATCACCCGCCTTGACCACCTCGCGCGGGTCTTTTACGAAGGTATGGGACAGCGCCGAAATATGGACCAGGCCGTCCTGGTGAACGCCGATATCAACGAAGGCGCCGAAGTTGGTGACGTTGGTCACCGACCCTTCCAGCACCATGCCCGGCTCGAGGTCCTTGAGGGTTTCGACACCCTCCTCGAAGCTGGCAAACCGGAATTCCGGGCGCGGGTCCCGTCCGGGCTTTTCCAGTTCGGCGAAAATATCCTGAACGGTCGGCAGACCGAACTGTTCTGTTACGTAATCCTGCGGGTTCAGGCCACGCAAAAAAGCGGAATCGCCAACAATGTCGTCCACCTTGCGGTTGCTCCGGGCGGCAATGGCTTCCACCACGCCGTAGGCTTCGGGGTGCACGGACGAACGATCCAGCGGGTTCTCGCCGCCGGCAATACGCAGGAAGCCCGCCGCCTGCTCGAAGGTGCGGTCGCCGAGCCGGGTCACTTTCATCAACTGCTTGCGATTCCGGAACAGGCCGTTCTGGTTGCGGAATTCAATGATGTTCTGGGCAATGGTCTGGCTCAGGCCCGACACCCGCGCCAGCAGAGGTGCCGACGCAGTATTCAGGTCCACACCCACGCCGTTGACACAGTCCTCCACGACCGCATCCAGGCTACGGGACAACTGCACCTGGGAGACATCGTGCTGATACTGGCCAACGCCGATGGATTTCGGCTCAATCTTCACCAGTTCCGCCAGCGGGTCCTGCAGGCGGCGGGCAATGGAGACGGCCCCACGAATGGTGACGTCCAGATCCGGCAGCTCTTTGGAGGCAAACTCGGACGCCGAGTATATGGACGCGCCAGACTCACTGACCACGATCCGGGCCAGCTTGAGTTCCGGGTAGCGCTTGCTCAGGTCAGCCACCAGCTTCTCGGTTTCCCGGGAAGCGGTCCCGTTTCCGATGGCCACCAGCTCGATTTTATATTCCCGGCACCAGGCCGCCATCTGTTCGATGGAGCGATCCCACTGGTTCTTGGGCGCGTGGGGATAAATGGCCCCATGGCCAACGACCTGCCCGGTCCCGTCAATCACAGCGACTTTCACCCCGGTGCGAAGCCCCGGGTCCAGCCCCAGTGTCGGGCGTGGACCGGCCGGGGCCAGTAGCAGAAGATCCTTGAGGTTGGCAGCGAACACGTTAATGGCTTCGGTTTCCGCAGCCTCGCGGACCTGAGCCATCAGGTCAGTTTCAATCTGGGTTGAGAGCTTGACTCGCCAGGTCCAGCGCACCACGTCCGACAGCCACTTGTCGGCGGCCCGCCCGTTATCCCGGATGTGCCAGCGGGCGGCAATCCGCTGTTCCGCCGGGTGGGGCTGGCGACGCTCATCGTCGGCATCGCCAACCACAATGCTGTAGGTCAGCACGCCTTCGTTCCGGCCACGCAGAATCGCCAGGGCGCGGTGGGACGGGACTTTTTTCAGGGGTTCGACATGGTCAAAATAGTCCCGGAACTTGGCGCCTTCGTTTTCCTTGCCTTCCACCACGGTCACTTTCAGCTGGCCTTCCTGCCAGATGAAATCCCGCAGGCTGCCCAGCAGTTCGGCGTCCTCGGCAAAGCGCTCCATCAGGATATACCGGGCGCCGTCCAGGGCCGCTTTGGTGTCTTCAACCCCGGCCTCCTTGTTGAGATAACCCTGGGCCGTGGCTTCCGGGTCCTGGGTCGGATCGTCGTAGAGGGCGTTCGCCAGGGGCTCCAGGCCGGCTTCCCGGGCAATCTGGGCCTTGGTGCGGCGCTTGGGCTTGTACGGCAGATACAGATCTTCCAGGCGGTTCTTGGTATCCGCTTCGTCGATGCTGGCTTTGAGTTCGTCGGTCAGCTTGCCCTGCTCCTCGATGCTATTGAGGATGGTAGCGCGACGATCTTCCAGTTCCCGAAGGTAACGCAGGCGCTCTTCCAGCGTTCGTAGCTGGCTGTCGTCCAGCGACCCGGTGATTTCCTTGCGGTAACGGGCGATAAACGGAACGGTCGCGCCCTCGTCGAGCAGAGCCACGGTGGCATTAACCTGTTGCTCGCGGACACCGAGCTCGTCGGCGATGCGCCTGGAGATACTGTTCATGCAACCTCTGTCTGATGCTTTGCCAATAAAGCAGCAAAGGTACAGCGGCTTACTGTTGCAGGCAAGCGGCCTCGCCCCGCTTGTTCAGGAATTGTACAAGGTCTGTCCAGGGCATGGGGCGGGCATAGTAATAGCCCTGAATCTCGTCACAGTGCTGCTGACGCAGGAATTCCAACTGGCCTTCGGTTTCCACCCCTTCCGCCACCACACTGATTTGCAGGCTGTGAGCCAGGCTGATGATCGCCCGGATGATGTGTTCGGCGTCCGCCGACTGGCCCAGTTCCTGGACGAAGGACTTGTCGATTTTCACCAGTGAGATGGGCAGGTGCTGCAAGTTACTCAGGGAGGAAAAGCCGGTGCCGAAATCGTCCAGCGCAAAACTGATACCCAGCTGGTTCAGTTCCCGCAGGCAACGCTGGGCGTACTCCGGATCATGCATCATGGCGCTCTCGGTAAGCTCCAGCTCCAGCAGACTGGTATCGACATTGGCATTGAAAATGATGCGGAATATGGTTTCGGTCATCTTGCGATCGTGAAACTGCCGGAATGACAGGTTGACCGCGAACACCAACCCCGGAAACCCCATTTTCGCGGATTCCTGAAGGCGCTTGCAGGCCTGCTCAATGACCCAGTAACCGATGGGAACAATCAGCCCGCTGCGTTCCGCCACCGGAATGAATTCGTCGGGGCCGACCAGGCCACGCTCCGGGTGGTGCCAGCGCAGCAGGCACTCGACGCCCCGGACCTCCTCGGTGGCCAGATCAATCCGCGGTTGATAGAACAGCTCCAGCTCCTTACCCCGGAGCGCATTGCGCAGATCTGCCTCGAGCCGCAACTGATAGCCGGCGGAAATATGCAGCTGGCGGTCGTAGAAACGGTAACTGGTCCCGGGATCGCGCTTGGCCTCGAACATCGCCCGGTTGGCCCGTCGCAGGAGGTTTTCCGGGCTGTCCCCGGCTTCCGGGTAGGTGGCCACGCCCAGGCTGGCGCTGACCACCACATTCTGGCCATCCACGGTGACGGGGTCATCCAGTGACGCCACCACCTTGCGGATGATCTGGGTAATATCCAGGGAGTCTTCCACCTTCTCGACGATAATGGCCAGCTCGTCACCGCCAATGCGCATCAGCGAATCCACCCGCCGAAGGCTGTGGCGAAGCCGCTCCGCCAGCTTGATCATCAACTGATCACTTTTCTGATACCCGAAGGATTCGTTGATACTGCGGAAGTCGTCGATATTCAGATGCAGCAGGGCCAACCGGTAGTGGCCACGTTCGGCCCGCAGCAGCGCCTGCTGCAAGCGGTCAAAAAACAGGTCGCGGTTAATAAAGCCGGTGGCCACTTCCCGGCCAAGCTGGCCGTGCGCGGACTCTGCCAGCTGCTCCCGGTACCACAGGCACTTGACCGCCCGGCGGAAATTCCAATGGTCCAGGGTCTGGCGGCTGATGTAGTCTCCGGCCCCGGACGCCAGCAACTCGGGCGCCCGCTCTTCCGGGCGTTCCGCACTCAGGGCCAGCACCGGTTTGTCGTTACTGGAGACCGCCAGATATTGCAGAAACGACGGTTCCGAGCCTCCGTGAAAGACGCAGTCCCAAACGATGACATCAAAGCTCGCGTTGCGAATGAGGTCATCACAGTCAATCAGATCCGGACACCAGGTCACATCCGGGCTGATTTCCGGATCACCCGCCAGCAGCGCGTTGAGCCAGAGAAAATCGGTGTAATCCGGTGTTAACACCAGCAGGCGTAACTGACTGGGCCTCATGGTCTCCAGGGGCAGCGTCATCAAGCAGGGTCCGTTTATGCGTGAACAACCAGGTCCGTTCCATCAAGGATAGTCGATAGATCGACAAGGTACAGAGTGCCACGCTCGTGTAGAATAAGCACACGCCTGATCATCCCACTTCGTTCCATTCTGGCCCGGTATTTGTGAACAGACTCAATCCACGACAGAGTGAAGCCGTTCGGTACGCGGAAGGCCCCTTGCTGGTCCTTGCCGGTGCCGGCAGCGGCAAAACCAGTGTCATTACCCGTAAAATCGCCTACCTGATCGAGCACCTGGGCATACCCGGTCGTCACATCGCGGCGCTGACCTTTACCAACAAGGCGGCCCGGGAGATGAAAGAGCGGGTGGGACGGATTGTTGATCGCAAGCTGACCCGGGGCCTGATTGTATCCACCTTTCATAATCTCGGCCTCAACATCATCCGGGAAGAGCATGCTGACCTTGGCTACCACCCCGGCTTCTCGATATTCGACGCGGAAGACGCCAAGGCGCTGCTGCAGGACCTGATGCTGCGAGAAGCCAGCGCCGATGCCGGCGATGAGCTCAGCGACGTGCAGATGACCATTTCATCCTGGAAAAACGCCATGCGCGGGCCCGCGGAAGCCCTGAGCAGGGCAGCCGATGAGCGGGAACAGCGCATGGCCATCATCTACCGGCACTACAGCGAGTACCTGAAAGCCTATAACGCGGTGGATTTCGACGACCTGATCCTGTTGCCGGTGCAGTTATTCCGGAACCAACCGGAGGCGCTCGCCAAATGGCGCCGGAAAATTCGCTATCTGCTGGTGGACGAATACCAGGACACCAACGTGTGTCAGTACGAACTGGTGAAACTGCTGGTGGCCGAACGGGCGGCGTTTACCGTGGTCGGTGATGACGACCAGTCGATCTACGCCTGGCGCGGCGCCCGGCCGGAGAACCTGGCCCAGCTCAAGGAAGACTTTCCCAGCCTGAAGATTGTCAAGCTCGAACAGAATTACCGATCCACCGGCCGGATCCTGCGCAGCGCCAACACGGTGATTGCCAACAACCCCCACGTGTTCGAGAAGGCCCTGTGGAGCGATCACACCATTGGTGAGGAAATCCGCATCGTGCGCTGCCGTAACGAGGATGCGGAATCCGAACGGGTCGCCACGGAAATCCTCGACCAGAAACTGAAAAAAGGCCTGGAATTCCGCGATTTCGCCGTACTCTACCGGGGCAACCACCAGGCCCGCCTGCTGGAAATGAAGCTGCAGGCGTACCAGATTCCCTATCGCATTTCCGGTGGCCAGTCGTTCTTCTCCAAGAACGAGGTAAAAGACGCCATGTCCTATCTGCGACTGCTGATCAACCCGGATGATGACGCCGCCTTCCTGCGGGTGGTGAATGTGCCACGCCGGGAAATCGGCCCCCGGACCCTGGAGCAGCTCAGCCATTACGCCCGCGCCAGGAACGTCAGCCTGTTCAAGTCACTGGGGGATATGGGCGTGGAAACCCACGTCACCGAAAAAGGCCTGGACCGGTTACGCCGGTTTGCCCACTGGGTGGACGCCACCTGCGAACGCCTGCATCAGGAAAACCCGGTGCCGGTGATCAAGCAGCTGTTTACCGATATTGAATACGAAGAATGGCTGCATCAGCACTCCGGCACCCCGAAACAGGCGGAACGGCGCATGGAGAACATCTGGTACCTGGTGGAGTCCATCCAGCGCATGCTCGACGACGGCAAGGGCACCGCCGACGAACTGGGCATTGAAGATGCCATCACCAAGCTGATTCTGCGGGACATGATGGAACAGCGGGAGGAGGAAGACGACAGCGACAAAGTCCAGTTGCTCACTCTGCACGCCTCCAAGGGCCTGGAGTTTCCCCACGTTTATATCATGGGCCTGGAGGAGGAAATTCTGCCGCACCGGTCGAGCATTGAGGAAGGCAACATCGAGGAAGAACGCCGGCTGATGTACGTCGGCATTACCCGGGCCCGGGAAACCCTGACCCTGACCTACGCCGCCGCCCGGAAACAATACGGTGAAAAAATAGAAACCATCCCCAGCCGGTTCCTGGATGAATTGCCGGACGAAGACCTGACCTGGGAGGGCACCGGCGACCTGGACGTGGAGGCCAATCAGAAAAAAGGCAAAGCGACCCTGAGCGCGCTGCTGGGGGATCTGGGCAGCTAGACCAGACCGCCCCTGAACATCGCCCCGAAAACCGGAAAACCCCGCATGGCGGGGTTTTCTGTTGCTGGTTCCGGGTGGGGCGTCTTACTTGCTCTCGGATACCATGTATTCCACCGCGTTGGCGATTTCCTCATCCGGGCAACTGGCACAGCCACCCTTCGCCGGCATGGCGTTGAAGCCATTGATGGCGTGGTTAATCAGGGTTTCCATGCCCTTGTCGATGCGAGGTGCCCAGGCGGCAGTATCACCCAGCTTGGGCGCACCAGCGGCGCCGGTGGAATGGCAAGCCATGCACACGGCGTCATACACTTCATTGCCGGCGCGAGGGCCAGCGCTGGCGGTCTGGGTCGGAGCGGCGGCGGCACCGCATTCCTCGCCCTGAAGGCACACCTTGCCGACCGGTTCGATCCGGGCCCGGATTTCGTCTTCAACACTCGCCAGTACCGCCGTGGCGGACAGGCCGAAACCGAGCAACACAACAGCCAGGACTCTCTTCATCTTCACAATGCACCTCGCATTCACGCGTTATAATCGTAAGTTGCCCGCATTATAGCGACTGAGCACGGGCAAAAAAACCAAACTGCAAAATCAGCCCCTGATTTCAACCATTTTCGTTGCCATTTCGTAAGTCAGACAGCACCGGGCCGGTAATCCGGTTACCATAGCACTGCCTTTTTCGACTGCCCATCAGGAACCACGACATGCCCGCACCCGACTTGCCGCCCCCACACCCACTGCGCAAGCGTTTACTGATCCTGGAGTTCAGTTGCCTGGCGGTTCTGCTGCTGACCATGGGCTGGTTCTCCAGCCAGAATGCCGGTGCCGCGCCGCTGAACCCGGCATGGCTGATTGTTCCGGCGCTGGCCAGCCTGGGCGTGTTTCTGAGCTTTATCGGGCTGATGTATTTGCGCTGGGTGGCCACGGCCGAGGCCTCGAACCGGTTTCGACACAAACTTGTGTTTTCATTACTGGCGCTTACCCTCATCGGTGTCTGGGTCTATGGCATCGCCAACACCTGGCTCAGCCTGACGGCCAGATAGAGGACAGTTCATGCATCACATACACCCTTTTCCCGGCACTCTGGCCCTGTTGGCCCTGTTCCTGACACTGGGAGTTGCCCCCCCACTGCTGGCCCAGACTGTCGATACCGATACCCCTGGCACCGACAACGCGGTGTCTGGTAATGACTGTGCACTGTTAAAAAACGGCGTTCAGCGACTCGCCTGTTACGACAAGGTATTCGATGCCGGGAGCGCCCAGCAGAATGCGTCTGAAGAAAAGCTGGAGCAGGTACGGGACAGGGTCGACCCGCTGGTTCCCGACACGACCACTGAACAGCAGGCCAATGAGGAGGCGTCCGCCAGCACCCCGGAGTCCGACGCCGGCGTGATGAGTTCGGTTCTGGACCAGTATGTGGCCGCCGAGAAAGCGATTTTTTCGTTCTCTGGCAGTTTTGTCAGTCACCGGCCGACCTACATCCTGCCGTTCACCTGGATATCGGAGCCCAACCGGATGCCGACAAGCCCGCGCCTGGGCGAGTCCGGTTATGACTATCGCCTTGACAACAAGGAGGCGAAGTACCAGATCAGTTTCAAAGTGCCGTTGTTGACCGGGCTACTGGATGATCGCACCACGCTCTGGTTCGGCTACACACAGCAATCGTTCTGGCAGGTCTATAACCGGGATGAGTCTGCGCCGTTCCGGGAGACCAACTACGAACCGGAGGTGTTTCTTCGCTACCAGACGGACTATGACATTGGCCCGGGCCGGCTGAACGGGGTCACGATTGGCTTCAACCATCAGTCCAATGGTCAGTCTGAGCCCCGCTCGAGGAGCTGGAACCGGGTGGTGGCAACGGCGGCCTACAGCTATGATCGCTGGCTGTTCATGGTGCAGCCCTGGTATCGCATTCCCGAGGGCACCAAGGATGATAACTCGGACATTCAGGAGTATCTGGGGTATGCGAACTACCACATTGTCTATAAGTTGTCGGAGGATCGGACGTTATCCCTGAAGCTGCTGAACAATCTGCGTTCCGATAACCGGACGTCAGTGGAGTTCGGGTACAGTTTTCCGGTGGGGGATACGGTTAAGGGCTTTTTCCAGTACTACAACGGGTATGGGGAGAGTCTGATTGACTACAATGAGCGGGTTGAGCGGTTCGGGATCGGGATTATGCTGAACAACTGGTTCTGAGGTTCAGAGCCTTTGGTGCCAGACCAAGTGGAGCACCTTGCCTCCTGAAACACGCTCCTTGCGGCACATCCCTGTGGCGCTTGGGCTCCGCCATCCATGGCTCCGCACAGTTTCAGGAGGCAAGGTGCTCCACTCGGTCCCAGACCTTGATGACAGGCGGAGAGAGGTGTCCATAGTTTCTGACAGCCCTTCCCGCCCCTTCGCCCCGGACTTCTGGGGTTAAATTTCGTCGTTCAGTCTCTGCATTTCCGCAAGCAGTTCTTCTGTTTTTGCTTTCATCAAGGGGATATCAGCCCGGGATTCGACGTTCAGGCGCACCACCGGTTCAGTGTTGGACATCCGCAGGTTGAAGCGCCAGTCGTCGAATTCGATGCTGACGCCGTCGACGTGGCTGACGTTTTTGGCGCCGACGCTGTATTTGGCTTCGATGGCGGCGATCACTTTGGGGGGATCGTTGATGGTGCGGTTGATTTCGCCGCTGGCCGGGTAGGCGTCGATTCGGGCGTCGATCAGCGAGGACAGGGTCTGTCCGGACTGGCACAGGCGTTCGGCCACCAGTAGCCAAGGGATCATGCCGCTGTCGCAGTAGGCGAAGTCGCGAAAGTAGTGATGGGCGCTCATTTCGCCGCCGTAGACGGCGTCTTCGTCGCGCATGCGCTGTTTGATGAAGGCGTGGCCGGTTTTGCTTTCGATGGCCTGGCCGCCAGCGGTCTTGACCAGGTCGAGGGTGTTCCAGGTCAGTCTCGGGTCGTGAATGACCTTGCCGCCGCCGGTTTTGCGGAGGAACTGGTCGGCCAGTAATCCGACGATGTAGTAGCCTTCGATGAAGCGGCCGTTTTCGTCGAAAAAGAAGCAACGGTCGTAATCGCCGTCCCAGGCGATGCCCATGGCGGCACCGTGTTCGATGACCGCGTTGGCGGTCACGGCCTGGTTTTCCCTGAGGATCGGGTTGGGAACGCCGTTGGGGAAGTGGCCATCGGGCTGGTGATGCACTCTGACAAATTCAAACGGCAGATGCCGTTCGAGTTCGTCAATCACCAGGCCGGCGCCGCCGTTGCCGGCGTTCACCACCAGGGTCATGGGCCAGAGTGACCCGGCCTCGACGTAGCCCAGCAGGTGATCAATGTAGGCACTCATCACTTCCAGGGGTTCGTACTGGCCCTGCTCCGGAGCATCGCCGAAGGGCTCCAGCACGCGGTCGCGGATGTCGTTCAGGCCGTTGTCGGAGCTGATCGGCCGGGATTCCGGGCCGACCATTTTCATGCCGTTGTGATCCCGGGGGTTGTGGCTGGCAGTCACCATGATGCCGCCGTCCATGCGGTAATGGCTGGTGGCGAAGTACACCTGTTCGGTGCCACACAGGCCAATGTCGAACACGTCCGCCCCCGCAGCCATCAGGCCGGAGCTCAGTGCTTCGGTGATGTCCGGGCTGGAAAGGCGGATGTCGTAGCCAACAATAACGCGTTTTGCACCGGTGATGGCCACGTAGGCGCGGCCGATTTTTTCTGCCAGGTCCGGGTTGAGCTGGTCCGGCACGCGGCCGCGCAGGTCATAGGCTTTGAAACACGACAAATCCATTGTCAGGGGTTACTCCGCAGCGGCTGACTGAAGCTGAATGTAGTTCTGAATGCCCATTTTACCGACCATCTCGATCTGGGTTTCCAGCCAGTCGATGTGCTCTTCCTCGCTGTCGAGGATACCGCGGAACAGTTCGCGGCTGGTGTAATCCTTCACCTGTTCGCAATACACAACCGCGTCCTTGAGGTCCTGATGCGCAATCATTTCCAGCTTCAGGTCACAGGCCAGCATTTCTTCCACGTTTTCACCAATCAGCAGCTTGTTCAGATCCTGCAGATTGGGCAGCCCTTCCAGAAACAGAATGCGTTCGATCAATTGATCCGCATGTTTCATCTCATCAATTGATTCTTCGTATTCCTTGGCGGCCAGCTTGGTAATGCCCCAGTCCTTGTACATGCGGGAGTGGAGGAAATACTGGTTGATGGCGGTGAGCTCGTTGGCCAGCACCTTATTGAGGAACTGGATGACTTTCTTGTCGCCTTTCATGACGAATCTCCTTGGGTGAATGAGCTATCCCGCTAAGGATAGCCCGTCACACAGGGAGAAAAAATCACATTTGGGAATCAGATGCAGCTGGCCAGGCGCAGACGTCCGCCTTCAGGCGGGCTGGGCGAGCATGTTGGCCAGCGCCAGATAGTCCGGAGACCGGCTTTCGCGGAGGATTTCACGGGCCGTGCAGGCGCAGCGGCCACATTGTGTGCCCACACCCAGTTGCTTGCCCAACTGACGCATGGAGTTAACGCCGTTATCGGCGGCTTCGCGGATTTCGCGGTCAGTGACCCCGTGGCACAGGCACACGTACATAGTCTGTCTCACTAACGATACTAAAGTTAGTGATAATTATTGTTATTCCCATCCAGAATTGCAACCCCATTGCGTTAATTTTGTGCAACGGATTGTGTCAGGCTTCTCCGGCGCGGGTCAGGTTCCTTGCCCCGGCCCCGGTAACCAGCACGTTGTCTTCAATCCGGATACCACCGCAACTTTGTAGCTCGCGGATCAGCGACGGGTTCAGGTGCCCGGCCAGCGGCCCGGACAGCAAGGGGTCGAGCAGTGAGGGGATGAAATAGAGACCGGGCTCGATGGTGACCACCATGCCCTCCTCCAGGGTGCGAGTCAGCCGCAGGAACGGCGCATCCGTGGGGGGCGGCACCGGCTTTCCGGCCACATCGTGTACTTGCACCCCGAGGAAATGCCCGATGCCGTGGGGGAAAAAGACCCGGGTGATGCCTTCTGAAACCATGGCGTCATCGTCCAGGCCGGTAACCAGCCCGGCCGCCCCCAGCAAGGCGGCAATACCCTGATGTGCCTTGCGGTGGATGTCCACGTAGGCCACTCCCGGCGCCACCATGTCACAGAGCCGCCGTTGCAGTTGGTCCAGCCCCTGGATCAGGGCAGCAAATCGCGCTTCCTGCGGGCCGGCGCTGGTGCGGGTAATATCGGAGCAGTAGCCACGGAAACGTACGCCGGCATCGATCAGCAGGCTGCGGAACTGTGCCGGTGCATCAGTACTGTAATACTGGTAATGCAGGGTACCGGCGTGTTCGTTAACACCGATGATGCTGTGGTAAGGCGCATCCGCCTCACGCTGACCCGTGGCCTGCTGGTACGCCAGGCTCACGTCGAACTCGCTGGCCCCGGCCAGAAACGCTTCCCGGGCCGCCCGGTGGCCGGACAGGGCAAGCGCATTGGCACGGGCCAGGCACGCAACTTCATAACCGGTTTTGTGCACCCGGGTCTCGTCGAGCGCCGCCAGCAGGGCCACCGGATTGTGGTCGCCGGCAACGCCAGTCAGGCACGCCGGATCGCCGATCACCGCCAGCCTGCCCACCCGGGAAAGGGAAGGTGCGCCGGGCTGTTCAAGGGTGTGAATGTCCACGGCATCCTGCCAGGGCTCCCACGGCAATACCGGCGTGGCGTGCCAGAAATCCACGGGCTGATGGAGCCACAGCACCGGTCGCTGCCCGGGCCGGATCAGCAACCAGCAGTGCTCCCAGCCGGTCAGTCCGGTCCAGTGCAGGAACGGCCCGTAACCCTGGAAGTGCCAGGACTGATCATCGCCGTATCGCCGGGGCGCAGCGCCGGAACTGACCAGCAGGCTGTCATAGCCGTGGGCGTCAAGCGCCTGCTGATAGCGTTGCTGCAGGGTATGCAGATGATCGGTCTGGAGGGACAGCAACTCGGTGTCAGACATGTTGGTTTTCCAGGGTTTTCCAGAGAATGAGAAGGTCGTCGGAGCGGGGTTGGCGCAGACGGATCAGGCGGATTTCCAGTGGCACGTCCCAGCCCTCGTCACCGGCCCGGGCCAGGCTGCCGAATTGCTCGCTTTTCGCCGTCATGCGCCGGGGCAGCCAGCCCATGCCGAAGCCCTGTTTCACCAGGGCCTTGATACTGGCGGACTGGGTGTTTTCGTTCAACGGCAACAGGTAGGCCGGCTCAGCGCACCGAGCCAGATGGGCTTCAATGGCCGACTGCAGAAAACCCCGGGCGTGGTAGGCAATCAGCGGTACCGGCTGTTCACCGGTGCCCGGCAGGGGAAACCTGGGCTGCCCGCGGTCATCCGCAACGCTCACGGGCACCAGGGTTTCCCGGGCCAGGGTCAGCCATTCATAGCGCTCATCATTGAGCCGCTCGCCCCAGGGCAAATCACCGTGCCAGTAACACAACACCAGATCGCACTCGCCGCTGTCCAGGGCATCCAGAAACTGCTCGCCCATCCAGTTGGTGGCCTTCAGGTTCAGTTGCAGGCGCTCCGCCACACCGGCCTGCCTGGCCCACCCCTGATAATAATGGGAGAACAGCCCCTGGGTAGAGCCAACGCTGATCCGGGCCGAGGCCTCGGCTTCCATGGCATCGATACGATCCCGGGTATCCCGGACATCCCGGGTCACCCGCTCGCACAAGGCCACAAACGCCTCCCCCGCCGGTGTCAGCGACAGCGGCAGTGTCTGGCGGTTGATCAGAGTCGCGCCCATGGCCTCTTCCAGCAGCTTGATACGGCGGCTGAAAGTCGGCTGGCTGACGTGCTGCAACTCGGCAGCGCGGGAGAAGTGGCGCGTTCGGGCCAGCGCCATAAAGTCTTCGAGCCAGCGTATTTCCATGGTGTCGTCCAGGGTGAACGGTTAACTGCAGGCATCATAGCCCATGGCAGCCAAACCGTTACAACCTCCCCTCCTGAACCGCGTGGCAGGCCACCTGGGTGCCGCTGTCGGTGGCAATCAGCTGTGGAATTTCCTGCTTGCAGCGCTCATTGGCATAAGGGCACCGGCCATGGAACACACAGCCGGAGGGCAGATTCACCGGTGTCGGCACCTCGCCTTGCAGGCGGATGTGGTTGGGCCGGTCGTCCTCCAGCTTGGGAATGGCCGACAGCAGCGCCTGGGTGTAGGGATGCCTCGGGGCGCTGAACAGGGTTGCGGTGTCCGCCAGCTCGCACACACGCCCCAGATACATCACGGCTACCCGGGTACCAAAATGTTCCACCACGGCCAGATCGTGAGTGATGAACAGGTACGTCAGGTCACAGGTCTCCTGGGCCTCCATCAGCAGATTCAGCACCTGGGCCTGAATCGACACGTCGAGGGCGGAAATCGGTTCGTCGGCAACGATGAACTCGGGATCCACCGCCAGTGCCCGGGCAATGGCAATACGCTGGCGCTGCCCTCCGGAGAATTCATGACCGAACCGGCTGCCCCAGTCCGGGTCGATGCCCACCGAGTGCATCACCTCCTGAACCTTGTCACGGATCTGCACCTGCGATGCCTCCGGCTGGTGGAACCGGACGGGCTCTTCCAGGGTTTGCTGGATGGTCATGCGTGGATTCAGCGATGCGTACGGGTTCTGGAAGATCATCTGCATCTTGCGGCGGTAGGGAAGCACCTCCCTGCCACTCAGATGATCGATGCGCTGCCCATCGTAATGAATCTCTCCGGCCGTGGGAGACAACAGACCCATGACCGTACGGGCGACCGTGGACTTGCCACAACCAGACTCGCCGACGACGCACAGGGCCTCGCCCTTGTACACCTTCAGGTCCACGCCGTTAATGGCATGAACAGCCTCCTGCTTGCGCTGGAAGCGGCCACCCTTGAACGAAATCTGCTCGAGCAGGCTTCCGGAAAGATCGAATGACTTTTCCAGCCCGCGAATATCAACCAGGGGGGAAGATGGGGCCGTCACGATTCCGACTCCTGCATGCGTTTCTCCTGCTCAATGAGGTTGCTGACTTCATAACAGGCCACATCCACGTTCCCGGAACGGACATAGTCCGGCATGGTGCGCTTGCACTGGTCCATGGCAAAGCTGCAGCGGGGGTGGAACGGGCAGCCCGTCGGCACGTGTTTCAGGGAAGGCATGGAGCCGGGAATCTGGAACAGCTTCTCACCCGGCTCGCCCATCTGGGGCAGCGCGTTGATCAACCCCTGGGTGTAGGGGTGCTGGGCATCGTTAATGATTTCCCGGGTTGGCCCCTGTTCAATGATGCGGCCGGAATACATCACCAGCATGCGCCGGGTGACCTGCGACACCACGCCCAGATCATGGGTGATCAGCATCAGCGCCACGTTCTCCTGCTCACACAGATCCAGCAGCAGGGCCATGATTTCCGCCTGTATGGTCACATCCAGCGCGGTGGTGGGCTCGTCGGCAATGATGATTTCCGGATCCAGCAACAGCGCGATGGCGATAATCACCCGTTGGCGCATCCCCCCGGACAATTCGTGAGGGTACTGGTCCAGACGCGTTTCCGGAGACGGGATCTGTACCTTTTGCAATTTGGCAAGGGCGATGCCCCGGGCGGCCCTGGTGCTGATCCGTCGATGGGCCTTGATGGCCTCAACCATCTGGGTGCCGATGGTGAGTACCGGGTTCAGGGTCATCATCGGATCCTGGAAGATCATGGCGATGCGGTTGCCCCGGATTTTCCGGAGTTCGCGCTCGCTCATGGCCGCCAGGTCCCGGCCCTCGAACAGAATCTGGCCCCCGGCGATGTAGCCGGGCCGGGCGATCAGGTTGAGGATGGAGAACGCCGCCACCGACTTGCCGGCACCGGACTCCCCCACCAGGCCCAAACGCTCGCCCTTGTCCAGGGTAAAGCTGATGCCGCGCAGGGCGGTCAGGTCGCCGCCGCGGACCGCGAAGCGGACATCAAGATCTCTGACTTCCAACAGTGCCATGGCGTTACCCCTTGTACAGCCGTGGGTTCATGACATCCCGCAACCAGTCACCCAACAGATTGATGACCAGCACCAGCACCACCAGCACCAGGCCGGGAATCAGCGTGATCCACCAGGAGCCACTCTGGATGTAGTCAAAGCCGGACTTGATCAGCGAGCCCAGGGAGGGCTGGGTTTCCGGCATGCCCAGGCCGAGGAACGACAGGGCCGCCTCGGAGATAATCGCGTTGGCGATCTGGACCGTGGCGATCACGAAGATCGGCGACAGGGTGTTCGGCAGAATGTGCCGGAACATGATGCGGCCGGTGCGAAAGCCCATGACCTTGGCGGCATCCACGTATTCCTTCTTTTTCTCCGCCAGCACAGACGCCCGTACCGTGCGGGCGATCTGCGGCCATTCCGCCACGCCGATGATGAAAATCAGCATGTAGATGGCAATCTCGCCAAACATCAGGTTGCCAAAACTGGCCTTGAACACCGCCCCGACAATGATGGCCACCATCAGCGTGGAAAACGACAGCTGCACATCGGCGATGCGCATCAGCACCGAATCCACCCGCCCCCCCAGGTAGCCTGCCAGCAGACCAAAGAGGATGCCCAGGGCGGCCTGCAGCAGTACCGCACCGAACCCGATCAGCAGGGACACCCGGGTGCCGTACAGTATGGTGGACAACAAATCCCGGCCCTGGGCGTCGGTGCCCAGCGGGAAGGCCGGATCGGCCCCGGCCATGCCCACCGGCGGCAGCTCGGAATTCATAATGTTGATCTGGGACAGATCGTAGGGATTGGCCGGCGCCAGCAGCGGCGCAAAGATGGCCGCCAGCACCAGCAGCGCCAACACGACAAAGCTGACAATCGCCACCTTGTCCCGCTTGAAGCTGTACCAGAGAAAGGACTCGCGAAAGCGATCCCAGCGTGACATCGTCGCCGTCGTCATGCTTTCTTTCCTGTCAGTTTGACCGTGGGGTTCACCAGACCATAAATCAGGTCCACCACGGTGTTGGTAATCACGAAGATCAGGCCCACCACCATCAGGTAGGCCACGATCAGGGGAATGTCACTGCGAGTGATGGCTTCCAGAAACATCAGGCCCACGCCCGGCCACTGAAACACCGTCTCGGTGAGAATGGTGTAGGCCACCATGATGCCGATCTGCACCCCGCCCACGGTAATCACCGGCAACATGGTGTTCTTGAGGGCATGCAGGAAGTTGATGCGGGCGGCACTCAGGCCCTTGGCCCGGGCGTAGCGGATGTAGTCACTTTGCAGCACTTCCATCATCTCCGCCCGGATCAGCCGGATAAACAGCGGCAACATGATGGACGCCAATGACACCGACGGCAGCACCAGGTGCCAGATGCCGGACTCGGTGAAAAACCCCGAATACCAGGTGCCGAACAGATGCGTGAGCTGATCGCCGCGGCCAAAGGACGGCAGGCCACCTTCGGTACTGAGCACGCCGTTCAGCCAGGAACCCCAAGCGGTATCGGCGGGAAACCAGTCAACCGTCACACCGATGGAGTACAACTGAATCAGCACGATGGCGGTGAGAAACACCGGGACGGAAATCCCGACGGTACTCACCCCCATGAAGAATTTCGACAGCCAGGCCTGGGGCCGGATGGCGGCATACACGCCAATGGGCACGGAAAACGCGATGATGATCAGGCTGGCGCCAATCACCAGTTCCAGAGTGGCTGGCAAGTGTTCAAGGATGACATCCAGGGTCGGCTTGCCATAGAAATAGGATGTGCCCAGATCACCCTGCAGGGCATTGCCGGCGAACCGCAGATACTGGACCGCCAGCGGATCGTTCAGCCCCATCTCCTCACGAAGGGCGTCCCGCTCCTCCTGGGAGACGGACATGCCGACCATTTGCTGAAGCGGGTCTCCCAGCCCATCCTGGATAGCGAAGGCGATCACACTGATCACGAACATGACCAGAAACGCCTGGGATATCCGCTGAACCAAAAACGCTAGCATTGAGTTATACCCGTTGAAGCCTCTCTCCCCGGGCGGGAGAGAGGTGTGGAGAGAGAGGGTGACGAATCCCGGTTACTTGATGACCAGATCACCCAGGTACGGGAAATTCATCACATTCAGGATCGGTTCGATCTTCACGTTCTCCTTGCTCGCCCAGGCCAGGTCCTGCCAGTGCAGGGGAACGAAGGCGGCGTCTTCGTACAGGCGCTGCTCCACTTCCTGCAGCATGGCTGCCCGCTTGTCGAGATCGGTTTCCACATTGGCCTTGTTCACCAGGGCGTCCAGTTCCGGGTTGCAGTAGTTGCCCGCGTTGTACTGGCCGGCACCGGTTTCGGCGTTCGGGCAGAAGGTCAGGAACTCGAAGAAGTTGGCGGAGTCTTCGGTATCGGCGTGCCAGCCAATCATCATCATATCGGCGGCGCGGGCATCGTACTCCGGCCAGTATTGCGCCTTGGGCACGGTTTTCAGATCCACCTTGATGTTGATCCGGGCCAGCATGGCGGCCACCGCCTGGGCGATCTTGTCGTCATTCACGTAGCGGTTGTTCGGCGCCATCATGGTGATGGTGAAGCCCTCTTCATAGCCGGCTTCTTTCATCAACTGCTTGGCCTTGGCCACGTCGAAGCGAGGCGTCAGGGACTCATTATGGCCCTGGTAACCCGCCGGCGACATCTGCGCCGCCGGGGTGGCGAAGCCTTTCATGATCTTGGCGGCAATGCCTTCCTGGTTGATGGCATAGGCAATGGCCTGACGAACCTTCGGGTTCTTGAACGCGTCCACACGCTCCTGGTTCAGGTGAAACAGGATGATACGGGTACCACTCATGGTCACCAGGTTGGCGTTCGGATCGCGCCTGAGCCGCTCCAGGTCGGTGGGCGGCACCGGCGCGATGAAATCAACACCACCGGACAGCAGGGCCGACACACGCGTGTTGTTTTCCTTGATCGGGGTCAGTGTGATCTTGCCAACATTGCCCGGGGACTCGGTATCCCAGTATTCGTCGAAGCGCTCAAACTCCACCCGCACGCCCTGCTGGCGATCGGTGATGGTGTAGGGTCCGGTACCCGACATATGCTCTGAGGCAAAGGAGTTGCCATGCTTGACGATGGCGCTCTTGTTTTCACCGCTTTCGGTCTTACCGGTATAGAACTCGCTGTCCATCGGGAAGAGGTAGGTGGCGGTGTTCAGCAGCAGCGGGTACGGCTCTTTGGTGACCAGTTCGAAGGTATAGTCGTCAATCACCTTCAGCTTGCTGAACGGCTGGAAAATCGCCTTGTAGTCCGGGCTCTGCCTGAGCCGGTCGAAGGTGAACTTCACGTCCTTGGTGGTGAGCTCGTTGCCGGAATGGAATTTTACCCCTTCCCGGAGCTCGAACCGCATGGTGTTTTCATCCACACGTTCCCAGCTTTTCGCCAGGCGTGGTTCGAATTCCAGGTCCTTGGTCCAGCGCACCAGCGGGTCGAAGGCCATGTGGCTGAGCTGCAACATGCCGCCGGAAAGCTGCTCATGAATATCGAGGGTCACCGGGTCGGCGTCGTACGCCATCTTCAGTTCCCTGGTTGCCTCGGCGGCCATCGCCAGTGGGGCTGCCGCCAGGACTGCGGAACCAACAAAAGCTGTCAGTAATTTTTTCATCGCATTTTCCGTCACTGTTTTAGGAATTTTCACGGAACATCGGCGCAGAAAGGCACCGAAGGCCTGCGCAACAACCTAGTCGCGGAAAACCCTTACGGCAATCGAAATTGCAACATGCAGTTATTCGCCAGGTGAATGACCTGATCTGGCGCAGCCCTACAGGCGAAAAACCAGTGGCAGGATGAGTGCGGTGAACACCCCGGTGAGTCCCATACCCAGCGACGCAAAGGCACCGGCGGTATGGCTTATTTCAAACGCCCGCGCGGTGCCGATGGCATGGCCGTTCAGACCCAGGGCAAACCCCAGGATTCGCTCATCCCTTACCGGCAAAAGCCTTGCGAGCAGATCAACGAAGAGGGTTGCGACCATACCGGTAATCAGCAGGCCACCCATCATCAGGGGCACGGACCCCCCCAGTTGCTCCGTGATGCCGATGGCAATCGGCGCCGTGACAGACTTGGGGGCCAGCGACGCCAGCACTTCCGGCGTGGCGCCGAGGGCCCAGCCGATCACCACGGCATAAACCGCCGCCAGGGTCGCGGCAATCGGCAGCGTTACCAGAATCGGGCACCACATGGCACGAATGTGGTGCATCTGCTGGTACAGGGGGATGCCGAGGGCAACGGTGGCGGGACCCAGCAGAACCGTGAGCCAGCGCGCGCCCTGCTGGTAATCCGGGTAGTCCAGCGCCAGCAGGGCGATGATGCCGGACAGCAAGAGCGCGGACAGCAACACAGGCGGCAGCCACAAGGGCCTGCCAAGGCGCGAGAACAGCCAGTTGCCCGCGAAGAAGGCACCCAGCGTTAAACCAATGGCGAGGATCGGTGTCGACCCTAGCATCTCCGGCAACACCCGGAACCGGTCAAACCACTCAGTCACGATGGCCCGCTCCCCTGGACGCCACCAGCTTCATCAACGCCAGGGTGGTGAGAACGCTGAGGAAGGTACCGACAAGCAACGCCGCCGCAACCGCCAGCCACTGCCCGGAAAACCGGTCTGCAGTAAAGAACACACCCACCACCCCGGGCATGATCAACAGCACCAGGACCGAGATTAATGCCTGACTGGCCGAAGCCAGTTCATCGCTGACACGTCCCTTCATCATCAGTGTGAAGGTGACGATCACCATGCCAAGAACGCCACCGCTCACCGGCAAGGCAAGGAGCAGCCGCAGGGACTCGCCAACGAGAAAAAACAGAACCAGTACCAGAAATCCATGCAACATCGACATGCGTTCGCACTCAACCGGGCAAGAATTGCTTTACACTAGCGCAAACCGACACTTCGATACCAATGCAGGAAGGCCATGGCGCTCAAGGCAACGATCTTCAAGGCGACCCTCAGCATCGCCGACATGGACCGGCACTATTACGCGGACCACCACCTCACCCTTGCCCGGCATCCGTCGGAAACCGACGAGCGCATGATGATCCGCCTGCTGGCGTTTGCACTGAACGCCAGCGATCGTCTCGAGTTCACCCGGGGACTGAGTACCGACGATGAACCGGAGCTGTGGCAGAAAAGTCTCAGTGACGAAATCGAGCTCTGGATCGAACTGGGCCTGCCCGAGGAGAGTCGTCTGCGCAAGGCCTGCAATCGCGCACGCGAGGTTGTTCTCTACACTTACGGCGGGCGCGCCGTTCCCCTTTGGTGGAACAAACACCAGAGCAAGCTGGCCCGCTTCGACAACCTGACCGTGATCGACCTGCCCAAGGACGCCACCGACGCCCTCGCAGGCCTGGCCGACCGCGGCATGAACCTGCAGCTGACCATTCAGGATGGCGAAGTGAACATCGGCAACAGCCACACTCTGATCAGCGTGACGCCCAACCGCCTTCATCCGGGTTCGTAGACACCAGACACCACAATCCGCATTTCCAGGCCTACCCCAATTCCGCAGTTTACGTTAAGGTAAGCACCTGGCCATCCTGGCCGGGTCACACCAGATCCCGTCAGGTTGTCTACAATGAAATCAGCGACACCCTCACAAGGGGTGTTTTGTTCCTCAAGCCACTACCCCAGGAAGAGGATTATGACAACAACAAAACCCAAGGTTGTTTACTCCCCGGTCTTTACCGACGGTGCGGAATTCCGTATTCCCACCTACAAGCTACTGAAGCAGGACGGCTCCCTGTACAAGGGCGCCAAGGCACCGGCGCTGGACAAAGACAAGGCCCTGCGCATCTACCGGGCCATGGTCACCACCCGGGTTCTCGATGAACGCATGCTCGCCGCCCAACGCCAGGGGCGCCTGAGCTTCTACATGCAGTGCACCGGCGAGGAAGCGGCCGTGATCGGCAGCGCCGCCGCCCTGGACGATGCTGACATGATCATGGCCCAATACCGGGAGCAGGGCGCCCTGGCCTATCGCGGCTTCAGCATTGATGAGTTCATGAACCAGTTGTTCGGCAACGAACTGGACTATGGCAAAGGCCGGCAGATGCCGGTGCATTACGGTTCCAAAAAGCTCAACTACATGACCATCTCGTCCCCCCTGGCGACACAGATCCCCCAGGCCACCGGCTACGCCTACGGCCAGAAGCTGGCGGGCGATGGCCACTGCACCATTACCTACTTCGGCGAAGGTGCCGCCTCGGAAGGCGATTTCCACGCCGCCCTGAACATGGCCGCCGTGCATCGCGTACCGGTGATTTTCCTGTGCCGGAACAACGGTTACGCCATTTCGACCCCGGCCACTGAACAGTTCGCCGCCGATGGCGTGGCACCCCGGGCCTACGGTTACAAAATGGACGTCATTCGCGTGGACGGCAATGACATCCTGGCCATGCACGAAGCCACCAAAGCGGCACGGAGCCTGGCGGTAAAGCACAACCGCCCGGTACTGATTGAGGCCATGACCTATCGCCTCGCCGCGCATTCCTCCTCCGACGACCCCTCCGGCTACCGCAGCAAGGATGAGGAAGCCGTGTGGCGCGAAAAGGACCCGATCCTGCGCATGCGGCTCTGGCTCGAGCGCAAGAAGTGGTGGAGTGAAAACGACGAAAAACAGCTGCAGGAAACCATGCGCCGTGAGGTTCTGGAAACCATGAAGCGGGCCCAGAAGCGGCCACCACCTGCACTGGATACGCTGGTTTCCGATGTGTACGACCAGGTGCCGCCTGCCCTGGCCGAGCAGTTTGAAAAGCTCAAGGCGCACATACGCCGACACCCAGACGACTATCCGAAGAGCGCCCAGCACGCCAACGGAGGGGCCTGACATGACACAGATGAATATGCTACAGGCCATCAACAACGCCCTCGACACCGCCATGGCCGCCGACGAACGGGTACTGTGTTTCGGTGAGGATGTGGGTGTATTTGGCGGGGTTTTCCGGGCCACCAGCCACCTGCAACAGAAGTACGGCAAGTCACGCTGCTTCAACACACCGCTGGTCGAGCAGGGCATCATCGGTTTCGCCAATGGCCTGGCGGCGCAAGGCTCCGTGCCGGTGGCGGAGATCCAGTTTGCCGACTACATCTTCCCGGCCTTCGACCAGATTGTTAATGAGTCCGCCAAATACCGGTACCGCTCGGGCAACCTGTTCAATGTCGGCGGGCTGACCATTCGCGCCCCCTACGGCGGCGGCATTGCCGGCGGCTTGTACCACTCACAATCGCCGGAAGCCTATTTTGCCCACACACCGGGCCTCAAGATCGTGGTGCCGCGTAACCCGCACCAGGCCAAGGGCCTGCTGCTGGGCGCCATCCACGACCCCAACCCGACCCTGTTCTTTGAGCCCAAGCGGCTGTATCGCGCCTCCGTCGGCGATGTGCCGGAGGAAGACTACCGGCTGCCGCTGGGCGAAGCCGAAGTACTCAAGGAAGGCACGGACATCACCGTACTGGGCTGGGGCGCGCAAATGGAAGTCATTGAAAAGGCCGTCGACATGGCGGAGAAGGACGGCATTTCCTGTGAAGTCATCGACCTGAGAACCATCCTGCCCTGGGATGTGGACACCGTGGCCAACTCGGTACTCAAGACCGGGCGCCTGGTGGTAACCCATGAAGCGCCACTGACCGGCGGCTTCGCCGGCGAAATTGCGGCGACCATACAGGAGCGTTGCTTCCTGTACCTGGAATCCCCCATCGCAAGGGTCACCGGGATGGACACTCCCTTCCCGCTGGTGCTGGAAAAAGAGCACCTGCCCAATCACCTGAAGGTTTATGAAGCCATCAGGTCGAGCGTGGAATTCTAGGTTGATATCAGGACAGGAGAGCAATCATGAGTGATTTTATACTGCCCGATATCGGCGAAGGTATCGTGGAATGCGAACTGGTCAAATGGCTGGTCGCCGAAGGTGACGTCATCGAAGAAGACCAACCGGTGGCCGAGGTGATGACCGACAAGGCCCTGGTGGAAATTCCGGCGCCCTATAAAGGTCGGGTGACCCGCCTGTACCACAAAGAAGGTGATATCGCGAAGGTTCACGCGCCGCTGTTTGAGCTGGTGGATGAAAGCGAAGACGCGGGACAGGGCACTCCACGGGAGCCCCAGGCGCCCGAGCCCGAGGAGCAGCCCGTGGCGAAGACACAACCCAGCGATAACACCGGCGACGATGCGACCGAAGACTTTATCCTGCCGGACATCGGCGAAGGCATCGTTGAGTGCGAAGTGGTGGAATGGCGCGTGGCCGAGGGTGATGAGATCGAGGAAGACCAGCCCGTGGTGGATGTGATGACCGACAAGGCCATGGTGGAAATCACCGCCCCCAAGGCCGGCCGCGTCACCAAGCTCTACCATCAGCAGCAGGCCATGGCCCGGGTGCACTCCCCGTTGTTCGCGTTTGTGCCCCGGGATCGTGACGAGCCTGCGGAGGCCAAAGCCAAATCAAGGCCGACGACAGAAGCCACAACGAGACCGGAACCTGAAACGGCAAAACCGGCCACCAACGGGAAACGGTCGCGCATTCCCGCCAGCCCCGCTGTGCGCCGCCTGGTACGGGAACACAACCTGAACCTGGCGAACCTCTCCGGTTCCGGCAAGGATGGCCGGGTACTGAAGGCTGACGTGCTGGCCCACCTCGACAGGCCCGCCGGACAGCAAAGCAGGACCGAATCCCAACCGGCCACGACTGATCCTGACCGCAGGAAATCGGAGCGCGCGCGGGAGGTGCGTATCGAGCCCATCAGGGGCATGAAGGCGGCCATGGCGCGCAGCATGGTCACCTCGGCGACCACCATCCCCCACTTCATCTACAGCGAGGACATCGACGTCACCGACCTGCTGAAACTGCGGGAGCAACTCAAGCCAGAAGCGGAAACCCGTGGCTCGCGGCTGACCCTGATGCCCTTCTTCATGAAGGCCATGGCCCTGGCGGTGCAGGAATTCCCGGTGCTCAACAGCCGCCTTAACGACGACGTCACCGAGATTCACTACCTGCCGCAGTGCAACATCGGCATGGCCGTGGACAGCAAGGCGGGACTGATCGTCCCCAACATCAAGGGTGTTGAGAGCCTCACTCTGCTGGGCATTGCCGATGAGGTGGCGCGCCTGACCGAGTCTGCCCGATCGGGCCGGGTCAGCCAGGAAGACCTCAAGGGCGGCACCATCACCATCTCCAATATTGGCGCTCTGGGTGGCACCTACGCGGCCCCCATCATCAACCCGCCGGAGGTCGCGATTGTCGCCCTGGGCCGGACCCAGAAGCTGCCCCGCTTCGACGCCAACGGCCAGGTGGTGGAACGGGCGATCATGACCGTGAGCTGGGCGGGCGACCATCGCATCATCGATGGCGGCACCATTGCCCGCTTCTGCAACCGCTGGAAAGGCTACCTGGAATCGCCGCAATCGATGCTTCTGCATCTGGGCTGACGGGGCATCATGGCGCAGAAGACGCAGCTGCAGCAGTTTTACATACCGGAAGAGCAGTCGATCTATCTGCTCAGCCATGACGATGCCAAGAAGCTCAAGGACTGGGTGGCGCTCTGTGCCGCCCAGCTCCGGCAACTGGGCTACCAGGACATTGAACTGATCGGCAAGGGCGCCTACGGCTTCGTGTTCGCAGGCCGCCTGCCACGCGAGGGGTTTAGCGGCCCCGAGCATGTCTTCAAGTTCACCCGCATCAACCTACCCCAGCACCTGCAGGACCGGCTGGAAGATGAAGCCTTCATCCTCGAGCAGGTTCGGCACCCCCGGGTACCCCGCCTGATCTCCTACCAGCGCGCCCACAACCAGCCCATCCTGGTGATGGAACGGGCCGCTGGCCTCAACCTTGAGGAGGTCTCCCTGCGGGAGGGTCGTCTCAAACCGCGGCTGATCATACGGATTGCCGACCAGATCGCGGACATTCTGCGTAACCTGCGCCGTGAGAGCGGCCCCGCTGGCCGCCCCATCGTGCACGGCGACCTCAAGCCGTCGAACCTGGTGTTCGATGCCAATACCGAAAACATTGCGCTGATCGACTGGGGCTCGTCCGTGTTCGCACAACTGGACGCCAACCAGCAGTTCATCACCGCCAACGTTATGGAGCTGATGTCCGACAACCTGCAGCAGACCAACGCCCGGCTGGGAGACGTCTACTTCATCGGCGAAGAGCAGCTTAATGGCGGCCTATCGTCCCCCCGCTTCGACGAACAGGGCGCGGCCGGTACGCTCTATGCCCTGGCGTCCGGCCAATCGTGCCGGTTCGGGCACCAGGCGATCCCCGCTGCCTCCCTGGGACTGCCCATGGAGTTCGCCCGTATGCTCGACGGCCTGCTCGCCCCGGATCCGGAAACCCGACGCCAGGCTGGCGATTACTACCTGAAAGAAATGCCGAGGATGGCGCGCACCGTGATGATCGACCTTCCGGAGCCACCGATCACACCGCTGGTGCCGGTCTGGACGCGCCCTTCGGACCATGAGATCGACACGGTGGTGTACAGTTCCCGGAAATCCTTCCTGCGCCAGGAAGGTGCCCCGGAAACCCTCAACGATGTGAATGATGTACAACTGGACCGTTACTACAAGAACTTCATGCAAGGCATGGGGGAAACGGAAAAAGCCTTCCTGGCCGCCGTTAGCCGGCTGGGCCGATACCCGGTGGAGGGTGGCCTCGCCGTACGCTGGGAGACTGACGGCGTCTACATTGACACCTCCCTGAACCTGCACGACCCCAAGCTGAAAACCGCCTTCATCCGGGCCGTTAACAACATGGTCCACCTGGCCCAGGCCATCTACCGCAAGGGTATTTTCAAGAGTTGCCTGTTCAACGCCCGCAATACCCTGCACATCGACCGCGCCGAACCGGACCAGCCGTTTGTCGTAGAGACCGGCATGCAGCTACGCTATGAAGTCAGCGCGGCCCCGGAGGTGGAGGATGAGTCCCGGGTGCACTCCTACTTCGAAGACGGCCCCGACCCGGAGGAATTCCTGGTACTGCCACACACCATCATCACCGCCCTGGAGTCCCTGAACGACATCCACCACACCGGCATGATCATCTTCGAAGCCCTGCCCCGGCATCTCAAGATCCACAGCCACTACCGGCTGCTGGATCCGGACCGGGAAGGCGAATTCGCCCGCCTGCTCGACGAAATTCTCTCCGCCGTCGATCAGATCACCGGGCTCGGCGTTTCCGGCTTCATGAAAATGCCCTACAAGGACACCCGTTTCTTCCCTCACATCGAGCGCCTGCCCGAACGCTATTACCCCAGGAACCCAAGGGCGGAGGCTGATTCCGCCTGAAATCGCCACTCATACAATCCGGATGGCCGGAGGGCTGGACAGAACAACGGATCACACGTAAGATTGCGCACTCGAAATTGACGCCAAGGCGTTGATGACGACACCCGCCCGTAGCTCAGCTGGATAGAGCGCTGCCCTCCGGAGGCAGAGGTCAGAGGTTCGAATCCTCTCGGGCGGGCCATTATTTATAGAATTCAGCAAGTTATATCTCCAGCTCTTACCCACCTCGTTCCTACAATAACTCGCGCAGCCGCGACCTATCCTTATTTGTTGGGAAGTCTTTCGGTCGGCTCGGTTCCGGATATGGCCGCGAACCAGAACAACGACACGCCAAAAAAACAGGATAGCCCGATCAACCAGGCGATTTCTGTGGTCAGGCTCTGGATCGGCGCGCCCATCTGGTTCAGGGCCAGAAAGCCCTGGATGCCTGGCTTGGCGGGAATAAGCATGGTTAGCGTGTCCAACCAGGTTGGCAGATTGGACGCGGGCCAGGCGAAGCCTGCAGTGAAGACAATCGGCAATGATGACAGCAATACCAGTACGGTGATCAATTCGGCCCGTGGCAGCAGATAGCCCAGCCAGAGAGCGAAAAGCGTGGTGTTGGTCAGGAACAGCAGGGTGAAGCCTATCAGCGGCAGCTGCGGTGCAATATGCGGCACATGGTAAAGCTGGAAGAAGAACCCGAAGTAAAGCAGTGCCAGCGCCAGATAGGCCAACACAAAGGTGACTAACCTCAAAGGGATGGCCATTGCCAGAGGTGCGGCTGCAACACCGGCCAGGCGCCGTGCCCGGTCCTTGATGGTGACGGTACCGGCGGCAATCAGCAGGGTTTGATGCAGTATCAGGACAAAAACCGCCGGTACGATGTAGTTGATGTAACCCCCGGTTGGGTTGAACACGCCTTGCGGGGCGATTTTAAAGGGCATGATTTCCCCCGGGATATTGACTGGGCTACTCCCTTTTCTGAGGCTGCTGATTACCTGGGTTTCCAAAGACAGAGTGGTGGTGGCCTTCAGCAGTCCTTCGATGATATTGCCGTAAATCAGGAAATAACTGGCGTCCCCTGCGAACATGACATTGACGGACTGCCCCAGATAAACGTCGCGTTCAAAGCGCGATGGAATAACCAGCAGTCCGTGCACCACGTCGTTTTCCAGCAGGGCGACGGCTTCGCGCATGCTCTGAGGCCGCGCAGCGACTCGCAGCTGGGGCGTTGCGTCGGCCATCCGAATCAGTTTCCGGGCCAAGGCGGTGCGGTCTTGGTCGAGCACAGCCAGGGTTTGTTCGCCGGGCATATTCTTCTGGTAGGGCAGCGGGTAGAGCAGGGCGTAGAAAAGGATCCCGCCGATCATAACCAGCATCACGGACCGGTCGGTAACCATGTGCAGCAGCTCCGCTTTCCACGCGGACCAGACCGATGAAGGGTTCATCGTGAGGCCACCTGTTCCGAAAGCTTTGGATCCAGCTGTTCCGGCAGCAGTGCCAGCGCAAACGGCAGTACCAGCAGGAACAGCAGCAGGGCCGATAGCGAACTGAAGATAGCGAACAGCGAGGCGCCGTGATCTGCGATATCCACCTGCAACTTCATGTAATGGGTGGAGGGCATCAACCCGCCCCAAGCCCAGGCTATGGCGTTCATGTCGCCCCGGGGAAAAGTGATGCCCATGAATGCGAACGCGGGCGCCAGATAGGCGGCGCTGACACTCATGGCTTTCACTCTGTCTTTCACAAGGGCAACAATCAGTACCGACATGGATTGCACGCTGAGAACGGTCAGCGCAAGGCCGATAAACAACCACAGAACGTTGCCTGACGGTCGCCAGCCCAGGTAGTGGTAAAACAGCCAGAGCATGAGCAGGCCCTGAAACCACAGCAGCAGGCTAATGGGAGCCAGCGCCGATGCGATGTATTTGCCGCGCGCCAGTGATGCATCCGGAAGGCGCTGGTTCTCCAAAAGCCGACTCAGTGCCAGCACGGTGGCGATCACAATCAGGATTTGCCAGAGGGCGGGGGATATCGAGGTGACCAGAAAGCGCGCGTAGCTCATGTTCGGGTTGTACAGGGATGTGACCTGCGGGCGAATGGGTACGGCAGAGGCGGCGGCCTCCAGAATGTTCTGGCCGTGGCTGACTCTCAGACCGACACCGGTGCGAGCGGCCAGGTCCATGGACGCGCTGATCAACGATGAATTGATGAACTTGCCGGATAGCAGGTACTGGTTGTTGTAAAACGCGGTGACCGTGGGGCTGATCGACAGCCGCAGATCCCGGCCAAAGTTATTCGGAATGATGATGAGCGCGAGAATTTCGGTTTGCTGAAGGGCGTTTACACCTGCTGATGCCGAGGGATAAGAGCGTTGCAGACTCAGCCCGGGGCTGGCGTCCAGTTGCCGTTCCAGGGTGTGGGATTCGTGGCTGTGGTCCAGGTTGACCACGCCGACCGGGAGAGATTGCGGGGTTCCCATACGGAAGATGCTGATCAGTAATACAAACAGAACGGGTGGCAGCCAGACTACCACCGCCAGCAGCCAGGGTTGTCGGTACAAGGACCGCCAGGCTGCCCTGTTCAAGGGGCCATTTCCAGGAGCACGCTCATGCCGGCCCGAAGCCCGGGAACCGGGTTGACCGGCTGCATTTCAACTTCGAAGGTTTTCATGTCGAAGCCCTTACCGGGGGTGGTTGCGCGCCAGGTGGCGTAGTCCCCCAGAACCGCGATGTGGCTGACGCGAAAGGGTGCGGTCTGGCCCAGGGCTGGAATCTCAAGATCGAACTCCGTGCCTTCGCCGACCCTGTGCAGAAAATCCTCTCGGACATTGAACAGGGCCCAGGCGTCCTCCAGGTCGGTGATGATTACCACCGGGAAGCCTTGGGGAGCCAGTTCCCCTTCATTCAACAGCACGTTGCTGACAACACCGCCTTTGTGGGCCACGACAATGGTATCGTCGAGCAGTTCCGCGACCTCGCTTCTCAGGCTGGAGGTGGCGGCCTCACCGGCCCTGGAGGCAGTACGAGATTCCTGGCGCGGGCCCGCTTCGGCCAGTTTGAGGATTTCAGACGCGGTGACACGGGTCTTCTCCGCCAGTTTCCAAAGGGTGAACGTATCGTCTGCCCGCTGCCGGGCCACCAGGCCTTCGTCCGCCAGTGCGCGGATGCGCCCGTAGGTGGTTTTCGCCAACGCCTCGGCGGCCAGTGCTTTCTCATACTCGCTGCGGGCGGCGGCGATTCGTTCTTCCCGGGTGCCGCCCTCTACGGCCTGGGCAAGCGATTGGCTGATGGTTTCCAGGGCTTCCATCTGCGTGAGTTTTGCTTCCAGTTCCGGGCTGTCGATCCGGAAAACCTGGGCGCCGGCTTCCACGTGATCTCCCCGGCGCACGGTGATATCGGCCACCCGCCCTGGAATCTTGGACGCCACCATGTGCTGCCTGGCTTCAATCTGGCCCTGGAGTATGAAAGGCGCCGGGCTGTAGGCACGCCAGAAAACGATGGCAATACCAGCAATGATGATGATCGCGATCAGCGGGACGGCAACTCGTTTTACGTTCACTGAATGTCATCTCCATTGAGCATGTAGGAAAACAGCGCTTCGTACTCGCCGCTCAGGGTCAGCAATTGGGTAAACGCCAGCACAAAACGCAGGGCGGCGGCGTCACGTCGGGTTTGTGTGCCTGCCAGGAAGGTTTGTGCATCAATCACATCCAGTGATCGCCCGAGGCCTTCGGCAAAAGCCCGTTGCTGCAGCCGCAGGGTTCGCTCGGCCAATGCCACTGTGGAGGCCAGGTCCCGGTGTTCCGCCAGGGATTGCTGGGCGTCCCGGTAATGTTTGTCCAGCAGCAGGTTGAGTTGTCGCTGAGCGGCGTTTTTGAGTGACTCGACTTCGCGAACGGTGTTGTCGGCGGCGCCGATTTTTCCATTGCGACCACTACGGTCCATCAAAGCCACTCGCACACCCACGCCTACCAGCCAATCCGGGGACAGGTCGCTGGCCAGGGAATCGTTTTCGTACACGTTGTAGTTGCCAAACAGGAATACGTCGGGCTGGTATAACCCACGGCTTGCATCGGCGATGTTCAGAGCCTGTTGGTATTTGGTAGTCAGGACCTGCAGGCGCGGGTGGTCTACCAGGCCGGATCTCAGCCTGTTTTTGGGGGGTAATGCGGGCAGGGTGAAGAGTGGCGTGGCGGGCACCAGGAAGGATTGGGTCTGATAAGGGTCCGCGTCCCCGTAATTAACGTGAGTCAGCGATGCCAGGGCATTGTGGGCCGAATCTCGCTGGGCTTTTACGGCCCGGGTGGTCACCCTTGCTCTATCAAAGGCGGCCTCGGCGGCGAGCCGTTCCACACCGGATATCTGAGCCTGTTCCTCCAACGCCTTGGCAACCTGCAGGTGTTTTGCAAGGGCGTTCTGGGCTTGCTGCTGGGTGGTCAGTGCCCGCTCTGACATCACCAACCCGAAATAAGTAGCGACCAGCTCGGCAAACCGCAGCCGTCTGACCTCTTCCATCAAAAAGGACGCTTCGGTCTGTTCCAGTTCGAGCAGGTTTTGTTTTGCGGTGATCTTCCCGCCGGTATAGATCGGCCAGACGGTGTTGATGGAGCTTCGGGTGATGTTGCGGCTGGTAACGGGAGTACTGAATGCGCCGGGCCCGCCAACCAGATCCACCAGCAACTGCCCGGGAACCGTGTCTGCCGCGCTGTTCAGGGGGTTGAGCGCCAGGGCGTCGAGTTCGATGCTGGAATCGATCCGCGTATAGGATCCGACCAGATCCACCTGAGGCAGGTACAGGTTATTTGCCGTCGATGCCAGGGATTCGGCCCGGGCCTTGGCCGAACGGCTGGCGGCAAGCAGGTCATCGTTTTCAAGAACCGCCCGCCATGCATGCTCCAAGGTGATGGAAGACGGTGTTTCCGCGCTTTGGGTTGCGCCACAAAAGATAAGGGCCACAGCAAGCGCGGTCCATTTGATCAGATGCTTCAAGCTGAACCCTTTTGTCGTGTATGCGCCAGGCGCGAATTACTCCGTCTCGCGGCCAGCGGATCCGATGTAAAGATAGACCGACTGGCGATTGCTGTCATCTACCCGGTGCAAGGAGACAATTGGGCTGTTACCGCCGCTGTTTCGGAAGCGGACAACTTCGCCCGCCGGTTTGCCATCTCGTTCACGGATCGCGGTCTCAGTAGACCAGGCGGTGCCGAGGCATCGAGTCATTTTTTCTTCTGCCTGCGCGAAGCGTATCTGGGAAACTTCTCGGTTGGGAGTGCCCACAGTGCAGGTGTAGGCAGATTCCTTATCACCCCAAGCCCAAATTTCACAGTGGCCCCTGACCAGCTCTTCTTTGGCGCGATAAATGGTCACCAATCGGTAACTGGAGCCACTGCCCCGATAGGACTCGAACCCGCTGGAATAGTCTGCAACCACCGACTGCAGGGTTTGGCAGGGGTCATCGGTTACGCTGGTGAGGTTGCCAAGATTGCTGCAACCGGCAAGCACGAGGCTTGACGCAAGGGCAATGATGGGCAGGCGGGTTCTTTTCATGGCTAATTCCTTGTCCGGGCAGGAGGGAGGCTTGGCATTATTGGAGCCTAACGGCGGCATGGATGCAATCGGCAGCCTACACCTTCGGCGCTTTTTGTCTATACTCTGACGCGCATCAAAAGGAGATTTCTGATGGCCCCGTTGTCCTTCTATTACAAGGCTTCCTCGTTATCGAACGATCACTCCCATGGAGGCTGCCAGTGCGGTTCGCCGCTTTTGTCCCGATTTCACGAGCGGATGATGGCCGATATCAACCGCCGCGAGTTCATTGGCGGTATGGCGGGCGTGATGGCCATGTTTGTCGGGCTGCATGCCCCCAGCGTTTTGAGTGAGAAGCCCAAAGGTGGCAGCCGTCCGCTACTGCTGAAAAACCTGAAGTTGTTTGACGGCACCGGTGGCCCGTTGCGTCATGGCACTGCTGTCCGCGTTAAAAACGGACGCATTGAAGCCATCGTGTCGAGCGGGATAGACCCCGGTGACGCCGAGGTGATCGATTGCGAAGGCCGCGTTGTTATGCCGGGCCTGATCGACGCTCATTGGCACACAACGCTGGCCGCTATCAGCCAGGTGGAAGCGATGACCTCGGATGCGGGCTATGTGCACTTGGTTGCGGCCCGGGAGGCCGAGCGCACCCTGATGCGTGGTGTTACTTCAGTCAGGGATGTCGGCGGGCCGGCTTTCGCACTGAAGAAGGCGATTGATAAAGGGATTGTGTCCGGCCCCCGAATTTTCCCGGCGGGCGCGATGATTTCCCAAACCTCGGGGCACGGCGATTTCCGTATGCGCCGTGAAGTGCCCCGCGGGTCTGCATCGCCGCTCAGCGAACAGGAGCGGCAAGGCGTGGCGGCGATCGCCGATGGTGAAGCCGAGGTGCTACGGCGAACCCGCGAGCAATTGATGTTAGGGGCCTCGCAAATCAAATTGATGGCCGGTGGAGGTGTGGCGTCGGTTTACGATCCGCTGGACAGCACCCAGTTTACCGAGCGGGAGCTGCGTGCGGCTGTGGATGCGGCGGGTGATTGGGGCACTTATGTCGCTGTACATGTTTACACGCCTCGTGGCATTCAGCGCGCATTGCGAGTTGGGGTGAAATCCATTGAACACGGCCAGTTGGCGGACGAGGAAAGCGTGCGAATGATGGCGGGAGAGGGTGCCTGGTGGAGTCTTCAGCCATTCCTGCAGGACGAAGATTCGAATGTGTACCCGGATGCTGAGCGCCGAGAGTCGCAGCGGAAGGTTGCAGAAGGGACGGTTCGAGCCTATGAGATGGCCCAACGTTTTGATGTGAAAACGGCCTGGGGCACGGATATTCTGTTCAGCCCCCAGAACACTCATAACCAGTTACGCCACCTGGCCAAGCTGACGCGTTTTTACGATCCACTCACGGCATTGGCGATGGCCACCGGGCACAATGGAGAACTGTTGGCTCTGTCTGGCCCAAGAGCCCCCTATTCCGGCACGCTGGGCCGCATAGAACCGGGTGCCCTGGCAGATCTGCTGGTGGTGGATGGCGACCCGGAGAAGACCCTGGATTTTTTGAATGATCCAGACAACAACTTGCGCCTTATTATGAAAGGCGGACACGTGCATAAAAACAGCCTTCCTGGTTACTCACGCTAATCAGCCACGCTTTTGCGAAAGCGGCCGGAATCAGGGTCTTCGGGATGTCTAGCGCAAGGTATGGCCGCTGTTCCATAGCGCCCCTGCGCTGCCCGAGATACTCGGTTAGCTTGCCGCCGAAGTATCATCTTTTACTGCAGTTTAGCGGAAGTACGCCAACCGTACAGTCTGAGTGGGTGTGGTCGGCCTGGGCAGTTTCGCGCTCATGATCTTTAATTTTTGGGGGCATTCCGGGCATCGTCGCCTCCCGCCTCATTCTTCAGGGTTTCCCAGGATGTCAGCAACGGTGCCGGCGCCACCGGCGGCAGGCCGGGCTCACCCACGTCGTCCACTTCCACCTCAAAAACAATGGCGGTGTAAGACACGAAACTGTGGTGGAATGCCAGCCCAAGGCCGCGACCTTCCGGCATGTCCCGGCCCCAGCCAGCCTCTTTTGTGGCTCGTTCGATCACGCGGCGCGGGCGGGTATTGCCTATGATCGTTTGTAAGTTCATAGAAAGCCCTTTGATAATTCCTTTTGGTTGAGCCCTGCCATATTGTCTGAATAAGAGTATGGTCTATTCATTCATCACCAACATGCAGGAAACAGCCCCATGGCACTTTGCCCGTTTCATTTAGCCATTCCAGTATACGACTTGCCAGCGGCACGGCATTTCTATGGCGAGACGTTCGGCCTGGCTGAGGGTCGCTCCAGTGAGCACTGGGTCGATTTCAACTTCTACGGTCATCAACTGGTGATCCACGAGCACCCGAAGACTGCCTCGCAGGACAGCGCGCATACCAACACGGTCGACGGTCATGACGTGCCGGTGCCGCATTTCGGCATCATACTGGAATGGGCGCAGTGGGAAGCGCTGGCCGAGAGGCTACGTGCTCGTAATACACCATTCGTGATTGAGCCTTATATCCGTTTCAAGGGGGAGCCGGGCGAGCAGGCGACGATGTTTTTGTTCGATCCTTGTGGCAATGCACTGGAGTTCAAGGCATTTGCCGACATGGGCCAACTCTTCGCCAGGTAACGATTCAGCGCCGGGGCCAGGCTCGCTCCCTGACGGTTGCTCAAACCATCCGACTGAAAATACCGTCCTTGCGGAGCAAGTGGCGCAAAGCCGCCGCGATATGGCCGACGATCAGCACACCCAGGGTTATGGCAAGCCACCCGTGTATATAAAACAGACGGGCAGCCAGGTCTTCGTCCTGCGGCACAAACGGCATGGCAGGAAGATGGAAATCACCCAGTATGGCCAGGGCCGGATACGCCGTCACACCGGCCCAGCCAAACAACGGCGTTACCACCAGCAATAGATACATCAGGTGATGCACGCTCTTGGCGGCAATCTGCAATGCGCGTGGCATGTTATCCGGGTAGGGCGGGCCCTTTAATCGAATTTTCACAACAATCCGCAGGATCATCAGTAACAACACGCTGAAGCCAATGGCTTTGTGCACACTGTACAGTGTGTTCGTCAGCGCCCCCCAGATGTCTGCTTCGGCCCGTGAAGCCATCCAGAGCCCGACGGGTATCAACGTCAGAACCATCACCGCCATGACCCAATGCAGTACCCGCCAGCCAGCGGGGTATTTCTGAATCTTCAGCATACGCTGCCCTCCACGTCATTCCCTATCGTTTGGGTGATAACGTTTACTCTAGGCAATCTTCTGCCCACGCGCCCAGGCAGCCCGAAAGGTTTCCGTCGCCACCCCGGCCAAAAAGCCGAAGAATGGGTCTGCCCAGACGGTCACCAGTGCGGTTATTGCGATGACAGGCCAGCAAGACGGTTTGGCTGCCCAGAGGCGCTTGGACAAAGCAAGCTCGACCGCCGCCACCAACAGCAAGGCCCCAAGCCCCGCCATTGGAATGGCCGCTATGAATGACAGACCGCCGGGTACCAGAGCGATCAAGAGCAAGCCTGTGCCCAGTAACACCGGCGCCAGGCCGGTGCGCGCCCCAAAACGATAGTGCGCGGCCAGACCACCCGCCCCATGACACATAGGCAGTGCGCCGAGCGGCACCATACAGAGGTTGGCCAGCCCGGTACTCACCGAAAGCCGGGCTGGCGAAACGCGACGGGATTGCTCACCGAAATAATCCTCTGTCACCAGCGCGGTAAGAAAGATGGCATTGGTTAACGTGAGGGCCAGCTGAGGCAGCACCAACGTGGACAGCCCCTGCTGCCAGTCGCTTATGCCTGGCAGCCCAGGCAACGAGAAGGTAACCGGACCAGGAATATCAAGTGTTGGTCCTGGCGCCCCGATCAGCGCGCCGATTGCGACAGACACACTAAGCCCTATCAACGCCGCCGGTAAGTTCGGAAAAATCTTCAGGATTATGATCAGCACCGACAACGTAACCAACCCCACCGGCAACGACGTGGCCATCAAATCCAGGCTCATGCCGGCCAGCAACAACCCCAACCCGAGTTGAAGGCCGCTTAAAACCGATCCTGGTACGAGACGGGCCGCCCGGTTAATCCAGCCGGTTGCGCCCAATAACAACAATATCGCCCCGATCATTACGCCACTTGCCACCAGGCTCTGCGAGCTCACCTGGGTAGTCAGCAGCAACGCAGTCACCGCTTTCATGGGCTGTACCGGTATCGGCAAACGATAATACAGTCCCGTTGCAATGTAGAACGCAGCAAACCCCAGCAGTACCGGTACCGGGGCCAATCCCGCCAACCCAATCGCCCCAAGGCTCAGTGGCAGTAAGGTGCCTAAATCGCCCAGCGCTCCGCTGGCATCCTTCACGAGATGTTGTTGTATTGAAGGCATGCAGGATCCTCAGTGATTCACCTATATAGTAGCGCCGCTTACGCGTTATAGACCACCTGCCCCAACTCGCTGATATCGTAGCCGCCCAGCGCCTCGGCGCGCTGGATAAAACGCTCGCTACCGGCAAATGCCAGCAGGCGCTGCAGGGCCGGTTCAAAGTAGTGACGCCGTCGCATGGCCAGGTCAAAATGCTCCTGTTGCAGCGGTATAAAAGCCAGCCCCTGTCGCCGCGCAGCGGCCTCGATTCCCACGCCGATATCCGCCTCGCCCTGGCGAATGGCCAGGGCGAGATCGTCCTCGCTGAGCGACGGGTGATCGGCCCAGGTAAGGCGCTCGGCATCAATGCCGTGGCGGGCGAGCAAGCTCTGCAGCAAGTGGCTGACACCGGCATCGGGCTGACGGTACGCGAGGCGTATGCCAGAGCGAGTGATGTCCTCCAGCCGTGCCAGGCGATGAGGGTTATCGGCGGCTAAAAGAAGCCCCTGCCAGCGTTTCGCCCAGCGAATCAGCACCAGATCGCGCATCCCGCCCAGCCCCAGTGTGGACGGGTCGTTATAGCACTGGCTTTCAGCGTGCCAGATATGCATCCCCGCGAGCATCGCGCGCCCATCGAGCAGTCGTTGTACGCCATCACCGCTGCCCTGGCAGAGCAGGGCCAGCTCGGTGCCGCTCTCCTTGCTGGCCCACTCCAGCAGCGGATCCTGGCTACCCGCCAGCACTGTCGGAGTCGGGGCACTGGCGGAGTCGTCTCCCTCCAGGTGGTTCATCAACCACAGATCGACACTCTGGCGCGGAAACAGAAGCTTTCCCGTCACCCGCACGCAGGGAATCACGCCCTGACTGACCAGATCGTAAACTTTGCGCTCTTTCAGGCGCAGATACTCAGCGATTTCGGCCGTTGTGAGATAGGCGGGAAGGGGCATCGGTCTCTCCTGGCATCCGGGACAAGCATCAGACTGTTTTTGGCTGCATAAATTCCAGTACGCTGTGCAAAGCGTAGTAGGAAGCGCCACGATGCTCAATATCAAGGAGACGCAGCCGTGGAAAGTAATGCGTTTTATATGGCGTTATCGCTACTGTTAAGCCTGGACGCCACCCTCTTTCAGATCGTGGCCCTGTCGCTGCAGGTTTCGCTCCTGGCGGTACTGATCGCGGCGGTGCTGGGGTTTCCTCTCGGCGCGGCGGTGGCGCTATGGCACTTCCCTGGTCGAGGCGGGATGATTGTCGCGCTCAATGCCCTGATGGGACTGCCTCCGGTCGTAGCCGGGCTCACCGTGTATTTGTTGCTCTCCCGCGCCGGGCCGCTAGGTGAATGGGGGCTTCTGTTTACCCCCAGTGCCATGGTGATTGCGCAGGTGGTGCTGGTGCTGCCGATTCTGGCCGCGCTTGCACGCCAGAAGGTCGAGGAGCTTCTGGTCGAGTACCGCGAACAGTTTGTTTCACTGGGCATGTCGCGCTCACGCATGATGCCCACCCTTCTGTGGGACGCCCGCTTTGCGCTTTTGACCGTACTGCTCGCCGGGTTCGGCCGCGCCAGCGCCGAAGTGGGCGCCGTGATGATGGTGGGCGGAAACATTGACGGTGTCACGCGGGTAATGACCACGGCCATTGTGCTGGAAACCAGCAAGGGCGACCTGCCCCTGGCACTGGGGCTGGGAATCCTGCTGCTGGCGCTGGTGATGCTGATTAATGCTGGCGCCTATCTGTTGGGTGAAGTGGCCAAGAGGCGGATCGGATGACCTCATTGAACGTACCGCTTACCGGTACCCCTGCGCTTGTTCCGCCACCGTCACTGCGCTTCGATGACGTCGCTTTCAGCCACCAGGGCAAGCCGCTGTTCGGGCCCTGCTCATTCTCCCTGGCGGGGGACGGCCCCACCCTTGTGATGGGGCCGAACGGGGCGGGCAAGAGTCTTTTGTTGCGACTGGCTCATGGCCTGCTTCCGCCCGATGAGGGGCGGGTATCGTGGTCGAGCGAGGGGCGCCCACGCCAGGCGATGGTGTTCCAGAGCCCGATACTTTTGCGTCGCTCGGCGTTGGCCAATCTCACTCACGCGCTGGCCGTGAATAACATCCCGGGCAAGACCCGTAAACAACTCGCGGTTGACGCACTTGCGCGTTTCGGCCTGAGTGCCTGCGCCAACACGCCGGCGCGCGTGCTTTCCGGCGGCGAACAGCAGCGCCTTGCACTGGCACGCGCGTGGGTGCTTTCCCCCGCGGTGCTGTTCCTGGATGAACCTACCTCCGCGCTCGACCCGGCAGCGGTTAAAGCCGTGGAAGCCGCAGTGCGGGAGTTTCACCAGAGAGGAACGCGCATCGTGATGACCACCCATGACCTGCACCAGGCCAAACGCCTCGCCGGGGACGTGTTGTTTCTTTCCGGCGGGAAAGTACGCGAGCATACCCCCGCCGACTCCTTCTTTAACGCGCCCGTCTCGCGAGAGGCGCAGGCGTTTATTGCCGGAGAGCTGAACGAGTAAAGCGTTGCTTTCAAAGCACAACAGGAGAATAACAAGATGAAAACAACCTTGGCGCTCGTGCTCGCAGGCGTGACCACCATGGGCCTCGTGGCCAGCGCTTACGCCGGTGACTACATCACCCTGGCCTCGACAACCTCAACCGAGAACTCAGGACTGTTCGACGCCATCCTGCCGCCGTTTGAAGAAGCCACCGGTATCGAGGTGCGAGTGGTGGCGGTGGGCACCGGGCAAGCGTTCGAACTCGCCCGCCGCGGCGACGTCGACAGCCTCCTGGTACACGACACTGCCGGCGAGCAACGCTTTGTCGAGAATGGCTACGCCAGCGAGCGCGCCGATGTGATGTACAACGACTTTGTGTTGATTGGTCCGGTCGAGGATCCGGCGAATATCCGTGAAGCTCAAAGTGCCGCCGAGGCATTCGCGGCTATCGCGGAAGCCGAGGCACCGTTTACGTCACGCGGCGATGACAGCGGCACCCATCGCGCCGAGTTGCGCCTGTGGGAGAACGCCGGCGTGGAACCGGATGGGGGCTGGTACCGCGAACTCGGCAGCGGCATGGGGCCAACGCTTAACACCGCCGCCGCCATGGATGCCTACGTAATGTCAGACCGCGCCACCTGGGTGGCCTTTGAAAACCGGCAGAACCTGACGCTGCTGTTTGAAGGCGACGACGTACTGTTCAACCAGTACGGAAGCTTGCTACTCTCCGAGGAAAAGCATCCGTACCTCAAGCACGATCTGGCTAAGCGGTGGCACAAGTGGCTTCTCTCCGAGCAGGGTCAGCAAGCGATTGCCGACTTCAGGGTGGACGGACAACAGCTGTTTTTCCCGAATGCCAGATAGGCCGATCTCCGCCGCTTTTCGTAAAGAGTCCAGCTAACGGTGTTCCTGAAAAGGCTACAAGAAAAATGACGATGACACCTCTTTTGCCGAATCCTGCCGACCCCCGGCTGTCCCGCACGGTTGAGGGGGTTGATGAAACCGGCCAATCGAAGTCGATCAGCGTGATCGAAGAGCGCCCTCTGACCATCTACCTGAACAGCCAGGAGATCGTCACCGCCATGACCATCGGCGATCACCCGGAGTATCTGGCCCTCGGCTTCCTCCTGAATCAGGGTATGCTCAGGGAAACCGATCAGGTCACGAAGATTGATTACGACGAAGAGCTGGAAGTCGCGGTGGTCCGCACGGCAAATGCGACGGATGTCGAGCACAAGCTGGAAAAGAAAACCCGCACCTCAGGCTGCGCCGTCGGGACGGTATTCGGTGACATGATGGCAGGGCTTGAAGGGCTGTCCTTGCCGGATACACCGGTGCATACCAGCACCTTTTATGACCTTTCCTACCAGATTAACCACACCCCCAGCCTGTACATGGAAACCGGCGCCATTCATGGCACCGCGCTGTGTCAGGGGCTTCAGGTCCTGGCCTACATGGAGGATGTCGGGCGCCACAACGCGGTCGACAAAATCGCGGGCTGGATGCACCTGCACGACATCCCGGCGGCGGACAAAATTCTCTATACCACCGGCCGCCTGACCTCTGAAATGGTGATCAAGACCTCACTGATGGGCATCCCGACCCTGATCAGCCGGTCAGGGTTTACCGCCTGGGGCGTCGATATTGCAAGGCAGGTCGGGTTGACGCTGATCGGACGGATGCGCGGTAGGAAATTTACCTGCCTCAGCGGCCAGCACCGCCTGGTGTTCGATCAGGACCTGTCGCAGGTTCCCGATGACGACAAAAAGATGCGACGCAAAGGCGCTGAGCATGATTGACTGGAGCGGACCATGATCGACAGGAACAGAGCATGACGGAGTGCGCAGTGATTCTTGCCGGTGGCCAGGCGAGCCGGATGGGCGGTGGTGACAAGGGACGACTGATGCTGGGCGACCAGTCATTGATCCAGCGCGTGATTGATCGAATCACGCCGCAGGTAGACGCCGTGGTGCTGAACGCCAACGGCGACCTGAGCCGTTTTGATGATCTGGGCTTGCCCGCGGTAGCCGATTCGATCACCGATTTTCCGGGCCCGCTGGCGGGTGTGCTCGCAGGCATGGACTGGGCGGCTGAGCAAGGGCATGAGTGGCTGATCAGCGTCGCCGCGGATACCCCGTCTTTCCCCCGGGATCTCGCGCAGCGCCTGGCCGGCTACGATACCCCGGTGGTGTTGGCCGCCACGCCGGATCCCGAGCGCGGCCGAGTGCCCCAGCCGACCTTTGGCCGCTGGCAGGTTGCCTTGCGGCACGATCTGCGGGCCGCCCTGAATGACGGCGTCCGCAAGATTCGCCAATGGACCCAGGCCCAGGGGGAAACGCTGGTGGTTTTTGAGGAGGACGACTTTTTCAACATCAACACGCCGGAAGATCTGGCCTGGGCGGAGCAGCACCTGAAGTGAACGTTATTGGCATCGTGGGCTGGAAAAACTGCGGGAAAACCACCCTGGCCAGCGCACTGATTCGTGAGCTGTCCGGCAGGGGCTTAACGGTTAATTCGATCAAACATGCCCATCACGGGGTGGACGTTGACCAACCCGGAACCGATAGCTACAAACACCGTGAGGCCGGAGCGCGTGAGGTTATCCTGGCGGGCGGACAGCGTTTCGCCATCATGCACGAGTTGCGTGGCGCCGACGAGCCGACGCTGGACGACTTGCTCGCCCGGCTGGGCCCCTGCGACTGGGTTGTGGTCGAGGGATTCAAAAGCCATTTGCACCCCAAGATTGAAGTGCACAGGCGGGAGTGTTCGCATACGCCCCGATACCGGGAAGACGCCAGCATTATTGCAGTGGCGGCGGATTATCCCGCGGATTTTTCGGGCCCCGTTTTTGATGTGAACGATGTATCCGCCATCGCTGACTTTATTCTGAACGCAAGAGCGCCATGACCAAGAGAAGCACAAACAGCAGAGCCATGAAACCGCTTCGTAACGACTGTTTTGCCCTGCCTCCGGGGGTGAACTGGACGCCGGTGGACGAAGCCCTTGCGCGGCTGCGTTCACGGTTGCATCCGGTGGTGGGCGTGGATCGCTCCGTTCCGCTGTCACAGGTGAATGGCCGGATACTGGCGAACGATGTTTATGCGCCTCGCGCCCACCCCCCCAGCAGCAATTCCGCAGTGGATGGCTATGCGTTTGCGGGTCCCTTAACCGACGTGCCCTGCACCCTGCCCTTGATGGATGGCCGCAGCGCCGCCGGGGCGCCGTACATGGAGCGTGTGCCCGAGGGCCATGCTATCCGGATTCTGACCGGCGCGGTGATTCCGGCCGGCGCGGATACGGTGGTTCTGGAGGAGGACTGCGAGGTTATCGATGGCCAGTTGCATTTGCACGGCACGCTAAAAGCGGGGGCCAATTTGCGTCAGGCCGGTGAAGACATCGAGATAGCGGATCACATCCTCTGTGCGGGTACCCGGCTGACGCCTACCCAGATTTCAGTGCTCGCCAGTGTGGGGGTCGAGTCGGTCGACGTCTATCAGCGCCTGCGCGTCGGCGTGCTGTCCACGGGGGATGAGGTGAAACCCGTCGGCTCAGCGGTCACCGACTGGCAGATTTACGATGCCAACCGCCCAATGCTCAGTGCCCTGGTGACACAGCTCGGCTATGAACTGGTAGACCTTGGCCATGTGCTGGACCGGGCCGAGGATGTCAAAGCCGCGTTAGAGCGCGGCGCTGAACAGTGCGACCTGGTCCTGACCAGCGGCGGTATTTCAGCCGGGGACGAGGATCACGTGTCCAAAATCCTGAAAGCCCATGGTGACATCAGCAACTGGCGTATTGCGATCAAACCGGGCCGCCCGCTGGCGCTGGCCATGTTCCAGGGCACGCCCATAGTCGGCCTGCCCGGCAATCCGGTGGCCGCCTGGGTCTGCGCACTGCGCTTTGGCGCGCCGGCGATGGCGCTTCTGGCCGGAGGAGAGTGGTTCGAGCCCCAGGCCTATGTCCTGCCCGCCAGCTTTACCAAGAACAAGAAGCCGGGGCGCAGCGAGATGTTGCGGGCCCGGGTTCGTGATGGAAAAGTTGAGGTCTTCGGCTCTGAAGGATCGGGCCGGGTAACCGGTCTGGCCTGGTCCGAGGGGTTGGTGGAGCTGGATGAGGGCGCACAGCAGATAGAGCCGGGAACCCCGGTGCGGTTTATTCCCTACGGCAGCTTCGGGCTGTAATGCCTTTCGACCATAATCAATCGACGCTGCCGTGCACGGCAAAGGCCTCCAGCGAGGCATCCTGCGGGGCCTGGGTGCGGTAGGTTTCCTCAACACCCAGTTCGGTCAGGGTGCGGCTGACCATCAGCAGGGTGTTTTCCTCGAAGTCCTCGCACATACTGCGCATCTGGTCGATTTCTTCGCAGGCGACGGGGTAGGCGGCGTCCACATCCGGTGCGCCATAATGCTCGACAAACGTTTGCGCCAGGGTCTGGCGCAGTTGCTCCAGTTCAGCTTCGGTGATGTTGCAAACGCCAACGAAGCTGGCACGGCCACCGGACTCTATGCTGTACCAGCCATTGGTGAAGGCCTGGCGGGCCTTACCCTTCAGGTCCGCTTCGGTCCAGTTGGAGAACTCAAAGCCGCCCGAGATGGCCCACTCACCGCTGGGGGCGGGTACGTTAAATACATTTTCATCGGACACATCCAGTCGCAGGGTTCGGGCCAGTTTCATACATGCTCCGCAAATTCGATCAAACTCACTGTCTCGGTCATAACACCCTGACGCAACAGCATTCGGCCTTTCTCATCCAACCCCACAAAGGTACCTGATTTGGGCTGGTCGATCATTTTCCCCAGGGTATCGCAGCGTGGTCGCCACTCGTTGTGAACACGTTCGAAGCCACTGTCCATGAAATAGGTCAGCCAGAGAAGGGTGTGTTTGGACCAGCTTTCCAATAGCGCCATGGGGGTAATATCAATGCAGCCTTCCTCGTGCAGGCAGGTTTGGTTGGGATTTTCTCCTGGCTCCCCACCCAGATGAGTAAAAGGCACTTCTATACCGATCACCAGCCAGCTGGGGCAGGCGCTGGGGTCTGACACATCCACTGCGAATCGAACGCTGCCACACAAGGCGCCGTTGACTTTGATACGATCCGGCCATTGAAAGTGCACCGGCACTTCCGGAGGGGCTAACGCCCCCAGGCTCTCGGCGAGCCCGATCTGGGCCACATAAACGGCCTGAATCGCCTCCTCCAGAGGCGTCTCGGGCGCAAGCACCAAAGCGGCGCGCAGAGTATCGGGTGCCCCTGAGTAGAACACAGTGCCTGAGTCAACACCGGCAATGGCCCGGCTGACAGCCTTATTAAAGGGATCCGTCTGGCCGGGCACCACTTCGCCGGTCAGCAACGGCGGGAAACGGGGTGACTCGATCATTGGACCGCCCGGGCATACATGTCAGAGGCAATAATTTGATCGGCAAGGTGCTGGAATGCCCGGGCCTGGGGGCTGTCAGGTTTCGATACCACAATCGGAACGCCACCGTCCGAACCGATCCGGATATCCAGATCCAACGGAATCTCACCCAGGAAGGGTGCACCCAATTTTTCCGCTTCAGCACGGGCACCACCATGACCGAACGGATGGTGCTCCTTGCCGCAGCCATCGCAGATAAACGACGCCATATTCTCAATCAGGCCAAACAGTGGCACGTCCATTCGCTTGAACATATCAATGCCCTTGCGCGCATCCATCAGGGCAATGTCCTGCGGCGTAGAAACCACGACGGCCCCCGCCACAAAGAACTTCTGGCTCAGAGTCATCTGAACATCGCCTGTGCCGGGAGGCAGATCCACCAGCAAGACGTCGAGCCGACCCCAGTCCACCTGATTCATCATCTGCTGCAGCGCTCCCATCAACATGGGCCCGCGCCAGACAATGGCTTCGTCGCCCGGGGTCATGAGCCCCAGAGACATCAGGGTCACGCCGTGATTGCGCAGCGGCAGGATAGTATGACCGTCCGGGCTTGACGGACGCCCTGACACGCCCATCATGCGAGGCTGGCTGGGGCCGTACACGTCGGCGTCAAGCAGCCCCACCTTAAGCCCTTTGGAAGCCAATGCCACCGCCAGATTGGAAGACACGGTGGACTTACCAACGCCGCCCTTGCCCGAGGCAATGGCGATGATACGGTCGACGCCCTTCGGATTCTTGTCCTGTGGCCGGGGCGCATCGGTGCCAATCAGGTTACTTTTTCCCACTTCGGTATACTGGACCATGGAAATTCCCGCCTGCTTAACTGTCCCGGTAATCATCACTGGTACGAACCCTGGGCCTTACGCCGCCTGCCATGGGCGCAGTCTCGCCATGGAACTGCGCTTTCACCCGGCAATTGTCACACATCTTGATGAGCTGGACATTATCCGATTTGGTATACATCCAATGCTGGTTTTCCAGCTTTTCAACAATCCGGTTGATGGTACTGGCGACACCAAACGGCGTGCCACACTTGATACATTCAAACGGATCCTCCCCATGAAGGGTCCGGGCGCCAAGCGCCGCCTTCGACAGATCCAACTGAGGCTTCAGGGTAATGGCCGTCTCCGGGCAGGTACTTTGGCAGATACCGCATTGAACGCAGGCGTTTTCCGTGAACTGAACCTCTGGCCGGTCCGGGTGGTCGCCCAGGGCACCGGTGGGGCACAGTGACACACAGGCCAGGCAGAGCGTGCACTTGTCGGAATCGATTTCGATAGCACCATACGGAGCGCCCTTGGGCAGCGGAATCGGCGCATCGACCCTGCCCGCCATGGCAGTGACCGTCACTCGTGTGATGTCGCGCCGACCGCCGACCAGCAACACCGGCTCACTCACCCGACCCGCGTTATCGCCCGCAGTACAGAGTTCAATGGCCGATATCACCCGAATCCGGCTCGGCGAGTTATGGGTGCCTTTCAGCATGGCCTGAGCCAACTCCACTTCTGCGGCCACCGCCCGGCGGTCCAGTTCGTTATCCGCCAGAATCAGAACCTCCGCGTAACCGGCACCCAGGGCCGCCATGATCTCCGCATGACCAATCCGATCCACATGCTCCAGCCCTAGCGGGACGAGATCATCGGCCAGGCCATCGTCATACCGCGCCAGATAGGCAATCGCCTCGGCTCCGGCCCCCAGGGTGTGGAACACCAGGCGGGGTGATTCACGAGTATGCTCGCGATATACCCTGGCCATAACATCCATCACTTTCACCAGCGCCTCGAACGGGGTTTCATTCATGGTGACCGCCGAGGTCGGGCAGACGGCAGCACATGAACCACAGCCGGCACAGATGTCCGAATCAATCTGGATATGATCGCCTGCGGAGAAAATCGCCTCCGTCGGGCACACATCCAGGCACCGGGTACAACCAGTCTTGCTGGCCCGGGAGTGCGCGCACAGGGATTCTTCCAACCTGAAATACACGGTCTTTTCAAACTCACCGACCATTTCCCGGGCGGTCAGGGCGATCCGCTCCAGTTCCCCGGACTTGTCCGGGGCTGCCCAGAAATACCCGTTGCGTTTCTCATGGCTGGGGAACGCGGGGGCGCCGCCACGCAGGTCAATGAATACATCACATTCACTACGGACCGTAGCCTGCGACGACGTGTATCCCGGCTCCCCACGCCCAGCGGGATTCAGGGTTTGCAGCCCGGCGAATTCGAGCCTGAAATTGCCGAGCGCGCCATAGGCCCCGGTCAGTTGCCCCTTGGCCACGTCGTAAGCCGCCGAGGGCAGCTGGATCGGGCCGGCATCGCTGACTACACAGGTCACCCCCAGTTCGTCCTGGACCAGCTCGGCCATACGAATGGCCTGCTCAGTCGGGCCGACAATGCAGCATATGCCGCTGGACCGGATGGTCTTCGCAGGTGCCATGGGCGGCGGTAGCTGGGCAGCGGCAACGAGAGCCGCCTGCTTGGCGTGCAGCCGCTTCGGGTTGGCCTCGGCGGAACTCCAGCCAGCGCGATCACGGATATCCATGGTACTGAGTGGCGCGGAATGCCGGGTCTCGGCGTAAACATCCTCGGCCAAACGCTCAAACAACGCTGCCTGCTGCCCGCAGGCGACAAGCACATCGCTACGGGCGCCCAGGTGCTCGGCTGCGGTCTTCATATCCTTGCCACACAACTGATCTGCCGCAACCACCTGATCGGCACCCGCTGCCGCCCTCAGAGCCTCTGAATCAAAAGTCTGAGTTCTGTCACAGGTGCATAACAATAAGGTCTTTTTAGCGCTCATTGGGGACTTTACTCTGTTCGTTGTTGTTATAAAAAACACCCTCTCACCTTGAGCATGCCATAACCATCGACTTTCGGACAATTGGATAATTATCTTGCCCCCTGCTAGCTTAAAGCTATAACAATAAGAGATTCGCCATGAGTAACCGAACCAAACACTGGAGACGAGAACTAAGGGTTGGTGCCGTGGTGCGACGGTCGCCGGGCGTTACCCGCTGGGCAAAGGAAATCTGGAAACCCGTTGCGGTAATACCCGGAGCACCGGATGCTGACTGGAAACAGCTGGTTCGGGACGGCGAGGTAGTCGACTACCATGCAGGCACAGTGACCATGGAACTGTTCCGGGCCGATGTTGAAGGCTACCTGGTGTCCCTGAACATGAAAGAGCCTTCCGTCTGGATCATCCTCGACAGAGACATAACCGGTCAGTCTCCAGCCGGCTGGGTCGTCACCACAATTACCGCCAGCGCGCACGATGCTCTGGACGCGCTGGACAGTGGCGAAAGCATTGTCGAGGCGGTACCGATACCCGAGTCCCTTGCGGCCTGGATCAAAGAATTTGTCGACATGCATTACGTGGAAGAGCCATTCAAGAAGCGCCGCCGCGACGAGATACGGGTTGATGGTGTGGAGGATGCCAAGGGCGATCCACGCATTCGTCAGGATAGCGACGTTTTCCGGGCCCCCTCCACCATCAGGAAACCGGGGGTGCACTGATGACTGAGTCACGCTGGCAGCGTTGGTCCCGCAAAAAGGCGGAGGCCGGCAAAATGACAGAGCCGCCCTCTTCACCCTCACCGGACACCGCCGAATTGCCTTCGGAAGGGTCGCCAGAAGAGTCACCGGAAGAGCGGGAGCTGGCGATCAACGAGACCCTGCCTGAACGCGACGTGCTGGAAAAGTACGGCCTGCCCGACCCCGAATCCATTGACATCGGCACCGATGTTACCGGCTTCATGCGAAAAGAAATTCCCGAACTTCTCCGCCGCAAGGCTCTTCGAAGGCTTTGGCGATCCAATCCGGTGTTGGCGGTTCTGGACGGACTGAATGATTACGATGAGGACTTCACCGCCGCCGCGACCGCGGGTCAGACGGTGAAAACCGTGTACAAGGTGGGACAGGGACTGATTGAGAAAGTCCATGGAGTAAATGAGCCCACGCAAGCACAGGTTGGGCAGCCAGAAGACCGGGCCGGAATCCCGGAACCGGTTTCTTCCGAAATTACCAGCGCTCCGGAACCGCAACAAGGGCCCGGGCAAGAGGATACTTCCAGGCGCTCCGAGACACCGGACGACCCTTCTGCCGACACTGAAAACAACGCGAGGGAAGACGAACCAGAACCAGAACCAGAACCAGAACCAGAACCACGCTTCCGGCCTCGAATGCGCTTTGGCTATTAGCGCAATAGCATTTTAGCTATTGACTAAATAGTAGCCAGTTGCTCGACAATTCTTGAGTGTGTACTAAAGTATTTTAAAGGTTCTTGTGAGAGAGACCGAACATAATAACGGATAAAAGGAATACGACTTGGCCCACACTGCGGAAATCCAGTGCCCGCGCTCGATCTCTGAGGAGGATCGGGCGCGGGCCCAGTTCTATCAATTATTGGGCACACTGCTCAGCGCCCCCCCGTCCAGTGAACTTCTGAGAGGGCTGGCGTCGTTGCAGGGCGATGAGACCCTGCTGGGTGTCGCGTCCAGAAACCTGGCCGCGCTCGCCGAACGGACCAACCCCCAGGATGCCGAGAGGGAATATAACACTCTGTTCATCGGCGTCAGTCGTGGCGAGCTCCTTCCATACGCAAGTTACTACCTGACCGGATTTCTGAACGAAAAGCCGCTGGCCGAACTGCGAACCGACCTTATGGCCCGGGGCATCAAGCCCCGCAGCAACGTACGCGAGCCCGAGGACCACCTGAGCACGTTGTGCGAAATCATGGCCGGGATTATAACCGGCGAGTTTCCCTGCGACCGTAACCTCATATCGCAGAAAGCCTTTTTTGATGCGCACCTCGCCAAGTGGGCGGCGCTGTTTTTTACGGATCTGGAGAAGGCGCAAAGCGCTGTTTTCTACACGCCTGTGGGCTCGCTCGGTCGGGTTTTCATGGCCATAGAAACCGACGCCTTTGCGATTCAGTAACCGGGATCAGGGATCCCCTTAAACCAGGTGGAGGTGTCCAATGGACAACCGGAAAATCGAAACAAGCCGTCGCCGCTTCTTGCGACTGGCCGCAGCCGCAGCACCCGCTGCCGTTGCCTTGGCAGTAGTACCGAATGCCGCGGCCGAGGTCGTCAAAACAGACGCACCGAAAAGCCGAGGTCTTCGTGACACTGAACACACACGCAAGTATTTTGAATCGGCTCGATTCTGAGGGTAATTGGGCCGCCCAAGGTTGCGAAAGGCCCCTGAGCGGCTGAGTTCCTGAAAAACGAGAATAAAAAAGAGAGAGGTAAGTGACATGTTACGGAAGAAGACCAACGGGGTAGCGAAAGGCCCCCGTACGGGATCTTTACTTTCATCCCTCGCTGCCAAGACCATGGATCGCCGTGGATTTCTCGCGACATCCGGTGTCACAATCGGTGGCCTCGCTGCATTATCACTGACATCCACCAGGGTTGAAGCGTCAACGCCTGCAACCGGTGGTGGCGAGGTGGTTCGCAAAAAATCGGTATGCACCCACTGTTCAGTGGGGTGCACGGTAGAGGCTGAAGTCCAGAACGGCGTTTGGACCGGCCAGGAACCCGGGTGGGACAGCCCCCTCAATCTGGGTGCCCACTGTGCTAAAGGCGCGGCAGTGCGCGAGCACGCCCACAACGAACGCCGCCTGAAATATCCCATGAAAATGGTCAATGGTCAGTGGCAAAAAATTACCTGGGACCAGGCCATCAATGAGATCGGCGACAAGATGTTGCAGATTCGCGAAGAGAGCGGCCCTGACTCGGTCTACTGGCTGGGTAGCGCCAAGTTCTCCAACGAGGGCTCCTACCTGTTCCGTAAATTTGCAGCCTACTGGGGCACCAATAACACCGACCATCAGGCCCGCATCTGTCACTCGACAACGGTATCCGGCGTAGCCAACACCTGGGGCTTCGGCGCGATGACCAACTCGTACAATGACATGCACAACTCCAGGGCCATCCTGATTATCGGGGGCAACCCGGCGGAAGCACATCCGGTGTCGTTGCTGCACGTGTTGAAGGCCAAGGAAGAAAACAACGCGCCCCTCATAGTCTGTGACCCCCGGTTCACCCGTACCGCGGCCCACGCGGATGAATATGTCCGCTTCCGTCCCGGAACAGACGTTGCGCTGATCTGGGGGATTTTGTGGCATATTTTTGAGAATAACTGGGAAAACCAGGAGTTTATACGCACCCGCGTATACGGAATGGATGAGATCCGCAAGGAGGTCAAGCGCTGGCATCCGGAGGAGGTGGAGCGAGTCACCGGCACGCCCGGAGCCCAGCTTGAGAGAGTGGCCCGAACCATGGCCAACAACCGTCCCGGGGCACTTGTCTGGTGCATGGGTGGCACCCAACACCACAACGGCAACAACAATACCCGCGCTTACTGCATACTTCAGTTAGCGCTTGGCAATGTCGGGGTGCCCGGCGGTGGCACCAATATCTTCCGTGGCCATGACAACGTTCAGGGCGCCACGGACCTTGGTGTGCTGGCTGACACGCTGCCCGGCTACTATGGCCTGAGTGCCGGTGCCTGGGCTCACTGGGCGCGAGTCTGGGAAGAGGACCTGGACTGGTTGAAAGGCCGCTTTGCGGTCTGGGACAAGGACGGCAAATCCCGCGCCATGATGAACGAGAAGGGTATTCCGGTTTCCCGCTGGATTGACGGCGTACTGGAAGCCAAGGAAAACCTGGAGCAGCCGGACAATACCCGGGCCATGGTGCTGTGGGGCCACGCGCCCAACTCCCAGACCCGGATGACGGAAATGAAGGAGGCCATGGAAAAGCTCGACCTGCTGGTTGTGGTCGATCCGTTCCCTACCGTTTCCGCCGTGCTGCATGATCGCAAAGAGGGCGCTTACCTCCTCCCCGCGACCACACAGTTCGAAACCTCCGGCTCAGTGACTGCGTCCAACCGTTCCCTGCAATGGCGAGAAAAAGTCTTCGAGCCCCTGTTCGAATCCAAGGTTGATCACGAGATCATGAAACTGTTTGCGGACAAGTTCGGTTTCACCGATCGCATGTTCCGCAATATCGCGATTGAGGGTGACGAACCGGTGGTGGAGGATATTACCCGGGAGTTCAATCATGGCATGTGGGTCGTTGGCTACACCGGCCAGTCACCGGAACGGCTCAAGAAACACATGAAGTACCAGCATCACTTCGACAAGACCTCCCTGCGCGCCGTTGGAGGCCCCTGCGACGGTGATGTCTATGGTCTGCCATGGCCGTGCTGGGGAACCCCGGAAATGAATCACCCGGGCACACCCAATCTCTACGATATGTCGGTTCCGGTGTCCAAGGGCGGCCTCACTTTCCGCGCCCGCTTCGGTGTTGAGCGTAACGGCGAGAACTTGCTGGCCGAAGGCGTTTACTCCAAGGATTCCGAACTCAAGGACGGCTACCCCGAGTTCACCATGCAGATGCTGATGGATCTGGGCTGGGACAAAGACCTGACGGCGGAAGAGCGGGCGGTTATCGATGCCGTCGCCGGACCGGAGACCAACTGGAAAACCGATATATCCGGTGGTATTCAGCGGGTTGCCATCAAGCACGAGTGTGCGCCTTTCGGGAACGCCAAGGCACGGACAATCGTCTGGAACTTCCCCGATCCGGTACCCTTGCACCGCGAGCCGCTGTATACCAACCGCCGGGATCTGGTGGCGGACTATCCGACCTACGAGGACAAAACCTTCTGGCGGGTGCCAACCCTGTACGAGACTATCCAGCAACAGGACTTCAGCAAGGACTTCCCCATCATTCTGACCTCCGGCCGCCTGGTCGAGTATGAAGGTGGTGGTGATGAAACGCGCTCCAACCCCTGGCTGGCAGAACTTCAGCAGGAGATGTTCATCGAGGTGAATCCGCGCGATGCCAACAACCTGAACATCCGGGACGGCCACGATGTCTGGGTAGCCGGCCCTGAAGGCGGACGCATCAAGGTCAAGGCCATGGTGACGGAACGCGTGGGCGAAGGCGTGGCTTTCATGCCATTCCACTTTGGCGGGCACTACCAGGGTAAGTCTCTCAGGGACAAATACCCGAAAGGCTCGGACCCCTACGTTCTTGGTGAATCGACAAACGTTGTTCAAACCTATGGGTATGATTCGGTCACGCAGATGCAAGAGACCAAAGCGACCCTGTGCGCGATCATGCCGGCATGACAAGAGGTGTAGACCATGGCTATTGAAGGCAAAGCACGAGCAAAATTCCTTTGCGACGCCGAACGCTGCATCGAATGTAATGCCTGCGTAACGGCCTGTAAAAACGAGCACGAGGTTCCCTGGGGCATCAATCGCCGCCGCGTGGTGACCATCGAAGATGGCAAGCCTGGCGAGCGTTCGATCTCGGTAGCCTGCATGCACTGTTCAGACGCGCCCTGTATGGCCGTCTGTCCGGTGGACTGCTTCTACCAGACCGAAGACGGCATCGTGTTGCACTCCAAAGACCTGTGTATCGGTTGTGGCTATTGCTTCTACGCATGCCCGTTCGGTGCGCCGCAGTTCCCGCAAGCGGGCAACTTTGGCAGCCGGGGCAAGATGGACAAGTGCACCTTCTGTGCAGGCGGCCCGGAAGAAGACAATTCCACAGTCGAATTCCAGAAGTATGGACGCAACCGTATTGCCGAGGGCAAACTGCCTCTCTGCGCGGAAATGTGCTCGACCAAAGCCCTGCTGGCCGGTGACGGCAACGAGGTGGCGGACATCTATCGCCAGCGCGTGGTGAACCGGGGATTCGGTTCCGGCGCCTGGGGTTGGGGCACGGCCTACGAGAAGAAGGGCGGCTAAGCCAGACCGATCGTTCCGGGGCCTTCGGGCCCCGGAATCGATTGAGGCGACGAATTCTTTTTGTTCATTCCGCTGGAGTGCTCTGATGAATTATAAATTATTGGGTGCTGCCATCCTTGCAATGGCGACCCTGTTAGTTACTCCTGCCTGGGCGCAAGAAACCCCTGCGGTTGATCGAACAGCAACCGGAGGCGCCCAGACCCTTGAGGATATACTTCGCCGCCAGGAGCGATTGGAACTCAATGACAGCTTCCGCTCCGAGAACCTTGGAGACGTTTCGAACGCAGCCCCGATTACGGCTCCACTGGGGGTCGAGGGCGGCGTTTCGGACTCGGATGTCTGGCGCGCCATCCGCTACAACAAGATAGAACCCACCACGCAAGTACGGGGACCGGCTGCCGGGGTTCTGATCCAGGACGGCGGCATACTCTGGTACAAACTTCGCGAAGGACCGGTAATTACCTACGGCGGTAGTGCCATCCTCGGCATTATTGCGCTACTGGCGGTGTTCTATTTCGTTCGGGGTAGAATCAAAATTGATGGCGGACCTGCCGGCACAACGATCCAGCGCTTCAAGGCTATCGAACGCTTTGGCCATTGGCTGCTGGCCGGTTCATTTATTGCCTTGGGTCTCACCGGTCTGATCACTCTGATGGGGCGAAGCTTCCTGATTCCGGTCCTTGGGCCAGAGGTTTTTGCAACGCTGGCGGCCGGTTCAAAGTGGCTCCACAACAACGTTGCCTGGGCCTTTATGCTGGGTCTGATCATGACGTTCGTCATGTGGGTTGCCCACAATATTCCCAACAAACTGGACTGGCAGTGGCTCAAGGCAGGCGGCGGCATTCTTGGCAAAGGCCATCCATCCGCCAAGAAATTCAACGCTGGCCAGAAGATCGTTTTCTGGACAGTGATGATAATGGGCTTTTCCGTATCGTTATCCGGGCTGTCGCTGCTGTTCCCGTTCCAACTGCCGATGTTTGCGGACACTTTTGCGGTGATCAACAGCATTCTTGGAACAAGTCTTCCGACCAGGCTTGCGCCCCACGAGGAGATGCAGCTTGCCAACATCTGGCACTCCATTGTCGCCTTCGTGATGATGGTGGCCATTATTGCGCACATCTACATAGGTTCGGTCGGCATGGAAGGTGCTTTCGATGCCATGGGTAACGGCCAGGTTGATGTGGAATGGGCGCGCCAGCACCACGATCTGTGGGTGGCCGAAGTCGAATCCAAACAGGGTAAGGGAGGGTCTTCATGAAGGTTATGATGTCTGCATTTGTTGCAGCCCTGGTGATTGCCTTTGCTGCCCCGGTCGTTCTGAATCAGTTCGCATGGTCCTCAGCCGAACAAACCAGTACCGAGAGTGTCCGGCTTGACTGATCAGTCCGAAGCCCATCAGACAGGGATACACCAGATCGATGCCGTCGGCCTGGTGTGCCCTCTTCCCATCTTGCGCTTCAAAAAGCGTACCCAGGGTTTACCAAGTGGAACACAGGTGGAATTGCTCACCGACGACCCCAGTGGCCGCAAGGACTTACAGGCTCTTTGCGAAATCACTGGTCACCGGATTGAATGGATCCGGGAAGAGGATGTGGGCGTCGTTCGTTATCGTATCCGTCTGGCCTAGGCAACGAACCGGGTACGTAGCAGGGGGCTAACGCTTGCCCGAGGGCCCAACCAGATCTGCCAGCTTCCCGCGAACCGACTCAACATTATCCTCGCCGCTCTGTTTGATCTCATCGAGCTTTTTCCGACCGTCTGAGATTTTATCCTGTACCGAACGCAGGGCGTCGGAGGCGCTTTGTTGGATATCGGCGCTGGCTTTCTGATTTTCGGCTTCAGACTCTTTGGCCTCGGCTTCAGCCTCCAGAGCATCGGCTTCTTTCTCCCACGTATCCAACTGGGCTTCGGCTTTCCGGATCAGTTCGTCTTTCAGTGACATGATCAACCTCGCTTTCAAGTCCGTTGAATTTCAGGGATTCATCCTCCATAAACGTGCGCCCCACATCAAGTAAGGTTGCTTACGAAAACGTTATACGGCCGCGCCAACGGCAGCGTAAGCTACAATCTCGACCAGCATCTCTTCCCGCGCAAACCCTGAGACAATAACCGCTGCCCGGTTGGGATAAGGCGCTTCGACGTATTCCGCGTAGACCAGATTCACCGTTCCGAGATGGTCCCGGTCGGTCACATAAATAAGGGCCTGAGTGAGGCTGGCCATGCCACCCCCGGCACAGTCCAGCGTGTGCCTGAGGTTTTCCATGGCTTGCCGCGTCTGGGCCTCAATACCACCAGCAACCACCTGGCCACTGGCATCGATCGGAATCTGGGCGGTAAAAAGAATGCCGTTGGCGCTAACCGCCCATTCCAGGGGCGCTTTTGAGCGTGGCAGCTCCGTTGCAATCGGCGTAATGGTGGTGTTGGAAGTCATCGATAGCTCTCTGTTCAGTCGTTGTCGCTGGTACCTGCACCAGCACCGCTCCGGGACGCATCGGTCGCCTCAACCAGTAGTCGGTCGGCCAGGGATTTGAGGTTATGCCAAAGCTCATCGTCCACCTCCATACCTTCAACCAGCGCCCGGTTCCGTTGCTTTTCCAGGTCTTCCTCGGTCTGGCGCATCAGGTTGGTCAGCGCATACTCTGAGCGCAGGCTTGGCAGCAAGTCGACATGGTTCGCCATAATCAGGGTGATACCGTCGTTTTTCTCAGTGTCCTCAGGAACCTCCTCCAGGCTGTAGAAGCAGATTTCGGGAACCGGGTGGCCGGCCCTGAACCCGACCACAAGCTCCGCCAACGGGTTGTGCGCGTTGCGCCAGAAGGCGGTCACGTTCATACCCCGGCGGGCGAGCCTGGACAGGTAACCAATGATCAGGATGCGATTATGGCAATGACGAACCTTGGTGATGGATAGCCCCCTGGCCCGGGCCCGGGCGTAGCCCAGCTCCACAGCGAGGCTGGCATTCCCCAGAATGCTGTGGTTATGCGCATCCAGCACACTGAAGTCGGCATCCTGGTAGATCAGCGTCGGCGATTCATCCTGATCCTCGGTCAAAAGAAACCGCAGGCCTTTTTTCAGTGCGTCAACGCCGCCAAGGCCATGGGCTTCCATCCAGGCCACCATTTCGGCGGCATCAATGGCGTCACCCTCGGCGAAACCAATACCGATAAAGGCTTTGCGGCCGATGCCCTGCAATTCGTTGAATGAGACTTTCATTGCGCATCCAGATCGGGTTGTACGGGAAAACTCCAGTCGTCCAGCTCCGCCAGGCGTGCCTTGTCGGTGCCATGATCACTGAACAGTTCGCAAAACAGGGGGGCGCCCTGGAACAGGGTTACCCTGACCCAACGATCAGATTTGGGATCAAACCGGCTGGCGCCGAAAAACGACAGCTTGGTCCGCAGCAAGTGTATGGGCTTCATGTCCCTGTGCCAGAGGTTCGCCTGAATTTCACCGTAGGGAGTATTCGCCATGGTCTGGATACGACGCACACATTCCTTCTGGCGCGGATGCGCCATCAGGAACTCCACCACGGAGCCACGGGGACAGCGGTCCAGAAAGGCATCCAGTAGCTGATGCGTCCGGTAAATCCGGGGCCCGATAGCCAGAGGCATCTCTTTCTCGACCCCGGGTTCAGTCGAGCGTACGCCCAGCCTTGGCTCCTCTTTTTCCGCCGAGCGGTACCAGAACCAGTATTGGTGGTCGGGGTCTTTGGGATCATAATCCAGCGCCCAGGCGAAGCGGGTCTCGATGTGCTGCTTCAGGGTCACGGCGCGCATTTCCGGCTGAAGCTCGAGTATTTCCTCACAGCCAAGCTGGTTTTCCACCGTGTCGATCAGGTCTGGATAAAGTTCAATCAACAGCGTATTAATCAATTCCTGTGCCTCCAGCGAGCATTGCTCGTCGGCCCAGGCCAGCAAATCGTTCCAGAGGCCGGGCGTGGCCGGGGTCCTTTGCAGCCATTCGATCACCGACTCAATGGAGACAACAGTGCCCTCATTGCGGTGGGTCTGTTCAGCATCTTCTGTCACAGTCTCCGCAAAGTGCCAGTGCGCCCGGCTCAATAACGACAGAAGTTCGCGACGGCTGGCCTCGCTGGGCAGTTGCTCACGGGCGTAAGCCAGTGCCCGCTCACGACAACAAACCCATTGCTGGATCAGTTGGGGGTGGTTGATCAGAAAGGGCGCCATACCAAGACCCGTGGAGTTACCAATGCCAAGGTAACGCTGCAACGACGGGTGCAGGGCAACGGCACGTTCCGGCGAACGGCATTGGGCGAGATGCTCCACCTGCTGGACCGAAAAGTGACGCAACAGGTAAACCGCAAACATCTGTGCCGAAAAAGGCCGGTTGAAATCCGGGTTGTTTTGCAGACGAGCGTAATCAGCAATGCCAAATTTGCCATTACCATAGACTGCGGTAGTGCGGTAAAGATAGCCAACCCGGGTTAACCAGGCTGGGTCTGGTTGCCGACCTGCCGCCAGGGCATCAACAAAATGGCTGAAATTTCTCAGGCTTTTGTTGGCACGGGACAGCACCAGCAACCGAGGATGCTGCCGGCCGGCTTCCTGCAGCGGTACGTTCGCCGCCATCTGTTCCAGCAGGCTGTCTTCCACTTCCCCTTCCAACAGGGCGAAGGTCACGTCCCAGGCTTCGGCAATCACCCGGTCAGACCGACGCTCCGGGGCCAGTTGTTGGGAAAACACCACCCCATGGTAGGTATGATGAGGTGTTTTCAGACGGTAAATGACAATACCGTGGCCCTCGGCATCAAGCTCAAAACGCACGTTTGTTACTGTCCAGTCCTCCCGGGCCATCTGGCGAACGAGGCTGCGGGAGAAGCTTAGCCGGCTGGCATGAAGGCTTCCGAGCCGAACCAGATTCATGACCTGGTCAGAGGGACGTAACGTCAACTCGGACTTTATATCTGACCGGACTGCCACGATTCAGACTCCCGAGTGCCCGGACGAACCGGTGGTTGCACCAACGAGGGCGACTTCGCCCCTGGCAGCAACGATACCCTGCTCCCGTGCCATAGCGTAGGCTGATTTGGGGCCGATGTAGAGCGATGGCAGAAGAATCAGCGAAACCGGTATCGCAGTGATCACAATGAACTGCTGCAAGGCGCTGATCTGACCTGCTCCCATGTAGAGTAACACCGCCGCCATCAGTGCCATAGCCACACCCCAGAAGGCACGGACAACGGGCTCCGGCTCATCGTGACCGGCACTGACGACGGCAATGGCGTAACTCATGGAATCACCAGTGGTAGCCACAAAAATGGTGGTCAGCAACAGGATCGCAAGTGCCATCATGGATCCGCCTGGCAAGGCTTCGGCAATGGTGAGTGTTGCCACGTCAAACTGGAACTTATTGAGGGCTTCGGCCAGGTCAATCACCCCGGTGAGCTGATAGAAAATGCCGGACCCACCCAGCAAGGTAAACCAGATCGTCGTAGCCACCGGCGCCATCACCCCTACCGCAAGAATCATTTGCCGGATGGTACGCCCCCTTGAAATACGGGCGACGAAAATGGCCATCAACGGTCCATAACCGAGGAACCAGGCAAAGAAGAATACCGTCCACCACTGCATCCACCAGCCCTCGGCCGTCACGCTGGTCACTGTTGCCATGGCAAAGAAAGAGCTGATGTATTCACCGAACCCCTGGGTGTAGGCATTGGTCAGGAACAGTGTGGGGCCGAAAACAAAGATGACGGCGGCGATCGCCAGGGCAAGAAACACATTGAAGCGACTGAGCATCTGAATACCACGGTGAATGCCCGTCATGGCGGAGGTCACGTAAACGGCGGCAAGTACCACCAGAATGACTAACTGGGTGCCATAGCCCTCGGGGAAACCAAACAGTTCGTGCAACCCAAAACTGACTTGGGTCGCAAGAAACCCGATCGGGCCGACCGTTCCGGCAACAACAGCGATCACACAGGCGGAATCGACACAGGCGCCGAACCACCCATGCATCACACGGTCACCAAACACCGGGTACAACAGGGTTCTTGGCTGCAGCGGCTGCCCCTTCACATAATGAGCGTGAGCCAGAACGATGGCAGACAGCGTTCCCAGGATCGCCCAGGCCAGAAACCCCCAGTGCATGAACGATTGCGCCAGGGCCGGCGCCACCGCCTCTGCCGTGCCCGCTGCGGTATCAAACACCGGCGGCGTAACCACGAAATGATACACCGGCTCGCCGGCCGCAAAGAAAACGCCCCCGCCGGCAAGGAGGGTACACATGATGATGGCCAGCCACTTGAACGTACTCAGCTCCGGCGATTCCATATTGCCAACCTTGGCGCTGCCCGCAGGCGAAACCGCCACCCCCAAACCGATAAGGAAGGTGAGCAGCAACAGAAGCTGAAAATAGGAACCGAGGTACTTGGCCGTCCAGGCAAAGCCCTCGCTGATCAGACCGGCCGTCCACTCGATGTCATACAGTGATAAACCAAGAAAAAGCAGGATGAAACCGACGCTCAGGACCAGAACAATCGGGTCGCCGAAGCGCCTGATGCCCGTTTCGGGGATCGCGGTGGAGCTGGCTGCATTTGTCATGACGATTACCTGTTTTTGTTGTTGGAACAGTGAGTACTCAGAACACGGTGCCTGAGGCTGGCCGCGTGCCCTCGGTCAATTGCCTGAGCCAGTTCCGGCCCATGATCTTCTCGATGTCTTCGTGGTTAAAACCTTTCTGACGCAACCCCTCAACAATGGCGGGAAAGTGTCGGTTATCGCTGAACCAGGTCAGCGGTGACGGCCAGCCTGCATTTCCCTGACTGCCCTCGCCGTAGTCCATGGCCCTGGTCCAGCGGCCATTGCGCATCCAGGTCAGCACCGATTCCGGCTGGGCCTGGCATAAATCCGTGCCCATCCCGATGTGATCAATCCCCATCAGCTCGGCGGTATCAGCCACCATGCCGCAGAAATCATCCAGCGTGCAGTCCGGGCCGTTCTTCAGATGAAACGGATACACCGAGAAGCCGAGGAGGCCACCACTTTGCGCAATGGCACGTAACACCGTGTCAGACTTATTACGCTTGGCCGGATGAAAGCTCGCAGGATTGGCGTGTGAAATAATCACCGGCCGTTCTGACAACTCGATGGCCTCCAGCGTAGAGCGCTCAGCGCTGTGGGACATATCAACCAACATCCCCACCCGGTTCATTTCCCGGATCGCCTGCCGGCCAAACCGGGTAATGCCGCTGTCTTCCGTTTCGTAGCAGCCACAGGCCAAAAGGCTCTGGTTATTGTAGGTGAGCTGCATGATCAGCAGCCCCAGCCGGCGCATAATGGCTACCAGGTCGATATCATCCTCGATCGGTGAGCAGTTCTGGGCACCGAAGAAAACACCCACTCGATGGCTTTCCCGCGCCAGCTCAATATCCGAGGCTTCCCGCACCGGCATGATCAGGTCTGCATGTTCCTCAAAGCGGCGCTGCCACTCCCCAAAACGCAGCAGGGTTTCTCGGCAGTTTTCGTGATACACCAGGGTCGCATGTACGGCATCAACACCCCCCTCCCGCATTTGCTCGAAGATAGCCCTCGACCAGTTGGAATACTGTAGGCCGTCGATGGTCAGAACAGACTGTGACATGGTGGGATTCCTCAAGCCTTGGTGTAGCAGGTTTTAACCACGGTGTAGAACTCCCGGGCGTATTGTCCCTGCTCACGAGGGCCGAAACTGGAATCCTTACGACCACCAAACGGCACGTGGTAGTCGGTGCCGGCCGTGGCCAGGTTGACCATCACGCAGCCAGTTTCGGCTCGGGCCTTGAAGTCACTGGCACGCTGCAGGGAACGGGTCATCAGGCCGGCCGTCAGGCCGTAGTTGGTATCGTTCAGGGTAGTCAGGGCACTTTCGTAATCCGGAACCCGGATAACACAAGCCACCGGCCCGAACACTTCGTCACGGTTGATGGCCATGTCGTTGGTGGTGTCCGTAAACAGCACCGGTTGCATGTAGTGGCCTTCCCGCCCGACATCCACGTCATCACCGCCGAAGGCCAAGGTTGCGCCTTCCTGCAGCGCCACATCCACCCAGCGACGATTAGCCGCCAGTTGGCTTTCACTGGCAATCGGCCCAATCACGGTGCTTCCATCCAGCGCCGGGCCAACGGTTGCCGCTGCGAGTTTTGAGGTCAGCTTCGCCACGAACTCATCGTGTACCGCATCGGCAACAATCAGTCGGGAGGAGGCGGTGCATTTCTGCCCGGAGCCGGAATAGGCCCCGGCGAACGCAGCCTCCACCGCCAGGTCAACGTCCGCATCCTCCAAAACGATCAGGGCGTTCTTGGAGCCCATCTCAAGCTGACATTTCACAAGGTTGGTGGCCGTGGCAGCAGCCACGCGACGCCCAACCTCCAGGGAGCCGGTAAAGGTGATTGCGTGGATATCGGGGCTGGTAATTAACGCTTCACCGGCCTCGCGACCACTGCCTGTGACCAGGTTAAAGGCACCGTCAGGCAGTCCCTGACGGCTGATGATCTCGGTCAGCGCCCAGGCGCTTGCCGGCACCAGATTCGCGGGTTTGAATACCACCGCGTTGCCGAAGGCTAGGGCCGGGGCAATCTTCCAGACCGCGGTCGCCATGGGGAAATTCCAGGGGCTGATCACACCCACGACACCCAGCGGGTCTCGGCGGGTTTCTATTTCAACGCCGGGCCGTACAGAAGCAACCCGGTCATCAATCTGCCGCAGCACTTCGGCCGCGTAATAGTGGAAGAACTGGCCTGAGCGATAGACCTCACCCTTGCCTTCCGCCAGCGGTTTACCCTCTTCCCGGGACAGCAGCTCACCCAGTTCATCCTTGCGGGCAATGAGCTCGTCACCAATGGCCATCAATACGCTGTAACGGGCCTCAAGGCCAGTGGCGGCCCATGCTTTCTGGCCCTCCAGGGCAGCCCTGACAGACTGCTTGACCTGGCCGGCGCTTGCCTGGTCGTAATAACCGATAATGTCGTTAAGGTCCGACGGATTCTGGTTCGGCAGGGCGACGTTTTCCCCCGCGATCCACTCTCCACCGATGTAAAGCGCGTGCGACTGTGCCATGGGTTCCTCCTTCGTGATTAACCTCTAGCCTAGCCCCCCACTTTTAATAAAGATAATCAAAAATATCGCAAATTTGATAAGTATTTCTTATACTGACCGCGTAAGAGAGGCGACAACAACCCATGACTCCGGAACTTAAAATTCAACCCCTGCGTTACGTGTTGGCAGTGTGGGGGGAAGGCAGCTTCCACGGCGCGGCACGGCTGCTCCATCGCAGCCAGCCGGCACTTTCCATGGCGATTCGTGACCTGGAGGAACGGCTCGGGCAGCCGTTGTTCGAAAAGAATCACAAGGGACAACTCACACCCTACGGCGAGTATTGCCTGCCCAGGTTCCGGGAACTGATTCAACAGCATGACCGCCTGGCCAACGAACTGCAGCAAATGGCCCAGGGGCATCAGGGACGGGTAACACTGGCGACGGTGCCTTCAGTTGCCAGCCGGCTGATGCCCGAGTTCCTGGCAGCCTTCATAGCCGAATACCCGAGCATCAATATTAACCTGCACGATGAGAACGCGGAATTCGTCTGCCGCATGGTGGCCAGCGGGGAGACGGATCTGGGCATCAGCAGTGTCTGGTCACCGGATGATCGTTTGCGCTACACCCATCTTTTCGAGGACAACGTCGGCGTGGTGCTGCACCGGGACCACCCGCTGGCAGGCCGTCCAAGCCTGAAATGGCAGGAACTGAGAGGGGAGCGGTTTATCGCCAACGGCACATCCCGGCTGTTGGAGAACACCGCGGCCGCCAGCCTGGTGGATAACAACGATTTCTATATTTCCAACATGATTTCCCTGCTCGCCATGCTGGAGGCGGGCAGTGGCATTACCACCCTGCCCCGACTGGCCTTTCCCATGGACAACCGTACGTTGCGATTCATCCCCCTGAGCGAGCCACGACTCGTGCGGCAGATCGGCATTATTAAACCCGCTCACCGGTCGCTGTCACCCGCCGCCCAGGCGCTGGAGCAGTTTATCCTGAAGCGGCTGGCCGGCGTGACTGTCTGAGAATAAAACTCGGGATCACTGCAACTGATGGGTATTTTCATTCTGTGCGTGTACACCTTCAGTCGATGCACCGGGATTCGCCCCGGTGTCTGAAACAGGTCAGCCCATTCCCGATGGCTGGATGGCAGGCTCACGCTTCTCCGCGGTTCGTTATTCCTCCAGTAGAAACCCCGCTATTACCGTATTGAACCGCCGCGCATCCTCTATGTATGGCGCGTGCCCCAGGCCCGTCAGTTCCACGTGCCGCACATCCGGTATGCGATCCAGAAGTGGTTGTGCCTTGGCCAGCGGCGCCACCTTATCCTGGTCGCAGGTGATCACCAGTGTGGGTGCCTGAATCCGGGGCAGCTCTGGCTGCAGATCTTCGGTCTGAATCGCCCAGGCGGCGTTAGCGACGCCCTCCGAGCGGGACTCGGCAGCAATCTGGGCCACTTTTCTGAAGATATGCTCGTCGGTGCCTTCCGGCAGCATGCCTTTTGCCCGGCGTTCGCCGTATACCGCTGGCGGAAGGTCCCGGAGTTCCTCCAAGCGGCGCCGGTATCGCTCGTTGGCACCACCACTCGGCCCCAGGCCATGCCCGGGGTGGGTGCAGGACAGCACCAGGCGCTTGACCAGTTGCGGTTCGAGCACCGCCATCTTCATGGCCACCAACCCACCCATGGAGTGACCAACCACGTTAATGGGGCCCCGCCACACCCGTCTGGCGAACGCAATCGCTACTCGGGCAAGGGCTTCGACGGTATTGCCCGCCGCGTCCGACTTACCATAGCCGGGCGCATCCCAGGCAACCATATTCATGCCCGACGCAAGTTCACTGAGCTGGTCCTGCCAGCTGGAGGCATTGCCATTCAGGCCATGGAGAAAGAGGACAGGTTCGCCAGTGCCGCTTTGAAGAAAGCTGACCCAACCGTGGCCCAGGTTAGCCCCGAATCGCGGAGCCGATGTTTGACTGCGTGCATCGTTCATGTGGGAACTCACTCTGTGTCGCGTGTACTGGAACAATCAGTCCATGTCCGCAAACGGATCGTCTTCCGCTCCGGAGCCCTGGAGTAACTCGTTCTTTTCCCGTGATTCACCGCTTTCTTCGCTGTCGGAATCGTCATCCAATGGAAACAGCGCCCGTTCCTTCTCGCCTGCCAGCAAGTAGCGGGCGCCGGCTACCGACATCGCCTGACCGCTGTGGCCGATGCCATAGACGGTTTCCAGTTCCCAGTTGAATTCTGTACCCAGTTCCTCCGCCTTGGCCTTGTTCGCGGCGTAGAAATTTTTGCCCTTTTCCAGACGATGCGCTCCCTGGGCAATGGCGATATCCAGTTTGCTCAGCAGCCGATGAGAGGGGTCGTTGTCAGCGGTCCCCAGCATGATCACCAGATGGTGGGCGTAGGCAGGTTTGAGATCCTCTTCGTCAATGCCTGTGTTCTTGAGTCCGTAGCGCAGCGGCAGGCTCCAGTCCGGAAAGGTATAGGTACCGGAGTTGGCTGCCACAGCGGTGCCAATCCGTGCCTGGGGATACAGCATCACCATGCGGGTGACGAACTGGGCGCCACTGCCATGGCCCCAGATGTCGTATTCGTTGTCCTCGAGGGCGAAGGCCTCCCGCAACTTGTCGAACGCCCGCTCCACCGCCGCAAAGGACGACTGCTCAGGCGGATGACGGTGCCCCTTTGTGGCGTCCACCGAGGAGGAGTCCGGCGTTACCCAGTTACCAGTCTGGTAGCCCCAGCCCGTCGGGAAGTCCTCCTCTGATATCTCCGGGGCCACAATCAGCACGTTGTATTCACTGGCATAGGCACCCCAGAAATCCCGGTAGACATCGGCATCGCGGCGCCCGCCGTGCATCACCAGAACCACCGGGGTATTGGCTGTCAGTTTGTCCGGGCGGGTGTACCAAAGCCGCATGTCCACCGGCTTTTCCGGTGTACCGGCCGCCACCACAATCGAGCCATAGCGCTCGAAGGTCTCCGGGTCGAAAAGGTTGGATTCACTGTCTTCGGAGTAGGCGACAGGCTCCGTCGTCACGGTCTGACAGCCCGCCAGCAGTGAGACAAGCGCGGCTAAAAACATGGCAATCATCTTCATGGCGCATGATTCCTTCAGGTTGTTGTTCATGAGTGTTTTGGCGGATGGCTGAACGTCCGTGCCTTCCAGCACTTCACCAGGGTGGTCTCAATGATTTCCGGTGAGGGAATCTCTTCCCGGCACCGTGATTCCGCGACCGGGCAGCGGGGGTGGAACGGGCAGCCAGACGGCCGACTCATCGGGTTGGGAAACTCCCCGGACAGCCCCGGCGCCGGCACCCTGAGGTCCGGTGAGATGGTCAGCGCCGAATCCAGCAAGGCGGCGGTGTACGGGTGCTTCGGATTGGACAGCACCTGGTCTCGCGGCCCGCACTCCACAATCTCGCCCAGGTACATCACCGCCACTCGATCCGCCATGTGCCGGACGACAGAGAGGTCGTGGGTGACGAACAGATAAGTCAGGTCCAGCTCGTCCCGCAGGTCGAGCAGCAGGTTGAGGATCTGTGCCTGCACCGAGACATCCAGCGCGGACGTCGGCTCGTCGCAGATCACAATCTCCGGATCCATGATCAGGGCCCGGCCAATGGCCGCGCGCTGTCGCTGTCCGCCGGAAAGCTGGTCCGGGTAGCTGTTGAACACCCGCCGGGGCAGGCCCACGTGCTCCATCATTTGGTGGACCTTGGCAAGCTGCTCGGGCCTGGTGCCGATGCGGTTGACCACCAGAGGCCGTCCGATGATGTCACCGATGGTCTTGCGGGGGTTCAGTGATGAATACGGGTCCTGAAAAATGGGCTGGATCATGCGCGCACGCTGTCCGGCAGGCAGAGCGCCAATCTCGTGCGCGCCCAGAGTGACGGACCCGGTATCCGGCTGCTGCAACCCCATAATGGTTCGTGACAGGGTGGATTTTCCGCACCCGGACTCACCCACCAGCGCCAGCACCTCGCCCTTGCGGATATCCAGACTTACATTGTCCAGCGCCCGCAGCGACTTGCGCTTGCCAAACAGCCCACGACGCACCTGAAAGGTACAACTGACGCTGTCGACCGAGAGGACGTTTGCGCCAGGCGTCTTGGGAAGATCGACCGCAAGCTCGTTGGCAGCCGTTCCCGCACCGGTGTTGGCCCGGTTCCGTGTGGCCTCCGGGTCGTGGCAGACGTACACCCGGCCCGGCCCGAGTGGCTTTCCGGGCGGCACCTCGGTTCTGCAGGCGTCCACCGCCCGGGGGCAGCGGGAGGCAAAGGCGCAGCCCTGCAGGGTGCCGGTCATGGCCGGAACGATGCCCGGAATCGAGCCGAGACGGCGTGCGGCATCGCCACGATAGCCCGGCACACACTCGAGCAGCCCCTGGGTGTAGGGATGCCGGGGATCCCTGAGCACCTCTTCGGCCGTTCCGGTTTCCACGATATCGCCGGCATACATAACAGCAATTTTGTCCGCCGAGCGGGACACCACACCCAGATCATGGGTGATCAGGATCATCGACATGCCCAGCTCTTTCTGCAGGTCCTGCAGCAGGTAGAGAATCTGTGCCTGAATGGTCACATCCAGGGCAGTGGTGGGCTCGTCGGCAATCAGCAATTCCGGTTTGTTCATCAGTGCCATGGCGATCATCACCCGCTGGCGCTGACCACCCGAGAGTTCATGGGGGTACTGTTTCAAGCGACTGGCAGGATCGGGCAGGCCCACTTTCTCCAGCAACTGGATCGCACGCTGCTCGGCCTCGGCCCGGGACACCTTCCGGTGAATAGTCATGGTCTCGGTCAGTTGACGCCCGATGGAATAGACCGGATTCAGGCTGGTCATGGGTTCCTGGAAGATCATGCCAATCCGCTGGCCGCGCACCTTGGTGGCCAACTCCCGCTCGCCCGAATGGGCCAGGTCGCTGCCGTCAAAGTTGATGCAGGCGGCAGCGCGTCTGGCGGAGGGCGGCAACAGGTTCATGATCGCCAGTGCAGTCATGGACTTGCCGGAACCGGACTCCCCCACAATACCCAGGGTCTCGCCACGCTTCAGGTCCAGGCTGATGCCCCTCACCGCTTTCAGGGTGGCGGAGTCGGTGGGAATCTCGACGGACAGGTCCCGGATATCCAGGATGGATGCCGTGGTCATATCAGTTCCTCCGGTTGGTGACGGTGACATCACGGACTCCATCCCCCAGCAGGTTGATGGCAATCACGAGAATGAACAGGGTGATACCGGGCAGGATCACCAGCCAGGGCTGGAAGAACATGGCGGTCTTGCCTTCGGCAATCATCAGCCCCCAGGACGGAAGGGGCGACGGAATGCCCAGCCCGAGGAACGACAGGGTGGCTTCGTTCAGGATGGCGACGGCCACTTCCAGGGTAAAAATCACCATGATCTGGTTGGTCAGGTTCGGCAGCACTTCGCGCACCGCGATCTGGAACTTGCTGCAACCCATGGCCTGGGCTGCCGCGACGAAGTCCAGCTCGCGCAATCGGAGTGTGGCGGAGCGGGTAACCACCAGATAGAACACCCAGTGGGTGGCGCCAATGACAAAAATCACCACCGTGATGGACTGGCCGATCACGAACACCAGCGCCATGATCAGCAACAGGCTCGGCACCGCCAGTTGGCAGGTCACCAGGAAATTGACCGCCTGATCGATCCAGCCCCCGAAATAGCCGGCAATCAGCCCAAGAGTAACGCCGATAACCGCACCAATGGACGCGGCGCCCAGGCCGATGGCCATGGAAATACGGGCGCCGTGGATCAGACGGCTGAGGTAATCCCGGCCCAGGTGGTCGGTGCCCAGCAAGTATTCCCAACTACCACCTTCAACCCAGACCGGCGGCAGCATGCGCAAGGACAGATTCTGCGCGTAGGGGTCGTGTGGTGCGAGCCAGGGAGCAAACAGTGCGAATATGGCCATCACCAGCAGGATCCCGAAGCCAATCTTCAGCCCGTGGTGTTGGCGGGCCCGTTTCAGGGCCGCCATGGTCGGGCTCAGTCCCAGGCCGCCGTCCTCAAGCTCGGGCGGCGTTTCAACGGAGGCGATGCTGGCATCACTTACGGTTTGTCTTGTTATCATCATTCACCCCATCCGGATCCGAGGATCAAGCCAGGCGTTGATCAGGTCAGCCGCCAGCGTGAGCAATACAAAGGTCAACACGAATATCAGGATCAAGGACTGCACCGTGGGGATATCCGAATTGAAGATGGACTCCACCGCCAGTCGGCCCAATCCGTTCATGCTGAACACCGATTCGGTCACCACCGAGCCGCCGAGCTTGTTGCCAAGCTGCACCGCCAGCACGCTGACAATGGGCAGCAGCGCGTTGCGCATGGCCTGCTGAAGAATCAGCCGGTAACCCGTGAATCCCTTGGCACGGGCCGTACGGATGTAGTCCGACGACAACACATCCAGCAGCCCGGTGCGGGTCAGGCGCATGACGGCCGGCACCGAGCTGGCCCCCAGCACCAGCGCCGGCAGAACATAGTGTTGCCAGGTGGCGTCCCCGGAAACCGGAAAGATCGGAAACATGACGGCAAACAGAATGATCAGCATCAGGCCCAGCCAGAAATTGGGAATGGCCTGGGCCGAAACCGCCGTCGAGAGCGCGAACCGGTCCACCCAGCTGTTGGGCCGGAGCGCGGCACTGATCCCCAGTGGCAGGGCAATCAGGATGGTGACCATCAGCGATGACAGGGCCAGCAGAATGGTCACCCCGGCATGCTGCTGAATCAGCTCCACCACGGGTTGTTTCCAGAAAAAGCTCTCGCCGAAATCCCCCTGCAGCACACCACTCAGCCACTCGAAATACTGCACCGACAGGGGCCGGTCAAAGCCGTACTGCTCGCGGATGTCTTCGACCATTTCCTGAGGCGCATCCTCGCCAGCGATGGTTTGCGCCGGGTCAGTGGCAAAGTGAAACAGGGCAAAGGTGCCGAAGGAGACAACAAACGCAACGAGCAGGGCCATCAGGGCTCGCCGCAGGACATAGTTGATCATGGCTGTTTCCTCCAGCTTGCCTGCCACAGGCGGGGAACCCCGTCCTTTGGCACCGTGAAATTCAGCGCCGGCGACAGCAGATAGTTCTGGCTATAGGAGAACATCGGCACCCAGTAAGCCTGCTCCGCAATCCGGTTCAGTGCCTTGCGATACAGCGACTTACGTTTGGCGGGATCAATGGTTCTCTCGGCGGCCAGCACGGTTTCCGCCAGGGTTTCGTCGCCGGTATAATTCCGGGCGGAATCGGCAGCGAAGTGAACGCCGGTGCTGGCCGAGGCGTCGGCGGTTCCACCGCTGCCGTAGGAGGCGAAGAAGGCTTCCATGTCCTGGTCGTTACGCACTTTCGAGAACACATTGAGTTTCACATAGCGCAGGTTCGCCTCAAGGCCGACGGCTCGCAGGTCATTAACGATGGCCTCGGCGATGATTTTCTCCCGGTAGGCCCACAGGTCGAAGGAAAAGCCCTGCGGATAGCCCGCTTCCGCCAGCAGTGCCCTCGCCTTTTCCGGGTTGTAGGGGTAGTAGGGGCCGTCGCCATTGCAACCAAACTGGCGCGGATGGCAGGCAAAGTGCACAACCTCGGCACTGCCACGCACCAGATACCGGGTGATTTCCTCACGATTGATGGCGTGGTTGATCGCCTGGCGCACCTTCAGTTTGGTGAACGGTGTGTCAGGGTCGGAATAACCGGCCGCATCCAGGGTGATGTAGCCAATACGGATATCGTTGCCTTCCAGGCGTTCAACCCCGGGCAGATGGCTGACGTTGTCGGCAACATCCGGCGGCACATCCATCATCAGGTCAATGCCGCCACTGAGCAGTTCGGCCTGCTGCGTGCCCTGGTCCGGGATGACCCGGAACACCATACGCCCGATATCCGGGTGAGCCTTGGGACTGGCCTGGTAATAGTCCTCGAACCGCTCGAGCACAATCTCGCGCCCGGCACTGAACTCGACAACCCGATACGGCCCGATACCGTTCAGCGGCTGTTCGTCGGCTCCACCCTTCGCGTTGTGATAAGTGCCCTGTTTGCGCAAGGGAATGCTGATGGCCATGTCCCGCAAAGCCATGGGATACGGCAATTTCAGATTAAAACGGACCTTGCGCGGGCCCAGCTTTTCAACACCTTCCAGCCAACTGCGGATAACCGGCCCACGGCTGGTGTCGGAGTCTTCATTAATCACCCACTCGAAGGTGTAGACCACATCGTCTGCGGTCAGCGGGCTGCCATCGTGAAACACCACGTCATCGCGGACGGTGACGTCCAGCTCGGTGTCGGATACCCATTCATAGCCAGACGCGGCCAGGGGGACAAATTCAAGGGTGTCCGTATCCACAAAAAACAGGCCGTCGTCCGTCAGCCGGGAAAGGATCAACCCCTCGCGCTGAATGGAATACAGCCGGTCAACCGTGGTCAGTGGCTTGGAGAAGGCGACCACCAGCGTGTCGTCTTCCGGGCCTGCACTGGCGTTAAAGGGCAGCGCGCACAAGGCAAGCAAGCCGGAAAGGCAAATGCCGACGGGCACCGGGGGCCAGATCCACATGTCTCCTCCTGTTGTCATTATTGGAGCATTTGATAGTTGTTTGGTTCGTGTTCAGATCAGGGCTTGGAAATCAGTCTAGGCAGGCACGATTGATTTTAAAATTGAATATAAGTCATATTTATATGCAATTAATGCATCTAAAAACAGCGTCACATCACCCCGGCATTGCCGGGTTCCCCGTCCGTCAGGATCGCATGCTCACCGAGGGCAGACATCACCTCATCCTTCAGGCACCGAACCAGGCTGGTGGTGGCTGGTGTTTCCTCAAAGCCCGGCGGAAACAGCAACACAAACTGCAGCCGGTAATTCGGGCTCAACGGGCGCAGGCAGAACCGTGACGGGTCCACCGCCAGCGCCGCCAGGCGATCAATAATGGTTACCCCCAGCCCCTCCACTACCATCTGGCACGCCAGCACGCTGGATGTGGTTTCTATCTTGCAGTCGAGGCCGACACCGGCCGCCTGAAAGATTTCTTCCATCTGGAAACGGGGGCGTAACCCGGGCGCCAGGGCAATAATGTCGTGTTCCGCCATCTGGGCCGGCGAGACAGTTGCCAGGGCCTCCAGGGGATGCCCGCGCGGAATCATGACCATGGCGTCAGTATCAAAGAAGGGGCGCTGAATAACGGATGGATGGTTGCAGGGTTTGGTCAGTGCCACCGCAATATCGTAGTGGCGGCCAGCCACCCATTGCTCGATATCCCGATGCCCCCGCACGTCCACGCTGAAACGCTGGTCCGGGTGCTCGCGGACAAACCGGGCCAGCGCGGGCGACACCAGGCTATTCGCCAGCCGGGCAAGGGCCACAATGCGCAGAGTTCGGGTGCCACCCGCCTTGATCTCCTGCACGATGCGGGGCAGGTCATCCAGGTTCGACAGGATTTTCTCGGTTTCCCGGTAAAACTCCTTACCCTCCGGCGTCAGCACCAGGCGGCGCCTCTCCCGTTTGAACAGTTTCAGCTTCAGTTCGTTCTCCAGGGTGGAGATCAACCGGCTCGTGGCGGGCTGGCTCAGGTTCATGACATCGGCCGCCGCCACCAGGGAGCCATGAATCACGACCGCGCGAAAACACTTCAACTTTTTGATATTCATTGACCTACCTCACTTACATGCAGAAAACGCATATACCTATCTAATGTTTTCAATTTACATAGGTATCAATAGTAGCCGATAAAGTAAGCGTGGAAAGCGCCATGAGACCAGACTGCCAACAACGACCTGTCTCGAACTGGCCGAATACAAACAGGTGGACTCTGTGGATGAAACCTTACAAAACAAGAAACCGGAGGCAATATGAGGTGTTTCAAATCGCTGCTGGCGGCTGGCGTTGCCGGCCTGACGGCACTCCCCGCATCGGCGCTGGAAGTTGAGGTCGGTGGCCAGGTTAACCGCGCTATCATGTACGCCAAGGATGGTTACAGTGCCAACAACCTGGGCGTGGGGTCAGACACCGAGTTCTATCATGTCGATAACAGAAACAGCCCGACGCGCTTCAGCATCGGTGGCACCCAGAGGCTGTTTGAAGGCTGGACAGCCGGCGCACTCATCGAGGTGGGCGTGTTTTCCAACGCGTCGAACGACGTGGATCCGACGGCCAAGAACATCGATCCGGAGGTCGATGAGCGTGTTACCGACGCCTTTGTGGATACGCCTTACGGCAAACTGACACTCGGTCTGGGCGAAGGTGCGGCCTACAATGCCGGTCGCCGGGATTATTCGGGGACTGGCGTCATCAGTTTCCGTAATCCGAACCTGATCGGCGGCAGCCTCCGTTACAAGTTAAAGCCCTCCTCTTTCAAGCGTACCTTTGACAGCAGCGGCAACTTCACTGGCAATGAACCGTTCGACCTGGCCAATCCCGCGCAGAACGAGTCGTCCATTTCCGGCAGTATTCGTGACTACAACTTTGAAGGTCGTCACAACCGAATCCGCTACGACAGCCCCCGCATCGGCCCGGCCATCGTGTCTGTCAGCGCCGGCCATGACGGCGACAGCGGGAACAGTTCCGTCCTGCAACTGGGCATCAAATCCGGCCTTCGGGTGCCGGGCGGTCGCATGCTGATTGGCGCAGGCTACTCCCATGCGACTCAGAACAGTGAAGACCCGGGCGGCCCGGACGGCGAGGCCGTCATCATCTACGGTGGTTCGGTCTCTTACTTTCACAGTGATACCGGGCTGAACCTGACACTGGCGGCGGTTAACCAGGCCCAGGACCTGACCGAAGAGCAGGCAACGGACACCTTCGATGCCACAAACTCAGAGCTCGGACAGTTCCGCTACGTCAAGCTGGGCTATCGCCCCAATCGCCAGCATGCGTTCGACATTCATTACGGCGAGACCCGAAATCGTAACAAGGAAGACGAAAAAGGGTCCGTAATCGGGGTTGGCTACGTCTGGAGCCCCACCGACATGTTCGACGTCTACGGTGGCGCCAAGATACACAGTTTCGAGCGCGCCGAATGGTGCACTACATCGGGACGAACCTGCTACAACCCCGAGTACGAGGACATCACCATTGTTACCACCGGGATGCGGGTAAAATTCTGAACCGGGTTACAGGTTGCTTTGCCTGACTGGGTCTGCCTGAGCGCAGGCCTTTTTTTGTCTGAAATTCATCAGAACGCTGGATCGTATTATGGTGCTATTGTTAACCTTAGGTAAGGTCAGACAGGTGCGATACCGTGCAACCACCACGAACGCCAGCCAACGAAGCGCTACGCCTGCAGGCCCTGAAGGCCACGGAGCTTTTGGACTCGGGGCGGGAAGAGGTTTTCGATTCGCTGACGGAGACGGCCAGGCTCGCCTTTGATGTACCCATCTGTGCCCTGACCCTGGTGGACGAACACCGGCAATGGTTCAAATCCAGTCACGGCCTGGATGTGTGCGAAACGGGCCGGGATATTTCGTTCTGCGGCCATGCAATCTATCACGATGACACCCTGCTCGTGCAGGACGCACTTACGGACAAGCGCTTTGCGGACAACCCCCTGGTCACCGGTGAACCGCATATCCGTTTCTACGCCGGCGCCCCGATCCGGATCGATGTGTTTTCGGAGACCGTGGACCTCGGCACCGTCTGTATCATCGACAGGCGCAGCCGCCCCTTCGGCGCCTCGCAGGCGGCCCTGCTGGAAAGCTTCGCCCGGCATGCCGAGTCACTGATTCAGATGCACTTGGTGTCCAGGCACCTTGAGTTGACCTGCAAACAGCTACAGAGCGCCATCCGGAAGTTGGAAAACAGCCGCTAGTGTCGTGTGGCCTCACCCGTACAGTGACTCTATAACGTCACCATACTTCTGCTGGATATTGCTCCGGCGTACCTTCATGGTGGCGGTTACTTCATCGTCGTCGTGGTCCAGCTCCTTGGTGAGCAGGTGGAAACGTTTGATCTGCGCCACCTGGGGCAGCTGTTCATTACCCTTGTTCACTTCGGCCTGGATCAGGTCGTTCACCCGCGCCTGTTCGGTCAGGCTCCGGAAGGTGGTATAGGCAAGCCGCTCCTGCTCGGCCCACTTGGCCACCGTCTCGAAATCGATCTGGATCAACGCGGAAACGTACTTCCGGGCCTCGCCAATCACAATGCATTCCTTGATATACGGGCTGGCCTTGAGGGTGTTCTCAATCTCCGTTGGCGACAGGTTTTTGCCGCCCGCGGTAATCATGATGTCCTTGAGCCGGTCGACAATCTTGAGCTGGCCGTCCCGCCATTCGCCCACATCGCCGGTATGCAGCCAGCCATCGACCAGGGTTGAAGCGGTCGCCTCCTCGTTCTTGTAATAGCCCCTGAACATACTGCCGCCACGCATGATGATTTCGTTGTGCTCGCCGAGCGTCACTTCGACACCGGCAATAGCCACCCCCACGGTGCCCAGATGCACATCGTTACCCGGCTGGGCCGTGGCAACACCGGTGCTTTCGGTCTGGCCATAGACCTCCACCAGGGGGACACCGATCGTCCGGAAGAATTCCAGAATACCGGTGGAAATGGGGGCGGCTCCGGTGAGTGCGATGGTGCAACGGCGCAGGCCGATAAAATTCTGTAGCGCCCGTAGCACCAGAACATAACTGATGCCGTACAGACACTTTTCTTTCAGACTCCACTGACCCCTGGGCTTGGTGGCCATCGGCGAACACACCCGGGTGGCCCAGTGGAATAGCCCCTGCCGGAAGCGACCGGTCTCCTGAATTTTGATGTAGATGGCGGAATGCAGTTTCTCCCAGATCCGGGGCACGCCCAGAAAAAACGTTGGCGCAATTTCCCGCAAATCCTCCTGAATGGTCCGCAGGCTTTCACCGAAGCTGACGGTACTGCCCACGTACACCGGCGCAATGTTGGTAAACGCCTGTTCGGCCACATGGCACAGCGGCAGATAGGACAGGCTGGAGCCATGTTCATCGGCCTGCAGCAGCTCAATCAGCCCGGGCGCCGCGGCGTGGAGATTGCCCCAACTGATCATGGCCCCTTTCGGTCGGCCAGTGGAGCCGGAGGTGTAGATCATCAGGGCGGTGTCGTCCATCTGCTGGCCGTCCAGCATGCCATCCACCAGCCCAGGGTGGGCCTCTTCGTATTCCCTTCCCCGGGCTTCGATATCGTCGAACGCCGCAGGCGGCGCGGGATAATAGCGCAGGCCCTTCATATCGATGGCAATGCAGTGCTTCAGCTTGGGCAGATCCGGCCAGGCTTCCAGCACCTTGTCGGTCTGTTCCTGATCCTCGCAGACCACAAACTCGGCATCGCTGTGCTCGAGCACATAGGCCACCTCGCTCCAGGGGCTGGTCGGGTACACACCCACGCAGATGCCCCGAACCAGGCCGATGCCCATCTGGGCGATCACCCATTCCACCCGATTTTCCGAGATGATAGCCACATGGCTGCCTTCCTCCAGGCCCAGTGCGCGCAGCCCCAGCCCGAAGTGGCGCGCACGCTGATAGTAATCCTGCCAGGTATAGGCCTTCCAGATACCGAAGTCTTTCTGGCGCAGGGCCAATGCATCAGGCCGGTCTTTGGCATGGGCCCGCAACATTTGCGTGAGAGTAAGTTCAGGAACGGAAGGTGTTGTCATGAAAGCCACCGTTTACGGCGTTTGTAATGCTTGATATCCCGGTAACTGCGGGCCTTGCCTTCCTTGCCACCCACCCCCAGGTAAAACTCCCGGACATCCTCATTGGCGGTGAGCTTGTCCGCCGGGCCATCAATCACAATCTTGCCGTTCTCCATGATGTAGCCGTAGGACGCAATCGCCAGAGACACGGCGGCATTCTGCTCCACCAGTAAAATGGCGGTGCCCTGCTCCCGGTTGATCCGCGCCACGATGGTGAAAATCTCCTCCACCAGCAACGGCGCCAGTCCCAGCGAAGGTTCATCCAGCATGATCAGGCCGGGCTGGGCAATCAGGGCGCGGCCAAGGGCCAGCATCTGCTGTTCACCGCCGGACAGGTATCCCGCCAGCTGTTTACGACGCTCTTTCAGCCGAGGAAAGTAGTTGTAGACCAGCTCGTAGCTGTCGCTCAGGGAGGGTTTGTGGCCACTGAGCGCGTAGGTGGCGGCAATCAGGTTCTCCTCCACCGTGAGGTCTTCAAACACCCGACGGCCTTCCATCACATGGAACAAGCCGCTACGTACCAGTTGCTCGGGCGGTGTGCCCTTGACATTCCTGCCCCGAAACCGCACCTCCCCGGCGGTCACTTCGCCGTCTTCCAGGCTCAGCAGGCCGGAAACACTTTTCAGCGTGGTGGATTTTCCGGCCCCGTTGGAGCCCAGGAGTGCCACGATGGCACCCTCCGGCACCCGCAGTGACAGGCCCCGGAGGACCTGCACCGACTTGTTGTAAACCACCTCGATGTTATCGATTTCCAGTAAAGCTTCCATACCGCCCCTCAGTCGAGGTGGATCCAGTCCGACACCGGCTCATAGCGGCCCTTCTCGGCATTCACCCGCCAGATGCGACCAACCGGGAACGACATATCCTTCACCGTCACCGGAATGCCGATGATGCCGCCGGTGTCCCAGTCCTCGATAGACGCCAGGGAAGCCGCCATATTCTCTGCCGTCAGCTCTTTGCCGTCATCCAGGGTACGTTTGACCACTTCGGTCCACACCATGGCGTTGAACCAGGCCTGCATGTAACCGGTCGGGCGGTAGCCGGCCTCCGGGTCGCTCTTCTCGGCCTGGGCGCGAAGGGCGTCCAGCATCGGGCCGCTTTCCTCGCTGTCGTAGTAGTTGTAGGGCATCACACCCATATAACCGTCGGCATCCTTGCCCATCTTGTCGATGATCAGCTTATCGGAGGACCAGAAGGTGCCCATGAACTGGGTATCCAGGCCCATCTGGCGCATCTGCACCATGAACTCATTGATCGGCGACAGCACATAGCCATGGAACACCACGAAGTCTGGACGAACCCGGCGCAGTTTCAGGATCTCGGCAGACACATCCACGGCGCCGGGCTTGGTGACAATGTCCTCTACCACTTCTATACCCAACTCAGCGGCCCGGGCCTTGCCATTTTCGATGGGATCCTTGCCGAACTCGGTATCGCTGTAAACGAAGGCGACGGTTGGCATGTCGCCGTCCTTACCCTGGCTGGCAATGTATTCCAGGATGATGCCGAACATCTGACTGTAGCTGGGACCGGGAATGAACTGATACGGATATTGCTCGTTATCGGTCAGCACCGTGGCGAAGGACGCACCGCTCATCAGGGTATCGCCCTGGCTGTTCAGTTCCGAGGCAATGGTCTTCATAAAGCCGGTACTGTCACCGTAGTAGGTCGCCGGTGAATGACTGCCGGAAATCTTCTTAAAGGCCGCCACCGAACGATCCACTTCATAGGCGGTATCTTCCATCACATACTGGACCGGATGGCCATTGATGCCGCCCTGGCTGTTGATCCAGTCGGTGTAGTCGGTCAGCCCGGCGTGAATGTGAATACCGGCAAAGGCAAAGACACCGGAGAGCGGTATCGAGCCACCGAACACGATGGGTTCCTTGTCCTGGGCCATGGCCGGGGTGGCTACGGTTAACGCAGCGACCAGGCTGCCCAGCCCGGCAAGCCGGCGCCCTTTGTTGAGGATGTTTGTGAACATGGTTCTTCTCCTTGCTTCTTGTTGTTGGTGTTGCACGGTTTCCCGGTGAAAGGCCCGGTAAGAGGCTCGTTGAAACACAATTAATTCCGGAACGGCCACAGACGGAAAAAACGGCGGATGCGATGCCAGATTTCCGCGAGACCATGGGGTTCAAAGATCAGGAAGCCCACAATCAGGGCACCGAAGATAATCTCCAGCATCGGCGACATGAATACCGGGGCGTCCGGATAGAACGGCGTCAGGGCGGCAGTGAGCAGCTTCAGTGCTTCCGGCACCAGGGTCATGAAAGCGGCACCGAGTATGCCGCCCAGCAGGTTCCCCATACCGCCCACAATCACCGCCGCCAGATAGAAAATCGACATCGACAACGGGAAGCTCTCCGGCGTCACCACCCGGAAGAAATAGGCGAACAGGCCGCCCGCCACCCCAGCGTAAAATGAGCTGAGCGCGAAGGACATCAGCTTGTAGTGCAGCAGGTTGATGCCCAGGATCTCGGCGGAAATATCCCGGTCCCGGATGGCGATAAAGGCCCGGCCAATGCGCGTCCGGAACACATTGCGGGCGGCAAACACCATCAGCACCGCCAGCGGCACAATGATGAAATACATCCTGAAGTCGCTCTGGAAGGAGACCCCGAACAGGTGTGCCGGTTCCAGGCTCAGGCCACCCATGCCACCGGTGACCGACTCCCACTCGGCGAAAATAAAATGCAGGAACACACTGGCTGCCAGAGTCGCAATCGCCAGATACAACCCCTTCACCCGCAATGAGGGCAGCCCCACCAGAATGCCCACCGCGGCGGCCATAAGCCCCGCCAGCACCAGGGTGACCGGGAACGGCAGGCCGGTGTGGAGGGAGAGCCAGGCCACGGTATAGGCACCCACCCCCATAAACCCGGCCTGGCCAAGGGAGATCAGACCGGTAAAGCCGGTCAGGATGTTCAGGCCGGTGGCACTGATTACCGCAATGCCCACCAGACAGCCCAGATACAGCAGGTAGGAATCGACCATAAACGGGAACAGTAGAAGGATCAGCAGGAACAGGCCGAACCACCCTTTCTGGGTAGAACTGGTCCAGATCGCCTCATCGGCCTCGTAACTCTGTTTTGCATCACCGATGCGCATCTCAGACTCGCTCTATCTCGTGGGTACCAAAGAGGCCATAGGGGCGAATTACCAGAATCACCGCCAGCACCAGGAAGGTCGCCGGCATCCGGTACTCGCCGCCCAGATAGGCGCCGGCCACGGTTTCCAGCCAGCCGATGAACACGCCGGCCACCAGGGCACCCAGAATGCTGTCCAGGCCACCCACAATCACCACCACCAGCACACTCAGGCCGATGATCCCGAACTGGGGGCTGAGGCCACCGGTGGCAGCCACCAGTACACCGGCCAGTGACGCCGCCAGAGAACCGAACACCCAGGCCATATTGAACACCCGGCGCACATTGATGCCCATGGAGTAGGCGGCGGCCTGATCGGACGCGGTTGCCCTCAACGCCACGCCGCCCCGGGAGAACCGGAAATAGAGCAGGTAAGCAATCAGCAGGGCGGAGCCGATCAGGAAGCCATAGGCAATCTTGGGGGCCAGATAGAGCGGGCCGATAAATACCGGTTCCCGGGGCAGGAAGCTGGGTAGCAGTTGCGGGTTGGCGGTCCAGATAAACTCCACCAGTCCCACCAGGATACTGGCGATACCAATGGTGACCATCACCACCGAGATCGGGGATTCACCCAGCATGGGCCGGATCATGGTTTTTTCGATCACCCCGCCCAGAATGCTGCCACCAATCACCGCCAGTGGCAGCGCGATCCAGGCCGAGAGTTCCATGCCGCCGGCAAAGGCCAGGAACAGGTAAGCGGCGAACATCATGATTTCGCCGATGGCAAAATTGATCACCCGGGTGGCCTTGTAGATGATCACAAAGCCCAGGGCGATCAGGGCATAGAGACCGCCCATGGCCAGACCCGCCAGGCTGATTTCTCCGAAGAACAACCAGTCCATCAGGCCGCTGCCTCTTCCGGATTGAGCTTTCTGCGCAGGCTGTCGATATCGCTGTTGCCAAGGTACGCCTTGATCACCTCGGGATTTTTCTGAACATCGGCGGGCAGGCCCTCGGTGATTACCTGGCCAAAATTGAGCACCGCAATGTGGTCGGAAATATCCATCACCATGCCCATGTCGTGCTCCACCATCAGCACGGTGATGCCCCACTCCTCCCGGATATCCAGAATGAAACGGGCCATATCCTCCTTTTCTTCCCGGTTCATGCCGGCCACCGGCTCATCCAGCATCAGCACCTTCGGTTGCATGGCCAGGGCCCGGGCCAGCTCGACCCGTTTCTGCAGGCCGTAGGAAAGGCTTGCCACCGGCTGGCGGCGGATATGGTCTATTTCCAGGAAATCGATGATCCGTTTTTCCACATCCTGGCGGACCGCCATCTCTTCCCGGCGCGCGGGTCCGAAATAGGCCAGTGCGCTGAGCAGGCCGCTGTTCATGTGCACGTGGGCGCCAAGCTTGATGTTGTCGAGCACGGTCATGCCCCGGAACAGGGCAATGTTCTGAAAGGTCCGGGCCAGGCCCAGCGCCGCCCGACGCGGCGGCTTCAGAGCGCCAGAAAGCTCACGGCCCTGATAGCGGATGGTGCCCTGCTGGGGCTTGTAGAACCCGGAAATGCAGTTGAACAGGGACGTCTTGCCGGCGCCGTTCGGGCCAATAATAGTGGTGATGGTATTTTCGGGCACCCGGAAGCTGACATCCTGCAGGGCCTTCACACCACCAAACGACAGAGACAGGTGACTGATCTCCAGGATACTCACGTTACCCCCCGGCACCCCTGGCGCCGGGTACGCAGACAGGCGAGCACGCCTTGCCATTACCCATATCCCACGCCCGAAGATGATTGTAATTTTTGTTATTTCCTGTCGCCGGGACTTAACCCCGACCCAGATTAAAAGTAGTCCATCCGGGCAACATTAGGCAAACCCCTCTATCCTGTTATCGGACGAACCATTGAAATAGATACGCAGGGCACAGGCCATCAGACCTGCCAGAATGACAAGGTCCCCATCAATGACAGACAGACTGGTACACACCGCATTCGACGAAAAAACCGGCGTGGCAACATTGACCTTCAACCGGCCGGAAGCCCTGAACGCCGTCAATGTGCCCATGGCAGAGGCCTTCCTTGCCGCAGCCCGGGAGCTGAAGAACCTGGCGGGGTTACGGTGCGTGGTTCTCACCGGGGCGGGGCGTGCCTTTATGGCGGGCGGCGACGTAACCAGCATGGCCGGCACCCCGGCGCAGGCCGGGGATGCCATCAATGCCATTCTGGATGCGGCCAATCCGGCCATTTTGCTGTTACGTAGCCTGGGTGCACCGGTGATTGCCGCGGTAAAGGGTGTCGCCGCCGGCGCAGGCCTGAGCCTGGCACTGATGGCAGATCTGGTGATCGCCCGGGAAGACGCACGATTTCTGGTGGCTTATAACGGCATCGGTGCGGTGCCCGACTGCGGCGGCAGCTGGTTTCTGACGCACAAGATCGGTGCTGGCCGGGCAGCGGAATTAATGATGCTAGGGCGAACCCTCAGCGCGGCGGAAGCGAAAGACTGGGGGCTGGTCACCGGGTTCGCTCCGGAGAATGAGTATGAAAACCTGCTGAGTGAAACGATCAAAAAAGTTGCCAGCGGCCCCACTCGGGCCTTTGGTGCGTTCCGCCAACTGACCGACCGGGCCAGCGGTGATCAACTGGCGGCCCACCTGGAAGCGGAGCGGGCAGCCTTCCTTGAAATGACCCGGACCGAAGATTTTGCCGAGGGCGTGTCGGCGTTCCTGGCCAAGCGGCCGGCGCAGTTCCGGGGGCGGTAAGGGTCTTGAAGGCCGGCCCGAAAAAGCCACTTCAACGGTAATTCACGAAATAACACCACGCTCCTTCAGGTCCTCAATGTCGTTCGGAGACAACCCGGCCACCTGCTGCAGGATCTGAACCGACTGTTCACCCAGTAAAGGGGGCGCCGTGCGATAGGCCACCGGTGTCAGTTTCAGCTTGATTGGATTACCGACCGTCGGCACCTCGCCCAGTTCGGGATGGGTGACCGTCTGCTTCATGCCCCGCGCGCGAACCTGGGGGTCGTCAAATACCTGATCCAGCGTATTCACCGGCCCGCAGGGCACTCCGGCCCGCTCGAGGATTTCGACCCATTCCCGGGTCGACCGCATCACCGTGGCTTGCCTCAGTTTCGGGATCAGTTCCCGGCGGTTCGCCACCCGGGCACGGTTTGTCGCATAGCACTCGTCGACAGCCCACTCCGGATGCCCGAGTACGTCGCACAGCCGGGCAAACTGCTGATCGTTGCCGATCGTCAGCACCATATTGCCATCCGCCGTCGGGAAATCCTGGTAAGGCACGATGTTGGGATGGGCGTTTCCCATCCTGACCGGTGCGGTGCCGGTGGTCAGGTAATTCATGGCCTGATTGGCCAGGCAGGCCACCTGCACATCCAGCAGCGCGGCCTCCACGTACTGACCCTCACCGGTCCGGTCCCGGTGACTGAGAGCGGCGAGGACACCGATGGTGGCATAGAGTCCGGTCATGATGTCGGTCAGAGCCACCCCGACCTTCATCGGCCCGGCGCCGGGCTCGCCATCCGGTTGCCCGGTAATGCTCATCAGCCCGCCCATGGCCTGGATCAGGAAGTCATAACCCGGACGATTCGCGTAGGGCCCATCCTGGCCAAACCCGGTAATCGAACAATAGATGAGCCTCGGGTTGATGCGTTTCAGGCTGTCGTAATCCAGGCCATAGCGCTTGAGGCCGCCCACCTTGAAGTTTTCCAGCACCACGTCCGATTCGGCCACCAGCTTGCGGATCAGTGCCTGCCCTTCGGGATGGGCGATATCAATGGCCAGCGACTGCTTGTTCCGGTTGGCCGCGAGGAAGTACGCGGAGAGTTCTACGCTGCCATCAGCCGCCCTGAGATAGGGCGGCCCCCAGGAGCGGGTGTCGTCACCGGTTCCCGGGCGCTCGATCTTGATGACCTCCGCGCCCAGGTCGCCGAGAATCTGGCCGGCCCAAGGGCCGGCCAGCACCCTGGATAGATCCAGAACACGCAGGTGGGACAGTGAGCCCGACATTCCATTCTCCTCGCAAGCGGATCTCAGCGCATGCCACCCAGGCACAGATATTTAAGCTCCATGAACTCATCCAGGCCGTACCGGGAGCCTTCCCTACCCAGGCCGCTTTCCTTAACGCCGCCAAAAGGGGCCGCCTCGGTGGAAATGATCCCCTCGTTAATGCCGATCATGCCGGTTTCCAGGGCCTCGGCTACGTGCCAGATGCGTCGGATGTCGTTGCTGTAAAAATAGGCCGCCAGACCAAACTCCGAATCGTTGGCCATGGCGATTGCCTGCTCCTCGGTGTCAAATCGGAACAACGGCGCCACCGGGCCAAAGGTCTCCTCACTGGCCACCAGCATGTCCTGGGTGACGTCGGTGAGGATGGTCGGCTCGAAGAAGGTGCCGCCGAGGGCGTGAACCCGCCCGCCCAGGACCACGTTGGCGCCCTTGCCGGTGGCATCGGCGATGTGCCGCTTGACCTTGTCCAGGGCCCCCCGGTTGATCAGCGGACCCTGGTGGGTCTCGCCTTCAAGGCCGGCGCCCACCACCAAACCGGTAACCGCTGCTTTCAGCTTCTCGACAAATTCGTCGTACACGCCAGACTGGACATAGATGCGGTTTGCGCACACACAGGTCTGCCCGGTGTTGCGATATTTGGAGGCCATCACTCCCGCCACTGCAGCCTCAAGATCGGCATCGTCAAACACGATGAACGGGGCATTGCCACCAAGTTCAAGGCTGACTTTCTTGACTGTGCCGCTGGCCTGTCGCATGAGCAATTTGCCCACGGGCGTGGAACCGGTGAACGACACCTTGCGAACCGCCGGGTTGGTCGTCAGTTCCTCGCCCACCTCCGGCGCCCGGTCTTTTGAGCAGGTAATGATATTGAGGATTCCTGGCGGAACACCAGCCTCTTCGGCCAAAACCGCCAGGGCAAGGGCGCACAGGGGCGTATCCTCGGCTGGCTTGACGACCACCGGACAGCCGGCTGCCAGGGCCGGTGCCACCTTGCGCGTGATCATGGCCACCGGGAAGTTCCAGGGTGTGATGGCCGCCACCACCCCGATGGGCTGTTTGATCACAACAATCCGTTTGTCTCGGCCGTGGGCCGGAATCACGTCACCATAGGCCCGCTTGGCTTCCTCGGCAAACCATTCGATAAAGCTGGCGCCGTAACCCACCTCACCGCGGGCTTCGGCCAACGGCTTGCCCTGCTCCGCGGTCATCAGACGAGCCAGATCCTCCTGATGCTGCATCACCAGGTCGAACCATCTGCGCAGGATACCCGCCCGCTCCTTGGCCGGGCGGGCACGCCACTCCGGCCATGCCGCCTCGGCCGCCCGAATGGCACGCCGGGCATCTTCAGCATCCATATCCGGCACGTCTGACAGATGCTCTCCATTCGCCGGATTGGTAACCGGGAGCCTTTTAGCCGAACGGGCCTGAACCCATTCGCCGTTAATGTAGGCGCTTTCGCGCACCAGTTCCGGATTCGTCAAATGGATAGTCATCACAGTCCTCACAGGAGGGTTCAATGCCCTCGGAGCAGATAGCTTTCAATCACATCCCTGACAAACGCAGCGTAGTCATCAACCGCAACATTCTGATCACGGTATTTCCTGCGTTTCAGGTACCAATCCTGCAACAGTGCCTTGATCATTGAGGCAACGAGTCGAGCGTTCCTTGGCTGGTAAACGCCTGTCTCAATAGCTCCTTCAATCACACTCAGGAAAATCTCCTCGATCTCCAGTTCGATGGCGACAGCATCCCGTTTTTCCTCTACTGGCAGGCTCTTCGCCTCCATATAGGAAAAGTAGAACCAGGCGCGCATCAGCTCGCTCAGGTACAGGTGCGCCTTGATCGCGGCAAACAACCGGTCACGCACATCCTGAACCTCTTCCGTGTAGTGGAGCAATGTCCGACGCGTAATAATGAACCCGTGGCTCTGGATCAGATGGATAAGGTCATCTTTGTTACGAATGTAGGCGTACAGCCCCCCCATGCTCATCCCCGAATCTGCACACAGATCCCTCAGCGTCATGGCATGAAAGCCTTTTGAGTTGGCCAGCCGCAAGGTCGACTCAATAATCCGGGTCAGATTCTTGACCGCCGTCGCCTCCTTTTTGATACTGATTCGTTCCTTGTTCTGACGGTAAACCTCACGGATCACGTCCTCCTTGGACATGCTGAGTTCACCACGAAACACTTCATAATTTTCGATCATAACTGCCACGCCTGTCTGGCTCCGCGGCGGGGATTATACGCCGGACTATGCGACCGAGAGAAACCGGTCCTGGGTTGCCTGGTCTTTACGCAACTCATCACTGGCTGCCTCGTGCACTACCTGCCCCTTTTCCAGGATGTAAGCTCGCTGGGCGTGCTTGAGCGCAAACCGCACGCTCTGGTCGGTGAACAGAATGGTGGTGGTCTGGCTGAGGTCATCAATCAATTCACCAATCTGCTGCACGATAACCGGTGCCAGACCTTCATTGGGCTCGTCCAGCAACAGCAGCCGCGGTTGGATCATCAGCGATCGCGCCACAGCCAGCATCTGTTGCTGGCCACCGGAGAGGGTGGCTCCGTCCTGACCTGCCCGCTCGCCCAACATCTCGTACTTATCAAGAATTCCATCCACCGTCCATCGGGCGGCCGTGTCCTTGCGTTTATAGGCGGCGATATCCAGGTTGTCCCGCACTGTCAAACCCGGGAAGATCCGGCGGTCCTCCGGCACATAACCGATGCCTGCTCTGGCAATCCGGTGCGCCGGCCAGCCCTGAACCGGTTTGCCGTCATAGATAACCTCGCCGGATCGCGGAGGCGTCAGCCCCATTATACTTTTCAGGGTTGTGCTCTTTCCCGCACCGTTACGTCCGAGGATGCAAACGGTTTCACCCGCTTCCAGTTGCAGCGTTACGCCCTGTAGCGCCTGGCTCTCACCATAGAAGGTCTGGATATTGCGAACTTCAAGAATCATATGTTGGCCTCCTCGACCGCCTCGTCGTCTTCCTCTCCCAGGTAGGCGCGACGAACTTCTGTATCGTTTTTCACTTCCTCGGGCGTACCGGCAAACAGCTTTTCACCCCGGTGCATAACCAGAATGCGGTCGGCCAGGTTGAATACCACGTCCATGTCATGCTCGGTGATCATGAAGGTATAATCTCCGCTTGCGGCAAGCTTCCTGATCAGCTTGGTGGTGAGCCGTGTTTCATCCGGAGTCATACCTGCCGTGGGTTCGTCAAGCAGGACCAGTTTGGGGTATGTCGCCAGCACCATGGCGATTTCCAACAATCGCTTGTCGCCGTAGCTGATGACTTCGGCACGTTGCCCCTTCAGCTCTTCGATTCCGAGACGCTCAAGAAACTCGACCGATTCCTGCTGGATGCCGGTATTACGGGAAGCAATATTGAACAGCTTGCGGCTGTGGCCATGGTAGGCTGACAGAACCACTTCCACATTCTCCTGTACCGTCATCTCCGGGAAGATGTTATTGATCTGGAAAGATCGCGATACTCCCATTCGGCTGATCTTGTGGGGCGGCAGGCCGGTGATATTCTTGCCTTCCAGCAGAATATTGCCTTCTGTCGGCTGCATCCGTCCTGAAACCATATTGTAGAAGGTGGTCTTGCCGGCACCGTTAGGGCCGATAATGGCGATCGTTTCCTTGGGCATGACTTCCAGATTGATGTCGGAAACTGCAGTAACTCCACCAAACCGCTTGGTCAGGTTAGTTATAGAAAGAACCGGGCTCGTCATTTCTTCACCTCCATCCACCAGTCAATGAGAGTGCCCAGCAAACCCTTGCGGAAAAAGATCACCATCACCGCCAGGATAATGCCAAGAACCAGCATCCAGGCCTGGGTATACGTAGTGATCCAGGCTTCCAGCAATATGAACGACGCCGCGCCGATAAATGGACCCAGGAAATATCCGGTACCACCGAGAATGGCCATGAGTATCGGTTCGGCAGACATGGACCAGTGCAGGAGTTCCGGGCTCGCCACCCGCAGGAATGGGGCAATCAGACCACCAGCCAGGCCCGCAAAGGTGCCAGCAATGACAAAAGCCACCAGACGGTAGGTTCGCACGTTCAACCCGGCGAAGGATACCCGCTCGGGATTCTGGCGGATGGCTTTGAGAATCATGCCGAAAGAACTCCGACAGATCAGATAAAGCACAATCGATGCAACGGTCACGATACCCAGCACGACATGGTAGTAGACCAACGGATTACCGAGGGTCAAATCGATACCAAACCCAAAGGAGCCCAGGGTAAATCCGGCAAGGCCGTCACTGCCATTGGTCACCGAGCGCCACTGATAGGCGCTGGCGAAAACCATCATGCCAAAAGCCAGGGTGAGCATTGAAAAGTACACTTCGTTGAGCCTTACACTCAGGAAGCCAATCGCCAGGGCCAGCAGCGCAGATGCGCCCATGGAAACCAGCAGGCAGACCAGGAACGGCCACTCCAGGTGAATCAGCACCAGGGCCGTGGCGTAAGCACCGATACCAAAAAAGGCCGCATGCCCGAAGCTCAGCATGCCGGTATAGCCAAAAATCAGGTTGAAACTGGCGGCGAACAGACCCAGGATCAGGATTTCGGTAAAAATAAAGACATAAAAATAGGAAGCAATCCAAGGCACCGCAATCAGCCCGCAGATCACCGCAGCCAGAATGGCCATAAGAACTTTGGTCTTCATGCGTTCGCCCCTTTACCCATAATACCGTGTGGTTTGAACAACAGAACCAGTGCCATGCCTACGAACGGCAGCAGCATGTTCACTTCGGGCACGTATCGACCGCCGAAGCCGTGAATCAGACCCAGGATAATGGCGCCGATCAAGGCGCCCGGGAAGCTGCCCAGACCCCCAATTACCACCACAATAAAGGACTCGATAATGATCTTGTCTCCCATGCCGGGATCCAGCGCTCGCATGGGCACCGCCATCACGCCACCAATGGCGGCCAGCCAGGCACCGAAGGCAAAGACACCAGTCACCACCAGGCGGGTGTTGATACACAGCGCCTCGGCCATTTCACGGTCCAGTGCAGCTGCTCGCATAATGCGGCCGATGCGGGTGCGGTTGAACAGGTACCAGAGACCCGCTAACAGCAGAAGGCCGACAACAATCACAAACAGGCTATAGGTGGCAACGGAACTACCCAGTAGTTGCACCGAACCGGAAAGCAGATTTGGCGGTTGCACCACGTGGATGCCACTACCCCAGATAATCCGCACACTCTCATTGATAATCAGCAGGATGGCGAACGTCAGTAGCAAACTGTCTGCCACATCCCGGGAATAGATGAATCGCAAAAGCACCCGGTCGATAATCACTGCCAGAACGATGACGCCCATAGGCGCCAGGAGCAGGGCCGCCCAGAAGGGCATCCCCACGAGGTTGATCAGGGTGAAGGCCAGATAGGCCCCCAGCATGTAGAGTGCCCCGTGGGCAAAGTTGATGATATTCAGAACACCGAACACGATATTCAGGCCCACTGCGATGATGAACAGCAGCAGCCCGATATCGAGGCTATTCAGCAACGCCGATCCGATGCCAGACATGGGTTACCTCATTACGTTAGGGCCGGAGTCGTGGCGCCCCGAAGGGACGCCACAGCAAGGATAAGAACAATCGTCAGATCAGAGCCTGCAACCGGTCTCTTTGATAGGCCGGGTTACTTTCCCAGCCTCAAAAATCTTCAGGTTGGTCAGCGTACGGATGCCGTGTTCCGGATGCATGGGACCCGACACACCCCAGTTCGGACTGACCAAGGCCTGATGATCACCTTCACGGAAGGTCACCGTGCCGTTCGGGGCGTCCAGGCTCATGCCACTGAGCGCCTTGGCGACCGCAGAACCATCAGTGGTACCGGCGGTTTCCATGGCTTTTTTATAGGCATAGATCGCCGCATAGGCGCCCTCGGCGTTATAGCTTGGGGGAGTACCATAGGCCTCAATATAGGCTTTGACGAAGCGATCATTCACCGGATTGTCGTAGGCGTCGTACCAGTAGCGCGTGGACAGATGCACGCCCTCGGGCATTTCCTCGCCCAGAGCTGAGAGCACCTCGGTCGCGGCACCGACCGTAAAAAGCACTTCAAGGTCGTCTTCGAAGAAGCCACGGGTATTGGCCTGACGGACGAAGTTGACCAGATCGCCACCCCAGACGGAGATCAGAACACCCTCGGCATCAGAGTTCATGACCCGATCGATGAACGGAGTGAAATCCTCTGCACCGAAGCGCGGAAAGTTAGTCTCCGACATCAGGTTCACATCCGGATTGATCTCTTTGAGGTAGTTGCCGAAGTACTCCCAGGACTGATGGCCGAAGGCATAGTCCGGGCCAATGGTGGTCCAGTTGGTCGCACCGGTTTCGGCAGCGACCAGGGCAGCGGCCTTCATGTTCTGGGGCACATTCACACTGATGCGGTAAGTAAACGGATTACACAGCTCGCCGGTAACATCCGGCGTGGCTGCGTGGGTGATGATCAGCGGCTTCTGTAGCTCTGTCATGATTGGAACCATACCCTGGGCAACGCCCGAGCTGTCCAGGCCCACCAGGGCGTCGGCCCCTTCGGCGTAGACCAGTTTGCGGGCGGCCTGAATAGCGACCGAGGCCTTGGCCTGACCATCCTCATAGATCATTTCAACCTGGCGACCCAGGATGCCGCCGGACGAGTTGATTTCCTCCACCGCCAGATTGATCCCCCTCTGGGCAAACTCACCGTAGGTGGCGGCGCTGCCCGAGAGAATGTAGATGCCCCCGATCCGTATCGGATCCTCGGCGTAACTGGTACTGGCGGTACCCAGCGCCGCAGTTGCGGTCATCGCAACCAGGAGTTTCTTGATGCTTGTTATCGTCATGGTAATGCTCCTGTGCTCTTGTCTTTGTTGTCACTGGAACTGGCAGGCCCATTGGAACCGGCCCGGTTTTCATTGTTGTGAACGCCTTATTCGCCTTATCGCAACCTCCTGCTGACCATGGTCAGCCCAGCCATCGGGACCCGGTTATCGGGATAGTGAGTCCCGGAGAATGTTCTTGCGGATCTTGCCAGTGGCCGTCTTGGGCAGTTCACCAAGCACCACCTTCCGCGGCGCCTTGAAGTGCGGCATATGCTCCCGACAGAAGGCAATAATTTCCTCGGGGGTGGGTTCCTCACCCTCGTCGACCGGATTGACAAAGGCACAGGGCACTTCGCCCCATTTCTCGTCGGCCATGGCAACCACCGCTGCCTCGGAGACTTTCGGATGCCGGTAGAGAACCTCTTCCACTTCCAGGCTGGAGATGTTTTCGCCACCCGAGATGATCACGTCCTTGGCCCGGTCCCGGATTTCAACGTAGTGATCCGGGTGCATGACAGCCAGGTCACCGGTGTGAAACCAGCCATCACTGAACGCCTTTTCCGTGGCTTCCGCATTCTTCAGGTAGCCCTTCATCACGGTATTGCCACGGATGCAGATCTCTCCCATGGTGTTGCCATCGGCAGGCAGTGGTTGGCCGCTGACCATATCCAGCACCGCGACCTCGTCCAGGCCATGGGTGGGAACACCCTGCCGGGACATATTCACCGCCCGTTCCTCCAACGGTAACGGCTGCCATTCCGGCTGGGGAACACAGAGGGTCGCAGGTCCGAATGTCTCGGTCAGGCCATACAGATGGGTAATCTGGAAGCCAATCTCCTCGGCCTTGCGAATAACGCTGCTCGGCGGCGCCGCGCCACCCAGGGCAAAGTGCGCCGGTCGGGAAAGCGTCAGGCTCTCGCGCCCCAGGTCTTGCAGCAGCAGGTTCATTACCACCGGCGCACCGCACATGTGGGTGACGCCGTGGTCTTCAATCCGGCGGTAGATTTCCATGGTATCCACCTCCCGAAGGCAAACGTGGGTACCACCCACAGCCGTGATCGCCCAGGTGTAGGCCCAGCCGTTGCAATGAAACATCGGCAAGGTCCACAGGTAGACGGTCTCGGCGGTCATATCGAACACCATGGCGTTGGTCATGGCTGCGAGGTAAGCGCCGCGATGGTGGTAGACCACGCCTTTGGGATTGCCCGTGGTGCCGGAGGTGTAATTCAGGGTGATGGCGTCCCATTCGTCGGCGGGACGCTGCCAGGAGGCCTCCGGATTCCCTTCCGTCAACAAACTTTCGTAGTCCAGATCCGCCAGACCTTCGCTCGCCCCCGCCTTGCGTTCGATGGCGACCAGCAACGGCGGTACCTCCAGTTCGGCTATGGCGGCCCGGACCTCATTCTCCCACTGGGTATCGTAAAACAGCACTCGGGCTTCACCATGGGCCAGGATAAAGGACAGCGTTGCCGCATCCAGGCGAATATTGACAGAGTTGAGCACGGCGCCGGCCATGGGCACGGAGTAATGGGATTCCAGCATTTCATGGCTGTTCGGACACAAGATGGCCACCGTGTCGCCAGGATTGATGCCGCGGCGACTCAGCGCATCGCCCATCTGCCGACAACGCTGGTAGAGCTCCCGGTAGGACAGTGACCGGTCGTCATCAATGACCGCGCGCTTGTCCGGAAAAACCTGAGCTGAGCGCTGAAGCAGGTTCAGCGGCGTCAGCGCAGAATGGTTAGCGGCAGTCTTGTCGAGATTGTTGTATTTATTCATGGTTCACCGTTTCAGATAGCCGGGGTTGTTGATTTGCAACCGGGCCTCCGTGAGGGTTAGGAGCACGGATCGTAGGGGCGGGTCCGCTCCATCCAGCCGACGCTCTCGAATGGCCCGGGCAAGCTCTGCCTCAGACTCACTGGCGGTGGCTTTAAGGGAGCGCTCTGCCAGGAATGCCCGGACGGCCTGATCGGTTTGCTCCGGCTGACCCTGCTCGCACTGCTCAAACTCCCGGATTGCCATGCCCATGGCGTTGGCGACCATGAGCGCCTCGTATTTGTGCTCCCCCGCAAGCTGCCCGGCCACGGAATCCAGCAGTACCCGGCGTGCCTCGGTGAGCAGGTCACGGGTCTCCGGTCGATTGATCATTGTCCGCCCTCCAGTTCCTGGATCTGGTTCAGCAGGTCGAATTCCATCTGGGCCACCATTCGCCCGGTCAGTGCCAGCTCCAACGAATGCTGTTCACCGGACATATGCCTGCGCGCCTGCTGCAACGCAATCATGGCCCAACGCACCAGGGCCATCACTTCCCAGTAACTGACCGCCGCCGGATCAAGGTCGATTCCGCTCGCGTCCCGGTAGCCGTCCAGAAGATCCTGTTTGTCGCCGACACCACCAGCTTCCCGGTCATCAGCCCCGAACCGCCAGCTCCGGCAACAAAGCCAGCCCAGATCCTCACAGGGATCGCTCCAGGCGGCGAACTCCCAGTCGAGGATGGCTGTCAGCTCGTCACCATCCATCATGTAGTTGCCGGTCCGGAAGTCACAGTGGCACAGCACCGTCGGGCCTGGTTCCGGTGCCTGATCCTCGAGCCAGTTCAGCGCCCACTCCAGTACCGGATGGGGTTCCCCGATTTCCTTCAGGTAGCGACGGTACAGCGCCACCCGGCTCAGGGCCGGCGTAACCGGATCGGGTAACGCCAGGAACTCAAGCGACTCCCGCGGTGGCCGCACTGTATGCAACCTGGCGAGTTCCGCACCCAGCCGGCGTACGATGTTCCGGCGCTGCGCCTGGGTGAAATCCGCCTTGGTCAGCTTGCGGGGAGAGGCACTCCCTGCGGCACGGGCCATCACGTAAAACACACGCCCGCTGACCTTGGGGTCTTCGCACAGCCAGAGCGGTTCCGGCGCCGTTACCCCGGCCTCGAACGCCGCTTTAAGCACCCGGAACTCCTCGGGCCTGGACAGGCTCTCTGCCACGCCGGAGGGGGCGTCCTGCCGGACCACACATTCCTGCCGACCCGGCCGGCTGCCGCCGTCCAGCTCCAGGGTTAACCCGAAATTGTCCTGGATGGCGCCACCGGAGAGCTTGTCGAAATCGATCACCCGGGCATTCCGGGCAGCGGTCTGCCGGGCAATGAACATAGCGAAGGTGTCGGCAAGCGCGGACATCACGCACTCACTCCCCAGTGCCAGAAGTCGGTCCGCTCCGCCAGCAGGGTTTTCGAGAACACCATCTTGTGTATTTCCGAAGCACCATCCACCAACCGGGCCTGGCGGGCATAACGATAGATCCACTCCAGCGGGGTATCCTTGGAATAACCCCGGGCACCGCAGAGCTGAATGGCCGTATCCACCGCCTTGTGCAGTGTGTCGGCCACAGCGACCTTGGCCATGGACACTTCCTTGCGGGCGAAGTCGCCCTGGTCCAGCTTCCAGGCAGCGTGCATGGTCAGCAGCCGGCCGATCTGTATCTCCATTGCGGCCTCGCCCAGCAACCACTGCACGCCTTCACGCTGAGCCAGGGTCTGGCCGAAGGATTGCCGGGTGTCGACATACTCGGTGGCAATTTCCAGGGACCGACGGGCCAGGCCAAGCCAGCGCATGCAGTGGGTCAGACGGGCCGTACCCAGGCGGATCTGGGTGACCTTGAGCCCGTCTCCCACCTCCATCAGCCGATTCTCGTCCGGAATTTCCAGGCCATCGAACCGAAGTTCGCAATGCCCACCGTGCTCTTCCGGCCCCATGATCGGAATCCGCCGGACAATCTCCCAGCCCGGATCATCCTTGTGGAACAGGAAGGCACTCAGGCCCTTGCGGGTGTCGTCAGACGTCCGGGCAATCAGGATGAAATGGGACGCTTCGGCGGCGCCGGTAATGTAGTGCTTGTGCCCGTGGATGACCCACTGATCCCCCTTTCGCGTGGCCGTGGTCTGCATCATGCCAGGGTCGGAACCACACCCGGGCGCGGGCTCGGTCATGACAAACGATGAGCGTACTTTTCCCTCCACGATGGGCTTGAGCCAGCGCTCCTGCTGGACCTCGGTGCCCACTTTCGCCAGTACCATCATGTTGCCATCGTCCGGCGCCGCGGAATTGAATACCACCGGCCCGAAAATTGAGCGGTTCATTTCCTCGTAACAGGCCGCCATACCGGAGATGTCGAGCCCTTGGCCGCCCAGCCGCTCGGGGATTTGCAGACACCACAGGCCCTGCTGTCTGGCCTTGGCACGCATTTGGTCAAGATAACCGGGCGCAATGTTCTCATGCTCATCGTAGGCCTCCGGGTTCGTCTCCAGCGGCAACAGCTCCTGCTCCACAAAATCCCGGATACGTTTTCGGTACGACTCGTTCCTGGCGTCCAGATTGAAATCCACAGCCCACTCCTTACAACGAGGATTGAAGATGGCCGCCATCCACCACGAGGGTGCTGCCGGTCATGTAATCGGAAAGTCCGGAAGCCAGAAGCAGCAACGGACCGTTCAGATCATCGGCCTGCCCCAGACGGCGCTGGGGAATGCGGCGAATCATTTTCTGGCCAGGTTCACTGGCGAAGAAATCACGATTCAGGTCGGTTTCGATGTAACCCGGTGCCAGTGCATTGACGCGGATACCGTAACGGGCCCATTCCAGCGCAAGGGCACGGGTTAGCTGCTCGACGCCGGCCTTGGCGGCGGCATAGGGCGCCACGTTACCGGCCACGCGATGACCCAGGATGGAAGAAATCATGATGATGCTGCCCCCCAGGTTGATCGCGGAGAGGCGACGGGCGGCTTCATTGCAGACCAGCCAGCAGCCTTTGAGATTGGTGTCGATCACCCGGTCCCAGTCCGAACCGGTCACATCCAGTGACTTCTTGCTGGTCGCCACACCGGCGTTGGAAACCACCACGTCCGGGATGGCGATAGCATCAGCCATAGTGTCGAACGCCTTAGCGACGCTCACCTCGTCGGCGACATCCATGGTGACGACGTGAACCCGATCGGCATGCCCGGAAAGCTCACCTTTAAGAGATTCCAGTGCCTCGCGACGACGCCCACTGACAACAACCGTCGCACCAGCTTCAAGCAGGCACCGGGTAAAGCTGCGACCCAAGCCACCGGCGGCGCCTGTGACCAACGCAGTCTTACCGTCAAGACGCAGCAACCCGCTTGCGCTGCGAGGGTTCGTGTTATTGGAATTGTGCATATTTCGACCTCCGAGACTCAAAAATAGAACGAGCGCTCGAAATATTCAAGAACAAAACTCGAAAATCGCATTGAAGCGTCTGAATTTCGGGCGAGAAGAAGTCTCAGGTTCGCTGGCGGACGCAGCGAGGTTTTGCGATGAACTGAAAGAGGAACATCATCGGAGCTGAAACAGGGCGGTCAGACAGCCAGGCGCTCGAACTCCACCCGGTTACGCCCCTTGTTTTTGGCATTGTACAATGCAGCATCCGCCCGCTGGACCAGATCATCGAAATCCGGCGTTCCGGATGTCATGGCGACCCCGCCAATACTGGCTGAGAGGTTCAGCGGACGGCCTTCCAGGAATTTGCCTTGCCGGGCAATCTGCTGCAGAAGCCTATGGGTAATGGCATCAACCTCCTCCCGATTGCCGGTATTGAGGACGGCAGCGAACTCCTCACCGCCAATCCGGCCAAGAATATCTCCATCCCGCAACTCGTCCTCCATCACACCGGCAATAAAGCGCAGGGCGTCATCACCGACCCGGTGGCCCCACCGGTCGTTGATCTGTTTGAAATGATCCAGGTCGATCATCAGCACCGTCAGGGAATGGTGAGCACGCCGGGCCCGCTCGAAAACCGCGACACCTTCCCGGAAAAACGCCCGGCGATTGAACAGCTGGGTCAGCTCATCCCGGTCCGCCAGTGCCCTGAGCACAAACTCTGCCTCGGTGAAAGCCAGCAGCGGCAGCGCCATCATGGTCGCGGTCGCCAGCAGCAGGTGGTTGGCCAGAATCAATGTCAGCAGGCCCTCCAGATCGAACCCGGCAATACCTGCAGCGATGACGGGGATAACCAGCACGTGTGTCATCATCAGAGCGCCGTGAGTCGCGAACAATGTCTGCAAAATCCGTAGTGGTAGTCTTGGCTTGCGCCTGAGCCTGGCCAACCGGTAGGTGGCCAGGCTGAACAGCAGTGCCGAATAGAACGCAGTCAGCCAGCGGGGTGCATCGGTACCGGTCTGAAAGCTGACCAGTAGGCCAAACGTATACACCAGTGTCGCGATACCCAGCAGTCGCGAAGAGAAGCGCCCGCCCAACGCCGGCAGGCCCACCAGGCTATGGATGCCCACAAGAACCAGCAGCGGCGGCGCCCCCAACGCCAGGTGCGCCATAAACACCGTAATAACCGGCAGATCCCAGTACGCCCGGCCTCCGGCCAGGATGGCCCCCAACACAAACGCCAGACACGCGCAGGCCCAGGCGCGAAAACACGCCTGTCGCTCACGCAAGTGATAGACTGCCCACAGCAGCGCTCCGATCAGGGTATTTACCACGATCGAAAGCACCATCAGCGTCGGGAGATGCAGGTTCAGTTCCATTGCCGGCCGGTCATTCCTGGAGTACGTCGTAATACCATTACGCTACCAGTTTCCAGAACGATGCAATGGAGGAATTTGTAGCAATGGGTATGAGTATTGTGAGCGTTTTTGCCCGGCCCCATCCAATCTTGTACGAAGGTCGTACTTTCGCAGCAGGAAAACGTTAGTACGCTATTTGAAATTCCTTGATCATGAGGCTCCATGAACCCGACCATTGACCTACTGACCGCCCATCGCTCCATCCGGAAATTCCGGGATCAGCCGATTCCCAGGGATCTGTTCCTTGAACTCATCCGGGCAGGCCAGAGCGCCGCCACCTCCAGCCACGTGCAGGCCTACTCCATTATCCATGTCGTGAACCCCGATAACCGGAAGGCACTGGCCGAACTGGCCGGTGGCCAGCGCTACATCGAGTCCTGTTCGGACTTTCTGGTGTTCTGCGCCGACATGAAACGCTCCACGGAATCGGCCGAGCGCGCGGGCGCGGAGGTGGTCCGGGGGATGACCGAGCAATTGCTGGTGGCCAGTATCGATACCGCCCTGATGGCACAGAACGTGGCGATTGCGGCGGAGTCCGCTGGGCTTGGGCTGTGCTATATCGGCGGTATTCGCAACAATCCGGCGGAAGTGAGTGAGCTGCTGAAGCTGCCGGAACATGTCTACCCGGTGTTCGGTATGTGCCTGGGTTACCCGGATCAGAACCCGGAGGTCAAACCCCGGCTGCCGCTGGCAAGTATTCTGAAGGAAGACTACTACGACGATTCACAGGACGAAGCCCTGGTGGCCGCGTTTGACGACACCATGGGCGACTACTATCGCCAGCGCACCGGAGGCAACAAGGACACCACCTGGTCGGAGCAACTCAAGCCGCTGTTTACCAGCAAGCTCCGGGGCCACATGCGGGAGTTTCTGATCAAACGCGGCTTTGAAATGAAGTAGCCAGGGCTACTGGCTCACTTTTTCCCACACCGTCAGTTCCGAAAAGCTGTGCTGGAATTTGTTCCGGGTTTCCCGGATCACGAACGGCAGGCTTCTCGGTTCGATAAGTAACTGGAAATGGGGAGCCAGCATCTCTTTCAGGCCATCCAGCGTGGAAAAGTCCTCGCCACCCCGTTTAAACCCGCCTACCCAGTGATCCTTCGGTGTGTACGCCTCCAGCCAGGTGTAGGGCGAGGCAATCACCAGCAGTCCCAGCTCGTTGATTCGTTCATGAATCGTAGTCAGAAACCGCGCGGGTTGGTACAGGCGATCGATCAGATTGCCCGCCACCACCAGATCGTAATTCCGGTACGTTGGCTCCAGGTCACAGGCATCGCCCTGATGGAACGCCACCCGGCCCGTCACCTCGGCGAGCCCCAGAGACGCCAGGGTCCGCTCCTGGAAGCTCACCAGCTCACCTTCTTCCGCCCGGGCATACCGTACCTGCCGGTTTTTCGCCATATCCTGACAGGCGCGAACAAACGACCGGGAGAAATCGATACCGTCCACGTGCTGAAAGTACCGGGCAAGCTCAAACGTCGTTCGGCCACAGGCGCAGCCCAGGTCCAGCGCACGACCGGGAGACCGGCCGTCCATGGCGTCCATGGCCGAATCGGCCAGCGCCTTCGGAAAGTTGTTTTCCCCATGCCACTGCTCACCGAAATGAAACTCCAGATACTGGGCAAGGGTGGTGTCGTCTTCATAGAACGCGCTTTGCTGCACGATGGCTATCCTCCGGCTTGATATCGGCGCAGAAATGTCTGCTGCTATGATAGTGGACTATCACACAACCGGAACGGCCAGGAAACCATGAGAATAGTCTGCATTTCGGACACTCACAGCATGCACCGCCAGATCGAAGTACCCGACGGCGACCTGTTGATCCACGCCGGTGACTGCCTGGGCACTGGCTCCCTGGAAGAGCTGGAGGACCTGGACCAGTGGTTCTCGGAACTGCCTCACCGGAACAAGATACTGATTGCCGGCAACCACGACTGGTGCTTCCAGGACGAGCCCGCTGAGGCCCGGGCCCTGGTGCGCCATGCCCACTACCTGCAGGACAGCCCGCTGGAACTGGAAGGACTCAAGTTCTGGGGCAGTCCCTGGACACCAATGTTTTTCAACTGGGCGTTCAATCTGGACCGGGGGGAGGCACTGGCCGAACGCTGGGCGCAGATCCCCGACGACACCGACATACTGATCACCCATGGGCCTCCCGCCGGTATTCTGGACCGGATCACGACACCGGACGGCACGATTCGCCCCGGCTGCGAGGCGCTGGCCGACCGGGTAGCCAGGCTGCCGCTGAAGCTTCATGTATTCGGACACATCCACGAAGATCACGGTCTGGAACAGATCGGCAGTTGCCTGTACGTCAACGCCAGTACCTGTACCGGTCGCTACAAACCGGTCAATCCGCCGATTGTCATCGAACTGTAAGCCAACGTTCAGCTAACCTTGAAACAGGCGCTCCCAGGCGCCATGTTTGCAGGCTCATATTCCACTGTCGCCCCGGGAGCCCCATGTCTGACTATCCTGATTACTCGCTGCTTGAACTGGCCTCCGTTCGTGAAGGCGATTCCGTTGGTACCACGCTGGCCAACAGCGTGGCCTACGCCCAGAGGGCGGAAAGACTCGGCTTCAAACGATTCTGGCTGGCCGAGCATCACAATATGGAGGGCATCAGCAGTTCCGCCACGTCGGTTCTGATCGGGCACATTGCAGGGCAGACCGAAGCCATCCGGGTTGGCTCCGGCGGCGTCATGCTCCCCAACCACCCGCCGCTGGTCATTGCCGAGCAGTTCGGCACCCTGGCCAGCCTGTACCCGGGCCGGATTGATCTCGGCCTGGGGCGCGCCCCCGGGACCGATCCGGTCACCGCCCGCGCCCTCAGGCGGGACGGACTGGGTGCGGAGCAGTTCCCGGAAGACGTCGCCCGTTTGCAGTCCCTGCTTGGCCCGCTACAGCCCGGCCAGCCGGTGAAGGCCATCCCCGGCGCCGGCACCAACGTCCCCATCTGGCTGCTGGGGTCGAGCCTTTACAGCGCTCAGCTCGCCGCCATGCGCGGTTTGCCCTACGCCTTTGCCGGGCATTTCGCCCCCCGGCTCTACCGGGAAGCCCTGAAAGTCTATCGGGATAATTTCCAGCCTTCCGCACAGCTCGACAGACCCTATGCCATGCTGGCGGTTCCGGCGGTGCCCGCGGATTCCATGGAAGAGGCACAACACCTGGCGACCACGAGCTATCAGCGCATTCTTGCGCTATTCCGGGGGCAGCCGCTGTGGATGAAGCCGCCCGTGGACTCCATGGACGGCCTGTGGAACGCCGGGGAAAAGGCGAGCGTGATGGATTTCCTGGCACTGCAGTTACTGGGCGATGCGTCCGCCATCGGGCGGCAGTTGGAACAGCTTCTGGCGACCGTTGAGGTGGATGAGCTGATGTTTACCGTTGATATTCACGACCCTCAAAAGCGCCGGCACGCGCTCGAGATCCTGGCCGCCACCCGCAAGCCCGATCAGGGCAAACCAACGGCGAGGCCACTCTCATGACATCCGCCATCACACCCTCACCCATTCATGTGTTTTTATCCCACGGCCTGGAAAGCGGGCCGGGCAGCACCAAGATCCAGGCCATGAAAGCCGAAGCCGAGACCTTTGCCGACCTCCGGGCTCATGCCATCGACCACCGCAGCACCAAAGACCCCGCCACCCGGCTGGCGCAGATGCAGGACGCCATGAATCGAGCTGGCGCAAGTCCCGAGAACACCATCCTGGCAGGCTCCAGCATGGGTGGCTGGGTGTGTGCGCAAACCAGTTCAGAGACACCGGTGCTTGGCTGCTTTTTGCTGGCGCCCGCACTCGCGATGGCCGATTACCCCCGGTCCAGTCCGGTCATCCGGGCCCGCCATTGCCAGATCATTCATGGCTGGAATGATGATGTGGTACCGGTTATGCCGGTATTGGAGCTGGCCCGCCAGCAGGGCATTTCGGCCCTGGTTTTGCCCGATGGTCATCGGCTGGAACACAGCGTGGCGCGGGTTGCCAGCGAGTTCCGGCTGTTTCTGAATACCTGCCTCCGAAATCCGAATCAATTGTGATTTCATGAACTTGCGATATTGGTAACAGACACCGGGTCTGTCTCATGTTTTTGCCCATTTTCTTGCGAAAACCGCTTTGTTTTGCCAGTCTTATAAAATGTAACAAAGCATTAACGTAAAAAAACGAGCGGAGACAATGCGATGAGCACCCAAAGCAAGTTTAGAAAACTGGCAGCCATTTCGGCATTTGCCGTTGGCGCGGCAACACTGGCCAGCTCAGTTAGTGCAGACACCTGGCGCTATGCCCACGAAGAGTATGAAGGCGATGTGCAAGACGTTTTCGCCATGAAGTTCAAGGAGTATGTCGAGGACAACTCCGATCATTCCGTTCAGGTTTACCGGTTCGGCGAGCTGGGCGAATCCAGTGACATCATGGAGCAGACCCTGGCCGGCATCCTGCAGTTCGTGAACCAGTCTCCCGGTTTCACCGGCTCGCTGATTCCCGAAGCCCAGATTTTCTTTATCCCGTATCTGTTGCCGACCGATATGGACACCGTGGTGGAGTTCTTCCGTGAGAGTGAGGCCATCAACGAGATGTTCCCGAAGCTCTACGCGGAGCACGGCCTGAAGCTGCTGCAGATGTATCCGGAAGGGGAAATGGTGGTGACTGCCGACGAGCCGATCACCTCGCCAGCGGATTTCGAAGGCAAGAAAATCCGGGTGATGACCAACCCGCTACTGTCTGCTACCTATAACGCCTTCGGTGCCACGCCGACGCCACTGCCCTGGGGTGAAGTCTACGGCGCCCTGCAGACCAACATGATCAACGGTCAGGAGAACCCGATCTTCTGGATTGAATCCGGTGGTCTGTACGAGGTATCCCCGAATCTGACTTTCACCGGCCATGGCTGGTTCACCACCGCCATGATGGCAAACCTGGACTTCTACCAGGGCCTGTCTGAAGGGGACCAGAAACTGGTTCAGGACGGCGCGGACTACGCGTTCGAGAAAATCCTCGTGCACATTGATGGCCTGGCGGAAAAAGCCCTCGAGAAAATCAAGAAGGCCAGTGACGAAGTCACTGTTACCCGCCTGACAGAGGAACAGATCGACGCGTTCCAGGCCCGCGCTCCCCAGGTCAAGGAGAAGTTTATCGAGATGACCGGCGAGAGCGGCCAGAAGCTGCTGAACCAGTTCGAGGAAGACCTCAAGGAAGTTCAGGCCGACAAATAAGCCCTGATCGCTGGCCCCGGGTCCTGCCCGGGTTCAGCTTGGAACCAATGCCGTGAAACAACGGGATGTTGTTTCACGGCCTTTCCCCCGGAGTAACCACTCATGTCTGACAATTCCCCGGATACCGATGATACCGGCCACTTCGAGTCCGGATTACCCGGCTTTCTGGGTACGATTGACGTCTTCATCAGCAAAATAGAAGCCGTTATGCTCGCTGCGGGCGTGCTGCTGATGGCACTAAACACCTGCGTCAACGTGGTTGCGCGGTTTGTCTTCCAGGAAGGCATGTTTTACACCGGTGAAGTCAACCGGATCCTGATTATTCTGATTACCTTTGCCGGCATTGGCTACGCCGCCAGGCACGGTCGCCACATTCGCATGTCGGCCATATTCGACGCGCTTCCGTTGATGGGGCGCAAGATACTGATGATCATCATCGCGCTGTTCACGTCCGTGGTGATGTTCTTCCTGTGTTACTACTCCTACGAATACATCGTCACCCTCGCTGGCCGGGGCCGGGTCTTGCCTGCGCTGGGCTTCGAGGTATGGATGATTTACGTGTGGGCACCGGTCGGGTTCGCCATCACCGGTATCCAGTATCTGTTAACGGCCATCAAGAATTTCCGCACCCGCGAGGTGTATTTATCGACCGGCGTGCGTGACGGCTACGCCGACACCGAATCGGAAGTATGAATACACAACCCGCCAGTCACCTTTAAGGAAGGATACGCTCATGGCGACCACGCTTATGCTGATCATGATCGGGCTGCTGCTCTTAGGCTTTCCGATGATGATCCCGCTGATCACCGCCTCCGTGGTCGGCTTCATCATGATGTTCGATGGTTTCGGCCAGATGCCCACGCTTATCCAGCAGATGATGGCCGGTATCCGGCCCGCGTCACTCATTGCGGTCCCCATGTTCATTCTTGCCGCGGACATCATGACCCGGGGCCAGTCCGCGGATCGCTTGATCCACATGGTCATGTCCTTCATCGGCCACATCAAGGGTGGCTTGGCGATCAGTACCGCCACCTCCTGCACCCTGTTCGGTGCGGTCTCCGGCTCCACCCAGGCCACCGTGGTGGCGGTCGGCTCGCCGTTACGTCCCAGGCTGCTGAAAGCGGGTTACTCCGACTCGTTTACCCTGGCACTGATTATCAATTCCAGTGACATTGCCTTCCTGATTCCACCCAGTATCGGCTTTATTATCTACGGTGTGGTCTCGGAAACCTCCATTGCCGAACTGTTCATAGCCGGCATCGGGCCGGGCCTTCTGATTCTCTGCATGTTTTCCATTTACTGCCTGATCTATGCCCAGGTAAACAAGCTGCCGACGGAAGACAAGGCCAGCTGGAAAGAGCGGATGGTGGCGTCGAGGGAGGCGCTCTGGCCGCTGTTTTTCCCGGTTATTATCGTCGGTGGTATCTACGGCGGCATCTTCAGCCCCACCGAGGCGGCGGCTGTGTGCGTGCTTTATGCCCTGATCCTGGAGTTCATCATCTTCCGTTCACTTCAGGCCGCTGACATCTGGCGCATTGCCAAATCCACCGGCCTGATCACCGCCGTGGTCTTTATCCTGGTTGCCGCGGGCACCGGCTTCTCCTGGATTATTTCGTTTGCCCAGATCCCGGATGCAATCCTGGCGGCCGTTGGCATCGATGAAGCCGGCCCCGTTGGCGTCCTCATTGCCATCAGCATCGCGTTCTTTGTCGCCTGTATGTTCGTGGATCCGATTGTGGTGATCCTGGTACTGACGCCGATTTTCGCCCCGGCCATCCAGGCCACCGGCCTGGACCCGGTATTGGTGGGGGTTCTGATTACCCTGCAGGTGGCCATCGGCTCCGCCACGCCGCCGTTCGGTTGCGACATCTTCACCGCCATCGCGATTTTCAAGCGTCCTTACTGGGAGGTGATCCGGGGCACACCACCGTTCATTATCATGCTGATTGCGGCTGCGGGTCTGATCATAGCGTTTCCGCAAATCGCTCTGTTCCTTCGTGACCTGGCTTATCGATAGCTCGAACCACGGGGAACTTTCAGGGAGACACTCATGTTCAAACGGATCCTGGTCGCGGTGGACGGTTCGACAACGTCCCTGAAGGCGCTCGACAAGGCCATTGAGTTCCAGAAGCTGATGCCGGACACGGAGATCTTCATACTCTGCGTGTACAAGCACCACAGCCTGTTTGAGGCCTCCCTGTCGATCGGCCGCCCGGTGGAGATGGACATTCCGGACAAAATCCTGTCAGAGTACGCCAAGGAAGTGGTCAATCATGCCAAGAGTCTGGCCAAAGAGCGCGGCGCCACCAAGGTCCGAGGCTTTGTGAAGGCGGGGCGGCCGTCCCGGGTGATCGTCAAGTTTGCCCAGGACAAAGAGGCGGATCTGATTGTGGTCGGCACCCGGGGCACCCACAGTGACAAGGAAGGCGTGATTCTGGGCAGCGTGTCCCACCGGGTGGCCTCCCACGCCAAGTGTCCGGTTCTAGTAGTCTGAGGCCCGGTACACCTCAACGCGATCCCGACCCCGCTGCTTGGCCTGATACAGGGCCTTGTCAGCCTGCCCGACCAGTTGTTCTGGCTCGCCGCCACTGTCGGGCCAACTGGCCACGCCCACCGATACCGTTACCCGCTCCTGGGCCTTCTCGGGCACCGTAACGGACAGCTGGCGAATCGCGTCGCACAGATGCTCTGCCCTGTCCCTGGCATCGTCCGTGCCAGCGCCCGGCAGGATCGCCACAAATTCCTCCCCGCCATAGCGACACACCACATCGCTTTCCCGGAACTGCCGCTGCAAAACCATGGCCACGGCCTGCAAAGCGCGGTCACCGGCCTCATGACCATGGCTGTCGTTGAACCTCTTGAAATGATCAATGTCGATGACCAGCAAGGACAGCGACTCCCGGTTGCGCCCAGCCACAGCCTTTTCATGCTCAAAAAGCTGATCAAAATAACGCCGGTTCTTGAGACCGGTGAGCGCGTCCTCGTAGGAGAATTTCTGCAGCTCTTCCCGCAGGACAATACTGGACAAGGTCAGGCCGATGCGCTGGATGGCCTGGTCCAGTGCGGCAAAGAGCCGGGCAGCGCCATAGTCACTTTCCTCATGGGTGAAAATCTCCACGCCTTCGAGCAGCAACACACCCTCGGTTACCAGGCCCTGGCTGGCCGATTCCACATTGATCCAGAAACACAGATAGGGTGCTGCCTGTTCAGGCGAGTCCTCCGGAAGTGATATCCGGGACCGTGTCGGCCTCGGCAGGTTTTCAGAGGCATCGAGATGGTCAGGCGTGCCCGGGGTTTGATCACCGTAGCCCCAGATACTGACCGGCTCATACTCCCCATCACCGGTATGCCGATACAGGGTGCCTTTCAACGGGCTGCATAAATCCGGCATGGTCTCCGCCAGTCGGCCAAAGGCCTGCTGCAGCCCGAAACAGTCCTGGAGCCGGGTAATCACATCGCCCAATACCCGGCTTTTCTCGTTCTCAAAGGTCAGCAGCCTGGCCCGGGCCTGTTCACGCCGGGCGAGGGACTCCGCCTTTTGCGTTCGGAGCGCCACCTGTTGCTCCAGCGACAGGTTCAGTCGCTGCAGCGCCCGCTGGGTACTTGCATAATGCCACAGGGAGATCAGCACCACCGCCAGGGAAAACACCAGGATGCCCCAACTGACCGGCACCCGACCCCAGGGCAGCACCCCGTGGGCGACCGCCATGTCCACCAGCAACAGGGCGCAGAATACCCCGTAGGCCAGGAGCAGAACCTGCTGTTCCCGTCGCATCCCGGCAAACCGCCGTACAACGACCACGGTAATGACAGACAATGACACCAGCAGCATGGCATCGAACGGCGGGAAGGTAGAAGACAGGTCAATCATGCCTGACAGGGCCAGGCCAAGGGCGCCCACCACATAGACCAGATGCAGCTTCCAGATCAGGTTGATCAGCCACGGGCGGTGGTCCGCCAACCATTGCTCCAGCATCAGGCCCAGTGCCACGGGAAGCAGGTAATAGGAGCCCGCGGCCAGGTAATCCCAGAGCAACGGCCGATTGGCGATCAACAGGCTGGCCTGGCTCTCAGCCACCAGCAGTACCGACGAAGACAACGCGAACAGAGCAATGCTGGCCAGCGTCTTCTTCTCGGTCTGCACTAACGCAAAGATCATGGCCAGCAGGGCAATCAGGGCCGAAAAGCCGGCCACGATCAACGCCTCCAGCGAACTCCCCAGGATATAGAGCACCAGATCCGAGTGATCCATGATGGACACCTCGCCCCAGAGCCCGATGTCCGTGTAGTTGGAAAATACCCGGAAATAAACCCATTGGTTTTCGTAGTTATCCGGCAACGGGATTTCGTGCCAGGGCCAGCCCGCGAACCGACCACGCCCCTGATCATCGAACTCGCCGTACTGATAGATTTTCCGACCGTCCATCCAGACCTGGGTGATCAGGTCGACACTGAAAATGTAGAGCACCGGCGTTTGCCATTCACCGGAAGGCAAAGGCACCCGGAACCAGACATGCTCGCGGCCGGCGCGGCCGGGCGGGTTGGACGGAAAACCGATAGCGTGCCACTGGCCCGGCGCCGCCTCCTGCGTCCATTCGGGAACACCCTGCTCAGTAAACGGCGAGTCCCCCCACCGGTACTCCCAACCACGATCCACTGGCTGGGAAGAGGCCATGGCCCTGCCGGCCACGAGGCTGCACACACACAGCAGGGCGACGATCAGACTCTTGGCGGCAGGCGCATACATCAGGGCAAGAAACCTGTAAAAGGTAACGATCAGTGTCAGTATAGATCAAGGCAGGCAACAACATACCTACCCTGACGACAGGTCAACGATTCGAAATCGCCGTCAACCCCGAATCCGGCCTGTTCACTGGCCGGATTTCAGCATTTCCCAATACTTTGCGTACACCTGCAACGCCTCATCACCAATATCCACCTGAAACTCGGCGTTCTTCATATCGTCCGGCGTCGGGTAGCTGGCTCGATTATCGGCCACCACATCATCCAGTAACTTCCGGGCGGCCAGGTTCGGGGTGGCGTAACCGATCTCTTCACTGATCATGGCGGAGATTTCCGGCTGCAACACAAAACTGATGAACTTGTGGGCGGCCTCGGGATTCCGGGCGTTCTTCGGGATCACAAAGCTGTCGAGCCAGGCAATCACGCCCTCCTCCGGATACACATAATCCAGCGCCGGCATGGTGTCCTGGGCCATAACGGCCTCACCGTTCCAGATCATGCCGACATCGGTTTCTCCTTCCAGATAAGGGACCCGGGGCGCATCGGAGTTAAACGTGCGCACCGCTGGCATCAGCTCCGTCAGCTTCTCATAGGCCTCGCGGATTTTCTCCGGATCGGTGCTGTTGCCGGAATACCCCAGCACCCGAAGACCGACATGGAAGACTTCCCGCATGTCGTTGGTGAGCATCACCCGGCCCTTGAACCGGTCGTCCCACAAATCCTGCCAGGCATCCACGGGCTCGCCTTCAACATCGGCGGTGTCCACCGCCAGCCCGGTGGTTCCCCACAGGTAGGGGATGCTGTACTGGTTGTCCGGGTCGATATCGAGGTTGACCAGTTCCGGATCCAACTCATCAAAGCCTTTGATCTTGCTGCGGTCGATGGGCATCAGCAGGCCTTCCTGGCGCATCTTGCTGACGTAGTAGGTGGAAGGCACGGCCAGATCATAGGCCGCGCTGTCGTCCAGCAATTTCAGTTTGGCGTACATGGCTTCGTTGCTGTCATAAGTGGTGTACACCACCTGAATACCGGTTTCTTCCTCGAACCGGGTGAGCACCTCCTGGGGCATGTACTCAGACCAGTTGTACAGGTTAAGGACTTTCGGCTCCTCTGAGCTGCAAGCGGTGAGCCCCAGCGCCAGCAGGCCGGCAACGGCCAGTTTCTTCATCGTTTGCTCCTTGTAAGTATCCATTGAGACAACATCAGCATAGCCAGTGAAAACACCAGCAACAGAGTGCCCAGGGCATTCACCTCCGGCTTCAGCCCCACGCGCACCATCGAGTAAATCCTCAGGGGCAGAATGTCGTAGCTCGGGCCGCTGACAAAAGTACTGACCACCACATCATCCAGCGACAGTGTAAACCCCAGCAACCAGCCCGCCAGTAATGCCGGCATAATGACCGGAATCAGCACCGTGCGGGTCATCGCGAATTCGCTGGCGCCCAGATCCCGGGCCGCCTCCGGCAGGCTTTCATCAAACCCGCTCAGCCGTGCCATGACGGTAATCACCACAAACGGCAGACAGAACGTCACGTGGGCCAGCAACAGTGAAACGTAGCCCAGTTGCAGCCCGACCAGCAAGAACAGCGCCAGCAGCGAGATCGCCAGCACAATCTCGGGGGACATCATCACCACGAACAACATGCCATGCAGCACTTTTTTGCCGCGAAACCGGTAACGGTGCAGGGCCAGGGCCGTCAGCGCACCGATCAGGGTCGACACCGTGGCCGCCGACAGGGCCAGCCACAGGGAATTCCACATGGCCTGCACCAGGGCATGGTTGTTCAACAATGCCTCATACCAGCGCAGGCTCAGACCACCCCAGGTATAGCCTGAGCGTGAATCGTTAAACGAGAACACCATCAGCACCACAATGGGCACGTACAGCAGCAGGTACACGAAGGCGAGGTAGACCCGGGGCAGCCAGCGTGTCATCAGGCTCCCTCCTCACCAAGGCGCCGCTTGCTCAGCCGGTGCGCGAACATCAGCACCGCCATGGCCAGGGTCAGCACAATGCTGGCCGCCGCCCCGAAGGGCCAGTCACGGGCGTCGAGAAACTGATTCTTGATGACATTGCCCACCAGCAGGTTGCGGGAACCGCCCAGGATATCCGGCACAAAGAACAGACCCATGGCCGGCAACAGCACCAGCATGACTCCCGCCAGCACCCCGGGCAGGGTCAGTGGCACAATTACGTGCACGAACGTGGACACACGGCCCGCCCCCAGATCGTGCGAGGCCATCAGCAATTCCTCCCGAAGGTCATCAAACACCGAATACAATGGCAGGATCATGAACGGCAACAACAAATAGACCAGGCCGATGATCACGGCCCCTTCGGTGTACAGCAACTGCAGGGGTTCATCGATGACCCCGAGGGACATCAGCAGCGAGTTCAGCAGGCCGTTGGTGGCCAGGATCAGTTTGAGTGCGTAGGTACGCACCAGCGAATTGGTCCAGAACGGCACGATCAGCAGGAAAATCAGCCAGAGCTGACGCTGTTTACCCAGCCGGGACAGCGCCCAGGCAAAGGGGTAGCCGATCAGCAGACACACCAGCGTGGTCATGGCGGCCATGTACAGCGAGTGCAGAAACACATCCAGGTACAGCGGATCGAACAGTTGCCGGTACGCGGCCAGGCTGAACGGCAGGGATATGAACGTGTCCGGGTTCCGGGACAGCACACTGGCGCTCACCACCAGCAGGTTCGGTACCAGCACCAGGAACAGCAACCAGCCCCACACCAGGACAAGCACGGCGGTTCTGAACGGCTGCGCCATCACCCTAGGCATCCGCTGACGGTACCTCTGAGCGGCTGCTCTCTTCCGGAAGCAACCACTCCCAGCCATCCACCCAACTGACTTTCACCGGCTCACCCAGGCGATAATCAAAGGCTGGATCGTCTTCATCAAAAAACTCACTGGCCAGCACCTCGGTGCCGTCAGCCAGGTGAATCACCGAATCCAGGGTGCTGCCCTTGTAATTGCGCTCGACCACCTTGCCCGCAAGCCCGTGATCGTCGGCCGGGTCCAGCACCCGGATATCCTCCGGGCGAAGCAGCACATGCACCCCCTGCCCGGACCGGACCGTAAAGTCCGGGCGTCGCAGACGGCGGTGCACACCCAGCACGTCCACGGTGATGGACGCTTCGTCGACCGACGCCACCGTGCCCGGAAAGAAGTTGGTCTCGCCCACAAAACGGGCGGTAAACAGGTTGGCCGGGCGCTCGTAGACTTCCCGGGGCGTGCCCAGTTGCTGCACCTTGCCGTCCTTGAGCACCGCCACCCGGTCCGACATGGACAGCGCTTCTTCCTGATCGTGGGTGACAAACACAAAGGTAATGCCCAGTTCCCGCTGCAGGCGCTTGAGTTCCACCTGCATGGTACGGCGTAGCTTGAAATCGAGGGCCGACAGCGGTTCGTCCAGCAACAGCAGGCGCGGGCGCTTGACCACGGCCCGGGCAATGGCCACCCGCTGCTGCTGACCGCCGGATAACTGATGCGGCTTGCGACGGGCAAAGTCCTGCAACTGGACCATGGCCAGCACTGCGTTCACCCGCGCACGGATCTCGTCCTTCGGGCGCTGTTCCATTTTCAGGCCGTAGGCAACGTTGTCGAACACCGACATATGCGGGAACAGCGCGTAATGCTGGAACACCGTATTCAGCGGGCGATGCTCCGGTGCCCGGTAGGTCAGGTCGTCACCGGCCAGGGTGATGGTACCTGCATCGGGTTGTTCAAAACCCGCCATCAGCCGCAGCAGTGTGGTTTTACCGCACCCGGAAGGGCCCAGCAGGGTAATGAATTCACCGTCGTAGATATCCAGATCCAGGGCATCCAGAACGGTTTTGCCACTGAACTGCTTGGAGAGGTTAGCCAGAGATAGCAGTGTCTGTTTCATCGGCGCTGCCCAAAGAATGAGCGGCCTATTTTTCCAGAAAGCGACACAAACAGAAAGGGGCATGGGCAGAAAGGGGCGCAAGGCTGCCAGACGTTGTCCGCACCTTGTGCCCCTCGTTTCAACGACCTCTCAGGAAGCGGTCGCAGCGTTCAGACTGTTTACTCAGCAACGGTGTTGAGATAAGCCTTGTCGGAAATATTGGTCCACTGGCGAACCTGCTGCAGGTAGTCGCGCTGGGAACTGATAATTTCCTTCGCCAACGGGTCCTTGGCGGCGGCCTCGGCCAGCAACTTGTTGGTGGCCTCGCGCAGGGCGTCAATCACCTCGGGCGGGAAGGTCTTGTGGGTCACGTCCGGGTAGTCTTCCTTCATGCGATCCCAGGCCACGCCGCTTTCATGGGTGCTCTGGATATACATGTCATAGGCGGCGGTGCGCATGGCAACCCGCAGGATCTCCTGCAGATCCTTCGGCAGTTTGTTCCAGGTGTCCTTATTGATCAGGAACTGCACTTCCGCGCCAGGCTCCTGCCAGCCGGAGTAGTAGTACTTGGCGATCTGGTGGAAGCCCATCTGGAAATCCAGGGCCGGCCCGACCCATTCAACCGCATCGATGGTGCCGCGCTCCAGGGAACTGTAGAGCTCTCCCGGCGGGATGTTGGTCACCGCCACGCCGAGCTCGGCCATCACTTCGCCAGCAAACCCCGGGGTGCGCATCTTCAGGCCCTTCAGATCCTCCAGGGAGGTAATCTCCTCCCGGAACCAGCCACCCATCTGGTTGCCGGTGTTCCCACCCGGGAACGACAGCAGGCCATAGGGCTCGTACACTTCCTGCATCAGCTCCATGCCGCCGCCATGATAGAACCAGGCGTACTGTTCCGGCGCAATCATACCGAAGGGTACGGTGGTGAAATACATGGCGTTGGGAATGGTGCCCTTGTAGTAATAGGACGCCGTGTGGCCCATGTCGTACTGGCCGTTGCGCACCAGATCGAAGATACCGAACGGTGCCTTGTGCTTGTTGGAGGCATCGATACGGATGGTCAGACGACCATCGGACATCAGGTTGGCCATCTCGGCCATGTGTTCCACGGTTTCCCCGAGAATCGGAGAGTTGGGACCCCAGGTCTGCGCCAGGCGCAGGGTGAAGTTTTCCTCGGCGAACGAGGGAACACTGAATGCCGTTGCCGCAGCGGCAACCGCGGCCAGCCAGGTTTTCCGGATTGTCATAGTGTTGGCTTCCGTTATTGTTGGTATGAAAACAGGGTTCTCACAGTCGCGACCATCATAACGTGCCGGGGAGGCGGCGCCAATCGGCCGCCCTCAATCCCGGCGTTTACACTTTGAACTGACCGACCAGATCCCGGAGATTCTCCCCCAGCCTGGCCAGCTCATGGCTCGCCTCGTTGGTCTGGGTCACCCCGGTATCACTGCGCTGAGCGGCATCCACAATGCGCACCACGTTCTGGTTGATCTCTTCCGCCACCTGGCTTTGCTGCTCGGCGGCGGTCGCGATCTGGGTCACCTGGTCGTGAATCTGGCCCACGGACTTTTCAATGGTCCGCAAGGAATCCGTGGCGTGGTTGATGCGCTCAACCGTTTCGGTGGACCGGGTACGGGACTGGTTCATGCGCTCCACGGCGGCCCGTGACTCAGTGACAAAACCACCGATCATGTCCCGGATCTGGTCCGCCGATTCGGCGCTGCGTTTGGCCAGTTGGCGCACTTCATCCGCCACCACCGAGAAGCCACGACCATGCTCGCCGGCCCGGGCTGCCTCGATGGCCGCATTCAGCGCCAGCAGATTGGTTTGCTCGGTGACCGCATGAATCACGTCCAGCACCTGCTGGATATCGTCGGACTTCTCCGCCAGGGCATCGATACTCCTGGCGCTTTCCTGGATCTCCTCGGAGAGCTGATTGACCGCGCCCTGGGCACTGGCAATGGTCTCGCCACCCTCACGCGCCATGCGGTCGGCATCCGAGGCGGCACCTTCCACCTCATTGGCGTTACCCGAGATCTGCTGGATCGTCGCCGCCATTTCATTGATCGCCGAGGCAATCTGATCGGTCTCCGACCCCTGCTCCTGAACCGAAGCGCGGGTTTCGTTGGCGACCCGGCTGAGCTCCTCCGCCGCCGACGCCAACTGGTCGGTGGTGGCACCCACCTCCCGCATGGTGTTCTGAATCTTCACCACAAAGGCGTTAAACCTGCGGCCCAGTTCCGAAAGTTCATCGGAGCCGTCTTCCGGCAACCGCTGACGCAGGTCGCCCTCACCATCGGCAATCTCCTGCATCATGTCACTGACGCCCTTGAGGGGTTTGGTCACCGTGCGACCAACAATCACGCCAATCAGCAGGGAAATCAGCACCACAACCGCCGTCACCAGCAAAATAAAGCCCAGGGCAGAGGCAATGTTCTTCTCGATCACCATCCGGGCCGCCGCCACTTCCTTTTTGATATCGGTCACATAGACGCCGGCGCCCATCATCCAGTCCCATCCGGGTATCAGGGTGGAATAGGACACCTTGGGTTCGTCCTTGCCGGAGGCTGGATTCAGCCATTCATAGCCATAAAAGCCATCGTCCTCGGCGACTTCGAACAGGTCACCTACCAGCTTGCGCAAGACTGGGTTACTACTCGGCCCTTCCTTGGATGGATCCGGAGCGTACGCCAGGTTATAGACATCCCGCGTGTAGGCAAAGACATAGTTCGTTTTCTCGAACCGGATTGACCGCAACCGCTCCGCAGCGGCCTCCTTGGCTTCCTCTTCGGTCATGTCCGGATCGTTCTTGGCCTCCAGAACCACGGCCTTGGCCGCATCAACCAGGTTTTTCAAACCGTCTTTACGGGCCTCAAGCAGGCTCTTTTCCAGGCGCTCAAGCTCGGCCTCGCCATTGGACTGGATCTGGCTCACGGTGATCCAGGCAATCGTTGCCGCCGTGATGACAACCGGCACCAGCACGGCGACCAGCAAGCGTGTTCGTATTTTCAGATTGCTCAGGACTCTCATGCACCGAACCTCAAAAGAAACATTCCTGAAGCGGATTATCCACGGACTGTCCCGATTGATCTGTTCCAGTTTGTTAAGGCGCGTAAATGGAGCGGCGATTTCCTGTACGCTCCGCCCATGCGACAGGGCCACGGGGTGCTCACAGGCTCAGGCTGAAAAGCCAATCCGTTGCAGGTTGACCGGCCGGTAATCCGGGTCCAACCGCCAGCGCTCCGCCACGGAGGGGTGAATAACCGTATCAACGTTTGCCGGTTTCAGGTTACGCACCAGTGGCGTTGAAAACCGGAAAATATGTCTCCGTGAGTTATGCAGCTTTGCCGCAGCGCTCGGATGAATCCCGGCGGGCAGATGTTCCTCGATATCCAGGCCGGCACGCCTGGCCTGTTGCACCATCCAGTCGAGGGCAATGTCAGACGCCATCAACCCCTGGCCGTCCGCCGGATAGCCACCGCCAATATCGCTGTGGGAACCGGCAAACCACACCTGTTCGAGATCCAGCCCGTCCCGGGGCTCCCACAAGGTGGGCTCAAAATCTTCCCGGCGCTCATCGATGGCCAGAGCATGGCGGGCCATGCGCACATTGCCGCCCAGCTTGGTGTCGTAAAACTCGTCCTTGCGATCAAACAGCCCCATCAGCGAAAACGGCACACCCAGCGCGCCCACCGTATCCCAGGCGCCCACAAACCGGATCGCCCGGGACTCATGGCTATGGGCATTGCGGAACGCCACCGACCGGGCTCCGGAGGGTTTCCAGGCGCTACCGGTCTTCTTGTAGTGTTCAAACGCCTGCTGGATCAGCCTCGCATCGGGCCGCTTGAGAATGCCGCAGTTATTGATCAGCCCGCACAGGGAGCGCACGGTGTAGGCGCCGCGGCTGAAGCCAAACAGGTAGATGTCGGTGCCGGGCGTGAAGTTCTGCACAATATAGCGGTAGGCATCCATGATGTTCTTGTGAATACCCTGCCCGGTGACCCCGCCAATCACCGCGTTGTGATAGGACCCGATGCCCCAGTCATAGAACACATGCTGGGGCTTGCCATCGGCCGCCAGGGGACGAATGGCCCGGGCCATTCTCAGAACGTTGGTGGGAACATCTTTCTGAAGGTCTTCTTCGGGACGGTTCCATGTGCCGTCGGCACAGATAACGAGGCGCTTTACCATGGCAGACTCCTTTGCCAATCAAATGGTCAGATCTCGGCCATAGTATAGCTCAGGGCCGGTCATCCGGCGGCGCGCCCTCATCACACTTCCGGCAGTCCAGCTCAACCCCCAGCATCGACTCCCTGCCTTCCGCCGTGGTCACCCACGGGCGGTTCACCCAGGGCGGCGTGTGGCGCACATGCTGGTTGTGGCCGCAGGCCAACCGGGCGACCCAGTGGTCTTCTTCGTCTTTGTGGTAGCCGGTAATGGGCTGTTTCAAGCAGCCTCCACAACGGGTCGGCGGCCACGCCAGGCGGACCAGGAATAAATTCCCAGGGCCACCCAGATCATGGCGAAGCTCAGCAGTTTTTCGCCACTCAGGGGCTCATTAAACACAAGCAGCGCAATGAGGAACTGCAGCGTCGGGTTGATGTACATCAGGAAGCCGACGGTCGCCAGCCGCAGCCGGCGGGCGGCCCCGGCGAAGGCGAGCAGCGGAATGGCCGTAACGATGCCGCTGGAGACCAGCAGCAGGGCGACGGGCAGGTCGCTGCCGAAATGCGAGGCGCCGGCGGCGCTGAGCGCGCCCAGCGTCAGCAGGCTGAGCGGCAACAGCAGCAAGGTTTCCACGAACAGGCCGGAGAGGCCGTCCAGCGCCACCTGCTTACGCATCAGGCCATAGGTGCCGAAGCTGAAGGCCAGCACCAGGGTGATCCAGGGCACCACCCCCAGCAGGAATAACTGGTAGAGAATGGCGAGTGTGGCCAGGGACACGGCCAGCACCTGCAACCGGGTGATGGTCTCCCGGAGCACCAGCATACCCAGGCCCACGTTTACCAGCGGGGTGAGGAAGTAGCCCAGGCTGGCCTGCAGTACGTGGCGGGTTTCCACAGCGTAGATGTACACGCCCCAGTTGATGGCGATGAACACCGCACAACCAAACACATAGCCGAGTTCTTTCGGGCGTGCCAGCGCAGCTCTGATCGGAGGCCAGCGCCTGAGCAGGGTGACCACCACGGCCAGGAACACGCAGGACCATATCACCCGGTGAATCAGCACCTCATAGGACGGCACGCCCGCAAAGAGCGCAAAATACAGGGGAAAACAGCCCCAGACGGTGTAGGCGCCAAGGCCATACAGGACGCCTTTGGTGGCTTCGGGCGTGGCGGTTTTCATAGCTTCCTCATTAACTGGTCCCTCAATCTAGCACAGGATCCACCTGGCGTACCTGTTCCACTATGGTCTTAATGGGCGCAGGGGTGTTCGGGTTTCCACCGGACCCGCGCTGTGATATCAAGGCGGATTGTCTCAACCCGGTACCCCCGTTATGGATGACGTAACACTCGTTCACATTGTGCTTGCCAATCTTGCCCTGCTGGCGGGCGCCTGCCTTCAGGGCGTCGCCGGTTACGGTATCGGTACGCTGGCGGCGCCTTTGCTGTTCCTGATCAGCCCGGTGCTGCTGCCGGCCCCGCTGATTCTCAATGCCGTGGTGCTCACCGTGCTGATGCTGATCCGCAACCGGGGCGCGCTGCAGCTTCGGGAAGTGCGGTTTGCCATCGGTGGCGGGGCGATTGGTACGGTGCTGGCCGGGCTAACCCTGCTGGTGCTCTCGCCCAAGGGCTTTGAGCTGATTTTCGGGGTACTGATCCTCACGGGCGTCGCCCTGAGCGCGGGCGGCCTGCGCCCTGTTCTCAATGCCCGCAACAGTGTCCTTGCCGGTGCCGCATCCACTTACATGGGCACCATCACCGCCGTGGGCGGCCCGCCCATTGCGCTGATCTACCAGAATGAAAAGGGGCCGCTGGTGCGGGCCAACATGTCGGCATTCTTCCTGGTGGCCAGTTTTTTCAGCCTGGCCGCACTGGTGTTCTCCGGGTACCTGGGCCCGAGGGAACTGGCGCTGTTTGCCATGACCTTTCCCGGCGTTCTGACTGGCTTCTGGCTGTCTGGCAAGCTGGTGAATCGCATGCCATTTGACGGCCTGCGACCGGTCATCCTGGCGGTGGCTGCCGTGGCCGGCACGGCGGCGCTGGTTCAGGGTCTGATGGCGCTCTGACGGCTACCCTGCCCAGTAAGCGTTCATTCCAGGACGTTCTGCCACCCCGCTGAAATTCGCCATACAGTAACCTCACATTCCCCCACACGAGGTTACCTCAATGAGAAAGCACCGCACCCCGGAACAGTGGCAAACCTTGGTTGACCAGCAGCATGACAGTGGCCTGTCCGCTCCGCAGTTCTGTAAGCAGGAGAGTATCGGTTACGTCAGTTTCTGTAATTGGCGAAAACGTCTGTCTGCTGATCAGTCGACCGATGATTCGGCAGGTACCGGTGAACCCGGTTTTCTGGATCTCTCGTCACTGATGGGCTCGTCGCAAGCCTCCGGCCCAGGCTGGCACATTGTGCTGAGCCTCGGCAACGGCGTCGAACTGCGGTTGAGCCAGTTGCAGAAGCTGGCATAGCCAATGTTCTCTTGTTTGCAGAACTTCGAAGCTGATAGGCCACTGTCACGCTGCTGATTGATCAGGGCTTGCCACTGCTCGGGTGTGCGGTGCTTTCTCATGGGGGTAACCTCGGGTTGGAAATTATGAGGTTACTGTAGGGCGAATTTCAGCGGGGCGGCAGGACGTCCTGGAATGACCGGTTACGCACAGCCAGATCCGGGCCTGGCTATCGAGCCCGATCATCCGTTCTGGCTCAGCCGCAGTTCGACGCCGTTGCCCAGGCTCAGCACAATGTTCCAGCTTGGGCCGGAGGCTTGCGACGTGCCCATTAATGAAGAGAGATCCAGAAAACTGGCTTCACCGGAATCTGCCGAATCACCGGTCGATGGGGCGGACAGACGCTTGCGCCAGTTGCAGAAGCTGGCATAGCCAATGCCTTCCTGTTTGCAAAATTGTGGCGCTGACAGACCACTGTCACGCTGCTGATCAACCAGGGCCTGCCACTGTTCTGGAGTACGGTGCTTTCTCATGAGGGTAACCTCGTGTTGGTGAATGGTAAGCGCCCTTAAATCGACCCACTTGCGCCACCCGCACTGAGGTGTCAGGCCCG
>NZ_CAMPJO010000005.1 GCF_946886895.1 uncultured Marinobacter sp. | reverse complement strand
TTTCATAAGCCAGAGTGTAGCACATTGTGTGCTTTATGTACTCAGCAGCTAACGCAAAAGGCAGCGGCGCGCGTTAGCGCGTCCGCTGGCCTGACTTGTTAGCAGAGATGTCCTTGAGGCCGCCGGAGACATACTTGTGCAAGACACTGGAAACCAGGGACTGGTACGGAAGCCCCTCTTCCAGTGCCCGGCGCTGAAGTGCCTCCAGGTCGCGACTGGAGATACGGATATTAATCCGCTTATCCTTTTTGAACGTTTCTTCCGCTGCCTTCGTCAGGTATTCCCGACGATCGGCATCCAGATCTGACTCGAACTCTCCGGATTCGTAAGCCTCCAGCAGCTCTTGCTCTTCGGGATCTAATTTAGTCTTGGCCATGCTACCCCCCTAGAAATGTCTTGGTGGCCTTTCGACTGGGGATGACCGTTTTGAGAAAGATCTCTCGATCATTCTCGACGTAAGGCACCAGCCAGGCGTAATCGTCAATCCGAACCACAAGCAGGCGTTGATTCGGGTACTTGTCCCTGTTGGGGTGAGGTCCATCATCAAGTAAACCACCAGACTGAAGAGCAAATAGGACATCTTCGAAGGAAACTCCGCGCTCGCTCATCAACTGCTGGTTCTTTTCAGCATTCCAGTTAATTTGCTTCATGGGAGGAGTCTAGCAGAGTGTGTGCCTATTGGCATCTTGCTAACGCCCGGCTCATGCGCCGGCGGCTTGGAACCGCGAAGCGGCGGAAAACCGGTCGCTGTGTAGCCGATTGTTATGGCTTTTTGGCATTTTCAATAGCGTCTAGAATAGCAATGTCATCGAACGGCTTATCAAAATAATCGGTTTGCTCCAAAATACTTTTGACACTTATTGGTAGCTCAAGATATTTCTTTTTCAATCCCCAAGTTGCTCCGCCAAAAACGAGCAATTTTATGTTCTGTACAATCTCTTTTGGTGTCCCGGAAATATCAGCACCCTCCAAAACACCAATTGCATAAGCCAATTCAGTCAACTCTGGCTTTTCGCAAACTTCCGAGACATGCGAACCTCGCGTGATGAGAAAAGCTCTAACATCCTCGATACTATAACCCCGCAAATGTTCGATCACTGACTCATCGGGTAAGGGACGGCTGGCCGCTATTTTTTCACACCGCTCTACGGCTTCTCCATATTCTGCAATTTTCTCAGAAATGTAGCGATGCGCAGTAGATTCGTTGTTACCACCAGCAAAAACAGAAGTGGCGGCGAGCAGAAAAGGGCATGCGAGTTTGAAATTAGTTTTCATATTAATAGCCCCCGCAACCATTATCCACGGCTTCCCAGAACTGCCGTTGCTCGTATGACAACCCTGCTCTGAGTCTTTGCATTTGGGCAATATTGGATATTGTTTTTCTAACAACAGGCTGAATCTTGCTCATTGACCGCGCGAACAGAACCCAGTCGGTGGAATGAACATTGAAAGTTACTTGAGCAGAGTTGTTGCCAAGAAATATCGTTGTTAAAACGCCAGCGGGCAAAAGAATCTCGAGCATGTTTCCATTGCGCTGAGCCTTCCTTATTGACTCCAGTGCGTCCTGATCTTCAGAGTCCAGCTTCAAGCCCGAAATTGTGGGACAGTCCATTGTGTTTTCTCCTTTCCATGGTTTTTCCAAAAGCGGATATTACCCAGTGGCTTGCAGTCCAGCAACCACCGCCATAGACAGTATGACGCCAGCCATAAGCGGCGGCTGAAAGCCGTCCGGTGGAGGACCATCGGTCCGGAACAAACTTAATGGCATTGTTAGACCTGCCAAGTGCATCAGTCACAACCGTAGGGACCATAATCACCGGGATAAAGCTCTCTGTGACGAACTCTTAGCAGACCCTTCGCAGCGTACATAACGTTGCATTCGCGGGATCCGTGGGAGCCAAGGAGGTGGCGTTCGAGCCCAGTGGGTACGCTGAAGCCAAGACCATAACTTTGTGTTGTATCTCCGCAAAGCGGGCACGCGCTACGCCCCTCAGTATCCGGCTCCACAAGCTCAATGATCCTCCTGACAACATCATAGTCCCACCGGTTTCCCTCTGCTTGGGTGAAATCGTACGGTGGGTCTATCAGCTCGCGATACTGCTCGGACACAAGTGAAAGCACAGTCCGGCGCAACCGATACATTTCCATGCGCATGCGGTCCATGCGAGCCTCAGGCAGAAGAGCCGAATCAGTTCTAGATCCTTTCGCCACGGTTCTACCTCGTTGGTCTAACGAGGGTGTAGAAAAACCCAAAAATGAGCCACCATTTCACGACCCTCGATCTCATTTTGTCAGCCGGCCAATTCTGCCGGCATTGTCCAGTTTTCGGGTTGGTTGGCCTTTAATAGCCGCCAATCCCAGTATTTCCGTGTTCAGACACCGATGGCCCGCGGCCCAAGGGGTATTCCGGGGCACTTCCTCCCCCGGATCACGCCGCCATCTGTCCGTAATTCGCCAGCTTCTCAATGTTATGCACCAGGCAGTATAGCTGCCATTGGCCCTGGACCTTTTTCTTGCCTCGCAGACTGAACCGGTTCAGCCGTTTGTTGGTGCCGATGTTACCGAACACCGGTTCCACAACCGACATGCGGTGACTGTAGATCTCTTTGCCCTGAGGGCTGTCCACTCGATGTTTCATCCAGTCGGTGTAGCTGGGCCCACGATTCCGCTCTAATGCAAAAGTCACCTGCCTACCACTGCCTTTACGGTGATCAGCCGAGGCCGGGTTTTGCATGCATTGGTGTTTCTTGGGGCAGTGTCGGCACTGAAGCAGGCGGCCCTTGAAGTGTGCTCTGGATACACCATTCCCATCCGTACGAGTCGCCTCATAATGAAGCTCTTTACCTGCCGGACAGACACAAGTGAGATTGACCGGATCAAACTGAAACTCACTGGCCGGAATGATGTCTTTCCAACCCGTGGTTGGCTGGTTCTGATGGCGCTTGCCGTATTTGTCTTTCTGGTTCTGGAACTTCGGATCCCGGCTGCGGAATTTATTGTCTGGTACGTAGCCATTGATCTGCCGTTCGTGCAGGTATTTCATGTTGGCCTCATTGGCGAAGCCGGTATCAGCCGTGATGATGGTGCCTTGTTGGTAGATGCTCTCGGCAATGCCCAGTTTCCTGAGTCGGGCTTCCACGCTCTCCAGCACCGGTTGCAGGGTGTGGTGTTCCTGGCCTTCGCCGAAGGCCAGGGCGTCGATGATGATCTGGTGTTTCCTGTCCACCGGCGATTTTCAACCCAGTTGTCCAAATGACCGCGTTTAAGCGGCCAGTTTATTGTGCTCAACTTCCTGCAACTTGCCAGGGTTGAGCGATACCGGTCCGGTCACTTCCCAGTTTCGGGTATTACCAGACCAGCGCCGTGGATTCCGGCGCTTTGCTCTTTCATAAACCGTTTTCCGATGCGCCAGGCGTTCGTGATCAACACCACGATGCCGGTCTGCCGGTGTCACGAACCGGATGCCGCTGTGCAAGTGTCGCTCGTTGTAGGCATACTCGAACGCCAGCATCCAGTCGCGGACCGCCGTGAGTGATGCAAAGCCTTTTGAGGGCCACTCCGGGCAGTATTTAACGGTCCGGAACAACGACTCCGAATAAGGGTTGTCGTTGCTGACTCTTGGGCGGCTGTGAGACATCAGCATACCCAGGTCTGCCAACCGGGCCCTGAGCGTGTAGGAGGTCATCGGCGCGCCATTGTCGGAGTGCAGTACCGGCGGATTGTGCCAGCAGCCCTCGCGCAGCAATGCACGCTCAACCAGCCTCCTGGCCAGTTCCCCGGATTCGGCCTCATGGATTTCCCAGGCAACGATCTTGCGGCTGTAGATGTCCATGATCAGATACAGATACCAATGTTGACCACGCACCGCTGACGGGCAGAAACTAATGTCCCAGCTCCACACCTGGTTCGGGCCTGTCGCGGTGAAGCTGGTCGGCTCCGGCACCTTGCGGGGCGGCTTCATGCGACCCCGATAGTTCTGTTGTTGGTGCTTTTTCAGAACCCGGTAGAACGAGGATTCCGAGGCCAGATAAACGCCTTTATCAGCCAGTGAAGGCACGATCTGTGACGGTGGCGAACTCCGGTACTGAGGTTGATTACATGCGCTCAGAATGGCCAACTCCTCGGCCTGTGTGAGTTTATGAGGCTGTTCGACCGGCTCTGCCTCAGGGCGCTGGTCTTGGCCAATTTGGCCATCAGAGCCTTGCCAGCGCTTCAATGTGCGTTCGCTGATGTCGATTAGCTCCGCCGCTTTGTATCGGGCGGCACCACCGGCAATCGCTTCATCAAACAGCTCTAGGAGCCTTGCACGTTCGTCCAGCGGCGTCAGTCGTCCTCGCTGCTGTCCGGATCCTCGCCGTACAAGGCTTCGAGCTTTTTTGACAGCACCAGCAGCGAGGTGGTCTCAGCCAGGGCCTGGTCTTTGCGGCGAACTTCCGCCTTCAGCTTTTTGATGGTTTTCTGGGACTCTCGTTTCTGCTTCTGAGCCGCTTTATCCCGGTCTTCCTGCATGCCAGCGCCCTGAAGGCAGGCTTCCTTCCAGCGCTGCACTTGCTCCGGATACAGGCCTTTCTCGCGACAGTAGGCACTGAGTTCGGCTTCGGACATAGAGGCCGTTTCCACGACAACGGCCAGCTTGGCTTCAGGGGACCAGTCTTCCCCGGTATTACGATTACCTGGCACGGGCATTCCTTGTTCTCGACACTGTTTTAACCAACTATACAGAGTCACATCGGATATGCCTTCCTCTGCCGCCACCGACACGACACTTCGATTCTGCGGAGGTAACAGCTTCTTCAGCACTGCAGCTTTACGTTCTTCGGAATAGCGTGGCATGAATGCTCCCATGCCGCCCCCGACTAGTGAAATTCAGGCGAAATCGCCTACTGGACAACTAGGCTGACAGAGGGGGAAGCCAGTCGCTTTGATTAGCCACCCCGTGGGCGGGCCTTAATACCATGAGCCAGTGCGCTTACACCGGTCCTGAGCCTGACCCTAACTGGAGCTATGCAGCCAGATCTTTGAATAGTGCCAGTGACCGGTTAACCGATGAATGTCTGGTGCCCCTGACCGACCGAAGGAACAACGGGTCAGGCGGTGGTCTAAAGCCACGTAAGAGAGCCCCTATATGTGTTTGCTGTAAGTGCCTGACAGCTCTGCGAGACTGACGAAGCAGGCGTTCTTGCTCATGGGTTTAGATTGGCCGCTGGCGCGGCCAAAAAAAATGACTATTGCCTATTGATTCCGAGAAGGCTCATATGTGTTAGAACTTAAATCTAAATTTTAGCTAATGCACTCGCTAAAGCAGAAAAAGCATGGACGATTTTTGTTCTATATGTGAATTTTGAAAACTTAATCCCTTCGAACGAACTTAATACACTCAAAGACCACGCTTCAACTTCACCGTCATTTATATCGTATAAAAATTCATGGGCAATTTTGTTTCTGATTCCATTTAACTCAAGTAAAAGCTCAGAGAGCTTTCCGAGTTCACTTGAACTGCTTTTCTCTATTTTCTTTAAAATTTTAGCCTTTCCATGAAAAGAAGAGCTAAGTTTGTTTTCAAAACCGTTAGTTACTAGAGCAACATCAATTAGATTTTCAAGAATCAAATGACCTTTAAGCAAGATAAGCTCAATGTCCTTTTTTGCATCGAGGTTAGCCCAAGCTGACCATTCCATAATTTCGTGAAATTCGTAGTTCATACTTTTACTCTAACGCCGAGCCCTTGGAGTGGCGACGAAGGAGCCACGTAAAGGGCGTCCGGCGGCCATCGGCCGCGCACTGATGCGACTTGTTATAAACTCGAAACTGGATGATTTAGGCTTGAGCAAAAAAGCAACAAGCCTATGCCAATAAGTTCCGAAAAGTTACTGCTCTAAAATTTCTATAATTGACCCATTTTCGAGATTTGCTTTTGCAACAACTTTCTGCTTTACAACTCCCCCAAAAGAGTTTTTACCTCTGAACTCAGTTATCAAAAGTAAATGGGATTTTTCACCATCTTTAATTACTCTGTATCGTGTTTCAATATGCTCATATGAATCCGGGTCATTCATAGATTCAAGAATAATTCTCTCTAATTCATTGTGTGCGCCATTCCATTGACTGAACTGATTTTCAAGACTTTCGTAGTTTACATATACATTTTCGACGAGTTACCGTTACGTAAAAACTCGTCTTTACACCAACCCAAAACTTCACCTAAGGATAATGTACCCGACTTATTGTAAACCATGTCAGACATACAATTATAAAATTCACTTGCATGCTTTTCGCCAATTTCATTTGACTCCAAATATTCGGCAAGAATTTCTTTTCTATCTTCCTCGTTAAGTTCTTTTATTTCAGAAAGGCTCTTTTCATAATCGAATGCTGGCGGCAAAACCAAAATCAATAGAAAAAACAGAATGCACGCAGTAATTGCATTAATGCCAAAAGCCTTTCCCCGGCTCTCCTGCTTCACGATTTTCGGTTTGATTGCACCAATTATTGCGGCAACCAGGAACAAAATAGAGCCTACACCGAATAAAATGGCTAGAAATTCCACATCTGTCTCCTCTCGATTTATAACAGTTGTATATGAGTCCCCGCGACCACTTTTCCAACGACCCATATCTCAATCCAATAATACTCAAAAACTAGGCAAAAAATCCCATAAGGTCAACAACTTCCCGTCACTCCCCTTTCTGGCCATTCAAACAAGAATGATCATAAAGACTACTATCCCAGTCCCGTTACCTGCCGTTCCTGTACGTTTTATGGATCGCTTCCGGGCATTCATTCGAGCTCGCCACCTGGCTTACCGCACGAAAAAAACCTACTGCAACTGGGTCCGCGAATTCATCCGGTTCCACAACAAGCGTCATCCGGAGTCGATGGGGGCAGAGGAAGTGAATGCGTGGCTAAGCCATCTGGCGGACAATTTTGCCAGCGGGGCATCAGCAGCCCCCTGGATATTTGAGCTCGCCACTAACCCGGCACAAACACCGGAAAGCCATCCAGCTCGGTAGACAGCAGGCGCTGGCCGAACAGCTTTTCGAGGGCAGTAATAACAAGCATGTCGCTGGCCGGGCCCCAGCAGGCCTGGCCATCGGGGAACATGAGCAGGATCTGGTCGCACCAGCGGGCGGCCAGGTTCAGGTCGTGCAGGCACATGAAAACGGCCCGGTTGGATGCGGCCTGGCTCCGTAACAGCTTCATGACGGCCGTCTGATGTCGCAAATCCAGGTGGTTGGTGGGCTCGTCCAGCAGCCAGATTTTTGGTGCCTGGGTCATCAGGGTGGCGATGGCCACCCGCTGCCGCTCGCCCCCGGAGAGGGTGCTGACCAGTCGATCCCGAAGATGCATCACATCCAGCGCGTCCAGCGCCTGCTCGGCAATGGCCAGGTCTTCGCCAGTCTCCATCTGCCAGGGCGACAACCAGGGATGGCGACCGATGAGGGCGGTTTCCAGCGCGGTGGCCGGGAAGCCGTCCTGTCGGTCCTGGAACACCAGGCCCATTTGTTGCGAGATGCGTTTACGCCGGATTTCCAAGAGTGGCCGGCCATCCAGCAGGAGTCGGCCGTTGCGGGGCTCTCGCAGGCCCGCCAGGGTATGCAGCAGTGTGGTTTTACCCACGCCGTTGGGGCCAAGCACGCCCCAGACCTGGCCCGGCTGCAGGGACAAATTCAAGGGCGCGCCCGGGGCGCGCCCGGGAATATCGATGATGAGCTGTTCGGTGGTCAGTGAGGTCATCATCGGCTCCTGTAGAGCAGGTACAGGAACGTCGGAACGCCGATCAGCGCGGTGATCACGCCCACCGGCAACTGTTCCGGCGCGATCACCACCCGCGCCAGCGTGTCTGCCAGCACCAGCAGGGTGCCACCAGCCAGCGCACAGGCCGGCAGGATCAGCCGCTGGTCATTGCCCAGCACCAGCCGCAGCATGTGCGGCACCACCAGGCCCACAAACCCGACGGAACCGGCCATGGTGACGGCGGTCGCGGTGAGCAGGCTGGCCATCAGGTAGATAGACCATTCCAGGGGCCGAACCGATACACCCAGCGCAGCCGCCTGCAATGAGCCCCGGGCCAGTACATTCAGCGCCCGGCCCAGGGGGAACACCAGCAGGCAGACAAGAACCAGAACGATCAGGCCCGGCCAGGGGGTGGCGGCGTGGGAAAGGTCACCCATCAGCCAGTACAGCATGCCGGGTAACTGGCGAGCCGGGGTCATCGACAGAATCAGGGTGATGACGGCACCCCACCCGGCAGCCACCACCACGCCGGTGAGCAGCAGGCGGGAAGGCGTCCAGCTGCCACTGCCATGGGCGAGGCCGAACACCATCAGGGTCGCCAGCATGGCGCCGGCAAAGGCCGAACCAGACACCAGAAAACCGGCGGCTCCGCCCAGCATGGCCAGTAAGGCACCAACGGCGGCACCACCGGACAGACCCAGCACATAGGGGTCGGCCAGTGGGTTGCGCAGTAGTACCTGCATCAAGGCGCCGGCCACTGCCAGCAAGCCGCCCGTGGCGAACGCGCTCAGGGTGCGGGGCAATCGCAGGTCGAGGATAAGGGTTTGCTGCAACTCGCTGCCACTGCCGGTGAGCACCCGCAAGGTCTCTTCAAGGCCCATGGCACTGCTGCCGATGCTGACCGACAGTACCGCTGCCGTCAGGCTGGCCAACAACAGGAGCAGCAGGGGCTTTACCGGGCTAGAGATTGGCACGGGCCTGCTCCAGGGTCTGGCACAGGTGCCTGGTTCCGTCCAGCATGCGCAAGGTTGGCCGCGCCAGCAGGTCGGGGGGTTCCAGGAACAGGTTCCCGGCGGCCACCGCGGTCAGCTCGGGAAATTGCTTCCAGCCTTCCAGCCACTGGCTATTCCCGGATTGTCCGGCCGTAATGATTGCCTCCGGATTGGCCGCCAGCACCGCCTCGGTGCTGATACGGGGTACCAGCCTTGGTAGCTCTCCAAATACGTTGATGCCACCGCACAGGGCGATCGCCTTGCTGATCAGTTCCTCACGGTTCACGGTCATCAGTGGCCGGTCCCAGATCTGATAAAACACCCGCACCGGCGGCGCACCGGCGTAACGGGCCTCCAAACGGGCGACACCCTCACGGAACGATTCCGCCCTTGCCTTCCCCACCGCGGACTGGCCTGTTAACAGTGCCAGGTTCTCCACCGCCCGGGCGATATCCCCGAACGTGCGCGGGGCCAGCCAGAACACCGGGATGCCAAGATCCGAAAGCCGTTCCAGCTGGCTGCGTGAGTTGCCATCCACCCAAGCCACCACCAGGTCCGGCGCCAGCGAGACGATGGCCTCCAGATCCAGCCGGTTGGCGTCCCCCACCTGAGGCAACTCCGTCGCTTCCGGCGGAAAATCGCTCCAGGCGCTTACCGCAACCACGCGGTTCCCGGCGCTGGCGGAAAACAGCAGTTCGGTGGCGCCCGGGGAGAGCGAGACGATCCGCCGGGCTGCCCCATCCAGGCACACTTCACGCTCCAGGGCATCCCGGGCGCACAGCGGCTGGGCCGAAGCCGGGATTGGCATCAGGGCACAAAACGCCAGAAAAAGGGCCAGCCCTCGGTGGATCATAGGCTCAGAACACCGGTTGGTAAGTGGGACTACTGGCGGAAATCATAGCGTACCGACGCCATGTAGGTACGGCCAGCCGCCAGGTAGTCAAACGGTTCAGTGCCGAAACCCTGGCTCGTGGTATAACGACGATCCAGCACATTATCCACCTTGAAGCTGGCGGACCACCCCGGCAGGAAATTCCACGCCGCCCGCAGATCCACGGTCCCGTAGCCGGGCAACAGGCTGTTGTTGGCGGCGTCGTTATAGCGATCGCTCTCGGCGATGAAGCTGGCCCCGACGGACCACTGGTCAAACAGGCGATCAACGTCCAGGCGCAGATTCTTCTCGGCCCGGCGCGGCAGGCGCTTGCCGGTGTCGCGGTTCTCACTGTCGGCCCAGGTCAGCGCGGCGTTCACATCCCAGTTGCCGGCTTCGAAACCGGATGACAGCTCGATGCCGCGAATCCGGGCGGATTCGACGTTCTCCACCGTGCCCTCGAAGGTCATCGGGTCAGACACGAAGGTGATCAGATCCTCCACGTCGTTCTGGTAGACCGCAACATCCCAGAACCATCGATCGTAGCGGCCAGACACGCCGGCTTCCACCATCTGGCCTTCTTCCGGTTCGAGGTTCGGGTTGCCAGTATAGAAAGGCACGGTCAGATACAGGTCGTTGAAGGTCGGCGCCCGGAAAGACGTCGCGTAACTCAGGCGCACACGATGGGCGCGGTCGAACTGGTGCCCCAGGGCAATGCCACCGGTTTCTTCCTTGCCGTAGGCCTCGTTGTCGTCCAGGCGGGCGCTGACCATCAGGTCAGTGGCGTCGAAATTAAGGCGGGCCTGGCCAAACACCGCGCTGTTGGTGCGGCTGTCCTCGGTGAACTGGCTGGTGCCCTCCACCTCGTCCACCGACACTTCCGAGCCGATGACAAACTCATGCACCCCGGCGGTCAGGGTGTTTTCCCATCGGGCTGACCGGTGCAGGGTATTGAATACGCTGGGGAAGGAACCGAAGGTTTCCTGCTCGTCCCGGGATTCGGAGAACTGGATGCGGGTGCGCCAGTAGTCGCTGGCGACGGCCTCAACATAGAGCCCCATGGCCCGGATCAGGAAATCGGTATCACCACCTTCGAATTCGGTGTTGCCCTCAGACTGGAACACCGTTATACCGGCACCGCCGCCCTGGTCGAACTGGTGGCTCACTTTGGCCAGGCCGCCGGCGTTACGAAGTCCTTTGTCCTCACCCCCGGCCCGCAGGTTCGTGCCCTCGGTATCGGAATAGACCCCGCCGGCCAGGAACGCCGACCGGCCTTCCCGCCCGGCCACGCCGGCGGTGGTTTCGAGGGTTTCATGGGAGCCGCCCGCCAGCTCCACCCAGCCCTGACGGCCCGCTTCCGGGTCCAGGGTAAACGCCTGGATCACGCCGCCCACGGCGTCTGCCCCGTAAAGCGAGCTTTTCGCGCCGCGCACCAGCTCCACCCGCTCCATCAGCTCCGGCGGCAGGAATTGCCAGGGTGGAATACCGGCGGTGGCCGAGCGCAGGCGGATGCCGTCCAGCAGCAGCACCGTGCCGGAGCTGCCGGCACCGCGCAGGAAGACACTGGTGGTTTTACCATAGCTGCCATCGGAAACCACATTGACGCCAGGCTGCGCCTGCAGCAGGTCCCGGAACTCGGCCGGTTGCTGGCGGCGTATGTCGTCTTTTTCGATCACCGTCACGGAGGACAGGCTTTCACCCACGGTTTTCGGGCCAAGGGTCGCCGTGACGACAATCGGGTCAAGGGCTTCTGTCTGGCTATCGGCCTGGGCCTGGCTATCAGACTGCGCCGACACGGCCAGCGGCAGGGCCGCCAAAGACACGCCGGCCAACATGACGGAAAATGGGTATCTGGACATCGCTATCTTGCTCCGCACACCGTGCGCACCCGCACGGGAGTTTCTGATTGAATTGCGGAGCGCGAACAGGGGGCAGGCGGCAGGCGGGCATCGAAGGGATCAGAGCCGGACATTCGCCCACCCAGGTCGCCCACCGCAACATCGGGTGTTTTTCCAGGCCGGTCTCCGGGCTCACAGGGCAAACGTCGGGCGTCCAGTTTCCGGACCCATCCGTCTGGCGACAATCACCTTCCCATGCCGGGGCACAGTGGCGCATCCGATTGTCGTTAACCTGCTTACCGTTGCGGGGGCAGCGTCGGGCTTGCTCTGGCGGAACCAGGCTCACCGACTTCCCGTTTCACCCGTCGCGCTTTGCGACGGACACCTGGAAAAGTCGGGCAAGGCTAGCAACAGTCCGCAGGGTGGTCAATGAGATCCGTCACGAACCCGTCGTGACTACCGGTGCCGGCCACTGCTATATTCCTTACGGGACAATGGCTTTCCTTTACCACACAGGGAGTTTTATGCAGGCCGAGCTCATCGACATCCGCAACCACATGGCCCAGTACCCGCCCTTCGATGAATTGGCCGAGGAACTGCTCGACCGGGTGGTCGGCGGTATCGAGGTGGTTTACTTTCGCGCGGGCTCGCCCATTCTGGAACTCGGTGAGCAGAATGACTGGCTGTATTACATCCGCAGCGGGGCCGTTGAGATTTACCGGCGATCAGGCGAACTCTACAACCGGGTCGGCGAAGGCGAAGTGTTCGGCCAGTTCGGCCTGTTGATGAACAAGCGGGTGCGGTTTCCGGCCAAGGCGCTGGAAGACACGCTGGTCTACAAAATTCCCGGCAGCACCTTCCAGTACCTGTGGGAGCATGATGAGAACTTCGCCGATTTCGTGGAAATCGAGGATCGCAGCCGCCTGCGTTCGGCGCTGTCGCGGCGGGAAAAGTCGAACGAGCTGATGACCTCGCGGGTCACCCGCCTGATCTCGCGCAAACCGGTCTCGGCCCCCAGCACCGTCAGGTTGCAGGAAGCCGCCAGAATCATGACCGACCAGGGTGTCTCGGCCCTCCTGCTGATGGACGAGACGGGCGAGCGCCCCCGGCTGCAGGGCATCATCACCGACCGTGACCTGCGTACTCGCGCCCTGTGCGAAGCCCTGCCCTCGGAGACACCGATCAGCGAGATCATGTCCGAAGATCCGATCACCATCCGTTCCAGTGTCTTCATTTTCGAGGCCATGCTCACCATGCTGCACAACAATGTGCATCACCTGCCGGTGATGGAGGGCGAAGAGGTGCGTGGAGTGATTGCCCTGTCCGACATCGTCAAGTACGAAAGCCAGAGCAGTCTGTACCTGGTCAGCAACATTTACCACCAGCAGCATGTGCGGGGGCTGAAGAAGGTCAGCCGGGATGTGCGCGACAGCTTCGTGCGAATGGTCAATGAAGACGCCAACTCACACATGATCGGTAGCGCCATGGCCGGTATCGGGCGCAGCTTTACCCAGCGGCTGCTGGAGCTGGGCGAGGAAAAACTGGGACCGCCTCCGGTACCGTACTGTTTTATGGCGCTGGGCTCCATGGCCCGGGACGAGCAACTGGTGGTGACCGACCAGGACAACGCCATGATTCTGGATGACAGTTTTGTCCCCGAAGAGCATGATGCGTATTTCCTGGCACTGGCGAAATTTGTCAGCGATGGCCTGGCCGAGTGCGGCTACACCTACTGCACCGGCGACATCATGGCCACCAACCCGAAGTGGCGGCAGCCGCTGCGGGCCTGGAAGGCGTACTTCACCGACTGGATTGATAATCCGAAGGCCGAAGCCCTGCTCAACAGCAACATTTTCTTTGATCTGGACGGCATCTACGGCCAGACGGAGTTTACCGAACAACTCAAGACCCTGGTGGCGGAAAAAGCCGCCAACAACAAGCGGTTTCTGGCGTTCCTTGCCCGCAACGCCCTGAACCGGACACCACCCATCGGGTTTTTCCGCTCCTTTGTCCTTGAGGAAGGCGGCAAGCAACAGAAAACGTTCAACCTCAAGCGCCGCGGCACCGGGCCGCTGTCTGACCTGATCCGGGTGCATGCGCTGGCTTGCGGCTCCCGGGCCCAGAATTCGTTTGAGCGACTGAAAGCCATCGGCCAGACCAAACTGCTATTGGACGACGACCTCGGCAACCTGAGAGATGCCCTGGAGTTTATTTCCATCGTCCGCATCCGGCACCAGGCCCTGGCCATTGAAGCGGGCCGTGAACCGGACAACAACGTGCGCCCCGAAGACCTCTCTCCGTTCGAGCGCAGCCACCTCAAGGATGCCTTCCAGGTGGTCAGTAATGCCCAGAAATTCCTCCGTTTCCGTTACCAACCACAGGCGGCCCGCCATGTCCCGTGACCGGTCCGGGCCAGCGCCATCCGTGCCCGAGCAGCCCTGGCCCGAGCAGTACCAGGCCCTGGCAGACGCTGCCACCAACCCATTACTGGTGGCCTTTTACCGGGCCGGTTGCCCGGCGCCGGAAACGCCGATGTCGGAGATCCCCATGGTCGCGCTGGATTTCGAGACCACGGGGCTGGATCCCAACCAGCACTCCATTGTCAGCATCGGTCTGGTGCCCTTTACGCTGGATGGCATCCAACTGGGCCGGGCCAGACACTGGATTGTCCGGCCACAACTGCCCCTGCATCAGACATCAATTGAAATCCACGGTATTACCCACAGCGATATCGACAAGGCACCGGATCTGCAAGAGGTGTTGGGGGATCTGTTTGCGGAGTTGAACGGGCGGGTTACGGTGGTGCATTACCGGGCCATTGAGCGCCCGTTTCTGGATGTCGCCCTGAAATGGCGGCTGGGCGAGGGCATCCGGTTTCCGGTGCTGGACACCATGGCCATTGAAGCCCACCTGCACCCGAACCGCCAACCGTCCCGCTGGCAAAAGCTGACGGGGAAAACACCGGTCTCCATTCGATTGGCCGATAGCCGGGCGCGTTATGGGTTGCCTCACTACGCCGCCCATAACGCGCTGATCGATGCCATGGCCACGGCGGAGTTACTGCAGGCTCAGGTGTTGCATCACTTCAACCCACAGACACCGATTGGGGATTTGTGGTTGTAGCTTTGGTGTCGGATCACGCTTTGCCAATCCGACCTACTTGGAGGCTTGGACCTCGTCTATCCACTCGCCATAGCCCGCCGCTTTCATCTCCTCCAGGGGGATGAACTTCATGGCGGCGGAGTTCATGCAGTAGCGCAGCCCCGTGGGCGCCGGGCCGTCGTTGAATACGTGGCCCAGATGGGAGTCCGCGTAGCGGCTGCGAATCTCCGTGCGGCTCATGAAGAACGAGTTGTCTTCCCGCTCAACCACCGCATCCGGCGTGATCGGGCGGGTAAAGCTGGGCCAGCCGGTGCCGGATTTGTATTTGTCCCGGGAGGAGAACAGGGGCTCACCGGAGACAATATCCACGTACAGGCCCGGGCGCTTGTTGTCCCAGTAGCGGTTGTCATACGCAGGCTCGGTGCCGTCTTCCTGGGTCACCTCATACTGCATGTCCGTCAGTTGCTGTTTCAGGGCCTGCGGGTCCGGCTTGACGAACGCCTGGGGATCGAAGCCCCGGTCGGTTTCACCGGTGTTCATCGCCGCCGGCCTGAACCGGGAAAAGTCCAGTTCGTAGTCCTCGCCATACACCTTCTCGATGAACTGGTAACGGCCGGAATTGAAGGTGTACACGTTGTAGCGAACCGGGTTTTTCTTGTAATAGTCCTGGTGGTACTGCTCCGCCGGATAGAAATTTTTCAGCGGCACGATTTCGATCAGTACCGGGTGGTCGTAGACACCGGAGGCCTCAAGCGCCTGCTTGGCCGCCTCCGCCAGGCGCTTCTGCTCGGCATTGTGGTAGAAGATCGCCGGGCGATACTGCTGGCCCCGGTCCACGAACTGGCCCTTGATGTCAGTCGGGTTCATCATCCGCCACAAGCCAGCCAGCAGCCCTTCATAGGTCATCTTGTCGGGATCGTAGTATACCTGCACCGCTTCGGTATGGCCGGTACGGCCAGACGACACCTGCTGATAGGTGGGGTCCGGCTCATCGCCACCGGCGTAACCGGAGACCGCTTCAACCACACCGGGAATCTTTTCGTAGCCGGCCTCCACACACCAGAAGCAACCGCCTGCAAAGGTGGCCACAGCCAGCCCGGGATCGTCGGGCGCAAATTCCGTATCGTTCGTTTCGTGCTTGTCGGCGGTGGCGTAAGCCGTGTAAAAACCACCCACGACGATGAGCGTCAGCGCGCTAAGCATGCCTGTTATCTTGCGTTTCATAAGGAGTCTCCTCTACGTGATTCCATGCTGACAGCGTACCGTCCCGGATTCACGAAAACGTTCAGTGATTCTTACGAATCTATAACGCTGTGGATGATTGTCCGGATGCACCATCCAGCTCATTAACCACCGGTAGCCAGACAGAGAATACGGCGCCGGCGTCGTTGTGGACTGTTAGCCGCCCCTGCTGCAGAAACACCATCCGCTGGGCAATGGCCAGACCAAGCCCGACATGGCCGGTGCGCGAAGCACCGGGAGCCTGATAGAAGGGCTCGAACAGGTGCTCCATATCGGCTGCATCAATGCCAGGGCCGGCATCCGCTATGGTGACCTCCGCGCCGCCATCCCGGAGGATCACACTCAGGGTGACCGCACTGGCCTCGGGCGAGTGGTCGATGGCATTACTGATCAGATTGTCCAGCACCCGTTCGGTCATGGCGATATCAGCCAGCACCCGCACCGGGGCCAGCTCGCGTATGGCCAGGAAAACACCCGCCCGCTCAGCTTCGGGGCGGTGCTTCTGCACCACGTCGTGTAACAGTTCGGCAATCACGAACGGCTCGGGGGCCGGCTGCTTTTCCCGGGCATCCAGAGCCGCCAGTTCGAACAGCTCATCCACCAGGTGCCCGAGCCGGTGGGATTCCGACAGCGCCACGGCCAGGAAGCGGTCGCGTTCCTCGGCGCTGAGGGCGCCCTGCTTCATGCGAACCGCCTCAATATAGCCCTGGATCGACGCCAGGGGCGTGCGCAGGTCGTGGGACACCTGGGCGACCAACTGGCGACGCTGGGCGTCCTTGTCTTTCAGCAGGTCCAACTGGGCGGCAATGCGCTTTGCCATCTGGTCAAACCGGGCCGTGAGGTAGTCAATATCGTCGCCCTTGCCATCCACCGCAGGTGTGCGCTCAGCAGACATGCCGCTCTCAAAGGCCTCCACCCGCTCAGTCAGCCTGGACAACCGGCGGGTCAGCAGCCGGAAAAACACCAGGCCCGCCAGCAGGCCAACCAGCAGGCTCACCGCCAGGGCACCCGCCCCCAGCCGCAACAACCGGTCGCTGTGCACCATGCTTTCGGCCAGATCGTATTCCTCTCCGCGCAACACCACATACAGGTAACCGTTGGGGTTGTCGACGGAGGGCACCGGGGTCACGGAAAAGACCTTGCGACGGTCGTGGCTACGGGGGTCATCGCCCGGCAGTGGGTAGGCGTCGGGGTTGTTCAGCAGGGTTCTGATCGGCGCCAGTGAGACCCGGTTGCGCTTGATCTTGTTCGGGTCAGCGGAATAGGAAAGTATGCGGCCTTCCTGATCCAGCAGATAGATTTCAATGCTGGGGTTAATGGTCATGTACAGTTCGAACAACGCCTTGAGGGCATCGCGGTTGAGCTTGCCATCGGTGACCAGGTTGCGGTCCGACACCAGGTGACGGGCCAGATCCCGGTTGAGCTGATGGCTCACCGCCGCGGAGTACTCCCGCACAGACGCCAGGCTCAGGAAGGTGAACAGACCACCCACCACCAGTAACAGCAGGAACAGGCCCAGCGCCAGCCGGGCATAGAGGGTCCGGAATACCGACAGCGCCATGGTTAATCCATGAACCGGTAGCCGACGCCCCAGACGGTCTGCACGTAGCGAGGGGCGGCGGGGTCGGCTTCAATCTTGTTGCGCAGGCGGTTAATGTGCGTGTTCACGGTGTGCTCGTAACCCTCATGATTGTAGCCCCAGACCGCATCCAGCAACTGCGCCCGGCTGAACACCCGGCCCCGGTGGCTGGCAAAGTGCCACAACAGTTCGAATTCCCGGGCCGTGAGTTCCACTTCCGCCTCCTGCACAAACACCCGGCGCCGGACGGGGTCGATCCGCAACCCGTCAACCTCGACTTCCGGGGCATCCTCTTCCACCGAGCGGCGGCGGGACAGCGCATCAACACGCCGGAACAGGGCCTTGATCCGGGCAGCCAGCTCAGCCACGCTGAAGGGTTTGGTGAGGTAGTCGTCCGCCCCCATCTCGAGCCCCAGCACCCGGTCCAGCTCGGCGCTCTTGGCGGTCAACATCAGCACCGGCACGTAACCGGCGCCGGCCCGAATCTCCCGGCACACCGCCAGGCCATCCAGCCCGGGCAGCATCAGGTCCAGGATCACCAGGTCAACGCCTCCCTCGCGGAAGCGCTCGAGGCCGGTATCGCCCCGGTCCACCAGGACCGCCTGCATGCCCAGGTCGGACACCTGCATGCGCACCAGCTCGCCGATGCCGGGGTTATCCTCAATGATCAGTACCGTTCTTGTCATGGCTTCCGGACTCCGGGCGGGCGCCGCTACTCCATCATCGTGCTTCAAACCTTCGTCCTTTTCCATATCATGTCTTGACCTTCATGCCACTCTCATCACGGCTCGTTAATGAGTGTATGCCGGAATGTTCACAAAACCATCACAGACCCTGCTGCATAGCCGCGTGGGTGTTTAGCCGTTAGAATGAGTTCAAACACCGGCAAGAGGTTTCAGTGGCGGAAAAAATAACCATAAGGGCAACGCCTGCGGATGCCTTCAAGCGGGCCAGGCGGCTATGGCTCAAGGGTGAGCGCATCCACCTGGCGTCCCTGTCGGACGAGCTCAACATCGGCCGGGCCACGCTGTTTCGCTGGGTCGGCAACAAGGATCTGCTGATCGGCGAGGTACTCTGGTCGCTGTATGATCCGCTGCGCCAGGAGGCCCTTGCGATGACTCCGGGAGTGGGGGTCGATTACGTGGTTGGTGTGTACCGGCACATCAACTCAACGGTGTTGCATTTCGGCCCCCTGCGGCGGTTTATCCATCAGGACCCCGAGTATGCGCTGAAAATCCTCACCTCTTCGCAGTCCACCCTTCGCAGCCGCACGGTGGAGGCCAATACCCGCATGCTGCGGGACCAGGTGGCCCAGGGCCATATTACGCCGCCCATGAACATCGAGAGTCTGTCTTACTTCATGGTGCGCCTGGCCGAGGCCTGCCTGTACAGCGACATTCTTGGTGGGCGCGAGCCTCGGGATGAGGAGCTGGAAGATGCCTGTACGGCGGTGCGGATTCTGCTTGGTGGGAAGGTTTGAGGCTGGCCTCTCTCGGGGCTGGTCCCGAGGCGGGGATGCTCCCGCCCCGTGACCGATCTGAACTGAGGGCTTTTTGTCGGATTACGCCGTTGGCTAATCCGACCTACGATGAGGTGGTACAGCAGTACTGTAGGTCGGATTAGGCACAAGCCGTAATCCGACACCCGGCTACCGACAATCCGCCCTTACAACTGCAACGACCGAACCTCCAGAAATTCCTCCAGCCCCCACTTGCCAAACTCCCGGCCGATGCCGGAGTGGCCGAAGCCGCCAAACGGGGCGGCGGGGTTGAACGCGCCGCCGTTGACGAAGACCTGGCCAGTGCGCAGTTTGCTGGCGACCTTCTTCGCCTTGTCGGCATCGCCGGACCAGACCGCGCCAGATAAGCCATACGGAGTGCCGTTGGCGATGCGAATGGCTTCCGCCTCATCGTTGTAGGGAATCACGCACAGGACCGGGCCGAAGATTTCTTCCTGGGCCAGGCGGCTGTCGGGTTTGACATTACCGAACACGGTGGCTTTGACGAAGTAGCCTTTGTCACAGCCTTCCGGCGCTTCCGGGCCGCCAGCCACCAGGGTGTGACCTTCCTCAATGCCGAGCCTGATGTAGTCGATCACCTTGTCACGCTGCTGCGCGGAGGCCAGCGGGCCGAGGCGGGTGGTTTCTTCCAGCGGGTTGCCCGGGGTCATTTTGGCGACGGCGGCGGCGGCCAGTTCGCAGGCCTCGTCGTGGCGGTCCGCTGGCACCAGCATGCGGGTCAGGGCGGTGCAGGTCTGGCCGGAGTTGAGCAGGCAGTTGTTGACAGTGCCTTTCACCGCCGCGCCCAGGTCGGCATCCGGCAGGATCACCGAGGCGGATTTGCCGCCCATTTCCAGGGCAATGCGCTTGAAGTCGTCGGCGGCGGCGTGGGCAATCAGGTGGCCGGTGCGGGGCGAGCCGGTGAAAGACACCATGCGCACGTCCGAATGCTTGATCAGAGTGTCACCCACGGTCTGGCCTTCGCCACACACCAGGTTGAACACACCCTTGGGCAGATCGGTGCCGTCGAGGATATCTGCCAGAATGTAGGCACTCTGAGGCGCGATTTCCGAAGGCTTCAGTACCACCGTGCAACCTGCGGCGATGGCCGGGACGATTTTCAGAATCACCTGGTGCAGCGGGTAGTTCCACGGGGTGATGCAGCCCACCACGCCAACCGGCGCCTTTTGCACTTCCGAGTTGCCCGACTGCTCGGCAAAGGGGAAGTCCGGCAGCATGGTCAGATAACTTTTGGTGACGGTGGCCGGCAGCCCGGCCTGGATGCCGGTGGCCAGCTTGATGGGCATACCCACTTCGCGGCACACGGTTTCGGCGATCTCACCGGCGCGCTCTTTCAGGCCGGCGTGCAACTGCTCCAGCACCTTGATGCGCTGATCGAGGGTGCTTTCAGACCAAATCCCGAACGCCGCATCCGCCGCTGCAATGGCCTGTTCCATTTGCTCGCGATCGGAGGCGGGCACCCTGGCGATCACGTCGCCGGTGCCGGCTTCGTGCACATCGATGGTGTCGCCGGCCCAGGTAACCCACTGGCCGTTGATGTAGTTCTTGCTCAGGTTGTTCATTGCGTCACTCCTTGGTCTGTCTCGAACGATCAAGTCGCCCTTTATTCGAAAACGATCACGCCTCGGGCGTTCTTGCCCGCCAGCATGTCTTCAAACGCCTGGGCGGCGTCATCAATGGCGTAGGTGCGGGTGACCAGTTCATCGAGTTTGAGTTTGCCGGCCTTGTACAGGCCAAGTATACGGGGGAAATCATGCTGCGGGCGGGCAGAGCCCAGCCAACTGCCCTTGAGCACGCGCTCGTCCGCCGGCAGGGTCAGGGTGGTGATGGAGGTTTTGTCTTTCGGGTCGGAGACGCCCACCACAACGGCGGTACCGCCTCGGCCCAGGCATTTATAGGCCTGCTCCACCACGGCGCCGGCACCAACGCATTCGAAGGCGTAATCCACGCCGCCGGTAAGTTTTTTGACGGCCCTGGCGGCGTCTTCCACTTCACTGAGGTTGACGGTGTGGGTAGCGCCAAAATCCCGGGCCATCTGGAGTTTTTTCTCGTTGTTGTCCACGGCGACGATCATTTCCGCGCCAGCGGTGACACACCCCTGAATGGCGTTCAGGCCGACGCCGCCAATGCCGAACACGGCGGTGCGGGAGCCGGGTTCGACTTTCGCGGTGTTGAACACGGCACCGACGCCGGTCATTACCGCGCAGCCGACCAGAGCGGCGTTCTGCATGGGGATGCTCTCGTCAACCTTGACGCAGTTGTCCACGTGCATGGTGGCGTATTCGGCCATCACGCCGCAGGCACCAAATACGTTGAGATCTTCGCCGTCCGCGCCTTTGGTGCGCACGCTGCCATCGGGCAGGGTGAACATGGCTTTGCGGGCGTTTTCGCAGAGTACCGGGCGGCCACGAACGCACTGGCGGCATTTGCCGCACATGGAGATAAAGGAACTGACCACGTGATCGCCTTCTTTGAAAGCGGTAACGCCCTCGCCGACTTCAATCACCACGCCGGCGGCTTCGTGGCCGAGGACCAGGGGCGCCGGGTAGGGGATTTTGCCGGTGGTGGCGGAGTGGTCACTGTGGCAGACGCCGCAGGCGCCGACCTTGATGGTGATTTCGTCCCGCTTTGGGCCTTCCACGGTGATGGTTTCCACCTGAACGGGTTGGCCCCATTCGCGGCAGACAACGGCCTTTGCCTTTCTGTCCATTGTTGTTGGCTCCTTTAATTTGTATCTGTCGGATTACGGCTGCGCCTAATCCGACCTACATGGATACATGGCCGACGCCGCCACCGTAGGTCGGATTAGCCGAAGGCGTAATCCGACAAACATGGTCTCCGCTAAAACTCCGAATCCTGCATACCCAACGCCGTGGTATCCACGGCATTCAACAACTCAGCCAGGCCAACGACCTTCGGCAATTCATACCGGGCAAAATAGTCACAGGCCTTCACCTTACCCTCGTAAAATGCCGCTGTCTGCTCACCGTTACCCTGCAACCCGGCAATGGCCCTGATGGCCTGTCGCATCCAGAGCCAGCCGACGACGGTCTGGCCGAAGGCTTCCAGATAGAGCGAAGCGTTGGCCAGTGCTTTTTCCGTGTTGCCGTTGGCTTTTTCAGCGTTGAGGGTATCCGTTGCCACAGACAGGGCTTTCACTGCCCGATCCAGTTGGTCGGCGCAGGTCGCCAGGCGTTCATTGCCACGAGCTTCGCCGATGGTGGCCTGGATTCGGCTCATCAGCGCCTGATAGAACGTACCGCCGGCCATGGAGACTTTGCGGCCCAGCAAGTCGGTGCCCTGGATGCCGTGGGTGCCTTCATGGATAGGGTTCAGTCGGTTGTCGCGGTAGAACTGTTCCACCGGGTATTCCCGTGTGTAGCCGTAACCGCCGTGTACCTGGATCGCCAGGCTGTTGGCCTCCAGGCAGAACTGGGACGGCCAGGACTTGATGACCGGCGTCAGCAGGTCGAGCAAGCCGGCGGCCAGTTTGCGCTGATCTTCAGTCGCCCCGTGTTTTTTCTCGTCCACCAGCATGGCACCCTGCAGGCACAGGGCCAGGCCCCCTTCCACGTAGGCTTTCTGGGTCAGCAGCATACGGCGGATGTCGGCGTGGCGGATCAGCGGGACTTGTGGCGTATTGGGGTCTTTCTCGCCAACGGGTCGACCCTGTTTGCGGTCACGGGCGTAGTCCAGGGCGTGGAGGTAGCCGGTGTAACCCAACATCACCGAGCCCAGGCCCACGCCAATGCGGGCTTCGTTCATCATGTGGAACATCGCCGCCAGGCCGTTATTGGGCTCCCCCACCAGGTAACCCACGGCGCCTTCCTGCTCACCAAAGTTGAGCATGGTCGAGGTGGTACCCCGGTAGCCCATCTTGTGGATCAGGCCTGCCAGCGCAACGTCATTGCGATCACCCAGACTGCCGTCCTCGTTGACCAGGACCTTGGGGACGATAAACAGCGAAATGCCTTTCACCCCCGGCGGCGCGTCCGGCAAGCGGGCGAGCACCATGTGGATGATGTTATCGCTCAACTCATGGTCGCCGGCGGATATGAAAATCTTGTTGCCAAACAGGCGATAGCTGCCGTCCTGCTGCGGCTCCGCGCGGGTACGCAGGTCCCCGAGGGAGGAGCCGGCGTGGGGCTCGGTCAGGCACATGGTGCCGAAAAACCGGCCCGCCATCATCGGCTCGGCGTACGTTGTCTGCTGATGCTCACTGCCCTGGGCCATGATCAGGTTGGCCGCGGCAATGGTCAGCCCGGCGTACCCCTGAGTGCCCACGTTGGCGCCTTTAAGCATACCCACGCACATCTGAGCGACGGCAGCGGGCAACTGCATGCCACCACGCTCAAAGTCCTGGCCGGCGGCCATCAGGCCGGTGTCCCGCAGCACATCCAGGGCTTTTTTAACTTCCGGGCGCATGACCACCCGGCCGTTCTCGAACCGGGGTTCTTCCTCATCCACCAGGCGGGCGTGGGGGGCAAACTCTTCAGCGGCCACCTTCAGGGCCAGATCCAGAGCCGCCTGAAACGTTTCCCGATTGTGTTCGGTATAACGTGCGTAACCCAATACCTGCTCGACTTCATGGAGCTCGAACAGCTGGAACGCAAGGTCCTGGGTGTTAATGATCTTTTGCTGCATGGCCGCACACTCTTGGTACCTGTCAGCGGGTTTGTCGGATTACGCGTCGCTAATCCGACCTACGGTTGCGGTTTTCCATGTAGGTCGGATTAGGCGCAGCCGTAATCCGACAAGCACAAAGCCTCAGACGACTTCAAACAGGCCAGCAGCACCCTGCCCGCCGCCAATGCACATGGTCACCACCACATACTTCGCGCCCCGGCGCTTGCCTTCAATCAACGCATGACCAGTCAGACGGGAGCCGGTGACACCGTACGGGTGACCCACGGCGATGGAACCGCCGTTGACGTTCAGCTTCTCCATGGGAATACCCAGATGATCGCGGCAGTAGACTACCTGGGAGGCGAAGGCCTCATTCAGTTCCCACAGGTCAATGTCGTCCATTTTGAGGCCGGCCCGTTCCAGCAGGCGCGGAATGGCGAACACCGGGCCAATACCCATCTCATCCGGCTCGCAGCCGGCCACGGCAAAGCCCCGGAAGATCCCCATGGGCTCAATGTTGTGCTTCTCCGCGTAGGTGGCGTTCATCACCGTGCACACGGACGCGCCGTCCGACAGCTGAGACGCGTTACCGGCGGTGACGAACTGGTCATCCCCGCGCACCGGATTCAGGCCCTGCAGGCCTTCCAGAGTGGTATTGGGGCGATTGCACTCGTCCTTTGTGAGGGTAACGTCCTTGTAGCTGACCTCGCCGGTCTCTTTGTCCTTCACCATCATGGTGGTGTCGAAGGGCACGATTTCATCGTCGAACTTGCCGGCTTCCTGGGCGGCAGCGGTACGCTGCTGGGAGATCAGTGCGTACTCATCCTGGGATTCCCGGCTGACACCATAGCGCTGGGCCACAATGTCGGCGGTTTCAATCATCGCCAGGTACAGCTCGGGCTTGTGCTTCATCAGCCACTCGTTGGTGGCGTGAAAGCTGTTGAGCTTGTCGTTCTGCACCAGGGAAATGGACTCCACACCGCCGGCGACCATGGCAGGCACCTTCTCGGAAACCACCCGCTGGGCGGCGATGGCGATGGACTGCAGGCCTGAGCTGCAGAAACGATTGATCGACAGGCCTGCAGTGGTCACCGGCAGACCGGCACGAATCGCTGCCAGGCGAGCCATGTTCTTGCCCTGGGCGCCTTCATGGAAGGTGGCGCCCAGGATCACGTCTTCGACAATGGCCGGATCAATCCCCGCGCGCTGCACTGCGTGCTGGATAACGTGGCCGGCGAGATCCACCGAATGGGTGTTGTTCAGTGCGCCCCGGTAGGATTTACCCAGGCCGGTGCGGGCGGTTGAAACAATAACAGCATCAGACATAAAGAAACTCCTTAAAGATCACCGAATGTGCGCCCTTCGCTCACCAGCTTTTGCAGCAGCGCAGACGGCTTCCACTGCTCGCCACCAAGGTCATCGTAAAACTGCTCCACGGTGCCGAGGATGTTCTCCAGGCCGATCTGATCCGCCCAGAACATGGGACCACCCCGGTAGGCCGGGAAGCCATAGCCATAAATCCAGACCACATCAATATCCAGGGCACGGTCGGCAATGCCTTCTTCCAGAATCTTGGCGCCTTCGTTGATCATCACGTACATGCAGCGCTCGAGGATTTCCTGGTCGGTAATCTCCCGGGGCGTGATGCCCTGCTCTTTCCGGAAATCCGCGATGATCTGATCCACCTCCGGGTCCGGAATCGGCGCGCGGCTGCCTTCCTCATAACGGTACACCCCCGCCATGGTCTTCTGGCCCAGGCGGTTCTGCTCCGCCAGCTTGTCCATCCAGCTCGGCTCCACGGCCTCGCCGGCGTTACGGCGCTCTTCCCGGATGCGGTACCCGACATCAATACCGGCCAGGTCCGACATGGCGAACTGCCCCATGGGGTAACCGAGGTCCGTCAGTACCTTGTCCACCTGTTGCGGCGTGGCCCCCTCGTTCACCAGCGACATGGCTTCGCCACCCCGCTTGTGCAGCATGCGGTTGCCCACAAAGCCATGGCAGTTGCCCACCATAACGCCCACCTTTTTAATCCTCTTGGCAACGGCCATCACGGTGGCCTTCACCTCATCGGAGGTCTTGCTGCCGCGCACGTTCTCCAGCAGCTTCATCACGTTCGCCGGGCTGAAAAAGTGCATTCCGACCACGTCTTCCGGACGTTTTGTGGCGGAGGCAATTTCGTCGATATCCAGCGTGGAGGTGTTGGAGGCCAGGATCGCCCCCGGCTTGCAGACCGCATCCAGCTTGCCAAAGATCTCTTTCTTGATGGCCATATTCTCGAACACAGCTTCAATCACCAGGTCCACATCCCGGAAGTCGTCATACGTCAGACTGCCGGTGATCAGCGCCATACGCTCTTCCACCTGCTGCTGGCTGATGCGGCCTTTCTTCGCAGAGTTTTCGTAGTTTTTGCGGATAATACCCAGCCCCTTGTCCAGGGCTTCCTGCTTCACTTCCACAATCGTCACGGGGATGCCGACATTGGCGAAGTTCATGGCGATACCACCACCCATGGTGCCCGCGCCAATAATGCCCACGCTGTTCACATCGCGCACCGGTGTGTCTTTTGACAGCCCCTTGACCTTGGACGCTTCCCGCTCAGCAAAGAAAGAGTGAACCAGGCCGCCACGCTGCGGGGATTCCATGCACTCCATGAACAGTTCCCGCTCACGCTTCATGCCTTCCTCGAACGGCAGGCTGAAGGCTGCTTCCACCGCATCCACACACTTGAACGGTGAGAACAGGCCACGGGCTTTCTTTTCCAGACCGGCGCGGAACTGCGCGAACACATCACTGCTCCTGTCGGCCTCCAGCTTGTCGGTGAGATCGCGCACCCGGCGCACCGGCCGGCCTTCCTCGGCCACTTTCCGGGCGTATGCTAGACCGACAGCCCTGATATCACTGCCGTCGTCAACGGCATCCACAATGCCCAGGGCCAGGGCCTCTTTGGCGCCAACGAATTCACCGGACGTGATCATCTCCAGGGCTTTCCGGGCGCCGGCCAGTCGCGGCAGGCGCTGGGTACCGCCGGCACCGGGCAGCAGGCCCAGCTTCACTTCCGGCAGACCCACCTTGGCACTGCTCAGGGCCACCCGGTAATGGCAGCCCAGGGCGGTTTCCAGACCGCCACCGAGGGCGGTACCATGGATAGCAGCGACAACCGGCTTGTCACTGTTCTCGTACTGATTAATAACGGAAGGCAGACTTGGCTCCTGCATGGGTTTGCCAAATTCGCGGATATCGGCACCGGCAATAAAGGTGCGGCCTTCGCACACCAGCAACAGCACCTTGGCGTCTGCGTCTTTCTGACCCTGCTCAAGCGCGGCCACCAGGCCGGAGCGAACCGCGTGGCCGAGGGCGTTCACCGGCGGATAGTTCACGGTAATCACGCCAATGGCGCCTTCCCGGTTGTAAGTTACGACCTCGGACATAATTCCTCCTCGCTTTCTATGGAATGTAGTTTTAACAAGCGAAACATAAGTACGATTTAATAGAAGTTTTCGGCAGGTTTCAACCATCAATTAAATGACAGGCACAAAAAAACCCTGGGACTAGTCTCAGGGTTTCTGGCAGAAGTTCGGGGGAGCTGGCGGGCAGGGCGTTCTGAAACCGTGCGGAGCCAGGGATGGTGGAGCCGAGCGTACAGGGATGTATTTACAGCGTGTTTCGGAACGCCCTGCCCGCCGGCTCCTTACGCCCCAGTCTGATTACACGCCAAGCGACTCTATATCACTGGCCAGCATCGCCAGTTGGTGGGCGATAGACTCCCGCAGTTTCTCGCCGGGAATCAGGTAGGACGGCGCGGCACAGGTCAGCGCCATGATGGTGCCGTCCTGCAGTTTGATGGGAACACCAGCGGAGTTGATGTTGCGATCCCATTCACCCAGCGACAGGCAGAAGCCATACTTCTGAAAGTCCTCCATGGCGCGTTCAAGGCCTTCCTTCTTCTCAGGCCAGACCTCGGGGCCGTATTTCACCTGCATGGCATCGTCGATCACCTTACGCTCCTTGCTGGTGATCGCGCAGTAATAGGCGCGGCCAGCGGAGGTGGACGCCATGGGCAGTTTCAGGCCAATGTCCATGCGCAACAGGGAGGCTTCCGGCGGCAGCCGGTTCTCCACGTAAATCATATGCAGGCGGTCCCGGCAGGTGAGCCCCACCGACATGTTGGTCTGGCGGGCAAACTCATCCATGTAGGGCTTGGCCAGCTGGCGCACCTTGAGGTTGGAAACATAGGCGTAGCCCAGCGCCAGCACCCCGGAATTGAGCTGGTACTTCTCAAGCTGGGTGTTGTAGCTCAGGTAACCCAGCTTGGTCAGGGTGTACGTCATCCGCGATACCGTGGGTTTTGGCAACCCGGTAATGCGGGCGATATCCTGGTTACCCAGGATCACGGATCCCTGGCTGAAGGCGCGCAGCACATCCAGGCCACGGGACAGCGCTTCAACAAACTTGCGGTCTTTCTCCGGCTTCACGGGCTCGCCGTCACCAGAGGCAACCATCAGTTCCGGGGACGTGGTTTCTGCTTTTGTCATAAGGTGGCGCCCTCCAACATCGTCGCCTGTTCCGGTGTCCGGGATATTAGTCTGGTGAATAACCAAAGATGCAGTATTTTAATCGCTGCGGAATTCAAGTACCACAAAGTCTTTTCAAAACTCGTGCCAAATATGAAACACTCTTCCCTAACGTTTCAAAATTTCATTTCCCATCTGAACAAGTTTAGCTTATCTGAAGGCATTTTTCGGTACCATGTTCTGCAAAGCGAAATATGATAACGTGTCCACTTCCACTTTTCGATCCCGGGAGGCCCCATGAAAGTTCTGTTTGTTGCCGGAGACCCGAAGCCAGAGCGCTGGACGGTTCCCATCAAGGCGTTGTTGCCAGAAGCCGATGTTCACGTCTGGAATCCGGATGGCCCGGCCGTGGACGCCGACTACGCGATTGTCTGGCAACCACCGGCCGAGCTGTTCCAGCGCGAGCGCCAACTGAAGGCAGTGTTTAATCTCGGCGCGGGCATTGACGGGCTGCTGGCGGTGCCGAATCTGCCGGCGGACCTGCCGGTGGTTCGCCTGGAGGATGCCGGCATGTCGGTGCAGATGGCCGAATACGTGCTGCACCAGTTGCTGGAAGCCAGCCGGGAAATGGAAAAGTACCGTGAGCAGCAGCGCCAGGGGGTCTGGAAAATCCACCGCCCCATCAAGCGCAGCGAATGGCCGGTCGGGGTCATGGGGCTGGGCCACATTGGCAAACGGGTTGCCCGCACCCTGGCGGACCTGGACTACCAGGTAAACGGCTGGGCCCGGAGCGAACATACCGTTGAAGGCGTCACCACCTGGGCCGGACAGGACAACCTGGGCGAGTTCCTCAGCGCCACCCGGGTTCTGGTCAACACCCTGCCCCTGACGGACGAAACCCGGAACATCCTGGACTACGACGTGTTCAGCCAGTTACAGCCCGGTGCCGTGGTTATCAACGTCGGCCGGGGCGAGCACCTGGTGGAGGAAGATCTGCTCAAAGCCATGGATGACGGCCAGGTTGCCCGGGCGGCACTGGATGTATTCCGCACCGAGCCTCTGCCGGCTGGCCACCCGTTCTGGCAGCGTCCGGAAATCACCATCACCCCGCACATTTCAGCCCGCACCCTTCGGGATGCCACTCTGGCGCAGATTACCGACAAAATCCGGGACCACGCCCACGGCAAGCCCATCTCCGGGGTTGTCGATACCAACCGCGGCTACTGACCTGCCCCGTGCTGCTACCCGGAGGCCGGTAGCAGCACGGACCATAACCCCAGCAATGCCAGCAACAAAGGCACCACCACCAGCACAAACACACCATTCCAGCGGAACGCCACCACCCATTTCGATACCTGCCCGAACCGGGACAGCAGCATCACGGACGGGCCGAACGGCGACAGCATCATCGCCAGGGAAAAGCCGATCACCAGTGCCACCGAAATCAGCATGGGGTCCATGCCCTCGGCCACTAACTGGGGTAGCAGGCCGGCCTGGATACTGAGAACGGTGATCGGGATGATGCCCATCGCGGAGAGCAGCGGCATCAGCAACAGCCCCATGGCAGCCAGTACCAGCGTGCCACCGGCGGAGGCAACCAGGCCGCTGAGGGCGTCCGGAGGAATAAGGCCGGACAGTGCCACGCCCAGGATGGCCGAGGCCGAAAAAATCGCCATTTCGTTGTTCATGCCCGATATCTGTGCCGAGCTCTCGGCGGCAACGGTTTTCAGCGAGCCCTCTTGCCAGCCTATATAAAGCAGGGTGACGGCGGGCACGGTCAGCATGGCGGCCACCGAGACCTTCAGCTCGGTCACCGCCACCAGGGCCGCCATCACGCTGAACACCACCAGCACCAGGCCGAGCAGCACCGGGGTGCCGGCCGGCCAGCGCTCCAGCACGACCCGTTCGGTGCTGATTGCCCGGAACCGGCGCTGCTCCAGCACCCAGCCCACCCCGATCAGCAGCACCGCGGCGGCGGCCCCGAACGGCAGCAACGCCACCCAACTCAATTGCGGCAGCTCCCGGGTCAGGATCGCCACCGCAACACTGGTCGGCGCCACCAGGGGTACCAGGGCAAACCCCCGTAAGGCACTGATCAGCACACTGCGCAACCATTGCAGCCGGGAATGGCCGGTGATACCCCGTTCACGCAGGGTGTCAGACAATGTGCCGCACAGCAGATTCATCATGCCGAAGCTGAGCACCGAGGCGATCCCGCAGCTCACCACCGCGTATTTTGGATACAGCCACAAGGCCCGGCCACCCAGCAGCACATCGTGAATCCGGCGCAGCACCTCAAACCTCGACACCAGGCATTGCATCATGCCCAGGCTGCCGAGGAAGGCGGCGTAAAAGGCCGCATCCGACGCGGCTTTCAGCAGCTGCTGCTGGCTCAGGGTGCCATCGATACCGAGCCAGCCCAGCACCGCCAGAGACACCAGGAACAGTGACCGGGCATAGGGCTGAAGCCGGCCCAGCCCGGACAGGAAACAGACGATAAACAACCCGCCGGCAACGGCACTGAGCCGTCTGTCCACCAGCGTAATGGCGACGAGCTCCAGCAAAACCGCCAGCGGCAACAGCACCCGCCCGGGATTTTTCATATCGCGATCCACCTGATTGGGTTTGACACTGCTTGCATTTCCCCCACGCCCGGATTAGTCTTGAATCATTCAATTACAAAACTGTGTTTCGCTGTATGAAACCATATGGAACAATAGTAGCACATGCAGCAAAACAAGTCCGCCGCCTTTCCTACTGGCACCATGAGGATCAGAATAGAGGTCTGGCGCCGGCCAGGGCATGGCTGCTGTTATTGAGCAAGTTACGGGTTATTGAACGCGTTACTGAAAGGTAACCACTGAGTCTATCGAGGAGAACAACCATGGCTTCCGCACCCTGGGATGACCTGCTGCAATTCGATACCCAACTGGACGAGACTGAACGCCAGGTACGGGACAGCATTCGCAGCTTCTGCGACCAGCGCCTGATGCCCGGCATCACCGAGGCCAACCGGCACGAAAAATTCGACCGCACGATTTTTAACGACATGGGCGAGCTGGGTATGCTCGGCGCCACCCTGCCGGAAGAGTACGGTGGGCCGGGTCTGAATCACGTGTGCTATGGCCTGATCGCCCGGGAAGTGGAGCGGGTGGATTCCGCCTATCGCTCAGCCCTGAGTGTGCAATCCTCTCTGGTGATGCACCCGATCCACGCCTTCGGCCAGGAAGCCCTGAAAAAACGCCTGCTGCCGAAACTGGCCTCCGGTGAACTGGTGGGCTGCTTCGGCCTGACCGAACCCAACCACGGCTCCGATCCGGGCAGCATGGAAACCCGCGCCAAAAAAGTGGATGGCGGCTATCTGGTCAGTGGTTCCAAAACCTGGATCACCAACTCGCCCATCGCCGACGTGTGCGTGGTCTGGGCCAAGCTGGACGGCACCGTCACCGGCTTCGTGATTGAGCGCGAGGGTGCCAAGGGCCTGGACACTCCGAAGATTCCGGGCAAATTCTCCCTGCGTGCCTCCGAAACCGGCTCCATCTTCATGGACGAGGTGTTTGTGCCTGAGGAAAACAAGCTGGATGTGGAGGGCCTGAAAGGTCCGTTCAGCTGCCTGAACAAGGCCCGCTTCGGTATCAGCTGGGGCTCCCTGGGCGCCGCTGAATTCTGCTGGCACGCAGCCCGCAACTACACCCTGGAACGCAAGCAGTTCGGCAAGCCCCTGGCCGCCAACCAGCTAATCCAGAAGAAACTGGTGGATATGCAGACCGAGATCACTATCGGCCTGCAGGCCGTCCTGCAACTGGGCCGGATGATGGATGCCGGCACCGCCACGCCAGACGCCATCTCCCTGCTCAAGCGCAACAATTGCGGCAAGGCCCTGGACATCGCCCGGGTTGCCCGGGACATGCACGGCGGCAATGGCATCGCGGATGAGTACCACGTGATCCGCCACGTGATGAACCTGGAGGCCGTGAACACCTACGAAGGTACCCACGACGTCCACGCCCTGATCCTGGGTCGTGGCCAGACCGGCCTTCAGGCTTTTAGCTGAGACTGAACCGCCGGCTCAAATGGCAACACAGCCATCAGGTCGGCACAGAGCTCACAGGAGGGTTCTGTGCACGTCCTCACGGAGTGCCTGATAAAGGCAAGCGCCGATTTGTGGTCGCAGTGGTTCAACCGCCCCGTACACACAGCCACATGCCGGAACAGCCCTTCGACCGCCTCAAGCCGGCTGTCGAAGGGCCCGCCTTCCTGAATTTCCCGCGTCCGGATAAACCACTGTCCTTTGCGGTAAACCAGCCGGTCTTCAATATCAAGCAAACGAACCTGCGCCAATATATCCAGCATCTGAAACCTCCCGACTGAAACCACCGGCACGATGACCTGTGCCAGTGGTCTGTCTCTCTGAAAAAAGCCTGATTCAGCGAACACCCGCGCGACGAAGCGCAGCCGGGGTGTATTCCCGGGAGCTTCGCTCCGTACCGTACTCGTAGGGGATATCCTCCTCGTTGGTCAGCCCCATCACCAGGTAACGGCCAGACAGCAGGTCGTAAAGGGTTTCAAACGCGTAAGCCGGAATGTCCGCGTCGTAGATCTGCATGGCATGCGCCTCAGCTACCCGCCAGAGGTTCCCGCGACCGTCATAATGGTCGACCACGGCGATCTGCCAGGTGTCTTCATCAATGTAAAAATCCCGCACTTCGTAAACGTGACGTTCCTCATCCTTCAGGGTCGCAGTCACATGCCATACCCGGTGCAACTCATAGCGGGCGAGACTCTGGTCAATGTGGCCAGGCTTGATAATGTCCTCATAACTCAGATCAGCACTGGCCAGGCGGTAGGAGTTGTAGGGAATGTATAACTCTTTTTTGCCCTTGAGCTTCCAGTTGTATTTGTCCGGAGAGCCGTTGTAGAGGTCCAGATTATCGGAGGTGCGCTGCCCGTCCGCCGCCGTGCCAGGGCCGTCATAGGCCACGTTCGGCGCACGACGTACACGACGCTGGCCGGAATTGTACAGCCACGCGCGCCGGGGCTCCTTGACCTGGTTGATGGTCTCGTGAACAAGAAGCACGTTACCCGCCAGCCGCGATGGCGCGGTAATGGCCTGCTTGAAATAAAACATCACATTCGGGTCCTCGGCGGGATCGTAATCCTCCAGGGCCACCCGCTCGGTGAACGACTCGGTAAATTTGACCGGGCTGAAATCCCCGTTTGGCTGGGGCGTCACCTGGGCAACGTTGCGAGTGAATGAACCACCGCGATAGCGGGTAATGTGATTGAAAATGGCCTCAAGACCATTGTTCGGAATCGGAAAGGGAATGGCTGTCTGGTAGTTCTTCAGACCATTGCCACTCTCCACCAGGTCAACTTTTGTGGCGTTTTCGATGGTTTTCTGCTGCACCGCTTCCGGGTAGGTTCCTGACCGGCGGGTCTGGTACACCGGAAGGAAGTAGTCGTCGTAGGTGCGGATCATGGCGATCTGCCCCGGCGTCAGGTTGTCGGCGTACTGGTCGACATTACTCTGACCAATCCGGAACAGCTCTTTGTCATCCGGGAACGGATTCACGTAGCGGCCATCGCCTTTATAGCCGGCAGGCGCTTCAGTCAGTCCGCCGGTCCAGGCCGGGATCTCATCGCCGTTGCCGGCCTTCTCGGCCCCAACGGGCGTCAGGCTATCACCCAGTTTGGCGGCTTCGGCCTGGGATACGGCAGCGGCTGCCGGTACAGCGGCAAACAGGGCCCCTGCAACGGCACCACATAGAAGGGTTTGCATCATGTTCATGGGAGAACACTCCTTTCACGTTGACGGTTGGTTAGAAGGAATAGGAAATGGAGGCGGAAACGAAGTCCCGGTCGTTGGTGACGTTGAAATCGCCGCCGAAATAATTCGTGTAACTGACTGAGGCCTTGTAGGCATTCTGGTACGTGGCGTCGACACCCAGCCCCACCGATTTATTGCCTTCCTGGAAGTTGCCTCCCGGATCGGGCGCATAGCCACTCACGTCATGGGACAGGAACAGCTTCGGGCGCAGGTTTACACCGGCAACGGCATCCGGGTAGTCCCAGACAAACAGGGTTCGGTAGCCCCAGGAGAATGACGTGGTAAAGCCATCGCCACGACAGTTGCTTGCGTTGATGTTGAGACGGGGGACTTCGTCGGTTCCCTGACTACAGAAATCACCCGAGAAGCTGGGGCCATCCAGTGGCACCGGACCCACACCGTAGATACCGGAGCGGCCATAACGGGCTTCCGACGTCGGCGGCAAATCGTGGATGTAGGTGGCGCCCACCTCGCCCACGATAATGAACCGGGCTGCCCCCATGACACGATCAATGAAGTGGATCATCGTGGCCTGGGCCTGGGAAACCTTGAAGCGATCGTAGCCGTCCACGGCGTCGCCGGCGTAATTGCCACCGTTCGCCCGTTCGCGCTGCTCCAGTTTGCTGATGATCTGCCCGTCCGGTCCGCGTTGCTGCAGGCCGCCATAGATCAACTCGAAGGTGTTCCACTGAACCGGCAGGTTGGGCCGGAAGCTGTATTCCGCGCCCAATGAGGTCCCCGTCGGCAGAGTCGTGTTGATACTCAGGCCAAACAGGTCGATGCCCTTGGGGTACTCGATGAAATAGCTCGGGAAGCGCGAGTCGGGCTTGCTCGGATCCCGCATCTGGTTGGCTTCCGGCGATGACGGGTTGTTAACAACGCCACTGATATATGGCAGCCGGCTGTGGTAACGGGTGTAGAAGAAGCCAAGTTCCGCGTCCAGTTCGGTGACGAACCAGCGGGCCGCTACCCCGAACTGATCCTTGTCACCCGGCTCCCGGTCGCCCAGTCGCGGCGCAATGAAGCCTTCCTCGAAAGCCTGGGAGTCCGGCACCTGGCCGGCCAGAAGCACCGGACCGCATCCGTCCGCAGCCACGTCGGCGGATGAAAAGAAGGTGCCGCAGTCATCAATACGGAACGATTCCCAGTCGGTCTGAACAAAGGCTTCCAGCGTGACTTCCGGGGTAATGCCAACCGAGGTGTACAGCATTTCAACAGGCAGCAGAACGTCCTTGAGCTCCGCGCCGGGTGCCCGGAACGCCGGCACATCGATCGGGTTGACGACATTGATGCCACCAAGGATAAACGTGCTTTCGCCCCAGTTAACCACTTGCCGGCCATAGCGAATGGACACCGGCGTATTGCCAAAGTACCAATCGGTGAATACATACGCGTCGAGAAGGTCGGCGCCGGCGGCGTTATCAAGCGCCTCCTCATTCAGCGTGCGGCGCTGACCCACGGGGTCTACCGCCCGTGGGTTGTCTTTCAGTTCATGGTCGTAGTAGTAGGTGCCGCGAACCAGCGCACCAACCCGGGTCAATGTGTCACTGTCCGGCGCATAGTCGAGAAACAGCTCGCTACGACCTCGCAGGATTTGTGAATAAGGCGTGCCTTTCTCGAAATTGAGGTTGCCGTCGTCAAAGTTGTTGGATGAGGCGCCGGTGTTACTGAAGGCGAACTCCGGGCCCAGATTGCCCTGGGAAATCAGGTCCTCGTCCTGATCCTCCAGGCGGTAGGCAATACCCGCCGTCAACGTGGTGCTGAATGAGGCATCGATCTCGTAGATCTCGAAATCGAAGGCGGCGGCTGGCGCGGAAAGACCGGCTATATTCAGCGCCAATGCCAGGCGCGCCAGCTTGGGCAATGTGGAGTTTGTTGTTGTCATTGCGAGTTACTCCGCAGGTTTTAGGCAAAGCCTCCCCGTGTGGCGAGGCTAACGCCATGATTTGACTTGGTGTTCCTGGAAATCGTGGTGCCCCTCCAGTCGGAGCACCGCATGGGTCGGTCAGATCGGCAAGATATCACCGCCACCAATGGGGCCATCGTCGCCGCCACCGCTTCCGTCACCTCCATCTGAGGAGTCGCCGGCGTCGGTATTGCCACCACCGTCGGAACAGTCGGTGCCAGACGTATCGGCGTCCTTGACCACGCAGGGGTTAACAACGGAGACCGTGCCGTCCGAAAACAGCTGCAGCATTTGCGCGGTCATTTCGTCGAACACCGCCCGGGACGAGAACGGGTCGGCACTCTTCTGCCCTGCCGAGATCGGATTACCGTGGGAACCTTCAAGATAACGGGTGATATAAGGCAGGCCATCGGTGTCAATCGGCGTGGACCCCGCAGCCATCACCACGGCCATCGGGTCGGTTCCGGCCAGCGGCATGTTCTCGCCTTCGATGACAAACCCGGTCTCCGGGATCGTGGTGGATAGCGGTGGCAGTGGGAAAAGCACCGCGTCCGCCGCATTGGGCACCGTATTGTCGGTGGGGCGATCCGGGTCATCGGGCACTCCGGCAATTTCCGTCAGCAACGTCGGCGTTCCCCGATAAAAGGGGGCGAACGCCACCGGGTCGGCGGAATCGAGCAGGGCCTGGAACACATTGAAATAGATGTTCAGTTCGGTGCGCCCCTGCGCCAACAGGCCGTCGGAGGCGGCGTCCAGCCCCGGCAGTACCCGGGGCGCCACGGACTGGGAGTTTTCCACCAGACGGGAGAACTGACCACCCGTGTTGAACAGGTTCGACGCGAGGATCGGATGCAGGTTGCTATTGCCAGCGGCTACGGCCGCGTTCGTCACCGGGGGAACCGCAACGCCACCCATGCCGCTCAGGGAATGGCTGACAAAGTAAACCCGATCAGGGTCCAGATTCAGATTCTGCGGGCAGTCGGTACAGGCGTTTATGGCATCCTCAATGGCCTGTAACGAGGCGTTCACGTTTAACAGATCGAGTGCGCCCTGACGCATGTTGTCCCGGGTATTGGCATAGTTGGCGAAATTCAGGAACAGGCTGCCAGACTCCGGAGACTCCAGTTCAGCGGCGGGCGTGGCTGCCAGGTTTGCATTGGCCGCGAAACCGAAGTGCCGTTCCGTCGCGTCGGCCGATGCCCCTGCCTGGTTGGTGATCGGCGTCAGGCCTACCAAGCCCTGGTCAAAAATACCGTGCAGTGGCTGGTCTATGCCGATAGTGACAAAGCAGTCATGACTGTTGTTCGGATCGGCGCACAGCAGGCCGGCCGCCGTGGCCAATGGCAGAATGGCCGAGCGATCCGTGGTCACCGCGTGCTGGTAAATGATTACCGGATACCCGTTAAGAGGCTGTTGCGAGGCAATCAGCGTCTGATCGGTATCCGGCGCGGCGACCACAATCGGGACCGTGGTGTCGGCCCTCTTGCCGATGAACGGGAAACGGTAGGTAACCTTGTCCGACGGAGCGTTTCCGAGTGCTTCATCAGCCGAGAAGTCGGCTGGCATCCAGTTCTCCGAGGTAATGGGGGTACCGTCACCGTCCAGGGGCAAAGCCTGGAAATAGGGCAAGGTGATTTCACCTTCGTAAACGTGGATATTCAGGGGTGTACCCCCCACTTCCTGAGCCAGGGCCGGGTTCACATCGCCGCCATCTTTCTGGCTGAGGATGCGAACGTTGCGGGGCTTTGGGGTATCGATCAGGGGGTCCGCCGCCGTTGCCAGCGCCTGGGCATCGGCACTGACGTCGATGCTGGCATCGGTTGCCAGAGCAGCCGCCACCTGAATGACATGGGCAATACGTCGGTCCGCCCGGGCGTCGACCACGATGTCTGAATACGTCACCATCGCACTCGCCGCCTGCGCGTCCGACAGAATCGTCGCCAGGTTGTCGTCATACAACCGGAAGGCCGGGTCGGTCAGCGTGTTGAACAAGGTCGTATTCAGGCTCTGTTCTTCAGCGGTCGCCCCGTCGGGCAGAGGCTGGTTACTCAGGTTGTAAAAACCGTCGACCAACCGGGGGAGTTCGTTCTGACGTTGCGCAATTTCCAGCATGGACCGGAAATAGGTGATCGGCGCGGCGTTGGCCAACAGTACATCGTCCACCGCTGTTGTGGTGATCGTCGTGGAGTAGACGACATCGTCAAAGTCCGGCGGGAAGGCCTCAGCCGCCGGATACGACCGCTTGAAATCAAAGTAATCTGCGGCAAGCCGGCGGGCCGGCAACATCGCCTCCCGAAACGGCTGGAACGCGGCGTTGGACAGCGTCCGGTCAGGGTCCGCCACGCTTTGGTAGGTCGGTGAACCCACAAGAGGCGTTCCCTGAGCGTCAACAATGCCATTGGTCAGCGCGAGAACATACCGGGTTTTCTCAGCCAGCGGCTGAGTCGGCAACAGGCGAACAAGATTGTTCTGGCCACCATCGATGTCCAGCAGTTCGATCCTTACCGTTTCCTCAAGCAACTCACTGAAGATGGCATCAGCACCCGCTGCATCGCCTTGGGCCTCAAGCCGCAGTGCCTGGCGATAGCGGGCGGCAGGTACCAGGCCCGCCACTTCCGATGCCAACGGCCTGAGCGGATCACCGGCGGCATACTCCACCGGAATCAGGAATGCATTCTGAGCCGGATTGGGGACAACCTCGCCATTCACCTCCACAAAACCCCGGGCATCGAGAACCTGCTGGCTATCAAGGCTGGCGCTGATTTTGATATCGATGGGGGCCAGTACGGAATTGCCATCCAGAAAACCGATGCCGGTGGTCACCGGATTCGCCGGATCCGTGCCATCCAGCATGGTTCCGTCGTCGGTTTCACTCAGAAAGAACAGGGCATCACTGGGAATCGGGAATTCGGTCTTGAGCGGATCGAAGAGCGGATGGACACCACGCTCAATCAATCCACTGTCAATCGTGTACTCCGGATCAGCGTTTGTCCGGGTCTCGCGGCTGCTCTCCAGGCAACCGGCCAGCCCCAGTGAAACCATAGACACGGCCGCCAGTAAGGCGTTGCGGATTACCATATTCTGCACCTCTGTTTTTGTCGTTCTGCGCTTCCCGCGCCTCAATCGCCTCCCACGTATGTCTAATGGTAAAAGTTCCGACACCTGATCCTGTTTTTTTGGCAATATGACAAAAAAGGTCACAACGCATTGAAAGAAAATAGAAATTAATATTCATTTTTTAACAATTGAAAATTCCCGGATGACCCCCGGGCTGGTAACATGGCTCCAAGAACAATAATCCCGCACCTCCCACGGCCCGGCCCGTGCATGGAATGACACTCAGGGGTATCCGCTTGGCCTTGCTCACATTCCGCCAGTCCCGATCAAAGCGCTTTGAACAACTCGTTCAGCCGCACCTGAAGCCCATGTTCACCTTTGCCTTCCGTCTGACAGGCCGTTCCCACGATGCCGAGGATCTGGTGCAGGATGTTGTGGCCAAACTGTTCACAAGGCTGGATGAGCTTGAGCAGGTGAGAGACCTTCGGCCCTGGCTCAACCGGGTACTCTATCGCCAGTTTGTAGACAGCATTCGCAAGCGACCAACCGGCCGGGAACTGACAGCCAGTTCCCTTGACGATCCTGAGCACCAGACCCCGTTCCTGGAAACCGTGCCAGGGAACAGTGCCGATCCGCTGGATGCTCTTGAGCGCCATTCCCACAACGCCGCCTTGCGACGGCTGATCAATGAATTGCCGCTGGATCAGAAAACCATCCTGCTGCTACACGATGCGGACGGCTGGCGCCTGGAAGACATCGCCGACATCCTGGATATACCATTGGGCACGGTTAAATCCAGGCTTCACCGGACCCGGGCCCTGTTGCGCACAAAATTACAGGAAGAGCTGGAACTTTTTGAGCCGCCACTGCGTGAACTGGAACGAGGTGAATAACATGAACTGCCAACAGTTTTTACACGATGTGGATGCCATGGCGGCCGGCGAACTCGACGCCACGGTCGAGGCCCGCATGCGCCAGCATTCGGCCGGCTGCAGCCAATGCATGGCCAGCCTGCGGGCAGCGGAGTCGGTGACACAGGGTGTAAGAATGGAAAAGGCGCCGGAACCGGAGGCCGGATTCGAAACACGGATTCTCCGGGGCGCTGTCGGCCACCCCGCCGCGCGTAAATCACGGCCATCATCCAACTGGATACCCTGGGGCAGTGCCGTGGCGGCAGCGCTGGTAGCAGGAATGTTTATTGGCAGTGAATTTTTTGCCTCCACACCACCTTCTGCGAAGGCGCCGACGCAAGCCGATACCGGAACCCGGCAAACCGTCAGGCTGGCATTCAATTCCGATGAACCCGTCCAGAATGTCACCCTGACCCTGGAGCTACCGCCCAACGTTGAGCTGGTGCCTTTCCCGGGGCGCCACACGGTAAGCTGGAAAGTCAGCCTGAAACCCGGTGACAACATTCTGGCACTGCCACTCAACGTTCTTTTTCCGGGCCAGGGCACACTCGTCGCCCACCTGGATGACGGCAACAAGCGGCAGACCTTCAAAGCCGACATTGGCAAGACACTGGAGCCATCGTCATGATTTTATCTCGGTACTCTGCCATCAAAAGTTTCCAGACCCTGGCCATGGCTGCGCTTTTCAGCCCGGTAATGGCCCTGGCGGACTCCGACTCCGGCATCACCATGCGCATGGTTGTCGACGAAGAAGCGCTGGACTCCACCTTTGTGCAGGAACTGGAGTTACCCAAATCGGTGAACGAGCTTGGCTATGGCGAAAGCACCGGCGACCTGGATGCGCGTGAGCTATCCAGCGAGGCCCGCACACTGGAGGAATCCTTGTCTGCGCAGGCTCGTGAAAACCGTGACGCGCTGGAACTGGAGTTACCAGGCGAATCAACGCCGCTGTCACCCGAGCTGGACACACCGCCGCTCGAACCCCTGGACCCGGCGCTGCCCGGAGACAACCTGGATTTGCTGGACGGCACGGATTCCACGCTGAACGGTATCACCTCGCAGTGACTGGCGGTGACTGACAGTGACTGGCGATTGCCGCTCGCCCGGGCTTCCAGGTTAAGCTACCCTTGAACCTACCCCAACAGCTCAAGGGACGAATGCTTGCTCCGTTGTCTTTTCACTTTGTGCCTGCTGACCGTCACCCTCATGCGGCCGGTCATGGCCAGCGAACACACGGCCGACGCAACACGACACTTTCGGGCCGGCATCGCCGCATTCCAGGCCAATCAGCCCGAAAAAGCAGTTACCCTGCTCGAAGCTGCTGCAGCGAAAGGAATGACGTCACGGGCACTGACCTACAACCTCGGTGTGGCGTATTACCAGACTGGCGCCTACCGCAACGCCGAGCGAATGTTTCGTCAGTTACTCGACACCCGACAGAGGGTTCTGGCCCAGTACAACCTGGGTCTGGTCGCACTGGCGCAAAATGAAACCGGGCAAGCCGCCAACTGGTTCCGGGAGGTTGCACAGTCAAACGGCGACGAAAAACTGCTTCGGCTGGCCCGCGCCCGATTACGGGAACTGTCGCCCGACGATGCCCGGACATACTGGCAGGCGCTGGTCTCCCTGTCCGCCGGACACGAAGAAAATATCGGCCTGTTTCCCGACGGTGCGGCGAGTACACTCGATGGAGGATTCCTGGAATCAGCAAATGCAGTGACCGGGTATCCTTACCAGCGTGGCCAGGGTGCGCTGAAGGTCAGTGCCCGGCTGTATGCCCGCCATTACCTTTCCGAGGAAGCCTTCGATTCCGAGATAGTTCAGCTCGACTCCGCCTGGGTGCATAAAAGCCCGCCCTACCGGATCAGCGCAGGGGTGGGCGGCGACCAGTACTGGCAGGGTGGCAAGGCACGGGAGCATCGTGGCCGACTGTTTGCCGAGGTAACGTCGAGGACGTGTGCAATTGCCGGGGAGCAGGCCCGCTGCACACTGGCAGCCCGGGCCGAACAGGTCGAGGCCAGCCGGCGGTACCAGGCCTACAACGGCCAGCACTACCAGCTGGACGCCGGCTACCGGACGGCAATGGGGCGTTGGCGGGGCCATGTGCACTATCGCGTGGATTACGATGACCGGGAAAACCTGAACACGGGAGATGAGTACTTCAGTGTCTCCCCCCTGGGCCAGACTCTCGGTGTCCGCGGTGACTATCGGATCACCGAGACCTGGTCACTCGGGGTAGCCGTGCGGTACCGATACAATTTCTATCGGACCGCACACCAACTGCGTGTCCCCGAAGGCACCCTGATCATCCGCCGGGAGGACCAGCGGCTTACCCTGTCCGTCCATGGCGACTACCGCATCAACAACACCTTCTCGCTGCTGGCAACCTGGCGCCATGCGGGCAACGACAGCAACCTTCCCCGCTACCGGTACAACCGACAGACCGTTACGCTGGGCGTCTCGGCCCACCTGTAAACGAAGGGGACATCCGGGGGCCGCAACCCCCCGAACGCATTACTCTATTTCGATAAGCGCCTCACCGGGAGTCACCCGATCGCCCTTGGCAATCATGACCTCCTTGATCACTCCGGACATCGTCGCCTTGACCTCGGTCTCCATTTTCATGGCTTCAATGATCAACACCGGATCGCCGGCCTCGACCTTATCGCCCACTTTGACCAGCACATCGACAATGTTACCCGGCATGCTCGTGGTAACGTGCCCTTCCTTGGCAGCACCAGCCCGGCCACTGCTCTTGCGACCACCCTCACTGCCGTCACCCTGGGACTCCAGCTGAATCTCTTCCGGCACGCCATCCACGGTCATGTAGAACCGGCGCTGGGTATCGCTGACCGGGTTGGCACCGGTCACATGGATATCGTAACTCTCGCCGTGCACCTTGATCTTGAACTGGGTGGACACACTACCGCCGGACTTGCCGGTGGGAATGGGCTCCAGTGGCTCCGGCTGCAGGGTGCCGTCACGGCGTTGCTCCAGATACGCTTTGGCCTGGTCCGGGAACATGGCGTAGGTGAGGACATCCTCGTCGCTCTCGGCCAGATCGCCCACCTGCTCGCGCAATTCGTTCAGTTCCCGGGGAATCAGGTTCGCCGGCCGCTCTTCGATCAGCTCCTCCTTGCCCACGGCGCGACGCTGAAGAGCAGAATCCACCGGCGCCGGCGCCTTGCCATACCAGCCCTGCAGGTATTTTTTCACTTCGTTGGTGATGGTGTCGTAGCGCTTGCCACCCAGTACGTTGATCACCGCCTGGGTCCCGACGATCTGGGAGGTCGGTGTCACCAGCGGCGGGTAGCCCAGATCCTTCCGCACCCGGGGGATTTCCTCGAACACATCCTGGATCCGGTCCAGGGCGCCCTGTTCCTTCAACTGATTGGCGAGGTTGGACATCATGCCCCCCGGCACCTGAGACAGCAGCACCGAGGTATCCACACCGTTGTAGGCGCTCTCAAACTGGTGATACTTCGCCCGCACTTCCCGGAAATGCTTCGTAGCCTTATCCAGTAATTCAAGATTGAGCCCGGTCTCGTAGCCGGCGTCATGCAGTGCTGCCACCAGCGACTCCGTGGGCGGGTGGCTGGTACCGCCAGCAAAGGCCGACAACGCGGTATCAATATGATCCACGCCCGCTTCCATGGCGGCCCACTGGCACATGGGCGCCATGCCGGAGGTGGCGTGGGAATGCAGGAATACCGGCAGTTTCAGGGCCTTCTTGAGCTTGCCCACCAAGTCCGCGGTCACCGCCGGGGTCAGCAACCCGGCCATGTCCTTGATGGCAATGCTGTCAGCACCCATGTCCGCCATGGCTTTGGCCTGTTCCAGATAGGCGTCGGTGCCATGAACCGGGCTGACGGTGTAACACAGGGTACCCTGGGCATGCTTGCCGGCCTTTTTCACCGCCTTGATGCTGGTTTCCAGGTTTCTGACGTCGTTCAGGGCATCAAAAATACGGAACACGTCGATGCCATCTTCCGCGGCCTTGGCCACGAAGGCTTCCACCACATCGTCGCCGTAATGGCGATAGCCCAGCAGGTTCTGGCCGCGCAGTAGCATTTGCAGCCGGGTGTTGGGCAGGGCCTTGCGCAGGCTGCGCAGGCGCTCCCACGGATCTTCCTTGAGGAACCGGACACAGGCATCGAAGGTGGCGCCGCCCCAGCACTCCAGGGACCAGTAACCAGCCTGATCCAGCCACTCGCAGGCCGGCAACATGTCTTCGGTGCGCATGCGGGTGGCGATCAGGGACTGATGGGCGTCCCTGAGGATAACGTCGGTAATGTGAATCTTGCGTTTGCTCATGGTGGATCTCTCCGATATTCGTTTTACAGCCCCGCCTGGGCCGCGATAGCGGCGGCGATGGCGGTGGCAATGGATTCCGGGCGGGTCTTGGTGCTGTACTCAAGCAGTTGCGGATTGTTTTCCACAAAGCCGGTGTTGAAATTGGCCGCCTGGAAATCCTGGTGATTGAGGATCTGCTGGTAATAGGGGATGGTGGTCTGAACGCCGTAAATCGCCATGTCGTTCAATGCCCGGCGAGAGCGGTCAATCAGTTCCGGCCAGTCCATGGCCCAGACAATCAGCTTGGCGCACATGGAGTCGTAATAGGGCGGAATCTCATAGCCGGTGTACATGTTGGCATCGGTACGTACGCCCGGCCCACCGGCTGAATAATAGCGGCTGATCCGCCCGAAACTGGGCAGGAAGCCGTTCTTCGGGTCTTCGGCGTTGATCCGGAACTGGGCCGCGAAGCCCCGGTAGCTGATGTCTTCCTGCTTCAGCCACAGCGGCTCGCCGCCGGCAATGCGAATCTGGGCCTTGATGATGTCGACCCCGGTGATTTCTTCGGTGATGGTGTGCTCCACCTGCACCCGGGTGTTCATTTCCATGAAGTAGAAGCTGCCGTCGTGGTCGAGGAGGAACTCCACGGTTCCGGCGTTTTCATAACCACACTGCCGGGCCACCCGCCGGGCCAGGTCGCCAATGTACTCGCGCTGGCTTTCTTCCAACTGGGGCGACGGCGCCAGCTCAATCAATTTCTGGTTACGGCGCTGAATCGAACAGTCACGCTCGTATAGATGCACCACGTTGCCGTGGCTGTCGGCGAGAATCTGCACCTCAATGTGGCGCGGCTCGATGATGCACTTCTCCAGAAACACTTCGGCGCTGCCAAACGCCTTGGTGGCCTCGGAAATCACCCGGTCGTAGTTCTGACGCAGTTCCTTTTCATTATCGCAACGGCGGATACCCCGGCCACCACCACCGGAGGTGGCTTTCAGCATCACCGGGTAGCCGATGTCGGCCGCCTGGGCCACCGCATCCTCGACATCCTTGAGGTTGCCCTCGGAGCCCGGGGTTACCGGCACACCCGCCGCAAGCGCGGTTTTCCTTGCCTGGGTTTTGTCACCCATCGACGCGATTGCGTCAGCAGACGGCCCCACAAAGGTTATGCCGCGCCGCTCGCAGATGGCGGCGAGTTCGGCGTTTTCCGATAAAAACCCATAGCCGGGATGCAGGGCATCACAGCCGGTTTCCACCGCCATATTCACAATATGATGCGGGTTCAGGTACCCCGACAGGGGGTCCTTGCTGATTTGATAGGCCTCGTCGGCCTTTTTTACGTGCAGGGAGTATTCGTCGGCTTCCGAGTAAATCGCCACCGAGCGAATCCCCAACTCGTTACAGGCCCGGGCAATTCTGACCGCGATCTCACCTCGGTTGGCGATCAGCAGCTTCCTTATGGCCATGGGTTTACCTCCATATTTGGCGTTGGTTGGTACAACGGGGCCGGCCCTCCCTGACCGGCCCCTCGAGCGGGGATACCGTTAACCGGTATCCTCAGACGTGGCCCTGGACCACGCTGACAATTTCCGAAAACGATGTCGCCCGATGCTCCAGATCAATGGGGATACGCAGTTTCTCCACCAACTGGCCGGCAGAAACAATACCGCGAAGGTACTCCTCTCCCGGGCGGGAACGGTCATCGTCAACCACTAGAACATACTCTTCATGCACGGTGCGGAAAGTGCTGACAAGGTCACCGACCGTCGCCTTGCACAGGTCACGGTAATGAATGGCGGGCAGGCTGCTGAGCTTGCTCATGACATCCTTGACCCGGATATCCCCGGGCTCAACACCCCGGCGGCTGGCCAAACTCAGTGGCAGCTCGCCGTTGATGGCAGCGATGGTAATCAGCCCGATGCATTCACCCATGCTGTTTTCCACCAGTTTATACGCTGTGTCCGCCATCTTCATCCACAGCCGGGCTTCGGAAACGCTCATATCAGAGTCCAGCGCCGGGGGACGGTGCTGGCAGAAGTCGGCGAGAAGGTGCACGGCGGAGTCGTCACTGCCGATGTTATAGGCGGGCTTGATCGTGCCCAGAGAATAAGTGCGCGCAAGACTGCGCACGGGTAGTGCGTGAAATTGCCTGTTCATGATGAACCTCGTTGATTCCGAAAATCCTGCATGGCCCTCGTGATAACTCACGGTCGGACAGCATGCGATATACCTGGACGGCGTTCAGACGAGGACAGGGGGGCCTTGTGGCATAGCCGGATAGCTGAGGAAACGGGCCGGGGGCTCAACGAAAAACAGGCTGGGTGAACAGGTGGACAGCGCGGTGTCCAGAGGAAAGCCCGGGACATGGGTGTTAAATGCGCCCGGTTCCGGCGACGAGGAATCACCAGACCCGTGAACCAGTGCCACCGAGAAGGAGCCAGGTTCATCAAACTGCTGGTCCAGTGCCGGCGCCGAAACCCCGGACGCCCCCCAGGTAAAAAACGCCAACGCCATCAGCAACGTCAGACACAGACGGCTAGCGGTTTGCAGTGGTGGCGTTCGAGTCATGTACCAGCCTTCAAGGCATTACGTTAAGCATTCGACTCTACTTCTACCACAACCCGGGGGTGCATCAAAGGTGAATGTTGATGATTATCAAGGCATACCGGGGCCTGATCAGAAGCTCAGCTTGGCGGAGGCAATCACCTCTTCATACTGCTCGCTGCCGGCGGTGGCGATTTCGCCAAAGTCCCAGTAGGCGTATTCCAGGCCCAGGGTCAGGTTGGGGTGCGCCGACCACAGCAGGTTGGCGTGCACCGAACTGGACGTGTCGAAGTAGCTCAGCGTGCCGCCTGGCGGTGAGCTCAGATCATCCACGATTTCGGTATGGGAGACCGACAGGGTGCTGCGCCAGGCCGGAGCCCAGAAGTGCCGGTAGGCTGCCGTGGCACCAAAGGTTCTCAGCGGCTCCACCTGACCGCCGGCCAGAGCGGCCAGATCCACATCGGGATAGCTCAGCAGCCCCATGTAGCGCCCGAGCGCGCCATAGCTATACTGCAGGCGCAGATCGTCACGCCCGACGGTGGGAATGCGGGCACTCAGGGAGACTGCTCCGTCGGTTTCGGTCTGATCCGCCGCATCGTCCTCGAAATGCCGAACCAGCCCGGCAATGGAGTACAGGCCCAGCTTGCTACGCAACTGATAACGCACCGCAAGATCGGGGTAGGTCTGGTCGTCGTAGGAGTTCCCGTAGTAGCCGTCTTCCGGGTTTTCCAGCGACACCATCAGCTTGCCGCCCGGCGCCGCCAGGTTGTAACGGATCTGGGGCTGGCTTGCGTAGATAAAGGCCGCGTGTTTGCCCTGGTCCAGAATCTCGGGCATGGCGGCCAGATCAGTGAAAGTGGTGTAAGTCTGGCCGAAGTCCCAGTTGTTCCAGGAGCCATAGGCCTGGCGCAGGCGCGGGGCGTAGCTGTTGGAGACAATTTCATTTCCGGTCTCACTGAAACCGTCGTTGAGATCCTGATTGAAGTCCATCTCGATGTAGGTCGTCAGGGTGTGGCCGGCCACATCATCGGTGCGGGTACCAATGCTGATCCGGGATTCCCGGGCGGAAAAGCCGGTCTTCCAGTCACTTTTCCCGGACTTTGCCGCCTTGGCGAACGTTCTGGGCAGGCCCACACTGTATCCGTTCAGGCTGCCATTGCCGTTAGAACCGAAAATGGCATCGGCCTTGACGAAGCCACCGAACGAAATCGTGGTGTCACCAATCTTGATGCCATCACCATCCCGCAGCAGGTAGGTATTGTCTTCCTGGAGTTCCGGCGCCGTGGATACCGCATTCTCAAGTTTGCTTTCCAGCATCTCCACTCGCTGGCGAAGCTGATCCAGTTCCGACGGGTTTTGAGCCTGGGCATTCACCGGGCCCAGGACGACCATGGTCAGGCTGGCCAGGGTCAGGGCGCGAGCCAGGGGGCTCGTTTTTGGGCGTATTGTTGTTGTCATGTCTGTCCTCGTAACGGAGTTGGTTGGTGTCTTTGTTGTTCCTCTCCGGCGGCTGGCACTGCCTGTACCAATCCAAACTAACCTGGTTAACGGTCTAGTTTCGCTCTGCGGTATTGTTGTTATTTTAAATTCCGCCTAGCAGTACCAGCTTCCGTGATCACGAATATAGACGATGACTTTTCGATCAACAAGTTCATGAAACCAAATTTTGATGAAAGTCGTAATTACTCTGTGTTTTCTTGTTTCACTGCCATTGACAGGGCACAAGATCTTCAAGGATCATTGAGTAATTCTGCTATGCGGTATATATTTTCGCTGTGAAGCAAACAGAGGTTAAGCCATGAACATGAACTACACCGCCGAGGAGCTCGCCTTCCGCGACGAGGTGCGCGCCTTCCTTGATGACAAGCTGCCGGCGGATCTTGCCGCCAAAGTGAAGGGCTTCCGCCGCCTGAGCAAAGAAGACCATCAGCGCTGGCAGAAGATCCTCTGCAAACAGGGCTGGTATGCCACCCACTGGCCGGAGGAATACGGCGGGGTGAAATGGACACCGGTGCAGAAGCACATCTGGGACGAAGAGTCCTGCCGGTACGGCGTACCCCGCTCGATCCCCTTTGGTGTGAACATGGTGGCGCCGGTGATCATCAAGTTCGGCACCGAGGAGCAGAAGCAGCGGTATCTGCCGCGTATCCTGAGCGGCGAGGACTGGTGGTGCCAGGGGTATTCCGAGCCCGGCGCCGGCTCGGACCTTGCTTCGCTGAAAACCCGCGCGGTGCGTGATGGCGACCACTACATAGTGAATGGCCAGAAAACCTGGACCACCCTGGGCCAGCACGCCAACATGATTTTCTGCCTGGTGCGCACCAACACCGAGGTCAAGAACCAGGAAGGCATTTCCTTCCTGCTGATCGACATGAACACCCCGGGCATCACCGTGCGCCCGATCATCACCCTGGATGGCGAACGCGAAGTCAACGAAGTGTTCTTCGAAGACGTGAAGGTGCCGGTGGAAAACCTCGTCGGGGAAGAAGACAAGGGCTGGACCTACGCCAAGTACCTGCTGACCTACGAGCGCACCGGCCTGGCCGGCATCGGCATTTCCAAGGCAGCACTGAGCCACTTGAAGGAGCTGGCCTCACGCCGGCTCAAGAATGGCCGGCCGCTGATCGAGGATGCCTCCTTCAGCCAGCGCATCGCCCAGGTGGAAATCGACCTGATGGCCGCCGGCATCAGCAACCTGCGGATTATCGCCTCGGTGGAAGGCGGTGGTATGCCCGGCGCGGAAAGCTCCATGCTGAAAGTGCGTGGCACTGAAATCCGGCAGACCATTAACGACCTCGCCCGCCGGGCCATCGGGCCTTACGCCCTGCCCTTCGTGGAAGAAGAGCTGGACCTGGATTACGACGGTGAATTCCTGTCCGATGAAAACGCCGCGCCGCTTTCGGCCCAGTACTTCAACAACCGCAAGCTGTCGATTTTCGGCGGATCCAACGAGATCCAGAAAAACATCGTGTCGAAAATGATTCTCGGGCTTTAAGGAGGCGACCATGGATTTCCGACTCAACGAAGAGCAGCAGATGCTGCAGGACACCGTGGCCCGCCTGGTGCGCGGTGAATACAGTTTTGAAAAGCGCCTGGAGTTCAGCGAGACCGAACTGGGCTTCAGTGCCGGTTTCTGGCAGCAGCTCAGCGAGCTGGGCCTGACCGCCGTGCCCTTCTCCGAGGAACTGGGCGGCTTTGGCGGTGGCGGCGTGGAAGTTCAGTTAGTGATGACGGAACTGGGCCGCGGCCTGTGCCTGGAGCCGTACCTGCAGTCCGTCATTCTCGGTGGCGGCCTGATCGGCCAGGCCGGCAATGACACGCAGAAAGAAACCTGGCTGGCCGGTATCGCCAGCGGCGAACTGAAAGCCGCCGTGGGCCTGCAGGAGCCCCAGAGCTTCTATGACCTGAATGACGTGGAAACCCGCGCCGACAAGAACGATGAGGGTTATGTACTGAATGGCCGCAAGGCGGTGGTCATCGGTGGCCACTGCGCCGACCTGATCATCGTGTCTGCCCGCACGTCTGGTGACAGCCGGGAGGCCAACGGCATCAGCCTGTTTGCCCTGAGCCCGGACACCGCCGGCGTTGAGCGCCGCGCCTACCCGACCATCGACGGTTCGAAAGGTTGTGACATCACCCTGACCGACGTCCAGGTGGGTGCCGACGCCCTGCTCGGCGACGAAGGCCAGGCCGCCACGGCGATCGAATATCAGACCGGCCGCGCCATCGCCGCCCTGTGCGCGGAAGCCGTGGGCGTCATGGAAGTGGCCAACGACCTGACCCTGGACTACCTTAAACAGCGCAAGCAGTTTGGCGTGCCCATTGGCCGGTTCCAGGTGCTCCAGCACCGCATGGTGGACATGATGTCGGAACTGGAGCAGGCCCGCTCCATGGCCATTCTGGCTGCCAGCGTGGCGGATCAGGAACAGAGCGATGAACGCCGTCGCATCCTGGCCGCCGCCAAGAACGTGATTGGCCGCAGCGGCCAGTTCATCTCCGAGAACGGCATCCAGTCCCATGGAGGCATCGGCATGACCTGGGAGTACAACTTCGCGCACTACGCCAAGCGTCTGATCATGATCAACCATCAGCTGGGCGATGACGATGTCCACCTGGAACGCTACGCGGCCCTGCTGCAGGCCAGTTAACGTCGAGCAACCGGCAGGCCCCTGGTCTGCCCATGGAGTCGGACATGACGACCAAAAACGCGATCCCTGAACAGGACGACCGGAACAGGGCGGAATGGCACGTGCGCACCGAACTCGCCGCCGCCTACCGGCTGGTGGCGCTGTTCGGCTGGGATGACCTGGTGTTTACCCACCTGTCGGCCCGGGTGCCCGGGCCGGAGCACCATTTCCTGATCAACCCTTACGGTTTGTTGTTCCATGAGATCACCGCGTCGTCGCTGGTGAAGGTGGACCGCGAGGGCCAGGTGGTGGAGGCCACCGGCCTTGGCCGGGTTAATCCCGCCGGTTTCACCATCCACAGTGCGATCCATATGGGCCGTGACGACGCGGGCGCAGTGATGCACCTGCACGCTCCCGATGGTGTGGCGGTATCCGCTCACCGGGATGGCCTGCTGCCCCTCAGCCAGACCGCCATGCTGTGCCTCGACCACCTCAGTTACCACGATTACGAGGGCGTGGCCCTGAATCTGGACGAGCGCGAACGGCTGATCCGGGACCTGGGTGACAAGTCCATGATGATGCTGCGTAACCACGGCGTGCTGACGGCGGGCAAGGATGTACCGGAGACCTTCACCTATCTGTACTTCCTGATGAAGGCCTGTGAAATTCAGGTGAAGGCCCAGAGCTGCGGGCCCACCTGCATGCCTTCAGAACAGGCCATTCGCACCACGGCCGAGCAATCGCAGCAACTGGGCATGGCCGCGAAGCTGACCTGGCCGGCGCTGATCCGGCTTCTGGACAGCAAGAATCCCGGGTACGCGGTGTGATCACTTTGGACTTGGACTTGGTGCGCCATGCTGTCGATTGACCTGAATAACCTGGAAAGCCTTCAAGGCAAGATCATCGGTCACAGTCCCTGGAAAACGGTCACCCAGGAGATGATTCAGGCCTTCGCGGACGCCACTGGCGATCACCAGTGGATTCATCTGGATGTGGAGCGGGCGAGGCGTGAGTCGCCCTGGAAAAGCACGGTGGCGCACGGATTTTTGACCGCATCGCTGATTCCACTGCTGAATCAGCAGATCATTGACGTGCAGGGCAAGAGCGCCAGCATCAATTACGGGCTGAACAAGCTGCGTTTCCCCGCCGCCGTGACGTCCGGCTCGGCCATTCGGAGCACCATGGAACTGCTGGACGTGGCCCGGGTGGACGATCAACGCACCATGGCCACCTATCGCACCACGGTGGAAATCCGGGGTGAGAACAAGCCGGCGTGCGTGGCGGAAAATCTGGTGATGTACGTGCGCGCCTGAGGCAACAACGGGCTGATACACCGGCACGTCTCAGTTTCACGCCATGCGCACATCAAAAAAGGGGCCGAAGCCCCTTTTTTGATGTTGGCGGGTATCAACCACCGGGTTACTCGATCTTCTCCCGCACAATCTTGCCATCCTTCACCACCGCCAGAGTGGTCTCGGTAACGAAGCCGCCGTCCTCGGTGATCTCGGTTACCTGGTAGGGGTTCTGGCTGGCCGGCAGGTTCTTGAGTGCCTCATCCATCGCCGCGCGGATCACCGTTGGATCGGTGGATTCGGTGGCATCCATGGCCGCCACCAGGGCGTGCATGGCGAGGTAGTTGTAGGCCGCTTCGGAGCCTGCCGCCTTGCCGTACTTCTGTTCGTAGCGCTTGAGGAAGTCCTGGGCCGCTTCGGTGTCATAAACGCTCAGGGGGACAACGCCCACCGCGCCTTCCACCATATCCATGCCGCCGGCAATCCGGGCCACTTCGTCGATCTTGGCCTGGTCCATGACAATAAAGCCACCGTCAAAGCCCATCTGACGGGCCTGCTGCACCACCAGCCCTGTGGGTTCGGAGGCACCGCCCACGAACATGACATCGGGGTCCTCGGCGATGATGCGGCTGACGCCGGTGAAGAAGTCGGCGGACTTGTTGTAGTCCATGGGGTTGTTGGCCACGACTTTGCCACCCTTGGCTTTCCACTCTTTTTCGATCATCGAAGCCCAGATCTTGGCGTATTCGTGGGTGGCGCCGGCCATACCCAGGGTGTTACCCAGGTTGTCGAGGGCATAATCGGTAAAGGCGCGAACGTAACCGTCAAAGGTGGGCGGAATTCTCAGGATCAGCCCGTTACCCTTCTGGGTGACGGAGGGCACGCTGGTGTAGGCCATGATCAGGAAATCGTCCTCTTCATTGAATTCCTGCAGGGCAAAGACGCCGCCCGAGTGGGGCACGAAAATGGCCGGAACGTTGGATTCCTGAGTCAGCCGTTTGGCGTTGGTGGCCGCCTGGGCTGGCGAGTAGCGGTCATCCAGGGCCACCAGATTCACGGTGGTTTTCTCGCCGTTAAGGTCGAAGCCGCCGCTGGCGTTGATTTCCTCAACCGCCATGCGCAGGCCAGACAGAACATTTTCGCCGTAGGAGGCCGCCCCGCCACTCAGCGGGCCGGTAAAGCCAACGTTCACCTCACCCGCCAGCACGCCGGTGCTCACGGTCATTCCGAGGGTGGCCGCCGCGACGGTCTTTGCCAGTGTTTTCACTATTGTCATTGTTGTCTCCTGGTTGGTTGCGCTCTTCGTGGATCCGTGTCCGGAGCGATCAGGCTCCGATGTATGCCTTGCGGACCTGCTCGTTACCCAGCATGGCGTCGCGATCACCCTCCATCACCAGGCGACCGTTTTCCATCACATAGGCCCGGTGGGCGATTTTGAGGGCCGCAAAGGCATTCTGCTCAGCCAGCAGCACCGTGGTGCCAAGGCTGTTGATCTTTTTAATGGTGTCGAACATCTGCCGGACCACCAGCGGCGCCAGCCCAAGGGAGGGCTCGTCCAGCATCAGCAGCCGTGGCCGGCTCATCAGGGCCCGGCCAATGGCCACCATCTGCTGCTGACCACCAGACAGCGAGCCCGCCGGTTGCTGCGCCTTGTCTTCGAGAATCGGGAACAGAGCCAGCACCTCGTTCAGCCGCTGCTTGTTACCCTGGCGGTCCCGCCGGTGCACGAAGGCGCCCATCATGAGGTTCTGCATCACGGTCATCTGCGGGAACAGCTTGCGGCCCTCGGCGCACTGCACCACGCCTTGCGCCACCACCGCACTCGCTTTCATGCCATTGAGCTGCGTGTCCTCAAAACGGATGTCACCGGCTGCCGGCCGGATCAGCCCGCTGATGGCGTTGAACAGGGTGGTTTTGCCGGCGCCGTTGGCCCCCAGCAGAACCACCAGCTCACCGCTGTCCACGGTCATCGAGACATCGGTGAGCGCCTTAAAGCTGCCGTAACAGACGTCGACGTGGTTAAGCTGCAGCATCTTCATCCCCTCCCAGGTAGGCTTCGATCACCGCCGGATTGTTGCGAACGGCCTCCGGTGTACCCTCCGCAATCTTTTCGCCGTGGTCGAGGACCATGATGTTGTCCGCCAGGCTCATGATCATGTCCATCTTGTGTTCAATCAGGCAGACCGTCAGGCCGCTGTCGACCATCTTGCGCATCAGCCCGGCAAAGGCCACGGTCTCTTCCGGGTTGACCCCGGCCGCCGGCTCATCCAGCAGGACCATCTTCGGGTCGGTGGCCAGGGCCAGGGCAAAGGCCACCCGCTTGCGTTCTTCCTGGGTGATGTCAGCGATGAACCTGCCGGCCACGTGCCCGAGCCCGACGAATTCCAGTGCCTCCATGGCCTTGTCCCGGGCGGCTTTTTCTTCCCGTTGCAGACGCTTGCTGTTGATCAGCACGTCCCACAGCCCGGATTGGGTACGCAGCCGGTGGCCGACAATCAGGTTATCCAGCACCGTCGCCTGTTCAAACAGGTTGGTGGTCTGGAAGGTGCGACCGACCCCAAGACGAGCCACTTTGTCGCAGCGCAGTCGGGTCACATCCACGCCGTCGAACAGGATCCGTCCGGAGGTGGGCTGGTGCAGCCCGGAAATCAGGTTGAAGAAAGTGCTCTTGCCGGCACCGTTGGGGCCGATAATGGCGTTGATCTTGCCAGCCTCGAGTTCAACGGAGACATCGTTCACCGCTGCCAGGCCGCCAAACATTTTGGTCAGGTGCTCTACCTTAAGCATTGTTCTCGGCCTCCCGGGTCTGCGTACTGGCGATGGCGTTGTCGGCGCGCGCCTTTTCCGGCGCTGAGCTCTGGGACTTGCGGTGCATCCAGGTCAGGAAGGAGCCGGTGATGCCCCGTGGGAAAAAGATCACCAGAACCACCAGCAACGGCCCGAAGAGGATCATTCGGTATTCCTCCAGGAACTGCAGGGACTGGGTAATCCAGACAATGCCCACGGTACCCAGCAGGGGACCGGTAATGGTGCCAATACCGCCCACCAACAGGTAGGTGATCATGTCGAAGGTGTGCACGATGTTGGCCTCTTCCGGCCCGATGAACCGCACCATGCCGGCGTAGAGTGCGCCCGCCAGGCCGGCGTAGGTGGTGGACAGCACAAACGCCAGCACCTTGTTGCGCATGAGGTTGATGCCCAGGGACTGGGCCAGCTCATCGCCGTTACGGATGGCAAGAAAGGTACGGCCCAGCAGGGAACGGGACAGCCGCCCCATGAACCAGATGGCCAGCACCAGGAACGCCAATACCAGATAATAGAACGGTGTGGTGTCGGTAAAGTCCACCAACCCGAAGCCAGTAGGCGCGGCGATGTCCCGGACCCCGATAGGCCCGTGAGTGAGCCCTACCCACTTGTCCAGCAGCAGGTAAATAATAAAGCCGACACACAGGGTGAAGATGGCGAAGTAGTGTTCCTTGAGGCGCAGGGACACCAGGCCCACGAAAAAGCCCAGCACTGCGGCCATCACCAGCGCGGCCAGGAACGCGGGCCAGAAGCTCCAGCCCGCGTCGGAGGTCAGCAGGCCCAGAGTGTAGGCACCGATGGCAAAGAAGCCGCCATGGGCCAGGTTCAACTGGCCGCAGTAACCGGTAATGATGTTCAGGCCATACACCGCAATCGCCCAGACGAATGCCGAGGCCATCACGTAAACCTGATATTCGTTACTGGCCAGGAAGGGAAAGACAATGGCAAAAGCCAGCAACGCGAGCTTTGCGCCCGGTTTCATCAGCATGGATCCGAGTCTGAACAGCATGATCAGTGCGCCCCCTTCGCAAACAGCCCCTGCGGGCGGATGGACAGAATCAGCACCAGCAACCCGAAGGCGATGATGTCTTTGTAGGCGGTGGACAGATAAAAACCGCCAAAGGCCTCGGCGAAGCCGATGATCATGCCGCCCACAATGGCGCCGGGGATACTGCCCATGCCACCCAGGATGATGATAACGAAGGCTTTCATGATCACCAGGTGCCCCATGGCCGGATACACCAGGTTAATGGGGGCGTAGAGGGTGGCGGCGATGGCCGCCAGGGCCCCGGAAATGCCAAAGGTCATCATCGCCACCCGGTTGGCGTCGATACCGACCAGAAACGCGCCTTCCCGGTTCTGGGCCATGGCAATGATGGTGGCGCCGGTCATGGTCTTGCGCAGAAACATCTGCAGGGCGAACACCAGCACAAAGGCTCCGGCAATGATCAGCAGCCGCTGCTCCGGAATAATCAGGCCATCGAAGTTCAGGATGCCGGTGAACGGCGACGACATCCGGCGGAAATCCGCCCCCCAGAACATCTGCACCACCGCCTCCAGGAACAGCAGGATACCGATGGCGGCGATCTTGTCGTGGATAGGGGGTGAGTGGCGCAGGGGGTGGAACACCAGGCGCTCACAGACAATACCAAGCACCGCGACAACCGCCGCTGAGCCGGCCATGGCAACCCAGTAATGCACCCCCAGATCGACCATGAAGAAATACGACATGAACGCCCCTACCATATAGAGCGCGCCGTGGGCGAAGTTGGGAATATGCAGGATGCCGTACACCAGGGTCAGGCCCAGGGCGACCAGGCCGTAGATGCTTCCCAGTGTCAAACCATTAATGATTTGCTGAAAGAAAAGGTTCAAATCTGCCCCTCCGTTGTTTGTTTTTATCGGACGTTTCTGAGGCTGAAACTGGCGGAGCTGACCACTCCGCCGGCTTGACTGAAACAATTGCACTGATCATTCCGCATGTCAACATAATAAAATCATGTTTCGCTGTGCGGACTTTTAGTTAGCTTTGCAGGCTTTTTCAGGCCTTGCTCTTCCACTCCTCTTCCTGCAGTGCCCGCCACATCAGTTTGCCGGTGGGCGACTTCGGCAACTCGTCGACAAACTCGACAATGGTGGGAATCTTGTAGGCCGCCATCTGCGCCTTGCACCAGGTGGTGATGTCCTCTGCCGAGGTTTTTCCGTCAGCCTCGGGGGTCAGCACGATGCAGGCCTTCACGGTCTCACCGCGCTTGGGATCCGGCGAGGAAATGATGCAGACTTCGTGGATCGAGGGATGGCGATACATCAGGCCCTCCACTTCCGATGGCCAGACCTTGAAGCCGGACGCGTTAATCATTCGCTTGACCCGGTCCACCATGAAGAAATAGCCCTCTTCGTCGTAGTAGCCCAGATCGCCGGTGCGGAAAAACCGCTTGCCATCCAGTTCCACGAATGCGGCGTCGGTTTCCGCAGGGCGGTTCCAGTAACCGATGGTGACCTGCGGTCCGCTGGAGACGATCTCACCGGTCTCGCCGGGGCCTTTTTCCTGCAGCGTTTCGACATCAATGATCCGGCTGTCCACGTCAAATACCGGAATGCCCAGGCACTGGGGCTTGGGGCGGTTCGAGGGGTTTATGTGGGTGGCCGCCATAGTCTCCGACAGACCGTAGCCTTCAATGTAATCCAGCCCGGTCATCTTTTTGAGCTTGGCCGCCACGGCCTCCGGCATCGCCGCGCCACCGCCACCGATGGTGTTCAGGCTGGTCAGATCGTACTGACCGATGTCGGGGTTGGAGAGGAAGTCCACCGCCATGGTGACAATGTTGGTCCAGCCGGTAACCTTGTACCGCTCGATCAGCCGCGCCGCGGTGGTACGGTCCCAGCGGGTCATGATCACGGAGGTGGAGCCACTGTACACGGGGCTGTTCATGGAGCCGGTCATGCCGGTGACGTGGAAGAACGGCAACGTCGACAACTGTACCGTGTCTGGTGTGCTCAGATTCCAGAACGCCCGGTGAACGGCCGTGGCCATCACCGACCGATGCGTATGCATGCAGCCCTTGGGTGCGCCGGTGGTGCCGGAACTGTAGGGGATCACCGCCAGGTCCTCCGGCGTTGCGGTATGGGCCGAGGGTGTGTGGCCTTCGCCCAGGGCTTGCTCCCAGGTCACCACGCCGGGCACGTCTTTTGACCAGGCCGGCGCGGCCACTTCCGCTGGCAGGGCAAGGTCGGTATCCGGTTTGATGTAACCGCTGTAGGACGCCACCACTATCTGTTGCAGGTCGGTTTGCTCCAACAGCGGCGCGATAAACCCCGCCAGCTCCTGGCCGGCCAGGCACAGGGCCGCACCGGTATCGGCAATGTAATGCTCCAGTTCGGCGGCCCGGTTCATCGGGTTGATCGGAATCACCACCGCATCGGCCCGAAGGATGGCGTAATAGGCAATCACATACTGGGGCGAATTCTGCATGTACAACAGTACCCGGTCGCCCTTCTTCACGCCCTGGGCCTGCAGATAGCCAGCCAGGGATTCCACCTCCGCCAGCAGTCGGCGATAGCTCATCGGGGCGTCGTAAAAAAGGATCGCAGTATGGTCAGGATAGCGCTTGGCCGTGATCTCCAGGTTCGTAAACACACTGGTCTGCGGCAGGGTCATGGTTTTTGGCAGTTCTTTCGGCCAGACGTTGTAATGGCGTGTGAACATCGTATTGTTCTCCCCTGAGTAGTCAGTCTGCCGCGTTCGCGGGCAGGACAAATTCATCGACACCCCCTGGCAGGGGTGCCTCGTGTCTCAATGGTGTGATCGCCACCGCCTTGTCACGCAAAACGGCGACGTCGGAATCCGGCGCCACAATGTGGCGGGAACTCCGGTCGAAACCCAGCCACCAGTACGGAAGGCTGCGGGCATCACGCCCCGCGAGCAGGCGGGTACGCTGAATGGAGCCGGTGGACTGCCGGCACCAGCGGGCGGAGGCAATCTCGCCGGCGTCGCAGGCGGGAAAGTTGACGTTCCAGGCACAGGGCTCGCCGGGTTGCCAGAGCCGGCGGATCACCGCTTCACCACATTGCTCCACCGGTGCCCACTGGATACCTTCCCGGCTCAGAAAGGCCTGGCTCAGGGCAATGCCCGGAATGCCCATGTGCACGGCGCTGAGCACCGCACCCACGGTGCCGGAATACTGCACCGAATCACTGATATTGGCGCCACAGTTGACCCCGGAAAGCACCAGATCCGGCGGCGTTTCGCCAAACCACTGGGCCAGCGAGTACAGCACGCAATCGGCCGGTGTGCCGGAGACTGCATAGCGCCTGTCGCCCTGCTCATAAACCCGTAACGGATCATGGATGGAAATGCTCTGGCCAGCACCACTGCGATCATGCTCCGGCGCCACCACCCAGACCTCCTCGGCCAGATTGCGGGCAATTCGCTCAAGAACCGCCAGACCCGGCGCGTTGATGCCGTCGTCGTTGGTGATCAGAATGCGGCGGACGATAGGATCACCCATCGGTTTGGATTCAGTCATGAACGCCCTCCTTCACGGGCAATTTTCCAGCCCACATCCGCCAGCAGGCCGGCGCGCCTGCCCACCTGAAGTGCATCGGCATTGGCGGCGTTACCCTGCAAAGCACGGGCGTAGACACCCTGAACAATGGCAGCCAGACGGAACAGGGAAAACGCCAGGAACACGTGCCAGTCGGCAATGCCGTCACGGCCGGTCTGCTGGCAATAGCGGGCAATGGTTTCCTGCTCGTCCGGAATCCCCAACGCTTCCAGATCTTCACCCTGAAGGCCGCGCATGCCTTCCATCTCTGAAGGCAGGTGGTAGGGCAGGCAGTAATACGCCAGATCCGCCAGCGGGTGCCCCAGAGTGGAAAGCTCCCAGTCCAGAATGGCAATCACTTCTGGCTTGCCCGGCGCCAGCATCAGGTTGCCAAAGCGATAGTCACCATGGGCGATGGCGCACTCGTCGATGGCGGGCAGGTTTTCCGGCAACCACGCCATCAGCTTGTCCATGGCCGGCAAGTCGTCGGTTTTCGACGCCAGGTACTGTTTGGTCCACCGCGACACCTGCCGCGCCACATAGCCCTCCGGACGACCATAGTCCCCAAGACCGACCGCATTCACATCTACCGAGTGCAAGGCCGCGAGGGTATCAATGGCGGCCAGATGCGCCGGCATCCGTTCCTCACGATCCAGTGCCCGCAACGCCGGATGGCTGACGATCCGGCCTTCCAGAAAGTCCATCACATAGAACGGAGTGCCAATGACACTGCTGTCTTCACACAAGGCCCGGGTGGTTGGGACCGGAACATCAGTGTGTTCGGACAGAGCGCGCATGACCTTATATTCCCGTTCCACCATATGGGCAGAGGGCAGCGTCTTCCCGGGCGGCTTTTTGCGCAGCACGTACTGGCCGCTATCGGTGTCCAACAAGAAAGTGGGGTTGGATTGGCCGCCCTGGAACTGCTTCACGTCCATCCTGGTGCCGAAGCCTGAAATGGCGTTTTGAAGCCAACTCAGGAGGCTGGCTTCGTCGAATTGGTGGGCTGGCAGGACGTCTACCAGTTCTGGAGTCATACTCATATTCGCTCTTGCCTTTATTTATAGCGTAGCGGCCCGGCCTTGGGGGCAGCGGCAGGCAGGTGGGGGTGTCTTTGTTCCGGGAAAAAGAACTCGCTGCGCTCAGACACCTTTGTTCCCTGCACAAAGACACCCCCACCCACCTGCCTCGGCGTACTCTCGGCGTTGCTTTCTTAACAAATGGTTTCACCGCCGTCGGCTACGATGACCTGCCCGGTGATATAGGCGCTGGCCTTAGTCGACAGAAAGACCGCCAGTCCGGCGATATCGACCGGATCGCCAATTCTCCGCAGCGGGGTTTTATCTTCAGCGCGTTTAACGCGCACAGGGTCTTCCCACAGGGCTCTGGCGAAGTCGGTTTTGATCAGGCCGGGGGCGATGCTGTTAATACGGATGCCTTTCGGACCCCATTCCACGGCAAGGTTCCGGGCGAGGGCGGCTTCAGCGGCCTTGGAAACACCATAAGTGCCGATGGTGGTGTTACCACGAATGCCGGCGATGCTGGACAGAAGAACCACCGCGCCTTCGCCTTTCTCGGCCATCTGTGGCAGCACCATGTTGGTGAGCCAGAAGGTGCCTTTGACGTTGGTGTCCATGATCTTGTCCCAGGCGTCATCGGTCATTTCGGCCGTGGTGCCATACACCGGGTTGGTGGCGGCGTTGCACACCAGCACATCGATGGAGCCCCAGGCTTCGTTGGTTTTGTCCACCAGGTTCTGCAGCTCGTCTTTCTTGCCCACGTGGCAGGGGATGGCGATGGCCTCGTAGCCCTGTTCTTTCAGCTCATTGGCCACCTGTTCACAGGCGTCAGCCTTGCGGCTGGAGATCACCACCTTGGCACCCAGGCGGGCCATTTCCTCGGCGATGGAACGGCCGATGCCTTTGGTGGAGCCGGTAATTAACGCAACCTTGCCGGTCATATCAAACAGTGGGTTAGTCATTATTCGATCCTCATGCACTGAAGTACGGGAGTGGCCGGGGTGATGTCATTCCGGGACTGTGCAAAACAGGGATGTTTTGCTCAAGCCTACATGGACGTATTCACGGCGTGTCCCGGAAGGACACCACCCCGGCCGCTCTTCCCCCAGATTCAGCGGTTATTGGTTTATCGGTATTGGCGAAGTTCGATCTTGGCAACAGAATCCAGATGCACCTCATCCGGCCCATCCGCCAGCCGCAGGGTGCGCACCTTGGCCCAGGCTTCCGCCAGGAAGGTATCCTGGGACACCCCGGCACCGCCGTGCACCTGAATGGCACGGTCGATTACCTTCAGCGCCATGCTCGGGGCAATCACCTTGATCATCGCAATTTCCTGACGCGCCACCTTATTGCCAACCGTATCCATCATATGCGCCGCCTTCAGCGTCAACAGCCGCGCCTGCTCAATCTCGATACGGCTGCGGGCGATGTCCTTGCGGATGGAGTCAAAATCCGACAACTTGCGGCCAAACGCCTGACGCTCACTGGCTCGTTTGCACATCAACTCCAGTGCCCGCTCGGCAACACCGATCGTGCGCATGCAGTGATGGATACGGCCCGGCCCGAGGCGGCCCTGGGCAATTTCGAAGCCCCGGCCTTCGCCCAGCAGGAGGTTGCTGACCGGCACCCGGACATTCTCGTAGTGGATCTCGGCGTGGCCGTGGGGCGCATGGTCATAGCCAAATACGGTCAGCGGGCGGATCATCTTCACACCCGGCGTGTCCAGCGGCACCAGAATCATCGACTGCTGCTTGTGCTTCTCGGCGTCCGGATCGGTCTTGCCCATGACAATGGCAATTTTGGCGGTGGTGGTCATGGCCCCGGACGACCACCACTTGCGACCGTTGATCACATACTCATCGCCGTCACGACGAATCTCGCAGGCAATGTTGGTGGCATCGGAGGACGCCACGTCCGGCTCGGTCATGGAGAAGCAGGAGCGGATCTCGCCAGCCAGCAACGGCTTCAGCCAGGTCTCCTGCTGCTCTTTATTACCGTAGCGGGCAATGGTTTCCATGTTGCCGGTGTCCGGCGCGGAACAGTTGAAGACTTCCGGCGCCATGGCAGAGCGGCCCATGACCTCACACAGGTGGGCGTATTCGTAGTTGGTCAGGCCGGCGCCGAATTCACTTTCCGGCAGGAACAGGTTCCACAGGCCGGCGGTTTTCGCCTTCACCTTCAGTTCCTCCACGATGGGCACCGGCGCCCAGCGGTTCTCTGCCTGCTCAACCTGCTCATGGTGCTTGTGTTCATTCGGATAAATGTAGGCATCCATGAATTCGTGTAACTGCGCCTGCAGTGTTTTCGCCTTGTCAGACAGCTCAAACATGTCTGCTTCCTCTTGATGATGTTGGTATTGAGTCGGGGGCCGTTCCGTCAGACCGGGACGCCCTCCGGTTTGTCACTGCCGGACCGGATCCGGAAGGTACCCTCGGCGATGGCCAGCAGGTTGCCCTGGTCGTCGTGAACCTCGCCGGTACTGTTGAATATGCGGGTGCCGCCGGCACGTTTACGACCGGTGACCCGGATAGTGCCGCCGGAACACTGACCGGTGAAGGTGGTGGTCAGGGACAGGGTAATGGCCTTGCGCATCCGCCCGGGGTAGGGGCAATAGGTGCCGGCCTGGGCCAGCACGATGTCCAGCAGGGAGGTGAGGACACCGCCGTGGATCACCCCGCCCAGATTCAGGTGCCGGGGCTGCAGTTCCAGCTCAATCACGGCTTCGTTCTCTTCCCACGAGGCCTGGCGATACCCCAGCAGGCTGTGAAAGCCCGGCAGGTCTTTGCCATCGGTAAACAGGGATTCATGCTCACTCATTACACTTTCATTCCTGGCAGGTTCAGGGAGGCGGTGTTGCCGCCGTCCACGGGCAATGCCTGGCCGGTGATGTAACTGGCATCATCACTGGCAAGAAACAGGATAGCGGCAGCGATCTCTTCCGGGTCGCCATACCGGCGCAGTTCACAACGGGCGCCGAGCTTATGGGCCTTCTCATTGGCCCGGGCGTAGTCGAACACCGCGCGGGTCATGCCGGTTTCCACCAGGCCCGGGCACACGGCGTTCACCCGCACGTTGTCGCCGCCCAGGTCACAGGCAGCCGTCATGGTCAGGTTGATCACCCCCGCCTTGGAAGCACTGTAGGCATTGCCGCCGGCACCGGACCGAATGCCCGCCACCGAGGCGGTGTTGACGATGGCACCCAGCTTGCGCGCCTGCATGTGCGGGGCCACGTGCTTGATCAGCAGCATGGTGCCTACCAGGTTCACCGCCAGTACCTGGTCCCATTCAGCACGTTCGTTGCCGGTCACCGGCGGGTGGCCGGTGCCGGTGCTGGCGATTCCCGCGATGTTGCACAGGATGTCGATCCGGCCGAAGGCGCCCAGGGTGTCACTCACCAGGGCCGCCACCTGGGCCTCGTCCGCCACGTCCACCAGCCGCCGGAGGCACTCAGCCCCCTCCGGCAAGCCGTTTTCGGTTTCCAGCAAGCCGGCTTCCGAGGTATCGGCCATCACCACCGACGCCCCTTCCCGGGCCAGCCTTAACGCTGTCGCCCGGCCTATGCCGCTGCCCGCGCCGGTCACAATGGCCACCCGTTGATCAAACCGTCCCATACCGATACTCCCCGGACTGTCTCATTGTTGTTGATGGTGTTGGGGTCTATACATTCAGTTAATTTGTCACGCCTTCCGGTTTTGAGTCAATATATTCGGAAGTTAATTTCACTAGATAAAACACGGTAACACCGGAGAGGCCAAAAATGAAAAGCGAGAAACCAGATATGCCCGTTTACGCACCGGTCGATCCCCACGAGGCCATGGACGCCATCGGCCATCGTATCCAGCACTACGCCAATACCCGGGGTAACCACCCGGCGCTGATGGATGACCAGGGCACTCTGGATTGGCGCGGCCTGTTGGAACAAGTCAATCGTATTGCCAACCGGTTGCGGGAAGCGGGGCTGCAACCGGGAGAGTCCGTAGCGGCTCTGTCCGGAACCCGCCGCGACGATGTGGCCCTGTTTCTGGGCACGCTGGTGGCCGGAGGCTGCATGGTGCCACTGTCCGGCATGGCCAGCGCCGAGGCACTGGCGATGATGGTGGCGGATTGCCAGGCGCGATTCCTGTTCGTCTCCGGTCAGCACCAGGCGCTGCTCGCGGCCTTGCGGGAGCACCTTACCGACATGCCGGCGGAGCGTATTATCAGCCTGGGCAGCCCGATGGACGGTGCCGGGTGCGAACTCGCGGACTGGTTGGCGCAAGCCACCACCACCGCCCGCCCGGAGCCGGTTACCCTGGACCACCCCTTCAACATTATTTACAGCTCCGGCACCACGGGCACCCCCAAGGGCATTCTGCACGACTACCGCTTCCGCCAGCGGCAAATGGTGCGAATGAGCCGCTACGGGCTGGACGGCGATGCCATCAACCTGGTATCCACGCCGCTCTACTCCAACACCACCCTGGTCTCGGTGCTCCCCACGCTCTATCACGGCGGCACCCTGGTACTGATGGCGAAATTCAATGCCCGGGAATTCCTGGCGCTCGCCGAAAAGCACCGGGTGACCCACGCCATGCTGGTACCCGTGCAGGTCCAGCGGATTCTGGCGGTGCCGGATTTCGACCGCTTTGACCTCACCAGCTTCAGGCTGAAACTCTGCACCAGTGCGCCGTTGCGATCCCCGGTGATTGCCGATGCCATGGCCCGATGGCCCGGCAACCTCCGGGAAGTGTACGGCCTGACCGAGGGTGGCATCTCCACCAGCCTCGACTGCGCCGCGCACCCCCATAAATGGGACTCGGTGGGCATTCCCACCGAGGGTGCCGAGGTCCGGGTGATTGGCGAGGATGACCAGGAACTGCCCCAGGGTGAAACGGGCGAACTCGTCGGCCGCGCCATTTCCATGATGCGCGGCTACGTAAATCGCCCCCAACAGACCCGGGACATGCTCTGGACCAGCCCGCAGGGCGAGATGTTCTACCGCAGCGGTGACATGGGGCGAGTCGACGAAGACGGCTTTATCTACATCCTTGACCGCCGCAAGGACATGATCATTTCCGGCGGTTTCAACGTCTACCCGGTGGACCTGGAAAAGGTGTTGCTGGCACACCCGGCAGTGGCAGACGCCACGGTGATTGGCATCCCCAGCGATCCGTGGGGGGAAACGCCGCTGGGCCTGGTGGTGCTGCGCCCCGGCCAGAACGCATCCGAAACCACGATACTGGAATGGGCCAACCGGCAACTGGGCAAAACCCAGCGCCTCGCGGCCATCGAGTTCCGCACCACGCTGCCCCGGTCCGCCATCGGCAAGGTGCTGAAACGGGAACTTCGGGCGCCCTATTGGCCCGAAGCCTGAGTACACAGCCCATAGCCAGCCGGCCATTCTGCCGGATATCAATCCGTGGACTATCCTTCAAAACAAACGGTAATAAATGAGTGCTTAACGTCCTATTGCAAAAAACAAGACATGTGTTAGATTCAGAGAACCACGATTCACCATGCAGTCATCAGTTCTGCACAGTGAAACTCGAAAAGATCCATTGGTCATAAACAAAAAGCCACTAATGCACCAATGCACAAACACAACAACGAATGAGGCCCAGCCATGACTCTGCTTACCAACGCCCGAAGAAAACTGACCGTCTTTGCCTCGGCACTGACCCTCGGCCTGTCGGCCACTCTGGCTGCCACGCCCGCCGCTGCCCAGGACACCGTTACCTGGAAGGTCCAGTCCCACTGGCCCGGCTCCAGCAGCTCCTACACCGACAGTCTGATACGGCTCAAGCGGGTACTCGAAGAACGTACCGATGGCCGCCTGAAGCTGGAACTGTTTGAAGCCGGGGCGCTGTTCAAGGCGAAAGACACCTTTGACGCCGTCAGCCGGGGCATCCTGGAAATGGGCACCATTTCCCCGTCCTACGCCCAGGACAAGATGTCCCTGGCCGGCATTGCTTCCGGTCTGCCATTTGCCTTCCGCAACGTCTGGGAAGCGGCCTATTTTCATCAGAACATGGGCTTTGAGGCCATGCTCCGGGAAGAAGCGGCGCAATACGGTGTTTACTGGGCAACCGACAAGGTCTATCCCACCGAAATGGTGGTCAAGAAGCCAATCAACAGTTGGGAAGACTTCACCAGCCTGAAGATCCGTTCCTCCGGTGCCCTGCAAACCTTCCTGACCGAAGCCGGTGCCGCCGCCTCCTACATCCCGGGCAGCGAGCTGTATTCCGCCCTGGACTCGGGCATTGTCGACGGCGCTCACTGGGGTGCTTCCCAGGGTGCACTCAGCATGGGCCTGTATGAAGTGGCCAAGTATCATGTCAAGCCCCCGCTCAACATCGCCGGCACCGACGTGATCATTGTCAGCCAGAAAGCCCTGGACAAACTGCCGGAAGACATGCAGAAAATCGTCAAGGACGCCCTCGCCGAACAGTTCTGGGTGCGCACCAACGAGTACCAGTACAAGGAACAGCTGGCGCTGGCGAAAGCCCAGGCGGAATATGGTGTTGAAGTGATTACCCTGCCCCAGAACGTTCAGGACAAACTGGCGCAAACCGCCCAGCAACTGTGGGACGAAGAAGGCAAGCGCAGCGAACAGGCCAAGAAGGCCCTGGAGATGCTGAAAGGCTTCCTGAGCGATCTGGGTTACCTGTAAGGCTTGCCCGTTACCGAATCCAGGCCGGGGCTCGCCCCGGCTTTCTTTCTCCTGACAACCAATGATTTGCCGGAGCGTGTCATGAGTGTGCTGACAACATTCATGAGAGGGGTTACCCGTCTCAATGAGTATATCGGGCGCGGGATTGCGCTACTGGTGTTTGCGATGTTCGGCTTCCTGCTGCTGGAAGTCGGCTTTCGCTACCTGTTCAACTCCCCCACCGTCTGGACCAACGAACTCTCCCAGATGCTGTTCGGGGTCTACGCCGTGATGTCTGGCGGCTACATTCTGGCCCACCGGGGCCACGTCAACGTGGATCTGCTTCATGCCCATCTGGCACCTCGAAAGCGGGCTGCCCTGGATATTTTCACTTCGTCGATCTTTTTCATTTTTACCCTGGCACTGCTCTGGTTCGGCGTTGATGTCGCCAGCCAATCCATCGCCAGCTGGGAAACCTCCTATTCCGCCTGGAACCCGCCGATCTGGCCCGTCAAACTGGCCATTCCCGTGGGCACCGGCCTGCTGGTACTGCAGGGCCTCGTCAAATTACTGGAAGACATCGCCATCGCCTTCAACCTGGACTATTACCAGCCGCCCCGGGAAGAGTCTGAAGACTCCGAAGGAGAGTTCCTGTGAGTATTGAAATACTGACCCTGCTGTTCTTCGGCTCGTTGCTGTTCTTCCTGCTGCTGGGCCTGCCCCTGGCCTTCGTGCTGGGTGGCGTATCCGTGGTGTTCCTGTACTTCACCTGGGGCTTCGGTTCCTTCTTCATGGTGACCTCCCAGATCTCGGGCACCATGGGCAGCTTTACTCTGGTGGCCATTCCCCTGTTCGTGTTCATGGCCATGGTACTGGAACGCACCGGTGTCGCCAGGGATCTCTACCGCATGATGCACCTGTGGTTTGGTGGCCTGCGAGGCGGCCTGGCCCTGGGTACCCTGGCCATCTGCGCGGTGTTTGCCGCCATGGTGGGCATCAGCGGCGCGGCGGTGGTGGCCATGGGCACCATTGCCCTGCCTTCCATGCTGGAGCGAGGCTACGACCGCAAGATGGCCCTGGGCGTGATCAACACCGGCGGTGGCTGGGGCATCCTGATCCCGCCCAGTATCCTGATGATCCTGTACGCCCTGATTACCGGCGTGTCCGTGGGCCAGATGTTCGCCGCCGGCATCATGCCCGGGGTCCTGCTGATGGTGCTGACTTTCATCTACATCATTGTGCGCGCCACGCTTCAGCCGCACCTGGCGCCGGCCCTTCCGAAAGAAGACCGGGGCACCTGGCCGGAGAAACTGCGCGCCCTGCGGGCGGTGCTGCTGCCCGTCGGGGTGGTAGTGATGGTGCTGGGCTCTATCATCGGCGGCATTACCACACCCACGGAAGCCGCCGCCATGGGGGTGCTCGGTGCCCTGATTTCCGCCGCGGTGTACGGTGAATTCAAGTGGTCGGTCATGCAGGAAGCTGCCATCCGTACCTTCAAGATCACCGGCATGATCATGTGGATCCTGTTTGCCGCCCATGCCTTCAGTGCGGCTTACCAGAGCATGGGCGCCCAGGAGCTGATCGAGGGCCTGATGCAGAATATCCCGGGCGGCCCGTGGGGCATCATCATCGCCATGATGGTAATCATCTTCTTCCTGGCCATGGTGCTGGACCCGGTGGGCATCATGCTGATTACCCTGCCGGTGTTTATGCCCATCGTGGAGAAACTGGGCTTCGATCCGATCTGGTTCGGCATCCTGTTCGTGATCAACATGGAAATCGGCTACAAAACCCCGCCCTTCGGATTCAACCTGTTCTACCTCAAGGGTGTGGTGCCGCCGGGCATTACCATGAAGGACATCTATACCTCGGTGATTCCGTTTGTGCTGATCGAGATCCTGGCCATTGCCATCATCATGATCTTCCCGGAAATCGCCACCTGGCTGCCTGACCAGTTCTTCTGATCAGGCCCGGAGTGCACGATTCCTGACTTGAGTCTGACAGACGGTCGTGTCCTCTCTGGAATTGCGAAAATACGGCCCTGGTTTTAATTAGACCTCAAGATGCGGAGTTTGAAGCCGATACACACGCTATTGACTGAACCAACAATCGGCTCACGTTCCATTTAACTCGGCACAGGAAACTTTTTCATGTCGTTGACCAGCACAGTGAACAACCTCTCGGTGGGTAAGAAGCTCACCGGGGGCTTTGCCTTGCTCGTATTGCTCGCCGTGGTCATCGCGGCCATCAGTATTCAAACGCTCAGTCAGTATAACGAGCGCTCCCTGATCGTTGCGGCGACCAGTTCGGCGGAAGCCTTCCTGCTGGACGCCCGCACCGACGAGAAAAATTTCCAGCTCCGACGGGATGCAGACTATATCGAACGGGCCAAATCCCTGGCCGACAAGGCGACGGATCTGGTCGCGCCGCTGAAAGAGGTCCTGGTGGTGCCGGCTGACGACGAGCGGGTCGACACCATTATCACCGGCGTGAAGAAGTACAAGGCGCTGCTGGACAAGCTTGAAGCCAACATTACCGCCCTGCCCGAGCTGATCACCCGGATCGAGAATGACCTCCAGACCGTCGCCCGGGATACCGTTGATACCGCGCGGGAACTCCGGGAAATCCAGGTGGAGAGGATGGAGCAGCAGTACAGCGATGCCGTTATGACACTGTCCGTTATTACTGCCATCGCGGTACTGCTCGCAATGGCCATCGCCTGGTCGCTGACCCGTGCCATCACCGGTCCGGTCAATGAGTCCGTCGAAATCGCCAACAAGGTAGCTTCCGGCGACCTCACCGTGGATGTGCGCAGCGACCGGGGCGACGAGTTCGGCCAGTTGCTGTCGGCCTTCGGCACCATGGTCACCAACCTGCGTGAACTGATCCGCGAGATTGACACCGGTGCCAGCAGCATCGCCTCCTCCTCCGAGGAGCTGTCCACGGTGACCAACCAGACCAGCAAAGGCGTGGCCGAGCAACAGAGCCAGACCGATCAGGTCGCCACGGCCATGAACGAAATGGTGGCCACGGTCGGCGATGTTGCCAAGAGCGCCGAGGCTGCCTTCCAGGCCGCCAACCAGGCCAGCGAGAAATCCGGCAGTGGCGAAAAGGCTGTCCGGGAGACCCTGGAATTCGTCAGCGAGCTGAACAAACAGAGCGCCAATGTCATGAAGCAGCTCAACAGCCTGCAGGCGGAAACCAACAACATTGGCACGGTGCTGGATGTGATCAAATCGGTGGCCGAGCAGACCAACCTGCTGGCGCTGAACGCGGCCATCGAGGCCGCCCGTGCCGGCGAGCAGGGCCGGGGTTTCGCGGTGGTGGCAGACGAAGTCCGCTCACTGGCCCAGCGTACCCAGAGTTCCGCCAGCGAAATTGAAACCCTGATCGGTAACCTGGTGAACAGTGCCGAAACCTCGGTCTCCAGCATGCAGACGGGCAACAAGCTGGCCGAACAGACCCTTGAGCGGGCCGAACTGGCTGGTTCGACCATCCGCGAGATGGCCGAGGCCGTGGAGGAAATCCGCCAGTACAACAGCCAGATTGCCACCGCCGCCGAGCAGCAGACCTCCGTGGCGGAAGACATCAACCAGAATGTCACTCTGATCCGCGACGTGGGCGACCAGTCCGCTGCCTCCACCGAGCAGGTATCGGCCGCCAGTGAGGAGCTGGCGCGGCTGGCCGAAGGCCTCAGCACCCAGATTGCCCGCTTCAGGGTCTGATATTCGGGGACCTGACGCAAAAGGCCGGTAGCAAAGGCGAAAACAAAGGTTTGCTTGAAACCACCGGGCAAATGTCTAGAGTGAAGTTAGGCATTTCTGCTCGTTGTATTTTCTTTGGTCACAGTCTTTTATTAATAGTCGACCGGGAATTCTTGTAGTCAGCAAAGGAAAACTTATGGTTTCCAACAATGTTCTGACGGCAGGAACCTATCGGGGCAAATACTCTTCGTTTTACGTTCATCGAGTATGGCACCATGGTGTCTGCGTGGCTGTTCTGGCCATGTTACTGGTGGCCGGGACCCTCATCGTCTACCACACCGGCGGAACCGCATATGCCTACCCCTACCTCATGCTGGTACCTGTGCTGCTGGCCTCGGCCTGGTATCGCCTGACGGGAGGGATAGTGACCGCGGCAGTGGCCGGAAGCCTGATGGCGGTGATGCCTCTGGAAGTGGACAAAGGCATTGCCCAGGAAACATCAAACTGGTTACTCCGGCTGGGTCTCTACATTGGCCTGGGCGCTTTTTCCGGGGCATTATTCCAGTCAATATTCCACCTGAACCGTGTCCGGGAACGGCTGACACGCACCGACCTGCCATCCGGACTTCCCAATTCGCTGGCACTCAGAAACCAGCTCACTTGCGCACTCAGTCGGCGGCGAGGGAGTGAGAGCATTGCCCTGATACTCATGCGCGTCGTCGATATCACTGACGTCCTTGACGTTTTCGGCATTGATGCCCCGGATGAGCTCATGGCCGCTATCGGCCAGCGAATCATGGCGTCCGCGCCCGATTCCGCTCGATGTTACCGATTCAGTAACTCAGAAATCATGCTCATGTTGCCCGGAGCAACCAAATCGGACACGGATCACCTTATCCGGGCTCTAGTGGCTGCCGGCGAGGACAACGTAGTCGTCCAGAGTACGCCCATGCGCGCCCAAATGGTCTTCGGCAGCAGCATGACCGGGCCTGATACGACTGCGGAAGAACTGATCAGCGAAGCACAGATGGCAATGTTCTCCGCCATGGAAAAAGGCATCAGCCACCAAACCTATACACCGGTCCTTCGACGGAGAACGCTGGAAACCATCCAATTAATTTCAAGGGTGCGGGAAGGGCTCGACAAGCAGGAATTTGAACTCCATTACCAGCCAAAAATCAGACTCGCAGACGGTGCGGTATGCGGCTGTGAAGGGTTGATCCGCTGGCAGGATGGCTCTGGCGGTTTCATTCCACCGGGAAAGTTCATGCCGAAGGTTGAAAATACGTCGCTGATATCACCCGTCACTCACTTTGTCATGACAGAAGCGCTTCGATTCGCGCAAGCGTGCAGGGGCGTCGTAAGCATCAACTTTTCCGGCCACAATTTGCTGGATTCTTCTTTAATAGAACGTTTGAAAGCGCTCCTCGATGAGACAGGGCTTCCAGCGGAGCGCCTGGAGATCGAAATCACCGAAAGTGTCCTGATGCAAAATCTTGAAGCTGCGAGGCAGGCTATCCAGAGGATTCGTTCATTCGGAATTGGCATCAGTATCGACGACTTCGGCACAGGGTATGCCTCGTTTGAATACCTTCGACACCTGCCCGTTACCGGGCTCAAAATCGACCGTGTCTTTGTCGCGGATCTGGAAACCGATGAGAAAGCAAAAAAGCTGATGGCCTGCATGATTGATGTTGGCCGGGCCCTGGACCTGGAAGTGACAGCGGAGGGCGTCGAAACCCCCGGTCAGTGTGACGTTCTCAGGTCCATGGGCTGCGACCAGGCACAGGGCTTTCTGTTTTCGGCCGCCATGCCGGCCGACACCTACCATCAATGGGTTAGCCAGCGACAGAGTGTTTAATTCGCTGCGGCCTCAACGCCGGTTTTCTGCCGTGCCCGCGGATGGCACCGCGCATTCACCCACAGCGAGAACGCAATGACCCCGCCGCCAAGAGCGAGGCGCAGCAGGTCCGCATCCCGGTTCCAGATCAGCAGGTTAACCAGCAGGCCCGCGGGCACCAGCGCATTGTTCATGATCGCCAGGGTGCCGGCATCCACCACACAGGCGCCCCGGTTCCACAGGAACAGCCCAAGCCCGGAAGCTGCCAAGCCGAGCCAGGCCAGTACGCCCCATTGCACCGGAGTGGACGGAATCCGGCTGGCATCCCCGAAAATCAGAAACGACGGCAGCGCGATGACCAGGGCGCCGAAAAAGAAATAGCCGAAGGTGCGATAGGCCGGTATGTCCGGCGAGTAGTGCCCCATCACATGTTTGTACCCCACCTGCCCGGCCGCAAAAGTGAAGTTGGCCACCTGCAGCAACAGGAAGCCGGTGATAAAGCCTTCGCTCAGGCCGTCATACCGGATAATCCCGGCACCGAGGGTGGCAATGGCCGCCGCCACCAGGGCCACCGGTGAAAAGCGGCGGAACAGGGCATCGTCTATCAGGGTGACGTAGAGCGGTGTAAAGATGGTGAACAGCAGGACTTCCGGCACCGTCAGGTAGCTGAACGACCGGTACAGACACAGATAGGTGATGCCGAACTGCAACATGCCCGTGGCCAGGATGCCGAGCTTCAGCCCGGACGGCACGCCCCGCCAGCGGGTAAACGGCAAAAACACCAGGGCGCCGAGCAGCACTCGGCTGAGCACCGCGAAATCACTGTCCACCTGCCCGGCCAGAAACTCGCCAATCAGGCTGAACGAAAAGGCCCAGAGAATTGTGACAAGAACCAGAAGTCCCATGATATCTGCCGTCCGTCGGAATTGAGGCCGGTACTGTACCGGTTTTTCAGACAGGTTTCAGCGTCTGTCACCGGGGCCATCCCCTATCCCGGGCCGACCGGTATTCAGGTACCATGCCTGCCAGGCGCCGGTTGACCGGCCAGTTTCAAGTCAGTAACCGGAACCCCCTATGGACGAAACCCACCAGCCCCTGCCGGAAACACGTCAGCCGTTGGTCACCCGCACCCTGACCGAGTGGCGCACGCTGGCGCTGCTCGGCGGCCCCATCCTGGTCGCTCAGGTGGCCCAGATGGCCAACGGCGTGATTGATACGGTGATGGCCGGCCACGCCAGTGCCGAGGACCTGGCGGCCGTGGGCATCGGCAGCAGCCTGTGGATGCCGCTGTTCCTGTTCTTCATGGGCCTGCTCGGTGCCCTGCAACCGATCATTTCCGGCTACAACGGTGCCCGCACCCTGGATAAGATCATGCCGGCCACCTGGCAGGGGTTGTATCTGGCGGGTGTGGGGTCGGTTATCATGATCCTGTTGCTCACCCACGTGCATCCGGTGCTGGCACTGCTGGATCTGGAGGCCAATACCGCTCGCATTGCCCAGGGCTATCTGGACGCCTTTGCCTGGGGCATCCCGGCACTGCTGCTGATGACCGCCCTGCGGGGGCTGACCGATGGCCTGGGCCATACCCGGGTGATCATGGCGTTTTCGGTGTTGAGCACCCTGATCAACCTGCCACTCAATTACGTGCTGATTTACGGCAAATTCGGCCTGCCCGCCCTCGGCGGCATCGGCTGCGGCTGGGCCACGTCCATTGCCAACGGCACAGCCGCCGTTGCGCTCCTGGTGTACCTGAACCGGAGCCGGGTGTATAAGCGCTTTCATTTGATTGCCGACCGGGCCAGGCCGGACTGGGCCGGTATCCGCTACATCCTGGGCATCGGCGTGCCCATTGGCTTCACTATCTTCGTGGAAGCGAGTCTGTTTTCCGTGATCGCGCTGTTTCTTGCCCCGCTCGGGCCGGTGGTGGTTGCCGGCCACCAGATCGCCTTGAACGTGGTCTCGCTGCTGTTCATGCTGCCCCTGAGCATCGGCATGGCACTGACCCTGAGAGTCAGTTTTCTGGTGGGTGCCCGGGCGCCGGAGATCGCCCGCCTGATATCCCGCAGCTCCCTGCTTCTGGCGGCCGCCACCGCGCTGGTCTTCGCCCTCCTGCTGTTCGGCTTCCGGCGGGAAATCGCCGCCCTGTACACCAGCGACCCAGCGGTTCAGGCCGTCACCATCCGGCTGTTGCTGTTCGCAGCGGTCTTCCAGATCGCGGATGTTATCCAGGTCACCTGCATCAGCGCCCTGCGTGGCTACAAGGACACCCGGATTCCGATGTTCATCATGCTGTTTTCGTTCTGGGGGGTTGGCCTGAGCCTGGGCTATCTGCTCACCTACACCGACTGGCTCTGGCCGGCCATGGGCGCGGCGGGGTTCTGGGTAGGGCTGACCGCCGGGCTGACGTCCGCCAGTCTGCTACTGGGCTGGCGCCTGTTTGTTTACCGGCCCCGGGCGTGAGCGGGCCGAAGATGCCGGCCGGTACTCTTCAGCAAAAACAATCCGGTCGCGGCCGCTTTCCTTCGCCTCGTAAAGCGCCGTGTCGGCCCGCCCGAGCCAGCTTTCCACGGATTCACCATGGATCAACTGGGCAACACCGAACGAGGCAGTCACGGAGCCGCCGGGGTGGGTCATGTACTTGCGAAGCACCTGCTGCAGGTTGCTCATCACCGCCTTCAGGCTCACGCCATCCACCCCGGACAGCAACAGCACAAACTCCTCCCCGCCAAACCGGAAGAGCTGGTCGGATTTCCGGGTATTCTGCTGCAACAGCGTGACCATATCGACGAGCACCTCATCTCCGACTCCATGCCCGTGCTCGTCATTGATTTTCTTGAAGTGGTCGATATCCAGCAATGCCAGTGCGCAGGGCAGCCCCGTGCGTTCGGCATTGGCGGCGGCCAGATCCAGCTCCTGATCCATCGACCGGCGATTCTTGATCCCGGTCAGGGGGTCAATGGTGGCCAGGTGTTCCAGGCGTTGGCGCTGGTTGTGGTTGCGATGGGCAAACACATAGGCGCAGGCACTGACCACCACCGTGGTGGCGGCGAACGTCCACATCTGTATGCTCGACCGGAACGCTTCGCCGTGGATCATCAGGGCCAGAACCGAGGCAATATTCAGGACAATGGCAATGCGGGGATGAGCCAGGAAAAAAGTGGTCACCAGACAGGGGTACAGCCAGAACAGGCCCGGCTCGCCGACCACCATGCCGACCATCACGGCACCACCACAGGCGGTCACTGCCAGTACCAGCCCGCTCCGGCGGGTATCTCCGGTCAACCAGGCGTAGACAACACCGCCGCAGATACCCAGCAGGATCGTGGTATCCACCAGCCCCGCCAGCAGGTTGTCCTGCAGGAAGCGCATCACCGCAAAGGGCGTAATACCCAGCACTGCACTGGCGCCGAGCAATGTAATGATCGACAGCCGGAAATCGGTGCTCAGACGATAGAGTATTCGTTGCATGCCGTTGGCCAAAGCATTCTGTAGTGCCTCAGAATAGCGCAAGGAGTTAAAGGGGTCGCTGACTGACTACGTTTTTTCACAAAACTATAGGGCAGCCCATACCATTTTACCGGGGTTCACAAAAAAATTCCCGAAACGCCTCGTCGAGATCCCCCTCATAGGTTTCGAGCGCATAACCGACATCGGCGGCCAGAATGTCGAGAAGGACAATACTGTTTACACCGGCATCTTCTTTCTGGGCGGCCCGCAACCGTTCACTCATACCCTGATTCAACAGTCGAAGATCCCGGTAAATGATCCGGAGGCCTGTCATGTTCCAATCTGCTGACTTACCGTGCTGCTCCCGCAGGTACTGACCCACCAAAAACATACCAAAGGCCCGGACAAGCGTTTCATCGGCCGTACTCAGGGGCAGGTGATAGCGCGCCATGGGTCGAAGAATCGCGGTTACCGGACAACCGGAAAACGGGCCAACCAGCCCTATCAGCGATCCCATGGCCCGCTGCAGCGTGGTCTCGGCACGAATTTCCCGGGACCGGGTGACCACAGACAACTGAACCAGCTCGTGGGAAAGCCGGTGGTTAGTGGCCCGTGCCGGCTCGATCAATGCCAGGGCGTATGGGCAGTGAGTGGCTTCGGTGTTGGCAAGCGGGCAATGGCGGCATTGGTGATACTCAAGGCGCGTCCACTCAGGTGCCTGCCGTGAATATCCCGGGCCCGGATCCTCCCCGTCCGTGTTAATCAGATACTCCCAGCGGAATCCATCGCTGAAGACAAAGCGGTATTGGATATTGGCATCAGGCATCGCCGAAACCTCAGTCATATACTGACAAGTCATCCAGTCAGCGAACAGAGAATCTCAGCATGCCATTAGAGTAGCAAGCCGAGACTTCGATTCCTAAACACAAGCATAACTTAACCACTTATTTCAGATACGAAAATTAACGTTGACAGGCTATCAGAGCCGCTATAATTGATGCAGTTCACAATTCTGAAAACAAACAGATACAAAGACGCTTTAAAGAACACCCGGATCAAGCCGTTGACCAGTGCACACCTGCCGAGCAAGGAAAGCGCCATGTCCCAGAGCACGAACCCAAAGTCCGATAAGGAACTGCTGAATGACCGGCTTGAGCAGGCCAACAGGCAACTCCTGCAATCGGAAAAACTGGCGGCTATCGGTCAGTTGGCGGCAGGGGTTGCCCACGAGATCAATAACCCGGTGGGCTATGTCTACTCGAACCTGCAAAGTCTCGAAAACTACCTGACCGACCTGTTCCGGCTGACCGACGCCGTCGATTCGGCGGAGTCCCTGGACAGCCTCAGGGCCATCAAGCAGAACATTGATTATGACTTTGTCCGGAACGATCTGAAGGACTTGCTGGCCGAATCCCGGGAAGGCATCGAGCGGGTTAAAACCATCATTTCCGCCATGAAAGATTTCTCACACATTGAGGAAGAGGAGTTCAAACCCGCGGATCTTCACCGGGGCATTGAAACCACCCTCAACGTTGTCAATAACGAGCTCAAGTACAAAGCCGATGTCGTCCGGGATTTCGGGGATCTCCCCGAGGTTGAGTGCATCATTTCACAGATCAACCAGGTGGTCATGAACCTGCTGGTCAATGCCGCTCACGCCATTGATGACTTCGGGAAAATCATCATTCGCACCCGGCAGGAAACCGACAACGTGGTGATTGAGGTCGAAGACACGGGCAAGGGGATTTCCCGGGAAAACATCAATCGCATCTTTGAGCCTTTTTATACCACCAAACCGATCGGCAAAGGCACCGGGCTGGGCCTGTCGTTATCCTTCAACATCATTGAAAAGCACAACGGCCGAATTGACGTGGACAGTACGCCGGGCGAAGGCACCTGCTTCCGGATCACACTCCCGGTCAAACAGCCTTCCACGCACGGCACTGAGTAACCATGAGCGATCAGGTTTCCCAACCCGAGACCGCGGCTGAGCCTCTGCCACCCAATGCACAACTGCTGTTGGTCGACGACGAGGAAAACATCCTGCGCAGTTTGCAAAGAGTGCTGCGCAAAGAGCCTTACGAGCTCACCACCGCCACGTCCGGAGACCAGGCCATCGGGCTGATGAAAAAACAGAGCTTTGACCTGGTCATTTCCGATGCCCGAATGCCAGGTATGGATGGGCCCACCCTGCTGGCGACCATCAAGAAAAAGGATCCCGAGTGTATCCGTATTCTGCTCACCGGTTATGCCGATATCGATTCGACCGTCAAGGCCATTAACGACGGGCAGATCTATCGCTACATCAGCAAACCCTGGGACGATGATGAGCTGCGCCTGATCCTCCGGCAGGCCCTGGCCTTTCAGCAATCAGAACGTCGTCGACTGGCCCTTGAAAAACTGACGCGCAAACAGAACCGTGAACTTCAGGATCTGAACAAAACCCTGGAGCAAAAAGTCCGTGACCGCACAGAAGAACTCCGGGAAACCGCCGATATGCTGGATCTGGCCTACCGGGAATTGCGCCAGAGTTATGTCACGACGACCGAAGTTTTTTCCTCCCTGATCGACAAGCGCCTGCCGGCCAACCGCCAGCCGAACGCCAAAGTCATCGCTCTGGTCAAGGCCTTTGCCGACTACCACACGCTGGATGAGGAACTGGCCCGGAATCTGGCCATGGCGGCGGCTCTTTACAACCTGGGCAAGCTCAGCTGGCCGGACGAACTGTTCACCGCCCCGTCGGATATGCTCAGCAAAGACCAGAAGCTGGAATATATGAAGTATCCGGTAGCAGGTGAACAGTTGCTGATGGCCCTTGAGCCCCTGAGAGACACCGCGAAAATTATCCGGCATCACCAGGAAAAGTGGAACGGCTACGGCATTCCTGATCGGCTGGAAGGCAAGGACATCCCCCTTGGCGCCCGTATCCTCCGACTGGCAGTGGATTTTATCGAGCTTCAGTTTGGCCTGATTCTCGAACGGAGGGTGCCAAGAGACAACGCCATTAAACTGATCAAGCGTTACCGGGACCGGCTGTACGATCCGGACATCGCCGACCAGTTTCTGGAAATGGTGATCGAAGTCGCACCAGACGTTGACCACGAAGACCCCGACGTTCTGGTACTCGACACCCTGCGCCTGAAGCCGGGCATGGTGCTGGCCCGCAACCTGTATGCCGCCTCAGGCATGCTGCTATTAAATGAAGGCAAGGTGCTCACGGGCCTGCTGATCGACAAGCTCGCCGCCTTTGAAAAAGGCGAACCGGACGGGCACCGCTACACTCTGTATGTACATCGCCCGGAAGAAGAAACGGAGACTCCCTCATGATCAAGATCCAACTGGTGGATGACGAAGCCAACATCCTGAGTGCCCTGAGGCGACTGCTGAAACCCGAAGGATGGGAAGTCCATACCTACGACAATGTGGAAGCCGCACTCGGCGGCCTGCTAGAGCATGACTACGCCGTCATCGTCTCGGATTATCAGATGCCCACGGCCGACGGCGTAACCTACCTGCAGTTTGCCAAGCAGCGCCAGCCTGATGCCATGCGGCTCGTTCTCAGCGCCCACGGTGACCGCAACTCCATGATCAAGGCCATCAACCAGGCCGAAGTTTACCGTTTCCTGTCCAAACCCTGGGACGACTACGAAGTGATCGCCGCCATCAGGTCGGCTATTGACCTGTACCAGCTCAAGGTAGAGAACCGGCGGCTGCGGAACGAAGTTGACACCCAGAAAGCGATGCTCAAAGCCCGGGAGCAAGAGTTGCTGAGGCTGGAATCCGAAAACCCCGGCATCACCCGGGTCCAGAGGGATGCCGACGGCTCGGTTCTCATCAGCGACCACGATTAAAAAAGCGAACGCCAATGCCTGATTACCAAGCGGACGACAACAAGCTCACGCTGAAAGTGGTGTTTTACGGCCCCGCCCTCAGCGGCAAAACCACCAATCTCATGCAGCTTCATTCCCTGCTGAATCCGGAGCGCAAGGGCGAGTTGATGGTGCTTGAAACCCGGGACGACCGCACCTTGTTCTTCGACATGCTGCCCATCGGCCTGCGCGGTAACTCAGGGCTGGATCTGCGTCTGAAACTGTACACTGTGCCTGGCCAGGTCCAGCACGACAGTACTCGTAAAGCCGTGCTCTCCAGAGCCGATGGCGTCGTTTTTATCGCCGACTCCCAGCCCTCGCAACAGGACAACAACGCCACGGCATTTGGAAATCTTGAGGAAAACCTTGAAAAAGTCGGCCTGGATATCGACACCCTGCCCATGGTGGTCCAGTTCAATAAACGGGACCTTCCCGGGGTCGTGGATGAGCAGGAGCTTCAACAGCGCTGGGCAGCCACCCCCTGGGCGCCGCTGATGATGGCCTCGGCACTCCAGGGCAAAGGCGTGATAGAAAGCTTCCGAACCCTGCTCGACCGCTTATACACAGCCATCAGCGCCGAGTTTGCCCTGGAACAGCGCCACGGCATCCCCCGGAGAGCGTTTATCGATGGCCTGAGCGCCAGCCATGAGGCCGACCATGCGAAGCTTTGAAGACGACCCGACCCTGCAGGACCTGCTCAGCGCCGACCAGTTGGAACGGTTGAACCGGGTGCTCAGTGGTCTGTGCCAGGCCCCCGTGGTCATCGGCGAACAAAAAACCAGCGATGCGGTGCCTGTGGAGTTCAACCTGGAAACCGTCGGCTGGCTATCCGGTGGCGACTCCGCCGGGGAGCGTCGTGCAGCGGCAGACCTGGTTTCCTTCCTGATGATGTTTGTAGCCAAGTACCGGCTGGCGGCCAATCTGCACCATGACACCACGGAAGCCAGCTACGCCGAGCTTCAGCGCCAGAATGAGGCACTAAAAGCCTCCGAAGCCCGCTACCGGGATTTGTCCAACCAGCTTCAACAAAAAGTGGACGAGCAGGTCAGCGTGATTCAGAAAACCCAGCAGGAACTCTACGAAAGCGCGCAACTCCGGTCGGTGGGGCAACTGGCGGCCGGTGTGGCCCATGAAATCAATAATCCGATCGGCTTTATCAGCAGTAACCTGCGGGTGGCCAGGGATTATGTGGATGATCTGAAAGACAGCCTCCCATCCACGCCAGACAATCAGGAGCTGCTCAGGGATTTCAACGACCTGCTGACCGAGTCCATCGACGGCACCCGGCGGATTGCCAGCATTGTTGCCGACCTGAAGACCTTCTCCAGTATCGACCAGGCAGACTACACCGTTTGTAACGTGAACGACCTGTTACGCAGTGCGGCTCATCTGGTACAAACAGAACATGGTCATCAATTGGACATCATTGAGCGCCTGAATGAGCTGCCACTGGTATCGGGACACCCGTCCCGGTTATCCCAGACGTTCTTCAATCTGCTTGATAACGCCGCCCTGGCTCTGAACGACAAGGACTTCGGGAGCGGCAAAGGGCGCATCCTGATGCAAACACAAACGGGCACGGACAGCGTGCGGGTCATCATCCAGGACAATGGCTGTGGCATACCTGATGACCACCGGGCTCAGGTGTTCGATGCTTTCTACACCACACGTCCGGTCGGATCGGGCACCGGCCTTGGCCTGACCGTGGCCCGGGACACGGTTCGTGCACATGGCGGCAACCTGACCATCGACAGCCAACTGGGCGCCGGCACCCGCGTCACACTCACCCTGCCGATCAAGGCCCGCTGAGGACCCATCATGGCAAAACGCTACGCATCACTCTTTCACGGGCAGGAGGCAGAGACCACACCCGACACGGCCCCGAACGTCAAGAAAGCCCCATACAAACTGTTGTTGGTGGATGATGAACCCAACATCCTGGCCTCCCTGCGCCGCGTCTTTCAGCGCGAGAACTACGAGCTGCTGTTTGCCCGCAGTGGTGAGGAAGCCCTGAAAATTCTGGAGAAACAGCCCGCCGAACTGATCATGACCGATTTCATGATGCCTGGCATGAATGGAAGCGATCTCCTCCGGGAGGTTCGCGAACGCTGGCCCCATACCATTCGCATCATGCTGACCGGTCACGCCAACACCGATGCGGTAATGGGCTCGATCAAGGATGGTGCGGTTTACCGGTTTATCCTCAAGCCCTGGAACGACGACGATATCCGGCTGACCATCGCCCTGGCACTGGAACAGTACGAACTTATCCAGCGCACCCGCGCCCTGGAGCAGCAAACCAAAAAGCAAAGCCGGGATCTGGAAACCATCAGCAAGCTGACCGCCACCAACCGCAGCCAGCTCGCCATCCTGCTGCATAAAAAAGGCTGGCTGAATCCGCAACAAATTCAGCAGTTGCACCGGGAAATGCAAAGCCAGAAGACACCGGTGATCCGACAACTCCTTAAGCATGAGTGGATCGATTTCCGCAAGGTCTTCGAAATGCTGCGGGATGAGATGCTCTTCGAAGAGATTGATCTGCGTGAGTTTCAGCCGGATCCAAGCCTGCTGTCACTGGTGCCGCAGAAGATCTGCACCCGCCAGCTGGTGCTGCCGTTGCGCACCAGCGGCCAGCGCCTGCGCCTGGCCATGGTGGACCCCATGGACATCAACCTGATTGACGAACTCGGGTTCATGACCGGCTACACCATACATCCGCTGCTGTGTGAGACCTCGCAGATGCAGGCCAAGCTGGCGGAAATTTTTGGTGAAACCAACGACCTGGATGACATCACCACCCGTGTCGGTACCGATGATCCCTATGAGGGCATCGAGATCGTACTGGATGACGAGTCAGACCAGGAATCCCTGGAACAGCTACTGGGCAGTTCGGAAGAACCACCGGCCATCCGCCTGGTGAATGCCATCATTCTGGAGGCCCTGCGGCTGGGCGCCAGCGACATTCACGTGCATCCCCGCACCAAATCACTGGTGGTGCGCTACCGCATTGATGGCGTACTGCAGGACAAAATTCACATCCCCACCAACCTGTTGATGTCCGTCGTCTCCCGCATCAAGGTTATGGCCGAGCTGGATATTACCGAGCGGCGCAAACCCCAGGATGGTCGTATTACCGTCAAGACGCCGATGAAGATCGTCGACCTGCGGATTTCCACCCTGCCCACCATCAACGGCGAGAAGGTGGTGATGCGGGTGCTGGAACGGCAGTCCTCGGCCCAGTCCCTGGAAGACATGGGGCTTTCAGAACACAACCTGAAGCGTCTTATGCACGTGGTGGCCAAGCCCCAGGGTATTATCCTGGCCACCGGCCCCACCGGCAGCGGCAAGACCACCACCCTGTATGCCCTGCTGCAACACAACGCCTCACCGGAGCGGAACTACGTCACCATTGAAGACCCGGTCGAGTTCCATGTCGATATGGCGGGACAGGTCCCGGTCAAGGAACGCATCGGGCTCAACTTTGCCAGCGTGCTGCGGGCCATTCTCCGGCAGGACCCGGACGTTATCCTGCTGGGTGAAATCCGCGACGAAGAAACCGCCGATGTCGCGTTTCATGCCGCCATGACCGGGCACCTGGTGTACTCCACCCTGCACACCAGCTCCGCCGCCACCACAGTCGCCCGGTTACTGGACCTTGACCTCAAACCCTTTGTTCTGGCGTCCGCCCTGGAAGCGATCATTGCCCAGCGGCTGGTAAGAAGAATCTGCAAACATTGCCGGGAAGAGGTTCCCGCACCAACCGATACCCTCAGCCAGCTTGGCCCCCAGTTCCTGAACCCGAATCTCACCTTCTATCGGGGCAGGGGCTGTGAAAAATGTCACAAGGGCTACAAGGGGCGGGTCGCCATTCACGAAGTCCTGACCATGAACGCCGATTTGCGCATCGCCATTACCGAAGGGGCCAGCGCCATGCAAATCGAAGCCATCGCCCGTGAACAGGGCATGAAAGTGCTGATTGATGATGCCCTGGAAAAGCTGAAAGACGGGCTGACGACCGCGGATGAGATCCTTCGCCTGCTCGGCCCCCAGGTGTTGGATGGCTAATAACCGAAGTCACGAACTGTTCTGGTTCTGCCTGATACTGGCGCTTGCGATTTCACTGGTGTGCGTGGGCAGCGTCATTCTGGTCGATGTTGCACTCGATGCGTCAGAACTCACCAGAATTCTGCCCCTGCGCCCGGGCGGCGGCCTGGTGACCATCAGTCTTGGCAGTGCGCTGCTTGCGCTGTTATTCCGACTTCCGAGAACGGCCACATGGCTCAGCCTGCTTGTAGTCATACTCCCAATGGCTCTGACCACCGTCACCCTGGCTCCTGAAGATGCTGCCATAAACTCAGCGACGATAACGCCGTTACTTGTGCTGACTGTAGTCTGTATCGGTGCCAGTTTGCTGGCGGCAATTCACTTTATATGGGGCTGGCTGGTCGGGCTCATTGCCGCCCCCGTGGTGTTTTCCATCGGGATGCTGTCCCTGGTCTCCCAGTGGAACTCTGATCTCACAGCCTTTAGCCTGGGGCGCGTCGCCGAAATGACGGTGGTGGTCAGCCCACTGGTTATGTTGATCAGCCTCATACTCCCGTCACTGCATCGGGTATATCGCCGGGCGCGGCCGGCGTTTTCCATCGGGCTGATTGTGCTGGGAACGCTGGGCATCCTGGTGACCACCGTAAGCTGGCATATCCTGCGCACCAACCATAACGCGGATATTCAACAACGGGCGGAGGCGCTGGCAGGGCGACTGATGACGGCCGGGGAGTCCGCCCTCGACATCAAGCTTGCACTCATTCGCCGATTGGCGGAACGCTGGGAGCTGATGAATGGCATTCCAGACCAGCCCTTCTGGCAGCAGGAGGTTGGCAGCTACCTCAGGGACTTCCCCGATCTGCGCCTGATTGCCATTCTGGCCCCTGACCACAGGCCGGTAAGAGTGGAATCGAGAACCGATTATTACCGTTTCTGGCTGCACCGGTTCCTGAACGACCCACAAACACCGGAATGGCTTGGTCATACCCTCACCACCGGCGCTCCCCACCTCAGCCACCCGCTACCTGACCACACCCAGCAGGTACACGCAGCCATTGCCGTCCCGGTAACCGCTCAACCGGGTGCTTCATGGCAAGTACTTGCGGTCATCGATCTGCAGGCAATGTATGAACAGATATCCCGGGACCACGTAGGTAACCTTGAGGTCAAGATCTATACCGGTAACATAAAGGTGTTTGATTCCGCCCCTGAGCTCAGCTCACAGAATGAAATGCCACTAGCGGCCCGATCCACGGAAAATCACCATACCAGCCAGTGGCGTGTCACGGTTTACATGCCAGCGGGTTCGCTCCCGCCCGGCGAGCTTTATCTTCCGCCCCTGGTTCTATTTACCGGCCTGGGGCTGAGCTTTCTGGTCATGCTGATCCATCTGTTCTGGCGCGAATCGGAACGGCGCTCAAGGTCGCTGGAAGCGCTGAACGATACCCTGAACTTCCACCTGGATGAAGAACGTGGGTTGCGCGTCGTTAACGAGCGAATCATGAAGTTCTCCCGGGATCTTCTGTGCTCCATTGCCGCCGACGGTCGCATTCTCAGCATCAGCCCTGCCTCAGAAGCCGTTCTGGGCTACCTGCCGGAGGAGTTACAGAACACTGACAGTGAGCAACTTGTAGTAACCGAGGATCGCGCTGCGACCGCCGAAGCGGTTCAGGCACTAGCCGCCGGCAACGGTGAAACCACCGGGTTCCGGACCCGACTGCGGCACAAGGACGGGCACACGGTTACTATCTCCTGGACTGCGGAGTGGTCACCGGAAGACCGGGCGTTGTTCTGCGTCGGCCGTGACATCACCGGAGAGCTGGTTGCAGAGGCGTTGACACAGGAACGCAACCAGTTTTTCTCTCTGTCTCCCGACATGTTTTGTATTGTGGATTTGAACAGCCTGTTTTTCGAGGTAAACCAGACCTTCGTGGACACGCTTGGCTACCCACGGGAGCAGCTTCTGGGGCGTTCGTATATGGACCTGATCGTTCAAGATGATCGTCGAAACGTCATCGACGCCGTACGCCTTCTAACGGAGGGCTTCGATGTCAATGATCTGAATGTGCGCGCACTGGACCACGAAGGCAACGAGCACTGGCTGCAGATCAACGCAACCCTGAGCGACGATGACCTGATTTATGTAGCGGCCCGGGACACGACCGAAGCCCGGGCAATCCAGGAAAAGCTGAAGAGTAACGAAGCACTCTTGAAAATGGCAGAGAAAGCCGCACGCATCGGAGCCTGGATACTCGATATTGAGACTGGGAAAGCCATCTGGTCCGACGTCATATTCGATATCCATGAACTCTCCCGGGATCACGTGCCAACGCCGGAGGAGGCCCTGAACTTTTACACACCGGACTCCCGCGAGATCATCGCCCAGGCCGTACAAACCTGCATCCACCAGGGCATCCCCTTCGACGAAGAGGTCCAGATCCAAACCATGACCGGGCGCCTGCGCTGGGTCCGGGTCATCGGCCACGCGGTGAGGGACCACAATGGCGCGATCAAACAGCTGCAAGGTGCGTTCCAGGACGTTACGCCCTCCAGGCAGGCGTCGGAGCAAATTCGCCGGTTTGCCGAACGACAGGCTACTATTTTCGAGAGCATTACCGACGCTTTTTTTACCGTGGACAGAGACTGGCGGTTTATCAACATCAATCAACGCTCAGAAGAATTGATGGGGAAAACACGCGGCGAGCTGCTCGGTCACAGCCTGTGGGAAATGTTTCCGGAAGCCGTGAGCACCGAGCTCGGGCACCAGTATCGCCATGCCATGGAAACTGGTGAATCCGTCTCCTTTGAAGCCTGCTATGAACCGCTGGACCTCTGGCTGGAAATCAGTGCCTACCCCTCCGAGGAAGGGCTTTCGGTGTATTACCGGAGCATCCGGGAACGCAAGGCCGCCCAATGGAAGCTGGAAGCGACCATGTCAGAGCTGGAACGCAGCAACCGGGAGTTGCAGGAGTTTGCCTTTGTTGCTTCCCATGACCTGCAGGAGCCACTGCGCAAGATTCAGGCGTTCTCCGACCGGCTCATCAGCAAGTCTGAACGCCTGGAGGAGCAGGAGAAAGACTACCTCCGCCGCATGCAGTCCGCCGCCGGACGCATGCAGGCCCTGATCCAGGATCTGCTTGCCTATTCCCGGGTAACCACCAAGGCTCGGCCATGGGTGCGCTGTGACCTGAACCAGATACTGAAAGAGGTTCTGCAGGACCTGGAAACCACGCTCGGCCGAGAACAGGCGACTATCGACATCAGCCCGTTGCCGGACATCCAGGGCGATCCAATGCAACTGCGCCAGGTACTGCAGAACCTGGTAAGCAACGCGGTTAAATTTCGTAAACCGGAGCAGAATCCAACGGTTTTGGTTTACGCTGAGGAAGTCACCGCAGACGGTTGGACACTGGTGGTCAGTGATAACGGAATTGGCTTTGACCCTCGCCATGCCGACAAGCTGTTCCACCCCTTCCAGCGACTGCACCAGCGGCAGGATTACGCCGGCACCGGCATCGGCCTGGCCATTGTCAAAAAGATTCTGGACAGACACGGTGCCCGCATATCCGCGGAGGGCGTACCGAACGCCGGAGCCCGCTTCACGATCCGGTTTAACAAGTAACAGTGAGGAGATATAACACCATGAGAGTAGCCCAGTTCGCTCCCACTGTACTGGTCGCCGATGACGACCCTGACGACCGGCTAATGATTCAGGAAGCCTTCGAGGAGCGCGTCACCGGATGTCGGTTGTACTTTGTCGAGGATGGCGCAGAGCTCATGGAGTATCTGAGGAAGACCTACGACCCAACCGACACATCCGGCAATCAGTGCCCGAACCTGATCCTTCTGGACCTGAACATGCCCCTGAAAGATGGTCGCCAGGCGCTGAGGGAAATCAAATCCAACCCGGATTTCCGGGCCATACCCACGGTGATCCTGAGCACCTCGCAGAACGAGGATGATATTGCTGCCTGTTACGACCTGGGGGCAAACTCCTACATTGTAAAACCAGCCAGCTATTCAGATTTACTGGGCATCACCGACACGCTCAGACAGTACTGGATGGACACGGTTGAACTATCAATCAAGCGCGAGCGCCATGACAAATACCGACCCTGAACTGCGCATTCTTCTGATCGAGGATGACGAAGACGACTATCTGATCACTCGCGACCTGCTGGACGAGGCTTCCCCGGTAGCTGTCCGGGTGGAGTGGCAGGCAACGGCTGAAAAAGGCCTTGAAGCCCTGCACCGGGGTAGCTTTGATGCGGCTCTGGTGGATTTGCGCCTGGGCCCGGATTCCGGTCTCGACCTGATCCGGCAGGCACAAACCTCCGGGATCAATGCGCCGTTTATTCTCCTGACCGGGCAGGGTGACGAAGAACTGGACGCCAAAGCCGTGGAGCTGGGCGCCGCCGATTACCTGGTCAAAGGCCAGCTTGACGGCCACACATTAATCCGCAGTATCCGGTACGCCATAGACCGTGCCATGGCCTCCGAGCACCTGGTCAACAGCGAAGCCTACTACCGGCAACTGTTCGAGAACAACCCCGCCCCCATGGTGCTCGCAGACCCGGAGACAGGCCAGCTACAGGCCATGAACCAGACCGCGAGAACACTCTACCGCTATGATCCGGACAACATCAGCGGGATGGCGCTGGCGGACCTGAAATCCTCCGATCCGGACCCCGTCTCCAGTGAGGGAGTGCCACTTTCCCACGGGGCCATTCTGGAACGGCATCAGTCCCGGGACGGTGAACCTCTGCTCATTGAGGTGATCAGCCGGGAGATTACCGTCAACTACAGCCCGTCCCGCCTCCTGATGCTCAGCAACGTCACTGAGAAGATCCGCGATAACCGGCAGTTACGCCTGCTCAAGCGCAGCATCGAGTCCACCCATAACGGCATTGCCATTGCCGATGCACGAGCGCCAGACCTACCTCTCATATACGTAAACCCGGCCTTTGCAAAAATTACCGGCTACACCCCGGAGGAGTGCATTGGCCGGAATTGCCGGTTTCTCCAGGGAGATAGCTTTGACCTGACCAACGAGCAGGCACTGGCCGACATTCGTCGTGGACTTCGGGACGGCACCGAGGTTACCGTGGTCCTGCGCAATTACCGGAAGGATGGCACCCCGTTCTGGAACGATCTGTACCTGGCCCCGGTTCGCGATGAGCAGGGTGAGATTACTCACTTTATCGGTATCCAGAACGATATTTCCGAACGCAAATCCGTTGAAAGTCAGCTGGCTTTCAACGTCAGCCACGACGTGCTGACCGGTCTTCCCAACCGGACCTTGCTCGAGGACCGCCTGACCCAGGCCTGCCAGTTTGCCAACCGGTATGGCCGTACGCTGGGCGTCTTGTTCGTGGATCTCGACGGGTTCAAACTGATCAACGATTCATTGGGCCACCGGCTCGGCGACCAGTTACTGATCGAAGTCGGCCAGCGAATCGAATCCATCGTACGGTCGGGTGATACCGTGGCCCGAATCAGCGGCGATGAGTTTATTGTGGTTCTGCCGGACCTGGCACAGGCCAAAGATGTGGTCATGATTGTGGAAAAAATCATCGGCGACATATCCGCCCCCTACCACATCAATAATCAGGCACTTCGTCTGACCGCCAGTGTCGGCATTACCATCACCGATGGCAAAACCGATGAGCCGATGGCGCTGTTGCAACAGGCGGATCTCGCCATGTATCGCGCCAAACAGCTGGGCAAGAACACCTACCAATGGTTCTCGAAGGATCTGAATGATCGTGCCAACTTCCAGGTAAAATTGCGCAATGACCTGCAGGACGCGCTCGAGAACCAGCAGTTGACGGCTTACTTTCAGCCGGTGGTCGACGCCCGTTCGGGAAAAACCCGATCCGTGGAGGCACTGGTGCGCTGGGAGCACCCGGAACAGGGGCTGATTTCCCCCGGAGATTTTATTCCCCTGGCCGAGGAAACCGGGCAGATCATCGAACTGGGACGGCAGGTCCTTAACCAAGCCTGCCAGGCCCTGGTACAACTCCATGCCAGAGGCTTTCGCGAGTGCTCGGTCGCAGTCAATGTGTCGCCTATTCAACTGCGCAAAGAAGGCTTCACTGACTCCGTAGCCGCTGCCCTGAAAGCTACCGGGCTGCCTCCCCAATTCCTGGAGCTGGAAGTCGTTGAGTCCGCGGTGCTCTACGACACCGACGCAGTTGTTAAAACCCTCCATGAACTTCGCGCCCTCGGAGTCCACATTGCCATCGATGACTTTGGCACCGGCTTTTCCAGCCTGAGCTATATCAAACTGTTACCGGCCAACAAGCTCAAGATTGACCGCTCGTTTATCAAGGATGTCATCAAAAACCGCAGCGATGCCGCCATCACCCAGGGGGTGATCTCCATGGCTCATCACCTGGGCCTGGAGGTCGTTGCCGAGGGCGTGGAAACCGACGCGCATGCGGCCTTCCTGCGCAAACATCAGTGCGATCTGTTGCAGGGGTTTGCCTTTGCACGCCCGATGCCGTTCGAAGCGCTGCTGGACTACCTGGGAGCAGGTGCCAACGCCAATGAGCGTGCGCTGAACCAGGGTGGTGACGGAGAAGATCGCCGCCCTACGCTGCTGTTGTTGGATGACGAGGAAAATATCCTCAGGGCGCTCACCCGGATTCTGCGCCGGGACGGTTATCGCATTCTGTCAACCACCAGCATTCAGGAAGCCTTCAGTTTGCTGGCGGAAAACGATGTTCAGGTGATTGTCTCGGATCAACGGATGCCGGAAATGTCCGGTACCGACTTTTTCAGCCAGGTCAAGGCGATTCATCCGGACACTGTCCGAATCGTGCTGTCTGGCTACACGGATCTTAAATCCGTCACCGATGCCATTAACGAGGGTGCCATCTACAAGTTTCTCACCAAACCGTGGGACGACAAGCAGATCCGAGAGCACATTCAGCAGGCCTTTCAGTACCATGCCGCTATTCAGGGCTGAACCGCCATGTGCTCCTGCCTTACCGGACTCTGGAGCCCGTGCGGATTCAGCGCTAAACTGTCGCCAATATAAGCAGTATCCAGGAAACGTCAATTGCTGAACCTTGTCCGAATCGCCCCCGGCGCCCTCACCATTGGCCGGCCGTTACCGTGGAACGTCTACGATGCCGACGGCCATATTCTGTTGCGTCAGGGCTATGTGATTCAGACCAATTTGCAGTTGGAGCAGCTATTCGAGCGGGGCCGGTTCAGCCCCCGGAAAATTGACCGGCCGCTGGAAGAGGTGGTTGAGGACACCCGGGATCGCAACCCGTTCGCCGATTATCCGGATCTGCTGCACACCCTCGAGGCAACCCTGAATGCCATCACCGAAGCCGACCCCTCAGCCCAGAAGCGGCTGCTGGGCCTGACCCGGATGGTGGAGCGCACCTGCCTTGAGTCTCCGGATGCCAGCCTGGCCCTTGTCCATCTGTATTCCGTTGGGCCGACCATTCACGAGCAGATTATTTTTTACGCCATTCTGTGCCAGTTTATGGCCCGGCAGTTCGGCCTGGACGACAACCGCATTGGCGTGCTGACGGCCGCCGCACTCACCGCCAACCTCGCTCTGGCGCCTGTGGCGGACAAGCTGAACGCGTCCAATACGATTCTGAGTGATGACCAGCGCGCGGTCATCCGCAAGCACCCTCAACGCGCCATCGCCGCTCTGAAAGCCGCTGGCATCGACAACAAACTGCTGCTGACGATCATCGCCCAGCACCACGAGCAGGCCGATGGCAGCGGCTACCCCAAGGGCCTCAGCGGTACCGAGATCCGCCCGGAAGCGGAAATCCTGGCGCTGGCAGAGCGTTACGTGGCGATGATCACCAAACGGGCCTACCGCAACCGGATGAACATCGCCGACGCCCGCAGGCTGATTGCAACCCTCGCCGACGGCAAGTTCCGCCCGGCCATTCCACGGGCACTGCTGCAGGTGCTGACGGAGTACCCCCCCGGCATTCTGGTGCGCCTGGATAACAACGAAGTCGGGGTGGTGACCCGCCGTCCGGTACGGGCCCGTGGACCGTTTGTGAAATCCATTTTCGGCCCCCGGGGCAACCGCTACAACGGGACCTTCGAGCGTGACACCAGCCTGTTGGAATACAACATCCGCGCCCTCGAGGAACCGGAAATCATGCCCTCCATGGATTTCAGCCTGATCTGGGGCTTCCAGTCCTGACTGACACCGGCAACGCCGTATTCTAGTACAGCCCCAGCGCCTTGGCGTGGTGGTTCAGATGGTCGTCGATGAACGAGGCGATGAAGAAATAGCTGTGATCATAGCCCCGGTGCATCCGCAGGTTGATGTGATGGTGAAACGTCTCACAGGCCTCGGCCAGGGCACCCGGATTCAACTGGCTGTCCAGGAATTCATCCGCAGTGCCCTGATCCACCAGTAGCGGTAATCGCTCCCGGGCGGTGGCGATGAGCAGCGTCGCGTCCCATTCTTCCCAGCGGCGGGTGTCCTCCCCGAGATAGCCCGTGAAGGCCTTCTGGCCCCAGGGGCACCGGGTTGGGTTGGCAATCGGAGCAAAGGCGGAAACCGACGCATACCGGCCCGGATTTTTCAGGGCACAGATCAGTGCCCCATGGCCGCCCATGGAATGGCCACTGACCGAGCGCTGGTCGGTCACCGGCAGTTCGTTTTCAACCAGTTGCGGCAACTCCTTCACCACGTAGTCGTACATGCGGTAGTGGGGCGCCCATGGCTGCTCGGTGGCATTGATATAGAAACCGGCCCCGGAGCCGAAATCGTAACGGTCGTCTTCACCAGGCAGGTTCACGCCCCGGGGACTGGTGTCCGGGCAGACAATGGCCAGCCCCAGCTTCGCGGCCTGCTTCAGGGCCCCCGCTTTCTGCATGAAGTTCTGGTCGGTGCAGGTCAGGCCAGACAGCCAGTACAGCACCGGCACCGGTCGGGGGTCCGAGCCCACGGCTTCCGGTGGCAGGTAGACGGCAAACTCCATATCACATTCGAGTGTGGCGGAGGTGTGCCGGTAACGACGGTGCTCTCCATCGAAGCACACGTTCGTGGTTAACAGTTCCATAGTGTCCTCAGTCTGTCTGTAACAATGAATCAGTCGTCGGCGCTGGCGTACTTCGGCAGTTCCACCCCGCAACCGGCCCGGGCCAGCTCCGCGAGAATGGCCGACCGTGTAACAATGCCAACCAGTTTTCCGTGATCCACCACAGGGTACACTTTCGGCTTGCCCGCGCCGAGGTTCTGGGCGAGGTCCACCATTCCCATTTCTGGTGAAATAGTCAGCGGTTCCCGGAACATCACGTCATCGACAGTCGGCTCGCCCTCGCAGTGGTAATTGCTCACCAGCAGGGCGTGTATGCAATCCTGCTCCGAGACAAAACCCAGAACATGGCGGTGATCGTCTACCACGGGCAACCCCGTGACATGATTGTGAAGCAGGGCTTTAACCACCCGGGTCAGCGGTGTGCCGCACCGGATGGGCTCTATGTGGTTCCACATGACATCAGAAGCAGTCAGTGAGCGCATGGGCACAGTCCCCTTTCGTTCGTGGATGGACACCTGTGTTATGAGCATAGGCAATCGCGCCGGAATCCACCAACTTTCCCGGCCTGCCAGTTTACATGGGAAAATATCTGACTAAACTCAATCAGTTATCCCCTGCTGAAAGGGGCACATTAATCATCCCATCCATGGCACATAAAAAGGAGATCCCATGGAAGCCATTTCTGAATTTGTCGGACAAATAAACGGGCTGGTGTGGGGACCACCCATGCTGGTCATGATTCTGGGTGTGGGCCTGTTCCTGAGTATCGGCCTGAAGCTGATGCCGATCCTGAAGCTGGGCGCCGGCTTCCGGCTGATGTGGAGCGGGCGGGCCCGGGGCGAGGACTCGGACGGTGAGATTCCGCCGTTCCAGGCTCTGATGACTGCACTCTCGGCCACCGTAGGCACCGGTAATATTGCCGGCGTCGCCACGGCGGTCTTCCTGGGCGGGCCGGGTGCCCTGTTCTGGATGTGGCTGACCGCGCTGGTGGGCATGGCCACCAAGTATTCCGAAGCGGTGCTGGCGGTACGTTTCCGGGAGGTGGATGAACGGGGCGCCCATGTGGGTGGCCCCATGTATTACATCCGCAATGGCCTGGGCAGCAAGTGGGCCTGGCTGGGCATCCTGTTTGCGGTGTTTGCCTCCGTGGCAGCCTTCGGCATCGGCAATACGGTACAGGCAAACTCGGTTGCCGACGTTCTGGAAACCAACTTCGGCCTGCCGCACTGGGCCACTGGCCTGATTCTCATGGTACTGGTCGGTCTCGTGCTGATTGGCGGCATCAAACGCATCGGTCAGGTCGCCAGCGCGCTCGTGCCCATAATGGCGGTGTCCTATGTGTTTGTCGGGCTGATCGTTCTGGCCACCAATGCCACCGCCATTCCGGAAGCCTTCAGCATGGTCTTCACCCACGCGTTCAGCCCGGTCGCCGCCCAGGGTGGTTTTGCCGGTGCCGCGATCTGGGCCGCCATCCGCTTCGGTGTCGCACGGGGTATTTTTTCCAATGAGGCCGGCCTGGGTTCCGCACCCATCGCGCACGCCGCCGCCCAGACCAAGGACCCGGTCAAGCAGGGCATGGTGGCCATGCTCGGTACGTTTATCGACACTATTGTGGTGTGCAGCATTACCGGCCTGGTCATCATTACGTCCGGTGCCTGGACCTCCGGCGAAACCGGGGCCGCCCTGACCTCCCTGGCCTTTGAACAGGGCCTGCCGGGCTTCGGCAATTATGTCGTCGCCATCGCCCTGGCAATTTTTGCCTTCACCACCATTATTGGCTGGTCGTTCTACGGCGAACGCTGTATCGAGTTCCTGTTTGGCGTGAAGGCCATCGTGCCCTACCGCATACTGTGGATTATCGCCATTCCAGTGGGCGCCACGGTGAACCTGGGCTTCATCTGGCTGTTGGCCGACACCCTGAACGCGATGATGGCACTGCCTAACCTCATCGCCTTGCTGCTGCTAAGCCCGGTGGTGTTCAAACTCACCCGCGACTATTTCGAAAACCAGAAAGCCCCGGGCATTAAATAAACGGCGGGTTATTGCTTCTGTTCATAAGGATGTGAACAGAAGATCGAATGATTGAGGTCATGGTGCCTTGTATTCAAGGCCACTGGCACCAACCATACTTCTATGAGCCGCTCGGCAACAACCCTGGCACATGCCATCAACCGCATATCTGAGGAGAGCCTCTATGAGTTTACGTCTCGGCGATACCGCACCGGATTTTGAACAGGATTCCAGCGAAGGCAAGATTTCGTTCCATAACTGGCTGGGCGACAGTTGGGGTGTGCTGTTTTCGCACCCGGCAGACTTTACCCCGGTGTGCACCACCGAACTGGGCCTGACCGCCAAGCTGAAAGACGAGTTCGCCAAACGCAACGTCAAGGCCATCGCCCTGAGTGTGGATCCGGTGGACTCCCATCATGAGTGGATCAAGGACATCAACGAAACCCAGGGCTGCTCGGTAAACTTTCCAATCATTGCCGACCAGGACCGCACTGTGTCCCAGCTGTACGACATGATCCACCCCAACGCCAACGACAGCCTGACCGTGCGGTCGCTGTTCGTGATCGACCCCAACAAAAAGGTTCGCCTGGTCATCACCTACCCGGCCAGCACCGGTCGTAACTTCAACGAGGTGCTGCGGGTCATCGACTCCCTGCAGATGACCGATGAACACAAAGTGGCTACCCCGGGTAACTGGGAGCGCGGTGGCGATGTGGTGATTGTGCCGTCCCTGCAGGACGAGGATGAAATCAAACAGCGCTTCCCGAAGGGCTATAAGGCGGTGAAATCCTATCTGCGGATGACGCCAGACCCGAAAGCCAACTGGAGCGGTGAATAAGAGAGGTGCAGATAGGGTCAGAAGAAGGCTTTCTTCTGACCCTCGGGGAGTTCAACACGGTGCCAGATGAACGTTTTCATCTGGCACCGGCTTCACCAGGCGCAAAGCCTCAGAATGCCGGAACCACGGCACCTTCGTAGTTTTCCAGAATAAACGTCCTCACGTCCTCAGACGTCAGCGCATCCGCCAGCTTCTGCATGGCCTCGCTGTCCTTGTTGTCCGGCCGCGCCACCAGGATGTTCACGTAAGGCGAATCCGAACCCTCGATCACCAGCGCATCTTCGGTCGGGTTCAAACCCGCTTCCAGCGCATAGTTGGTGTTGATCAGCGCCAGGTCCACCTGGTTGATAATGCGCGGCAGGGTCGCGGCTTCCAGTTCCTTGAATTCCAGGTTCTTTGGGTTTTCAATGATATCACTGGCGGTGGAGGTGATCTTGCTCGGGTCCTCCAGCTGGATCAGGCCATGCTTCTGAAGCAGCAGCAGCGCCCGGCCACCGTTGGTGGGATCGTTCGGAATGGCGACCACGGCTCCGTCTTCCAGCGCATCCAGAGAATCAATCCGGGTGGAGTAAGCACCAAACGGTTCAACGTGAACGCCAACGACCGGCACCAGGTTGGTACCACGGCCTTCGTTGAAGGATTCCAGGTAGGGCTTGTGCTGGAAAAAGTTGGCGTCCATGTTTTTCTGGCTGACCTGAACGTTCGGCTGGATATAGTCGGTGAACACCTTGACGTCCAGCTCCACGCCCTGCTCGGCCAGTTTCGGCTTCACGAATTCCAGAATTTCCGCATGGGGCACCGGAGTGGCGGCAACAGACAGTTCTTCGGCAGCGACAGCGCCAGAGAAAGTGGTGGCAGCAGCCAGTGCCACGAAGGTTTTTTTCAGATTCATAAGTCGATTCTCCTGTTAACAATGAAAAAGCACGAGGGCTTACCTGAAAGATCCGGGCCGCTGGCGGGAAAGCCCTTCCGAAAACGTGGAGCGCCAGGGATGGCGCGACCGAGCCCTACAGGGACGTATTTACGGGCGTTTTTCGGAAGGGCTTTCCCGCCAGCGGCTTGCACCAAGGCAAGCCTACTTGCGGCTGAAATACAGAACAAGACGGTCTCCAACCATCTGCAATACCTGTACGAAAATGACCAGTAAGGCGACTGTAATTACCATTACGTCGGTCTGGAATCGTTGATAACCGAAGCGGATGGCCAGGTCACCGAGGCCGCCACCACCGATGACGCCGGACATGGCGGCATAGGACACCAGGGTAATGGCGGTTACCGTTATGCCGGCGATGATGCCGGGAAGTGCTTCCGGTAACAAGGCACCGAGAATGATCTGCCTCACGTTGGCGCCCATGGCCTGGGTGGCTTCGATGATGCCCCGGTCCACTTCCCGCAGGGAGGTTTCCACCAGACGGGCGAAGAACGGCGCGCCACCGGCGACCAGGGGCGGAATGGCACCGGCAACCCCGAGGGAGGTGCCGATCAGCATGACGGTGAACGGAATCATCACGATCAGCAGGATGATAAACGGCACCGAACGCAGCACGTTCACCACGAACGACAGCACGGCGTAGGCCACCGGCTGCTCCAGCAGCTGACGTTTGCCAAACAGGAACAGCAACACACCCACGGGCAGGCCAATCAATACGCTGAACAGCAGGGACAGGCCTACCATGACCAGGGTATCCCAGCTTGCCCAGCCGATCTCGCTCCAGTCCACATTGCTCAACAGGGCTTCCATCAGCGAACTACCTCCACATGAACATCAGCCGCGTCGAAGGCCTGCATTGCAATATCAAGATTGCCTCCCACCAGGGACAGGGTCAGCTGGCCGTAGGGCGTGTCCTTGATGTGATCAATGCGACCGGACAGGATGCTGAAGTCGACACCGGATTCCCGGGCAACACTGCCCAGCAACGGTTTGTAGGTGGAGTCGCCCTTGAAAGTGAGACGCAGTATCCGGCCATTGGCCTTCTGCAGGTCTTCCTGCAGTTCCTGGCTGTCGATGCTCTCGCTCTCGAACACGAAGTCCCGGGTGGTGGGGTGCTGTGGATGCAGGAACACCTCGCTGACCGGCCCCATTTCCACTACCCGACCGGCATCCATCACGGCCACCCGATCACAGACCCGGCGCACCACGTCCATTTCGTGGGTGATCAGCACAATGGTCAGGCCCAGTTCCCGGTTGATGTCCGCCAGCAGCTTCAGTACCGATTGCGTGGTCTGAGGATCCAGGGCGCTGGTGGCTTCGTCGCACAGCAGAATGGTTGGCCGGCAGGCCAGGGCCCGGGCAATGCCGACGCGCTGCTTCTGGCCGCCAGACAGCTGCGAGGGGTATTTATCGGCCTGATCAACGAGGCTTACCCGCGCCAGCAATTCCTCAACCCGGTCCCGGATTTCGGTTTTCGAGTAGATACCGGCGAGTTTCATGGGGAAGGCAATGTTGTCCGCCACGGTTTTCGAGGACAGCAGGTTAAAATGTTGGAAGATCATGCCGACTTTACGACGAAAGGCCCGCAACTCGGCGGCGTTGTAGTCGGTGACGTTCTCGTCGTCGATCAGAATGCGGCCACCGGTAGGTGGCTCCAGCAGGTTGATCAGACGCACCAGCGTGGATTTACCGGCGCCGGAGTGCCCGACGATACCGAACACCTCGCCGGTTTCGATGGTCATATCGGTGGGATGCAGCGCGGGGATCGCCCGGCCGGCTACCGGATACGACTTCTGTACCTGGTCAAATACAATCACGGTCAGCGCCTTGTGGGTGCAGCGTTAAAACCGGCGATTATAGCCTATTCCACCGGCAAACCCGAACCCGCCTGGCCTGTCGCGCGTGGGTACATGCACTTACACAAACCGTTACCTGACACCGACGGTGCCCCTGGACTAAACTTGGATATCAAAAAAACGTTCCCTGTTGGGTGGTGCTGGCCAGACGCCTCCGGAAGACCCTGGAGAGACCTTTGAGAGACTTTTCATAGTGACCAAACATGTGACCAAAAATAACGATTCACCGCCTTCCCGCATGAATTCGACCCAGGCTTGGGTCACCTATCTCAGCAAAGTGGAATTGCCGGTACTGGCCAACACCCTGCGCCGTATCGATGAGCTGGCGGACAATCGCAACAGCACGGTGAATGAACTGGCCAATGTCATCCTGAACGACGCCCAGCTCACCTCCCAGGTGCTGCGGCTGTCCAATACGGTGTTCTACAACCAGACCCGCACCCAGGTGAGTACGGTCAGCCGGGCCATCACGCTGATCGGCTTTGACGCCGTGAAATCCATGGCCATCTCGTCGCTGATTGTCGATTCCCTGCTCAAGCGCAATGACCGGCCTCATCTGCTGCGCTGCCTGGCCCGGGCCATTCATGCGGCGGTACAGGCCCGCTGCCTGATGCCCAAACGGAACGAGACGGCTCTTGAAGAAGTGTTTATCGGCGCGCTGCTGATGAACATCGGCGAGCTGGCGTTCTGGTCCTGCGAGACCGAACAGGCGACCGAACTGGAGCAGCGACTACGGTTGGACGAGCCGCCCGCGGAGGCCCAGAAGACCGTACTGCACACCACCTTCCCGGAAATCACCCGGGGCCTGGTGGAGGCCTGGTCGCTGGGCCCGTTTATTCGCGATGTGGTGGCCCCGGGGCAGGCCAACTCGCCGGCGGCCAGCCTGGTGCGTCACTCGGTGGAAATGGCTCGGTTATCCGAAAAGGGCTGGCGCGGCGCCGAGATGGACAAGGTTCTGGAAAGTCTGGCCAAAGACACCGGTGAGACGCCGGCCGTGATCCGGGACCAGCTCAAGGTCAATGCCTCCGAAGCCACCCGGGTGGCGGTCTCTCTGGGTATCCCTCAGGTGACCGCGCTGATGCCCGGCAACGAGGACAGCCCGGCGGACAGCGCCGCCAGGGCACCGGATATGGACGCGGAGCTGCAACTGCACATTCTCCGGGACCTCACCCACAGCCTGGCGGAACGGCCGGACATCAACGAAGTCTGCCAACTGGTGATCGAAGGCATTCACCGGGCCATCGGCATGCAACGGGTGGCGTTGCTGATGAGCGACCGGACCGGCAATACCCTGACCCCCCGAAAACTGGGCGGCCGGGGTACCGACGAATGGCGCGATAAGTTCATCATCCGAAAGGACGGTACCGGCCCCCTGGGCAGCCTGTTACCTCATGCCAGTTGCTCCATCTACCAGCCCGGCAAGGCCAGCGAAGGCGTCGATTACGACCGCTGGCTCGGCCGTGTGCCGGCACTGATTGGCCCGCTCAAGGCCAATGGCCGGCTGGTGGGACTGTTCTACGCCGACAACGCCGCAGGCGACTACGTACCCTCTGAGCAACAGCTGCGGGCGTTCGGGCACTTTATCCAGAACGCCCAGCTGTGCCTCACCCTGATCGCCAGTCACCAGGGTTGACGCTACAACTCATAGAGTTTGGTGACGTGCAGGATCGGGCCGGTCGGGGCCCCGGTGGGCGAGCCGCCCCGGGGCTCCAGGCTGATCGCCAGGGTCCGGCTGCTGGCCAGTGCCTGGCGGGCCGTGTCGGTCAGCGTCACCTGGTGCACGCCGCCAGCCGGGATCACACCCAGTGACAGGGGCTGCCCGTTCTCCGGCACAATCCAAAGCTCATAGTCCTTGCCCACGCCTGCGGCATGCGCAGCCACGGACCGCAGTTTCAGCAGGTTATCGGTGCCCGACTCGCTGACCAGCCAGAGCGGATCACTGACATTGGCCTGCACGATGGCCCCGGACAGTCGGGCGCCGCCGGGCCCCGGGGCCGGCTGCTGCACCAGCAAAACCGCAAACAGCACCGCAGCGGCCGTTGCCGCCAGACTCCAGCCCGGCCATAACCAACGCAAACCCCGCTCCTGGCGGGTATCCGATGAGCGGGTCGCTGGCCACAGCCTGTGCTCAATGGCGGTCCAGACAGCGGGTGGCGGTGTTTCCGGCTGCACCTCATTGGATAGTTGCCCCAACTTCTCCTCCCAGAACCAGACTTCCTGCCGGACCCGGCCCGACTCCATCATCCAACGCTCAAACCGGCGGCGGGCAGGACCCTTCAGAGAGCCCAGCACGTATTCGGCGGCCAGTACTTCGATTCGTTCCGGTGTCTTTTTCATCGCTCAAGGCACCTCTTCAACGCCATCAGACCCCGACGGATCCAGCTCTTTACGGTTCCGATCGGCGAACTCAGAATCTCGGCCAGTTCATCGTGGGTCAATCCCCGGTAATAGGAGAGCAGAATGCTGTCCCGCTGTACGTCGCTCAGTTCCTCCAGGCACCCCGTCAACCGGGCCGACCCCGCATTGCGCAAGGAATGATCAAGGGGGCCGGCGCGCTGATCTTCCACCTGTTCCAGATGCTCGTCGCCAGCGGTTTGCCGGACCTTTCTCGATCGCATCAGATCCAGGGTCCGATAACGGGCAATGGTCATCATCCAGCCCAAAGGGGTGCCCCGGTCACTGTGATATTCGCCGGCGTGGTGCCAGATCTGGATGAAGGTTTCCTGCAACGCCTCCTCCGCCAGTTCCCGCTGGCCCGCCAGTTTCAGGCACAGGCCAAACATGCGCGCAGCGATCTGCCCATAGAGCAACTGGAACGCTTGCCGATCCTGCCGGGCGACCGACAATAACAGACGCATCAAATCATCCTGGCTCACATCACTGGACGCCATAACCTCTCCTGTTGTTCTGTTTTATGCCCATACCGAATACTACGAAGAGTCAGCGTCCGGGGATGCACTCATAGCCGAAGTATGATTTTTTTTGTTTGCGAGTGCATCTTTCGCGTCCGGGCATCCGTTACCTCCTGTGCAACATCCACATAAGAAGAGGAATACGGAATGAATACTATCCTGAAACGCTCCGGCCTCGCAGTTGCGGTCGCCGGCTTCTGCCTCTCTGCCGGCCTGGGCCACGCCTCCAGTCACCGGGAAGCGCCTTTTATCACTGAAATGCCGAAAGTCGACGGTACCGACTTTTACATGTTCCGCAGTTACGAGACCGGCCGTGAAGGTTTCGTGACCCTGATCGCCAACTACCTGCCACTGCAGGACGCCTACGGTGGCCCGAACTATTTCGATCTGGACGACGACGCTCTCTACGAAATCCACGTGGACAACGATGGTGATGCGGTCGAGGATCTGACCTTCCAGTTCCGGTTTGAAGACACGCTGAATGACATCCAGTTGGCGGTTGGCCCGGATGGCAACCAGCAGATGGTGTCGGTACCGCTCAAAAATATCGGCGATGCCACCGTGGATGGCAATGTCCAACTGCAACAGGACTACACCGTCACCGTGGTTGAGGGTGACCGTCGCACCGGCACAGCCCAGGCCGCGATGAATGTCGACACCGGCATGGAAACCTTTGAAAAGCCGCTGGACAACATCGGCATCAAGTCGTTCGGAGACTATGCCAGCTACGCCAGCCAGCACGTTTTCGAGATCGCCCTGCCGGGCTGCGGCACCAATGGCCGGGTGTTTGTCGGCCAGCGCAAGGAAGCCTTCGCGGTGAACCTGGGTGAGATTTTCGATCTGGTAAACACCAACCCAGTTGGGGCCCGCGACGCCGAAGGCCCCGGCGACCTGGCTGACAAGAACGTCACCTCCTTCGCCCTGGAAGTGCCCACCGAGTGCCTGACCGGCACCGCCATGAACTCCAATGGTCAACCGGTGATCGGCGCCTGGACCACCGCCAGCGTCCGCCAGGCCCGCATAATCAACCCTGCGCCAACGGCGACCGGCAAGGGCGCCACTGTCGAAGGCGGCGCCTACACCCAGGTGTCCCGTCTGGGCATGCCCCTGGTCAATGAAGTCGTGATCGGCCTGAAAGACAAGGACCGGTTTAACGCCAGCGAGCCGAAGGACGACGGCCAGTTTGCCACCTACGTCACTCACCCGACCTTGCCGGAACTGCTGGAGATTCTGTTCGGCGTCACCGCGCCCAACAATTTTCCACGCAATGACCTGGTGACTGCTTTCCTGACCGGCATTCCAGGTGTCAACATGCCCGAAGGTGTGACCGCATCGGAAATGCTGCGCATGACCCCGGCGGTGGCACCGACCCCGTTGGATAGTCAGTCGGATCTGGGCGTACTCGGCGGCGATGACGCCGGCTTCCCCAATGGCCGACGGCCCTATGACGACACCGTCGATATTGCCCTTCGGGTCGCCATGGGCGTGCTGGCCGATCCCGCCGACGCGCCGGATGGCAGCCTGGCGTATACCGACGGAGTTCAACTGGCGGCAGATCCGGCCACCTTGCCGGCGGACTATGAGGTCTTCCCGTATCTGGCTACCCCCATCGCCGGCTCACCCAACGACTAGGAGCAAACCGCCATGTCTGCTATCGCAAAAATCACGGCACTCGGTGCCGCGACATTGCTGCTCGGCGGCTGTTTCAACGGCTCGAACAACAATGGCAGTCAGCCCGATCCGGCGGTGGACTTCACCGCCTTTGTGAAAACCCAGTTCGACCGCACCAGCGCTACCGCCGCTCCGGCAAGCGTCAATAACGTTGACCTGAGCTTCAATGACCAGAACAACCCGCAGGCATTCGATGACCTGCTTCAGTAAGAGGAGTCAGAGCCGGCCCCGCCGTTGTCCGGGGCCGGCCTCTTCTGTCCCTGCCCTTCGGGGCAGGGTTTTTTGGCGTCCGCTCGCACTGGCATTCATGCTGCCCTGGCAATTGCAGGCTGCCCCGGAGCCGATCAACACCGACTTTCAGGATGACCGGATGCTTGCCGAGTTGCCGGCGTCCGCACCAGACCCATTGCCGGAACGGACCACCCCGGAGCGCACTGCCGACACATTGCAAACCCTGATTACCCAGGCCCGAACCAGCGGTGACCCCCGATATCTGGGCTACGCCCAGTCGCTTATCGGGCAATGGCCGAATGACCAACTGACCAACCGGCTTCTTGTTTTGCGGGCCACCCTCCGGCAAAGCCTGCATCAGTTTGACAGCGCCCGCGCAGATCTTGATCAGGTCCTGTCCGGCACCCCCGACCGTCGCCAGCAGATCCAGGCCAGGCTCACCCTGGCTAACCTGGAACTGGTTCAGGGCCGGTATGCAGAGGCCCGGCACCATTGCCAGGCGTTGCAATCTGCGTATCCGGGTTTGATTGCCGAAAGCTGCCAGGCGCTGGTATCCGCCAGAACCGGGAATGCGGAGCAGGCCTACCGGGCCTTGAAGCGTCAGGTGAACAAAGCCGCTACGGCCGGCACCACCGACCCGACCAGCCGGCTCTGGGCCGAGGGTACCCTCGGCGATATCGCTGCCCAGGAAGGCCTCGGCAGCGCCCCGACGCACTGGCAGAACGTTCTCTCGGGCAACCCGGATGACCTCTATATCCGCGCTCAGTTAGCAGACTGGCATCTGGAACAAGGCAACCTTGAGACCGTACTGGCTCTCACCCGGGGCTACGACGCCGTCGACACCCTGGCAGTGATCCGGGCGATTGCCATGAACCGCATGGCACACCCCGAAGCCAGCGCACTGAACCAGCAATTACGACAGCGGTTCGCCGAAGCCCAGTGGCGCGGTGCGATGCTGCACAAGCGGGATTTTGCCCGATTTCAGCTGGATGTCGAACAGCGCCCCGAAGTCGCCCTCGAATTTGCCATGAAAAACTGGCAAAGCCAGCGGGAGCCCCTGGATACCCGGCTCGCACTCAGGGCCGCCCTGGCGGCCAACAACAACGACCAGCTGCAGCGGGTTGTGGACTGGTTAACCCGTCATGGGCAGGTGGACGCCCGCTACCCGGAGGTCAGGTAATGGCAGGCCTGAAACCGATCGGCCTCCTGCTAGTGGCGGTTACGATGGCGCTGATGGCCAGTGCCGCCATGGCACACAAGGCCAGTGACAGTTTTCTGTATCTGAACACCGGGCCCACGGAACTTCGCCTGGATGTGGCACTGCGCGATCTGGCCCTGCTGGTGTCGCTGGATCGCAACGGTGATCGCCAGGTGTCCGGGCAGGAGCTGCGCCAGGCCCGGCCGGATATCACCCGGGTTGTCGAGGCCTCCCTGAACCTGTCCAACAACAGTGGGGACTGCTCACTGGCGGGGCAGAGGTGGGGCATCAGCAGCCACAGCGATGGCACCTACGCCGCAGCTCGCTACCGCATTCACTGCCCCGATGGCGAACCGCCGACGGCGCTGGAATACAACCTGCTGTTCGACCGTGATGGCCTGCACCGGGGGCTGGTCAGCCTCGGCACCGACGACGAGCCACGGCTGGCCGTCCTGAGCCCCGAAGCACGAGTACTGGACCTGTCACCCGCCGGTGCCGGCAGCCGCTTCAGCGTGTTCACCACCTTCGTCTACGAGGGTATTGTGCACTTACTGATCGGCCTGGATCACATCCTGTTCCTGCTGGTTCTGGTGATACCGGCGAGCCTTGGCACCCGCGAAGGCCGGGCTGGCCATGGCTCGGGGGCGGATTTCCGTGCCCGGCTGCTGGAGCTGGCCGGCATTGTCACCGCCTTCACGGTAGCCCATTCCGTCACGCTGGCCCTGGCAGCTCTGGACATCGTCACCCTGCCAATTGCCTGGGTGGAAACCGTGATTGCGCTTTCAATTGCGGTGGCGGCACTGAATGTGGCCTGGCCGGTGCTGGGCCGGAAAACCTGGAAGCTGGCGTTCGGTTTCGGACTGGTGCACGGGTTCGGGTTCGCCAGTGTGCTGGGCGATCTGACCAGTGGCCTCTCCGGTCTGATGGTGGCGTTGGCCGGCTTCAACATTGGCGTCGAGCTGGGTCAGTTGGGGTTGCTGGTGCTCGGGTTCCCGATTCTGTACCTGCTGGGGCGACACCGGGTTTACCAGCGGGGTCTGGTTCCGATGACCCTGCTGGCTGTGGGCGCCATCAGCCTGTACTGGGTGGTTCAGCGGGCGCCCGTGCTCTGAGCGCCCACGAAGTCCGTTCAGTTCAATGCAGGGCGCGCAATTGCCGGGGGTAGAGCGCCGCGCTCACCTCCGGCTCTTCCAGCAGGTCGGCCAGTTCGAGATCAACCGCCGTCTCCTCACCTTCCTCCGGTAGCGGCTCAAACAGGGTGCTGAGCCAGGCGGCGATGGACGGTGCCTCGTCGCGTTTGTAATCGGTGGACAGCGCCTTGATGCGACGAAAGCCGATGATGCGCTGGTGTTTCGGATCCCGGATCTGCTCAAACCCACGCCAGTAGACGTGGTCCCGGGTGTGGAGCTGCACGAACAGGGTATCGATGGGGCCGTTGGTCTCATCGTCATCGTCGTCCGCGGCGGCTTCCAGGGCTTTCACTGGTTCCCGGGCTTCATCCGGCTGCTTGTGTCGGATGGTGGTCCAGGCCGGATAGAGCACCGCCACCGCATCCGCCTCCACATGCTCCCGGGCGGCGCGGAGGATCAGCCCCCAGCGAGCCTTGTCGGCATCGGTTTCCAGAGAGTTAATGGGCAAGTCATAGCTTTGTTCGCTGGACAGGACAATGGCCATCATTGGGGCGTCAAGCTCCCCCATGGCCTCGGCCTGTGCTACTGATACCAGATCGTCGATTGCCATCGGTTGGTTCATAATACGCTCGCCTCCTCGATGCCATCAGGGTCTGCCAGGAAGAAGGGGTCTCCCTGACTGACAGCATAGCCTGTTCCGCACATAAAGATAAACGTGGAGTTGTCACCGGCGGATCACAACCCCGACGCCCCGATGGCCGGCTCAAGGCGCTCGTAATGACCAAACCAGGGATTGGCCTCTTCCAGTTGCGCCGCCAGCTGCAGCAGCACCACCTCACCGCCGTGCGGCGCCCCCAGTTGCACACCAACCGGTAAACCGCTGGCGGTCCAGTGCATGGGTACCGACATCGCGGGGGTGCCGGTCAGGTTGGCCAATTGGGTGAACGGAGTACGGGCCAGGCTCTCCAGGGCCATCTGATCCACCTGGCCGCTGCGGTGTACCAGCGCGCCGGCTTTCAGGGAGAGCATTACCCGGGCGGCCAGTTTCAGGTGCATGGGCGTGTCCAGTTCACCAATCCGGGCCGGCAACTGGCCGGTGGTCGGGCACAGATACAGATCGTAACCACTGAAGAAGGCGCCCAGCGCCCGGGCAAACTCATTCCACTGCTGGCGGCGGCGCACATAATCCGGCAACGGCATGGTACGCCCGAGCATCCCGATCAGGCGGGTGTCCAGCTCAAAGTCGGCATCGCTGGCACCGAATTGCGCCCGGGCCCTGTCCATCAGTGCAGACACTTCGCCGAAGTAAAGACCCAGATAACAGCGGGCCAGGGCCATGCCATCAAATTCCGGACGGGCATAGTCGACGTGATGGCCGAGGTTCTCCAGGATCCTGGCGGTTTCCTCAACCGCCGCCACGCACTCCGGCGCTACCCCGGTCTGATACGGTGAGGAGGTGAACACACCGATTCTCAGGCTGCCCGGCGCCCGCTGCATGAGCTCTGCGTAGGGCGCCTCGGGGGCCGGAATCACGAACGGATCCCCGGAGCCCGGCCCGCTCAGGACATCGAGCATGGCGGCACTGTCGCGAACCGTCCGGCTGACCACATGGTCGGTGGACGCGCCGGTCCAGGCCTCACCCACGGCGGGGCCGGCGGAAATCCGGCCCCGGGAGGGTTTAAGGCCGAACAGGCCATTGTAGGCGGCTGGAATCCGGATGGAGCCACCGCCATCGTTGGCTCCGGCCATGGGCACAATGCCCGCCGCCACGGCGGCACCGGAGCCACCGCTGGAGCCGCCGGGGGTCAGGTCAGGATTCCAGGGGTTGCGGGTCGGGCCCCACAGGGTCGATTCTGTCACCGCCTTGAGCCCGAATTCCGGGGTCGCCGTCCGGCCCAGAAACACCAGTCCGCCTTCGCGGGCCCGGAGGACAAATTCCGAGTCCCGGGTTGCGACATTGGCCCGCAAGCCCCGGCTGCCATAGGTGCAGGGGTGACCCGCCTGCTCCTGGGCCAGATCCTTCAGCAACAGCGGCACGCCGGCAAACGGAGACTGTTCAGGGAAGGGCTGGGCGAGGGCTTCGGAAAATTGCGGATGGCAGATAGCGTTCAATGGATCATTAACACGGGTTGCCCGTTCTATCGCAGCCTCGCATACTTCCCGGGACGTTACCTCGCCCCGGCGGATGAGGTCGGCCAGGGCGGTGGCGTCGTATCGAAGGTATTCGGATTGCTTCATGGTCGGATCCGTTTGTTATGTTGTTGTCTGGAAGTTCACGGGTATAACGCTTATGGCCAAAAGTCTCAAGAGACTGAACCGGGTTGTCCTGATCTGCGGCCTGGCAATGTTCTGGGTCGCGCCGCTTAAGGCAGAAGAGCCGCACGCAGACACGCCAGGCGACTGGCTCGACGTCGTCCGCACCTCGCCTTACTGGGTCAGCCAGGGCGTCTACCGCAACATGCTCACCATCCGCCAGTGGGTGCTGAACGAATCCGGTTACTGCGCAGACCCCGATCGCCATATCCTGTTCGACATGCGCGGCCGATTCCTGGCCTGGATCAGCGACGGTACCAACCGCGCCGCCACCCAGCAGCGCCTGAACGAGACCCGGCATTCACTGCACCAGAGCCAGCAGGTGAAGACCTGGGTGGCCGGCGCCGCCGGGCGCATCGGCTACCCGTTTGCTCTGGCGTGCAATCAGCCCCACGTCAATCTGGACGAAGCCCTGGCCCGGTATCTCGGCACCTTGCCCACCAGCCGCCTCTGGGGTACCTGGGATGATCTGACCTTCGCCAGCAGCCAGCAACCGGGATCGCTCCACGACGCCCTGATGTATGTCTACCGCACCCGCCAGCAACAACAGCGGCTAACGCTTCCCAAGGTTCTGCCCCGCTATCTCGCCGGACAGATCCTGATCGAGAGCGGCGGCCAGACCCGGGCACATTCCACCGCCAATGCCCGGGGCATTCTCCAGTTGTCACCGCCGGCGCTGTCAGACTGCCAACTGGCGCCGGAGAATTACTGGCACCGGCTCGCCCAGATCGACTGCGCGTTGCGCCTGATGGACCAGAACGCCCGCAACCTGCGGCCTGTTTTCGAGTCCCGCTTTGGTCACCTACCGGAGGACAAGCAGGACCGGCTGTTTACACTGCTGTTGATTCAGGCCTATCACGGCGGCGCCGGGCGGGTTCAGGCCCTGCTTGAGGACGAGACCCTCGCCAAACCGGCGATCTACTTTGCCGCCCACCATGAGCGCTTTACTGCCGGAGATATGGCGTTCGGTATGGTGTTCCATAACCTGGGCCGGGACCGGCTCGGCCTGGCGTCGCTGTACTATGTGGCCGATGTGCAACTGGCCACCGAGGCCCTGTGCCGGACCACCGCCCTCAAGGCCACGGAATTCTGCCAATGGAAGTAATGTAACTAATGGAAATAGCGCTGCTTCCCGAGGGCCTGACCCCGTCCATCGCGGCGTTCCTGCTGGCCAGCTCGGTACTGACCTCCATGATCACCGCCAGCCTGGGCGCCGGTGGCGGCGTACTGCTGCTGGTGCTGATGGCCTCCTGGATGCCGGCCGCCGCGATCATACCGGTGCACGGCATGATTCAGTTGGGCTCCAACGCTGGCCGGGTGGTACTGACCCGCCGGCACGTGGACTGGCGGGTGATCGCCGCCTTCGCTCCGGGCGTCCTGCTGGGCGCAGGCGTTGGCGCCTGGCTGCTGGTGGATATCCCGCCCTATCTTTGGCAACTCACCATCGCCCTGTTCGTGCTCTTCCTGTGCTGGGGGCCACCGCTACCCAAGGGCGCCCTGGGCCCCATCGGCGTGTTTTTCGCCTCGGCACTGACCAGCTTCATCAGCCTGTTCGTGGGCGCGACCGGGCCGTTGGTTGCCTCGTTCATCAAACAGATTCACAGCGACCGGTTCCGGACCGTGGCCACCTTCGCCATGGCCATGACCCTGCAGCACGCCCCCAAGGCCCTGGTGTTCACCGTGGCGGGTTTCCTGTTTACGGAGTGGCTGCCGTTTATTCTGGCGATGATCGCCTGTGGATTTGCCGGTACCTGGTTGGGGCTGCACCTGCTGAAAACCCTAAGCAATCAGTGGTTCAATCGGGCGTTCAATCTGGTGCTGACGGCACTGGCCTTGCGGCTGGTGTGGCAGGCTGCCCTGGCGGCCGGCTGGTTTTCCTGACTGTCCTCGGGGTGGGCGCGTTCAAGAAAATGCATCAGGGCGGGGGTGGCACAATAACCACGGCATTTCGCCCCCGGGACTTGGCAATGTAACAGCCTTCATCTGCACGGGCCATCACCTCCCGGGGGCCACTGTCGCCAGCGACCAGCTCGGTCAGGCCGATACTGGCGGTGACGCCAAACAGGCGGCCCTCCTGCTCAATTTTCAGGCCCTCGGCACCGGCCCGGATATGCTCCGCAAGGGCTTCCGCCCGTTCCAGCCCGCAGGCGGGCAGGATAATGCCGAATTCGTCACCGCCCAGGCGGGCAACCGTATCCGCCTGGCGAACCGAGTCCCGGAATAGCACAGCCAGTTGCTTGAGCAGGTCATCGCCCAGCAGGTGACCGCCTTCATCATTCACCGGCTTGAAGTAATCCAGATCGATCAGCATCAGCACCGACCCTGCTGTCTGTCGTGATGTTTCCCCCAGGCACTTCACCAGTGAGGCGGTAAACGCACGACGATTCAGCAACTGGGTCAGGCTGTCGTGGGTGGCTTCCCAGGACAGCCGTTCTTCCTGACGACGGCGCTCGCTGTCATCTCTGAGCACAAACACCAGGCGCTCGTTGTGGCGGCCCTTTCGCATATGCAGCATAGTGAGATCAATGTCGAACACAACGTTGGCGGCGTTACGCAGGGTCACATACAGGCTGTCCATGTCGTGACTGGCCAGAAACTCATCGCCCCCAAGCCGATGGCCCTCAAGCTCAATGTCGGCCAGTTGATAGAAATTTTGGCCCATGCAGTCATCGCCGGCGCACAGGAAACGGCAGGCAGCGCCGTTGGCGTAACGGATGGCCCCTTGCGTATCCACCATCAGCACGCCTTCCTGGAGCACACCGAGAATACCTTCTGCGCGCTGCTGCTCGTCGCGAAGCGCTTCTTCTACTGCCAGCTCCCGAGAGATATCCCTCACCACGGTAATGGTCCCCAGGGTCACTTCCGGGGTCTCGATCACCGCGGTCATCACATCGCCCCACACCGGATGATCCTCATCCCGACTTTGCAGGCGGAAACGACCCCGGAACACGGCTTGCTGTTTCAGGGCCTGGCGCCAGCCTTCCAGGGCCTTCGCCCGATCATCGGGATACACTCCCCAAAACAGATAGGTCTGGGTAAGATCCGCAGCGGAGCGCTCGATAATGGCCTCGAAGGCCGGGTTGACGAACTCGATGCGCCCGAGCACGTCGGTCTGGACGATACCAATCGGAGCACTCTTGGTGAGAGAGCGGAAAAATGCTTCGCGCTCGGCCAGGGAGGCCATCACTTCATCACGCTCGTCCATGACGGTATTGAAAATCTCCGCCACCTGGCGAATCTCACGACCACCCGCCACATCCACCGGCACGGTCCGGACCCCCAGATGGCGCTGGTGGATCTGCTTACCCAGGATGTTGAGTGGCGCCATCAGTCGACGGAAGCGCCACAACGCGACCGGGGTAATCAGCAGCACCACAATCAGCAGGTTCCAGGCAAAGGCATCCACCATGCGGGTGATCGGCGCAAGGGCCTCCCGGGTGGGCCAGACGGCCGCCACAAACCAGGGCGCCTGCACCATCTGCTGAACCGACATGATGGTGGCCTCTCCGTCTCCGTTTTCGGTTTGCCGGGTGCCCTCGAATCCTGCCATGGCAGCGCTCAGTACCGGGTTTGCCACCCGCACCGGCACCATTACCTCACCGGTTCGGCCGTGGACCAGAGTGATGCCGCTGCGGGTAGCGATGCCAAGGTAGCCGGTCTCGCCGATGGTGATGCTGGCAAACTCCTCCATGAAATGCTCGCCCTTCAGCGTGAGCGCGCCCCCGAGCATGCCGATAAACCGTTGCCGATGATCGAATACCGGGGCGGCGATCATGACCACCGGTTTATCCCGGTAGTTGGAGAGGTACGGCTCACTGATCACCGGCGTCAGCATGGTGGAGGCGCGCTGAAAATAATCCCGTTGGCTGACATCCAGGCCCACCTGGCCATACGCTTCGGGATACTCGGCGATGACACGGCCGGTGGCATCCATCAGGTACACCCCATCGAACAGATGCTGCAGTGCCGCTTGCTGGCGGACCAGCACCCGGGCCCTGGCCCTGAAGACCGCCTCGCTCATGGTGAAGTTGCTGGCCACATGATTCAGAACCTCAAGGCGCCGGGCCAACCGGTCATCCAGTTCCCGGGCCACCAGGCCAGCGATGGTTCGCACCTGGTTCCTGGCCTGCTGCTCCAGCTCATCCCGGCTCAGCAGGGCGCCGGCCACCGTTACCAGTAACGCAGACAGCACAACGGCTCCGACCACCACCGCTGCGGCCCGGTTTGCGAGGCTTCCGAGCCCACGGCGGATCAAACCAGCAGCCCCATGCCCGCCCGCCATGCATTCACACGGATCACACTCCCTTCGGTCACAATATGAACCCCGGCACGTTAACGATGCGTCAATAACTGTATGAATTTTAACAGAGGGGCTGGCAAAGTCAGGTTACAGCCTTGCAAATTCAATGATAATCGTTATTATTTAGACCTAATTTCGATTTTACGGGCGGTTATCATGGCGGATCTCCAGCTTCCCCTCGATTCCCCGGTGGCGAACGGGTTACTGGGACAGCTTCTGGACATGGGTGGCCCGGTGATGATGGTACTTCTGGTCATTGCCGTGATCGGGCTGGCAACCTTTGTCTACCTGATGCTTCTGGGCACCCTGTATGCCCCCAGGCTGCCGGCCAAACTTAAAAAAATCATTACCATTTGGCAACAGAACCCGACGGATGTATCGCCTGAGTCGGTGCGCCGTGAGGCGGGGCGATGGGGCCGCCTGAACCCGCTTCTGCATGTGATCACCGACAGCATGACCGCGAAGCTGAACCGCGAGGACGACCGACACATCCGTGAAGTCGCCGCCAGAGATGCCCAGCAGTCCCTGGAGCCGTTTGAGGCACCGCTGAAAATCATCGAAGTGATTGCGGCACTGGCCCCGCTGCTCGGCCTGCTTGGCACCGTACTGGGCATGATGGAAGCGTTCAGCGCTATGGCGGCCACCGAAGGCAGAGCCAACGCGACCCAGCTCAGTGGTGGTATCTATGAAGCCCTGACCACCACCGCAGCAGGGCTGGTGGTCGCGATTCCCTTTGCGGCGCTGGCGGCCTGGATCGAGTTCCGGTTGCGGCGCATTCACAAGACGATTAACAGCGCGCTGGTCTCGGTACTGAACGTGCTCCCGGCGCCGGAGAGCGCATCCGATCCGCAGCAAAACCTGGCAACCGGCGCCGAGCCGGCCGACACATCGGTGATCGGCGGTGGCCCCGAGTCAGACTACCCGCAGCCGGACCACCGGCGTTTCGCCCATGCAACTGGTTGATCCCCGGCCAGCCCGCGCCATACCCATCCGGATAACACCACTGATTGACGTGGTGTTCATCCTGCTGGTGTTCTTCATGCTGACCTCCCGCCTGTTGCCGGTGGATCATCTGGAACTGGCCAATAACACCGCGCAGAGTGGCACCACCACCGGGGAACCGCTCCCCACGCTGACAATAAATATCCAGGGACAGGTGCAGTGGCAGGCGCAGGCGCTGCCGCTGGACCGGCTGCTGGTAGCGCTGGAACAGGCAGGCGTGACGGAAGTCAACCTGACCACCGAGCCGGCAACAAGCCTCGGGCACTTTACCGCGACACTCAGTGCACTGACCGCAAACGGAATCAAACCCCACTGGAAGCGGGCAACCAAACCGACACCATGAGCGATCTTGTTCCACCCCCTTTCACCTCCGGCAAGTCCCTGATGGAGCGGGTTGAAGACGCCCTTCTGCCGCTCATCAACCTGGTGTTCCTGCTGCTCATGTTCTTCATTGTCGCCGGGCAACTGGCCGATGCCCCGTTGCCCGACCTGCCCGCCACCACGCCCGGGCAGGCCCGGCAGCCCCATGCCGACCTGATGGTGACGGCAGAGGGCGACTGGCAGGTAGCAGGCGAGACACTCAGCGGGCAGGCCCTGCTGGCACGGCTGCCCGGGCCGGACGCCGGCGACCCGCTGATCATCGCCGCGGACGAGTCCATTACCATGACCGATCTGGAAGCCCTGTTCCGGCACCTGGAGCAGGGGGGCTACCAAGAGGTTCTGCTGCTCACGGAGCCGGGGGCATGAGAAGCACCGGCACCCTGCCACGCCTTGCCCTGATGCTGCTTGCCGTCGCCATTACCGCACTGGCGCTGGCCTTGGCGGCACCCAGGACGCCCCTGGAGCTTCATACGCTGGGTAACGCTGACGTTAACACGGCACCGGCCATCCGGATTTCCCTCGCGGGCAAATCCGCCCCTGAGGCGGCCCCTGAGACGCCAGCGCAGCCGGAGGCGGCAAAACCCGAGCCAGAACCCAAACCGGAACCAAAGCCAAAACCCGAACCAAAACCTGATCCCAAGCCAGAGCCAGAGCCAGAGCCAGAGCCAGAGCCAGAGCCAGAGCCAGAGCCAGAGCCAGAAATGGTCACCGAGGCACCGTCGCCGGCGTCAAGCCTCCCTGAGCCATCACCGGCCCCCAAGACCACGGAGGCAACCGAAACCACCGACACCAAGGGGCAACAGCAAGCCACCGTGGCGCTGCAAAATGCCGGCACCTCATCGGCTGTGGAAAACTACCTCACCCGCCTGAGCCGGCACCTGGCCCGGTTCTACGAATACCCGCGCCGGGCAAGGCGACTGGGGCAGGAAGGGACCCCGGTGATTGTCTTCGAATTTCGACGTGACGGCACCCTGCTGGCCCAAAGCCTGCGCACCGGCTCCGGCCACGAGCTTCTGGACGAGGCCGCTCTGGCCATGCTAAGGCAGGCGGCGCCACTTCCCGAAGTGCCCGAAGACATGTCGGGGCAGAGCTTCAGTTACGCCCTGCCGGTCAGGTTCAGCCTGCGCTGATGTCCATGCGCCAGCGTGTGGCAGGCTCGCCATCCGACGCACTGAACGTGTGCAAGGCGCCTGGGCGGTGGCTATGTCCGGCTCATGGATCCTTTCGGCGGCCTCCCCCATCCCGATGTTTTTTTTGATTTTTCCGGATAGCCAATGAGCCTGGCACGGTCTCTGCACTCCCCTGAGCAACGGAGCCAATAGCGGTTCTGTTCACCACACCGACTTATTCTGACGACGGCGTCTACCGGTAACTGCCCAATGCAACGGGTAGATCCCATCGTTTACTGGCAAGGATCAGAGGAAACTACCATGTCATACATCGTGCCTTCCGAGTTCGTCACCAAAATGGTGGACGCGGGCGAGTCCAAAATCTACATGTCGACCCGGGACACCCTGATCCGGGCCTTTATGGCGGGTGCCATTCTGGCGCTCGGCGCGGCGTTCGCGATTACCGCAGCCGTTGAGACCGGCATTTTCCTGATCGGCGCGATCCTGTTCCCGATCGGTTTCTGCATGCTGTACCTGATGGGCTTTGACCTGCTCACCGGGGTGTTCATGCTCACTCCGCTGGCCCTGCTGGACAAACGGCCAGGCGTCACCGCCAAAGGCATCCTGCGCAACTGGGGCTGGGTGTTCCTGGGTAACTTTGCCGGCGCCATGACCGTAGCGGTGATGATGGCCTTCATCTTCACTTATGGCTTTAACGCGGACCCCGGCCCCGTCGGTGCCAAGATTGCCAGCGTGGGCGAAGCCCGTACCCTGGGCTATGCGGAATACGGCGTGGCCGGCTGGCTTACCATTTTTATCCGCGGCATGCTCTGCAACTGGATGGTTTCCATGGGCGTTGTCGGTGCCATGATTTCCACCAACGTCACCGGCAAGGTGCTGGCCATGTGGATGCCAGTCACGCTGTTCTTCTTCATGGGCTTTGAGCACTCCATCGTCAACATGTTCCTGTTCCCGTCCGCCATGATCATGGGGGGCCAGTTCTCGGTGATGGATTACCTCTGGTGGAACGAGATCCCGACCGTACTGGGCAACCTGATCGGCGGCATTGCCTTCACCGGCCTGACGCTTTACACCACTCACATCCGTACCGCCCCCAAGCGCCAGGCCCCCGCAACCTTTGGTGAGTCCGGTCTGGCCCGCTCCAGTTCCTGATGAGCGACCTGGCACAGGGGAAGACCGTGCCGGTGTCGGGCGGTGCCAGGGATGGCAGCGCCCCCGCAACCAGGCAACTGCGCGTCAGCACCGGACAGTACTCGGACAGGGGCAGAAAGCCCCTGAACCAGGACTTCCACGGCCTGCTGGTACCAGACAATCACCAACTGGCCACCAAAGGTATAGCCATCGCGATTGCCGATGGCATCAGTTCCAGCAACGTCAGCCAAATCGCCAGCGAATCCTCCGTCGCCGGTTTTCTCAGTGACTACTACTCAACACCGGACAGCTGGTCCGTCAAACAGTCCGCCCAGCGGGTGCTCCACGCCACCAACGCCTGGCTGTACGCCCAGACCCGGCAAAGCCAGTACCGCTACGACCGGGACCGTGGCTATGTCTGCACCCTGAGCGTGCTGATCCTGAAGTCCAGCACCGGCCACCTGTTCCACATCGGCGACACCCGGATCTGCCGGGTTCATGGCCGGAGCCTGGAACAACTGACCACCGACCATCGCCTCTGGCTGTCGCCGGAGGAAAGCTGCCTGACCCGCGCCATGGGCATCGGGCACCAGTTGGACATCGATTACCAGAGCCTGGCGCTGACCACCGGAGACCTGTTCCTGCTGGCCACAGACGGCGTTTACGAATACCTGGATGACCGAACCCTGGCCGCCCTGGTCCGTGACCACGAAGACGACCTGGACAGCGCCGCCAGAGCCATTGTCGACATGGCCCTGGCGAATGGCAGCAATGACAACCTGACCGTCCAGTTGGTCCGTATCGATTCGGTGCCGGATACCCGGGAGGCCGGCGAGCTTTACCGGGAACTCGGCCAGCTCCCCTTTGCCCCGGAACTGATGGTGGGCCAGACCCTCGACGGATACCGGATTCTCCGGCCATTGCACGCCAGCAGCCGGAGCCACGTGTACCACGCCATTGATGAAGCCAGCGGCACGGCGGTAGTGATCAAGACACCGTCCATGGAACAGCGCGACGACCCGGTGTACATCGAGCGATTCCTGGCCGAGGAGTGGATTGCCCAGCGTATCCGCAGCCCGCACGTGGCCCGCCCCTTTGCCCCGGAACGCCGCCGCAGCTGCATCTACCTGGTCACGGCGTTTATCGATGGCGGCACGCTCCGGCAGTGGATCGACGACCACCCGAACCCGGATCTGGAGACAGTCCGGGGCCTGGTGGAACAGATCGGCAAGGGTCTGCGGGCCTTCCACCGGCTGGAAATGGTGCACCAGGACCTGAAACCGGAGAACGTGTTGATCGACCGGCATGGCACCGCCACTCTGATCGATTTCGGCGCCACCCGGGTCGCCGGGCTGCAGGAGATCAGCCACGACAGCGAAGGCCATTATCCTCGCGGCGCAGCCCTGTACAGCGCTCCGGAGACCTTCCTGGGCGAGCCGGGTTCCTGGCTGGCCGACCAGTTCTCGCTGGCGGTCATCACTTATCAGATGCTGACGGGGCGCCTGCCGTACGGGGCGGAAGTGCCGAAGATCCGCTCCGCCAGCCAACAACGCCGGCTCAATTATCAGCCCGCCCGGTTGTTCCGGGACGATGTGCCGGCCTGGGTGGACGATGCCATCGCCAGGGCTGCCCACCCCGAGCCCCACAAACGCTACCCGGCGCTCTCCGAATTCCTGTTCGACCTTCGCCACCCCAACCGCCACGGGCGCAACCGACACCGGCCACCGCTGATCGAACGCCACCCGGTCGCCTTCTGGCAGGGGGTATCCGCGCTGCTTCTGCTGGCCCTGCTGGTATCACGGGCCCTGCCATAAAACGGGTCTCGCCTGAGCCGTAACCACACCACCGATCCTCTGGCGTCGAGCGCGAGCGAAATCTTGCCCAGTCAGCAATTCTTCGCCCGTGAGCCAGGCACATCCTTGCTCAGGCACGGCGCCCAACCACCCATAAAGTTCACTAAATACTGATTTATAAGAATATTTAAAGACTGGCACGGCGCTTGTAATGACTAACGCGTCCAGGGAGCACCCCGGGGACATTACTCATTCACACGTCATGGAGCAGACTATGCCAACTCCTTGTTATATCAGCATCGAAGGCCAAACTCAGGGCAACATCACCGCGGGCGCGTTCACGTCCGATTCCGTCGGCAACATCTACGTGGAAGGTCACGAAGACGAAGTGCTGGTGCAGGAATTCAGCCACGTTGTCACGGTACCGACCGACCCGCAATCCGGCCAGCCCTCCGGCCAGCGCGTCCACAAGCCGTTCAAATTCACCTCCGCGCTGAACAAAGCCACGCCGCTGATGTACAACGCCCTGGCCTCCGGCGAAATGCTGCCCAAGGTCGAGCTGAAGTGGTACCGCACCTCCGTTGAGGGCAAGCAGGAGCACTTCTTCTCCACCATCCTGGAAGATGCCACCATCATCGACATCAACTGCAACATGCCGCACTGCCAGGACGCCGCCAGCGCTGACTTCACCCAGTTGGTCACCGCTTCCCTGTCCTACCGCAAGGTAACCTGGGAGCACGCTGTTGCCGGCACTTCCGGTGCTGACGACTGGCGTTCGCCGATTGAGGGCTAAGAACCCTATTTGGGCTCCTATGGGGCCCTATTTACTTTTTCAGGGATGAGAATATGGATACACAACTATCGGGCGAGGACATTGATAAGATCAAAGCAATCATGGAGGCATTTTACGGACAATCGGTTGCAACGGGATTCACTGAAAGCAGCGTAACAGAGGAAACCGTTCGCGCTGTCGCTCACATGCTCGTTGAAACAGTCGACTGTAGTCGATGGGTTGACGCAGTTCCGTCTCCACAGGATTTGCTAAGACCGACACGGACGATCACCAAATGGGCTCTGCGACTGATTCGCGAGGCTGGGAAACCTTTTCTACAGAATGAAGTAAGAGTAAGCTGGCTTTGCCGAAATGTCCGTTCTGCCCAGTTCAGAACCTCCATCGAAACGACGTTAAGATGAGACCCGCACCATGCCAAGGATCGGTCTATTTATAGCTTTTATGCTCCTGCTCTCAGGCTGCGTATCGCCCTCTGTTTTGACAATTCAACCTGACAATCACGTGGCAATAGACGTGCCAAATGATATGTTTTCATCCATCAAAATGCGCGATGGTGAACTTCTTTTTCTGAGAAACAAACAGATCATTGGTTTCGTCAAATCAGATAAAATCCCCAAAGACGTGCGCTCAGAAGAAACAGCCGAAACGGCCCTTATCCTTTTTGATAGTGCCTCAGAAGGCTCTCAAAAGCCGTCTTGGATAGATCACATTCCTGAAGCAAAGGCATTTGAAGTAGTTCAAGGAGGTTTTAGAACGATATTTATCATACCTTCAGGCTCCGAGCACTTTCTCATTACCTTCCAAGGGCCAATTGAGCCGTCGAGTTCGGTTCGTATCAACGGAGAGAGGATCTCCAAGTAATGGCCCGGTTTTTTACCTGCCTCTTGATTGGCAGCGGTATCCTACCAGGTTGCGCATTCACGCCTAGTCAAACCATCGATTTTCGAACTACTAATAACGCCCGATTTGAAAGCAGCAGCGATCAATTCGGTGCGGTTGATATCCGGCCTTTCGAGACTCGGTTATGGCGCGCTAACACTCTGGTAGGGTCCATAACTACTTTAGAGACCGATCCAGACTTCTCAACCGCCATTGGTGAAGTGAAGCAGGGATTTCACGAAGCGACGAAAGGGCCAGGTAAACCAGAACTATTAGAATTGCCCGACAATGCCTTCGGCTTTTCCGTATCGTGCGACGGTTATACAACTGCCTTTATTGCAACAAGGGATCGCCCCGAGTCATGGTTTACAATCAGTGTGCTGGATGAGACCTTTGACGAGGTTATATCGTCGTTGACGGCCCGGTAAACGAGTCACCAGTCCAAACACGTTCTCGCACTTCTCTTTTAACGCTACTCGCGTCGTAACTTTCCGGAAGGTCTTTAAAAAGTTTCTGTCGAACAGACGCTGCGATATTTCTGGCCATAGTGATCTCCTTTCACTTTTATTCCATTAAGAGTTTGGTTCCATTCACAGCCTGGCTTCCACATAGGTCGCCATCACATTGGCGACCCGGCAGATCCGCCGGAGCTTTCGGCCGTGTTTCTCGCCAGAGCCTGTTCACAATACTTACGAGCCAGACCATAGCAAACCGCAAATCCGGAGGTTAAGCTTGGTTCGTCGAACGTATTCCCGATGACAAGGTATCGAAGTTTGCCGAAAACGCCCCTCTCAACCCAAACCGCCCTTGGCCTTGGCGAGCTGATGTGTTCCGTCACTCGCCACTGCCTCTGGCAACCCGCGGAACACTGGGTCCGGGAACGCAGCCCTGGCAGTTCCCTGTATTGCCGGGTCGGTTCCGGCCAGGCCACCTACCACCGGTTCGATCCCCGCAACAAGCAGCACCAGATCACCTACGGCGTTCGCATGATTGCCGCCAAGCACCAGCCGGAGACAGCCAGTGGCTGGCTGTCCGGACGGGAAATTCAGAAGCGGGGTTACTTTGGCGGGCAGCTCAGCACCCTGAACCTGCTGGCCCACACCTGCTGCCACGAATTTGCCCATCTGCTGCAGCAGAGTGCCGGGCAGCGGTTCCGGGGGTCGGTCCATAACCGGCACTTCTACACGATTCTGGATGAATTGCACGAAAGCGGGGCAGCCGAGACCACGCGGAACGCCTTGGCGGATCAGGCCCGGCAACGGGGGCTGGCGCTGCCGGACATTCTCTTTGAGCCAGCAGACACCCGACAGCATCTGGCCCGATGGCAGGTGGGGGATACCGTGCGCTTCGGGGCTGGCCGGCGGGAGCTTCACGGTGAAATCATCCGGGTCAATCGCAAGACCTGTACCGTGGACGGCATCGGGCCCTCCAGAGGCGTGCGTTACCGGGTGCCGGTACAGATGCTGAGCCGGCTTACACCGGCTCGGTAGCGGAGGCCAGCAAACTCCGGATCTCAGGAATGCAGGAACCGCAGTTGGTGCCGCACTGCAGTTTCCGGCCCAGGGCTTCGACACTGTCGGCGCCTGCCTCTATGGCGTTCAGGATCTGCCGGTCACCGACCTGGAAACAACTGCACACGGGGGTGCCGGTCTCTTCCGCGTCCACCGCCCGGCCCGCCAGCAGCGCCCGACGCATCGCCTCATCCAGTTTCTCAAGGCCGAAGCAGCTTGCCAGCCAGCCAATCGTGGGCAACACCTGCGGGTGTCTGTCGATCAGCAAAACGGCTTCCAGTTGCCCGTGACGTAACCGGGCGGCCCGGAACCGGCCTTCCCGGGCATCTTCCATGACCAGTTGCGGTTGCCCTCCGAGCCAGTCCGCAATGTCGGCAGACCAGTCTACCGGGGAGCGCCCGGCCAGTATCCAGCTATCGCAGTCCGGCAGCGTTTGTCGGGCCCAGTAGTCCGCACGCCAGCGTTTCGGCCGGTCCCGGCGCACCAGCAGGCGTCCGTGCCAGTGGGCTGGCCAGTGGGCCAGCGAGGCACGGCCATGCTTGGCTTCAGGCTGCCCGGACACTGGGTCCACTACGCTGTCGGTCAGCGCCGTGGCCAGACCCTCGCCGGTGAACTGGCCGTTCCAGTGAATGGGCACGAATACCTCACCCCGGCGCTGTTCCGGTATCGCTCGGACCCGGCCGACGAATCGTCCGTGGGCACTGTCCAGCGTCGCCAGGGCGCCAGGACTCAGGTCAAGCGCGTGAATATCCTCCGGATGCACATCAATGAACGGTTCGGGGCGGTGGGCGAGCAGGCGAGCCGCACGGCCAGTCCGGGTCATGGTATGCCACTGATCGCGGATTCTGCCGGTGTTCACAATCATCGGGTAATCCCCGGTGGGCGGTTTTGCCGGCAGCCGGGACGCCACCGGCATCAGGCGGGCGCGACCGTCGTCGGTGGCAAAACGGCCATCGGTGAACAGCCGCCGGGACTCGGTACCCGACGCCTCGATCACCGGCCACTGTCGGGGCTCCAGAGCATCGTATTCTGCATGGCTGAGCCCGGCCAGCCCGGAAATATCAAAAAAGCGCTGGCCGGTGTTCTCAAAACCCGACAGCCGGGCATGTTCGCGGAAAATGGCCGCAGGGCCGTCATAGTCGAAGGCCGTGCCATGGCCCAGGGCTCGGGCCACCTCACTGAGGATCCACCAGTCCGGCCGGGCCTCGCCGGCGAGGGGCAGAAACCGGCGCTGGCGGGAGATGCAGCGCTCGGAGTTGGTGACCGTGCCGTCTTTTTCGCCCCAGCCCGCCGCCGGCAGCAGGATGTTCGCGTAGCGGGCGGTATCGGTATCGCGGACGCAGTCGGAAACGATGACCGTCGGGCACCGGGCCAGGGCTTCGCGGATGCGACCGGTTTCCGGCAGGCTGACCGCCGGGTTGGTCGCCATAATCCACAGTACTTTGATATCGCCCCGCGCCACCGCGTCGAACATATCGACGGCTTTCATTCCCGGACCGGCCGCCACGGCCTCGGTGCCCCAGAAGTGGGCAACCCGATCCCGCGCCCCGGGGCTGTCGTAATCCATATGCGCAGCCAGGGTATTGGCCAGGCCACCCACTTCCCGGCCGCCCATGGCATTGGGCTGGCCGGTCAGGGAAAACGGACTGGCGCCGGGTTTGCCAATCCGCCCGGTGGCCAGGTGGCAATTGATGATGGCATTGCCTTTGTCGGTGCCGGCAGAGGACTGATTGATCCCCTGGGAAAACGCCGTCACGGTGCGCGGCTCCCGGGCGAACCACTGGTAGAAGGTGGCAACATCCTCTGGGGGCAGATCGCAGACGCGGGCCACTGCCTCAATGGAAGGCGCCGCCAACCTGGCCGCAGACAGTGCGTCTTCAAAACCATTGCAGTGCTCCGCCAGGTAATGCCGGTCCACGCCGTCCTGGTCCGCCAGCCAGACCAGCAAACCGTTGAACAGCACAGTATCGGTTCCGGGGCGCAGGGCCAGGTGCAAATTCGCCAGGTCGCTGGTGGCGGTTTTTCGGGGGTCAATCACCACCACCCGACGGCCGGACCGGGCCGAGGCCTGCATACGCTGGTACAGCACCGGGTGTGCCCAGGCGGCGTTACTGCCCGCCAGAACCAGCAGGTCCGCCAGTTCCAGATCCTCATAGCAGCCCGGCACCAGGTCACCTCCGAAGGCCCGTTTATGGGCGGCCACCGCCGAGGACATGCACAACCGGGAGTTGGTGTCGACATGGGGTGTCCGGATAAAGCCCTTGGCCAGCTTGTTGGCGACATAGTAGTCCTCGGTCAGCAACTGCCCGGAAAGGTAGAAGGCTACCGAGCCGGGCCCATGGCGGTTCACCGATTCACGAATGGCCCGGGCGACCGACGGTATCGCCTGCGGCCAGCTGCTTTCTCGCCCGTTCACGATCGGTTTTAGCAGCCGATCGCCAGAGCCCAGGGTCTCGTGCAAGGCCGAGCCTTTGACACACAGACGCCCCAGGTTGGCCGGATGGGCCTCATCGCCCCGGGTAGCGGTTGCCGCTGCCTTCACACCACAGCCCACCCCGCAGTAGGGGCAGGTCGTTCGAGTAGTCTCCAGCGTGTTGTCAGTTCCAGTCACAGCGTGTCCTTATCGGTTCAGAAATAAAGATCCCACGCCAAAAAGAAAGGCAATTATCACGCCATCCCAAAAGCGCTAAACCCGTGCAGGCTGCCCCGCTGCGGGGCAGAAATCCTGGCCCGGTGCTTGAAGCGCATCAAGAAAATCATTCCAACCAACTGAATTAAAACAATTTAAATAATTGGCACGAGAATCGCTTGGTTCCCCCGGGAGCGAACACCCGGCCAAGGCTCAGGCCTGGGCATCAACTTCCCTGGGGACGCATGCTCCGGCTTTATTTTTGGCCACAATTTGGTGCAGGTATATATGAACGCGACGACACAGACCGAATCGACACTGGTGATCTGCGGGCACGGGATGGTTTCCCAGCGCTTACTGGAAGCCCTGTGCCGCCAGCCAGCCCGCCCCTTTACCCGCATTATTGTATTCAACGGCGAAGCCACCCCTGCCTACAACCGGATCCAGCTCTCGGCGCTGCTGGCCGGTGATACCGAGGAAGCCTCTCTGGCGTTGCAGCCGGGAGACTGGTTCCGGGACAACGCCGTTGAGGTATGTGATGGCGAACCCGTGGTGGCCATTAACCGCCACGATCGCACAGTCACCACCGTGACCGGCCGGGTGCAGTCATTCACGCACCTGGTACTGGCGACCGGCTCCCGGCCCTCAAAACCAGGTCTCCCGGGCGAGAATCTGGACGGTGTGATGACCTTTCGGGACCTGAACGACGCACGGACCATGATAGACACCGCCCGGCGCCACCGCCGGGCGGTGGTGATCGGCGGTGGCTTTCTGGGCCTGGAAGCGGCTGAAGGCCTCCGCCAGCGAGGTATGTCCGTCACCTTGCTGCATCGCAGCGGCCACCTGCTGAACCGGCAACTGGATCCGGTCGGCGGGCAACTTCTGCAACAGCACCTGGAAAACCGCGGGCTTACCATTCGCACCGGCACCTCGCCCATCGCCCTGCTGGGGCGCCACCGTGTCCGGGCTGTACAACTGGAAGACGAAACCCTGATCAGCACCGATCTGGTGGTGATGGCCGCCGGCATCACTCCGGCGACCGGGCTGGCCCGTGACGCCGGCCTCGACTGTGACCGGGGCATCCTGGTAGATAGCCGAATGCAGACCAGCGACCCGTCAATCTCCGCCCTGGGCGAGTGTTGCCAGCTCGGCGACGCCACCTTTGGCCTGGTTGAGCCGGGCTACCAGCAGGCGGACGTTCTCGCCCGTGTGCTCAGCGGTATCGACGCCGAGTTCCGGCCACAGGAAACCTCAACACGGCTGAAAATAAGCGGCGTTCCGATTTTCTCATGCGGAACCGTCAATCCGGGTCCGGACACCGAATCGGTGGTCTGGCAGGACCACGAACAGAATCACTATTGCCGGCTGCTGATCAAGAACCAGCGCCTGGCCGGTGCGGTGCTGCTGGGCGACACCCGGGACGGCCCCTGGTACAGCCAGCACATCCGGCAGCAGGGTGATATTTCCCGGTACCGGGACCACATCGCCTTCGGCAAGCACTACTGCGAGGCGGCCGCCTGAGCCGTCCGCAAGGAAACGAGGACAGACCCATGAGCAAGAAAACCCTGATCGTGATTGGCAACGGTATGGTCGGCCACCATTTTCTGGAGCAGTTCAGCGCCAGCCCGGCTGCCGCCGACTATGACATCATCGTCTTTGGCGAGGAAAAGCAACTGGCCTACGACCGGGTCCACCTGTCGGAGTATTTCGGCGGTTCCACCCATGCCGACCTGGCCATGGGCACCCTGGAGTGGTACACGGAACAGGGCATCCAGTTGCACCTGAACGAGCGGGTGACCGGCATTGACCGGGACAACCGCACGGTTTCGACGCCCCGGGCCAGCTATGAGTATGACGAACTGGTTTTGGCCACCGGCTCCTATCCCTTCGTGCCACCCATTGAGGGCAACGACCGCCCCCACTGCCTGGTTTACCGTACTCTGGACGACCTGGATGCCATCCGCGCCAGTTCCGACGGCGCCCGCACCGGCGTGGTGGTCGGCGGCGGCCTGCTGGGGCTGGAGGCGGCCAACGCCCTCAAGAGCCTGGGCCTGAGCGCCCATGTGGTGGAGTTCGCGCCCCGGCTGATGCCAGTTCAGCTCGACGCCGATGGCGGTGCCTTGTTGCGCCACAAGATTGAAGCGCTGGGTGTTCAGGTGCATACCGAGAAGGCGACCACGGCCATTACCGAGGGTCAGGATGCCCGCCTGCGCATGAATTTCAGCGATGACTCCTTCCTGGAGACGGACCTGATCGTGTTCTCCGCCGGTATCCGGCCCCAGGACGCCCTCGCCCGGGCCAGCGGCCTGGCCATTGGCGAGCGTGGTGGCATTGTGATCGATAATCGCTGCACCACCTCCGACCCGCACGTTCACGCCATTGGCGAGTGCGCGCTCTGGGAGCAGAAGATTTTCGGCCTGGTCGCCCCTGGCTACACCATGGCCCGCACCCTGTCTTCTGCCCTGAATAGCGATGAGGAAGCCGCCTTCACCGGTGCCGACATGAGCACCAAACTGAAACTGCTGGGCGTGGATGTCGGCTCCATCGGCGACGCCCATGCCCAGACCCCGGGCGCCAGGAATGTTCGTTTCAATGATGAACAGGCAGGCCATTACCGCCGCATGGTGATCAGCGAAGACGGCAAGACCCTGCTCGGCGCCATTCTGGTGGGCGATAACAGCCACTACGACACCCTGCTGCAGTACGCCCTCAACGGCATCACCCTGCCGGACAACCCGGAAACCCTGATTCTGCCGGAAAGCCAGGGCGGCGCCCCGACCCTGGGCCCGGATGCCCTGCCGGAAACCGCGTCGATCTGTTCCTGCCACAACGTCACCAAGGGCGATATTTGCGGCGCCATCGATGCCGGCTGTGCGGATCTGGGCAGTGTGAAAGCCGAGACCAAAGCCAGCACCGGCTGCGGAGGCTGCGCCGCCCTGCTCAAGAACGTGGTGGACAGCGAGTTGGAGAAGCGCGGCGTGGAAGTCAACAAGGACCTCTGCGAGCACTTCCCGTACAGCCGCCAGGAACTGTTCCACCTGGTGAAAGTAAATGGCATCCGCACCTTCCGCACCCTGATCCGCGACCACGGCAAGGGTCACGGCTGCGACATCTGCAAGCCGGCGGTGGCCTCCATCCTCGCCACCTGCTGGAACGAACACATTCTGGCCACCGACCATGTGCCGCTGCAGGACACCAACGACACCTTCATGGCCAACATGCAGAAGAACGGCACCTACTCCATCGTGCCGCGCATCCCGGGCGGTGAGATTACCCCCGACAAGCTGATTGTGCTCGGCGAAGTGGCCAAGGAATACGACCTCTACACCAAGATCACCGGCGGTCAGCGGGTGGACCTGTTCGGCGCCACGCTCAGCCAACTGCCGGAGATCTGGGAAAAGCTGATCGCCGCTGGCTTCGAAACCGGCCACGCCTATGGCAAGTCCCTGCGCACGGTGAAATCCTGCGTCGGCAGTACCTGGTGTCGTTACGGCGTGCAGGACAGCGTGGGCATGGCAATCCTGCTGGAAAATCGCTACAAGGGCCTGCGGGCGCCCCACAAGGTGAAGATGGCGGTCTCCGGCTGCACCCGGGAATGCGCCGAGGCCCAGAGCAAGGACTTCGGGGTGATCGCCACCGAGAATGGCTGGAACCTGTACGTGTGCGGCAACGGCGGCATGCGCCCCCGCCACGCGGACCTGTTTGCCACCGACCTGTCCGACGAAGAGCTGATTCGCACCATTGACCGGGTGGTGATGTTCTACGTGCGCACCGCCGACCGGTTGCAGCGCACCAGTGTCTGGATGGAAAACCTGGAGGGCGGCCTGGACTATCTGAAGCAGGTGGTACTGGAGGACAGCCTGGGCATAGGCGAGGAGCTGGAGCAGCACATGGCGGATATCGTTAGTACGTATCAGTGCGAGTGGAAGACGGCGGTGGAGGATCCGGAGAAGCGGAAGCGCTTCCGGGAGTTTGTGAATGCGCCTTCGCAGAAGGATCCGGTTCAGGAGTGGACTTCCGAGCGGGGGCAGCGTCGGCCGGTTTTAGAGTCCGCGTAGGCTTCCGGCTTCGGTTTAGAGCGAGGCGGCATGGGGGTGCTTTTCTTCTGGGAAAAATAACTCGCTTCGCTCAGACATTTTTTTCCCGGCAGAAAAGCACCCCCACACCACCTCACTCCCAGACTTCGGGTGGGATAGTCAAAACACAACGTTCGACTTAAACGACACAACTTCTTGGGGACCGACTATGAAAGCACGCACTCGTTGGGATGCGGTATGTACTGTTGATGACCTGGTGCCGGAGTCCGGTATTGCGGTCTGGACCGAGGATGGGCCGGTGGCGGTGTTTTATTTGCCGCATCGGTTGCCGGCGCTGTTTGCCATCAGTCACCGGGATCCGTTCAGCGGGGCCAACGTGCTGGCTCGGGGGATTACCGGGGATCTGAAGGGTGAGCCGGTGGTGGCGTCACCCCTGTACAAGCAGCATTTCAGTTTGCGCACCGGAGTCTGCCTGGAGGCTGACTCCGTCAGGGTCAAAACCTATCCGGTGTTGCTGGATGGTGACCAGATTCGTCTGAAGGTCTCTGAGACCCGCAAGCAAGCTGCAGCGGCATAACCCTATGCGGGTGCAGGGTGGCCTCACCAAACTGACTCAAAGGCCACCGAACCGCGTTTCCCGGTTGCGCTCGGAGATCTGTTCGTTCAGGGTCCAGAAATCGTACAGCACCCCGATCAGGAACAGGCCGCCGGTGAGCAGGTAAAGAATGCCGGTAATCCACTTGCCCATGTACATGCGGTGCAGGCCGAACACCCCCAGGAAGGTCAGCAGCAACCAGCCAATGCTGTAGCTGACCTCGCCGTCCCGGAACCGGTGATCCGCCTCCCGGTCCATGGCCGGAATCAGGAACAGGTCGATAATCCAGCCGATGAATAGCAGCCCCAGGGTGAAGAACCAGATCGTGCCGGTGATGGGTTTACCGTAGTAAAACCGGTGCGAGCCCAGGAATCCGAATATCCAGAGCAGGTAGCCTATCAGCTTGCTGTGGGTGTCTGGTTGTTGGTTCATCTTCGTTCTGATCCTTTTGGGTTGGTGCCTGGTTTGGCTCCGGCCCCAGCCTGCTTGCTAGAGGGGCTGGCCGGGGGGAAGGATTATTTTCCCCCGTCCGTCACACCATGGTGGCGTAGGAAGGAAAAACAAATTAAAGCCGTGAAATAAATTCAGGGACGACCTTCTCCAATAGTCAATAGGGCGTGGGGTGGGTATCTATTTTTATTGCGAACAAAGGTGTCTGAGCGAAGCGAGTTCTTTTTCGCAATAAAAATAGATACCCATCCTGCGACCACGCTCCAAACCTGGAGGCCACAAAATCTCAAGGCCCGACTTCAGGCGCCGGATCCGGGCCGCCCTCGCGGAATTCACTGGCCGATTTGCCAGTCCACTTGCGGAAGGCGCGGCTGAAATTGGACAGGTCGGCGTAGCCCAGCTCATAGGCGATCTCGCTCACCGACTGGTTGGTGTAGCGAAGCAACTGAATGGCCCGGTCTTTGAGAACGGCCTCGACAATTTCCCGGTAGGTGGTGTTCTTTTCCGCCAGCCGCCGCTTCAATGTGCGGGACGACACGCAGAAGCGCTCGGCCATGGCCTCCAGGGACGGCAGCGGCCCTGGCATCACGTGCAGCATATTGCGGATGGCGTAAGTAATGTCGCCCTGGTCCTTCAGGGCTTTCTGCAGTTCGAACTCGCACTGGTCCCGCGCCATGCGCGAGGCTTCCGCGTCCGCCAGCCGCATCCGGGTGTCGAGCAGGCTCTTGGGGAATACCATGATTTCTTCGGGCTGATCGTATTCGAAAGGCACCGGCAATTGGGGAGCAAACCTGCGGTAATAAGCCGGTTCCGGGGAGGTCAGCTGCACTTTTACGCCCGGGAGCTTGCCGTCCACCAGGGCGAATCCCCGCTTTCCGGCATCCTCGCGGTCAATCAGCTGCTCGGCCAGCAGCATCAGGGTGGCGCTCACGGTTTCCGCCAGGAACCGGTACTGGGTGGGCACGTCGAATTCCGTGCGCAGGCGCACCAGCACGTGGTCGCCGGTGTCGGTCAGGGTCATGGTGAGGAACGGTACCCGCAGTTGCAGGTAGCGCCGCACCGAGTCCAGGGCGCCGGCCAGGGTCGGGCTGGTGAGGGCGGCAAAGCCGAGGGTGCCGTGGATGGTGACCCGCAGTTCCCGCGCCAGCATGAAGCTCAGGCCGTCTTTGCCGGCCAGTTCCAGGGCCCGCTCCACCATCACGATGGCATCGGTCACGAACACCCGGCTGTCATTGGACTTCAGATCCTGCGGCAGGAACTGCATACCGTCGTATAGCACACGATCGTTGTAGCCCAGTTGCCGCACCACATCCGCCAGCACCCGGAGATACACGCCGGGGACCAGGAACAGCCCCAGCATCTGCCGTTCTTTTTCCGGGCCCGGATTCGCCATGCAGGATCCTTATCTTGTTATGGGAAAGCTCATGGTTACCGATGCTATCAGACGCTCACCACAGCGGCATTGTGACTGGAGGCAGCGGCGACTACGTCAGCATAGTCAATTGAGGCCGTGAACTGGCCCCTACTCCACGATGGCCGTCCCCTTTTCGCATTCAAAGCCTGCGTTGACTCACCCACACTGGAGCCATCACATCAGCCATAGCGCCCAAGCGCAGGAGGTTCGACATGCTGAGAACGAAAACCGCGGAATCACAGCCGGTTGCCCGCACACCGGACAACGTTGCCATCAAACCACAGCGCATGGGGTTCGAGTTCGGGGAGAAGGTTCCCCACTACTGGCTGAACAACAGCTACACCCTCAGCCACACCATGAATGCCCTGTCGGTGCTGTTTCCGAAGGGGGAGCAATTCTTCGTGGATTCGGTGCGCCATTACCAGAAAGCGATCGACGACCCGAAACTGAAGAAAGAGGTGCGCGGTTTCATTGGCCAGGAGGCCATGCATTCTCTGGAACACGAGGCCATGAACCAGCATGTCCGCGATCAGGGCATGCCGGTGGAGGAATTGGAGCAACATCTGGACGTGGTTCTGGGCATCGCCAGGAAACTGCCCAAACGCCACCAACTGGCCATTACCTGTGCCCTGGAGCACATGACGGCCATGATGGCTGACATGCTGCTGGAGCGTGACGACGTCCGGGAAGACATGCACGAGACCATGCGCCCACTGTGGGTGTGGCATGCCATCGAGGAAACCGAACACAAGGCGGTCGCCTACGATGTCTTCCAGCAGGCCGGTGGCACCTACGGCGAGCGGACGTTTTACCTGGCGTTCAGCACCGCCGCGCTGGGGGTCATGAGCACCTACTTCACCACACGCATGATGCTGAATGACCCGGGTCATTTCTCGCTGAAGGACACCGCCAGAGGGATGTGGCGCATGTGGGGCAGGAACGGTACGTTCTCGAGCCTGATCCCGACCTGGCTGGGTTACTTCAAGCCCGGGTTTCATCCATGGGACCAGGATAACAGCGAGCTGATTGCCCGCTTCAAGGCGGAGATCGACGCTTACATCGCACCGGAGTTCAAAACGGGAAATCGTCGCACGCTTCAGTAATACAGGCCATGAGCCCGGGCTAACCGGCACGGCCGGTCAGCAGCTCCCGGGGTCGGGAGGCCTGGCCGGCGCCGGCCCCCGCCACACGGTTGCGGCCGGCACGCTTGCCGCTGTAGAGACAGCGATCGGCAATGCAGAACAGGGTTTCCGCTGAACGCCCATGGTCCGGCCACTGGGCAATGCCGAAACACGCCGTTACCTGAACACTCACCTCTCCGTACACCAGCTCACGACTGGCAATGCGCTGGCGCAGTTCATCCATCAACTCAAAGGCATCGGCCGGTTTGACGTTCCGCAGGATCAAACCAAATTCCTCACCCCCCAGACGACCGACAAAATCGGTGCTGCGAAGGCGCTCGGTCAGGGATTGGCTGATATCCCTGAGCACCTGATCGCCGGCGTCGTGCCCGAGGGTGTCATTGACCACCTTGAAGTGGTCGATGTCCATGATCACCAGGGCAAAGCCGGTACCGCTGCGCTCGCATTCCGCGATGGTGCGGTTCAGCGTACCCTGGAAATTGCTGCGGTTGGCCAGTCCGGTGAGGGCATCGGTCTGCGCCATATCCACAAGACGCTGTTCCGCCTCTTCCCGACGCACTTCGTACATGTGAATAAAGGCCAGCATCAGAGCTCCACACAGCACCATGTTCAGCAGGTCAATCAGAGCGTGGGCACTGCCGATATGGCCCAGGTGCAGGAAGTAGATCACGCCGCCGGCAATCATGAACGGCAGACTCAGCAGCATGCCTTCCCGCTTGCCCAACAGCAGGTAGGCCAGCACCGGCATCATCAGCACCCAGACAAACGCCGACACCGACGCCTCCGGCAGCACCATGATCACCAGGAAAAACGCAAACAGCGTGACCAGATAGGCGTATATCCATACCTGAAGATTGGCGGTGCGCGGGAGATGCCAGACCCCCAGCAACAGCACGGCGCTGGCCAGCAGCTCACCAGCGCCGACCCACCAGAAACCGTTAATGAACTGCAGGCAGGCGAACGGCACCAGCGAAGAGCCGGTGACCAGGAACAGCAGCCGCATGATCGAGCGGCGGTGGCTGTCGCGCAAACCCGAGCGACTCTGCGCCAGGGTGGCGCCAAGGTCGCTATGATGAGACGTTTCCATACTTACACTTCGAGGACTCATTCCCTGGACAAGTGGCAAGTATAGAACGGTTTTGCTGTCTGTAAAATGTACAGCGGGCCGAATACGTATCCTGACCCGCTACATACCCGTCGAATCGTTATACGTACAGGTTCTTGCGGGAAAAACGGGCCACCAGGGGCTGATACGCCGCCCCCAGCAGGCGGTTAATCGCCTCGATTCCCCAGGCGTCCGGGCCGACGAGGATCCGGGACTCGTCCTTCAGAATGCCTTTTAAGATGATTTCCGCGGCCTTCTCCGGAGTGGTCATGGCCAGCTTGTCAAAGCCCTTGCGCTGGGCCTCGGCATTTTCCGACAGGCCCATGCGCGCGGCATTGGCGATGTTGGTCCGGATACCGCCGGGATGGACGCAACTTACCGCCACCGGCTGATTTTCCAGAGCCATTTCCTGGCGCAGGGACTCGGTGAAGCCGCGAACCGCGAACTTGGCCGCGTTATAGGCACTTTGTTTGGGCACACCAATCAGCCCGAACACACTGGAGATATTCACCACGTGACCGTCACCGGAAGCGATCAGATGAGGCAGGAAGGCGCGGGTGCCGTGGGCCACGCCCCAGAAATCGATGTCCATGACCCATTTGAAATCCTCGTCGGTCATTTCCCGAACCGAGGCAGACAGCGCCACACCGGCGTTGTTGACCACCAGGTTGACCTGCCCGAAGTCTTTCGCCACAGCCTCGGCGTGGGCGTATAGGGCATCACGGCTGGATACGTCCAACCGATAGCTCCTGGCCTCGGCACCGTCAAGGCCGGCAATGGTTTCGGCCAGCCCGGCCTCGTTGACATCCGACAGCGCCAGCCGGCAGCCGCGGGCGGCCAGTGCGTTGGCCAGGGCACGGCCGATACCGGAACCGGCGCCGGTAATGACCGCAACCTTGTTGTGCAGATCCTTCATGGTCACAGACCTCGTTTTGTGTGTTTCACGACTGGAGAGCCGTCACTCTAGCACTGACACCATGGGAGCCTATGGCTTTATCAGAGGTATAACCCGGGCACTACGGCCACTCTCAATCACTCGCAGCCATCACTGGAGCAGATTATCCAGCGGGCAATCGTAACTGGGTGCAAACACGCTCAGGAAATAGGCCACCTCCGGCAACTCGTCCTGCTCCAGGCGCTGCAGTATCTGGCGGGCCGCGGGGTCGAATTCCTTGTTGCCGGCACGAATTTCCGCCCGGCACTTGAGCCACGCCGACAAGCGGTCAGCCGCCTTGATCAGCTCCCGGTCCTCCGCCGGCAACCGCGATTCACGCACATACGGCGCGAAGTCCTCACGGAGATCCGTCGGCAACAGCGCCAGCAGCTCGGCCTCGGCCTTGTGTTCGATATCGCCGAACGCCTCGCGCATCACCGTGGAATGGTACTTGACCGGTGTCGGCAAATCCCCGGTAATCACTTCGGTGGCATCGTGGTACAGCGCGGCAGCGGCAACCCGGTCCGCATTGATGTGGCCGCCGAAGTGCCGGTTACGAATCAGGGCCAGGGCATGGGCAATGGTCGCCACTTCCCAGGAATGGGTGGCCACGTTCTCTTCAATGGCATTGCGCATCAGCCCCCAGCGCTTGATCCAGCGCAAGCGGGAGATGTAGGCGAAAAAATGGCTGACGGGGTGCGCCATGGGTCACGTTCCTGTTTTGCGATTGTTTATAATCTGAGGCTTCAGCGGTTGCCGGTTCAGTGCTAATCTGAATGAGTATTCAATTTATACAGATGCAGGATCCACTTTGTCATTTGCTCACCGTATAGCCAGCCTGATGGCCGCCCTGGCCCTGACGTGGGTTCCCGCCACCAGCGCCGACACCGTCATTACCGTCGGGGTCTATAATTTCCCACCCATTGCCAGCGTGAATGCCACCAATCAGGCCGAGGGGCTGCTCGGCGACCTGCTCAACCATCTGGAAGCAGTTCACGACGATCTGTCCTTCCGGATTTTCTATACCTCTCCGAAGCGACGACACCTGGATTTCCAGGCGGATCTGTACGATGTCATCTTCTTTGAAAGCCCCAAATGGGGCTGGTCCGGCCTTGAGACCTCGGTCAGCGCGCCAGTGCTGACCGATGAGGAACTCTACGTGGCCCTGAAAAAGCCCGGCCGTACCCTGGATTTTTTCAACCACATCGCCGATCACCGTATCGTCGCCATGTCCGGCTATCATTACGAATTCGCCGATTTTGAAACCGACCCGGACCGCCTGCAAAAACGATTCGACATAGAATTTTCCTCCAGTCACAGCCGCAACCTGCAACTGATCAAGGCGGACCGCCCGTCGGTGGCGGAGATCGCCATCGTCAGTCGTTCCTACCTGCAGCAACACCTGTCCAAGAACCCTGGTGACTGGGACAATCTGCTGATCTCGGACCAGCCAGACCAGGAATATGACCTGAGCATTATTACCCGCCAGGACGGCCCGGTGAACGCCGACGACATGATGACGCTTCTGGCACCCCTGGTGGCCAACGGCAGCTATCGGCTGCTGGTCGAGCGATGGGGGTTGCAGTTACCCCAGGGGTTTCTGACCAGTTTCAATGCACCCTGACACCAGTCAACGGACGTCCAGGGTGAACCCGACGATGATCTCTCCGCTGTCGCTGACATCGGCATTGCGGGAGGGGTCCAGCAAAAACAGCTGATCTGACGGAACCTCATGGGTTTCGCTCAACAGCCGCTGTACCGCCACGCCCCGCGCGGTTGCCAGGTTGGTGAGCGCTTCCGGCGGCAGCGACCGCTTGCCCGCCAGATACGCCTCCCGGGCGCGCTGCCATTCCTCGTCGGATAACTTGCCGTCGGCACTGGCGTTCAGTTCCTCACGCAACAGGGCGAGCCCGTCCGCCTCCGGGGCCACGCCACCACGGACGTTCAGCAACAGGTCCGGGCGCTCCCGCAAGGCATCAGCCAGGACTGCCAGCTTGGCAGCCTCGCCCTCGGCCAGTTGCACGCCACCGGGGATAAAATTCACTTTACCCAACTCCTCTCCACTCAGCCCGGCCAGATCGGCAATGGAGCCCAGCATGCTGAACGGCGACGCCGCAGCCTTCGCCAGCAGGTTCACGAAGGCCCGCATGACGACCTTGCCGACACTGAATTCCGGATTGGCGAGGTCACCGCTGATCGGCACATCCACCTTGATGACCCCGCTGCGGTCCCGCAACAAGGCCAACCCCAGCTTCACCGGGGCGTTGACCGCCTCCTCGCTGGCCACCGGCTGGCCCAAGGCCAGCCGATCCATCACTGCCAGGTTGGTGGCGTCAATACGGGTACCGGCAATCTGGTAATCCAGGTTGAGGTCCAGCTTTCCGCTGTCGACACCATAGCCCAGATAGCGGCCAAAATAGGGTGACAGCACCGGCAGGGACAAATCGTCCACCGTCAGTTTGAGATCACTGACGTCTTCGGTGCCCAGGGTGCCGATGGTGCCGCTGAAATCGAGATTGGCAACGCCGTCCACCCGGCCCCGGATCGAGACCTTGCCTTGCTGGGGTGAAATGTTGCTCAGCCCGGTCACCGAGCCGTTCAGTTCGTCAAACTCCGTGGTAAACGCCGGCGTCAGGGAGCGGTCGGTGTAGGACAACGCGCCATTTTCCAGCAGCAACTGGCCGATCCGGAAAATGAACCCCGGTTCGTCACCCCCCGAATCATCCGTGCCCGGATCATCGCTGGCGGCTTCGGTGGATTGGGCTCCGGGCGCCGGCACAACGTTGGCAACGTTATGCTGGCCGTCCTCTCCGCGAACCACATTCACCACCGGTTTTGCCAGGGTTACCGTGCCAATCTCAAGCCGGGCCGGGTGGACGTTGTATTCGATCGGGTCAAGCCGCAGGCTCTGCCAGGACACCATGGGCTGGTTGCTGCCGGGTGTTCGCAGCACCAGATCCGCCACCTCGGCCGTGCCGCTGAAGGTGCCGGTCAGCGGCGACTGCTGGCTGTCCAGATCAAGGTGTCCATCGATGCCGAGGGTGCCTTTTGCCACCGCCAGGTTGGCCACGGTCTGCAGGTAGGGCTCAAACGCGGCCAGGGCAATATCGGAACCGGAAAGGGCGGCTTCCAGGGTGAACGGGCTGGGCGTCACCTGGCCGTTGACCGCCAGCTCACCGCCGCTGGCGAGGGACGCCTGTAACTGATACGGCACCGGCTCATCCATCTGCTGCGTCAGGCGCCCGATGGACAGGGACAGGTCCTGCAACACCAGTTGCACGACACTCTCCGGTTGCCGGTCTTCCCAGGCGACCCGGCTGTCCGAGACCTGGATACCCTCCACCGACCACCGGAACGGGGCCCCGGCCGGCGCCGACTCTCCGCTGTCGCCGGCAGCCGGGTCGTCCTTGCCTTCCGCCGGCAAGGGCGCCAACCAGTTCAGGGCGCCGGCATCACTGCGGGCCAGGGCGATATCCAGGGTCCCGACAGCCACCTGTCCGACGGCAAGCTCACGGCGGTTCAGGTCAAATTCGATACCGTCCACCGCCACCGACGCGGTGGTCAGTGCGGCCTGCTCACTCGAGGCGTTGATCGCAACCGCCAGATCCCTGACCGACACCGTCCCGTTGCGGGTGTTCAGAAACAGCGACTCGCCGGCCTGCAGTTCATAGTCGGAGCTCAGGCTGATGCTGCCACCACGCAAATGGTAGGGCAGGAAGGGACCGAGGAAATGCGCCAGGGTTTCGTAGCCGATATCGGCGATGCGCAGAGAGCCCCGGGAATACAGTGGGGTGACACTGAGATCCCCCTGCCACTCAATGGTCTGGTCACCCAGGGCGGCCTGCAGGGAGTAGTTGCTGTCACGACCTTCCCGACGCCAGGTGGCCAGATCGTTGAGAGTCAGATCCAGCGGGGTAATCCGGAACTCAGCCGGTTGCTGCTGGCTGAAATCCCGGAACAGCAATTCACCGCCGTCGACGATAATCTGCTGGAAATACATGGGGGGCGGGCCGGAAGGCTCCGGGGATGTCGGCTCAGCCGCCGCGGCTTGCGGGTTGGCCTTGCGCCAGTCCCTGGCAAAGTTGACGCTGTAGTCTTCAAGCAGGTCGACCCGAATGAACGGCTCTTCAAGCTGGATAGACTCAAACCCGACCACCCCCCGAAGCAACTGGAAAAGGCCGAGATTCACGTACAGCCGGTCAAAGGCCAGCACCTTTTCGCCGCCCGGACCCTGGGCGGACACCTCCAGGGCTTCGACACTCAGGGCAAACGGGTTGGTGTGAATGTCGGTGACCGACGCCTGCCAACCCATGCGCTGTTCGAGCTGGGCAGGCAACGCCCGCTCCAGCCACCAGGGCAGCAACAGGAAACCGGCCAGGGCGTACAGGACAACAAGCACGAGGAATCCGAACACCAGATTCCTCGGAAGACGACTGCGCTGATGGCTCTGGGCCACGGGCTTCTCCTCGTGAGCGGCTGAATACCTGGGCCCTTTCGGCCCCCTGTCTGCTCACAAGGATAGTCGTCCCGGGGGCGGTTTGTCAGCTTCCCCGGCTCGGGCACTGTTAAGCTATCCCTGAACCCGATATGCTCGGCCATCATATGATGTCCGGTGAGCACCAGAGGCAAGATTATGGATATCGGCGACATGCGTCGGGAATTTGAAAGCGAAGGCCTGGACCGGGAGGCGCTGGACGCTGACCCCGTGGCCCAGTTCCAGCACTGGTTCAATGACGCCCGGGAGGCGGGTATCCTGGAACCCAACGCCATGTCCCTGGCCAGCACCGGTGCTGATGGCATGCCGGATATCCGCACGGTACTGCTGAAATACTTCGACCATACCGGTTTCGTGTTTTACACCAATTACGGCAGCCGCAAGGCCCGGGAGCTGGACGAAAACCCCAGGGCCGCCCTGCTGTTTCCCTGGATCGGGCTGAATCGTCAGGTACGGATCCAGGGCCAGGTGGAAAAGGTCAGCAAGGCCGAATCACTGCGCTACTTTGCCTCCCGGCCCCGGGGCAGCCAGATTGGTGCCTGGGTGTCGGAACAGAGTAAAGCCATCACCTCCCGGGGCCTGCTGGAACAGAAAGTGGCGGAAATCAAACGCAAGTTCAGTGACGGGGAGGTACCGCTACCCGGCTTCTGGGGCGGGTACCGGGTGGTTCCCGGGCGCATTGAGTTCTGGCAGGGCCGGCCAAGCCGGCTCCATGATCGTTTTGAATACGTGAGGGACGCTGATGGCTGGGTCATCCAACGGCTACAGCCCTGACGGAAAGCCGGCTATCTGGCTGTGCCACCAGACTGACGGATTCGGCACCCGCTCTCCGGACTGGCTATCAGGGTACGAACGCGACGTGTTAAGCAGGTTCAGCGGCCCACGGGAACGGGAATACCTGACCAGCCGCTGGCTGATACGTCAGGCCCTCAGCCATTCCGCCAGGCTGCCCGCACACCAGTGCCGCCCCGTGGACGGCCGTCCTGTCCTTTCCGGAAGCCCCGAAGGCTGGCACCTGTCGCTTAGCCACAGCCACGGCCTGTCAGCCTGCGCCACCCGCGCCGGCTCACCGGTTGGCGTCGACCTGGAGCCCTGCACTCGCCACCCACAGTGGCAGAAAGTGGCCCGGCGCTGGTTCTCCCCGGTGGAGCAGGAATGGCTGTTCCGGGAGGATGATCCCAACACCTTTCTGAAGGTCTGGACCCTGAAGGAAGCCTGGCTGAAAGCCACCGGCCGCGGTATTGCCGGCAATCTGCAGACGCTGGAAGTACGCAAGGATTTTGAAATCTACGGCGACCAGCCCGAACATGACTGGCAGGCCAGCTGCTGTTACATCGAGGGCTATCTGGCCACCCTGGTGTTTCGCGGCCCTCGACCGCAGTGGCCTGACATCACTTTGCTAGAGCCGCCGCCCTGGGACTTTGCCCTGGTGGATGCCGAATCCATGGACGCGTCCTGGGAGCCACTGTTCCAGCGCACCATTCGCCCGAAACGTTAGGCCCGAACGAGACAGAACCCATTATGGAAGCCTCCGAACGCTGCCCCTGGTGCGGTAACGATCCGCTTTACGTGCACTATCACGATACCGTGTGGGGGTGCCCCGAATACGATGACCTTGCCCTGTTCGAAAAGTTGTGCCTGGACGGCCAGCAAGCCGGATTGAGCTGGATAACCATCCTGCGAAAACAGGAGAGCTACCGGGCTGCCTACGATCACTTCAACCCGGAACGGATTGTTCACTACGACGAGTCCCGGGTTGCGGAACTGCTGAACGATCCGGGCATTATACGCAACCGCCTGAAAGTTCAGTCGATCATCAAGAATGCCCGGGGTTACCTGGCGCTAAGGGACAAGGGCATCGGTTTCAGCGAGTTTTTGTGGTCCTTTGTTGGCAACCGGCCGGTTCAGAATCACTGGCACTCCCTGGCGGAGGTTCCCACTGCCACGCCCGAATCCGAAGCCATGTCAAAGGCCCTGAAACGGGCCGGTTTTACCTTCGTCGGCCCCACCATCGTGTACGCCTTCATGCAGGCCACCGGCATGGTCAACGATCATCTGGTGCAATGCCCGCGGCATCAGGCGTGCTATTTACTGAGTCAATGATCTTAATAGCCAAAAGGGTCGTAAGTCCTGGAGTGTCACAAATCCGGAGCGCAATTATGACCACCAGGCACTGCAAACCAAGCATACAGAGGCAGGGCACGTGATTGCCGTTGCAAGACTGGCCATTCTCGTTGGCATTGCCGGGCTGATCCCGTTCCTGCTGGGCGTTGCCGGCCTCTTCCTGATGCCTCAAAGCAGCGTTGCCCTCCTGGGTTATTTTTACCTCTACAGTGCCGGTATCCTGGCGTTCATGGCGGGTGTCTACTGGCCTATCGCCCTGCAGCTGGACAACTGCTGTTACCCGCTCTCGCCGCTGGTCACCATGCTCCTGAGCCAGGTCTTTTTTGTCACGGCGGGGGTCGGCCTGCTACTGAGTACCCCGGGGAGAGTGGCGATCTACACAGTTGCCTATCTGATGCTGTACCTGGTTGATGCGCGCTGGATGAAGGTCTACTGGCCGGCCTGGTACCGGCGTTTGCGACTGGCCCTGACTATCGTGGTTGTGTGTTGTCAGATCATTGTGGGTGCCTGGTTCTTCACCCGGCACGGCGTCTGACAGCGGTTCCGGCGCCTTCGTTCAGGCACCAAAAACATCCTCGGGATTGTCAAAACGGCTCTGCAACTTCCGGATCGCCGCCTTCTCAATTTGCCGGACACGTTCCCGGCTGATGCCCAGATCCTCGGAAATCACCTGAAGGGTCTCGGCCTCCGGCAGCCCCAGGCCAAAGCGCCGTGACAGCACGGTTTGCTCCCGGTCATCCAGCTCACCCAACATCCGCTCCAGGGTCCGCCGACGGTCCCGCGCCGACATGGGATGGTCCGGGCTGGCCTGCCGGGCCGCTTCCAGGCTGTCGCCCAGAGTGACCGAGCCGTCCTCAATCAGAGGCACGTCGGTGGACAGCTCCCGGGCGGCCAGCGCCCGGAGTTCACCGATGCGCGACGGGCTCGCCTCCATTTCCCGGGCCAGTTCCGCCTGGGATGGCGTTCGCCCGAGGCTCTGGTGCATTTTCAGGGACAGCGAGTGCAACTGGCGGATCTCATCAACCACGTTTTCCGGCGTATGCACCAGCCGGGTGCCGCGCTGCAGACAACGTTTCACTTCTTCACTGATCCACCAGTAAGCGTAGGTGGAAAACCGGAAGCCCTTGGTGGGATCGAACCGCTCAGCCGCCTTGATCAGGCCGACATTGGCGTCCTGGATCAGGTCTGACATGGGGATGCCGTGCTGACCATAGCGACGGGCGATGTGTACCGCCAGCCTCAGGTTGCTCTGGATCAGTTTGCGCCGGCACGCGGTGGCCAGGTGAAAGGCCCGGCGACAGCGTGGGGAAAACGCGCAGGCATCGCCCAGGCTGCCAACCACCGTCCGGAAGGTCTGGGGGGTGTCGGCGGGCAACGCCAGCCCGGCACTGATCAACCGATAGCAGACGGTCAGTTTCCGGGAAAGGCGACGTTCGGCCTTGTCCCCCAGGAGTTCATAACGGGACGCATCCCTGAAATACAGCCCGACCAGCGAATCCCTTTCACCATGGCCAGATGTTGTCGGAGACGGTCCCAGCCTGTCAGTCTTTTGCATGGCCTGGGTACCGGTCGGAAATTTAAAGGAGATACGCCATCAGGAGGCGGCTGGATTCACCAGGCGATGAGACAGGAACAGAGAGCGGATCCAGGCCGACCCTGTCGAGGCCGGCCTGGATCGGGGCGTGCAGCAGGTTACGCGGCAACGATGGCGTATTCGTGGTTGTGTGGCTCGATCAGCACACCATGGAGAGCGACAATCGTCTTCTCATAGTCGTCCTCGTCCACCACAAACTGGATGTCCACCTGGCGCATGCACTGGTGCATTGCCAGCACGCTGATGTCGTCGTCCGCCAGCGCCTTGACCGACCGGGACAGGATACCGGGGACTTTCATGTCGCTGCCAATGGCCGAGACCATCGCCACCTTGCGGGTATTGATTTCGCCGTTGGGGAACTCTTCCTTCAACGCCCGGACCACACGCTTGACGTGCTTGAGGGTGCTGCCCACGTAGTGGGTAATGGTGTTGGCGTTGGTATCCTTGGCCATGAACCGCACTTTGAAACGGCTCAGCACGTCGAGGATGCGACGGTCGGAGCCGGGCTCGCCCTGCATGTCCTGATCGAACACTTCGACGGCGAACACACCCTTGGCGCCGGCAATGATTTCCACCTGCGGCTTCTCGCTGACGTAATCGCCCGTGATCAGGGTGCCGGTGTGCTCCGGCTCAAAGGTGTTCATCACCCGCAACGGAATCTCGTTCTGGCGCAGGCCCTTGCCCGCCCGTGGGTGGATCGCTTCCATCCCGAGGTTGGCCAGTTGGTCGGCAACATCGTAATTGGTACGACCCAGCGGCACGACCTTGTCGGCGCCGACAATATTGGGATCGGCGGAGCTCAGGTGGTATTCCTTATGGATGATCGCCTCACGGGCCTCGGTAATCACTGCCACCCGGCTGAACGTCATCTCGCTGTAACCCCGGTCAAAGGTGCGCATCAGGCCTTCCTTGCACTGGGCGTAACCGGTCACGATCGGCAGTTCGCGGGTCAGGTCGACGGCATCGAAGGCCTGCTTGAGCTTCTGATCCAGCGGCAGCAATTCCGCGTCGCGCCAGCCGGTGAGGTCGACAAAGCGGGCGTTGATGCCTTCCTGCTGCAGTTTCAGGGTGGTGTTGAAAGCACTGTGTGCCTCACCGATACCGGCCAGCATTTCACGCACGGTCAACAGGTGCTCTTCGAGCTGGAACTGGCCGTAGGAGCACAGGCGCTGCAGGTCAATCAGGCAGCCTCGGACACCTTCAATACGGTCGGTGATAAACTGGTCGGCCTGCTGTTTAAGCATGGGATCCTCAAACAGATCACCATTGAGGTCGGTGAGAAACTTCACCAGCTTGGTGAGGTCGTCGCCCCAGGCCCAGTCGGACTCGGCGTCGGCAAACAGGGCGTAGACGCCTGGCTCGCCGGTTTTCTTGTGCTCGAGTAACTCGTTGGTAACGCCACCGTAGGCCGACACAACGAAGATCCGCTGGTACAGGTCTTCCTTGCTGCGATCACCAATAATGATGTTGTCGCGGACGGCCTCGTAATTGCTCATTGAGGTGCCGCCGATTTTCTCCACGGTATGTTGTTGGGTCGTCATAATGTGCCTTTGCTATCCTGCAGAATGAATGTCCCGGGGCGCGGGGCGCCTTACGATGCCTCGCTGAGCCCTTCCTGCATGATGTCGTCCACGCTTTCAGCCAGCAGCGCGGCCCCTTTTTTCAGGTCCTCCTCGCTGGTGGTGAGCGGCATCAGGCACTTGATTACTTCGTCGTTTGGCCCACTGGTTTCGATAATCAGCCCGCGTTCGAACGCACGCTTGGTAATCGCACCGGTGAGGTCCGCATTGCTGGCCTCGATGCCGCGCATCAGACCACGCCCCTTCATTTTGAACTCACCAGGGTACTTGTCGCAAATCGCCTGCAGGGCATCGCCCAGCACCTTGGTCTTGGCTTTCACTTCGTTCGCGAAGGTGTCGTCTTTCCAGTAGGTTTCCACGGCCGCGCGGGCGGTGATAAAGGCCATGTTGTTGCCGCGGAAAGTGCCGTTATGCTCGCCCGGATCCCAGACATCCAGCTCCGGCTTGAACAGCACCAGCGCCATTGGCAGTCCATAGCCACTGAGCGACTTGGAGACGGTAACGATATCCGGCCGGATGCCGGCAAACTCAAAACTGAAGAACTCGCCGGTGCGGCCGTTGCCAGCCTGGATGTCGTCCACAATCAACAGGATATCGTGCTTCTTGCAGAGCTCGGACAGCCCTTTCAGCCATTCGGCCCGGCAAGCGTTCAGGCCGCCTTCACCCTGGACGGCTTCAACAATCACCGCCGCCGGCAGCTCAATGCCGGAGGAGCCATCGTTCAGCAGCTTGTCCATGATGGCCAGGCTGTCGACGTCGTCGCCCAGGTAGCCGTCGTAGAACATGAAATCGACGTTACCCAGTGGCGTCCCCACACCGCCCCGGTGATGCTTGTTACCGGTCGCGGCCACCGCGCCCATGGTGACGCCGTGAAAACCGTTGGTGAAGGAGATGATGCCGTTACGCCCTTTCACCTTGCGCGCCAGTTTCAGGGCCGCTTCCACGCAGTTGGTTCCGGTCGGGCCGGTGAACTGCATTTTGTAGTTCAGACCCCGGGGGTCAAGAATGTGTTGCTTGTACGATTCCATGAAGTCGTGCTTGGCCTTGGTAAACATATCCAGGCCCTGACTGACGCCGTCGGCTTCGACGTACTCAAGCAGGGCTTTCTTCAGGATGTCGTTGTTGTGGCCGTAGTTCAGGGAGCCGGCACCGGCCAGAAAATCCAGGTATTCCTTGCCATCTTCGGTATACAGATGGGCATTTTTGGCGCGGTTGAACACCACCGGAAAGGCACGGCTGTATACACGGACTTCGGATTCAGTCGACTTGAAAATTTCCATTGATTTGCCTCTTGGCATGTCAGGTTCGAGATCGGTTGACCGGGGGAGACAGGGCCGCCCTGAAGGCGGACCGCCATCACGTCAGGGCGTTCAGACCGGCTTGGTGAAGGGCCCGATGCGCAGCAGGAATTCGGAATCGTGCTGGCCGCCGAAGTGGGTCTGTTTCTCGAAATGCTCGTGGTAGGTCAGTTCCGCCCCCAGGTCGCGGGCGAACGAGCGGAACAGCGCCCAGGACGCTTCGTTATCCGCGGTGATGGTCGTCTCCATGTGCGTCACGTCTTTACAGGCATCACGGCCGACAATCGCTTTCAGCATCCGCTTGGCGAGGCCTTGACCACGGCCTTTCTCGTGAACGGCCACCTGCCAGACAAACACGGTTTCGGGCTGTTCGGGAGGGATGTACCCGGAGATAAAGCCGACCAGGTCGCCGTCTTTCTCCGCCGCCACGCCGGTCTCGGCAAAGTGGCTGCACTGCAGCAGATTGCAGTAAATCGAGTTGGGGTCCAGTGGCGGGCATTCGGCCACCAACTGGTGAAGCCGGAAGCCATCATCCTTCACGGGTGTGCGGAGGCTGATGGCGGTGGTATTCGATCCTTCTGAGGTCATGATGTCGTCAGTTCGTGTCAAAAGTTAGTGGTGAATTATATAGAGCACAAAATATATTTCAAGTCAGGCTCAAAACCACACATTACAGGGTGCCGTCACAGAGTGCCGACCTTTATTGTCAGGATAGCCCCCGCTCACGGTGTCTGCCAGTGAACCGTCGATTACGAAATGGTAGGGAAGATAACGCTGTCCACGGCCAGGGAGGTGCCGTCGGTGATGCGGTTCCGGTAGGAGAGACTGGCCGGCGAGCCCGGCGGCCAGAGCTGATCAAACTGGGCGAGCCAGGGTCCGAGCGCGTAGGCCACCGGCATCAGTGAGACATGCAGGCCACGTCGCTCCAGGCCCGCGACCGGCTCTGCCACCGGGCTCGACAGGCTGATCCGGGTAATCAGCCCCCGGGGGTCGTGGCGCAGATTGCCCATGCCGGCCGCCCCGTTATTGACCACCACCCGGCTACGCTCATCCACCAGGCCAGACCAGAGGACGGGCAGGCAGGTGTGGGTGGAGGCTATGACATCGGCCCCGGATTCCCGGAACCATTGCGCCAGCGGCTCGCCGTTGCCCGCCGCAAAGGATTCATGGGCCAGCCCCCAACCCGCCAGGGACGCAGGATCCCCGTGCAGCACCAAAATCTTTAGGCCTCCAAACATCAAGCAGCGATAACGGGGCAACAGAGACAATCGCTTCCGGATATCCGGATGGCCGTCGGCGACCGCCTGCAAGCGTTCCATCATGCGATTGGAACGCTCAACCACGCCCTGATCCACGAACTCCGGATAGGCGCAGCCGCAGCCGGCAGCGGGGCTGGGGTTGGCCAGTTCATACTCAACGTTGCCCAGGCTGACGATGTGGTCCAGCACCCGGTTGTTGATCTCCCGGAACAGCGAATCACTGGCGTTAAACCAGTTGAAGTCGCCATTGAACACCAGTTTCACACGGTGCCCCTGGCGCTCCTCTGCCAGCGCCATCTGTTCAATCTCATCAAGGGCAAAGGGATTGCCATACAAGCCGCCGATAACATACAACACATCCGCCGACACCTGCGTCGGCTCCTGACAGAGGGACGCCGGAGAATAGCGGTACGCCAGTGGGCAACTGCGGCCTTCGGTCATCTCACCTTCCTTCAAGTCCTCACGTCTCACCCGCCGCCAAAGTGCGACCGGCCAGGCGGCGAAGCAGCAACGGCATAAAAAAGCCACCGCTGCAGATCAGGAACCCATACGCGTTCACACCCAACAGCATAGCGTATTTACCCTCCCCGATCGCCCAACTGGCCGGCACCAGGCCCACGGCCAGCAATACCCCGAGCCCGAGACCGGTCCAGAAGCTCAGATGGAAGCTCCACGGCGACCATTTGGTGAAGCCGTAAAACAGGAACACGGGCGCCAGCCCCATGACCATGGTGCCGGAGATAGTGGTCGCCTTGAGGATATCGGTCCCGGAAAACATGGGCAGGTTGCCGGCAAAGGCAAAGATAATCATGACCACCGCCCCCACGCGCATGCTGGGCAGACGCTCCTGGGCCCGCCTGACCAGGCGCGGCAGGTCAACGGCCAGGGATTTCGCCAGCGACGTAAAGGTGGAGTCCAGTGTGGAGCCCGCAGACGTCATCATGACCACACTCATGAAAAACAGCGCCGCCAGCCCCAGCGACTGCCCGACCGCCGCCGGGGCGTTACCCATGGCGTCGATGCCGTTGAGTCGGGCATGCACACCCACCAGGCTGAAGATAAACACCGCCACGAAGCCCAGCAAACCCGCGACCACGAAGCTCTTGAGCATGGTTTTTTCCTTGTTCACAAAGCCCCGATCGGTCAGCACCGGGTCGTGGAACGGATAGCTGAACATCTGCAGCAACGCCACCAGCAACAGATCAAAACCGGCGTCAAGCCTGAACTCGCCGTTGGTCAGCAGGGCACGGGTGTCGTTGGCCGGAATAATCAGGAACAGCACGGCCCCGACAAAGAACACAAACACGAACGCCTGGATGACATCGGTAAAAATCGACGACCGCAGCCCGCCTTTCAGGCTGTAGGCCAGGGTAAATACGGTAAACACCATCGCCGCCGTGTAGTACTGCCACTGGCCCGGCAACCCGAAATAGCCACCGACCACGGCGGTGTTGCTCCACACTTCGTTGTACAGCCGGATCAGAATCGCGGCGGCAAACGCCAGCGCGGCCAATCGGCCAAACCGGGAGGTCAGGAAGTCCTGGAGGCTGCGGGCGCCGGTCTGGGTCCGGATCAGGTAGATGATGTAGCCCGCCACGGGTATCGACAGCCAGTAACTGGCGTAGGCCAGACCGCCGGTCACGCCATAGGCCGCCCCCAGGTTGGCGGCGTTGGTCACCGATTTGGCAAAGATCCAACTGATGAAAATACTGGCCGTCAGCGACCATTGACCGACCGGATTACCCTGATCATCCGCGCCTTTATAGAACGAATTCGCGTTCTTGCTCTTCGGCGACAGCACGTACATCACCACGCCGTACACCAGCAGGAATCCCCAAAACAGGGAGGCTTCTGTGAAGTTCATTATCTTGTTCCGTTGTTTTGGCCCGGGGCTAGCCCCGGGGGCTTCTGATTTTGGTGGTGTCGGCGAATGGCAATGCACTATCCGCGGTCTGGGGGGTGACGTTATTTTCCCGCCAGGAAAAAGATGTCTGAGCGAAGCGAGTTGTTTTTCCCAAGAGACAATAACGTCACCCCCCAGGCCGCCAATAACCAGCAACCAGTCCTGAAGGAAAAAAGGAAGAGCCCCAAACCCAACCCTAAGCAGGCGCCGAACAACTGGCCCCAAACCGATAACAGGAAAAACACCGGTGATGCCGCAACATAATCCGCTCATCCATGCTCTCGGCCAGCGTCCCCCCAAGGTCATACTGCGGATCATCATCGACCAGCGTACAGGCATACACCCGAACCCGGTCGCCTTTCTTCACCAGCATCCGCGTGTAAGTACACATGAAATGCGAACGCGCCTCCCTGGTCGGATACTTCTCCATGCACGTCTCGGTGATCTCCGGACTGCCATCCTCAGAACCGGGCGTGCCCAGGTCCGGAAACGCGGTAAACGCCAGACTTTCAGGAATGCTCCAATCCCGGAAGATCGCCCGGAAGGCCGATTCGACATCCGCCGGAATTTCCTCCGGGTCGGTCTGGCGGGCAATGGACACTTTGAACCCCTGCTCGATCAGCCAGTGGATGCCCTCCAGTGCCAGGTCAAAGCTGCCGTCTCCCCGGTCTTTGTCATGGCGGGCCCGGTCCGGGAAATCCAGGCTGACCCGGAAGTGGATGGGGTAGGGATTGTCGAGCAAGGGCAGCACCTGATGCCGGCGTTTGAGCAATGGATCGGTGGCATTAGTCAGCACGAAACAGGGTCGGTGCTGGCTGGCGTAGTCCAGGATGTTGACAAAATCCCGGATCACAAAGGGTTCACCACCCGTGAATGAAAACTGCTCCACGCCCATGTCGATGGCTTCGTGGATAAACGGTTTTACATCACTGAGCTTCATGCCCGGAATCCGCCCATCGCCGGGGTGGGAACCTTCCAGGCAGAACGGGCAGGCCAGGTTGCAGGCGGTGCCGGTGTGGATCCACAACTCCTTCAGCTTGTCCGCGTCGATGTAACCGCGTGGGTCGCCGTTGCGGGTGTGGGTCCAGCTGTCGAACGCCCGGAGTTCGAGGACTTCCACGGCCGGTATGCGATTACTGCGGGCCGGTCGGGTTTCGGTCAGGGGCATAGGGGCTCCTCGGTGTGTTCGTGTGTTTGCCACGGCGCCAGCCGTGCAGCTTTTCCAGCAAGTTCAGAGCGCCCTGGGGCGCATGGGCACGTTTCCACTCGCCGGCAGCGTATTTGGCCGACTCGTTCCAGGTCGGGTACGGGTGGATCGTGCCCAGGATCTTGTTCAGGCCGAGGCCATGCTTCATGGCCAGGGTGAATTCCGCGAGAATTTCCCCGGCGTGGGAACCGACCACCACCGCGCCCAGGATCTTGTCCTTGCCCGGCGGTGTCAGCACCTTGATAAAGCCGTAGTCTTCACTTTCGGTAATGGCCCGGTCGAGGTCGTCGAGGCCATACCGGGTCACTTCAAAGGCCACACCCTTTTCTTTGGCTTCCGCCTCGCTCAGGCCCACCCGAGCCACTTCCGGCGACGTGAATGTCACCCAGGGCATCACCCGATAATCCACCCGGAAGCGTTTGAACTGACCAAACAGGCCGTTCACCGCCGCGTACCAGGCCTGATGCGCAGCCGCATGGGTGAACTGGTAGGGCCCGGCCACATCACCGCAGGCAAAGACGTTGGGGAACCGCAGGCTCATGTCGTCATTCACCGGTACGGTGCCATTGGGCAACGTTTCGATACCAAGGTTCCCGAGGCCCAGGCCGTCGGTGTTGGCCGCACGACCGACCGCCACCAACACGTCATCAAAGGGAATGCGGACCCGTTCACCCTGGTAATCGCAATACACCACTTTCTCGCCGTCTTCGACGGTAAACTCTTTGGCAGCGTGGCCCAGCCTCAGGTCGATGCCGTCTGCCTCAAACTGGGCCCTGACCGCTTTGGAAACATCGGTGTCTTCTTTCACCAACAGGCGATCCGCCATTTCCACCAGGATCACCGCACTGCCCAGGCGGGCAAAGGCATGAGCCAGTTCCGCCCCAATGGGCCCACCACCGAGCACCAGCAGGCGTTCCGGCTGCGCTTCAAGCTGCCACAGATTGTCCGAGTTCAGCGGATTCATATCCTGAAGCCCCGGGATCGGTGGCATCGCCGGTTTGCCGCCGGTCGCGACCACGATGCTGCGCGCCGTCAGCCGTTCGGTGTGGCCATCGTTATGCTTCACCTCCAACTCCCAGGGTGATACGAAGCTGGCCTCGCCGGAGATGCAATCGACCCCCAGTTTCCGGTAACGCTCGGGCGAGTCGTGGGGTTCCACCTTGGCAACCACCGCCTGCACCCGGTTCATGATATTTTTGAAGGAGCCCTTGACCGGCACGGATTCCAGGCCATAACGGCTGGCGTGGCGCAGGGTATCCGCCGCACGGGCGCTTCGGATCAGCGCTTTGGAGGGAACACAGCCAGTATTAAGACAATCGCCGCCCATCCTGTGCTTTTCGATCAGGGCCACTTTCGCCTTCACAGCGGCGGCAATGTAGGCGGAGACCAGGCCGCCCGAGCCACCGCCGATCACCAGCAGGTTGTAATCAAACGATGCCGGCTTTTTCCAGCCAGCGTACACCTTGCGGCGGCGGAGGAAACCCACCGCGAACTTGGCAATCAGCGGAAACAGGCCCAGCAAGGCAAAGGACAGCAGGAGTTCGACCGATAGAATATCGCCAGTGGACTGAATCTGACTCAACTGGGTCCCTGCGTTGACGAACACAAAGGTGCCCGGCAGCATCGCCGCCCAGCTTACCAACGCGTAGGTGCGCAGTTTCATGGCGGTCAGCCCCATCGCGAGGTTGATCAGGAAGAACGGAAACACCGGTACCAGACGAAGGGTCGCCAGGTAAAAGGCACCATCCTTTTCGACACCCCGGTCCATTTTGGCAACGGTGTCCCGGTAGCGTTTGCGCAGGGTATCCCGCATCAGAAAGCGGGCCACCAGAAACGCCAGTGATGCGCCAATGGTGGAGGCAACCGACACCGCCGCGAGGCCATACAGATTACCGAAGAACGCACCGCCCGCCAGGGTCATGATCGCCGCTCCGGGCAACGACAGTGCCGTAACCACAATATAGATCGCGACAAATCCCGATACCGCAACCACCAGATTCTGCCCGATCCAGCCTTCCAGAAGCTGCTGGTTATCCTTGAGGTTCTGAAGCGTCAGCAGATCGTTACCACCACTGGCGACAAAGCCAATGACCACCGCCACAATCAGCGCGACCAGAACCCATTTTTTCGATGTCATGTAATAATCCTTGCTACCCTTAAACGTGATTCAACAGAGACACGCCCGTCGCGAAAGTGTTACATCGGGCCGGTCAATCTTGCTTCTTTTCGCACGTTACTCATGTTTTACGTCGTTGAGGCCAACATTGTGTCAACGATTGCTCATGAATATCTAACAATTTGGTCACTAATGCCCCGTCTGGCTGATTCGCTAATCCACCAGGCCTCTGGAGCAGCGCACGCAGGGAACTTTCCTACGGGTTTAAGAACTTACTGTTATTCTTGAACAAATGCTCACCAAAGGAAACCGCCATGGCTAACGCTCGTGCCTCCGGCGAGGCAGCGATGATTGAGCGCCTGCAATCGCGTGACGATCAGTCCTACCGGGAAGCAGTACGCCTCTACACACCGGGAATGCTGGCTGTTGCCCGGTTCTATCTGGACCACTCCAGCGCCGAGGAAGTCGTCCAGGACTGCTGGGTGACGGTAATTGATGCCATTCAGAAATTCGAAGGCCGGTCGGGTCTGAAAACCTGGTTGCACCGCATTGTCGCCAACCGTTGCAAGAACACACTCCGCTCCGGCCATCGCGAAGTAGCCACCGATTTCTCGGAAGGTCTTGAGCCGGAGCTTGCCAGCCGGTTCAACGCCAAAGGCCGTTGGGATCTGCCGCCGAAGCTGCAGTTTCACGAATCCGCGGACACCCTGATGGAAAACGGCGCCCTCAGCGACTGTCTCGACAAGCACCTGTCCGCACTACCGGAAACCCAGCGCTCCGCCCTCATGCTGTACGAAGCCCATCAGCACAAATCCGACGATGTCTGTAACATTCTGGATGTCAGCGCCTCTAACCTTCGTGTGCTTTTACACCGAGCGAGGCAGAAGATCTTTCTCATGGTGGAAACCTTCCAGGAGACCGGCGAATGCTGATGTGCAGGGATCTGGCCGTGATTGCCAGTGATTACATTGATGGTGAACTGGCCACCCGGCAGACCCTTTCCGTGAAAATGCATCTGATGATGTGCAGGGACTGCCGCACGTTCATCGGCAATCTGCGGGCAAGCACCGGTCTCATGAGAGCGCACTCCTCCGGTCGACCGAACGAGGAACTGCTTCGCAAGATCAACGAGCGGGTGGTTGAAGCGCTCGAGGAGCGAAAATCCGGAAAAGACAATAATGAATGATCACTCACATTTCGTTCTAAAGTGCCATTTTTCCAGCCACGCCCAGGCGGTTCAATAATAGGGGCTAAACAAATGATTTATCCAGTGGAGGCCTACAATGATAAAAGTCAGCGTTCTTTAGAATCTCTGTCCGCTGATTGCTTTTTACTGAGGGCTCAAGACACCCTCCCGATTCATTTGTTACACCCGTCAATTATAGGGAAGATCAATCATTCCCTCGCCGTTTTTCTGATCTTTCCAGAGGGACACCCCAGCCGCGCAACGACTACTGCAAGATCAGGGTCCACATGCGCTCAGGCGCTTCTGGCCATACCCCGTGCCTGTCTTTGCAGGTACCGCAAGGTCGAGGGGTGGACTCCAAACTCAGCACTGACTTCCAGGCCGGGTTGCTTCAGAGGCCTGTCAGACAGAGCCTGGGCGACCACCCAATCCGATAACCGTGGCAGAGCCATGAACGGCAGGTACGCCGAAGGAGCCAATCCCGGTATCAGGTTCCTGAAGCCGCCACTGTTCGCCATTTCGGCCTGGGTCTCGCGGACCAGCCGCTCCACCATGGAACCGCTGGAATCGTTACCTGCGGGGCGGTTCAGGCCAAGCATTTCAACCAGATCGGCAACCAGACCACCCTTGATTTCTTCCTCAACATCCCCGCCACTCTCCGGACCGGCACAGACGTCGAGAGAAGGGCTAAGGTTGCACTCCAGGACCCAGGGCTCGAGGGCCGCCAGGCAGGTCAGGGCAACCATATCCTCGATTTTCGCAAACAGGGCTTCATCGTCGTGGCCCTGTTCACGGAGCCAGACCCGGTAACGTTCGAAATCCACGAACTCCACAGGTACTTCGGCATCCAGATTCAGGGCATTCACATCCGGATTAGTGAGATAACTATACGGATTGTTGGCGTTTTCCTCGTCGTAAGGCATTGAGGCCAGCTTGGCAAATCCCTGGTGATACAGGTAAACGCGAAAGGGAGAAACGGAAGAGACCAGCACATACAACCGCAGCACGTATTTCCTGCCATGCATGGTGTGGGGGTTCTCAAGGTATTCCTGAACCATCCAGGAGGATTCCATGGGCACATCGGCCGGATCACCCACCAACTGAACGCCCTTGCCACGGGCGGCGTTCTTTGGCTTGAGCATCCAGCGCTTGTCCGGATTATCCAGCGCGGCCTGCTGGAACGCATGGTAATCCTCAGGCATGGAAAACATCTTTGGCACGAACGCCAGACGGTCGGTCAGGTGTCTGCCGCCCTTCTCCTGCCGCTCGACCCGCTCCCGCATATCCATCAGGCTCCGGTACAGCCGGCTTTTCACCGTGAGCGCATTGTTGCCGGGGATATGATTGATTGTCCGCTCCGGCCCCACCTGGCTGAACAACTCCGGGTCCGGCATGCCGGTATACCAGCAGGCATCCCAGTGTTCTGGGCTCTCGGCCTTTTGCCAAAGGGATTTATCGAGGGATTCTTCGAAGAAGCGGTCCGGCTCGTAGGATCTGTTGCCGCCCATCCAGTAGTAACGATAGTACCGAGTCATCTTGTCGCGCTCTCCGTTCCGATTATTCGTTGCCCGGGTTCGTCAGGGCACAGATTTCTCGCGTTTCACGGATACCGACACATGAGGTTTGCAACTGTTACAGCATGACTCGAAGTTTTTTTGACGGATCGGTTTGGCTTCGGAGCGGACGGTAATGCGTGCATAATGCCCTCCCAAGCATCAATGCTCATGAAAAGGTGTGTCTGATCGGTGGCAATAGATAAGGCTGTCTGATGAAATCAAGAATAGCGGTTGTGCTCGTGGTGATTTGTGCACTCGCAGGTGCCTGGTGGCTTCTTCGGATACTTGGCATGCCACCGAGCCTGTCACCGGCCCCATCGTCTTTATTGGTCTGGTGGCGCCGCACATTGCCAGGAGGATGATCGGCAACCAGATTCAGCATTGGCTGCCCCTGAGCGCTCTGCTTGGAGGGCTGTTGTTGCTGGCCGCCGATATCTTGGCTCGACAGCTCGCCTTTCCCCAGGAGCTACCTGTCGGTATGCTGACCGCCCTCATCGGGGCCCCCTGGCTGATTTACCTGCTCAATTCGCGAACCTCACCCCGGAGCGCTTAAGGTGATCCATCCGGTTTCGACAACATCAAGGGCAAGCCAACAGGGCCTTCGAAGATTCTGCACCGGACCCATAGCCCGACTGCTTCTGGCGGGCGGGCTCAGTCTGACTATCGTCCTGGTTGCGGGCGTCCAGTTGAGGGCCATAGACCTGACCTGGGCCCAAGTGTGGGCCGGACTGACCGGCGACAGCTCTCAACACGTTCAGCGAGTGGTCTTCGAATTACGGTTACCCCGCACCCTGACCGGCGTCCTGATTGGCATTCACTTTGCCCTGTCAGGATGGCTGTTACAGTTGCTGAGCCGCAACCCCCTGGCAGAAGCCGGCATTCTCGGCATCTCCGCCGGCGCCAGCCTGGTGGCCGTGGTCGCCTTTATTATCGGAGACTGGCTGGTGTCCAGTGCCGACCCGTACAACAATACGTCGTTTGCCCTGCAATATTTGCCGCTGTTTTCCATGGCGGGCGGGCTGGTAACCGCACTGGCGGTGTACTTCCTTGGCATGCGACACGGCCACCTGTCACCCGTCAAAATGACCCTGACTGGCGCGGTGATTGCCGGTATGTTGCACGCGCTGACCACGGGCGCGCTGGCATTCTGGGGCCACGCCCATACCGAGCTGGTCGCCCAATGGCTGGCCGGCTCACTGTATGGCGCCGAATGGCAACATCTGCGCACACTGTTACCCTGGACGCTCATCGGGCTGTCCGGTGTCGCGCTGCTCGTGCGGCCTCTGGAAGTCATGCAGCTGGACGATGAGCACGTCCGCACCCTGGGGCTGGGACTGAATCGCTGGCGCGCCTTTGCCCTGCTGATTGCCACGCTACTGGCGGCCAGTGCCGTCGGGGTGGTGGGGCCCGTGGGCTTTATCGGCCTGCTGATCCCCCACATCAGCCGGCGGCTTGCCGGGGCCAATCTTCCGGTCCAGTTGGTGTTGTGTGTACTATTGGGGGCGGTGCTGGCAGTATTGGCGGATTTGCTCGGCCGGACTCTGTTTTCACCCTACGAAGTACCCGTGGGCGTGGTTTCCGCTGTCCTCAGCGTACCGTTTTTTCTGTATCTGTTATCGCGTCAACCCTGAGGCCGGGATCTTCCATGTTACGAACCGAGCATCTTTCACTGGCGTACGGCGACAAACCGGTTGTGGACAACGTTTCGCTGGCCATTTCCGAGGGGGGAATCACCTGCCTGCTGGGCCCCAATGGTTCCGGTAAGAGTACGCTGCTGAAAAGTTTCGCGGGCCTGCTGCCTGCCCGCTCAGGACAGGTCTACCTGGACGACCAGGCGGTTGGGAAGTGGGACCGGCGCCGGCTGGCGCTCAGGCTCGCCATGCTGCCCCAGAAGCCGATCGTGCCCGACGGCATCAAGGTTCGGGACCTGGTGGCCCTGGGTCGCTTCCCACACCGCAAATGGTGGCAGCGGAACCTCACCGCCGACGACAACGCGACCGTCGAGGCCATGGCAATGACGGGGGTCTCGGATCTCGGGGAACGGCCCGTGGAATCGCTTTCCGGAGGGCAGCAACAGCGGGCGTGGATTGCCATGGCCCTGGCCCAGGAGACCGACATTCTGCTGCTGGATGAACCCACCACATTTCTGGACTGGGGGTACCAACTGGAAGTGCTGGAATTGCTATCCACGCTGAACCGCCAACACGGCCTGACCGTGGTCATGTCACTGCACGATCTCAACCAGGCCGCACAGTTCGCCGACCGGGTTGCTGTCCTGGCCGACGGCCAGCTCGATACCATCGGCAGCCCCCGGGAGGTCATTACGGAGACCCTGATCAACCGGGTGTTTCGGGTAAAAACCACCGTGACGCTGGGGCCGGACGACCGCCCGTTCTGTTCCGGATTCTCCGAATCCGCCAGGGAAGGCTTACCCGCAAGGGAAGATGATCCTATCCACGCGATTGCCCAGAGCCAGACAAGCTAATCCTGCTGCGCGAGGAGGGCCTGTTCCTCGGCAGCTCGTCGGGCATCAACGTGGCTGCCGCTGTCCGTGTCACCCGCGAGTTCGGCTCAGGACATTTTGCGAGGCGACCTACTTCTCGAAGATCAGCGCGTCCGGGCTGGCGCCCAATTCCTCAAGGGCCGCCATGATGCCTTTGTTGAACGGGCCGGGTCCGCACACGTAGAAAGCCTGGCCGAAATCCTCAATGTGTGATTTCAGAAAAGCCTTGTCGATAACGCCATCCAGAAAAATAGGATCACCCGTCGGTTTCTCCTGGGTGATAACGTTAATAAACTGGTTACCCAGAATCGTCTCGAACTCCTCTTTCAGAATAATGTCCCGCTCGGTCTTGTTGGAGAAAATCAGCCGGTTGTTTCCGGTCTCGCCCTTGCGATGCAAATCCCGCAGAATGGCTATAAAGGGTGTCACACCCGCCCCGCCGGCCAGGAACACGCCCTCGCCCTTGTATTCGATGGTGCCCCAAGGGTCGCCGATGATCAGCGAGTCGCCCACGCTGAGCTGTCCGATCTGATCGGTCACGCCCTCGTGATCCGGGTAGATTTTGATGACGAACTCCAGGTAGGGATCCGTGTCGAGCGAAGTAAAGGTGAACGGCCGTTTCTCGTTCGCCCAGCCCTCGCGATCAACGGCCACCTCGGTGGCCTGCCCGGGCGTGAACGTGTATCCCTCGGGCTTGGCAAGCCGGATCTGCCTGACGTCGTGGGTGAGATTGTGGATGTTCTGAATTTCGAGTGTATGGCTCATGTTTCACCTCGTGCTTTCTGTGTGAATAGACAGCGACCGTTAGTTATCACTGTACTTTACGACCCTTTACGATCCTTTACGCCGCACAACACGACAGCTGCTTCACATCCTTGGTGAAGGTCTGGGCACAGAGCTTCAGCCCCTCCACCATGGTCAGATAAGGGAACAACTCATCGCCGATTTCCTGCACGGTCATTCTGGCCCTGATCGCCATCACCGCCGTCTGGATCAGCTCACCGGCCTCACCGGCGACCGCCTGTACGCCAAGAAGACGGCCGGAATTCCGCTCAGCCACCATTTTGATGAACCCGCCGGTATCGAAGTTCACCAGCGCGCGCGGGACATTGTCCAGCGATAGCACCCGGGTATCGACCTCGTAACCCTGTTGCTGCGCCAGGGCCTCGCTCAACCCCACCGTAGCCACCTGAGGCTCGATAAAAATCACCGCTGGCATGGCACTGAGGTCGAGGGTAGCGTTACCGCCGGTCATGTTGATGCCAGCCCGGCTGCCACCGGCGGCGGCCACGTAGACAAACTGCGGTTGATCAGTGCAGTCGCCGGCGGCATAAATACCGGGCACGTTGGTTTGCAGGCGTTTGTCGATTTGGATGGCACCACGCTCCATAATAACGCCAAGGGCGTCGAGGTTCAGGTTTTCGGTATTGGGCGTGCGGCCAGTGGCCACCAACAGTTGTTCTGCCTGCAACGTGCCGGCATTGGTCTGCAGAGTGAACCGGTGACCGTCGTATGTAATCTCGCGAGCCTGGGTCTGCCGGAGTACCTTGATGCCTTCGCGACGGAAGGCCGATTCCACGGCCTCACCCACCGCTGGGTCCTCCTGTGACAGAACCCGGCTGCGGGCCAGAAGTGACACCTGGCTGCCGAGGCGGGCGAAAGCCTGCGCCAGTTCGATGGCCACCACCGAGGCGCCGATCACGATCAGGCGCTTGGGAATGCGATCCAGTTCCAGCGCACTGGTAGACGTAAGATAGGGCGTCTTGGCCAGCCCCGGGATGGGTGGTTCGGCGGGCCGGGCGCCGGTGCCGATAAAGGCCCGGTCAAAGTGCACCGTCTGCTCGCCGCCGTCGTTGAGCGCAACCGTGAGCGTGCGTTCGTCCACGAACCACGCCTCGCCCTTGAGGACGGTAATCGCGGGATTGTCGCTAAGAATACTCAGGTACTTGGACTCGCGCAGCTCGTCCACCCGTGCCTGCTGCTGAGCCAGTAGCGCCGGACGATTCACCACCGGCGCCCGCGCACTCAGGCCGGCGTCGAAGGGGCTTTCAGAACGCAGGTGCACGATATGAGCCGCGCGAATCAGGATTTTCGACGGGACGCATCCGATATTCACACAGGTGCCACCAATGGTGCCGCGTTCGATCAGGGTGATCCGGGCACCACGTTCGGCCGCTTTCAGAGCCGCCGCCATGGCCGCGCCACCGCTACCGATGACGGCAATGTGCGGGTTCTGGTCATCACTCATGTCGGAAACTCCCTGAAGGGTCAGTGCTGGTTTTACAGTGGGCGTCATACTGTTTTTTACGCCACATGGCATAAACAGTCAGGCCGACGAAGAAGATCAGGGCAGGCAACAGCACATAGTCCAGGTAGCCGGTCAGCGCTGCCAGGCCAACGGTGCCAAGCAGAATCACCAGCATCGGCGTAAAGCAGCACAGCGCCACCAGAATGGTGCCGATGACGCTCACCTGCAGCAGGGTTTTGGGGTTTTTCATGGGATCACTCCATGTTATTGCTCAGGTCTGTGGGTTAACCTTACTTCCGTACCTGACTACGGAGTCAACAGCAATGACGACGACAACCATGACCATTGGGTCCCTGGCCCGAACCACCGGTATCCATGTAGAAACCATCCGTTATTACCAGCGGCGGGGGCTATTACCGGTGCCGCAAAAACCCCTGGGCGGTATCCGACGTTATGATGACGATGCCGTGGCCCGGCTGCACTTTATCCGCTCGGCCCAGTGGCTGGGTTTCAGTCTGGAAGAGGTTGGCGAACTGCTGAAACTGGAAGACGGTACCCACTGCGACGAGGCCAGAGTCCTGGCCGAACACAAGCTGGCTGATGTGCAGGGCAGGATCGCCGGCCTGCAGCAAATGCAGGCGACTCTGAGCGATCTGGTGGACCGATGTCGGTGCAGTGACGATCCGCAGCGGTGCCCAATGATTCATTCCCTGCGAGGTGATCCTGGCGTGCCAGGCAAGGGAAAGGGCAACGGCAGACCTGTCAATCCAGCCGCTTGCTGAACCGTAGCGTCGCGATCACCATGAAGACGACAAAGAACGCCAACAGCGGCCAGATTTCCGCGTGCAGCTCGCTGAGCTCGGCACCCCGTACCAGTATGCCCCGCGACAGCCGTACAAAATGGGTCAGCGGAATCACTTCCCCGATCCACTGCGCCGCGAGCGGCATCCCCTCGAACGGAAACATGAAGCCGGGCAGCAGGATCGACGGCAGGAAGGTGAACACCGTGAGCTGGATGGCCTGGAATTGTGTCTTCGCCAGCGTCGACACCGTCAGGCCCAGCGCCAGCGCGGCCAGGATGAAGAAGACCGAGGCCAGATAGAGATCAAGCACCTGACCCCGCACCGGCACGTCGAACAGCCACTGACTGACCCAGAGCTCCCACGACTTTACCGGCGTGGTGATCAGCAGCTCCAGATTGCCGCGTTCCCGCTCACGCACGATGGCGATGGGCGTGAACAGCACCATGGTCAGGTGCAGGATGACGCCGATCAGGGCAGGGGCATCTGCGTGAGTCGCCGGGCGATACTTTCCACGGTCGGGTCCGAGCCGTTGATCAGCAGTTGACCGCGGTCCAGGATGGCCAAGTTGTGACAGCGCCCGATCAATGCGTTGTTTCAGATAGCGCCTGGGCAAATCGTAAACCGCGGCCAGAAAGCGCAGATTCTCCTCCACGGTGAGGTCTTCATACTCGGCCCCAACGCACGCTGCAGCACGGCTTCATACAACCCCTGCTTGTTGCCGAAGTAGTAGTGAATCATCGCCGGTGTGGCCCCGGCCTCCTTCGCAATGGCGGTCACCGACACACCGCGAAAACCGTGCGCGGAGAACTCGCGCAGGGCGACTTCAATCATTCGCTCGCGAATGGCGGGGTCGTCGCTGGGCCGGCCAGGGCTGCGCGGCGGGTGCGGACCATTGGTTTGGCGCTGCCGTTTTTGGTGGCTCATAGAATATTAATAATATCATTTGATTAAATAGTACAAGGCAGTTACTCATTTCCCCCGATGGCCGACCCGGTTTATGCTGAATGTTCTACACGTGATGAGAAGGAGGCTTTATGAAGACGATTTTAGCCACGGCGTTTATGATCGTTTCCTTACTGACAAGCAGCGCTTTGCAGGCGCAGGAGGACCCCCTGCGAGTCGGCATGTCCGGCCAGTATTTCCCGTTTACCTTTGTTGAGCAGGATGTCCTCAAAGGCTTTGATGTGGATGTCATGAAGGCCATCGGCAAGGAAATGGGCCGAGAGATCCAGTTCCAGACCGCCAATTTCTCCGGCCTGTTCGGCATGCTCGGGGCGGGCCGGATTGATACGGTGGCCAACCAGATCACCATCACCGACGAACGCAAGAAAGCTTACCTGTTCAGCGAACCGTATGTTTATGACGGCGCTCAGGTCGTAGTCAAAAAGGGCAACGACGAAATCCAGGGCGTTGAGGATCTCAAAGGCAAAACGGTGGCGGTCAACCTGGGCTCCAATTTTGAGTCCCTGCTGCGCGAGCTGCCCTACGCGGACCAGATCAACATCAAAACCTACGAAAGCAACCTTGAGCGGGATACCGCCCTTGGCCGGGTGGATGCGTTTGTCATGGATCGTGTCAGCGCCAGCCAGATCATCAAGGAAAAGCCATTACCGCTGGCATTGGCCGGCCCGACCTTCTCCAGCATCACCAACGCGTATCCGTTCCGGGATACCGAGAAAGGTCGTGCGCTGAGAGATGAGGTAAATAAGGCCCTGGCCGCCCTGCGTGAGAAAGGTACCCTGAAAGCCATTTCCGAGAAGTGGTTCGGCACCGACATTACCCGCCCTTAAGGCGGGACTTCCCATGTCGGTACTTAACGTCGATTACATGCTTGGACTGGTGCCCGTCCTGCTCGGGTACCTGCCCCTTACCCTACAGCTGGCGGGTACCGGCATGGTGCTTGCGCTCATCCTGGCCTGCCTGCTGGCGGTGGTCCGGGTTCTGTCCATTCCGGTCGTCAACCAGCTGACCATTGTTTTCATCTCCTTCTTCAGGGGCACGCCGCTGCTGGTTCAGCTGTTTCTTTTCTATTATGGCCTGCCCCAGCTATTCAGTTTACTGACCGTCATTGACGGCATCACCGCAACCATCATGGGCCTGACTCTGCATTTTTCAGCCTATATGGCCGAATCCATCCGCGCCGCCATCATCGGGGTTGATCGCAGCCAGACCGAGGCAGCGCTGTCTATTGGCATGACCAACGGCCAGCTCATGCGCCGGATTGTTTTGCCCCAGGCCACCCGGGTGGCGCTGCCCACACTGATGAACTACTTCATTGACATGATCAAGGCCACCTCCCTGGCCTTTACCCTGGGGGTCACCGAACTGATGGGCGCGACCCAGAAAGAGGCCGCCGGCAGCTTCCTCTATTTTGAAGCCTTTATTGTCGCGGCCGTTATGTACTGGATCGTGGTCGAATTGCTGTCCAAACTTCAGCACTATCTGGAAGTCCGTCTGAACAAGGCCTACAGCCGATGATCAAGCTGGAATCACTGAGCAAGCATTTTGGCAAGACCGTGGTGCTCGACGGAATCGATCTAGCCATTGAGAAGGGCGAAATCGTGGTCATCATTGGCCCCTCAGGCACCGGGAAATCCACCCTGCTGCGTTGTATCAACTTTCTGGAACAGCCCACCGCCGGCACCCTGACCGTGGGCGACCTGACGGTGGATGTAAACCGGGCCAGCCGCGCCGATATCCTCTCCATGCGCCGACGAACGGCCTTTGTATTCCAGAATTACGCCCTGTTTGCCAACAAGACCGCACTGCAAAACATCGCAGAGCGTCTGCTGGTGGTGGACAAGTGGCCCAAAGAAAAAGCGTATAAACGAGCTCGAGAGATTCTTCATCAAATCGGTCTGGCCGATAAGGCAGACGCCTACCCGGCGGCCATGTCCGGAGGCCAACAGCAACGTGTCGGGATTGGCCGGGCCATGGCCACCGGTGCCGAGGTCATTCTGTTTGACGAGCCCACGTCCTCGCTCGACCCCGAGTGGGTGGAAGAAGTGCTCGGGCTGATGAAACAGTTGGCGTCAGAACGCCAGACCATGATGGTGGTCACCCATGAAATGTCCTTCGCCCGGGACGTGGCCGACCGGGTGATCTTTATCGACGGCGGCCGGATTGTGGAACAGGGACCACCGAGCGAAATCTTCTACAACCCGAAGGATCCCCGGACGCAGGATTTTCTGAAGAAAATCCTGGCCACCAATCCGGTGTGACGGACAGCTCGACTCACCGGAGATGACTACCAGGCTTCCCCGAAAGGTCGGATATCCAGTTCAAAAGTCCACGCGGACGAGTCCTGATGGCAGAGATTCCAGACGGCGTCAGGCTGCTTTGGCGGCCAGCACCGCGGTAATCTGTTCCGGCTCCATCAGGTCACAGGGAAAGGCATGGGTTCCGGTAACCGATTGCGCTAGCTGCGTCAGGTAGTCTTCACTGCGAGACAGCATCGCAACCTGAAAGCCCTCATCGCTGAACCGCCGCCCAAAGGCTTCACCATTGCCCGGGCCAACACCCATCACGACACATACCTTGTTCATCTGCTCTCTCCCGCTGGTTTCAGTTCCGTGTTGACGGACAAGGCGCCCCGCAGGGCGCACACGCGGTTTCATCCCGCTGCATCAATGCCGTTTCCACATTGCCCTGGCCGGAATTGAACGCAAAGGTGGGGCTGTTCAGGTGGTCCACCAGAATCAGCACCAGGATAATGCCCAGTACCACGAGAATACGGGCTCGGCTGTAGGCTCGCTCCATGCTGTTACTTCCTCCCATCAGTTTGGCAGCCGGAACCAGGGCCGCAGGCGGATGCCGATGAGCGAGCCCACGAAAGCACTGGCAAACCAGACCCAGGCGTGCAGGCTGGCCGAGGCAATGCCGGAAAACAGCGCCCCGATGTTGCAGCCAAATCCCAGACGGGCACCATAACCCAGCAGCAAGCCCCCCACCACGGCGGCCAGGAACTGACGGCCCTCCGGCCGGTTACGACTGGCTTCATTGAAGCGATTGGCCAAGCCCGCCGCGAGCATGGCGCCAAGCAACAAGCCGAAGTTCATGACAGACGGGATATTGGTGAGTACCGAGTCCTTCAGGGCCATGGCGGGATAATCCCAGGTCCAGAACTCGAACTGGGCCATGTTTACGCCCACCACTTCCAGGGCCTTGGCCCCCCAGACGTTGAACGCAAAGGTGATGCTCCAGGGCGCGCCGCCGATCGCCAGGGTCAGCGCGTTACCAGCGGCCAGAATCAGGATCGCCCAGGTGAACGGCCAGCGGCCACTCAGAAGGGTTCTCAGCACACCATGACTCTGGCCTTTCCAGAGCAGTTCGCCCCGTTCAACATTGCCATGGGCCTTGCGCTCGATACGGTTCACCCACCAGGCAATCAGCCCGAGCCCGACGAACTGGACGAGGATGGCACCACTGACACCAAAGGTATTGACCAACGGCACCGGATCAAATCCGGGCTGATCCAGCCACCAGGGCAGGTGGATGGAGCCCAGCACCGTGCCGACAATGAAAAATACCAGTGTCACCACCATACGGATATTGCCGGCGCCGACCGTGAACAGCGTGCCGGAGCCGCAGCCGCCGCCCAGCTGCATGCCCAGGCCGAACAGGAAAGAGCCCACGACAAGGGAGGTGCCCACAGGGGCAACCGCACCCACCAGACCTTCCTGACCACTATGCAGCATCGGCACCATGATCAACGAGGTGACACCAAACAGCAGCAACTGGGCCCGCATGCCGGAGCCGCGCTTTTTAACCACCAGATTGCGCCAGCCGGCGGTAAAGCCGAAAGCACCATGATAAAGCGCCATGCCGAGCACTGCGCCAATCACAAATAGCGCCACCATGAACGGGGCTGTTTCCAGCCAGATCAGTCCGCCAAGGAGGGCAACGCCAGTCAATGCGGTCGATACGATAAATCGATCCACTTGCCAGCCGGGCTGTTGGAGCCCCGGCTGGAGAACTGCGGAATCAGCCATCAGGTTTCCACTTGGTTAAACAGTTCAGTTAAACAGGTCCAGAAGCTTGCCCAGGCCCTGCTTTGCGACCTGCATCGGGCGGCTGCTGTCCTGGGACCACTCAGCCATGGAACCATCGTAAAGCGCGACTTCCTCAAAACCCGCCAGCTCGCTCAACACAAACCAGTCGGTGGCGGCCCAGTGTCCGGTGTTGCAGAAAGAAATAGTGCGCTGCGACGGATCCAGCTCAGCCTGATTCACCTTCGCGGTTATCTGGTCGGCATTGAGATACCAAACGCGACTCTGCTGGCCAAGAAAGCTGGTATGAGGCAGGCTTCTGGCGCCCGGAATGGTCCCGGCTGCTTTGGCCGCGGGAGACTTGGTTTCACCACGGAAGTAGTCTGACGGCCGGGCATCCACCAGTTGCGCCTGGCTGTCGCGGGCCGCCTGCACTTCCTCCAGCGAGGCAATCAGCTCAGGCTGCAGGGTGCCCTCAAACTGTGCAACGGGCCGGGCCTCTGAGCCACCGCTGGCAACTTCGAAACCTGCCGTCTGCCAGCCGGCAAAGCCGCCGTTCAACACGGTAACCGCATCATGGCCAAGCACCCGGAAGGTCCAGTAAACCCGGGCGGCACTGCCGAAGTCCGTCGGCCCGGTGCCCGCCGGGACGATCACCACGGTGTCGTCATTGCCGATGCCGAGCCCACCGATCAGCCGCTCCAGGCTGGCCACCGGAGGCAGGAGCCCGGCAACGCCATCGCGGGTCTCGCGCCAGCCGTCGCCCGTGTAGTTGCTGTAAATCGAGCCCGGGATATGAGCTTGCTGGAAGCTGCTCCGGTCACCGCCGTTATCGATGCCGGAACGGACGTCCAGTACCACCAGGTTGTCTCGTTGAAGATTCCCCTCAAGCCAGCTGGCGTCCACCAGAGGCGGCGTTCTGTCGCCATCCGCCCAGGCCAGTGAGCTGGTAACCAGCAGAACAATAGCCAGTAAACGGCTCATGGTATGCCTCCTTCGCAAAAAATTCTTGAGCGATCATTATGAATCCTGCACTGCGCAGTGCATAGCCCGGCTTTATGGAATTTTTTTATATGCGATCACCACTCTGGCTATGAATGGGCAGGGATAGAAAAGGCCGCTACTCTCGCGAGTAGCGGCCTTTTAACGTCGACGTCCGAAAGCGGGGTTAACGCGCAACCCCGCACGGCCCGACACGCATTTACCGGCTGTTGCGCCAGGCAAACTTCTTGAACGGCTCATCAACCGGTGTTTCGGCGATGTGGTTGATGTAGTTACTCATCACCTTCTGTGACAGCACCAGAATAACCTCGAGTACCTGACGATTGTCATAACCGGCGCCAAGGAACGCATCCAGATCTTCCTGGCCGACGTTACCCTGCTTTTTCATGACCGCCAGGGTGAATGTACGCAACGCCTCAAGCTTGTCACTGGGCAGGGGTGTCTCATCCCGCAGCGCATTGATGATGTCATCGGAGACTTCCATCATCTTGGCGATGCCGGTGTGCGCGGGAACGCAGTAATGGCATGCGTTCTCGACATTGATGGTCTGCCAGACCACGGTTTTTTCGTCGTTGTTGAAGCTACTGTCCAGCACCAGTTGATGCAACCTCTGATAGCCTTCCAGCACCTGCGGGGACTCTGCCATGACAGCGTGCAGGCCGGGAATCATGCCGAAGCCCTTCTGGGATTTCTCCAGCAAGGGCTTGGAACCTTCTGGCGCAGACTGCGCGTCGTGTAACGTGAACCGTGTCATGTTCACCTCCTTATTTATGAGCAATCGTTCAACTACAGCCCGACGGTACCTGTTTTTGATCGATCACTCAAGTTATAATTGAGCGTAGATTCAACAACCGAACCAGGGTGAAATACATGGCCAGACCTCCCAGCTTTGACCGCGACATGGCCTTGGCGAATGCCGTCAGCCTGTTCTGGGCAAAGGGCTACCATGGCAGTTCCATGAAACAGATTGAGGAAACGCTGGACATGCGCCCCGGCAGTATTTACGCGGCGTTCGGCAGCAAGGATGGGCTCTATTCCGAGGCATTGGCACGCTATGCGGAAGCTGGCGGCCACGAACTGGCCAGGCACATGGCCGGTCACGCAACCATCGTTGACGGCCTGAAAGACTATCTGCGCGCCATTGCCAGGGGGTATGCCGACCGGGATGCCACTCCGTCCCGGGCCTGTCTGATTGTCAAAACCCTGCTGGAAGCAAGCCACACACACGCGGGTCTGTCGGAACAGGCCCAGGCCATTCTGGAACAGATTGAACACGCGCTCCGGACGCTACTGGAGGACGCCAGGCAGCGGGGAGAGTTGCAGGCGTCAACAGATTGTGGGCGTCTGGCGCGGCTGATTCAGGGGCAGATCATGGGGCTGCGCTCCATCGCGGAGCGAAATCTTCCGCCCCAGGCATTGACCGAACTGGGCGACGACATGGCCTCGATTCTCGACGCCTACAGAACTCGGAGTTAAGACGCGCACCCGCTCAATTGGCGAGCCGGTTGATCTGCTCAATGAACTGGGCTGGTAAGGCGTCGATTATCGGCCGCACATCGTCGCGCATGTCGGGGTGGGGTGCCTCGGGTTCACGGGCCAGAATCGATGGTGATTCCGACCAGTGCAGCAACTGTAACTGCCCTTCGGCGTTTTCCACCAGTGCGGTGCAGTGCTCTACCCAGTCGCCGTCGTTGCAGTACAGGCCGTCCTCGCTGCGCAGGAAGCCTGCGGAGTGTATGTGGCCGCAGATAAACCCATCGTAGTGCCCGCGCTCGGCGACGGTAAGAGCCGCCAGCTCGAACCGGCGAATGAAGGTACGGGCTTTGCCGATGCGACTTTTTACCCAGGCAGCCAGGGACCAGTAGGGCTTGCCGTTGAGGCGGCGCCAGGCATTGAACCAGCGGTTCAGGCGCAGGAGAAAGCCGTGGGCACGGTCGCCGACCACCAGCATCAGCGGGCTGCAGCGCACCACCTGATCAAACTGATCGCCGTGGCAGACCATGAACCGGCGGCCATCGGCGGTGGTGTGCACGGCCTTGTCGCGGAGCTCGATACCGGCCAGGGTCTGGCCGCAGAACCGGCGCAGGAAGTCATCGTGATTGCCCGGCACGTACACCACCCGGGTGCCAGTGGCGGCCAATTCCATGAGTTTGTGAACGACAGCCTGGTGGGCCTCCGGGAAATGGACCCGTCGTTGCATGGCGATCAGGTCAACAATGTCGCCGACCAGATAGAGCGTTTCGCAGCGAACCTGGTTGAGGAAGTCCAGCAGGTACTCTGCCTGACAGTCCGCCGTGCCCAGGTGCACATCCGATATGAACACACTCCGGTAGTTCTGCATTGCGCCTCCCGCCTTTTCACCATTCCGGATACCAGAACAGTCGCAAAGGTGGGTGACAGCCGGGTGACAGGTTCACGACGATTTCGTGACCCGGCCGCGTCAGAATACCCTCGATCAGGTTGAAGTCCAGAGCAAAGTCCTGCAAATCACAGGGCGAGGCCATCATCACGGCGTTGGACACACCGTTGAATGCCGGAATCCGGTTGCCCGGTATTCCGGCAATAACGTGGATGGGCTGCGCCTATGGCAGGCTTAATCCTGACGTAAATCCGGATGCAGCGTGTAGGTGCCGGTCACCCGGGCGCTGGCCAGCACATGCCCAGCCATCGCCTCGCGTACATCATTGCCATCAAACTCGCCCTCGAGCCCCAGACTGTCCACATCCAGGGCATGCACTTCGTAGTGGTAATGATGAATGATCTCGTCATTCCAGGGTGGGCAGGGACCATCGTAGCCGGCGTAGGTGCCCGCCATATCCGGGTTCCCCACCAGAAACTGGGTGTAGTTATTCACGCCCCGGATACCCACCGGCCCCGGGCCATAGTCCTTGCCCTTGGGGATCACGCCATCACTGTCCTCGCCCTCGGGAATCCGGGAGATACCGGCGGGCACGTCCACCAGCAGCCAGTGGAAGAAGTCCACCCGGGGAATGTCCTTCGAGACAGTCTTTCCTTCCTGGTTGACGTCATCCGCAACACTGGGCACGTCGGGGTCAAACATCATCACCACAAAGCTCTTCGTGCCCGCAGGCGCCTCGTCCCAACGCATATCCGGGTTACGGTTCGGCCCGAAACTCATGTGGTCTTCTTCGCTGTACACACCAAAGGCAAACTTCTCGGGGATCGGCTTGCCTTCGTCTACGCCATTCACAGTCAGTTTCACGGTAGTGCCTCCTGTCAGCTCTTACTATGGTGTCGTTGCCCGGTACGGGCCGGCTCTGTATACAAGGGTTGTAACAACGGTATGCTGTGTCTGTCCAGACTCGCGAAGAAAAGGAACGCCCCCTGACCTCCATGTTCAATCGCGGCGAGATAATCCATCACACCCGGGATGCCCTCGGCAGCATCCTGGTGGTTGACTACCGGAAGCACCGGGTACTGACTTTCAACTCGGTGTTCGAGCAAAGCAAAATCGACCGGCAGCGCCCGCACTTGCCGGTGCACGAGTACAGTCGCGCCATGTTGTTGCCGGTCGCCCTCTCCGAACCGGCCCATGCGACCATCCTGGGGCTGGGCGGAGGTGTTACGGCCAGCGCGTTGCACCACCTGCTCCCGGGGTGCCGGATTCACGCCGTGGAACTTCGGCCATCGGTACTGGGCATCGCCCGGGAATTTTTCAGCCTGCCGGACAGCGATCGCCTGAGCGTCACCATCGCCGATGCACGCCCGGCACTTGAGGCACTCCCCGACGCCAGTACCGACCTCATTATGGCCGACCTTTACAACGCCGACCGGATGAGCCCGGCCCAGGCCCAGCGGCTGTTCGTGACCCATTGCGCCCGGGTGCTCAGTGATTCCGGCTGGCTGGTGCTGAACTACCACCGCACGCCGGATCCGGAAGGGCCCTATTTTCGCCAGATGAAGCAGCACTTTGCCGTGGTGCTGATGTTCCGGAGCAAGAGCAACAACACCGTGATCTACGCCAGCAAACAGCACTTCGAATCGTTGCATTCCGGAGATCCGGCGCTTGCGGATCTCGAGCGGCGGCTGCCGATTGGCTGGCGCCAGCTGATGGCCAGGGTCAGCCGCCTGTGAGCGGGCCGGGCCGACGCGGTACTAACGCCATTTCTCGCCCGGTGGCTGATAGCGACGAAGGGCATCGACAAGCACATCGGGCTGGTCGGCCCGGATGAGCATATCGATGTATTCCCGGCTCAGGAAGCCGGCTCGCTCCATGGTTGCCGCCATGGCCAGCAGGGGATCGTAAAACCCCCCGATGTTGTAGATGGCACAGGGTTTCCGGTGCAGGCCCAGCTGGGCCCAGGTCCAGGCTTCAAACAGTTCTTCCAGGGTACCAATGCCGCCCGGCAGGGCCAGGAAGCCATCGGCCAGTTCGGCCATCCGCGCCTTGCGCTCATGCATGTCCTTGACCACGTGCAATTCCGTCAAACCGCCGTGGGCCAACTCCCGGTCCCGGAGATGTTCCGGAATCACGCCATACACTTTACCGCCGGCTGCCAGCGTGGCGTCCGCCACCACCCCCATGAGCCCGACGTGGCCACCGCCGAAGACCACACCAATGCCAGCACGGCCAAAATACTCACCCAGATCCCGGGCCTTCGCCGCGTATACCGGCTCGTTTCCTGGTCTGGAGCCGCAATAGACTGCGATTTTCATGGGCTGTCCTCTGAGTTCGACATTATCCGGTGTTTATTAAAACATGTGACCAATGCTGTGAGCCCGCTCATATGGGGGGGGGACTGAGTCGACCCTGCAAAAACGCCGTTTTCAGATCACCAGCAATTCACCGGTCTCCGTTGCTTCATCCGGCAACGCCGGAATTGACCGTAAAATAGCCAATATCAGGCGTGAATACTGCCGATTTTCATAGGGCCAAAGAAGCTCGGCGAGCTTCCTCAGAACCTTCCTCAGGTTCAGACCAACGCCGCACAGAACCGCGTGTATCGTGTCGCCGGCAAACCCTCTGAGGAAGTTCCGATACATCAGGCCGTCGCTTTTCAGGTGACCGATGATCGGCTCGATACTGTTTCGCCGGTGTTGCTGATCGGGATGGGCCTTGCCGCTTGCCGGTGATATGAATTTTCGCGAGGAACGTGCTCTCACTGCCACGGTAGCCCCGGCCGGCCAGCAGATGCTCCGGCATCTTGCTGGTGTGCAGAAGGACCCGTTTCAGCGCCGTGTCGACGGTGTGGCCATCGTAGGGATTACCGGCCAGGGCCTGGCAATCCAGCACAAAGCCCTCTTTGGCGGTGGTCACCACGCTGATCTTGGCGCCGAACTCATACCGGGTACGGGCCTTGCCCTTGGCGAGACACACCACGTCCGGTTCGTGCAGGCTGTACAACCGGGGTTTGACGGTTCGGTCACCGTACTGGTTCAGTAACCGGAGTGCCTGGTGGAACTTGTGGTTCAGGCGCTCGGAGCGCTGGTCAACAATGGCCTCGCAGATCCTGGCCAGGTTCCGGTGCATCCGGCGCAACACTTTGTGCATCCGCTTGAACTGCCGGGCATGGGCGTAGCGGCCCACCTGCCAGACCAGCCCTGTTAATCCCTTGCAGAAGGTCTGGCGGAACTTGATGCCTTCATCCTTGGCCGGTTCCACCAGTTGCCGGTGGCAACGGCCGGCCAGGCGGGCGTCGCTTGGGTAAGCAACGGCCTTGGGCATCACCGTGGTGTCGATCACCGCGACTTTCAGGCTTTCCGGGGCGATGACGCCGGTATCCTGGCCCAGGGCGATACTCATTTTCAGAAGCTCACAGGCGCCGTCTTCGCCGATGCGATGCCGGAACCGCATCATGGTGGTTTCGTACATGTGCTTGAGCAACTGCAAGCCCACGTGTAACCGGATGGGTAATCCCGGACGCCCGGCTTCCACTGCGTACAACTGGCCAAAATGTTGTTTGCAGGCGGTCCAGTCGATCCGCTTGCCCATCGGCACCAGTTCGTGCCGGGGGTTGAGGATGTCTTCGAGGTAGGTTTCCAGCAGATCTCGCTGTGGTGCCTGGCGCTTATCCCGTGGGATCATGGGTTTTCTTCCGGTTTTTGGGCGAAACGGGGAGATTTATGATGGATATTATACCCCGAAAACAGGCCAACTCATTGCCTTTGTTCAGGTTTTTACTTTTTCAGGGTCGACTCATTACAATAGCCATAGCATCCCTGATGGAAGCAGTAATCATCACCGAGCACACAAGCAACTCTGGTTTGATGATAAGCCAAATGAAAATGTTGTTTTTTTGCAGGTGACGGAAATGGAAATGGCCCTGCAATGTGCGGCGAAGACGATGATGTTCGGTCAGATAATGACTATAACCGTAGTGATTATGACTTTTTCGGTCCAGTCTATGACGATGATTTTATGGTAAGCGCAGGTCGTCGCCGGGGCCGCATTGATCCTCGCCGAAGACCAGGTCATCCAGGGTGGTGTGCAGTTCCTTGGCCAGCGTCTCCAGGGTAGGCTGGGCTGTCCCTGCCTCGTACCGTTTATCTGGTTCACGTGCAAATCAATAGCGTTGGCCAGGGCCTGCTCGATCTAAGGGCGTCAAAAATAGATCTACCCCCATTTTTCCGTTTGATGTGCTGAATAGGCCTTTAACGCAGTAGCATTTCTCGTAGTCGATCTGAATACTCACCGTTATCTTCCTTCACATCTTCATGAATAGACTCGTAAAGAGCGCGTCTAGTATCGATCTTGTTGAACCAAGGCAATAAGTCAGATTTAGCGAGCCGAGTAATACCAGATACAGAGTCTTCTAGCTCTAATTCCGTATCTGTGGGCCAAGCATGTCCTCCGTATGCTATTCCTCTTCGAGTGAGGTATTTTCTACTAACATTACCCACTTTGGAGTCGAATTCATGCGGAAAATCTCTCATTGGATATGAGATGATATCCGGAATGACGCTAAAAACATGAATTCTCAACCCCTTTCCACCTGCAAGAGATTGTAGAAAGACAGCATCAATAAATTCACCGCGCAGCCTATAAAACCACATCCCACTGGGTCCTAAAGTAAAACCAAGCTGCCCCATTTCCGAGATAAGGCCTGAGCTTTTAATACGCTTCTTAATTGACTTTTTTGACATTATCACTTCGTCCTTTTCACAAACACATCAATAAAAGGAGCTCCGCGATTCCTTCGGACGTATTCCCGACCTTTGGCCCGAGATGTTCCCGTCTTACCCGTTTTTAAATTGAAACCCAACAGCACTTTACCAGTATTGTTATTAGTTACGGTCACATCCAATCCCATCGATCCTTTCGCTCGCTCTCTTGTAGGCTCTCTATGCTTACCAAAGTACAGCTCCGCCTCGATAGAAACATCTGCGCCATGGCGACTAAGCATTTCTGAGATTTCATCAGCATGCTTTCTGATCAAATCCTTTAGGGCCCTGTGGGCTTTTGATCCTGCCGCCTGAGGGCCGTCCCTATCCAAGATTGGCGCGTTTTGAACAGCTTGTACCATTTTCCCAACGATTTGGTCTCCCAACAAGCCAAATGCCTGCTCTGTAAGCTCGTCCTTAACGAATTCTTTTACTTCTCCCCAGAGCATTCTCGAGTATATTCGGGAGTAATTCGCGACTGCCTGACCAGCAGTCGCACTATGGACTCTGAACGATGCCCCCAAACTGGCCATCGAAAACATGCCTGTTGGGTCTGTGTAGGTAATCGGGTCGGCATTGGCATACAGATACTTATGCAGTGTCATCGGGTCATGGTTAAAACCCATCCAAGTATCTTGCTGTGTAAACCGCCCTACTTGCTGATTGTAGTATCGCGCCCGCAGATAGTATTGGTCCAGGTTCTGGTCCAGCTGCTCCCCGGCATACAGGTAATCGTTCTCGGTATCGCCGGAACTGGCCAGCAACACCCCAAACGCATCGTAGTCATAGCTGTCTGTTAAAGAGCCGCCCGCATCAGCCAGGGCTCGGGTGGAGCCATGGCCGTCGTACAGGTAATAGGAAGGATTGCCTGCACGGGTCTGCGAGACCAAGTCATCGCCGTAAGTATAGCTCACCTCGGTAATGCCGTTGGTTACCTCCGCCAGCACCTGGGCGTAGTCCCGGTTGCTGTCCACCACGTAGTTCGTGGTTTGGCCGTTCTCCGTCTTGCGGGTGCGGATGCCGTCTGCATTGTAGCCGTAGCTCGCGGTCAGGCCCGGTTTTGCCACCTCGATGAGCTTGTTGCGGGCATCGTAGTGGTAGCGGGTCTCCTGGCCATCTTCCGTCTCGGTCAGGGTGTTGCCGTTGGCGTCGTAGCTGTAGCTGACGCCGCCCTGTTGGGTGAGGCGGTCGTTGTTGTCGACACTGTAAGCGGTGTGTACCCCGTTGATGATGCTGTAAGTGCGGTTGCCCACCTTATCGAATTGGTACTCGGCGGTGTAGTCGCCGTTGACCGGGTCGGTGATGGTTTCCGTGGTTAGACGGTACAGCTCGTCATACGTGTACGCGGTGGTTCGGCCGCTGTGGGTCTCCTGCACCTGGGTACGGCGGCCGGTGGCGTCCAGGGTGTAGGCGTAATCCGCCACGATCTGGTCCGCCGCGTCCGTGGTGGTGAGGCGGGTCAGCCGGTTCAGGGCGTCGTAGTCGTACAGGGTGACGTTGCCACTGGGGTAGCTGACACTCGTGCGGTTGCCTACCGCATCGTAGGTGTAGATGGTCTGGCCCTGGTTGTCTTCCACCACTTCCAGCCGGTTCAGGGCATCGAAGCTGTAGCTGGTGGTGGTCGTGCTGCCACCAGCGGAAACGTCCAGTTGGGTCCGGTTGCCGGCGGCGTCATAGCCATAGGAGAGCACCGAGCCGTTGGGCTGGATCTCCTCGATCAACCGGTTCTGGGCGTCGTAGCGGTAACGCGTGGTGCCCTCCGGGTTGGTGGCGGTCAGGCGGTTACCCGCAGCGTCGTAGGTGTAGGTGGTTACCCCATCGAGGGCGTCGGTCTCACTAGTGACGCGGCTTGCGGCATCATAGGTGGTCCCGGTGTGGCAACGGCTCACTGCCTGTCCAGTGGATCCCTCAAGGGCATGAAAACTTTGCCCGAATGTTGGCTACTGCAAAAAAGGGCTAAACTCTATACTATTCGCGAGTGATTTCTCATAGGATGTGGTCGTATGGCCAGCGCAGAACAGATCAAAGCCTTGCTCAAGTCTCATATGAACGGCGACGACAGCCATTTTTATTCGGTTGCCATGCAGTTGGCTGCGCATGAAGCAAAACTTGGTCATGGTAAAGTGGCCATTGAGTTGCGCGAACTGATCAATGCGGCCAAGTCTCAGTCTTCCATAACCTCTGACCGTCCTGTTCCTCTTGCCAAACCCAGGGGCGAGTTGGCGGACCTGCTGGATGCCTCCTATCCCAAGTCTCGGCTGTCCGACATGGTGCTGGACAATACGCTGGAAGGACGGCTCAAGCGGATCATCAAAGAACAACTCTTTTTTGACAAGCTCCGCGAACACGGCTTGTCCCCCCGACGCAAACTGTTGCTTGTCGGTCCACCCGGTACTGGCAAAACAATGACGGCAGCTGTTCTTGCCGGAGAGCTAGGAATTCCCCTCTTCCTTGTTCGCCTGGATACGCTCATTACCAAATATATGGGCGAAACTGCGGTCAAGTTAAGGCAAGTCTTTAATGCAACTGACACTACTCGGGGTGTCTACTTCTTTGACGAGTTCGATGCCATTGGCTCGCAACGGGGCCTGGCCAATGATGTAGGAGAAATCCGTAGGGTACTGAACAGCTTCCTGCAGATGATTGAGCAAAACCGTTCCAATAGCGTCATTGTCGCGGCTACCAACCATCCGGAAATTCTAGACTACGCCCTCTACCGCCGATTTGATGATGTCATCAAATACGGACTGCCCAACGCCGAACAAGCAGCCGCCACGCTAAAAGCCCGGCTCACCGGCTTTCGCCCAAAGCGCATGGGCTGGAAGAAGGTGACCCAAGTTGCAGCTGGCCTCAGCTATGCCGAGATTGCTCGGGCAGCCGATGAAGCAATCAAGGATGCCATTATTCAGGATCTGACAACCGTATCAGAGGATCATTTAATTGATGTCCTAAACGAGCGAAAGCTGATCCACAATAAACTCATAGGCGAGGATGCGAGGGAGAAGCACACTGATGCCGGGTCCGAACAACAATAAGCGCCGCCATTTTATTCTTCAGGAAACCTCAAAAGCCCTACCTTACACAAGCCATAGCGCCGGAGGCGGCAATCAACCTCAGGTTCCGGATTTGCCGCGAGGCCAACACGGGAATGCGCTTTTAGCTCAAGTTCAATCACTTAAACCGTTAGCGGAAGAGGCCAAAAGATTTCAACAAGCGGAAGCTCTGACAAGCGGCTTGGGGTTACAAGTTCAGTTTTGTAGTTTTCCGGATATCGAGTTGGCCTTTGAAAAGTTAGCGAGGGAAGCGTCAGGTATTGAGCTTCTCAATACCAAGGCGGGTGATCATCACACTTATGCCACTGTATTTGTGCCCGATGGGAAGCTTGATCGATTTGAGCATATGATCGCCGATTACCTGGGCGACAAAAAAGATAAAAATGGACGTCCCCGGGACAATAAGGCCCTACTCAATACCATACAGGCCATTCGTGCTGCTGAAATTCAAGCTCTATGGACGGATGACCACCAACTTCTGCCCTCAAATCAGGACGAGGCCTTTTGGTGGGAAGCGTGGCTTCCGGTGCGCAACGAAAGGGCAAAGGTTGTGGAGGACTTCAGAACGCTCGCCAGAGGAATGGGGCTGACACTATCAACAACCACTGTCGACTTTCCTGAGCGTACTGTTATTTTAATGTTTGGCTCCCAGCGCCAGCTTTCCCACTCCGTGGCAGCCCTTAATTGCGTAGCTGAGCTACGCCGAGCAAAAGAAACTGCCGAGTTTTTCGATGCTCTGCCCATTCAGGAGCAATACGAATGGATTCAGGAATTGCAGGCCCGCCTCACGTTCCCCGAAGACGCTGATTCCGTGCCTCGCGTCTGCATCCTCGATACGGGCGTTAACCGTGGCCATCCCTTACTCAGCCCCCTAATGAAGACTGAAGATCTTTATGCGGTCCACCCTGACTGGGGCGTTGACGACTCAGAAGGGCATGGCACTGAACTGGCTGGTCTTACTGCCTTCGGGAATCTCACCATCGCGATGGACAGCCCACAATCCTTTGAGGTTTTACACCGGCTGGAATCCGTCAAACTTCTACGCATCAGGGGCGACAATGCGGGCACTAGAGAGCACCATGCAGCACTGTTTACAGACGCTATCGCCCAACCTGAAATAGTAAATCCGAATCGCCCTCGAATATTCAGCTCTGCCGTAACCACGGCCGACAACCGGGATAGAGGTCGTCCGTCGGCCTGGTCCGCTAAAATTGATGCGTTAGCGGCAGATACAGATGGCAACGGGGCATTTCCCCGGCTAATAGTTTTATCTGCAGGCAATAGCACCGATATAAATGGCCTACTCGACTACCCCCATTGCTGCTCAACGGAACTGATACACGACCCCGGACAAGCATGGAACGGATTAACTGTCGGGGCCTACACGGAACTCGATCAGATTGTCGAAGCGGATGCCCAGCATTATACCCCCCTTGCCCAGAAGGGCGGCATCAGCCCATTCACCAGCACATCTGCGACTTGGGAAAAAGCGTGGCCGATCAAGCCGGATGTAGTTTTCGAAGGAGGCAATGTAGGGTACGATAAGCTTGGCGCAGCTCAAATAATCAGCCTCAGCCTGCTAACTACCGGGCACCAACCGCAGCAGCGCCTGTTAACGTGGACCAACGCCACAAGTGCCGCCTGCGCCCTCTGTGCGAGAATGGCAGCCCAATTGATGGCAGCGTATCCGGAGCTGCGCCCTGACACGATTCGTGCCCTGATTGTCCATTCAGCCGAGTGGACTGAAAATATGCAGGAAATGTTCTTACCCGCCAAACCTAAAGTACCCACAAAAAATGACTACCTGAAACTCACTCAGCATTGCGGTTTTGGAGTGCCAAATCTTGAACGGGCCTTATGGAGTGCTGGGAACTCACTGACGCTGGTGGCCGAAGATGAGATCCATCCATTCAGGAAAAAAGGTAGTGACATAAAAACACGGGACATGAAACTTCACACGCTCCCTTGGCCTAAGGATGAACTGGAAGCTTTGGGGGATGTACCAGTTGAAATGCGGGTAACTCTCTCTTATTTCATTGAACCAAATCCATCAGCCAGGGGAGCGCAATCCAAATATCATTACGCCTCCCACCGACTCCGTTTTGATGTTCGCCGTAGCCTTGAGCCGATAGATGACTTTATTGCCCGCATTAATGCTGCAAGTGAAACTGGAGATAACCAAAGTAGTGCCAAAGATCCGGATTGGCTGCTAGGCGAAAAAAACCGGACGAAAGGCTCAATCCACACGGATGTTTGGCGCGGCACAGCAGCCGATCTTGCCAACCGGGGTTTTCTGGCTGTTTATCCGGCCAATGGTTGGTGGCGAACACGGCCGAAACAAAGGCGCTATAACTTGCCCGCAAGATACAGCCTGATTGTATCGATTAGTACGCCCGAGGTTGGAGTTGATCTATACGCAGTAGTCGAATCTGTGGTCAAAACGGCAGTGGAGGTATAAGCCCTTCTCAAATTATCCTTGTGTTTTTGTCGCGTTAGTCCTCGCCACAGGCGACTTCAAGTCCATTTTTATCGACACCTTTATACCCAACTGGAACCCATTGAGTTTTCGTTTCTCCATCCGAGATTCGTGTGTGGCTCTGGATATTACTGATAAGTTCCTCGGTAACCGTTGAAATGTGGTCAACGAAGGTAACCAAATTTTTGCCTACCTCTATAAACTGAAAGCCGTCATGTTCGAACTCAAAAACTTTGCCTTTGCCACTGCCCTTCGTTAAGAAAAGAATACAGTTGCCAGAGGAAGGAATTTCGCCTATGACAACAGCATCCCCAACCCAGCTAGGCACCAGTTCGTTATATTCGGAATCCTCCAACTCTTCCAACCATACTTTAAAGTCTTGGTACAACTCCCCCCACTCATCAGGATGAGCGATATAATATGCTGAGTCCCCGGAATTAGCATCGCAAAACAGCCGAACGCTACCATAGGACCTAAACAGATCGAATAGCTGTTCTTGGTAGCCGATCATATCTTCTAGTTGCTTAATTTCATATGAAGTTAGTGCTTCTGTTACTTCATGACTGATTGGAGCTTTCAGACGTTTGTCTTTTCCCTCACTTCCTGCGGGTATGCAAATAAAAAACTGATCTTTCCGTTCTAAAAGAAGCTCAAGCGTATCGAAGCTCACCATTACCGTGACCTCTTGCAATCTGGCAGTGATGTTTTGCCATCTACGTATGCACGACGTTCGAATGGAAAAATTGAACCAATAGTTGGCTCACCCTGGTGCCACCACCCGAAAGACATATAGTATCCTTCGATCGCATTCGCTATTACGTGGCGGCCCTGCTCAGTTTCCGCCAAACTCATAACACCTTCCGTGCGGCGTCGAGTAAAGGGAATGTACTTGTCTGCAGCTTTTTCAGCCGAATGTAACGCTACCTCAAGTCGAGATAAACCAGTATGAATGGCTGCGTGCCGACTCCTATCAAAATATGAAAGTTGCTGGCTTTGCGCCCCACAAAGGTAAATTGGGATCGTATGGTGCCCGTCTGGCCGCCTAGTTCTTGGCCTAGTTTTTGTGGCGGCTCTTACTTCAGTCGTTGCTTCTGAACGCAAATAGCTCGAAGCGATGATATCCCACAAACTCCACCGACGATCGCCACCAGAAACATGCTCGACACCGCCAACCACTCCAATCGCAACCAAGCTAAAACCTGCGGCTTTTGTCGCCGATGTCGCCAGTATGCCCTGAATGCTCGTCGCGGCACCAAATGAACCAATACTAAAATGACCACTTGGATCGGTAAACTCAATAGGATCGGCATTCGCATAAAGATACTTATTAAGTGTAATTGGATCCTCAGGGTTCCCCATCCACGTATCTTGCTGCGTAAACCGCCCAACTCCCTGGTCGTAATACCGCGCCCGCAGATAATACTGATCCAGCCCTTGGTCCAACTGCTCCCCGGTATACCGATAGGCGTTCTCGGTATCGCCGGAACTAGCCAGCAACACCCCAAACGCATCGTAATCGTAGCTGTCTGTTACAGAGCCGGTTTGGTCCGCCAGTATCCGCGTGGAGCCGTGGCCGTCGTACAGGTAATAGGAAGGATTGCCTGCACGGGTCTGCGAGACCAAGTCATCGCCGTAAGTATAGCTCACCTCGGTAATGCCGTTGGTTACCTCCGCCAGCACCTGGGCGTAGTCCCGGTTGCTGTCCACCACAGAGTTCGTGGTCTGGCCGTTTTCAGTCTTGCGGGTGCGGATGCCGTCGGCGTTGTAACCGTAGCTCGCGGTCAGGCCCGGTTTTTCCACTTTGATAAGTTTGTTGCGGGCATCGTAGTGGTAGCGGGTGACCTGGCTGTCTTCCGTTTCGGTCAGGGTGTTGCCGTTGTCGTCGTAGCTGTAGCTGACGCCGCCCTGCTGAGTCAGCCGGTCGTTGTTGTCGTATCTGTAGGCGGTGTGTACCCCGTTGATGATGCTGTAGGTGCGGTTGCCCACCTTATCGAACTGGTACTCGGCGCTGTAGTCGCCGTTCACCGGGTCAGTGACGGTTTCCGTGGTCAGGCGGTACAGCTCGTCGTAGGTGTACGCGGTGGTGCGGCCGTTGTGGTTTTCCACCACCTGCATGCGCCGCCCCGTGTCGCCCAGGGTATAGGCGTAGTCCGCCACGATCTGGTCCGTCGCATCCGTGGTGGTCAGGCGGGTCAGCCGGTTCAGGGCGTCGTAGTCGTACAGGGTGACGTTGCCGCTGGGGTAGCTGACACTCTCTCGGTTGCCCACCGCATCGTAGGTGTACAGGGTCTGGCCCTGGCTGCCTTCCACGACTTCCAGCCGGTTCAGGGCATCGAAGCTGTAGCTGGTGGTGGTTGTGCTGCCACCAGCGGAGACGTCCAGTTGGGTGCGGTTGCCGGCGGCGTCATAGCCATAGGACAGCACCGAGCCGTCGGGTTGAACCTCTTCAACCAGGCGGTTCTGGACGTCGTAGCTGTACCGCGTGGAGCCTTCCGGGGTTGTAGCGGTCAGGCGGTTGCCGACGGCGTCGTAGGTGTAGGACTCGGTGGTGCCGTCGCCATAGGTTACCTGGGTCAGCCGCTGGTTGATGTCGTAGCTGTAGCTGGTGGTCTGGCCATTGAAGTCGGTATGGCTCAGGCGGTTACCCGAAGCGTCGTAGGTGTAGCTTTCGGTCTGGCCCATGGGCAGGGTGCGGGAAAGCACTCGGCCCTGGCTGTCGTAGGTCCAGCGTGTGGTGCGGCCTTCCGCATCGGTCTGGCTCAGCTTGTTGCCGGCTTCGTCGTAGGTGTAAGTGGTAACACCGGCTAGAACGTCGGTCACTTTCATCAGGCGGCCGAGGGCATCGTATTCGTACTCGGTGGTACGGCCATTCTGGTCGGTGCGGGCCGTGCGGCGGCCCAGGCCATCGAAGGTTTCCGTTACCGTGGTGCCATCGTGGTAGCGGGTCTGGGTCCGCTGGTCGAGTGCATTGTAGGTGTACTCGGTGGTATGGCCGTTGGCGTCGGTCTCACTGACCAGGTTGCCGTCGGCATCGTAGGCATAGCCGTGGCGATTGCCCAGGGCGTCCACTACGGCGGTGCGGCGACCCGCCGCGTCGTACTCGTAGGTGGTGGTGTTGCCGTTGGCGTCGGTCTCACCGATTACGCGGCCCACCGCATCGTAGCTGGTCGAGGTATGGCTGCCGTCCGGGTAATCGGTACGGACCACCCGGTTCAACGCATCGTAGGTGTAGCGGGTGGTACGGCCCCGCCGGTCGGTTTCGGTGAGCAGGTTGCCTTCGCCGTCGTAGGTCTTGTATTCGACCGTACCATCCGGGTGGTAGGTTTCCGTCAGTCGGCCATAGGCGTCGTAGCTGTATTCGGTACGCCGCCCCAGGGCGTCGATAGTGGCCACCTGGTTACCGGCCACGTCGTATTCCGTGGCGGTGGTGCTGCCGTCCGGGTAGCGGGTTTCGACAATGCGGTTATTGGCGTCGTACACATACGCGGTGGTTTCCTCCACCGGGCTGCCGTTCACCGTGCGGGACCGGGTCTCGGTCAGCACATTGCCGTTGGCATCGTAGGTGTAGCGAGTCGTCTCGCCTAGGGGATTGGTCTCGGTGAGCTTATTGCCGTCCCCGTCGTAGGTGTAAGTGGTCGCATTGCCTTCCACATCCACGGTCTTGGACACATGCCCCTGGGCGTTGATGTTGTTGCCCGCCACCTTGCCGTCCGGGTCGGTGACGGTCAGCAGGTTGCCAACGCTGTCGTAGCTGTTCTGGTAAACGTTGCCACGGGCATCGGCAATGGTCAGTTCCTGGCCACGGCTGTTGTAGGTGAACGCCACCGTGTTGCCTAGCGCATCGGTCTGGGTGAGCTGGTTGTTGCGCTCATCGAAGCTGGCGGTGGTGACATTGCCCAACGGGTCCATCTGGCCGAGCTGGTTGCCGCGCTCGTCGTAGCTGTAGTTCCAGGTGTGGCCCGCCGCATCCACCTTGGTGGTGACGTTGCCACGGTCATCGTAGTAGTAGAGGGTGGTATGGCCGTTGCGGTCGGTGACCACGGACTGGCGGCCCTCGATGTCGTGGTTGAAGTCCGTTCGGTTGCCGTCGCTGTCTTCCTGGGCCACCAGGCGGCCACTTTCGTCATAGATATTGCGGATCAGGGTGCGGCCGAGTGGATCGATAATCTCCAGCAAGCCGTGGTTTCGGTTGTAGGTGTATTCGGTGGCATTACCCTGAGCATCAACGCTGCTGATCAGATTGTTGTCAGCATCGTACAGATAGGTCAACTGATCGCCGTTGGGCGTGGTGATGGCCCTGATGCGACCGTTGCTGTCCCGCTGGAAGGTGACGGCCTTGCCACTTGAGTGGAAGATGCCATCGTTGGTGTACCTCAGGGTATGTCCGTTAGGGTCTACTACCTTCTCGATACCGAAGTCTTGGCCTAGGGTATAGACGTAACCCGCACTGGTGGTGAGCTTATATCGACTAGGATCTACTGGATAGGCAAAGGTACCTTTTTCCAGTAATGTCCCACTTTCATAGCGGGCGGAGCTGTCGTTCAGGGCCACCAGTTCGGATTGGGTATCACCCACCGGATTGAACTCCAGTTCCACGTCCTTATAAACCTGATAAGTGTTACAGCGTGGTGATGCTCCTACCTCGAACCGCTCCACATCGCCGGTGGGTAGAGTGACAGTGATCACGGGTGCGCCCAGAGGCTCGATGCAGAAGTCGGTAATGATGTTCATCGGTCCACGCTTGTACTGGTTAACGGCCCAGTAGCTACCCGGCGTACGGGACTCTTCCACCTTCGCATCCTGGTAGCCGACGCTCCAGCCCTGCCCGAAGTCCAGCGCCTCGAAACGCTGGCGGCTGTCGTAGGTTCGGGTTACCCGTATGGGAATGCCCGCCACCGGAATCGACAGATCTTCCAGGGTAATGCTGAAGTTGCCCACCTTCAGGTCGCCTTCCACCTGCAGGGACATCATGTCGGAGCCGGACAGACCGTTGACGTCCACGGCCAGGATCGCCAGGTCGTACTGGCCGTTCATCAGCAGGCTGGGATCAAAGGTGGCCACCGGCGCGGATACCTGGCTGGTTGAGCCTTCCGCTATGGCCTGCCACTCGCTCTTGCCCTTCGGGCTGATCAACACTTCATAGATTGCCAGGTTGTCGTCCTGGACGGTGGCGATGATGTCCGTTGGGGCGGTGACTATGGTTCCGTTTTTCGGGCCTTCCAGTGTAACCACTGGCGCCACGGTATCACTGTCATCACGGATGGTGACGTACGCAACTTCGGTCACGGCGGTCTCGGCATCTGACACCGTGGCGGTGACGGTATGGCGCCCAGTGCCGCTGGCGGTCCAGATGGCTCGGCCAAAGGGGTTCAGGGTAAGAGGCTCACCATTCACCTCGACGGACTGGCTGATCTCCCCACGGCCACCGTCGGTAAAGATATCGATGGTGACCGTATCACCGGCGTTTACGCTGTCCGGTGAGACCAGCAGGGTTACCGAAAGCGGCAGGGGCTCTTCCTGGACCTTGATGCTGGTGTTCTGGAGCGTCCGGCCCTTACCGTCATCAGAGAAGTAGGACACATCGTGGATGCCGATCTGGTTTACGGTCGGTGTCCAGGTGACCAGTCCTGTGGCGTCCACCTGCATGCCTTCCGGCTGGACCATGGCGCCGTATGTCAGCGCATCGTCGTCGGCGTCGGTTGCCACGAGCTGGTATTGATAGGTCTCACCGGCCACCGCCAGGGTCCTCGGCCGGCTGGTGATTTCCGGGTAGTTATTGTCGCTCACCTCGACCGCATCCAGAGTAAAGCTCTGGGTGGCATAGGCCTTGCCGTCGGAGACCCGGATGCGCACGGCATGGGCGGCAACCTGCTCGCTTGTGGGTGTCCAGCGAACCTGGCCCGTTGAGTTGAGCGTCATACCCGACGGGGCCGCTTCCAGTGTGTAGGTCAGCGCATCACCATCGGCATCCCGGGCGATCACGTCATACTGGTACTCTTCACCCACAAAGGCCGGGGATGTGGGAATACTGCTGATCTCCGGAGCCTCGTTGGACTCCGCTGGCGCGTTGACCGCGATACCGAAATTCTGGGTCGATGCTGCGCCACGGGCGTCGGTAACCCGGATCACCACATCATGGACGCGAGCAGCCTGGGTGTCCGCTGGCGTCCAGTTCACCTGGGAGCCGGACAGGGTCATGCCATTGGGGGCCTGATCGAGGCTGAAAGTAAACGTATCGCCATCGCTGTCGGTGGCTGCGATCAAATAACCGTAGACTGAGCCCGCCAGCGCCTGGGTTTCCGGCGTGCTGGTGACCTGTGGCGGATGGTTGGCGCTCTCGTTGACTGGCAGCGTGAGTTTCTGTCGTGATTCGCCACCACGTCCGTCACTGACGAGGATTTCAACAATGGCGGTGTCGCCGACCCATTCCGACCCTGGCAGCCAGGTGAACAGGCCATCGGTGGTAATCGTCATGCCGGATTCCGACACGGCGAGAGAATAGGACAGCGTGTCACCATCCGGGTCGTTAGCGGTGACCTGGTAATCGAACCGCTGGCCAGCATAGGCGGCACCATCGGGGGCACTGGTGATGGTGGGCGGTTGGTTATCGGCGTTGGGGTCCTGTACCTCGATCAGGAAATACTGCTTGCTCGAGGCACCCCGTGTATCCAGCGCGGTTACTTCTGAAGAGAACACGCCGGACTGGCTCAAAGATGGCGTCCAGCTGATCTGGCCGCTGACACCGTCGATGGTCATGCCCGGCTGGGAGCGGCTGAGCAGGTAGACAACGTCGTCGCCATCAGGGTCCGTGGCTACGGCGTCATAGCTGTAGGTCTCTCCAGCCTGAACGGTTTCCGGTGCCTGCGATTCGAATACCGGCGGTAGGTTATCCGGCGATGTCACGGTCACAACGTGGGTCTGCTCTGCTATAGCTCCTGACAGGTCCATAGCCTGGACATTGACGGTGTAAACGCCCTCTGGGAGCCCTTCGGCTACCACCTTGCCAGTACGCTCGTTCAGCTCAAAACCATCCGGTGCATCCACCAGTTCGAAGCGGTGGGCGTCCCCTTTATCCAGATCGGTAACTTCAAATTCAAAGCCGTAAATCTCACCGGCAAAACCGGTACTGGACGCTGCGCTGGCAAATGCCGGTGCGTCGTTCGAGTTCGCCATGGATACGGCAAACTTCTGAGCATCAAACAGCCCGGCCTCATCGTAGACACGGGCATCGACCACGGCGGCAATAGTTTCATTGTTGTCCACCGCACATTCCTGCACGTTATCCGGCAATATGACATTAGCCTTTATCGCCTGAACGAGGGTTTCATCGTCAACCGCCAGGCTGGCGACGGCCTGCTCCCCGGGCTCAAGCCCGCCAATGGATACTTGCCCCAGGGCGGTTTCTCCGGTCCAGGAATGAACATGTACAAAGCTGACGGTCAGTGGCCCGTTCACCGGCGCCAGGCCGCGGTTCAGAACGTTGACGGAGACGGTGCTTGTTGCCTGGTCATATTCAATGCCGCTGACGGTGACATCCGGCAGGGACAGAGCTTCCCGGTCCAGGAAGGTGTTCAGACGGAAAGTATTATGGGTCAGCCAACTTACCGCCGGGTGCGCCGGTATCGTCAGGTCATCGTTGATGTTGTTGATGTTATAAGCGTGCTGGTTCCAGATGGAGCGAGTCGGGGCCCAGGAGTCATTCTCGTCCTCAAAAACCCGAACTCCCGAGTAACCTCCTCTACTGTAACTATTAGATATAGCGACAATTTCGGCATGGCCATCATTATCCACGTCGGCGACAACGGGGAGTTCATAGGTGGTTCCACTGGTATTCTCAATTTCATAAATTACCTGGCCGGTGGGTCCGTCATAAATTCGGAGATAGTACTCATCCGCATATACAACTTCGGCCCGGCCGTCCCCATTAAAATCGAATACCGATGAACCCGTTTTATGAGATGAGTTATCACGTGTCGGAGATTCCCAAACGATGTTTCCGTCCGCATTGAAAACAACATATCGGTTGGCACCGGCAACACCAATTTCAGGAATACCGTCTCCAGTTAAATCGGCGATGGTCGGGGGGCCACCTCGACCACCTCCTGAAATGGTCCTGTTGCTCCAGATGATTGAACCATCGTGATTCAAGAGGCTCACATCGCCAGCGTGTACAGTGGCTATCTCAGGCAACCCATCTGCGTCCATATCACCAACCGCAGAAAATCCATCTCCATGGTCGAATAGCAGTTTCCCGTCGTGGCTATACGCTGCCCTACCTGCAATGACTTCTTGAAAACCGTCGCCATCGAGATCCACTGCAAACGAAAGGGGACCGGTACCATTGTCCCCGGACGGGCCCGATGCTTTCCAACGTACTTGCCCCAGGTTGCCAAAGACTGTGTTCCCCACAATAATTTCCGGGACACCATCCCCCTCGAGATCGGCAATGCTCGGCCCACCCCAATTGACATTGACCCGGCTGCTCGACTGCCACTTAACACTGCCGTCATGAGCGAAAGCGATGATACCGCCGCCGTGACGGCCAGTGACGATCTCGACATTCCCGTCACCATCAATGTCTGCAGCCGCTGGCGAACTAACAGGCAAAATAGATGCTGAAGCTGACGTCCAAACAGGTTCACCATTTTTTGCCCATACAGCCCTCAAATAGCCTGAATTGTAGTAGCGGGAGCCGTAGAATGTTTGAAAAATGATTGCAATATCATCTTTTGCATTAACACGACCATCACCATTTGTGTCATATAAAGGAACGGCAATGGGCGCATGCATAACTTGATTGTAGTGGGACGCAGGCTGTCCGGACGCATTCCAGCGCCATTTCTCAACTGGATTCAGTGAACCGAGGTCTGATTTTGGTTCCCCAACACACATCAAGTTCAAATCAGTCCGGTTATCCACCCAATCGAGAGCACCACTCCAGGAAATCGAGCCCGTATCCCGAACAACACTCATTCCCTCTGGCGCGAGTTCTAGGCCATAGGACAGGAAATCCCCTTCGTTCGGATCAACAGCTTCCAGATCGTAGTCGTACCCGGAATCCTCAACACCGGCCAATACCTTAGGGCTGACGATTTCCGGCGGAAGGTTTTCATGAATAACCAGCGTAAACGTCTGCTCACTCGTCGCGCCGCGCAGATCGGTAACCAGGACCACAACCTCGTACTTACCCGGCTCTATGCCACCCGGCGCGGAGGTAAAACGGCCGGTGCGCTCATCCAGGTAGAGGCCTTCCGGGCCGGATACCATAGTGAAGGAGTGGGCGTCACCAACGTCGGTATCGGAGACTTCAACCTGGTACTCAAAGGACTGGCCGCCCTGCAGGATCGTCTGCGGTTCACTGTCGATTGAGGGCGCCTCGTTCACATCCTCCACATTCAGTGTGTAGAGCTGGGTGTCCGTCAGGCCACCCGGGTCCGCCACGTGGTGGCGCACCAGGGCGGCACGGGTAGCGTTGTTTTTGATCTGGCACTCCTCGATCTCAGTGCTCGGGTTGAGCACTACAGAAATGTCGTCGGTCAGCTCATCGTCGCTGACCAGAATCGTGGGAGTACTGCGGGTGTCACTGGTCAGGTTGGCTACCTGTGCCGAGCCGAGGAACTGGCCGTCCTCGGGCTGGCCTGCGTAGAAGGACACATCCAGCGGTACGCGAATGTCTGCGAGGCCAAGGTTGGACAGCTCGGCACTCAACTCATGCATGCCGTTCCCACCTTCTGCCAAGGAGACGTGGCCCAGGCGGACGTCCGGATTGCCCAGGTGGTCGAGGGCGACAGGAAGATAGGCCATGACCAGGCTGGTGGTGGCCAGCTTGGTTGTGAACAGGCCGCTGGTGGTGTCCCAGGTGCCGCCGGCCTGCTGGTGGTCTAGCAGGTATTCAATATTCCCCAAGACCACCGGATCGGTCAGGGCCGGGTCCTGGTAGTCCAGGGCCAGCCCCACCCAGGCCGAGGCTAGCGGATCGCTCTGGCTGCCAGACTGGTAGCGTGACCAGCCACCGTCTTCACGCTGGCGCTCACGGAGTTGCTGGTCGAGAAGGACAATAGCTGCGGAAATTCGCGACCGGAGCTCGTCACTGCCAATGAACGGTTCGATTTCCGCCAGGCCCACAAGGCGGAATACGCGCCGCAAGCTGTCGCTTTCATTCGAGTTTAGCCCTGCCAGCAGGTGTTCCGCCAACGCGGGCATCAGCAGCCGATAGGAATCTGCAATCTCAAGCTGCTCCGATGTCTGGGTTTCCAGCGCGTCGAGATCATTGATGTACCCCGCCGCAGCCTGGCTGACCAGCGCTGTCATACCCAGGGAATCCCGCAGCCACCCGCTGTTGTGGTCCGTTGTCCAGTAGGCCTCGTTGCCATTCAACGTCACTCGGCCCAGGAAGAAGTTCAGTCCGTTCTGACGAACCGGGAAAGTCCGCTCCCGTTCCGGCACCGAGTTAAGGGCCCAAAGCGCAAATGCTGTCTGGTTTTTGGTGTGCTGGGGATGCGACCGTCGAATGGAGCCATCACTGAGCTGGCTGGAAAGAATCTCAGTCAGCAGGTATTCCGCTGCCTCTTCATCCACATCCGCCTTGGCCTTCGAGGATTGCATACCCAGCAGGCTTTGGGTCTGGATGTGGCAGCCCAGACAACGGTTCCTCTTGTGCCAGGCCACCGACTGCGGAGCTACATAATTGCTGGCATCGGCGATAGAAGCCTTCACTCGATGAAAAAGAGGAGCAATGTAGCTCGCACCCGAGGCATCGTCACCCTCTTCATAGACTTTCACGCTACCGCTTGGCACCACATAGCACTGCTGGTTAAAGGTGGGTACGGATTGCGTGAATTCCGCCTGGGGCAGCCAGTGAATCACCCCGGAGGCAGCCTCAATGGTCATTCCCTCTGGGCCACGGTCCAGGGTATGGGTCAGCACGTCCTCGTTGGGATCTTCCGCGGCCACAGGGTAGCTGTAGTCCGTTTTCTCCGGCGTGGTGACCAGCGGCGGGCTGGTGATCACCGGCGGCAAGTTTGGCTGGATGACATTGATGGTAATGGTTGCCGTGGCCTGCAATTCCCCATCGGACACCTCGTAGGTCAATACCTCCAGGCCTTCGAACCTGGGGTCCGGGGTGTATACCAGCTCCGGGGCGTCCCCGGTGAACTGGCCATGGGCAGGTGCCTCGAGGAGCCGGTATTCGAGAGACTCGCTATCAATGTCCTCGCCCAGGAGGGTGACTGCCACGGAATCGCCCCCTTCGGTTTCGGCGAAGACATCCTGTGCGGTGGGCGCATCGTTGACCGGCGTAACCGTCAGGTTGTAGGTGGCCGGCGCGGAGTCCAGCTCCCCGTCGTTGGCCACATATTCCATTACGTCCGGCCCGAAGTAATTGGCCTCCGGCAGATAGGCCAGGCCGTTGTCGGTTTCATTAACGGCGCCATGCACGGGAGGCGTTATCACAGAAAACGTCAGGGGAGAGTTTTCTATGTCACTGCCGGATAAATGCAGAGGAATTGCCGTGTCTTCCGGACCGGTTGCCGAGCCCGGATCAGCCACTGGGGCATCGTTAACCGGCAGCACCTCAATGCTGACGGTGGCGGTACCGGAGAGCTGTTCACCGTCGTGTACCCGGAACCGCAGGCTGTCGTTCCTATAAAAATTGGTATCGGGTGTATAGGTAACCCGGAAGCCCGACTGCGTGATCTGCCCATGCTGGGGCTGCGCCAGTATTTCGTAGGTCAGTGCATCGTTGTCCGCATCCTGGGCCTGTAGTTCGAATTCGACCGGCGTATCTTCCGGCGTGGTGATCTGGCTGTCGAGGGATTCCGGGCGATGGTTGTAGCAGCGGGTATATCGTTCAAAGGTAAAACTGAGGTATCCCTTGCCGTTGAGGGCATAGTCGTTCAGCCGAATAACGGCAAAACGTACGGTCTCGTAGTTGAAGCGGGCGCCTTGTCCATCCGCGCTACCCCACACCGGAACAATAATGTTGTGGCCCAGCAGCGCACCCAGGTTGGAGCGGATGGCCTTGCTGTTCTTGACGCCCGGAGCACCTTCGACAAAGTCGCCAACGCTCAGTTGCGTGTCGGAAGCGTTGAGCGGATTGCGGTAGTTGTCGCTGGTACCGGGAGGAACCAGGGCATCGGCCAGGGTATTGGCGTTATTCTTTCCCTGCCAGGATAACCAGCTGTAGTTGCCGGGGCCCGTGCCAGTCAGAATATTCTGGAACCTCTGGCCCGGCGTTGCCGAGGCCAGCAATGAATCGGAAATGGCGATGGGATAGAGGGAGCAGAAGTCAGGGCTGATGACTATGTCGTCCGTCTCCCGGAACGACTCTGCATTTACAGTACCGAAAGACGTAACTACCCAAGCGAATACCAGCACTAAGACGTACTTGTACATCACAACTTCCTTGTCCCTTTATATGCACAGCATGTGCATAACTGCCAATTTAATGGGTCAGTATAGGAAGTGCCCGCCCGTTCTCCATGGCGAAGTTAATATTTCTTAACTATTTTACGATTTTTTACAATCCGGACGCCTGCCCTCCCTAGAGCCCCCCTCCTCACAAAGTAGCACCCACATGGCTCCGAGGTCGCATTGAGCCCGCCGGCAAACGCCCTAGCATGGGAGACTCAATAACAAGAATTGCAGGAGTCTCCGATGGCAGGGCGTGTGGCGCTCCTCTTTGCCTGTCTGTTGTTGCTGCCCCAGGCCCAGGCGGAGCTGTCCGGGGAGAAGCGGACGCTGATCCAGTCGCTGTTTCCGAAAGCCACCGTGATCGAAGACAAACGGTCCGACTTCCCGGTGTACCCGGTCTATCAGCTTCAGGAACTGCTGGGCTACGCCTATGAGTCGGTGGACCTCAGCCGCCTGCATGGCTTCGCCGGCCAACCAATCAGCATGCTGATCGGTCTCGATACCCGGGGCCGGTTTACCGGCGTGAAGGTACTCAATCATCACGAGCCGGTCTTCCTGCACGGGCTGGGCGAAGAGCCCCTGTTCGGGTTTGTGGACCAGTACGCCGGCCACTCCCTGCGCGAGCAGATCATCGTCGACACCTCCAACTCCGGGCGCTCCGGCCGGGACGCCCAGGGCAACGTTGTGCATTTCGACGGGGTCAGCAAGGCGACGGTGTCGGTGCTGATCATCAACGATACCGTCCTGTCCTCGGCCCTGAAGGTGGCCCGTAACAAACTGGAGGGCTTCGCTCCGTCGGCACCAACCCGGGCCAGATCAGACTATTTTGAGCCCCTCGGCTGGCAGGCACTGGTCGAACGCCGCTACCTGGGCCACTGGCAAATCACCGGCGCAGCGGTTGAGCAGGCCCTGGGGCGTCCGCTGGCCGATTACCCCGACGCCCCGCAGCCGTCACCGGGCGTTCCCTTCATCGAGCTCTATTTCGGCTACATCAACGCCCCCATGGTGGGCCGCAACCTGCTGGGAGACGAAGGCTATCAACGGCTCATGGAGAAGGCCGGCGATAACGCTCAGATCCTCGCCGTCATGTCCCGCGGGGCCTTCAGCCATCTGTCGGAGGACTTTGTACCCGCCAGCACACCGGACCGGCTCGGTCTGGTTCAGAACAACCTGTCGGTGGCCCTGCGGGATCTCAATATGTTTGGCCAGGTCATCCGCTTTCGGGCCGACGGCATGCCCGCCTTTGACCGGGAGACCCTGTTCCGCATCGGCGGCAATGCCGGCTTCAACCCGGGCGCCGAGGCCACGCTCAAGCTCAATGTCAAACTGGCCCAAAACCCACTGGTGGTGGATCGCACCACCCTCGACATCCCGATGGCTTTTAACGATGAGCTGTTCGAAACCGTGAACGTGGCGCCGTTGCCGGAACAGACCCGGCAACCGGTCTGGGTCGGGCTCTGGCAGGAGCGCTGGTGGCAGATTGCCCTGCTCGTGCTCGGGCTCACGGCGCTGACCGTCTTCTTCGCCCGGCAGAAAGCGCTGAGCCGTTACCCGACCCTGGTTCATCGCTTCCGCTGGGGCTTCCTGTTTTTCACCCTGTTCTTTATCGGCTTTTACGCCCAGGGCCAGCTTTCCGTGGTGAACATCTACACGCTGTTCCTGGCCATCCGGGACGGCTTCTCACTCAACGTGTTCCTGCTGGATCCCATCCTGTTCATTCTCTGGACCTATACCTTCATCACCCTGTTTATCTGGGGGCGTGGGCTGTTCTGCGGCTGGCTGTGCCCGTTCGGGGCGCTCCAGGAAATGGCCGCCTGGCTGGGGGAGAAGCTCAGATGCCGGCAGGTGCGTGTGCCCGAGCGCTGGCACCGTCGGCTGATTCTGCTCAAGTATCCGATTCTGCTGGTGCTGGTGGGCACCGCGTTTTACTCGCTTACCCTGGCCGAGCGCCTGGCCGAGGTGGAACCGTTCAAAACCGGCATTACCCTGCTGTTTGTCCGTTACTGGCCCTTTGTGGCCTACGCCGTGGGGTTGCTGGTGATCGGCATGTTCATCCACAAATTCTATTGCCGCTACCTCTGCCCCCTGGGCGCGGGTCTGGCGGTGCTGGGCAAGCTCCGGTTGTTCAGCTGGCTGGAGCGGGTCGAGCTGTGCGGCACCCCCTGCCAGCACTGCAAGAACGCCTGTGGCATCAACGCCATCAGGAAGGACGGGGCCATCGATTACAACGAGTGCATCCAGTGCCTGGAGTGCGTGGTGATCCTCCAGGACGAGACGCAGTGCGTGGACAAGCGGCTGGCCGCCAAACAACAGGCCCGACAGGCGCAGATTCTGGCCACCGATGCGGGTAATTACCAACAGGCCTGAGCGCGGGTCTCGACGTCCGTCGAATTGTCTCCGTTACACCACCGCGCTAGACTGTTTCGACAGTATTAGCACCCTACCTTTCAGGTCACCACGACCATCGTCAGTGAGGACAGCCAAGCGTTCTTGCCCGAGAGCGCTTGGCTCTCTTCACTTAAAGGTCTGACTGTTATGGATAACCTTCATCACATTGTGGTCGTCGGTGGTGGTGCCGGCGGGCTTGAGCTCGTTACCCGGCTGGGCAACAAACTGGGCAGGAAACGCAAGGCCAGGATTACCCTGGTGGATGCCGGGCTCACCCACGTCTGGAAACCGCTGCTGCACGAAGTCGCGTCCGGCTCGCTGGACGCCAGCGCCAATGAGATCAACTACCGTGCCCACGCCCGCAAGCACCATTACGAATTCCAGCTCGGGCGCATGAGCGGTCTCGACCGCAACCGCAAGCAACTGGTGATTGCCCCGTTCCATGACGAAGACGGCGATGAGGTGGTGCCCGAACGCCGGATCAGCTACGACACCCTGGTGGTCTCCGTGGGTAGCACCGCCAACGACTTCGGCACCCCCGGCGCCCGGGATCACTGCCTGTTCCTCGATTGCCTGGAGCAGGCCCGGCGGTTCCACAACCTGTTGCTCAACGCGTTCCTGCGCAAGAACCATGAAGCCAGGCAGGCGCCCGGGCGACCGCTCACCATTACCATCATCGGCGCCGGTGCCACCGGGGTCGAACTGGCTGCGGAACTGCGGCTGGCGTCACGGGAGCTGCCGGTCTACGGCATGAATCAGTTGCAGCCATCGGATGTGTCGATCAGCGTCATTGAGGCCGCCGACCGCATCCTGCCGGCGCTGCCCGGCCGGATTTCAGCGGCGGCAACCCGGGAGCTGGGGCGGCAGGACATCCGGGTACTCACCGGCCAGCCGGTGAGTGAGGTGCGGGACGCCAGTCTGGTAATGAGGGACGGCACCGAAATTTCCTCGGAAATGACCATCTGGGCTGCCGGCATCAAGGCACCGGCGTTCCTGGCGGAACTGGATGGTCTGGAGGTGAATCGCAGCAATCAGCTGGTGGTGGAGCAAACCCTGCAAACCACGCAGGATGCCGATGTGTTCGCCCTGGGCGACTGCGCCGCCTGCCCCCAGCCGGAGTCGGATCGCCCGGTACCGCCCCGGGCCCAGGCCGCCCACCAGCAGGCCGATACGCTGTACAAGACCCTGTGCAACCGCCTGATGGACGGCGAGGCAGTGCCGTTCGTGTATAACGACCACGGCTCACTGATCAACTTCAGCCGCTACACCACGGTTGGCAACCTGATGGGCAACCTGTCCGGCCGCAGCATGTACATCGAAGGCAAGGTCGCCAAGCTGTTCTACCTGTCGCTGTACCGGATGCACCAGGTGGCCCTGCACGGCGTTGTTCGCACCGCTGTTATCTGGTTGATGGATCGCATCAGCCGGGCCATGCAGCCCCGGCTCAAGCTGCACTAGCGCATCGTCAGATGATTGACCCAGTCAATCATCGGCGCCGGGTAGATGCCCAACACCAGGATCAGCACCGCGAGCACCAGCAGGGTCACGCCGCCCAGGCGGCTGCCCCAGTCGTTGCTCACATCCCGGCGGCGCATCCCCGGTTCCGGCAGGTACAGGGTCACCATCACCCGCAGGTAGTAGTACAGGCCAACGGCGCTGCCCGCCACAATACCCGCCACCAACCACCAACGGCCGGCTTCCACGCCCAGGGCGATGACATAAAACTTGCCGATAAAGCCGGCGGTGAGCGGTATCCCCGCCAGTGACAGAAAGCTGACCGTCATCACCGCCGCCAGGTAGGGCCGGCGCCAGAACAGGCCCCGATACAGGGGCAGCCCATCGGCATCCTCGCCACCAAAGGGACTGGAGACCAGCGTCACCACCCCGAAGGCCGCCAGCGTGGTCACCAGATAGGTCATCAGATACACGCCGGTGGTCTCGGTGGCGAGGGAATTACCCACCACAATGGCCACCAGAAGGTAGCCAAAGTGGGCGATGGACGAATAGCCCAGCAGACGCTTGAGGTTGGACTGGAACAGCGCCAGCAGGTTACCGCCCAGCATGGTCAGTACCGCCAGTACCGTCAGCAGACCTTGCAGCCACGGGTGGTGAAAGGCCGGCGCTGCCTGCACCAGCCGCAGCAACACCACAAATACCGCCAGTTTGCTGACCGTGGCCAGAAAAATGGTCGCCGGCGCAGGGCCACCCTGGTAGACGTCCGGGGTCCACAGATGAAAGGGCACCACCGACAGCTTGAAGCCGAGGCCGACCAGCACCAGCACCGCCCCGGCCAGGCTCCAGGCATCCGGTCCGTCCGCCAGCGCCCCGGCCACACCCGACAGGTCCAGATAACCGGTACGGGCATAGATCAGCGCCATGCCAAACAGCAGGAACGCCGTCGCCGCCGCCGACAGCAGCAGGTATTTGATGCCGGCTTCCAGCGAACGCTCGGCCCGGAAGCTGTAGGCCAGCATGCCATAGAGCGGCATCGACAGCAGTTCCAGGCTGATGAACAGCATGGCCAGGTGGTCGCTGGCGACCAGTGTCAGGGCCCCGGCGGTGGCACAGAGCAACAGCAGGTAGAACTCCTCCCTAGGGCCAATATAGCCGGTCAGGTAGTGGTGGCTCAGAATCACCGTGACCAGGGCCGACACCAGTACCAGTACCCCCGCCATCGTCGCCAGGCCATCCATTCGCATCAGCGGGGGCGAGGCCGAAGGCTCCAGTGCCAGCGGCATGGCCAGCAACGCCAGCACCAGGCCGGCACCGGTGGCCAGCGCGCTCAGACCATGGTGTCGCCGCCAGGCGATGCCGAGCATCACCGCCACGGCCGTGGTGCCCACGATGATGACTGGCAACAGGGTGATCAGGTTGGCCAGGGTCAGCATCAGCGCACCTCCCCGGGCACACCGGCCAGGCCATCGGCGGCGCCACCCGTAAACAGCTCGGCCACCGCGCCGGCCATTCCCGCAGTGGTGTCCAGCAGCGGCTGGGGATAGAGCCCGACCACCAGCACCAGAACCACCAGCACCAGCATCATGGCATACTCGCGCCCATTCGGGCCGGCCAATGCGCCCTGCCGCTGGGCAGGTCCGAAGTGCACCCGCTGCATCAGGATCAGCGAATAGATCACCGCCAGCACCAACCCCGAACTGGCGATGACCGTGACCACCGGCGCGCCGGGAAAGGTCCCGAACAGAATCATGAACTCACCCACGAAATTGGCGGTTGCCGGCATACCCAGGGAGGCAGCCACAAAGCACAGGGTGAAGCCGGGTAACACCGGCAGCCGACCCCAGAGGCCGCCCATGATGCGCATATCGCGGGTGTGAACGCGCTCATAGATCTGCCCGCTGAGAATGAACAGGCCAGCGGAAGAGAACGCGTGAGCCACCATCAGCACCACTGCCCCCTGTATGGCCAGCTCGGAGCCGGAATAGATGGCAATCAGCACAAAGCCCATATGGGAAATACTGGTGTAGGCGATCAGCCGCTTGATGTCCTGCTGGCCACAGGCCAGAACCGCCCCGTACACAATGCCCACCAGTCCCAGGGTCATGGCCACGGGCGCAAAGGCCTGGGACTGCTCCGGAAACAGTGGCAAGGCAAACCGGAGCATGCCGTAAGCGGCGGTTTTCAGCAGGATGCCCGCCAGATCGACACTGCCTGCGGTGGGTGCCTGGGCATGGGCATCGGGCAACCAGCCATGTAGTGGCACCACCGGCAGCTTGACCGCAAACGCGACAAAGAACCCGAGCATCAGCCAGGTCGCGACAGGGTCGGGCACCTGGGCCTCGAGTAACGCTTCATAACTGAACGACAGCTCGCCACTCTGGCTGAAGTGGATAAACACCAGCGCCAGAATGGCCACCAGCATCAACAGCCCACTGGCCTGGGTATAGATGAAAAACCGGGTGGCGGCGCGGATGCGGGTCTGCCCGGCGGATCCGCTGTGGCCCCAGAGCGCGATCAGGAAGTACATGGGCACCAGCATCATTTCCCAGAACAGGAAAAACAGGAACATATCCAGCGCCAGGAATACCCCCACAACGCCACCGAGGATCCACAGCAGGTTGAGATGGAAAAAGCCGATGCGGTGGGTGATCTCATGCCAGGAGCAGAGCACCGCGAGGGCGCCAAGAAACCCGGTCAGTGCCACCAGCACCAGCGACAGTCCGTCCATCGCCAGGTGCACCTCGATGCCAAAGCGGGGGATCCAGTCGGTGCGCCACTCCAGCAGCCACTGGCTGTGGCCACCGGCCGGGAAGGTGAAATCTCCGGTCAGCCACAGCCATAGGCTGATCACCAGCACGAACAGCATGGTGGCCAGGGCAATCCATCTTGGCACCCGTTCCCCCCAATGATCCGCCTGCCAGCACAGCAGGCCACCGAGGAACGGGATCAGAATCAGCCACACCAGAATCATGAAACACCCCCCGGCACCAGTGCCAGCATCAGCAGGATCACCGTGGCGCCGACAATCATGCCGGTAGCGTAGCTGCGTATCCGGCCGTTCTGGGCCCTCACCAGCCCCGCGTTCAGCAACCGGGCCAGCACCGCGAGCAGACTGACGGTCATGTTGACCAGGTCGTGCCGCATCACGCGCACCAGGAACTGCCAGGGCCGGACCAGGGTAAGGTCATACAGAGCATCAAATCCCCAGGCCCGGTTCCAGAACCGCCAGAGCCAGGCGCCGGCACCCTGGCTGGCGTGCCGGTGCAGCCACTCCGGGCGCGCCAGGAACAGCCAGCCGGCGGCCAGCAGGCCCGCCACCACGGCGCCAATGGCCAGGATTTGCAGGGTGGTGTGTCCCACGCTGGTGCCCTCACCGGGCGCGGGCGGGAACAGGCCACCGAGATGCGGATACAGCCAGGCCCCGATGAACGTCGACAGCGTGGCCAGCACCACCAGTGGCGCGTGGTGGGTTAGCCAGTTGGTGCCCGGTTCGGCGTTCCGGGCCTTGTCGCTGCGGCTCTCGCCATGGAACACGCCCAGGATCAGCCGCACCGTGTACAGACTGGTGAGCACGGCGCCCACCAGGCCCGCCAGCAACAGACCATGGTCCCCGGCGGCCATGGCCTGCCAGAGAATCTCATCCTTGCTGTAGAACCCGGCGGTCACCAGGGGCAGGGCCACCAGCGCGGCGCCACCCACCAGAAAACCGCCATAGGCCACCGGCAGTCGAGTTCGAAGCCCACCCAGCCGGCGCAGATCCTGCTCATGGTGGCAGCTGGTAATCACCGCCCCGGCGGACAAAAACAGCAGCGCCTTGAAGAAGGCGTGGGTGACCAGGTGAAAGATCGCGGCATCAAAGGCGCCTACGCCGAGGGCCAGGAACATGTAACCGATCTGGCTCATGGTGGAAAACGCCAGCACCCGCTTGATGTCGGTCTGGGCCAGGGCCGCAAACGCCGCCAACAGCAGCGACGCCGCACCAATCACACCAACCAGCCACAGTACCTCCGGAGCCAGCAGGAACAGCCCGTTCAGGCGGGCAATCAGATAGACCCCGGCGGTCACCATGGTTGCGGCATGGATCAGCGCCGACACCGGTGTCGGACCCGCCATGGCGTCCGGCAACCAGGTATGCAGGGGCAACTGGGCGGATTTTCCCAGGGCACCGCCGAGCACCAGCAGCGCCACCAGGCTGGCGATGGGATCGCCCGGCGCCCAGGCGTCGGCGGCCCGGGCCATCACCGTCTGGATATCCAGTGTGCCAAGCTCCCGGAAGATCAGGAACAGGCCCAGGGCCAGGAAGACATCCCCGATGCGGGTCACCACAAACGCCTTGAAGGCGGCCCGGCCGTTGGCGCTGTCACGGAAGTAATAACCGATCAGCAGGTAACTGCACAGCCCCACTCCTTCCCAGCCCAGGAACAGCAGCAGCAGGTTGTCCCCCAGCACCAGCATCAGCATGCTGAAGACAAACAGGTTCATCCAGGCGTAGAAACGGGTGACGCCCTCGTCACCGGCCATGTACCAGGCGGCGAACAGATGAATGAAAAAGCCGACACCGGTGATCACCGACATCATCACCAGGGCCAGGCCATCAATCGTCAGCCCGATGGTGGGCCGGAACTCGCCGACCTGGATCCAGGTCCAGAGCGTGAAGCGCAGCGGCTCGTCGCTGCCGGCATGGAGCACCACCGCCCAGGCGGTTGCCAGGGCCGCCAGGCCGACACTGGACACCCCGATCACCGTTCCGGTTACCGCCCCCAGCCGCCCGCCGGTCAGCGCCAGCATCAGCGTACCGAGCAAGGGAAAGACAAACGTCAGAGTCACCGCAAGTTCCATCATCCACGCATCCTGCTGACCAGATCGAGATTGAGGGACCGCGTCCGCTGGTAGAGCTGGATCATCAACGCCAGGCCCACGCTCGCCTCCGCCGCCGCCAGGGTAATCACCAGCAGGAACATGGCCTGGCCGTCCGGCTGGCCCCAGGCGGTACTGCCCACCACGAAGGCCAGCGCCGACGCATTCAGCATCACCTCCAGGCTCATCAGCACAAACAGCATGTTGCGCCGCATCATCAGCCCCAGCAGGCCAAGGGCAAACAGGATGGCCGCCAGGATCAGGCCGTGCTCCACGGGAATTCCGGTCATGGCTGCCCCTTGCGGTTTCTAAGCGGGTTGGAGCGGCGCCCGACATGGGAAGCGGTCACCAGCGCCGCCAGTAACAACAGGGCCGCCAGCTCAACCACCATCAGCCAGGGCCCGAACAGGGTCAGCCCCACCGAGCGCGCGGTCAGCAGATCGCCGGTAATGACCCGTTGCAGGTCGCCCTCCAGCAGCAGGGACATCAGCACCGCCAGCAGCACCAGGGCCAGGGCGGCCGGCCCCACCCAGTGGCGGGGGTGGCGCCAGCTCCGGGTCTGATCGTCCCCGCCCAGATTGAGCATCATCACCACAAACACGAACAGCACCATGATGGCCCCGGCGTAGACGATGATCTCCAGGGCACCGGCAAAGGGTGCCCCAAGGGCGAAAAACACCAGCGCCACGGCGATCAGCGAGACAATCAGGTAGACCACCGCGTGCACGGCATTGGTGCCGGCAATCACACCCACCGTTGCCAGCACCGCCACCAGGGCACTCAGGTAAAAAGCCAGTTCCACGGGCACCTCCTCGTTGCGGGCCTACGGCAGCAGTGTGCGTACATCCTCCGGCACCTCCTCGTTGCGGGCCTGGCCCTTGTCCTTGCCGGCAATGGCGAGCCCGGCCACCTTGTAGAAGTGGTAATCGTGGTCCTTGCCCGGCCCATTGATCAGCAGGTCTTCCTTCTCGTACACCAGTTGCTGGCGATCGTACTCTGCCATCTCGAAATCCGGGGTCAGCTGGATCGCCGAGGTGGGGCAGGCCTCCTCACACATGCCGCAGAAAATACAGCGGGAGAAATTGATCCGGAAAAACTCCGGATACCAACGGCCATCCTCCTGCTCGCCTTTTTGCAGCGAGATGCAGTCCACCGGGCAGGCCACCGCGCACAGGTTGCAGGCCACACAGCGCTCCTCGCCATCCGGATCCCGGGTCAGCACAATCCGGCCCCGGTAGCGGGGCGGCAGATAGACTTCCTCCTCGGGGTAGTTGACGGTCTCGCGCTTGCGGAAACTGTGCATGAACACCATGCCCAGAGTCCGCAGCTGGGTCCAGGTCGCGGGCACCAGCCAGAGCACGGACTTGATAGTTGGGACCTTTACTTTCTCCATCACAGGGTCCTCCTCAGCCTTACGGGGCAACCAGCAGCATCACGGCGCCGGTTGCCAGCAAATTGATCAGGGTCAGGGGCAGGCAGACTTTCCAGCCGAAACTCATCACCCGGTCATAGCGGGGCCGTGGTAACGAGGCCCGCAACAAAATGAACAGCATCAGAAAAAATCCGGTCTTGAGGGCAAACCACAGCACCGGCGGCAGCCAGGGCCCCTGCCAACCCCCGAAGAACAGGGTAACGATCAGGGCGGACACCAGCACCATGCCGACGTACTCACCGATGAAGAACAGGCCGAACTTCATCCCCGAGTATTCAATGTGATAGCCATCCGCCAGTTCCTGCTCGGCTTCCGGCTGATCGAACGGGTGCCGGTGGGTGACGGCAATACCCGCGATCAGGAAGGTACAGAAGCCGAAGAACTGGGGCACCACAAACCACAGCCCTTCCTGGGCCGTCACGATCTCGCGCATATTGAATGAACCGGCCAGTGCCACCACCCCCATCAGCGACAGGCCCATGAATACCTCGTAGGACAGCGTCTGGGCCGAGGCCCGCATGGCACCGATCAAGGCGTACTTGTTGCCGCTGGCCCAGCCGCCGAACAGCACCGCGTAAACGTTAATGCCGGCCATGGCCAGGAAGAACAGCAGGCCGATGTGCAGGTCGGCAATGCCCCAGCCGGGAGTGATCGGAATGATAATGAACGACAGCAGCAATGAGGCGAAGGCAATCACCGGCGCCAGCACAAACAGGGGCCGGTCGGCAAACGGGGGAATCCAGTCCTCCTTGAAGAAGATCTTGATCATGTCCGCCACCAGCTGCAGCGTGCCAAAGGGGCCGACCCGGTTCGGGCCGTAGCGGTCCTGCCACAGCCCGAGCAGGCGCCGCTCCACCACCGTCAACGCGGCCCCCAGCAGGACCGCCCCCAGCAGGATAACCAGGGCCTGGAACATGGCCCAGAGGATGGCCTCAAGTTCCGGAGTCAGCCAGTTCATGGCGCCTCCTCCCCGCTCTGCTCCGGCGTGGACCCGGGGCCGGCGGCCAGGGTCACCGGCGCCTGGGCGATGGTGGCCGGCACGATACCGGCCGGGATGCCCACCAGCCCCTCGGGCCAGTCCGGTTCCGGGCGGGCCGGCAGCGTGACACAGCCGGTCTCGCCGGCAACGGTCACCAGGCCGCCAAGGGTGGCGCCCAGGCGCTCGGCGTCGGCAGCCGCCAGCACCAGATGGGGGCGTTCCATGCGCTGCCGGATCGGCTCGGCCAGCGCCGAGGTTTCCTCACCGCCGAACAGCCGCGGCAGGATAACGGCCCGGTAATTGCTCCGGGGGGCGAACGCCGTCGGAATAGCGGTGCCATAGTGGTAGCTGCCGGGTACCGGCACCAGCAGACGGACACCAGGGTCGCCACCACGCAGGTGGCCGCCCACCTCATCGGTGAACTTGTTCCAGGCCTGCGGAGAATTCCATCCTGGCGCCCAGGCGAACGGCACCTGCTGCCGGGGCCGGTGACTGCCGCTGTACCCTTCCATGGAAAAGGCGAAGGCGGTGTCCGGGTCCTGCGGGGACCTGGGTTCGCTGACGCTCCGGTTTGCCCGCATGGCGGTGCGGCCACTGTAACGGTGCGGCTCCCGGGCCAGGCGCAGGCCTTCAATCCGGTAGTCCGCGCCGGGGGCGGCGCCGGGAATCGCCGCCAGGGCCGGGTGGGCGGCGGCGCACGCGGCCGTCACCTGATCCAGGGTCACCTCACCGGCCGGCGGCGCCTGCCGGTTGGCGGCGAGCCGGTGAAGCCAGCGCCAGCTTTCGTGTATCCGCGCTTCCGGGCGCATATAGCCCGGTTCGAATACCTGGAAAAACCGTTGCGCCCGGCCTTCCAGGCTGACCAGGGTGCCATCGCCCTCGGCAAAGGTGGCGGCGGGCAACGCAAACGTCGCCTGCTCCAGTGTGCGGGTTCGCTGATGGTCCAGCACCACCCGGGTGTCCACCCGCTCCAGGGCCGCGTCCACCCGGGCCTCCGGCAGTCGCTGGTACAGGTCGTTTTCCAGAATCACCACCGTATCGGCCTGCCCGGACGCCATCTGTTCCAGCGCCCAGTCCAGGGGTTGGCCGCCCATGAGCGACAGGCCGGTGCTGTTCGCTTCCCGGCGCACCAGCAGCAGGCCGCCCTGGCAGGCCCTGCGGGCCAGCGCGCGGGCAATGTTACCGGCGGCGTCGAGAATCGCGGGGGAACCGAGCGAACCACCACTGACCACCAGTGGGCGCCGGGCAGCCATCAGGGCGTGGGCGGTTTCGGTCGCCCGGTCCTGGAGCTCCGGGGCCAGCCCGGGTACCGGCGGTGCCGCGGGATCAATGGCATGGGCGACGGCAAACCCGAACCGGGCAATGTCGTCCGGGGCCAGGGCCAGTCTGGGCCGGGCCAGGGCATCCAGTTCGGTGCTCGCGGGGTAGGCGATGAACAGGGGCTGGCGATGATCCTGGGCCAGGGTTTTCAGGGCTTCGGCGTTCCACTCGGGAATGCCCAGCGCCGCCGCCCGCTCCGACGGCAGTGCGATGACCGCCTGACGGATGGCCAGCCCGAGCCGGGCGGCGCTCTCCATGGGGTCTTCCCCGAGTATCAGTACGGCATCATGCTGTTCCACCTCGCGCAGGGTCGGCGCCGGCAATCCGCAGGTCCGGGACAGGTCGTCCATCAGCCCGAGACAACGTTGCTCCAGCGCATCCATGCCGGTGGAGAAATGATCCCGCCCCACCAGTTCCTGGAGCTGGTGGTTGCTCTCCAGGCTGGCCCGGGGCGAACCGATGCCAATCACCCGGCGAGCGTGCCGGAGCGCATCCCCGATCCGGGCCAGGGCGGTATCTACTTCCAGGGCAACCGCCGCGGCGCCGGGCGCTTCCCGCCACTCAGGCAGGCGCGGCCGGTCGGCACGGTTCACGTAGCCATACCCGAAACGCCCCAGATCGCAGAGGAAGTAACCGTTCACCTCACCATGGTAGCGGTTCTCGATGCGACGGATATCGCCATAACGCTCGCCGGGGCTGATGTTGCAGCCCACGGCGCACTGGTGACAGATGCCCGGGGCGAACTGCAGATCCCACTTCCGGGTGTACTGCTCGGAGTGGCTCTGGTCGGTAAACACGCCGGTGGGGCAGACCTCGGTCAGGTTGCCGGCGAACCGGCTTTCCAGGGTGCCCTCCTGATGGCGGCCAAAATACACGTTGTCCCGGGTGCCGAACACGCCCAGATCCTCGCCACCGGCGTAGTCGTTGTAGAACCGGACACAGCGGTAACAGGTGATGCAACGGTTCATTTCATGGGCGATAAACGGGCCCAGATACTGGTTGCGCCGGGTGCGCTTGCGAAAGCGGTACCGGCGGCGGTCATGGCCGGTCATCACCGTCATGTCCTGCAGGTGGCAGTGCCCGCCTTCTTCACACACCGGGCAATCGTGGGGGTGGTTGATCATCAGCCACTCCACCACGCTGGCACGAAAGGCCCGGGCCTCCTCATCCTCGATGTCGATGCGGGTTCCGTCCGCGGCCGGGGTCATGCAGGACATCACCAGCGCCCCCCGGGTGTCGTCGGCACCCTTGTACTGGCGCACCGCGCACTGCCGGCAGGCGCCGACGCTGCCCATGGCCGGATGCCAGCAGAAATAGGGAATATCCAGACCCAGGGACAGGCAGGCCTTGAGCAGGTTATCCGCCCCGTTCACCTGGTAGCTCTGACCGTCCACATGAATGGTTGCCATGGTGTTGGATTACCCCTCGCTTGCCGTTCCTGACCGGTTCATTTGCTGATCTCCGCTGGCACTGCCGGATGACCCTGTTCCGGCTGAGACGGCCCGCGTACACCGAGTTCAAATTCCCGCCGGAAGTGTTTCAACGCCGTTTGCAGCGGCATGGCGGCGCCCGGCGCGTGGGCGCAGAAGGTAAGGCCGGGGCCACAGTCCGCGGCCAGCTTGTCCAGCAGCTCGACATCGCCGGGCTCGCCCTCGCCGTGTTCAAGGGCCCGCAGCAGCTTCACGCTCCAGGGCAGTCCGTCCCGGCACGGCGTACACCAGCCGCAGGACTCCCGGGCGAAAAACTCCTCCAGGTTGCGCAACAGCGAGACCATGCTCTGGTCCTCGGTCACCACGGTGATCAGCCCGGTGCCGAGGCGACTGCCCTCCTTGCCCACGGTGTCGAAATCCAGCGGCAGGTCGAGGTGTTGCGGCAACAGAAACCCGGTACTGGCACCGCCGGGCAACCAGGCCTTGAGGGCCCGGTTGTCCCGCAGGCCCTCCGCCCGTTCAAGAACCTCGCGACCGGTGGTGCCCATGGGCAGTTCCCAGAGGCCGGGCCGATTGACCAGGCCAGAGGCGCCGTAAAGCTTGGTACCACCGTCCTTGGTGCGACCTCCGGACAGTTGCCGGTACCAGTCGGCGCCGTGCAGCATGACCGCCGGCACGTTGCACAGGGTCTCCACGTTGTTGACCACGGTGGGTTTTCCCCAGGCTCCGGACTGGCCGGGAAACGGCGGCTTGGCCCGGGGGTTGGCGCGCTTGCCCTCCAGGGAGTTGATCAACGCGGTCTCTTCGCCACAGATGTAGCGGCCAGCGCCGGTGTGCAGGGTGATGTCAAAATCAAACCCGCTGCCGGCAATATCCGGCCCCAGCCAGCCCGCGTTACGGGCTTCGGTCAGCGCCATAGCCAGAATCCGCGCCGATTCCACGTATTCGCCACGCAGGAAGATGTAGCCGTAACGGGCGTTGTTGGCGAATGCCGCCAGGATCATGCCCTCGATCAGCAGGTGCGGTTGCTGCTCCATCAGCAGCCGGTCCTTGAAAGTGCCGGGTTCCATTTCGTCGGCGTTGCAGACGATGTAACCCCGGGGCATGTTGTCGCCCTGCATGGTCAGGCTCCATTTCAGCCCGGCGGAAAACCCGGCGCCGCCCCGGCCCCGAACGTTGGCGTCCTTCAGGGTGGCGATCACCGCCTGCGGATCACCGGCCGCCAGTACCTGCCGGACCGCGCGGTAGCCGTCTTTCGCCTGATAGTCTTTCAGGTCGACGACCCCGCCATCGTCGCGCAGCCGCCAGGTCAGCGGGTGGCTGTCCGACTGGCGCTCAGCCGCCGGTTGCAGCAGTCGGCTCCGGTAGCCGGGGGAGTGGCGCTGGCTGTTCACGAATAGCCCTCCAACAGTTCCGCAAGATCATCGGCGCCCACCGGTCCATAGACATCGTCGTCGATCATCAGGGCCGGGCCACCGTCGCAGGCGCCCAGGCAACACACCGGCAGCAGGGTGAAACGGCCATCGTCCGTGGTTTGCCCCAGGCCAATGCCAAGCCGTTCGCTCAGGGCCTGCCGGAGTTGATCGAAGCCGGTCAGGAAGCAGGAACTGGAGTCGCACACCAGGATCACGTGGCGCCCCACCGGCTGGCGAAAGATCAGGCTGTAAAAGGTGGCCACGCCCTCAACGCTGGCCGGGCCCACGCCGAGCACCCGGGCGATGGCCGGGATCGCCGCGTCCGGCACCCAGCCATGGCGCCGCTGGACAATTTTCAGGGCTTCAATGCAGGCCGCCTGTGGCTGCTCATAGTGCCCGGCTTCCTCGCGCATGGCCGCCTCGTCCGCCGGGTGCAGTTCAAAGCCGTCGGTAGCGAGGGTTCGGCTGGTGGTTGCCCGTGGCTGCTCGGTACTCATCGGTCCACATCCGCCATCACAAAGTCAATGCTGCCCAGGTGTGCGATCAGGTCCGGCACGAAGCCACCGCGCATCACACTGGGGATCTGCTGCAGGTGAGGAAAGCTCGGGGTCCGGATCCGGGTGCGGTAGCTCATGGTGTTGCCGTCGCTGGTCAGGTAGTAACTGTTGATGCCCTTGGTGGCCTCCACCATTTGCAGAGACTCACCAGGCTTCAGCACAGGCCCCCAGGACACCTGCAGGAAATGAGTGATCAGGGTTTCGATGTGCTCCAGCATGCGCTCCCTTGGCGGTGGTGTGGTCAGCGGATGGTCCGCCTTGTAGTCGCCCGCGGGCATGTGGTTGACGCACTGTTGGATAATCCTCAGGCTCTGGCGCATCTCTTCGATACGGAGCTGACCCCGGTCAAAAACGTCGCCATGATTGCCCAGGGGCACCTCGAAATCGAAGTTGTCATAGCCGGAATAGGGCCGCTGTTTGCGCAGATCGAAGTTGCAGCCAGTGGCCCGGAGATTAGGACCGGTCACCCCCCACTCCAGCGCCTGTGCGGTATCAAAGGCGGCAATGTGACGGGTGCGGTCCCGCACCAGGCTGTTCTCCATCATGGCTCGTTCGTATTCCCGCAGCCGGGGCGGCATCCAGTCCAGGAAGCCCTGCACCAGCGCCTCCCAGCCCCGGGGCAGATCCTGCATCACGCCACCGATGCGATACCAGGCCGGGTGCATGCGGAAGCCGGTAATGCCTTCAATCACCTGATAGGCCCGCTGCCGGTCACTGAAGGTATAAAACACCGGGGACATGGCGCCCAGGTCCTGCAGGTAGGTGCCCAGGAACAGCAGGTGGCTGGTGATCCGGAACATTTCCGCCATCATCACCCGGATGGTTTTTACCCGGTCCGGCACCTCGATACCCGCGAGCTTTTCCACCGCCAGTACATAGGGCAGGTTGTTCATCACCCCACCGGTGTAATCGATGCGATCGGTGTAGGGAATAAAGCTGTGCCAGGACTGGCGTTCAGCCATCTTCTCCGCGCCCCGGTGGTGATAGCCGATGTCCGGCACGCAGTCGACGATTTCCTCGCCGTCCAGCTGCAACACAATGCGGAAGGCACCATGGGCAGAGGGGTGGTTCGGCCCGAGATTGAGGAACATGAACTCGGCGCCGTCCCGCTCCCGCTGCATCCCCCAGGCCTCGGGTTCAAAGCGCAGGGCATCCTGTTCGGTGCGCTGGCCTTCGAGGGTCAGGGTGTAGGGGTCGAATTCCGTGGCCCTGGCCGGGTAATCCTTGCGCAACGGGTGGCCACTCCAGGTCGGCGGCATCAGGATCCGCTCAAGGTGCGGATGGCCGGCGAAGCTGATACCAAACATGTCCCAGACTTCCCGTTCATACCAACTGGCGGCCGGGAATACCCCGGTGGCGGTCGGGGCACTCAGGTCGTGGCCGGCCAGCGGCACTTTCAGTAGAAGATCGCGGTTCCGGCCAATCGAAAGCAACTGGTAAAACACCGTGAAGTCCGAGGCCGGCAGGCCCGGGCGGTGCTCCCGTAGTCGCTCGTCGATCGCCGACAGGTCGTAGAGCAGATCAAAGGGGCGCGCCATGGCTTTCAGGTAACCGAGAAGGTCGGTCAGCGCCTCCCGGTCCACCCAGAACACCGGCATACCAGTCAGTGTCTGCTGCTGGTACAGCAGGCGCGGGCCGAAGTCCCGCTGCAGGGCATCGACAACCTCGTCACTGGTGGTGTCCATGGTCATGGTCGTGGTTCCGCTCATGGTCTTCCGATGTGAAAACGGTCAGCGTGATTAAAGCTTGTCCGGTGTCCTCAGTTCCGTGGCCTGAATGCGGGTGTCTCGCCACTTTTCCCGCTGGGACGGCATCTCGGCCCGGTACACGCCCTGGTCCCCCACCACCCAGGACAACGGCCGCCGCTCCTCCTGGATCGAGTCCTGCAGCAACTGAAGCCCCTGCAGGAAGGCTTCCGGCCGGGGCGGGCAACCCGGCACATAGACATCCACCGGCAGGAATTTATCCACCCCCTGGACCACCGAGTAGATGTCGTACATACCCCCGGAATTGGCACAGGAGCCCATGGAAATCACCCATTTTGGCTCGAGCATCTGGTCATACAGCTGCTGGATCACCGGCGCCATCTTGATGAAGCAGGTACCCGCGATCACCATGAAATCCGCCTGCCTCGGCGAGGCCCGGATGACTTCCGAGCCGAACCGGGCAATGTCATGGGGCGCGGTGAACGCCGTGGTCATTTCCACATAGCAGCAGGACAGCCCGAAGTTGTAGGGCCACAGGGAATTCTTGCGGCCCCAGTTCACCGCCGAATTGAGCACCTCGCTCAGCTTGCCGGTGAACACGTTGCGCTCCAACTGCTGCTTCATCGGATCATCCACCGTCTCACGCCGGCCTCGCGGGTAGCGGGCGTCGTCAGCACTCGGGCCGTCGGCCCGGGTCAGCGTGTAGGCCATGGAACTCCTCCGTCGGTGGCCTCGCCACCGTAATGATGCTGTGCATGTCTGGTATCGGGTAGCCGACGGCGCGGCAGCCACGCCGGGCTATCGCCGTGGCGAACCCGGTTGCGGCGCCCAGTCCAGGGCACCGGTCCGGCTGTCGTAGACCAGGCCAGCCAGCAGGATGGCGATGAACACCGCGGCACCCCAGAAACCGGACCAGCCAACGTCTTCGATGACGATTGCCCAGGCAAACAGAAACACCGCCTCAATGTCGAAAATCACGAACAGCATCGCCACCAGGTAGAACTGCACCGAAAACCGCTGGCGCGCGCTGCCGGCACCCACGATGCCGGATTCAAAGGGAAGGGATTTGCTGACACCCCGGCTACGCCCCCCAAGCAGACTCGAGGCACCCACCATAAAGGCGCAAAGACCGGCCACGGCAAGAATGAAAAAACCGGTGGCCCAGTACCGGGCCGTGGTGTCTGTCACCAGGTCTGCCATGTTATTCCTCCCGACAGCGCCCAGGCGGTCGTTTCGAAAACCTTGTTCAAACCATAGTAACGAGCCCGGAATTCCGCAAACCGGCGGATTGATCTGTGACATTACGGGGAGCGTGCAGCGGAAGTCCCGATGACAATACTGGAACCAACCACGTAGAATGTGAGTCCTTCAGGTAGAACTTTGATTTTACCCGGGATTCAGGATATGAAACGATAAGGGAGCGGCGCTGTATGGAGCGGGTGAAGGGAATCGAACCCTCGTATGCAGCTTGGGAAGCTGCCGTTCTACCATTGAACTACACCCGCATTAGCCGTGGCTGCGTGAGCAATATAAGCGCTCAGGGTGGCCGTTCGCAAGCATTCTGTCTGGAGTAACGATGGATCCCACCCTGACCCTGATTGGCGCCCTGATGCTGGTCATCAGCATTGTGCTCAGCCCCCTCTCCAGCCGGGTGGGTATGCCGGTGCTGCTGATTTTCCTCGGGGTCGGCATGATGATGGGGGAGGACGGTCCCGGCGGTATCGAGTTCGACAATTTCGAACTGGCCTTCCTGATTGCCAATCTCGCACTCGGGGTCATTCTGCTCGACGGCGGCATGCGCACCCGGGCGGATACTTTCCGGGTGGGTCTGCGGCCCGCGCTGGTGCTGGCCACGGTCGGGGTTTTCCTGACCGCTGCCGGGGCTGCGGTGGTGGCCTGGTGGGTGTTTGACCTGCATTGGCTGATGGCTCTGCTGGTCGGTGCAATCATCTCCTCCACGGACGCGGCAGTCGTTTTTTCGCTGCTGCAGGGCCGGGGGCTCCATCTGAATGAGCGAGTGAGTGCCACCCTGGAAATCGAATCCGGCAGCAACGACCCGATGGCGATTTTCCTGACCCTGATGCTGGTGACGCTGATCGGCACCCCGGGCGAAGGCGCAACCTGGTCGGTGTTGCTGATGCTGGTGCAGCAGTTCGGCATCGGGGGCGTGGCCGGCATCGTTGGCGGCTTCCTGATCGTCGAGCTGGCCAACCGCATCCGGCTCACGCCATCGCTGTATCCACTGCTGGTCGCGGCGGCAGGGATGTCCGTGTTTGCTGCCACTAACGCCCTGGGCGGCAGTGGATTTCTGGCGATTTACCTGGCCGGCGTGGTGATCGGCAACCGCCCCGTGCGGATGATGCCGATGATCCTGCAGGTTCATGACGGCCTGTCGTGGCTGGCGCAACTAAGCCTGTTCCTGATACTCGGGCTGCTGGTGACCCCCTCCGATCTTCTGCCCCTGGCCGGCGGCGGTCTGATTCTGGCCCTGTCCCTGATTTTCATCATCCGGCCCGCCACCATCGTGCTGACGCTCTGGCCGTTCGGGTTTAACCGGCGGGAGCTGGGTTTTATCAGTTGGGTTGGCCTCCGGGGTGCGGTGCCGATTGTGCTGGCGCTGTTTCCGATCATTGCTGATTTACCCCAAGCCCAGTTGGTGTTTCACGTCGCCTTCTTCATCGTGCTGGTGTCGCTGGTGGTCCAGGGCACCACCATGGCGCCGCTGGCACGCTGGCTGCGGCTGGAAGTGCCGGCGGGGGAGGATCCGTACCGGCGCCTGCCGCTCGATGCGCCGGCGGCCGGCGACCACGAACTGATGCTGTTTTCTCTGCGAGGTGAAAACTGGCAGACGCCCAAGCCCCTGAGCCAGCTACGCTTCCCGGAAAACACCGCGGTGGCCGGCGTCTTCCGCAACCGGGTATGCCTGCAACCCAAGGGCGATCTGGAGGTGTCGAGTGGTGACGTGGTGGCCATGTTCGCCACCCCTGGCGTTCTGCCCGAGCTGGGCAAGGCCCTGAGTGGCCGCCATGCACCGAAATACCTGGCTGAACGCGCTTTCTTCGGTGACTTCGTGCTTAACGGCGACGCCCTGCTGGGGGATGTGGAGCAGGTGTACGGCATTGAATTTGACGATCTGCCCCCGGAACTGTCGCTGGCGGAATGCTTCGCCAGACGTACCAAGGGCCACCCGGTGGTGGGTGACACCGTGACGCTAGGCCCGGTGACGCTGGTGGCCCGGGCAACCAGTGCCGACCAGGTCACCAAAGTTGGCCTGAAGATGGACAGTTCACAAAATGGCTGAAAAATGCACAGGATAGCCAAAAAAGTTAACAAAACCTCTTAACAGTATGCTGGCGGGCTATGCTATAAACGGGCCTGTGCAAAGATTAATCATTGGTAAGTTAAGACTATGCGTTGCTCTCGATTATTAACCCGGACCCTGCTGGCGCTTGCGCTGCTCATGCCCCTGGCCAGCCAGGCCACCGAGGTATTGGCCAGGGCGGACAGCCGCATGCCCTCGGCCCACCCGGTCCCGGAGTCCGCCAGCGAGATTACCCGGGTGCTGGTCAAAAAGAGCGAACGGCGCCTGTACCTGATGAGCGGCGAGCAGGTGATCCGGAGCTTCCGAATTTCCCTGGGTGACAGCCCCAAGGGGCACAAACTCTACGAAGGCGACGAGCGTACCCCGGAAGGCAATTACACCCTGGACTGGCGCAACGCCGAAAGCGACTTCTACAAGTCCATCCACATCTCCTATCCCAGCGCCCGGGATCTGGAGCTGGCCTCCGCCTGGGGACTCGACCCGGGCGGCAGCATCATGATTCACGGCCTGCCGAACGAAGCCGGCGACATGGCCTTCGCTTATGCCGGCCTGGACTGGACCGACGGCTGCATCGCGGTATCCAATGAAGCCATGGATGAGATCTGGCAACAGGTGGCCAACGGCACGCCCATCAGCATCCGCCCCTGACTGCTCCATGACACCATTATTAAGTTGTTGTCATACCCTAAGAAAATTTACGTATCCTTAGTTAACATTTCGTCTCAGAGTGTTTTACACTGTTTAACGACTCCGGTAGTCAACGCCTACTGGGCACAAGTTGACAGGAAGTCGTCTATACTGACTTTCGGATCACAGGAAATAACTCGACCAATAAGGGGATTTACAATGCGTAAACTGACGATCGCAGGGTTTGCACTGGCGACTGCTCTGACTGCAGGTTGTGCCACTACCGATCAGGGTGCTGTTGACGAAGCGACGGCAACCGCCAACTCTGCCGAGCAGACCGCTGAGAACGCACTGAACACCGCAAACAGCGCTGCCAGCACTGCCCGCAGTGCCGAGCAGACTGCTGAAGAAGCCCTGGCAGCAGCCAAGGCAGCTCAGCAAGCGGCCGAAGAAGCAAACGAGCGTGCCAAGCGCATGCTGCAGCGCGCCAGCCAGAAGTAAGGCTGAAGCGTAGCGAAAAAAGGCCGGGCTCCCCGGCCTTTTTTTATACCTCCGGTTCCGGTTTCTTCGGCGACGGTGGCTTGTTTTCCTTCAGGAAGGTGGTCATCAGCTCCATCGGTAACGGGAACACAATGGTTGACGCATTGGTGTTACTCATGTCCGCCAGGGTCTGCAGGTAACGCAGCTGCATGGAGCCGGAATTGGAGGACATCACATCGGCTGCCTCCACCAGTTTTTTCGAGGCCTGCAGTTCGCCCTCGGCGTGAATGACCTTGGCCCGGCGCTCCCGCTCGGCTTCCGCCTGCCGCGCAATCGCCCGGATCATGGATTCGTTCAGGTCCACGTGTTTGATTTCCACGTTGGCCACCTTGATGCCCCATTCCTCCGTCTGGGTATCGATGATTTCCTGAATATCCGCATTCAGCTTGTCCCGTTCCGACAGCATTTCATCAAGATCATGCTTGCCCAGAACCGAACGCAGGGTGGTCTGTGCCAACTGGCTGGTGGCCGAGTTGTAGTCTTCAACGCGGATGATGGCCCGCTCCGGATCCACCACCCGGAAATACAGCACCGCATTCACCCGGACCGTGACGTTGTCCTTTGAGATCACATCCTGACTGGGCACGTCCAGGGTGATCACCCGAAGGTCCACCCGCACGATCTGCTGGATTACCGGAATCACAATAATCAGACCCGGCCCCTTCACGCCCTGAAACCGGCCCAGGAAAAACACCACACCCCGCTCATACTCGGGCAGAATCTTGATCGCTGATCCGAGGATCAGCAATAACACCACCGTAGGTGCCACATAGGGAATCAGATCACCAATCATACTGCCTCCTGGTCTTGCCGTTGCCTTGCGTTCGTCGGGTCATCCGGAGGTCCGGACTGGCTCGACGGCTAATGTCAGCCCCTGAATCCGGATGACCCTGACCTGATCATCCTCATGCACCGGATGTTCACTGACCGCCTGCCAGCGTTCACCACTGGCCTGCACATGCCCCCGGTACTGGCCACCCTGTTCGTGAAATTCCTCCAGCGCAAGCCCGGTCTCACGGATCATGTGCTCGGCGCCACTGACTGGCGGTCGTTTACGCAAGCCGACAAAGCGCACCACGGTCCACAGGATGAAACCGGCCGCCACCAGTGCCGTACCGCCAATGGTGGGCAGGGAAATCGCCTGGTGGCTGCCATCCATCAGAATCACCGAGCCGGTTACAAAGGCCACAATCCCCCCGAGCCCCAGTATCCCGAAGCTGGGCATGAAGGCCTCGGCCACAATAAAGGCCAGCCCGAGGATAATCAGCGCCAGCCCGGCGTAATTCACCGACAGCACCTGGAAGGCGAAAAGCGCCAGCACCAGACAGATGGCACCGACCACCCCGGGCACCACGGCGCCGGGATTGGCGAGCTCGAAAATAATGCCGTAGAAGCCGATGATCATCAGGAAATAAGCGACGTTGGGGTTGGTGATCACCGAGAGCAAACGGGTGCGCCAGTCCGGCTCGGAGCGGACAATCTCCAGGTCGGCCGTCGCCAGGGTAATCTTACCCGAGGCCATCTGCACGGAGCGGCCATCAATCTGCGTCAACAGGTCTGGCAGGCTGTTGGCAACAACATCGATCACGTTGCGCTCCAGTGCCTCCGTGGCGCCCAGATTGACGGCGTCCCGCACCGCGGCCTCCGCCCAGTCAGCGTTCCGGCCGTGACGTTCCGCCAGGCCACGAATGTAGGCCACCGCATCTTCCAGCACCTTGCGCTCCATCGCCGTGCTCCCGCGCTGCGGATCGTCACCGCCGCCGGCGTCCTCACGGCTGGCATCCGGGGATTCGTTACCGGACGTCTCGGGGTCACTTCCGGACGGGTCGTCGGCAGGCTTGTCTGAAGGTTCCGGGCTGCCGGGGAAACCACCCATTTGCACGGGAGTGGCGGAGCCCAGGTGGGTGGCGGGCGCCATGGCCGCAATATGGCTGCCGTAAAGAATATAGGTCCCCGCGCTGGCCGCCCGGGCGCCCTGGGGCGAAACATAGGTGGCAACAGGCACCTCGGAGGCCAGGATGGCTTTGATGATCTCACGCATGGAATCCATCAACCCACCCGGTGTGTCCATTTCCAGCACCACCAGGCGGTCACCGTTCGCCTCCGCCTGCTCAAGGCCCCGGACCACGTAGTCCATGGTCGCCGGGCCTATGACGCCTTCAATGGTCAATACCCGGACGGTACCGCTATCGGCCTGCCGGGCAAGCCCATGGAAGCTGAGGGAGCCAAGGGCCAGGACGAGTCCGGCGAAGAACACCGCGGCCCAGAACCGGAGCCGGTTGTTTCGGCCAGACCTCTCGGGATGGTCTGTCTGCATAACACCTCCCAGATCCCTGGAGTGGCTGAACCACCACCTGGTCACTCAGGTGGTCACCCTCCCGGGACTTTACCGGCCTAGAAATACAGGGTCGGTTCCGGCTCAGCCGGTGCAGCCGGTGCCTTGTCAGCGGCGGTCTTGTCGGAAGCCACCCGGGTCAACTGTTCTCCGATCATGGTCGGGATGCCATCCGCCTGAACCACCGCCAGTTCGATGTTGCGACGCTTCACCACCACACCGGGGTGTGACGCCCGGAACACCTCAACTTCGGCGAACACTTCGCGCCACAATCGGTTGCGGTCTTCCTGAGTATAGCTCTCATGGGGCCGATGCACCTCCAGCCAGACCTCACCACCGGAAATACCGATCTTGACCGGGTCGTGCACAATCTGCACCGGCGTGCCCTTTTCCACCTGATACACGAACCGGGAGATATCCTCGTTGTACATCCGGAAACAGCCATGGCTCACCGGCATACCCACCCCAAACTGCTTGTTCGTGCCGTGAATCAGGTAGCCTTCTTCACTGAGCAGCAGCGCATGACTGCCCAACGGGTTATTGGGGCCCGGCGGAATCATCCTGGGCAGGTAATCACCGGAGGCTTTGTACTCGGCACGAATGCTGGCAGGGGGGTACCAGGCCGGGGATTCCAGCGGCATGGTCACTTTGGCACTGGTCAGGGGCGACGGGTTTTCAGCGGTGCCCACGCCCACGGGATAGACCTGCACACCACCGCCGGTGAAGTAATACAGCCGGTACTCAGCCAGGTTGATCACGATGCCCTCACGGCGGGCATCCGGCATGACGTACTGGCGAGGCAGAGTGATGGTCGTGCCTTCACCCGGCAACCAGGGATCCACGCCCGGGTTGGCCTTGACCAACTCCAGATAGCCCAGCGCAAGCCGGTTGCCAATACCGGCGAATGTCTCTTCATAACTGGTGGTATATACCCCCAACCGGCCGGCCAGATCGCCCTTAATCTCAAAGGTGGGAACCCGTGGGCTACGATCCGGCGCTGCCTGTCCGGAAGCCGGCGTACCATTGGCCGGGTTCTTATCGGCCTGCTCCGCAGACGCAGGTACAAAGGCCAGCCCGATACCCAGTATCAGCAACGCGATAATCTGTCTAACCGCCATTAACATCATGTCCAAACCCTGAATATTCGTATCTACAGACCGCCCGCGTGGTCAGGAGTTCATAATCGTGGCCCAAACGGTAACCACGGCCAGGACCACGAACAGAATACTGGCGGCAACACGCGCCGTTGCCAGAGGCAGGCGCTCCACCAACCAGCGCCCTGCCATGATAACCGGTATATTGGCCAGCAACATCCCTAGTGTAGTGCCCATGATAACCCAGAATGTCGCTTCGAACCGGGCTGCAAGCACGACCGTCGCCACCTGGGTCTTGTCACCGATTTCCGCCAGGAAAAACATGATGGTGGTGGCCATGAACGCCCCCATGCCCAGAAACCGGGAGTCCTCGCTGTTGTCCTTGTCCGGAATCAGCAGCCACAGGGCAATGGCGATAAAACTGGTTGCCAGTATCCAGGGCAACCAGGCCTCCGGCAGCCATTCGGCAACCCAGGCCCCCAGCCAGGCGGACAACGCGTGGTTCAGAATCGTGGCGAGGAAGATACCGAGTATGATAGGCAGACGTTTGGCGTAACGGGCCACCAGAAACAGCGAGAGCAGCTGGGTTTTGTCACCGATTTCAGCAATAGCCACGGCAACCGTCGAAGCGAGAAAAGCGTCCATGAAAAACTCCGGGGCGGATCGTCAGACATGAGACAGCCCACCTTCCGCCCACTGGAGGTGAAACCGCCTCAGGTCTTGCCAATATCACCGGTGCAGTGGTGAAACACGGTAGCCACGGAGATTGAGCTCCAAGTATGTTGACTACCGTCCGCCCGTGAGCATGAATGCCCGGCGCGGAGGCTACTCCCCTGAAGAGTGCCGGCACTATAGACAATTTATCCGGTCCGGGCAACCGGGCATTTATACCCGCATGCGCCAGACCGGAATCGCAGCCATCGCCACAAATGCCGCCACCAGCCACCAGGCGGAATGAAATGCGCTGATGGTCGGCAGCCCATTGGCGTGCTCACCGAACTCAATGGTCAGGGCAACCATGTTGACGCCAAACGCCCCACCCAGCTGCCGCGTAAAATTGATGGTGCTGGAACCGGCACCCAGCTCTTCCGGCGCCAACGGGTTCAGTGCCCCGGTGGACAGGGCCGGCAACATGAAACCAATGCCGATACGGCCGATTACGGTCCAGAGAGCCAGCCAGCCAAACGCCAGTTCCAGGTCAGACGACGCAAACAGCACCGCAGACGTGGCGAACAGGGCGATGCCGAAGACCACGAGTTTGCGGGCGCTGTGGCCATCCGCAAGCCGCCCGGCCAGAGGGAAAGTCATGCCGAGCACGATACCGGCTGGCAACATGAGCAGACCCGCCTGGGTCGCACTGAACCCCAGCGCGGTCTGGACAAACAGCGGTACCAGATAGGTGGAGCCGAACAGGGCGAGCCCGAGGGCCATGGCGCCCAGATTGGCGTACAGGAACACCGGTTTGCGCAGCAGCGCTACATTGACCAGCGGGTGCCGGGCACGCCGCTCGCGGACCACAAACAGCGCCAGGCAAACGATCACCAGCAATGCCTGCGCAGCAATGCGGACTTCCTGGCCCGCCAGCAACTGCAACCGGTTCAGGGTATCCAGAGACAGACCGATGACCGTACCGAGCAAGAGCAGGCCAGGCAGATCGAAACGATAGGGCGCTGGCCGGGATACCGGCAATGGCAGAAAACGCCAGGCCATGACAACGCCGATCAGGGTCACCGGCGCTGGTGCAAACATCACGTAGCGCCAGTCCAGCTGATCCACCAGAAAACCCCCGAGCACTGGCCCCAGTGCAGGGGCCAGTATCACCCCCATGCCGTAGATGCCCATGGCCTGCCCACGACGATTGCGGGGGAAGATGCGGAACACCAGGTACATGCCCATGGGCTGCATCAGGCCGGCCATGGCGCCCTGACCAATGCGTGCGGCAATCAGCTGCCCGGGGGAGTCGGCAAAACCACCCACCAGCGAGATCAGGGTGAACAGAGTCATGGCCGTAGCCAGGGTTTTGCGAACGCCAAAATGATCCAGTAACCAGGACGACGCCAGCATCGTGGTCGTCATGGCGGCGATGAACCCGGTAGCCAGCCAGTGCACCTGGCCCTGGCGAATACCGAACTCCATCATGATTTCGTGCAGCGCGACATTGACCACCGTGGCACTGAGCACCGTAGCCATGGTGCCCAGCATCACCGTGGCCACTGCCAGCCAGCGCCAGTGTTCTCCGTAACGGGCCTTCAGGCCTTCAACCGTGTTGTCGCTCAACGCTTACTTCTGTTTTTCAGCGTTTTCCAGGATCTTGTGGAAAACTTTGATCGCACATTCGATTTCCTGATCCCCGATGCCATCCAGCATTTCCTCGCGCAACCTGGCGGCACGCCCCGACAAATCCTCCATAAACGCCTTGCCGTCATCGGTCAGGTACAGGCGCCGGGCCCGTCGATCATTCGGGCAGGGCCGGCGTTCGATCAGCCCCTGCTGCTCCAGGCTATCCAGCAAGCGCACCAGCGTGGGGTTCTCGATGGCCATCAGGCTCGCCAGCTCACGCTGGGTCAGGCCTTCACCGCCTTGCTGCAGATACACCATGGTGGTCCAGCGGGCCTGGGTGACACCCAGATCCTTGAGGCGCTCATCGAGCAGCTTGCGCCAGCGGCGGGTGACCCGCGCCACGGCAAAGGGAAACTGATCTCTCATAACTCTTACTCCGTTCTGTGGCCGCCGGCGCTGTGGAATGGTAAGCCGTCGACCAGGAAACTTACATTATCGGAAAGTTACCAATAGTAAGCTAACCATTGACATAAAAACAGATGCGCAAGTAAAAACAAAATGGGGGAAAACCGAAAGCCTGGTCGCCAGGGCCTGCGTCAGCTCGCCTGGCGCAGGCCCTCCCCCGCCGTGTCCCCGGGCTCGGCATGCTCATGGAACTCGGTATTACGTGGATCGAGCTCCGTCAATACTACCGAGGTCTCCGGCATGGTCGGAATGTAGTGCTCCTGATCGGCAACGGCCACGTCCGCGGTATGGCTAATGCGGTAACTGGTCGCCAGTGCCAGCAGCATCAGGAAGCCGGTGTTGCCAAGGAACAGCCCCTTCGGCCCCAGCAAGGCGATCAGTTTCGCCATCACCACCGGCCCGATCACGCTGCCGATGCCATAACTGAGCAGCAGCGTGGCACTGGCAGCCACGATGCGGCTACTTTCCATGCGATCGTTGGTGATGGCCACCGCAATCGGGTAGATCGTGGCCGATAACCCGGTAAACAGGCCCACCAGCAGGGTCAGCACCCAGAGATTCTGAGTGCCAAGCACACCGACGGTGCCGGCGGAGGCTGCGGCCATTATGGCCACCCAGAACATCACCCGGCGGCGATCAAAGCGATCACACAGCCGACCCAGTGGCCAGGCCAGGATCATTGCCGCAACAATGGCACTGGCCATAAACGTTGAGGTTTTGGCGACATCCAGACCAACCAGCGTGGCGTAGACTGGCCCCAGAGCATAAAAACCACCGATCATAACCCCGCAGATCAGCGCTCCGAAGACACCGGTAAAGGACTCACGAGCCAGGGTAAACACCGAAATACGCTGAACCTGTTCAATCACCGGGGCGTCCATCCGGGTCAGGGAAAGTGGCACCAGGGCCAGGGCCAGCAGGATTGCCGCCAGAGAAAAGGGCATGAAATTGGCGGGATCACCGACATTGACGATAAGCTGGCCACCCGCCGCGGACAGGTAAAACACAATCTGGTACACGGCGAACAGGGCGCCCCGGTTGCTGTTGGTGGCGCGGCTGGAAAACCAGCTCTCGATCACCACCAGCACCCCGGCGATGCTGAACCCGGACAGCACCCGCAGGACCGCCCAGAACACCATGGAAATCGCCATCGGATACAGCAGTGAGGTCACCGCCGCGATGGCGGCAAAAACCGCGAACGCCCGGATATGACCCACGCGGCCGATCACCTTGTGCACATAAAGGGTACCAAGCACAAAGCCAATGGAGTAACAGACCAGCACCCAGCCGATAATGTCCGGCGACACCGATTCGATGCTCAGGCGGATACCCAGCAAGGTCATCAGGAAGGCGTTGCCACTCACCAGCAGCACAATACTGAGAATCAGGGCAGACAATGAGGTGACCATTCGGGTCATCAGAGACACTCCGGGCTTTGCGGGATGAATTCAGATCACTGAAAATTAAGGTAGCAGCAAGGTCCGGATTTTGCCGGCAGCGCATTACACCAGCCCTTTACCAGCAAGGCCACTAAGCACTTCCCGTTACCCTGCCCGGCAACCGGGAACCGGCCTGGAAGGCTGCCATGGCGCGGTTTTACGGGATTTTACATTAATGGGTCGTAACAGACCCGACGTGCCATTGCAGGTAACATAAAAATCGAGCTATTCATTGGACCGTGAGCGCCTGGTTATGAAAAAAACGGACTGGCCCATCCGCTGGGATCTACTGCTTCGCTATCGACTGATTGAAACGGTTGCCCTTTGGGAAGGTCGATTGACCACCAACCACATCTGCCACAGCTTTGGCATCGGTCGCCAACAAGCTTCCAAGGACATCAACACCTACCTGCGTGAACTGGCACCCGGCAACCTGATGTACGACCGCCACCTGAAAGGGTACGTACCGGCAACACGATTTCGGCCGGTGGTGACCCGGGGTTGCGTAAGCGAATACCAGGATTTGCTGGCCCGCCAGCAGAGTCTGAGCAACACCTTTGAATCATTCGACATCGGCCTGCCGGACAGCACCGTTGTGCAGGGCCCGAATCGGGTCATTGCCCCGGAAACCATGCGTGCCGTGGTAACGGCGACCCGCCACGGGCGCCAGCTCCGGGCCAGCTACGCGTCCCTGAGCAGACCGGAGGCAGTGGAAAGTATTCTTGAGCCACACACCCTGGTGTGCACCGGCAATGCCTGGCACCTGCGAGCCTGGTGCGATTCCAATCGGGAGTATCGGGATTTTGCTCTGAGCCGGTTCCGGACCTCGCCGGAAGCGCTCCGGCAAAAAGCCCGGCATACCCGCCAGAGCGATGCGGACTGGAACCGGCAGGTGACCATGATCATCACCCCGGACCCACGGCTGACCGACGCCCAGCAGGCCATCATCGCCCGGGACTATGGCATGGAGCGGGGCTGCCTGGAGGTGGACACCCGAGCCGCCCTGGCACCCTATGTGCTGTCCCGTCTTGGCATTGCCGTGGACAATCACCACCCGGACCCGCTGATCCAGCAGCTGGAGCTGGCCAACCCGGATCAACTCGGGTTCGGCAGCAAGCGGGAACGGGCGCTGAAAGCCGTCGCCGGCCTCAGCTAAGCCGATGGCGTGAACTTGACGGCTGGTCGTACGTCTGCCCTGCCCATTGCACTGCTGCTCTTCGGACTCACCGAAGCGGCCTCGGCAGCGTGTGGTCAGCCGGCGACGCCCATCGCCAGCATTCAGGGCCCGGGTAAAACCTCGCCCAAGGCCGGGCAGCAGGCCACCGTGGAGGGTATCCTGACGCTCGACACCCGGACGCCGGGTGGTTTCCGGGGTTTCTACCTGCAGCAGGCCGATCATGAGACCGACGGCGACCCGGCCACGTCTGAAGCGCTCTTTGTCTACACCGGACGAACCTCGGGTGAGCTCGGTGATCGCCTCAGAGTGACCGGTACCGTCAAGGAATTTCACGGGTTGACCGAACTGGCAGACATTGAAGCCCTGAACGTCTGTGGTCGGGGCAACGCGCTGCCGGCACCGAAAGAGCTGACCCTGCTCTGGCCGGATGCCCTGGAATCCCTCGAAAACATGCGCATCCGGCGGTCACCCCCACTCACCGTGGTCGATACCTGGAACCTGGCCCGTTACGGCGAGCTCACACTGGCCACCGACGACATCGTCATCGCCACCGAATATCTGGCCCCCGGCCCCGGCGCCGCAAAAATGGCCGCGCGCAACCGGCAGCAACGGGTCCTGCTCGATGACGCCCGTGGCCTCCGCCAACCCCAACCCGTACCCTGGCCACCGGGCGGGCTGAGCATCGACAACACCGTCCGTGCCGGAGACCAGGTTCACTCCCTGTCCGGCATCCTCGATTTCCGGTTCGGGGACTGGCGCATCCAGCCTGAGTCACCCCCCGTCTTTACCGCCGCCAATGTCAGGCCCGCCGCGCCCGACCGCCCTGCGGCACCCCACATCCGCGTGCTGGCACTGAATCTGGGCAATTATTTCAACGGCGATGGCAACGGGGAAGGGTTCCCGACGCCAAGGGGCGCCAGTACCCATGCTGACTTTCAACAACAGCAGCGGAGGCTGGTGGCCTTACTCCGGGCGCCGGAAGCCGACATTCTTGCGCTGGCGGAGCTGGAAAATGACGGCTACGGTGGCACCAGCGCCATCGCCGAGCTCACCCGGGCCCTCGGGCCCCAGTGGCAGTTTGTGGAAACCGCCGAGGGCGATGGTACCGACGCCATCCGCACCGCCCTGTTGTATCGCCGGGACCGCATCGTTCCCGTGGCTCAACCCCAGCGCCTTACCCACGGCGTCTTCCAGGGCAGCGGTCGGCCCCCTCTGGCACAGATTTTCCGGGTCGAGGGTCACCGCACGGCCGTTCGGGTCGTCGTCCCGCATCTGAAATCCAAATCCTGCCGGGGCGCCACCGGAAACGATCGCGACCAGCAGGATGGCCAGGGATGCTATGCCGCACGCCGGACCCGGGCCGCGAAGGCCGTTATCAGCTGGCTGGAAACCCTGCCGACACCACCAGACCTGGCCGGCACGCTGATTACCGGCGACCTCAACAGCTATTATCAGGAAGACCCCCTGGCGGTATTCCGGCAGCATGGCTTCACCAGTCAGGTGCACCGGTTTCACCCCTGCACTCCGGAAGCCTGCAGCCACTACACCTACCGTTTCCGGGGTGCCAGGGGCTCTCTGGACTACGCTCTGGCCAGCGCCGATCTGGGGCCGAGAATTCTGGGCGCCAGGGTCTGGCGGGTCAATGCTTCCGAGCCCCGGGCGCTGGGCTACCAGCAAACCGAAAGGGTTCCGGATGCCATGCCCTGGCGGGCCTCGGATCACAACCCGGTGATTACCGACATCCGGCTTTAGTACCGGGTTACAGCCCGTCCCGAAACCCCTGGCTACCCTCAGTTGCCCGGATGCCCTGGCAGTGCGGCGACAAGGCCAAGGTTCGGCCCACTGTCGGGAGTAAACTGGCAAGGACAGTCGTTGCCATGTGAGCCCGATAGATGATGAACATTCCCATGCCGAATTTCTGGCCGGCCGCGCGCACGGGCCAGCGCTGGCTGCTAAAGGCCGAACGCCGCGAGACCTCGCTGGATGGCCACCGAATGGTGTACCTGGAACGGGGAACACCCGGGGCCGGCCGGCCCACGGTTCTGCTGATCCATGGCTTCGCCGCCATGAAGGAAAACTGGGGGCTCTGGCTCCGCCGACTGCCCCGGCACTGGCACCTTCTGGTACCCGACCTGCCCGGACTGGGCGAGAGCGACTACCGGCCAGAGGCGAGCTACCGCTATGAAGCCCAGGCGGTGAGGCTTGCGGACTGGCTGGCGCGTTTTCCCACCGAGAACGTTCACCTTGTGGGTAGCTCCATGGGGGGCGCCATCGCCAGTATCCTGGCACACAAACTCGGGACCGCCCCGCGTTCCCTGACCCTGCTCAACAGTGCCGGCATTCCGGAGCACCCGGACGCCGACCTGAACGCTCCGGTCCGGTCTGACCGGGATGACATACTGATCCCACGGGACTGGAAAGGCGTCTACCGGATGTTCAACAGCGTCGGTTCAGGCAAGCCAACCGCATCCGGGCTGGCGATGACGGGCCTGTTGGGGCCGGACCTGTTACAACGGACAACGGCCTTGCGCCACATTTTTAACGATATGCTGGCCGATGCCCTGGCTCCGGCACGGTATCTCGAACGCCATACTGCGCCGCTGCAAGTCCAGTGGGGAGACCGCGATGTGATTACACCAACCCGTTGCGTGGCCTGGTTTGAGCGCGCCACACCGGGCGCGGAAGTGATCGTTTTTAAAGGTGTTGGACACCTTCCCATGCTCGAGAATCCGGGCAAGTCCGCCTCGGCACTGGCGGCATTCGTCACCCGGCACAACGGCTGACCGTACCGCGCTAACAACAACAGCACACAACGAGGATCCTGCCATGCGCGCCTCCGTCTCCATCACCCAGGACCTGGGCATGCCGGCCATCTACCTGCACCTGTTGGCCGAACTGCTGAACCGTATCGGTGTGGATGAGCGGGACCTGCTTCGCCGGGTCGGCCTGGACCCAGTCAGGCTCAAATCCACCGACCTCAGGGTCAGCCAGTCCCAGGCGGCTGAGTTCGTCACCCGGGCGATGATCGAAAGTGGCGAGCCGGGCCTCGGTATCATGCTGGCCCGGGAACTGAAACTGCCCCTGCACGGTGCACTCGGGACGGCCGTTATGAGTAGCCGGACGTTGCAGGAGGCCCTCGACCTGATGACCCGCTATCTGACGCTGCGAGCGCCCCACCTCACGGTCACCCGGCGCAAGGGCAGCAGCCATGTCCATTACTCGGTCTCCTGCGAAGTCGATCTGGGCCCGCTGCAAGGTTTTATCCTGGATGCCATGCTGTTTGGCTGCGTCACCATGGGCGAACAATTGACCGGGGCACCGGTCGCCGGCTCCCGGGTTCAACGCCGGGGTCCGGAGCCGGCGTATTTCCATCGTTTCCGCCAGCGCATCGCCGTGCCCGTGGACTACGGTGCCGCCGAGGACGCTCTGGTGGTGCCCATCTCCAGCCTGTCACTGCCGGTTCGCTTCAGCGATGACCAACTCGCAATCACCGCCCGGGCCCAATGCGAGCAGGCGCTCCGGGAACTGACGGCAGATGCAGGCTTCGCCTGCCGGGTTCGACGGGTCATCGAGACCAGCCATCCGTTTCCACCCAAACTCGCCCGGGTGGCCGGCACACTGTTCGTCTCCGAGCGCACCCTGAAGCGCCGTCTGCAGGAAGAAGAGGCCAGCTTCCAGACCCTGGTGGACCAGGTACGTCTGGAGCGGGCCGGGGACCTGCTGGCAAACACCGGCATGACCCTGGGCCAGATTGCCGACGCCCTGGGGTACGCCGATGCCGCCAATTTCACCCGGGCGTTCAAACGGTGGACCGGAGACAGCCCCAGCCACTACCGTGCCGAGGCGCGCCGACCGGTGACAGCGACGATCCGGTCAACCAGCCCGGCGCCCCTGTAATCCGTTATCCGCCGGTGACTTAATCGATACCGATTATTTTGTGCATCTGCAGTGTCAGCCGCCATTGGGGATGGGCCAGGCAGTACTCGGTGGCTTTACGGGTATTGCTGAGTTTCACCGGATCGGTGTCGCCGTCAGATGTGGACGGTGAGGCCATGGGCGACAGGAAGAAATGCCGGGCCGCCATCCCGGTAAACCGTTCCGGCATGGCCAGAACCTGCGGGTACACCAGCTTGAGTTCATCACACGTGGTGATTACCACGGGCGCATCCGCCTTCGGGCTGACACAGAGCCAGTCAATGCCTTCCGGCGCCGGCAGGGTTCCGTTGGTTTCCACCCCCACTTCCAGTCCTGCCCGGTGAAATGCCGCAATCAGGGGCTCATCCAGCTGCAGCAACGGCTCACCCCCGGTACAGACCACATAGGGCCTACCCGGCGCCTCCGGCCACAGGGCACGGATATGAGCCGCCAGCGCCTCGGCGGTGGCAAACCGACCGCCATTCTGGCCGTCGGTGCCAACAAAATCCGTATCGCAGAACTGACAGACCGCCGAGCCGCGATCCTTTTCCCGGCCGGTCCACAGATTGCATTTGCTGAATCGGCAGAATACCGCGGCACGACCCGCCTGGGCGCCTTCGCCCTGGAGTGTGTAGAACGCCTCCTTAACCCGGTACATCAGCACCCCGCCTCATAGGACAATGGATCAGAGACACCATTCTCGGCAAACGCCTCCAGCCGTTCGACGCAGGAACCACAGCGTCCACAGGCCTGCTCGCGACCGTTGTAGCAGGTCCAGGTCCGGGCATAGTCCAGACCCAGCGCCAGGCCCCGGGCCAGAATGTCGCCTTTGGTCAGCGCCATGAACGGCGCCTCAACGGCCACCGGCTCATAGTTTGCCACCCGGCAGACCGCGTCCATTCTGGCGACAAACTCCGGCCGGCAATCCGGGTAAATGGCATGATCCCCGCCATGGGCGCCATACCACACAGCGCCGGCGCCGACGGTCACGGCGTAGCCAGTGGCCAGCGACAGCAGGATCATGTTGCGATTGGGCACCACCGTGGCCTTCATGCTGTCTTCCTCGTAGTGCCCCTCCGGCACCTCAAGATCCGAGGTCAGGGACGAGCCGGCCATCACCTCACCCATGGCGCGGATATCGATCACCTTGTGGGGGATGGCCAGGGCTGCGCACACCGACCGGGCACAGGCCAGTTCCCGCACATGGCGCTGGCCATAATTGAAGGACAGGGCATGGACCCGGTGGCCCCGCGCCCGGGCCTCGTGGAGCAGAGTAAAGGAGTCCATGCCTCCGGAATAGATTACAACCACGGTGTCAGTCATTCGGGCTCCCTGACAGTCATTCGGGTGAACGGATCATCGCCCATCGCGCACCGGACTGGCCGGTGTCATCGGGCTTTTACATTGAGTGGACATATTGTAACAGTGCACGGACACGTTGGGTTCGCGTCTCGGATGTGGGGCGGGTAAACTCAACGAAAAACAACCCATCAACCAGACTGACGCAATGGCCACCGACTTCAGCCCGGCATTTATCGATTTTGAGGCCTCCAGCCTCGACCTGATCGCAAGCTATCCGATTGAGGTCGGCATTTGCCTGCCGGATGGCCATCTGCACAGCTGGCTGATCGCCCCCCATGTACTCTGGCAGGACTGGTCCGAGAATGCGGAACAGATCCACGGCATTTCCCGCGCCACCCTGGAGGCGGAAGGCGCCCAGGTCCGGGAGGTCGCCAGTGGCCTGAACGCACTGTTACCGGAGCAGGTATTCTGCGACGCCTGGACCTTCGACAGCTTCTGGCTGCACCGGCTGTTCCGGGCGGCCGGCATTCAACCTCAGTTCCAGCTCGAATCCATCTCCATGCTACTGGGCCCGCAGCAGGTTCGCGAATGGGCCCCGGTACGCCAGCAGGTTATATCGGAGCTGGGGCTGCCGGTTCACCGGGCCGCCAATGATGCGCTGATCCTGCACAAAACCTGGGGACGGGTGACAGACCCGGATCTTCCGAGGACCACCCTTTCAAACCACAGCCACCAGGCCTGAGCCAAAAAAAACGCAGCCCGAAGGCTGCGTAGAAAGGAGAGATCCATGGGGCGTCCGACACAACAGACACCCTGGATTGCACAACGTAAAACACGTGACTTGGTTATTATCGCCAGGCACTGGCACCCGCGTCTGTACGCGTTTGCCGAAGCCGCCGGGCTATTGCAAACCGCCTGCTAACCGATACACTGAGCAGTGAACCGAACTCAAAAAAGCCGATATGACCAGAATGATTCCACAGCTAACTGTTTTCACAGCCATGGGTTGCCACAACGGGCAATCCGTACGCGCGTTGGTAAAAGACATCTAACGGCTTTCGGTCAGTCCCGGGAGCCTACGCAGCGACCGGGTCCGCTTCTCCGAAAACCCCGGTTGCTTCTGGCTCCGGGGTTTTGTTTTTGCAGCCGCAAAACGACAAGGGGAACATCATGAAAAGACATCCGACACCACGTGCCGCCAATCAACCGGTGAACAGCCGTCAGGGCCCGATCAAGCGCCCCGAGAAGCTGCCACTGCTGGATGCCATCTGCAAGAAACTGAATCAGCGGGTCAATCTGGATGATGAGCAGCGGGTATTGGGACTGTACGAACGCGGCTGGATCTTCAAGGGTGTGCTGAGCAACCCCGGCGAAGCCGAAGCGCGCTATCTGCGCGCCCTGGCCAACCGCTACAACTCCTGGATTGCGCGCCAGGTTGCCTGAACCTGCCTCGCGGGAGGCTGAATCCGTCAGTGAGGCCGGTTCAGCCCCCGCACCAGCGCCATGTCACCTCCGTGAACCATGGCGTAGTTGTTCACCACGTCGTGTATCTTTTCCTGGGAATAGGGTTTGACCACATAGCCGTTGGCACCAGCACTGATGGCTCGCTGAATGCTGTCGATGGAATCATCGGCCGTAACCAGCACCACATGCTGGCCCTCCCGCTGGCGCTTGAATTCATTCATCAGTTCGTGGCCGTCGCCGTCGGGCAGCCCAAGATCCAGCAGTACAATCTGGAATTCCTGGGCGTCGAAGGCCGCCCGGGCGGAGGCCACGTTCGGGCTCTCTGATACCTGGGACGCTCCAGCGTTGTACAGCATGTCTACCAGCCGCGCCCGCATGACCGGCTCGTCCTCCACCACCAGCACCCTCAGATCACTCATGGTCTGTCTCCTGTCAGTAAATAGTGTCGGTCATCCGGCCGGCTAGTGCGAATCATTTCCGGTCCGGCGCGGCAGATCCAGCGGCGCCGGGCGCCGGTCCGGGGACGGTGACTGTCCGGCCGCCGGCAGTTCATCACCGGGTTCCGGTGCCTGACCTTCGGTGCCATGGCGGGTCAGGATGTTGCTGATGCTGACCGCGGTTGTATACAGGGAAATGGCGATAATCAGCAGTATGGGCTGGACAAAAGCCACGAACCCGGGCACCTCGGCACTACCCATAATACTCAGCATCAGGATGATGGCGGGGCCGAGAACCACAAACAGGGTCAGTGCGATGAAGAACACGATGCGCTCCTTGTAGCGCCCCAGGTCCCGGTTGGTCACCAGCCCCAGCACGAACTTGCCAATGGCGAGGCCGGCAAGAATGGCGGCGGCGATGCTCAGGTCTGCCCGCATCAGGGTGTCGTAGAGCCGGCCATCCCACAGGCGCTGCATCGCGATCACCAGAAACGGAAAAAGCACGAACAGAATGTCGGCGTAGGTGCCGTACATCATGCTCAGCGAATAATGTTCGTTGCGGTTCTGATTGTCACTCATGGGCGTTGTTCCGTTGTCGGTCAAGCATGTGCCCTCAGGTTGGCGTCTCGGCGGTCGCCAGGGCACGCGTTATCATTTCACTGAGCCCGTCAAGCTCGCTGCGAACCCGGTCCCAGTCTGGTGCTTCGGCCTTGACCAGCGCTTCAAGCAGCCCGGCCTGTCGGGTCATCATCGGATACCCCATGGCCCCCGCCGTGCCCTTGATCTGATGGGCCTCGGTCTGCAGGGACTGCGGTTCCCTGGCGGCGAGGGCCCGGAGCATCCGCTGCCGGCGGGCCTCCAGGCCCTCGAGAAACTGTTTCACCAGATGGCGAATGTCGTCGTCCTCGCTGTCGGCGTTTCCCTCCGGATCCGACGGGGCCAGGAACCGACCGAGTAACGCCTGCAGGCGGGTCTGGTCAATGGGTTTGTTGAGCACGCTGTCACAGCCTGCCTCCAACAGGGCGTCTGTTTCCTGCTCATCGCCGGCAGTAAAGGCCACAATCGGGCGCCGGAATCCGGTCTGGCGCAGCAGCCGGGTCGCGGCGACGCCATCCATCCCGGGCATATGCCGATCCATCAGCACCATCTGCACCGAGTCCGACAGCGCGGTGCGCACCGCTTCGTCGCCCCCGGTTACCGTAATCACCTCAAGTCCCTGACGATGCAACATGCGCTCGACCAACTGGCGGTTGTCGTCGTTGTCCTCTGCGACCAGGACCCGACCATGGTAGCGCTGTACCGGGGTCTGCAGCGACTCGGGCCGGACCACCAGATACCGGGCCAACACTTCATAAAACCGTTGCTTGTCGATGGGTTTGGCCAGGTGCTCGTTACACCCCGCCAACCGGTAGTCCGCGATGTCCTCGGACATCACGTTGGCGGTCAGCGCGATGATCGGCGTGTTAACCCCCGCCTCCCGTAGGGCCGCTGTGGCATCCCGGCCATTCATCACCGGCATCTGGATATCCATCAGGATCAGGTCAAACCGCTCGCGGATAGCCATTTCCAGCGCTTCCGCGCCATTGCTGACGTGTGTCATGTCGGCCCCGGTCCGGGCCACCAGCAGCGACACCAGCCGCCGGTTCACATCGTTGTCCTCGGCACAGAGTATCCGACCGGCCAGTTGCGGTGCCACCACCATCGGAATGGTTCGGCGCCGTTGACTGAGCTCGGAGGCATCGCGCAGGAAGTGCACCTGGGCCAGGGCCCCGGTGCGGATCGACAGTTCGAACTCACTGCCTTCCCCATAGGTGCTGTTGACGGTAATACTGCCGCCCAGCATTTCTGCCAGGCGCCGGGAAATGCTCAGGCCCAGCCCGGTGCCGCCGTACTGGCGGGAGATCGCGGCACTGCCCTGGGCAAAGGGATCGAACAGCCGGCCCAACTGCTCGGGTTTCATGCCGATGCCGGTGTCCACCACTCGGGCAATCAGCATTTCACTGGCCCGGTCGCAACGTACAATCAGGGAAATAGACCCCTTTTCCGTAAATTTGAGCGCATTTCCGCACAAATTAATAATAATCTGACGCAGCCGGGTGGGGTCGGTCTGAATCTGCTCCGGCAGCGGAAAGTCGCAGATAATGCTGAAATCCAGCCCCTTCTCCCGGGCCCGGGGGGCGAAAAAGGCCCGGATTTCGTCCAGCAGTTCCGGCAGGTTGACCGACACCACATCCACATCCAGCTTGTTGGCATCGATTTTGGAGTGATCGAGGATATCATTCACCAGATCCAGCAGATGCCGGCCACTGCGCACCACAGTTTCAGCACTGCTGCGTTTTTCCTGCGCGTTCAGATCCGGGTCCAGCAGAGTTTCACCGTAGCCGATGATGGCGGCCAGCGGGGTCCGGATTTCGTGGCTCATGTTGGCCAGAAACTGGCTTTTGGCTTCCGCGGAGTTGCGGGCCAGTTCCTTCTCCAGCCGCTCCTGCTCGCGCTCCCGCTCGATTTGCTGGCGCTGGTGGCTTTCGGTGGCGTCAATGCAGGTGCCTTCCAGATGCGTCGGCTGCCCCTCGGCATCGTAGACCGTGTGCAGGGATATCGTGGCCCAGCGCTCGGCGCCATCCCGGGTCAGGTATCGGGCGTCAATGCCCTTCACCGTGCCCCGGGCCTCCAGTTGCTCCACCACCAGCCGCCGCACGCGGTCATCGGCCATGCAGGCTTCCAGCACATCCGGGTTGCGCGCCAGCATCTCGCGGCTGGTGTTATAGCCCATCATCCGGGCCATGGCCGGATTGGCGGTGACAAACCGGCGGTCCAGAGACATCTGGAACACGCCTTCGATGGCGTTATCAAACAGCGACTGGTACCGCTGCAGGTTCGACAGCGCCCGCTGGCTCCAGCCCAGGGCCTGCCCCTGCACCTGTTTGATGCGGTCGGCGAGGGCAAAGGAAAACAGGATGATTTGCGCCGTAAGCCCGATCTGCGGTGAATAGAGCGTGAAGGTATTGAGCGGCAAGTAGCCCATCACGGTCAGGGCGTAGATACCAAAACCCACCAGGGCCAGGGTCCAGGCGAAAAAGTAGGCGCGCGCGGCCGGATTGTAATAACGCCACGACAGATAGCTGACCAGAATCAGGATCATGCTGAGCAACACCGACCCCACCACAATCCACTCCATCGCCACGTGGTAGGGCAGGAAGATGGACAGTACAAAGGTGGCCACCACCGAATACAGGCACAGCCGTATGATCTGATCCAGATCCGCGGACCGCTCCCGGGTCTCCAGCAGCGAACGGGCCATTAACAAGCCCCAGAACCAGGTCAGAATGATCTGGAAGTGCAGGTATTCCTTGTTGAAAATGGTGGGCCGGCTGTCCAGCAGCTGGACCCCGTGGACCTGCTCGGTGGCAATGAAGACCGACGCCGACACCAGATAGAGCACATAATAGATGTTGCTCCTTTCCCGCACCGACACCGCCACAAACAGGTTGTAGGCGAGAATCGCAAGAATGCTGCCCAGCAGCAGGCCACGCACCGCCTCGTCCACCGACACCTTTTCAATATAGCGGTCCGGATGCCACAGGCTGATGGGAAGCCGGAAGGTGTTGGTGTTGGTGATGCGGAGGTAGACCGTGTTCACGGTGTCCGGGGCGAGATTCAGACGGAACGTGGGATTGGGCACCGCCAGGTCCCGGTCGGCCCAGTCGTCCAGGTAGCCGGCACTGCGCTGGGCCACCAGCTTGCCATCCCGGACCAGATAGAGGGCGACTTTGTCGACCAGCGGCAACGCCAGTTCCAGTATCCAGTCGGTCTGCGGGTCCCGGCCGGACAGGCTGATATCAAAGCGAGTCCAGTAGGCGGACTCGGTGTAGCCGAAATTCAGCACGCCACTGTCATGACGGGTGAAACGCCCCTGGGGCATGGCCCGGATCTCGTCCAGCCGGTATTCCTGACGGGGGTCTTCCAGGTACCAGATGCAGCCCCCCAGATCACGCACACTCTCGGTACCGGGCGTCAGGACGATCTCACCATCGCGACAAGCGCCGGCAGCATCGGACACCGTCGGCAGCGACACCACCAGAAGCACCAGTATCCGGAGCGTCAGCCGTTCCGCAATCGAGTTGAGCCATTGCCGCAAAATGTGATCTCCGCGAGGGTAGATGGCCGTTCTTTGGTTTATTGTCAGCAGTCTGGCCGGGGCGCAGTGCCCCGCGGACATTCACTTTAGCCGTTTACGCCGGTTGACGCACCTCGGGGCCTTCTGAAATGAGACATTCCTGCCTTTTCGCCGCTTTTTCCCTGCCGTTTCTGGGCCTTGTGGGCTGCGGGCTGGAAGATACCGGGCCCACGGCCTTTAACCCGGCCACCAACGTCGACGTCACGTTCTCCAGTTTCACCCTGACCGAGCAGACCGGCAATACCCTGTTCGCCGACCTGTTCCGGGCGGTGGAGCCCGCGTCGACCGAGGGCAGCGACGCCGAGGCCAGGGCCTCGGGTATCCGGAGTCAACTGGCGACGTTTCTGGGCCTGACGGTCAGCGGTGACCCGACACCGGCACTGGATTCGGTGCGTAACCCCCTGGACCTGATGCGCCGGGTCATCGGGGAAAATAACATCGCCAACTTCAACGACGCCAGGCAGTACATCAGCGCCCGCATTGACGTTGCCCAGGCTGGCGAATACAGCAACACCACCAACGACGTCTACATCCGCTTTACCGACCAGGGCGCCTTCGTCGATGGCCGCCCCGTGTCCGAGTACGAGTGGCGTTACCCCATTGTGAAATGGGTGTACACCCCGGACACCTCCAACCAGGTGACCCGGATCCTGAACTGGGTAGCTTCGGGCACCTTTGCCGAGAGCTCCACCCGGCCCAGCGCCACCCTGGGCACCCAGTTCCTGCCCCGGGATTTCCAGGTCTCCGGCTACAACGACGGAGCCCGCCTGCATACCGAAGGCAGCATTGTCATTGCCGGTGAACGGGAGATGTCGTTTGTCCGGGAGTACGAGGGCGCGAACACGGATACCCTCAATATCGACGGCACGGCGGTGGGCACCCAACAGGGCTCCACGGGCGGACCGGAGTTCGAATTTGCCGGAGACACCGTGGACTGTCTGAAGATCCGGTTGGATTATGAGGCCGGCACCGTGGACCTGTTCACCTCACTGGACCAGCCGCCGCAGGAAGACGACCCCGACAACCCGGGCCAGACCAGGAACAACGAACAATACTGCCTGAATCTGGATTCCCCGACCGCCAGCTATCAGACTGCAACGTCCGGCGGGCGAAACTGACCGATAACTGAGCACGGCCCTGGGTCGGGGCCGCTCAGTAGGCGCCGGTTTCCTTAAGATCGTGGTTCTTCAGAAACCCCTTTTTGCGGTCAATCATGCGCTCGTAGGTGGAGATCATAATGGCGGCGTGGGGGGCCCGGGTGAGGCGGAGGGTTTCAATGCGGCGCTCCAGGCGCTCGACTTCGGAACTCACCTGCTGGCGCACATGGCTGCGTACGCTGTCATACTGGTCCAGTCTGACTTCGGACCTCGGCTGTTCCTGGGGGGATGTCGGTTTGTCCATTCGGGTTCTCGTCCGTTGAGTCGTGAAAAGTCCTTTTCCGATGGCTGAAGTGTGCCCAACTGTCGAACCAGGCGCAATTAAAATGAATAGAGCTTCATTTCTGTTTCAGCCATTGGCGCCATGCTTTAATACCAGACGTGCCATACCCTGCTATAGTTCCACAGGAATCCAGCTTTTTCCGGGGCCGGTTAATCCGCTGTCCCGGAAACACCGAGACCGCTTATGACCCAGACTTCCGTTGCCGACACCCTCCGCGAGTACCTGTCCCTGCTGGAACTGCTCGACGATGCCTACTGGGAAGCCAGCAGTATCCACCACAAGGATCTGCTCTACGACATCATCAGCATCTTCAGCCAGGAAGTGGCCGAGATCAACAAACTCAGTGTTCAGGATCATCACTACCCCTATGAAGTGATCACCGAAGGCATTCGCCGGGTAGTCCCCAAACTCGAACGGCTGGATGAGAACCGTGAAGACGTGATCCAGAGAACCCAGACCCTGACCGACTTCCGGGACATCCTGTCCTCGGTGCTGGGCATTCTCGAAGCCCAGTTACGAACGCTCTGATCCTGAGTTTCCGTCCGGCCAGTCAGGCCGCAATCAACGGGCGCTGTGCCTCGGGAATCAGCGGGAACCGGCGGCACACGGTGTAGACGAACTTCGCCAGCGCCGGAATGTGGTGGCCAACAATCGGGATGCCGGTGTTCAGCAGGCTGACCGAAATATCCCGGGCGGCGTCGGCCCAGCAGAGCTTGTTGATCAGCCCCACATGGCCAAAGGCGTATCGGCTCTGCTGCCCCCACAGTCCGACGGGGTTGCCACCCAGCATCATGCCGGCGCTGAAGCGCATGGGTATCATCATGGTCCGGTCAATCTGCAGTGAGCCAAACTGCTGGATGGCGCGCCGAACAGTCATTTCACTGCAGATACGCTTACCGTTCCAGACCCCGCCGTTCAGCATCATCTGGAAGAACCGCCCCATCTCCTCGGCAGTGCCACACAGATTGCCTGCCGGAATCACCGCCTCCTGGAAGCGCGGATCATTGCTGACGCGCTCCACCGTGCGGATATCCCCGCCCAGGGCGCGATGGACAATCCAGGACACCGGAAAACGCGGCGTGGGCCCGGTGGCGTAGTTACAGGCCAGGTCATTCAGGTGTTCCGGCGCTATGCCATAGGTGAACCAGGTCATGCCCATGGGCTGGCGCAGCGTGCGATCCAGAAAATTCTCAATGCTGTCACCGGTGACCTTCTCCAGCACCCGCTGCAGCACGTAACCACCGGTAATCGCGTGGTAAGCCACCTTGGAGCCGTCCACCTCCACCGGCGTGGCGGCACACAACAAGCGCCAGATCTCCTCCCGGTCCCACAACACATCAATCGACGTTTCCCGGGGAATCGCCGGTATGCCGCCCCGGTGCGACAGGATCTGGTGAACGGTAATGGTGCGCTTGCCACCGCTGGCAAACTCCGGGCAGTAATAGGACACCGGGTCCATCAGGTTGATCAGGCCCCGTTCCGCCAGTATGTGAATCAACAGCGCCGTGACCGCCTTGGACGCCGAGAAATAGCAGACGGGGGTGTCCGTGGTCATCGGCACCTTCACCGCATCGGGCGGATCGTGGGGGCCGTTGCCGCTGGCGTGGCCAATGGCCCGGTGCAGTACCTGATGACCCCGGTGCCGCACCGAAATCTGAAGGCCGGGGTGCACACCGGTCCGGTACAGCGCTTCCACGCTGTTCCAGATCGCGTTGACCGTTCCGGCATCAACGCCGGCCGCCTCCGGCTGCTCACCGGCCGCATCCCGGTGAGTAATGGACGACAGATCCCTGGGAACCTGAAAACTGTGCAGCGCACGACGGGCAATGGAGTTCATAAGGTAAACCTTGCTGTTACTAATGGTTTTGCCGATATCTTGTCTCAGGCACTCCGGGCAATCATTGGCCAGATGTCAGGCGGGGTACTGTCAGCACTTCCACCTCACAGTTCTCCGGACCGCCAGGAACCATGGTGTAGCCGCTCATGCAGGTGGGCCATCACAACGCAGTTCCGGCCCCGCTCCTTGGCGAGATACATGGCCTTGTCAGCGGCCGCGCAGAGCTGGTCAGCGGTTTGTCCATGTTCCGGATAGGCCGAGATACCGACGCTGACGGTCAGGGTCACCGTCTGGCCGTCACCCAGGGGCTGTGGTGTGTCGGCAATCCTGCGGCGCAAGCGATCGGCGGTGTCCTGGGCAGACTCCGCATCCATCTCCGGCAGCACGATGACAAACTCTTCGCCCCCGAACCGGCCAATGGCATCCACTGTTCGAATGCTGCCGGCCAGCAGCTGGCTCACCGACCGGAGCACCGAATCACCTGCGGCATGGCCGTGGGTATCGTTGATATCCTTGAAGTGGTCAACATCGATCCAGAGCACGGCCAGGGACCGCTGATAACGCGTTGCCCGGGCCAGTTCTTCATCCAGTATGCGGCTGAGCTCACGGCGGTTGCAGAGGCCGGTCAGCGGGTCCTGCGTCGCCAGTTTTTCCAGTTCGTTTTCCAGCGCCTTGCGGCCGGAAATGTCGAGGATAATACCCTCAAGAGCCAGGGCACCATTGTCGTCCTCTACCCCCCGACCACGTTCCCACACCCAGAGAGTGCGGCCATCCTTGCGGGTCAGCGCATATTCCAGTGCAAATGGCTGGCCCTGCTCAAGCGCCTCTTCCACTTCGCAGATCAGACGTTCGTTTTCCGCATCCCCGATCAGGCTGGCGTAGCTGGTCACCCGGTTGTGAGTCAGTTCATCAGGTTCATAACCCGTGAGCTGGGTGCAACCCTGGGAAACAAACAGCATGGTCCAGTGCTGGTCAAACCGGCAGCGATACGCCATACCCGGCAAATTATCCATCAATACCGTCATCTGCCGCTCTCGCCGGATCAGGGCGCGCCTCTGGCCGGCCTGAAGCCGGAGCAGGACCCTATCCTTGGCAAGCTGTCGCCAGAGCACCATGAACAGTACCGCGCCCGTGATCAGGACAAACAGGAAACCCTTCCAGGTCTGTACCATGGAGAGCGTTTGCGGGTCGGGAAACCAGGCTTCAGCGACACGGTCGGAAAACAGGATCCAGGCAACCCCCACCAGCAGATACACGAACACCGCCCAGAATGCCCGCCGGGCCGGGCTCTGATCGTTGTAGAGCGTTTTCATTCCCTGATTATCCTGCCGAGAAGGCTCCATCAATGCACAGCCATTGGTCTTGAACGTTTATGATGTACGAAAAATAGCCATAAGCTAAGGCGAAGTCGAGGCCTATCGTTCCCGCTTGTCGACTGTCGCATCAACTGGTTTAATTTCCGGGCCTGATTATCCACCTGGAGTACACCATGACACCCGGCATTAATGCAGCCCGGAAAGCCGGGGTTGCCCACACGTTGCATGAATATGAACACGATCCGGCCAGCGACAGCTACGGCACGGAGGCAGCGGAAAAAATGGACGTGAACGCCACCCGGGTATTCAAGACCCTGGTGGTGGCCCTGGATGGGGGTGAACTGGCCGTCGCGATTGTACCGGTCACCGCTCTGCTGAACATGAAACACGTTGCCCGGGCGGCCGGCGCCAAGAAAGCCGCCATGGCGGACAAACAGGCGGTTCAGCGCAGCACCGGCTACGTTCTGGGTGGCGTCAGCCCACTTGGCCAGAAAAAACGCCTGAAAACCTTTATCGACGCCTCCGCCCGGGACTTTGACACGGTCTACGTCAGTGCCGGTCGCCGCGGCCTTGAAATCGAACTGTCACCACAGGATCTGGCCACCCTGACCGCCGCCCGGTTCGTGCCATTGCAGGCCGAAACCTGATTGCACACTCCGGAGCATAAAAAAACCGGGCAGCCTCACGACCGCCCGGTTTTCTTGTAAGCCCCGACGCCTATTTCACAGACGCACGGGCATCCGCCAGGATGCTGTTCAGGGTTTCACTGGGCTGCATCACCGCACACACCTTGTCTGCGGGTGGGTGATAGTAACCACCAATGTCTGCCGGATGACCCTGGATCACACTCATTTCCTCCAGGATCTTGTCCTTGTTCTCTTCCAACTGCCCGGACAATTTCCCGAAGAATTCCTTCAGCTCCTTGTCACTGTCCTGTCTGGACAGCTCTTCCGCCCAGTAACGGGCCAGGTGGAAATGGGAACCGCGATTATCCAGCTCACCGGTCACACGGGACGGAGACTGGTTGTTCTCCAGCAGGCGTTCGGTAGCCTTGTCCAGGGTCTGGCCCAGCAGGCGGGCGCGCTCGTTGCCGTGCTTCTCGCCCAGCTCGTCCAGGGACACGGCGATGGCCAGGAACTCACCCAGGGAGTCCCAGCGCAAGTGATTTTCCTGCACCAGCTGCTGGACGTGCTTGGGCGCGGAACCACCGGCACCGGTCTCATACAGGCCGCCGCCATTGAGCAGCGGTACGATCGAGAGCATCTTGGCGCTGGTGCCCAGCTCGAGAATGGGGAACAGGTCGGTGAGGTAGTCCCGCAACACGTTGCCGGTCACGGAGATGGTATCCAGGCCACGAATCAGCCGCTCCATGGTCCAGCGAATGGCGCGAACCGGCGACTTGATCAGGATGTCCAGGCCTTCGGTGTCGTGCTCCTTCAGGTACATCTCGACCTTCTTGATCAGCTGGGCGTCGTGCGGACGCTCGTCGTCCAGCCAGAACAGCGCCGGCATGCCAGTGGCGCGGGCACGGCTGACCGCCAGCTTGACCCAGTCACGAATCGGCAGGTCCTTGGTCTGGCAAGCACGCCAGATATCACCCTGCTCAACCTTGTGCTCGGTCAGCACGGTACCGTCTTCCGCGACGACGCGGATAATACCGTCTTCCTTGATCTCATAGGTTTTGTCGTGGGAGCCGTACTCTTCCGCTTTCTGGGCCATCAGGCCCACGTTCGGCACGGTGCCCATGGTGGTGGGATCGAAGGCGCCGTGGGTCTTACAGAAGTTGATCACTTCCTGGTAGATGGTGGCGTAGGTGGACTCCGGCATAAGGGCCTTGGTGTCCTTGAGCTTGCCATCGCGAGCCCACATCTTGCCGGAATTACGGATCATTGCCGGCATGGAGGCGTCAACGATCACGTCGCTGGGCACGTGCAGGTTGGTGATGCCCTTGACCGAGTCCACCATGGCGATTTCCGGACGATGCTCATAGCAGGCGTGCAGGTCTTCCTGGATCTGCTCCTGCTTGGACTCCGGCAGCTGTTTGATCTTCTCGATAACTGATGACAGGCCGTTGTTCGGGTTGACCCCGAGCTCATTGAACAGGTCGCCGTATTTGTCGAACAGCTCCTTGTAGAAAACCTTCACCGCATGGCCGAAGACGATCGGGTGGGAGATTTTCATCATGGTGGCTTTCACGTGCAGGGAAAACATGACGCCGGTCTTTTCGCAGTCTTCGATGGCGCTCTCGAAGAACTTGATCAGGGCCTTTTTGCTCATGAACATGCCGTCCAGCACTTCGCCGTCCTGCAGGGGCAGGTCAGACTTCAGAACGGTCTGCTCACCCTTCCGGTTCTCGAACACGATACGGGTATTGGTGGCCTTGTCGACCGTGACGGACTGTTCGTTGGAGTAGAAGTCACCACCGCGCATGTGGGCCACGTGGGTCCGGGAGGCCGGGCTCCACTCACCCATGGAATGCGGGTATTTACGGGCGAACGCCTTGACGGCTGCCGGCGCACGGCGGTCGGAGTTGCCCTCACGCAGCACCGGATTTACCGCACTGCCAAGGACTTTGGCGTAGCGCGCCTGGATGTCCTTTTCCTCATCGTTTCCGGGGTGTTCCTTGTATTCGGGCACCTTATAGCCCTGTTCGTTCAGTTCCTTGATGGCAGCCCGAAGCTGCGGGATGGAGGCTGAAATGTTGGGCAGCTTGATGATGTTGGCATCGGGGTCTTTGGTGTACTCACCGAGTTCTGTCAGGGCATCCGGAACCCGCTGGTCTTCTTCGAGGTAATCCGGGAAGTTCGCCAGGATACGTGCCGCCAGGGAGATGTCGCTGGTGCCGAATTCAATGCCGGCCGGCTTGGCGTAGGTTTCCAGAATGGGAAGAAGCGACCGTGTCGCGAGGGCGGGTGCCTCATCGGTCAGGGTGTAGATGATCTTGGCTTTGGATGATGACATTTTCGTCCTCAGGCTATTGGGTGGATTCAGGACGGTCATGGCGAGGTCAGGCGTCTTGTGAACGTTCGACCCGGACAATGACTGATTAGGAACTTTTGATAGACCTACTAAGATACCATTTTTTGGTGAATTTTGGTTACGATCTTAGTATAAGAACGGACTAAAAATGCCGGATCTTCGGTTACAAGACGATGAAATGGCGGGAATTTACGAAACTTTCTTACATCGGGCATGCGGGTAGAACGACACGGTGAAAGCCCAAGCTGTTTAGTGAGCCTTTTTGTCGACAAAATCAGCTAAACATTGAGAGTAGGTCGGATTAGCCAACGGCGTAATCCGACAACCACCATCAACGTTTCAGACCATCACTCCGGCAACAACCCAGCCTCCGCCAACCGCTCCCGGATATGGTCCAGCGCTTCCGGATTACCCAAGGCATCCCGGTTATCGGCTTTTTTCGAACCATTGATCAACCGGGCCACGGCCAGCTCCACCTTCTTGCCGCTGCGGGTGTACGGAATGTCGTTCACCTGCACGATGTACCTCGGCACGTGCCGTGGGCTGGCGCCTTCGCGGATCCGGCTCTTTAGCTGTTTGAGCAGGTCGTCGGTGATGGCCTGGCCATCGGCCGGGACCACCAGCAGGACGACTTCCACATCGCCGTGGATCTGGCGGCCAACCACCAGGCTGTCTTTGACTTCGGCCACGGTTTCAACCTGGCGGTAGATTTCCGCGGTGCCGATGCGCACGCCGCCGGGGTTGAGGGTAGCGTCGGAGCGGCCATAGATGATGGCGCCACCGTGTTCGGTGAACTCAATAAAGTCCCCATGGGCCCAGACGCCGGGGAAAGTGTTGAAGTAGGCGTCGCGGTAACGCTCACCCTCGGGGTCGTCCCAAAAGCGCACCGGCATGGAGGGCAGGGGCTGGCGGCAGACCAGTTCGCCGCGGCCTTCGCTGACCGGCTGGCCGTCGTCGCCGTAGGCCACGGCATCCACACCCAGGAAGCGGCACTGGATTTCGCCACGGCGTACCGGCAACAGCGGAGTGGCGCCAACAAAGCAGCCGCAGATGTCGGTGCCGCCGGCAATGGAGCCAAGCAGGGCATGGGGGGCGCCGTCGGAGTAGACCCAGTCGTAGTCTTCCGGCAGCAGCGGTGAGCCGGTGGAGAACACCACGCGCAAGGCGCTCTGATCCAGGGTTTTGGCAGGCTGAAGTTCGGCTTTCCGGCAGCCGGCGATGAACCGGGCGCTGGTGCCGAAGTGGGTGACTTTTTCCTGTGCCACGGTATCCCACAGGACGCCGAGGCTCGGGTAGCCCGGGGAGCCGTCCACGGTAATCACGGCTGCGCCGGTCAGCAGGGCGGAGGCCTGCCAGTTCCACATCATCCAGCCACAGGTGGTGAAGTAGAGGAACCGGTCTTCCGGCCCCACATCGCCGTGCAGCATCAGTTCCTTGGCGTGAGTGACCACCAGGCCGGCGTTGCCGTGGACGATGCACTTGGGTTTGCCGGTGGTGCCGGAAGAGTACAGGATGTAAACCGGATGGTCCGGCGGCAGGGGGGTGAACGAGGGCGCCTGGCCGGCGCCGAAGGTCAGGGCATTTTCCCAGGTGCTGACCCGATCACCGGCAACCGGCGCCGCGTCTGGCAGTTGCTGAACGCTGACCACCGCTTTCAGGGTCGGCAGGCCGGCGATCAGTTCGGCAAAGTCCTGCTGGCGGGCAAAGACCTTGCCGCCGTAACCATAGCCATTCACCACGATCAGGGCCGAGGGTTCAATCTGGCCGAAGCGGTCGAGAATGGCACCCACACCGAAATCGGGGGAAGCGGAGCTCCAGATGGCCCCCAGGCTGGTGGTGGCCAGCATGCCCACCAGGGCTTCGTAGCCGTTGGTGACCACGCCGGCAACGCGATCCCCCTGGCGGACATCCTTGCTGCGCAGGAAGGCTTCCAGGGCGCCGGCGTCCGCCTTGAGCTGGGCATAGGTGCGTCTGAGCACGGGCCGGGTTTCGCAGTAGGCCACCACCGCTTCCCGGTCTGCGTGTTCACCATCCGCCAGCCGGAGCAGGTTGGCGGCGAAGTTCAGTGTCATGCCCGGGAACCACTCGGCGCCGGGAAGGTCGCGCTTGCCCAGGACCTGATCAGCCGGGCTATCGCAAACCAGGCCGCAATAGTCCCACACCTTCTGCCAGAAGGTTTCGAGGTCGTCGACAGACCACTGGTGCAGGGCGTGGTAGTCGGCAAAGGGGCCAAATCCCTGCTGCTCAAGCCAGGCCTTGAACTGGCCCATCCGGGCGTTCTTCAGAGTGTCCTCCGAGGGAGACCAGACTACCGGTGACTGTTCTGTGTGACTCATCCGTCTCTCCTGTGTCTTACTGCATATGCCAGCCGTGGCTGACCACGATGGATTGGCCGGTCAGAGCGGCGGAAGGGAAGGCCGCCAGGTGTACCGCCAGCTCGGATACATCTTCCAGCGTTGTGAATTCGCCGTCCACCGTGTTTTTCAGCATCACCTTGCTGATCACTTCATCCTCGGAGATCCCAAGCTCCCTTGCCTGTTCCGGAATCTGCTTGTCCACCAGTGGTGTGCGGACAAATCCGGGGCAGATGATGTTGCTGCGCACCCCGTGCTCGGCGCCCTCTTTGGCGACCGCCCGGCAGAGCCCGAGCATGCCGTGTTTGGCGGCCACATAGGGCGACTTCAGGGGCGAGGCTTCCAGGGAATGCACCGAGCCCATGTACAGCATGGTGCCACCGCCGTTGGCGTACATCTGGCGGAGCGCCGCCCGGGTGACCAGGAAGGCACCATCCAGATGCACGCTCAGGACCTTGCTCCAGTCCGAGAACGCCAGTTTGTGCACCGGATCGATGTGCTGGATACCGGCGTTGGCCAGGGCAATGTCCAGCCCGCCCCAGGTATCCACAATAGCGGCAACACCGTCATCAACGGCCTGCTCACTGGTAACATCCATGGCCAGGGCCATGGCGGTACCGCCGGCGGCTTCGATGGCCTGTACCGTGTCACGGGCACTGTCCAGGGTCAGGTCGGCGACCGCGACCCGGGCCCCTTCGCGGCCATAGTGTTCGGCGATGGCCCGGCCGATGCCGCGGCCGGCGCCGGTAATCAGTGCAATGCGGTTTTTCAGACGCATAATGGTTGTCCTCTTACTCGTACGCCACGCCCGGTAGCCAGGTGGCGATCTCTGGCACCAGGAACACGATGACCAGCGCAACCAGTTGAATGATGATAAACGGAACCACACCCCGATAGATATCCGTCACCTTGATCTCCGGGGGCGCCACACCCTTGATGTAGAACAGGGCAAAACCGACCGGGGGTGTCAGGAACGAGGTCTGCAGGCACATGGCAAACAGGATGGTAAACCAGACCAGATCAAAACCGAGCTGCTGGACCACAGGGGCGACCAGCGGCAGGATAATCAGGGTAATCTCCACCCAGTCCAGGAAAAAGCCCAGCAGGAACACTGCGAACAGGATGGTCAGCACCACGCCGTAGGGGCCAAAGGGCAATCCCAGCAGCGCCTCTTCGATCACCCGGTCACCGCCCAGACCACGAAGCACCACCGAAAAAGCGATGGCCCCGAGAAAGATCGCGAAGATAAACGCCGTGGTCCGGGTCGTCTGGTGCAGGGAGGCATTCAGCACCTTCAGATTCAGCCGGCGCGCCATCAGGGCCAGGATCAACGCACCCAAGGCACCGACGCCAGAGGCCTCGGTCGGTGTGGCGATCCCGGCAAAAATGGAGCCCAGTACGCCGAGAATCAGCGCAGTGGTAGGCAGAACCGCTTTGGCCACGTCCCAGACCACCGCCCAGCTGACTTTTTCAAGCCCTTTCGGAACCGGCGCCACATGGGGCTGCAGAAGCGGGCGAAGCATGGCATAGGCCACGTACATAGTCCCCAGCATCAGCCCGGGCAGGAAGGCGCCCATAAACAGGTCGCCCACCGAGGCTTCCGGCACGGCCAGCCGGTCCGCCATCAGGACCAGCATGATCGACGGCGGTATCAGGATACCCAGGGTCCCGGTGGCGCAGGCCGTGCCCACCGCAAAGCCCTTGTCGTATTTGTTCTCCATCATCACCGGCAGGGACAACATGCCGAGAAGAACCACGGAGGCCCCGATAATGCCGGTGGTAGCCGCCAGCAGGACGCCAATCACGATCACGGTGACGGCAAAGCCGCCGCGAACATTACCGAACAGCTTGACCATGCTGTTCATCAGCCGCTCCGCCACGCCGGACTGATCCAGCATGATGCCCATGAAGATAAACATGGGCAGCGCCACCAGGGTTTCACTCCCGACGATGCCCCAGATCCGCTCGGGAACCAGACCCATGGAGGACGAGTAATCGAACCAGAGATTAGCGCCGAAATTTTCGACCGCCACAACGCCCACCAGGGTCCAGATGACGGCCGTACCACCGAGCACCCAGGCCACCGGGTAGCCGGTCATCAGCAAGACACCGAAGGTCAGGAACATGCCGATTACAAACAGGGGTTCAAGCTCCATCAGGACCGATCCTCTTTCTTGTTCTCGCCGGGCGTGGCCGGAACCGGCCTCGGAAATCCGAACAGCAGAGCCGTGACTTTCAACAGTCGGGACAGGGCCGCCACAATGATCAGAGTGAACGCCAGGGCAATGATGAATTTGAGCACCCAGCGGTGGGGCAGGCCGCCCGGGGCCTGGCTGGTTTCGTCAACCTCCCAGGAGTTGATGGCATAGGGCACCATCTCATTGACCGAGATAACGAGAAAGGGCAACAACAGAAACGCAAGGCCGAACAGTTCGACCCAACCCTGGGCCCTGAGAGACAAGCGCTCGTGGATCACGTCGACCCGGACATGGTCATCCACCACCAGGGTGTAGGCCAGCCCGAGCAGCCAGCCAATGCCCGCCAGGTGCCACTGGATCTCCTCCAGCAGAACCGAGCCCTGGCCAAACACATAGCGGCCAACGACCGCCCAGATAATCACCCCGGTGACCACGATCCAGAGCCAGGAGGCAGCCTTGCCGATGGCTGTGAGCACGGCATCCAGCCACTGGCTCAAATGGGTCGTGGGTAACTCGGTATGGTGATGAAGGAATTCGTCTGCGTCGCTCACTGACGCCCGCGTCGTCCGCGGTGAGTCCTGATCAGACACCGTCATGGGTGGATACTCCGCTAAGATAAGGCTAATGGTGTGAAGCAGGGATGGCCCCGAAGGGCCATCCACTGGTCAACAGGCAGCGGAGGCAACTCCACTGCTTCGAGCTCAGGTGGCCTTAATGCTTACAGGTCCGACGGAACGTAGGCGCGTGTATCCCACACCTTGTAGGTTTCCATGAACTCGTTCTGGCTTTCATAGACTCGCTTGAAGTCGGCGTCCTTGGCGGCTTCTTGTTTCAGTACTTCCTCGGTGACCGCTTTCAGCTTTTTCAGGACGTCACGGGGGATCTGATCAGCCTGGACACCCTTGTCCTGGAACTCGGCCAGAACCTTGCCATTCTTGTATTCACCCTCGGCCAGGGCAAGCGTTGTCGCAGCAGTACAGGAAGCCTTGACCAGCGCTTTCTGTGCTTCCGTGGTTTTGTCCCACTGATCCTGGTTGATCAGCATGTACTGGGCGGTAAACTGCTGGTGCCAGCCCGGGAACAGGTTGTACTTGACCACCTGGTTGAAACCCAGGATCTGGTCGATGGCGGGCATGGAGAACTCGGTGGCATCGATGGTACCTTTCTCCAGAGCCTGGTAGAGCTCACCGCCGGGCATCATGGTGACGGAGGCGCCCAGCTTTTCCAGAACCTTGCCACCCAGGCCTGCGAAGCGAATCTTCAGGCCTTCATAGTCTTCCAGTGTTTTGATTGGTTTCGCATACCAGCCCGCCGTTTCAGGCCCGATAATACCGCACAGCTGGGCGTGCACGTCGAAGCCTTTGTTGGCATAGACTTCCTGCAGCATTTCATGGCCGCCACCGTAGTAATACCAGGCAGTATAGGCCCAGGGCTTCATACCAAAGGGTACTGCGGCGAACAGGGGGATCGCAGGCACCTTACCCTGGTCGTAACCAATCCAGGTGTAGCCCGCTTCAATCTTGCCGTCGGATACGGCCTGCAGGATGTCGAACGGCGGCACCAGCTTACCGGGCTCGTACACCCGGACCTGGATGCTGCCGTCGGAGGCGGTGGTGAGATTGTCTGCAACCCAGGCGGCGGGTGAACCCAGGCCGGGCAGGTTGGTGGCGAATGCGACCGGCATCTTCCAGCGCAGGTCATCTGCAAACGCGGAGCCCGTGGCAAGTGCGATCGCACCGGCGACCCCGGTGAGAGTCTTGAGAAGTTTCATTGGCAAGTCTCCTAGCATTGTTATTGTATCTGGCCTGGCGGATGACACCCTGAAAGGCCTGGTCTGAGTACAGCCAGACAGCGCCGGAACAGACGGACAGGTAACGTTCGGGTCCAACGATTGGCGTCAGTCTTGTTCTCTGCATTGTTCTGGCGTCCTGCAATCCGACTATTGCAGACACCATGCCAAAATTATTTTTCTGTTATAGATCAGATAGTAATAGAAAACAGAAGGTAGGATTTTCTTAAGCGATGTCTGTTATTCCGGACGCATTAAGACGTCAGTCGTAGGTATTTGTGCGGAATTCTGGACAAATGTCCTGAAATCAGGACATTCTGCCAAGCTTTTCGTACAGCACGGACCGGGAAATGCCCAACAGCTTGGCAGCCCTCGTACGGTTACCCCGGCTGGCAACGAGCGCCGCCTCAATAGCCTGGGCCTCGGCGTCTGCGAGGGTTTGCGCCAGCGGGCGGACAGGTTGCGGACACAGGGCAGACGCCGGGCGTCTACCGCCTCTCGGGAGCACCTTGAAGATGGCATCGGCGTCCAGCAACCCGCCTTCCTCGCCCATGGTCAAAGCCCGCTCAAGCACGTTGCGCAGCTCCCGGATATTGCCGGGCCAGTCATAGCTGCCAAGGGCGGCGACTCCCGCATCGGTAATTTCGCCGCGCAACTCCAGGCCATCGCAGATATCGCCCAGCAGGGCTTCACACAATACGCCAAGGTCCGCCAGCCGGTCTCGCAGCGGGGGAATGGGAATTTCCAGGACATTCAGCCGGTAATAGAGGTCAGACCGGAACTGCCCCTCGGCAATCATGGTTTCCAGGTTGCGACTGGTGGCGGCGATAACCCGCACGTCCACCTGCACCACCTTGTTGGAGCCCAGTGGCTCAATCTCACCTTCCTGCAACGCCCGCAGCAGTTTGGCCTGCAACGGCAGAGGCATATCGCCCACCTCATCGAGGAACAGGGTGCCGCCGTTGGCGAGCTGGAATTTGCCATCCCGAGTGCGTCGGTCAGCGCCGGTATAGGCACCGGGTGCCACACCAAAAAATTCCGCCTCCAGAAGATTGTCGGGAATGGCCGCCACATTGACACCGACAAAGGGTTTGTCCGCCCGCGTGGAGACTGAGTGTATGGCCTGGGCCAGGACTTCCTTGCCGGTACCGGTCTCCCCCAGAAGCAGCACCGGCATATCGCGACCGGCGGCCAGGCGGGCCCGGCGCTTCACTTCCAGGGCGGCGGGGCTGGCCCCGACAAAGTCACCCAGGCTGTATCGGGTGCTCCGGGTCTTTTTCGCCAACGCCTTGCGTGCGGCGGCGAGATCCTGGTGCAGACGGCGATACTTGGACACCAGCGGCGTCAGTGGTTGCAGGTCATCGTAGAGCACGAAGGCAACCGCGCCGACGATCTGGCCGGCGTCGTCGTAATACGGCAGGCGGGTGACCACCAGTTGCTGCTGGTTGTGCTCCATGATGTCAAGCAACAGGGGCTTGCCGGTCTCCACCACCTCGGGCATCCGGGTCTGGGGAATCACCTGCCGGACCGGCTGGCCAATCACGGACGCCGGGTCGCCGAGACCCAGCAGTTGGGAGTAACTGCCGTTGATCCAGGTAATCCGGCTGTCACGGTCCACGGCAATGGCACCGGCGCTGGCCTCCTCAAACATGGGAAACAGGGCCTCGATCAGATCCCTGGTCAGGCCACTTCGGTTATTGTCGGTGAACAGCTCTGTCATGTACCGCGTACCACCACCGGATTGAGTATCGTTCATAAGGAAGCGCCCCCGACACCCGGCGGGCCGGATATCGTCACGGAAGTATATGGGGCCACCGGAGCCGGGGCAAACGAAGCCGGCCCGGACAGTCCCGGGCCGGTGTCCGGCCGGACTATTCGGGAATACGAAGCTGATTGTCGACGAACACAATCCGGTCCCCAGCGTCCGGATCCGGGTCAATCCCGGGCAGATTGGCTTCCGACAGCGGCGTGCCTATGTCGCCCCGGGGCACCGTTCTCACCACCTGGCTCGGCGGCAGGGGCTGCTTCCCGGTGAGGTTCGCCCAGACCAGATCCAGCGCCTGGAAATAATAGTGGTGCAGGGGAACATAGCGATCTGCAACGCCGGGGAAGCCATTGAGTACGTCCAGGTGGTGAGCGTTCAGGATTTCGTAGTACCGCAGGTTGCTTTGGTGGCCCTCCACACGCTGGTTCAGGCCGTAGTAGGGCCTTGAGGTGTGGTTGATCGGCAAAATCGCATCGGAACGGCCGGTCACGAACACCGCTGGTTTGCCCCGCAGATTGCCGGAAGCCCGCACTTCGGAAATACCCCCGGCAATGGCATCGGCCAGTTCGGCCGCCTCGCCGGTCAGGTCTCCACCGGTGACGGCATCCTGGCCACTGGCCAGGCTACGCAGGCAGAGCAGGGCATCCAGGCCGTAGTCCGGCTGACTGGAACTGGGCGAAGCGCTGGCGGCCAGATGCGTGGGCTGGCCCGCAGCGCCGTCGTAGACGATGTTTACCCCGGCGGTGGGCGGAATCCCGTTACTGGCGGAGAACAACGCCGCTTCAACCGTGCCGGACAGCGGTGTCACCCCGCCACCGGCACCGGTGGCCGCCAGGCTGAGCTCGCAGATCCGGTCTTCGACACCGGCCCGACCATAGGCATTGGCGTAGGTCATGGAGATGCTCTGGGCCACCGCCAGGCCAAAGTGCACCGGAGCCAGCAGATTCTGTTCGGGCTGAATCCTGAATTCCTCATTCAGTATGCGCAGGGCATCGGTGGCGCGGTCGTCCAGGGTGGCGCCGGACACCAGTCCCTTGTTGGCCAGCGAGTTACAGATGTTCTCACCCACCGCTGGCGGATTGAAGGTGCTGTTCAGGGGCGCGATATCCCGGATGGCCGGCGCCTGGTTGGCGCAGCCCTGATACACCGCCAGCGCCGTGGTGTAATCCAGCAGGCTTCGGCTGTGGTTGCTGATCACCGGGCCGTCACCCTGGCGGATCGTGAATCCGGTGTCCACGGTGGGGTTGACATTGGGCTCGGACACCGCGACTCCGTCAATCAGCCCGTGCTGGTCCTGTTCCGCCGCGCGCACCGACGAACCACCGCCATTGGAGACACTGGAGGCAATGACCAGGGTATTTTTCGGATTGATGGTTAACAGGGTTTCACCGTTCCCCAGTTCCCGGCCGAATTTCTCGTTCAGCACGTAGAAGCCGAACTCGATGGACCGCAGCACATGGCGACCCCAGTCTGCTTCCGGATTGGCTTTGGAGTGGGCGTGCTTCCAGGCGAAGCGGTTGGGCCAGGTGGCGCTGAGGTCGGCGCGGAACTGGACCGGTTCGCCTGCCTCGGTCAGCGTGCCGTCCAGCCGCTGGGCGGCACCGGTCTCCAGGTTGTGGGAGCCGGTACCGGTGCCCTTATCGGTGTAGACCACCGCGCAGCCCTTTTTCAGACCCCACTCGCCGGCGGTACCGATCGCGCCGTAGATACCCCGGGAACCGGAAGACGGCGCGGTGACCATGCAAGGCCGCCGCGGATCAAACGCATCGGGCACCTGAGCCATCACCGTCACCGGAACATCCGTGCCGGGCACGGACATGTACGCCAGGTATTCTTCACCGGCAATCAGGCCCTCCCCCGAAGCGCCCACCTGAGGCCCGAAGAAGGTGCCATAACCACCACCGGATGCCGTGTCGACCAGGGCCCGGTAATTGTTGTAGATGGCCAGTCGTCGTAATTCAGCAGGGGTGGGATTCAACGGATCATCGAAAGCGGGTGCCGGCGTGCTGGCCAGACCACTGGCCCCGAGGCCGGCGGTCAGCAGGTCGTCGGTGACACCGTCATACCAGGTCTGCCGGATATCGCCCTGAACAAAGTCCGGGCGTTCGTTAAAGGGAGGTTTGCCGTCCTTGCAGGCGGTCAACGCAAACCCCGTCGCGCCGATCAGGGCGCAGAGCAGTAATCGTGTCATGGTCGTTCCTTGTTTGTTGTTGTTGACGAACGGGCCAGGCCCTCAGCCGGACCCCCTCGGATACCATGCGGATCCTGTGCCAATCGGCTAACACACTGATTTTGAACAACTAAATATTATTTGGCGAGATAATGGAAGCGACAAATCCGGATATCCGGACAGTTTGGAGAGGGAAATAACGGAAAATAGCAGTGAGCATGAGCCCAGGGCAGGATGTCCAGACTATCGGACACTGTATGGAAAACCGGACAATCCGGCGAAAAGCCCGAGCCTAGCCGATCCGGATAAACGGCAGCAGGCTCAGACCCATCATCACCAGAATGGCCAGGCAGGCGGCCAGGGTTCTGACGGGATGACGCCGGAGCATGAACCAGACACCGCCGGATTCGCCCCGGGCCAGCAGATCTTCATAGGTCTGCCGCTGGGTTTCCTGACGCTGCCGATGGTAGGCCTCAAGCAGCGCCCGGGCCCGGGCAGCTTCTTCATCATCGTGCACCCAGAAACCGCCCATACTGATGCCCCAACGGCTTGGCGGTGTTTCGTACCAGACCACACCGTGAGCTTCGAACAAAGCCCGGATTTCGTCGGCTTCGTCGTCGGGAACATGGCGCAGGTTCATCAGGTGTTGGGGCATGCGGGCTCGCTGTCTGGTATCCGGTACGGGAATCCCTATATCCTAGCACCAATGCACGATTGGCCGAATTCAACAGCCGGGACTCTGAATGACCGATAACCCCCTCCGATTGCTGCTGGGTTTTGATGCCCAGGCCCGACGGGATCACTCACAACCGGCGGCATTTCTCCACCGCCGGGACCGCAAGTTCGCGCTGGTCTGCCGAGAACAGGGCCTGGCCCCGGAGGCCGCCCGCTGGCTGACTCACCTGAACCGCCTGAGCGGACCCGACGCGACCCCATCAGCGGCGGAGCAGACCCTGGGATTCTGGCGCCGGGTCAGTGTCGGCTTTATCGCGGCGGGACTGATCATCGGCGTGCTCACCATGACCGGGCTACTGTTCTATGACGGTGGCCAACGTATCAACATCACCGTGTTGCTGGCCTTCGTGCTGTTGCAGCTGGTGCTGGCCCTGTTCACCAGCGTGCAGGCACTGGCCGGCTGGCAACCCTGGCACTGGCTACTAAGACGCTTTCCGGCCAGTCCGGGCAACGGGGTGAATCAAAGAGTGAGTCAAGGAGTGATTAGAAAACTGCACCCGCTGCTGATGGCGAAGGCAGCCCACCTCGGTGGCCTTTGTTTTGCCCTCTCGGGACTGGGAACATTACTGGCCATGGTGGTGGTACAGGACCTGGCCTTCGGCTGGAGCACGACCCTGGAAACGGCGGCTGTCAGCTACCAGCAACTGATACGGATCATCGCCGCGCCCTGGGCCTGGCTATGGCCCTCGGCATTGCCGGACCTTGCCCTGGTCGAAGCCACCCGGTTTTTCCGGGCCGGTACCGAAACTGCCAGCGCAGATCCGGCCCTCTGGGGCCAGTGGTGGCCGTTTGTCATCATGCTGTGGACCACCTGGGTGCTGCTGCCACGTCTGCTGCTGTGGCTTCTGGCCACGGCGCTCATCCGACAGCGGGCCCGCCGGCTGCTCAACAGTCATCCGGCGATGCACGCCCTGCTGTACCGCATGGAAACGCCGGCCCTGGACACCGGCAGTGACCACAACGACGCCGACGACCTTCCGGATACCCGCATCCGCAACAACCTGTTGCCCCTGCCGGACAGCGACACCCTGCTGTGCTGGGCCGGCGCCGGTGAACCGGAACTGCCGGAGGCCCTGCGTTCCGGCAAACAACGGATCCTTCGGGCCGGCGGCAGAGCCAGCCTCACCGACGATGAACAGACCCTGAACCAAATTGCAGACCACCTGAAGACCCGGGATAACGCCGTGATTCTGCTCACTCGCTGCTGGGAACCGCCGACCGGCGAGCTTCATGACTTCCTGGACGCGGCCCGCGACCTCTGGCCCGGCGGCACCCAGGTCGCCCTGGTGCCCCTGGCCGCTGACAGCAATCGCGAGCCGGACGCCCACCAGATCCAGCCCTGGCTTCGGTTCTCCGAAAGGTTCAGCAACGACTTCGTCCGGGTGTCACTGCCTCCCCTGCATGGCCAGCCCCCTGACGCCGTCCGCGGAGAGTACCCATGACACAGGCACCGACCTTCGCCGTGGTCGGACACCCGAACAAGGGCAAATCCAGCGTGGTGGCCACTCTGTCCCAGAACGACGCCATCGCCATTGCCCTGGAACCGGGCACCACCCGCAAGCACCAGGCCTACCCGCTGAAGGTAGACGGACAAACCCTGTACACCCTGGTGGACACCCCCGGCTTTCAGCGCCCGCGCCGGGTGCTCGAGTGGCTGGAAGCCCACAGTGTGTCAGCATCGGATCACGCGGACACCGTAAGATCGTTCGTGACTCAGCATCGGGGCGACGGCCGGTTTACCGATGAATGCGAGCTGCTGACGCCCTTGCTGGACGGCGCCGGCATTATCTATGTGGTGGATGGCTCGGTGCCCTATAGCGCCGAGCACGAGGCAGAGATGACCATCCTGCGCTGGACCGGCCGGCCGAGCCTCGCGCTGATCAACAGTATCGGCGCCGAGGACTATAGCGACACCTGGCAGGCGGCACTGGGTCAGTTCTTCCAGGTTGTTCGCAGATTCGATGCCGTTCGCGCTCCCTTTGAGCAACATCTCGGACTTTTACGAGCATTTGGTCAACTGGAGCCAGCCTGGGAATCGCCCCTGGAACAGGCAACCCACTTTCTGTCTGACCAGCAAAACCGGCGCCGACGGCAGGCCGCCGCACTGATTGGCAGAGCCCTTGAGAACATGATGTCGTTTCGGGAAAAGCGAACCCTGACCGCCAGCCAGGCCGCCGAAACCAGCGATGGCTCATTGGCCGAACAGCTCCGCCAGAGCTGGTATCGCCATCAGCGCCAACGGGAACAGAGCCTGCGGGTGGACATCGAGCACCTGTACCAGCACCAGCGCATTCGCCGCCAGGAAGCCGAACTGGCATGGCACAGTGAGCATGACCTGTTCTCCGAAAACAGCCGCAAGGCCTGGGCGGTCAGTAAACGCTACCTGGCCACAGCCGGCTTCGGGGCCGGGGCGGTGAGCGGCGCGGGCATTGATGCCCTGACTCTCGGCTCTTCCCTGGGCACCGGTGCCCTGGTGGGCGGCCTGATCGGCGCCGCCGGCAGTTATTTTTACGGTGACCGGCTCGCCCTGCCAGCACTGAACATCGGCGTGCTCCGGGATGGATTGCAAACCGCCACCTTCGGACCTGTACAGGACAGCCAGTTCGGCTATGTTGTATTAGGACGTGCAATAAATCACTGGTGGCACATCAGCCACCGGAACCACGCCGGCCGGGACTTGCTGGACCTGGAACCCGCAGGTCACCATTGGCTTGAAAACCTTGACAAAGTCAGCCGACAGGACATCCAGCGAGCCTTTGACAAGTGCCGTAAACGGCGCTCTCCGGATGAGCGCCAGCGGGAGAAATTCAACGCGGCCATCGAGCGATCCATGGCGGCCTATGACAATTGGCGGTTGAACCGGACCTGACGGGGATGTTTATACTAAAAGGCTGTTCCATCACAGAATGAGGAATGCGGATGAAAATCGTACGAGTGCAAGACATCATTGGTACCGAACGCGAAGTACACGGCCCGGGCTGGACCAGCCGGCGGATGTTGCTGAAGAAAGATGGCATGGGGTTCTCCTTCCACGAAACCATCATCCCGGCCGGCGCTGAACTCAACCTCTGGTATAAACACCATTTGGAAGCGGTATATTGCGTATCGGGAAACGGCAGTATTCTGGACAAGGCTACCGGTGAAACTCACCAGATCAGCGATGGCACCCTGTACGCACTCGACAAGCATGACCCTCACACCCTCCGTGGGGGCACCGAAGACATGCGCCTGATCTGTGCCTTCAACCCACCGGTCACCGGCGCGGAAGTACACGACGAAGACGGCGCCTACCTGCCAGACACCAGCGAAGACTGATTTGCTGCGCCGTGGCTGAACACCAGGCCGCAACCACACCGCCACCGCCAGCCAGGCTGCTGCCGGTGGCGGTGTTGCTTTGGCTGGCTGGCATTTATCTGCGCATACCGGTACTGGTGGCCCCACCCCTGGCACCGTTTATCAGCGACGAGCTGGGACTGACCCAGGCCCTCACCGGCGCCCTGACAACCCTGCCCATCCTGATGCTGGCCATCGGCTCCATGCCCGGCTCATTGGCGATCTCCCGGATTGGCCCCAGAAACACCCTGGCCCTGGCCATGGTGATCATGGTGATCGGCTCCGCCGGCCGGGGCCTGGTTCCGGACACTGTCACCCTGATGCTCGCCAGTGCCGTCATGGGCTTCGGCGTCGCCATGATGCAGCCGGCCCTGCCGGCCCTGCTGCCCCGGTGGCTCGAACCCCATCACCTGGCCCTCGGCTCCGCCATCTACATGAACGGTATGCTGATGGGCGAATTCATCGGCGCCGGCATCACCCTGCCCGTGCTTATGCCCCTGCTCGACCACAGCTGGCGCGCCACCCTGCTGGCCTGGTCGCTACCAGCCCTGCTGGTGGCCGGCGCCCTGTTCCTGCCAAAGCGGGACCGGGCCCGCCCGGTTCGTAAAGTCGCCTGGCTGCCCGACTGGCGCAACCCACTCACTGTCAGAATCGGCCTGCTACTGGGCCTCTCCGGCTCCCTGTTCTTTGGCCTCAACGCCTACATGGGCAGCCTGCTGGAACAGCAGGGCCAGTTCCACAAACTCGCCGACGCCCTGTTCTGGTACAACATCGCCCAGGTCTTCGCCTCCCTGATCATGCTCAAAATGGCCCGGGTCTGGGTCGGCCGCCGCACCGTGATCATCGTCACCGCCACCCTGAGCATCATCGGCACCCTCGGCGCCATCGCCTTCACCGGCTGGTGGTCCATCGCCAGCGCCACACTCATGAGCCTGACCGCCGGCATTCTGCTGATCCTGCTGGTCGCCGTACCACCACTGGTCACCAGCTCCGAAGAAACCGGCCGCCTCTCCGCCGGCACCTTTCTGGTCGGCTACACCATGGCATTCACCATCCCCATGCTCGGCGGCCTGATCGCCGACTGGACCGGCGACGCCCGACACGCCATCCTCACCATCGTCGCCTACAGCGTCCTCGTTCTCCCCCTGGCATTCACCCTGAACCTGAAACGAAAAAAGGACCCGCCCGAAAGCTGATCCTTCTTCAAAACAACGAATTCGCTCTCGCGGACTCCACGAATGAGGCCAGAACGGCCGTGGGGCGGGAGCTTTTTCTGCCGGGAAAAAGATGTCTGAGCGAAGCGAGTTGTTTTTCCCAGAAGAAAAAGCTCCCGCCTCACGGCCAGCCTCCGAACTAGATATAGTAATCCTTCAACGGAGGAAACCCGTTAAACTCAATGGCACTGTACGTGGTGGTATAAGCCCCCGTAGACAGCCAGTACATCCGGTCCCCAATGGCCAGATTCAACGGCAACGGATACTTGTGATGCTCGTACATGATGTCCGCGCTGTCACAGGTTGGCCCCGCAATCACACAGTCCTCACCTTCGCCGACTTTCTCGGTCCAGATCGGAAACTTGATCGCCTCGTCCAGCGTCTCGATCAGCCCCGAAAACTTGCCCACATCGGTAAACACCCAACGGTGCAGGGCAGTACGGGACTTCCGGGAAATCAGCACCACCTCGCTCACCAGCACCCCGGCGTTGGAAATCAGTGAACGACCCGGCTCAATGATGATCTCCGGCAGGTCGGCACCAAAATCCTCATGCAGGAACCGGGCAATCTCCTCCGCGTACACCTTCAGCTCGTTGGTACGGGTGATGTAATTGGCCGGAAAACCACCGCCCATATTGATCATCTTCAGTTCGATGCCGTCTTCTTCCTTGAGGCGCTCGAAAATCACCTTCACCTTGCTCAGGGCCGCGTCCCAGGCACCGATTTCCCGTTGCTGGGAACCCACGTGGAAGGAGACACCATAAGGCACCAGGCCCAGATCACGGGCCAGGATCAGCAGATCCATGGCCATGTCGGTCTGGCAGCCAAACTTGCGGGACAGCGGCCAGTCCGCCGTCAGCGTGCCCTCGGTGAGGATACGCACATACACCTTCGAGCCCGGCGCCGCCTTGGCAATGTTGCGCAAGTCCGCCTCGGAGTCGGTCGCGAACAGCCGCACGCCCTTCTCGTAGAAGGTTCGGATGTCCCGCGCCTTCTTGATGGTGTTGCCGTAGCTGATACGCTCACCGCTGACACCCAGGGCCAGCACCTTGTCCAGCTCGTACACCGAGGCGATGTCAAAATTCGCGCCCTTGTCCCGCAGCATGGTCAGGATTTGCGGGGCCGGGTTGGCCTTCACCGCGTAGTACACCCGGGCGTAGGGAAAGCCATCCACCAACTCGTCGTACTGGCGGTCAATCGTGGCGGTATCAATGACCACGAACGGAGTCTCTTTGGTCTCCGCGAACGATTTGATCCGCTTGAAGGTGTCGGCGTCGTAGTAGTCGGCGATGTTGGCGTTGGCTTCCTGATTCATCCGGTGAAGTTCTCCTCGTCAATGGACATCGGGCACAAAAAAAGGGTAGCACAGGAAAATCGGGCTACCCGGGAATTGGCGCGATCATCGGGCTTTTTTTTACACCCGGGTATGAGCATATCTACCCATAACTTATCGACGACGGGCCGGGGTTCCAGGCCGGCCAGCCGGGCCCGGTTCTGGTCAAACGGCCACTGGCCAGAGCGGGGTCGGCTCCACCGGGCCATCCGGGTCTTCGGGTGTCGTCTGCCGGCGCAGATACCCCAGAATGGCATCTTGCATATCCGTGCCCTGACCAAGCCCCCGGTTACCAAACAGCCGGTTGAATTCCAGTACGTAGGGATAACCCTCCACCAGCGCAATGTCAAAGCCGGCGTGGTCCACCTCCAGCTCCCGGGCCAGCCGCAGGGCGAGATCCGTCATTACGCTCGGGACCGGACTGGTGTCAATGCGGCCACCCCGGGCAAGGTTGTTGTAAAAGCCCTGGTCTGCCTGCGTGCGCCAGTAGGCGGTCAGCACCCGGTCGCCCACCACGACCACCCGCGCATCCCGGTCCAGTGGCAGATACTCCTGGACGTAGAGTACATCGGTGCAGTCACAGTAGCGCCGCCAATCCTCCCGGGTTTCAATCAGCCAGACGCCTTCCCCCATACTGGCCTTGGGCAGTTTGGCGACAAACGGATGCGCCATGGTGTCCCAGAGCATCTGCCGCTCCACCGGGCCATTGGCTTCGATCAGGGTCCAGGGCGTATGCTCGGGCGCCACCGCCTGGAAAGCCCGGGTCATCTCGATTTTGTCGTGGCCGATGCGGTAGCTGGCAACGCTGGGAAACACCCGGCATTTCAGGCCGTGAACCAGGGCATTCAACTGCCAGTATTCCGGGAACAGCACCCAGTCCGCCTCCCGCAGCAACTCCTTGTGACGCAGGAAATGATCCGGCTTGAGCACGGTGGTATCGGGAAAGCCGAGGGTTCGGAAAATATCGAAGGAAACAAGGTGCATGACACAGCGGCACTCAGGGTGGAATTGTGCGCATTTTATACAGGGCGTGGGGGTTGGCAAGCGGTTTTTTTGACCGGTGCCGGGCGTCACCGGTCCGGCCGCTTCCTGGTGCCCTGCTGGGCCTCCGCGGTCAGTGGGTTGTCTGGCCAGGGATGCTTCGGATAGCGGCCCCGCATGTCTTTCCGGACCTCCGGGTAACCGTTTCGCCAGAAGCTGGCCAGATCGGCGGTCACAGCCAGCGGGCGCCGGGCCGGAGACAGCAGATGGAGCACCACGGCGACCCGGCCGCCAGCCACGGCCGGGGTCTCTGTCCAGCCAAACAGGGCCTGGAGCTTGGCGGCCAGTACCGGGCCACTGGCACCGTTATAATCAAGACGGACCCGCTGTCCGGTCGGAATGGTCAGAGCGGTCGGGGCGAGGGCCTGCAGCTGCGACTGTTTCGGATAATCCAGAAAACCATTGAGGGCCGTTAGCAGATCCAGCCGGCCCAGGTCCGACCAGCGGGTCATGCCCGCCAGAAACGGCCCCAGCCACTGTTCAAGGGTGTCCAGCAAGGCGGCATGGCTGGTATCCGGCCAGCCATCGTCCAGGAAGTGTTCCGCGAGCAACCGGACCCGGGCACACCACTGGCGGCTCTCATCGGTCCAGGGCAGGCTTTCCAGCCCTTTCTTGCGGATGGCATTGAGCAGACCCTGCTGAATCAGGTCCGGGTCCACCCGGGTCAGCGGTGTTTCCTGCAGTACCAACTGCCCCAGCTTCCTGACCCGCCGGGCCACCACGGTGCCCCGGCTGTCGTCCCACAGCGCCTCTTCAGACTCATGGACGTGGCTGGCAAGATCCTGCTCCAGATCCGGAACATCCACTGGCGCCCCCAGGTAGACAGTCGCCTCCCGGGCCTTGCCATCAAGCTCCGCCGCGACCAGCCAGTCGTGCCTGGCGAGCGGATCGTCGTCTCTCAACACGGCCCCTTTGCCATTGCTGAGCTGATAGCGGGGTGCTCCGCCGGGCCGCCTGCGGGCAATGCGGTCCGGGTAGGCCAGGGCCAATAGCCGGCCGACCTCGGTCGCCGTCGGTGGCTTCGTGGTGTTGTCCAGGCCGGGGCCGGACAGGCGCTTTGCCGCCCGGCGCACCGCCGTCAGGCGGGCCGGGTCGAGCGCGCGGTCCCGACGTTCGCCATGGAGCACCCGCAGTCGTTCGTGCATATCCGCTCCGGCGCCGGCACCAAGCAGATCCCGTTCTTCCAGCAAGGCCGCCAGTTCGGCGGCAAGGGTGCCGACTCCCAGTGTCCGCCCACGCAGCACCATATGCGCCAGGCGGGGATGAATGCCCAGAGCCCGGGCAGCCTTGCCATGATTGGTAATGGCGCCCTCGGCGTCCAGCATGTCCAGCCACTGAAGCAACGCCACTGCTTGCCGCCAGTGGGCCTGGGGCGGTTGGTCAATCCACGCCACGCCCGCGGCTTCGCGAGCGCCCCACTGGGCCAGCTCCAGAACCAGGGGGGCGAGATCGGCCTCGAGAATCTCGGGGGCCGTAAAGTCCGCCAGAGCGAACTGCTCCGACTCGCTCCATAACCGGTAGCAGACGCCCGGTTCTACCCGGCCGGCGCGGCCTTTACGCTGCTCTGCGGAGGCTTTCGAGACCCGACCGGTGACCAGTCGCGTCATCCCGCTGTTGGGGTCAAACACCGCCCGGCGTTGCTGGCCAGTGTCAATCACCACCCGCACGCCCTCAATGGTCAGGCTGGTTTCAGCAATGGCGGTTGCCAGCACCACTTTGCGCTGACCATCCGGCGCCGGTGCAATAGCGCGGTCCTGCTCCCCGGAAGTCAGGTTCCCGAACAGCGGCGTCAGCAACACGTGATCCGCTACCTGCCCCCGCAACTGCTGTGCCACCCGGCGGATTTCCCCGGCCCCGGGCAGAAACACCAGCAACGATCCGGTCTGTTCGGACAGCGCCTCGTGAACAGCGGTCACCACGCGATCCTCAACCCGGGACGCTCTCGCCCTGGGCGGTGGTGGCCGATACATTACCGTCACGGGAAACGCCCGGCCCTCGCTGCGGATAACCGGGACATCGCCCAGTACCCGGGCGACGGGCCCGGTATCCAGTGTCGCCGACATCACCAGCAGCCGCAGATCTTCCCTCAGTACCTGCTGGGTTTCCCGAACCAGGGCGAGGCCGAGATCGGCCTGCAAGGATCGTTCATGGAATTCGTCGAACAGGACCGCCGCGTAGGCGTCCAGCATCGGATCATCCTGGATCAACCGGGTGAGGATGCCTTCGGTCACCACCTCAATCCGGGTGGCACCGGATACCCGGGTATCCAGCCGTGTCCGGTAGCCCACGGTCTGGCCCGGCGCTTCCCCCAGCTGTTTTGCCATAAACCCGGCGGCCGAACGGGCCGCCAGCCGGCGTGGCTCGAGCATCAGGATCCTGCGCTGCTGGCGCCAGGGAGCGTCCAGCAGCGCCAGTGGCACGCGGGTGGTTTTACCGGCGCCCGGAGGCGCCTGCAGCAGGACCGTGGTGGTTTGTTCCAGAGCCTGTTTCAGTGCCGGGAGGACCAGGTCAATCATGGGCGGTAACGTCGGGTTGCGCCATTCAGGTGTTCTGGCTCCGGGTGCGGTTCTCCCGCGCCCATTCATAGATGCGCCTGAAGGCTTCGGCAAGCGCTTCGGGATCATGGGGTGGCTGCAGCACCGCCGCCAGCTCACCTTCAGGATTCAGCAACGACACGTGGCCACTGTGGCTCACCAGCACCTCGCCATCCACCACCCGCTGGGAGAACACACCGTTCAGGCTCTTGGCCAGGGCTCTCAGGGTTTCCAGCTCCCCGGTCAGGCCGTGGAAATGGTCCCCGAAGAAGTCGGTGTAGTCCCGGAGTTTGTCGGGGGTGTCATGAACCGGATCGGCACTGATCAGGAGATACTGCGGCTGCGGCAGTTCGTCAGACAACAGTTGCTCGGTACGACGCAGGGTGGCCATGGTGGCCGGGCAGATATCCGGGCAGTTGGTGTAACCGATAAACGCAAAGGTCCATTTCCCCTTCAGGCTTTCCCGGGTGACAGTCTCGCCGTTCTCATCCGTCAGCGTGAACTCGGCCAGCGGCCTCGGTTCGTCATAGACATAGGCATTGAGTTCGGTCAGTTCCGGCGCGGGCACTGGCTCCTGACTGCTGGCCAGAAAGACCTGGCGACCGATAACAAGGCCGAAGATCAACAACACAACTAACAGAAGACAGACGAGCGTAAGGCGAATAGGACGGTTCATGGTGAATCCAGCACGATGATCAATGGAGCAGGCGGGAAGGGCTTCCCGCCTACGCCCGCACGGTGTTCACTTTAGAAAAATACAAAATGATCGACAAGCAATACCACAAACAGAGCCATCAGGTAAGTGATGGAGTATTTGAACGTTGTCAGGGCGACCCGTCGGTCATCGCCTCTCAGAAGCCGGACCGCGTACTGGAGGAAGCGCAGACCCAGGGCCAGGGCGCCGATCAGGTATATGCCACCGGACATGCCAGTGACAAAGGGCAGCAGGCTGACGGCCAGCAGCATCAGCGTATACAGCAGGATATGGAGCTCGGTGAACTGATTGCCGTGGGTGACCGGCAGCATCGGAATGCCGGCTTTCGCGTACTCCTCCTTGCGGTGGATGGCCAGGGCCCAGAAGTGCGGCGGCGTCCAGGCGAAGATGATCAGCACCAGCAGCAGGGCGTGGCCTTCCATCTGGCCGGTGACTGCGGTCCACCCCAGCAACGGAGGCATGGCACCGGCCAGGCCGCCGATGGTGATGTTCTGGGGCGTGGCTCGTTTGAGGAACAGGGTATACACCCCCGCATACCCCACCAGCGACGCCAGGGTGAGCCAGGCGGTGAGGTGGTTGACCTGCCACATGAGCACCACCATGCCCACGCAGGCCAGCAGGGTGGCAAACAGGATCGCATCCCGCGGCGAAATTTTCCCGGTGGCAACGGGGCGCTTCCGGGTGCGGGCCATCACGGTATCGATCTTCTGATCCACAACGTGGTTGACCACGGCCGCCGCGCCGGCGAGCAATGCGATGCCGAGGTTGCCAAACACCAGTACCCCCCAGCCGGGAACACCCGGCCGGGCCAGCAGCATGCCGATCACCGACGTCAGGATCATCAGTGCAACCACTCTGGGTTTGGTCAGTTCCAGGAAATCCCGCCAGGAAATGGCGCTGACCGATTCGCTCGTCATTGCCTCGGCTGGCAGTGCATCCAGTTGCTCGCTCATGCCGCAACCTCCTGATTGAGTGTGTTGGTGTGTGGTACCGGGGCGCGGTGCGCCAACGGAAGTCGATGATGACGCCAGATCAGGTGGATCACCGATAACAGCAAAGCGGCTCCCATGGCGTTATGGGCGACCGCCACCGAAAGCGGGATATTCAGCCATACGTTGGCGATACCAAGCGCAATCTGGGCCGTCAGCACCAGGGCCACCAACTGGATCGCCCGATCCAGGCCCGACCCCCGCCTGCGGCGCCACAGGGCGACCAGCAGCCCGGTAAAGTACAACAGGACCAACACGGCACCGGCACGATGGGTGACGTGGATCGCCACCCGGCCGCTGGCCATGAGCTGGCCGCCCAGATAGTTCGGGCCCACATGCTGGGTAACATCAAACCCGTGCCGGAAATCCATTCCGTCCGGCCACCATTGGCCCTGGCAGGTTGGCAGATCGGTACAGGCCACAGCGGCGTAATTGGCTGCTGTCCAGGCGCCCAGGGCGATTTGCAGAATCACCAGAAACAGCCCGCCATAGAGCCATGGCCTGACAGCCCGCAGGGCGCCGCAACTTGCTGTCGGGCGGGCGTTGCCGACCCGGTTTCTCAGACGTAAGGTCAGCAATACCAGTAAACTCAGGGTGGTAAAGCCACCCAGAAGGTGCAGGGCGACCACCTGGGGCCAGAGCTTCAGGGTCACCGTCCACATGCCGAACGCACCCTGCAGGATAATGAACCCGGCGATGAACAAGGGCAGTTTGGCCGGCACCCCCGCCTTGCGATGACGCACAGCGTATCCGGCCAGGCCAAACACCAGCAGGCCCAGCGTGCCCGCCGCGTAGCGATGGATCATTTCCGGCCAGCCTTTTGACACGTCCACCGGTGTTTCCGGGAACCGGGCATTGGCGATGGCAATACTCGACTCGCTCTGGGGTACCGTCAGAAAACCGTAGCAGCCCGGCCAATCCGGGCAACCAAGCCCCGCGTGCACCAGCCGTGTCCAGGCACCCAGCATGATCACAACCATCGCCAGCAGGGCCGCCGACAGAGCCAGCCGGGCCATCATCCGGGCCTGGGGTGAGACGTGAGCAGGGACTTCGTTCAAGGCCAGATCTCCACACCGAACAGAGGGTTAGCCAATCTGCGACAGCTTCAGCAGATGCTTGAGATCCTCCAGCATGTCCTTGCCGGTGTGCTCGCTGCCGTAATGCATCATGATATTGCCGAACGGGTCCACCAGCAGAACCCGGGGCTCGGTCTCCGGGTTGATCCCGGTCGGCCACCGGGGGTCGGCATCCGCCGCCGGCGTGAGACGCTCCATCAGGCTGTATTCCCGGGCCCAGCGGCTCTCGAGATCCGCCGGTACCGAACCCAGCAACGCCGCACGGGATAGCCGGTTTGCGTTCTTGCCAAGCGCAATGTTGACCTGGCGTGCCAGGTACAGCATTTCCTCACACTGGCTGCCACATTCCCCGGCCGCCACCAGCAATAACCACCGGGGGTCGGCTTTGTCCGGACCAAAACGCTGTTCCAGCGGTTGCCCGGAGGCCGTTTCAAGATTAAGCGTGGCAACCGGCACCACGGGCTGCAAGAGCATGCCGTTGTTGGTGTGCCCGGCCGGGTTCAGCCAGCCGGTATAGAACATGACGGTGGCAACCAGAATGGGGCCAAAGCCCAGTACGAACAGCAACAAAGCAGTACGACGGCCCCGGCGCACCTGTTCGGGGCCTGGCCCATCGGCCTGGTCTTGGTCGGACATCCGGTTAGCCATGGTCATTGTCATTATCGGCTCCTGTCTTTCGGTAACTTGCCACTACCGTCAATATAACCAGCGCGACGGCCAAAGCAAACCATTGCGCGGCGTATCCATAATGGGTCTGCGGCCCCATATAGTCCGGTTTCCAGTCTGCCCGAAACGCCCCCGCCTGGCCACTGTCTGCCAGGCGCATCATCAGTTCCGGCAAGGCCGGTTCGGACACCCTTGCGACCTTCGCTGGCAAGCTCTGGACCCGCCGGGGCCAGCCCTCGGGTGCCGCCTGGCGAGCCATCAGCACCGGCGGTTCGGGGTACTCGGCCAGTCGCCCGGCCACGGTGAACACACCTTCCGGGGTCCGGACGTCGGGCAAACGGTCCCGGGTTCTCGGGGCCAGCACCCAGCCGCGGTTTATCAACACTGGCGGCCCCTGTAGGGGGTGGAATACCGTCAGCACCTCGTATCCCGGCGCACCATTCCGCGTCCGGTTATCAAGCAGCCAGCTTCGCTCTCCGTAGCGGCCGGACAGGGTGACTGGCCGACCGCTTTGTAATCCACTGGCAACCAGTTCCGCCCAGGCCAGGTCCTTCGCCTCCAGTTGCCACTGCGCCAACTGCTCCGTTTTCTCGTCGGCCCGGCTCAGTTGCCAGATGCCCAGACCAACCAGAACCGGAAAGAAGATCCCGGTAAAGATCAGCAGTCGCCAGTCGAGCCGCCAGTGCCGGGTTTTCCCGAGTAGATCAGACATGCTCTGCTATAGTGTCCCATGCGAGTCCGTCGGACAAACGCCGACGTAACGTCACACCAGAGATAACCGCGGGATATGCCATGCTCAAGATCGTAATCGTTGTATTGATGCTCGCCGTCATCATCAGCCTGTTCAGCGGTCTGTTTTTTCTGATCAGGGATGGCGGCAAAACCAATCGGGTGGTGAATTCGCTGGCTGTTCGCGTCACGCTCAGCCTATTGCTCCTGGCCGTGATTCTGATTGCCTTGTGGCAGGGGAGCCTGACGATGAATCCGACTCCCTGATGGCTGATTTCAGATGATGTACACGAACACAAACAACCCCAGCCACACCACATCGACAAAGTGCCAGTACCAGGCCGCAGCCTCGAAGCCGAAGTGACTGTCGGCGGTGAAGTGGCCCTTGATGATGCGTATCAGCATAATAATCAGCATCAGTGTGCCCAAGGTCACATGGGCGCCGTGAAAACCGGTCAGCATGAAGAACGTTGTCCCGTAGATGCCGGACTCCAGGGTCAGGTTCAGGTCCTGGTAGGCGTGCATGTATTCCTCCGCCTGCAACACCAGGAAGCCGATGGCCAGCAGAATGGTGGCCATCATCCAGATCTTGATCTTGGCCCGGTTGCCCGCTTTCAGGGCGTGATGGGCAACGGTGATGGTGAACGAGGAGGTCACCAGCAGGATGGTGTTTACCAGCGGCAGGCCCCAGGGGCCGATAACGGCCTCCGGTGGCGGGTAAGCCTCCGGGTCCGGCGTCTGGATCAGCGGCCAGGTGGCCTCGAACCCCTCCCAGAGCATATTGGAGCTGCCCCGGTCGCCCTCGCCGCCCAGCCAGGGTACGGCGAAGACCCGCACATAGAACAGGGCCCCGAAAAAGGCCGCGAAAAACATGACCTCGGAAAAAATAAACCAGCTCATTCCCCAACGAAACGATCGGTCCATCTGCGGGCTGTAGAGTCCGGTCTGGCTCTCCCGGATCACCGTGCCAAACCAGCCGAACAGCATGTACGCCATGATCAGCGCTCCAATCAGGAACATGACCCAGGAGCCGGTAGTACTTTCACCCTGTTGGGCGTTGACCATGATGGACGCGGTACCGTACAAGGTCACCCCAAGGCCTACCGTGGCAATGATCGGCCACTTGCTCTGTTCCGGAACGTAATAGCTCTGGTTTTCCGCCATGACAGTCTCCGATGGCTTATCCGTTAGTAATTGTTGTTGTTCCGCTATCAGCGCGCGTGCACGCCCCCTACTTCACTTCCGGTGGTGTTGCGAACGTGTGATAGGGCGCCGGCGACGGTAGTGTCCACTCCAGGCCCTCGGCACCATCCCAGGGATTGGCAGCGGCTTTCTTGCCGCCCCGGACACACTTGACCACAATGAACAGGAACAGAAGCTGGGTGGCCCCGAACATAAAGGCACCAACGCTGGACACCATGTTGAAGTCGGCGAACTGCAACGCGTAATCCGGAATCCGGCGAGGCATGCCTGCCAGCCCCAGGAAGTGCATCGGGAAGAAGGCCAGGTTCATGCCAATGAAGGAGAGCCAGAAATGGGTCTTGGCCAGGGTTTCATCGTACATGTGCCCGGTCCACTTGGGCAGCCAGAAATAGGCGGAGGCGAAGATGCCAAAGATGGCGCCCGGCACCAGAACGTAATGGAAATGCGCCACCACAAAGTAGGTATCGTGGTACTGGAAGTCCGCCGGCGCGATCGCCAGCATCAGCCCGGAGAAGCCGCCAATGGTAAACAGGATGACGAAGGCCACCGCGAACAGCATGGGGGCCTCAAAGCTGAGCGACCCCCGGAACATGGTGGCCACCCAGTTGAAGACCTTCACCCCGGTGGGAACGGCGATCAGCATGGTGGCATACATGAAGAACAACTGGCCGGCAATGGGAATACCCACCGTGAACATGTGGTGCGCCCAGACCACAAACGACAGCAGGGCAATGGCGCCGACGGCATACACCATGGAGGCATAGCCGAACAGCGGTTTGCGGGAAAATGCCGGGATAATGTGCGAGACAGCCCCGAACGCCGGCAGGATCATGATGTAAACCTCGGGGTGCCCGAAGAACCAGAACACATGCTGGAACAGCACCGGGTCACCACCGCCGGAGGCGTCAAAGAAGCTGGTACCGAAGTTGATGTCCATCAGCATCATGGTCACCACACCGGCCAATACCGGCATGACGGCAATGAGCAGGAACGCAGTGATCAGCCAGGTCCAGACAAACAGGGGCATTTTCATCAGGGTCATGCCCGGCGCCCGCAGGTTCAGGATGGTGGCGATCACGTTGATGGCGCCCATGATCGAGGAAATCCCCATGATGTGGATGGCAAAAATAAAGAACGTGGTGCTCGGTGGCCCGTAGGTCGTCGACAGGGGTGCGTAGAAGGTCCAGCCGAAGTTGGGCGCGCCACCCTCCATGAACAGGGTGGACACCAGGATCAGGAAGGCGCAGGGCAACAGCCAGAAGCTCCAGTTGTTCATCCGTGGCAGTGCCATATCAGGGGCGCCGATCATCAGCGGCAGCATCCAGTTGGCCAGGCCCACAAAGGCTGGCATAACCGCCCCGAACACCATGATCAGACCATGCATGGTGGTCATCTGGTTGAAAAATGCCGGCTGCACGATCTGCAGGCCAGGCTGGAACAGTTCCGCGCGAATGACCATGGCCATGGTTCCGCCGAGCAGGAACATGGTGAAGCTGAACACCAGGTACATGGTCCCGATGTCTTTGTGGTTGGTGGTCAGCAGCCAGCGGCTGAAGCCTTTGGCCGGGCCGTGATGATGATCCTGGGCGTGGGTATCTGCAACCGCACTCATGAAAACCCCCGTTACCGCCATTCGTTATGGCTGGTGATATCTGTTATCTGGCGTTGATTACTGCTGGTTCTTGTAATCAAAGATCTGTTTGGGCGTCACCATCTCTCCGGTGCTGTTACCCCAGGCGTTGCGCTCATAGGTAATGATCGCCGCCAGGTCCACTTCACTGAGCTGGTTTCCGAACGCCTGCATGGCCGTGCCGGACTTGCCGTTGACCACGATATCGATGTGCGCCTGCATGTCCCCGGTCGCAATCGGGCTGCCCTTGAGCGCCGGGAACGCCGGGGGCGCACCACTGCCATCGGCCTGGTGGCAGGCGGCACAGGCGGTTTCGTAAGCGGTCTTGCCGCGTTCCATCAACTCGGCCATGGTCCAGTCTTTCTGGGTCAGCTCGCGCTCCTTCTCGGCCGCCGCCTTCTGCTCGGCTACCCAGGCGGTGTACTCCTCCTGAGGCACGGCCTTGACCACCACTGGCATGAAGCCGTGATTGCGGCCACACAACTCGGTGCACTGTCCCCGGTAGATGCCCGGCTCGTTGACCCGGGTCCAGGTTTCATTGATGAAGCCGGGAATGGCGTCTTTCTTCACGCCAAAAGCCGGTACCCACCAGGAGTGGATGACGTCATTGGCGGTCACCAGAAAGCGGACTTTCTGGCCAACCGGAATGATCAGTGGGTTATCCACTTCCAGCAGGTAATGCTCGCCCTTCTCCTGCCGGTTGTTGATCTGATCCATGGGGGTCGACAGATTGGAGAAGTAACCGAAGTTCTCGTCCAGATATTCGTACTGCCACTTCCACTGGTAACCGGTGACCTTGATGTCCACGTCCGCCTCTTTGGTGTCGTACATATCCACCAGGGTGGCCGTGGCGGGAATCGCCATGACGACGAGGATGACAAAGGGGATAATGGTCCAGAGAATCTCGACCACGGTGTTCTCGTGGAAATTGGCCGGTTTGGCGCCCTGGGATTTACGGTGGGCAAAAATGGACCAGAACATGACTCCGAAGACCACGACGCCGATGGCGACACAGATCCAGAGGATGGTCATGTGAAGATCAAATATTTCGTTACTAATGCCGGTCACCCCGGGGGTCATGTTCAATGTCCAGTCCGCCATGGACCAGGCGGGGAACATCAGACCGCCTAACAGGGCACCTGCCCGCTGAGCGTGCACGCGCATACTGTGTCTCCACAGAGTGTTATTCTTGTCGGATTTGCTTTCTCCCCCTGGTTTCCAGCGCGCTCGCAACACGATGGAAGTCAGGGTGGAAGCCTGCTAATGGATACCTCAAGACCGAGTATAGACACAGATTCGGGAAAAGCTAAACAATCGATTAAATCCAAAACGACTAAACACAGGATTTTAACAATTAAAGCGAATAAAAAACGCCGACTCCCGGCGACCGACCGCCGCCTCTGGGCGCTGGCCTGGCCCATGATGCTCACCAATCTGACCGTGCCCTTGCTGGGATTGGTGGATACGGCGGTGCTCGGCCACCTGGAGAGCCCGGAATATCTGGGCGCCGTTGCGGTTGGCGCCAACCTGTTCACCCTCCTTTACTGGACCTTTGGCTTCATGCGCATGGGCACAACCGGGCTTGCCGCCCAGGCCTGGGGCAAACGCGATCCGTTTTCCCAGGTTGCCCTGCTGCTGCGGTCGGTCTTGCTGGCGACGGGAATCGGCCTGATGCTGATCCTGCTACACCAGCCCCTGATCCGGACCGGCCTCGCTCTGATGAACCCCAGCGCCGGCGTGACCGAACTGGCCGCCGAGTATGCCGCCATCCGTATCTGGAGCGCCCCTGCCGTACTCTGCCAGTACACCCTGGTAGGCTGGCTGATTGGCACTCAGTTCCCCCGGGGTCCGATGATCATGCTGGTCGTCGCCAATGGCCTGAACATTGTGCTGGATGTACTGTTTGTGACCGGCCTGGGCTGGAACAGCCGGGGGGTCGCAATGGCCACGGTGATGGCCGAATACGGCGCTGCCGCGATCGGCTTTGCCATTGTGCTGAAACGGCTGCCCGAGGGCCAGCGCCTGACCCGGGCACTGATCGGCCAGGTCGCCGACTACCTGGCCATACTGCGGGTGAACCGTTACATCATGGTGCGCACCATCGCCTTGCTGCTGGTGCTGGCGTTCTTTACCGCCCAGGGTGCCCGGCAGGGCGACACCATCCTGGCCGCCAACGCGGTGCTGATCACCTTCCTGATGCTGATTTCCAACGCCCTGGACGGTTTTGCCAACGGCGCCGAGGCCTTGATCGGTGAGGCCGTCGGCCGGGGCAGCCGCCGGCGTTTCCGTGCCGTCTTCGCCAGCGCACTGAGGTGGTCGCTCTGGGGGGCCTTGTTGCTCACCGTGATGTTCGTCATCGGCGGCCGAAGCCTGATCGGCCTGCTGACCGGTATCGACGAGGTTCGCGCCACGGCCTGGACCTACCTGCCCTGGCTCTGGCTGCTGCCCTTTGCATCCGTCTGGGGCTTTTTACTGGACGGCGTATTCATTGGCGCCACCCGCACCCGGGACATGCAGAACACCATGCTGTTTTGCGCCCTTGGGGTCTTCGCCCCCGTCTGGTGGCTGACCACTGGCTGGGGAAATCACGGCCTCTGGTTCTCGCTGATCTGCCTGATGCTGGCCCGGGCAATCACTATGGGTACTCTGTGCTGGGTACACACCCGGAACGGTCGCTGGTTTCAGGACAACTGAGGCCTCGGCCCGACCCACAACATTACGACCACCCATTTTGTATCCGCCACCGGAGCAGCCGGAAAAATCTCGGCTACACTTGTCTGGAAAGACAGGCGCAGCGTGGCAGCCAGCCGCTGCCCCTCGTGCCCGGTTACTCGTTGCAGCCAACGGGAGGCGCCTTGCGACCTCAATTTGCCCAAACATCGGCTTCTCCTGAAATGACACCACAGGTAGTCCTCGAGATCATCAGTCAGGCGCGGCGCAAGGAAGCCCGGTCCGGAACCTTCCTCCGGCAGTTGCGGGAGAAAGCCGCGTACCTGCCGTCCGCGGTGACCATTGAAGGTTACCAGCCAGCGACCTGCCTGTTTCAGTTTGCCGTGGAATACATCGAAATGGCGCCCCGGCTGATCGAGTGTGTCGAGGCCTGTGCCCGGCAAGCCGACAAGGCCGACCTGTTCGAACCGTTTGTGAGTGCCGCCACCCGTTACTTCACCCAGCCCTCCGCCCTGCTGGTGCGCTACGATGGCCTGGACGGGCTGTTGATCCGTGCCTACCTCTGTCACCGGCTGATGGAGGAAATGTACGAAAACAACCGTTTCACCCGGGCCAGCGAAATCGTGGACATCGAAGCCACCCGTGCTAATCTGCTGGTTCATCAGCTGATCGGAGAGCCCTTTGCCAACGAGTTGGACGATTCCATCACCCTCACCGTGCTGCAGATTGCCGGCACGCCGGATTATTTTGAACTGAACCTGGATCCCTTCGTAGATCAGGTTAACAACGCCGCCTGGGACTGGATGCGGCATTACTGGGAAAGCCTGCTGGAACGGAACCATATCCGGTTTTCCCTCGGTTCAGGGTTAGCCTGAACGGCGTAGAGTCGTAATGAAACATGCAACTGCTGTCCTGCTGGCGGGCGGGCTATTTTTTTCGGCCCAGGCCCCTTGTGCAGACCTGTCCATTTCGGTACTCAATGATGCCGGCAACCAACCGGTTGCCGGTGCCGTTGTCTATCTGGCCAGCACCAGAGGCAACGTGCCTCCCGTCTCCGCAGAAGTCATTCAGAAAGACCAGCAATTCCATCCGAAGGTTCTGGTGATTCCGAAAGGCTCACGCGTCGAGTTTCCCAACCGGGACAACACCCAGCATCACGTGTACTCGTTTTCGCCGGCAAAAACGTTCAACATCGAACTCTATGCCGGTAAACCCGAAGCCCCGGTGGTCTTCGACAAGGCGGGCATTGTTGAAATCGGCTGCAATATCCACGATCACATGCAGGCGTTTATCCTGGTCACGGAAACGGCCGCGGTCGGCACCACCGATGCCCAGGGCAGGGTAACCCTGCCCCTTGGAGCGCTTCCACTGCCCGACTCCCTTGACCTCAAACTCTGGCACCCGAGATTGCCGGACAACACCCAAGCCGTCACCCGCACGGTAATTCCGGGCGACCCGGCCACCGTTACGATCAGCCTAGCTCCGGTGCCTGCCACCAGCGGGCCGCTTGAACTTCTGCAACAGCGGTTCCGGGAGATCGAATGAGGTGGCTCCCCCGCCCCGGTTTCCGCGGCCGGCTGATCATCGCCATGATCTCCCTGGTGGCGGTGGTCAGCCTGGTCATTGGCGCGCTGCTGATGGTGTACCTGTTCGAAGATGAGGAAAGCCGCGCCCTGACGCAGCTCAACATTGGTGAACGCATCGCCCGGGAGGTGATGGAGCGGCGTACCGACCTGGAGCTGTCGCGACTCAGCGTGGTGGTGCAGGATTTTGGTTTTCTGTCGGCTCTGGCCAGCCGGGATGCCGCCACCATCGGCAGTGCACTCGCCAACCACAGCCGGCGAGTGGGCGCCGATTTCGCCGTGCTGCTGGATAACGATGGCGAACCGATCGCCTCCACCCTGTCCCGGACGCTGCCCGGCATCACGCCGGAACGATTGGCGACCGCCCGACGGGCTGGCTTCTCGCGCTTTCTGATCAGCACCGCAGCCCGTGGATTCGAGGTGCTGATTATCCCCGTGGAGGCGCCCGGCCTGCGGGCATGGCTGGTCACCGGGTTTGCCCTGGACGAGGCCCTGGCCAATCTCATGGCCCGCCTGAGCGGCACCTCGGTGTTCTTCCGGGCCCGACCCGGGCCCACCGAGGCCTACCGGCTGCTGGAATCCACCGTCGAACTGAAGGGCAGCCTGGCGCAGGATCTGGGGCAGGCCTCCGCCAACCCGGACATGTTTGACAGTGCCCGGTACTTCAGCCAGGCCATTAATCTGGGCGCCGACACCTCGCCGTCGATTCAGGCGGTGATGCTACTCAGTCGCGAGGCCAGCCTGCAAAACTACTATGAGCGGGCCATGGAAATCGCCTTGCTGGTGAGCGCCATTCTGGTGCTTGCCATCCTGCTGGCACTGGTGATCGCCCGTAACCTGGGCCGGCCGGTTCTAGAGCTCGCCGACTACGCCCGGGCCGTGGGCGAAGGGGAAACCCCCGCCCCACCAGCCATCCGCACCGGCGGGGAACTCGGCCAGCTACGGGACGCGCTCCGGGACATGCTGACAAGCCTTCGGGAACGGGAGGCGCAGATTCGCTACACCGCGTCCCACGACGAAGTGACCGGGCTGGGTAACCGCAACGCCCTGATGGAAGCCGCCCACTCCCTGTTCGAAGCCGGCACCGGTGGCACCCTGATCGGTATCCGCCTGAATGATCTTTCCGACATCAACGACACCCTGGGCCTGGAATTCGGTGACAAGGTGCTGACCGCCATCTCCTGGCGACTGCACCGGGCGTTGCCGGACGCCTGGCTGGTGGCCCGCACCGGCGGCGGCGAATTTCTGGCACTGCTGCCAGCCCGGTCACCAGACATTCTGGATACCGAGGCCCAGGCGCTGCACGATCGCATCGAGGAACCCTTACTGGTAGACGACACACCCTTCGCCCTGCGGGTCACCATGGTCACCCTGCAGTTGCCCTCCGACGCCGCCAACCCCAATGAATTGCGACGGCGCCTGAACCTGACCTTCGAACAGGCCCGGCAGCACTCGGAAACCGTGTCCCACTACCAGCCGGGACAGGACGAGAGCCACCTGCGGGAGCTGAAGCTGATCGGCGACCTGCATACTGCCCTGGCCAATAACGGGCTGCACATGCATTACCAGCCCAAGCTCGACGTCCGCACCGGACAACTGGCCCAGGTGGAGGCGCTGGTACGCTGGAACCACCCGGAACTGGGCAATATTGTCCCGGATGAGTTTATCTTCCTGGCAGAACAGTCCGGCCAGATCCACGAGCTTACCGCCTACATCCTCCAATGCGTGGCGAACGATGCCCGGGCCTGGTCAGAGGTGGGGGTGGACGCCGGTGTCGCCATCAACCTTTCGGCCAAGGACCTGACCTGGCCGGCGCTGACTGACCGGATTGCTGCCATCTTTGGTAACTGGCACCAGGGCCTGGAGCGTATCACCCTGGAGGTCACCGAAAGTGCCCTGATGGATGACCCGGAGGTCGCCCTCGCCACCCTGAACCGGCTGCGTGGGCTCGGTGTCACCCTGGCGATTGACGATTTTGGCACGGGCTACTCCTCGCTCTCGCAATTGCGCACCCTGCCGGTGCAGGAACTGAAGATCGACAAGTCGTTCGTGCTCAGGCTGGATTCCGAGCCTCACGACCAGCTGATTGTGCAGTCCACCATCGACATGGCCCACGGCCTGGGCCTGCAGGTCGTGGCAGAAGGTATTGAGAGCCTCGAGGCCTGGCAGTTGCTGCAACGGTGGGGCTGCGATCTCGGGCAGGGGTTCTTCATTAGCCGGCCGGTTCCGGCGGCTGACCTTCCCGCCACGGCCCGGGCACTTGCCGAACGCCATGGCGAACTGGCCCGTTCCACCTCGGAGTATTTGCAATGAACCCATGGTCACTTATCGGCCTGACCATCTGCGCACTGACCGTGCCTGCGGCGCAGGCCGACATCGGCAGCCGGATCTGGGCCACCGGCGGCGTCACCACCATCGAGGGCAGCGCTGGCGGCGGGCTGGTCCCCTGGGCGCTGCTGGGCAGCTACGCCAGCGACCAGGAATGGGGTGGCACGCTGGCGCTGAGCCGCGTCAAGACAGATGACTACACGCTGTCCGTCACCGGTGTCGGCCTGAACTGGCACAACCGGGTGGAACTGACCCTGGCCCGACAGACCCTGGACCTGGATAGCCTGGTGTTCACGCTCAAGAATGGTTTTGGCCTGGAGCAGGACGAGCTCAGCCAGGACATCCTCGGCGTCAAGGTCCGGCTGGCGGGTGACGTGCTTTACAGTCCCTGGGGCCAGTGGTCCGCCGGTGTCCAGTACAAACGACAGCGGGACTTTACGGTCCCGGAGGCCATCGGCGCCCGGGACGACAGCGGCACGGACGTGTACCTGGGCGGCAGCAAGCTGTTCTTTGCCGCCGTGTTTGACCGCAACCTCCTGGTCAACGCCACCGCGCGCGCCACCCGGGCGAACCAGGGTGGCCTGCTCGGGTTTGGCGGCGACCGCAATAACGGATACCAGGTCATGGCCGAGGGCAGTGTCGGTCTGTTTATCAATCGCCAGTGGCTGGTGGGGGCAGAATACCGCCAGAAACCCGATAACCTCGGCTTTGCCACGGAAGACGACTGGTGGGACCTGTTCGTGGCCTGGGTGCCGGATCGCCGGTTGGCGGTTACGGCGGCCCTGGTGAATCTCGGGGATGTGGCCACCCTGGAAAGCCAGCAGGGGGTTTATCTGTCCCTGCAGGGGAGTTTCTGACCATGAAGCGTCTTATCCGCAGCCACGTCGCACCCCTGATCCTGGCCAGCCTGGCGCTCGCCGGATGTCAGTCGATACCGGGGTCATCCGACCCCGTTCCTTCGGAACCCAGCCTGTACCAGCAGCTCGGCGAACGAAAAGGCATCGCCGAGGTGGTGGAAGACCTGCTCTATCTGATTGTCGAGGATGAGCGGATCAACCACCAGTTCAAAGGCATGGACGTCGCCCGGTTCCACCGCAACCTGACCGACCAGCTGTGCCAGCTCAGCGGTGGGCCCTGCACCTATACCGGCCGCGAGATGCGCGAATTGCACGCCGATATGGGGATAACGGATACCCAGTTTAACGCCCTGGCGGAAAACCTGATCCTCGCCATGGAGGAAAACGGTATCCCGACCGGCGCCCAGAACCGGCTGCTCAAGCGACTGATTCCACTGTACCCCGAGATCCGCAACCTGTAAGCGCGGGCCCCCGTGTTCAGGATCCGGTGGCCGCCACGGCGGTACTGCCCCGGAGGACCATGACCCGGTTCCGGCCACCGGCCTTGGCGGCGTACAGGGCCTCATCGGCCCGGCGAATCAGATCCTGGGGTAGCATGCCGCTGCTGGGCACCATGGTAGCCACGCCGACACTGACGGTCAGGTTCACCGGGGCAACACCGCCAGCAGTGTGGACCGACGAACGGGCGATCGCCTGGCGAAGCCGTTCTGCTACCTGCACCGCACCCTCATCCGGTGTTGCCGGCAACAGGATGCCGAACTCCTCGCCACCATAACGGGCGAGAAGATCGCCCGAGCGCTGGATTTCAGCGTGGCACAGGCTCGCCACCTCTATCAGGCAATCATCGCCCACCAGATGCCCCAATTCATCGTTCACCCGCTTGAAGTAGTCAATGTCCAGCAACAGCAGGCTGAGCGGGTGAGCCTGCCGCAGGGCCCGGTTCCACTCAACCGACAATTTCTCATCAAACCGGCGGCGGTTGGCCACACCCGTCAGACCGTCGGTGACGCTGATGGCTTTTAACTGTTCATTGGCCTGCTCCAGAGCCTCGGTCCGCTGCTGCACCCGCAACTCCAGAGTCTGATTGGCCTGCTGCTGGATACGCAGGGCATGATCCTGGGCAGCCTGCCGGCCGCGCCGTTCCAGGTTGATCCGGTAGGCGAGGGCAAAGGACAGCAGAATCACCTCAATGGCCACGCCAAGCTGGGGCGCCAGCTCAGTCAGCGTGGTGGTCGGAGTCAACCCGACCTTGCCCAGGGCCTGAACCAGATGACCCAGCAGCAGCGGTGTCCAGGCCAACGCATAGAAACCCGCCAGTATCTGACCCCGCCGCCAGATATACAGACTGACCAGCCAGGCGGAAGGCGTCACCATGGCGGCCACCACGCTGATCATCACCACGCTGGTGTGGTAGTTACCCAAAATCCCCACGATGAAGGTCACCACCGAGGCGGCGATAAAGGCCTGCAACAGGCGGTAGCACCATGGACTGTAACGGCGGACGGCGAGGAAGTTCAGGGTGAACCCCAGCGCCACCACCACATTGAGGGCGACTATCGGTCCGGTAAAGTACTGGTTGACGACCGGCGTCGACGGCCACAGCCACTGGAACAGCAGGCCATTGAAATTCAGGTGTACCGCCGCCGAAGCCACCACTGTGAGCACATACCACAGGTAGGCTGCCCGGCGCACGATGACATACAGGAACAGGTTGTAGAGTGTCATCGCGACCATGATGCCGAAAAACATCGCCTGCCAGCCGAAGGACACCTGTTCGTTGGCCAGGAAGATCGCCGATGGGGTCACGGCCACCGGGACCTGCAGGGCACCCTCTGTCTGTACGCGGATATAGGCCGTGGCGGCCTGGGTATTGGATGGCACCAGGAACACGAAGTACCGGTGCGGGATCGGGCGGCTGGCAAAGGGCCGGGCATCACCGGTCCGGTGCTGTTCAACCACCTCGCCGCCGACCACCCAGAACACCGAGACCTGGTCCAGCAACGGATAGCGGATCTCCAGAACCCGGTTCATCGGTTGCGGTGGCACCGTCACCCGCAACCAGTAGCCATTGCCGTTGAGGCCCTGGTTGAACACCGCATCCCGGCCATGATGCCGCCAGGCCGACTCCGGCAGGCGGCGCATATCCGCCAGACCCTGCACCTGCGGTGATTCCGCCAGCCAATCAAACGCCACCGGCGCGGCGCGGACGGCAGGGCTGCCCAGGGCCATCACCAGAACAGCCGGCAGCAACAGCGAAAGATACCAGAGGGGGCGGATCGCAAACATCGACCGGGTCATAACGGATTCCGGTTTCCGGCCCGCCGTCGTTGATCTACACTGACAGGCCCTGAACAAGACTTTTGCATCCGTGCACCTGACGCCAAGTTTATACGTTTACCAGCAACAAGTCCTCCGGAGCTCTCCGGTATACCACAACAGAGGTAGCCATGAACGATCGAAAGCCGGACCTGAAACCGGGTCGCTACCGCCACTACAAAGGCCGGGACTACCAGGTTATCGGCGTGGCACGGCACAGTGAAACCGAGGAACCCCTGGTGGTTTACCGTTGCCTCTACGGCGACCACAGCCTGTGGGTCCGGCCACTGGCAATGTTCCGGGAAGCGGTCGAGGTCGCCGGCGAACAGGTGCCACGATTCGCCTTCATTGACGAATGACGCCCGGGCGGGCGCTCGCGTTTTGACTCCTGCACGCATTTCCTGCACATTACCGCGCTTTTCATGAAGCCGGCCGCCACAAGGGGCCGGACAAACCATTAATTCCTACCCGGAGTTTTGCCATGAATGCCGTTGTTGCCGCGGTTGCCATCATGCTCGCCCTGAGTTTGTGCCGCATTCACGTTGTTGTTGCCCTGATTATCGGCGCCGTCTCCGGCGGCCTGATCGCAGGCCTGTCCCTGGACGCCACTATCGAAGCCTTCAATAACGGCCTCGGTGGCGGCGCTACCGTGGCGCTGTCCTACGCCACCCTGGGGGCCTTCGCGGTCGCCATCGGCAAATCCGGCCTGGCCCATGCCCTGGCCGACAGGGCCCTGGCCCTGGTGGGTCGCCAGGACGACGGCAGTGCCACTACCGGCATCCGTTTTCTGATCATTGGCCTGTTGCTGGCCATTGCCATGTCGTCACAGAACATCCTGCCCATCCACATTGCCTTCATCCCGCTGGTGGTACCGCCGCTGCTGTATGTGATGGCAAAACTGAACATGGACCGGCGCCTGGTGGCCTGCGTACTGACCTTCGGCCTGATCACTCCGTACATGTTCCTGCCGGTGGGCTTCGGCGGTATTTACCTGAACGAGATCCTGCTGGCCAACGTGGCCGACAATGGCGTCACCACAGACGGCCTGAACGTCATGAAAGCCATGGCCCTGCCGGCCCTGGGCATGCTCTGCGGCTTGCTGATCGCGGTGTTTTTCAGCTATCGCGGCGAGCGCCGCTACAACATGGACGCCATCGCCCGCGCCGAACGGGTCGACGTATCCTACAGCCCACGCACCCTGGCCATGGCGCTGGCGGCCATCGTCGTTGCGTTTGCCGTTCAGCTCTGGCTGGGCTCCATGATCCTGGGCGCCCTGGCGGGCTTCGTGCTGTTCAACCTGTCAGGCGTGGTGAAGTGGAAAGAAGCGGACGACCTGTTCACCGAAGGCATGAAAATGCTCGCCATGATCGGCTTCATCATGATCGCTGCATCAGGTTTCGCGGAGGTCATGCGGGAAACCGGCGACATCAATACCCTGGTGCAAAGCTCAGTCGCCAGCATCGGCGACAACAAGGCGCTGGCAGCCCTGTTGATGCTGGTGGTGGGCCTGCTGATCACCATGGGGATCGGCTCGTCGTTCTCCACCATCCCCATCATCGCCGCCCTGTACGTACCCCTGGCCCTGGAAATGGGCTTCAGCCCCCTGGCCATCGTCGCCCTGGTCGGCACCGCCGGTGCCCTGGGCGACGCCGGTTCCCCGGCTTCAGACTCCACCCTCGGCCCCACCGCCGGCCTGAACGTCGACGGCCAGCACAACCACATCTGGGACACGGTGGTGCCCACGTTCCTGCACTACAACCTGCCGCTGCTCGCCTTTGGGTGGGTAGCTGCGATGGTTCTCTAAAGGGACAGAGCCTGGCTGATTTGCTTAAGTGAACAAATCAGCCAAGGTACCAGTTAGAAATCGTAGGAATAACTGAGGTAAAGCCGGTCCGCATCGTGGGTAATAATTCCGGCGGGCCCGAAACTCCTTATTTGACCGGTTCCCGGCTTTGGCTCGCCGTTGGTGTCAAAAGCAACATGCAACCAGGAGATGGACAAGCCCTTGAGTTTCCCAGGAAAGCGATACTTCAGGAAACTCAGCAACTCACTGCGCGAAAAACCGGAAAAATCGTCGGCACCATCCGATCTTGCATAATATCCATCCCAACGTAACCCCTCCAGGCCGAACGAGGTCAGATCAATACCTGCGCTCAACTTCCACATCGCCTCGCCAGCTAACCCGAACCGGTAGAAGTTGTCGGCGGCACTGTCCCACGTGCCATAGTCGCGGCTGAAAAGAACACGTTCATAATGGTCACCGTTAACCTTCGTAAACGCGGCCCCCAGATAATATCCGGGCCTTTGAAGTTTCATTGTCAGTTCGTTATAGCGGGATTCATGGTTTCTGTCTGATGGAAAAAGCCCGGGCACCCCCTGCTGTTCGAATAGGTGTCCCGCATCACTTTGTCTACCGTGAGCGAGCGCCATGGAAAGTTTGGCCTCAGCGCTAATAGCAACATCGTGGCTAAGTCGAACCAGACTCGCTTCCAGGTAATTCTTTGATAAAACATATTCCGCTTCCACACGAAAGTCTCTCGGAAACATGTAATCCAGGCCGACCAGATCTACCCGATCGATCGATTGGCCATCAAAGGTTCTCAGGTCCTCGCCCCAACCCGCTTCGTTTCGTGGACTGAAACGTTCCAGGCTTGCCCCATAAAGTCTGAGGCTTTGGAATTCATAGGAAAGATCAACCCCGATAGAGGCGGCAGGCAGTATTCGCGTGGTGCTATCTGAGTAGAGGTGGTAACGCCGGACCTTCTTTCCCCATCCGAACCGGAATTGGTGGTCCCCGGTGCCGGTGCGCAACTTCAGATAGGCGGTGATTGGCTTGGCAATGGCATCCGGGTTTTGTAACCCGTTATCAGTCGGGAGATTAGTGACACTGGTAACACCTTTGCCGATAGCGAGGGCATCAGCTGCGCCGAAACCAACATCGAATCCGATCAGATTCCGATAGTAGCCCGACTGATAATCCAGTCTCAGTGCGTGGACCCACTCATCCCGAATCGGGCCGACACCATCGCCCTGGTCTTCATTCCAGTAATACTGCAGATATTGGGCGCTTGCCTGGCTTTCAGAAAGAAAATCACTAGCAAGCAACACGGTTGGGAAGCAGCTGAACGCCAGTGCAATAACAGGGTTGTTGAAACGCATCTTGCTTTCCTCTCGACAACTCAGAGTTTTGTTTTTCAATTTTTTGAGCGCAGTCAACCAGCCCGGCAATGGTGGGCAGGCGATCCGCGTACCTTGTCTTTACAGGTTCAGCCCAGGTAGGAGAGGGCTCCGGTGACTAAAGCTTCAATGCCAGTCCGTAGCGTTGTTTCATTACCCGGGAAATAGTGTGGTGAATGAGGCATTTCCAGATTTCGCATTTTCTCCTTCACCGATTGGCCAGGCGTATTCAACCAGCGGTCTGAGGGGGTAGCACCAATAAACCAGTAGGTGTAAGGAATATCTTCGCCGGCGAACCCGCCGCCTTCGGCGTTGCCGAAAAATGGAAAATCTTCGCTGCCATTGAGTCGCGGCATGGCGTATAGATTGGCCTCGCCGAAGAAGGCCTCATGGGCGCGACGCACCCTTTCAACTGACACAGGATCATTGTCCAACGCGATGGTGTCATTCAGCACCCGAATCTCCGGTGGTTTGGGTGCGCGACCGGCCTCGCATTCGGCCCGAATAATCCGTTCAATCGATGATACGACCTTGCGATGCAGGGCGTTGTCGAAACTGCGGATATTGATTTCCAGCTCGGCAAAATGGGGAATAATATTGGCTTGGGTGCCGGCATGCAGCTTTCCGACGGTTACCACCACCGTCTCTTCCGGTGGCACTTCCCGCGCGACGATGGTCTGCAGTCGAGTGACAACATGCGCTGCGATGACAACGGGGTCCACCGCCTGAGCAGGCATCGAACCATGACCACCAGAACCGTGAATGGTCACTGACAGGTTCGTGCAAGCGGCCATTGCACTGCCGGCAATATGACCGATCGTTCCTGCCAGGGCAGGCATGTTATGCTGGCCAAGAATAATGTCAGGGCGGGGGAAACGTTCATACAGGCCGTCTCTGAGCATGGCTCTTGCTCCGCCAAAAATTTCCTCGGCAGGCTGGCAAACCAGCATGAGCGTGCCCGACCATTGCTCTGCGAGCCCTCGCAGGACCGCACCAGCACCCACAAGGCAGCTACTGTGCAAGTCATGGCCACAAGCATGCATAACGGGCACCGCCCCTCCGCCGGCATGACAAGTCCGCGTGCTGGCGAACCCGACACCTGTTTCTTCTTTTATCGGCAGGGCATCCATATCTGCCCGCAACATTACCGTCGGGCCTGGACCATTGTTAAAAAGCGCCACCGCGCCGGTTTTTCCGACTCCCCGGGTCACTTCAAAGCCATGTTTTTCCAGTTCCCGGGCAAGCCTTTCACTGGTTTCATGCTCCTCGAAGGGCAGTTCCGGGTGTTCATGAATATGTTGATAAAGCTCTTTAACCTCCTGAAATACCCGATCTAACTGGTTGCCTATGGCATCTTTCAGCGTCTTTTGCTCTATTTGTGTCATTACATCAAACTCCCGGAAACATCTTTTTGCTCGCCACCAAGCCCCGGATTGGTGGCGGAATCTTTAAGGAACTGCTGGCAAAGGGCGACGATGAACACATTGGCCGCCATGGCCCAGACGCCCGCATGCCAACCGAAAGGTGAACCCCAGGCAAACTCGATCAGCAAAAACGTCAGGCTGCCAGCCAGCGCACCGGCCATAACACTGGCCTTTTTAAGCTGCGGCATGAACAGGGCACCAACCATCATCGGGAAAAGCTGCACGATCAGCCCGTAAGCGGTAAGAAGGATCATCACCAGGGAACCGGGGTTGAGAAGGGCAATCAGGTAAGCGAGCAGAGACAGGCCCAGTACCGTCCAGCGTGTGGCCCTGACAGTTGCTGCGTCACTGGCTCCTTTCATTATTGTGGGCGTCATTACATCACGCACCAGAACAACGGCTGCGGTATGGGCCAGATTAGCGCCCGTGGACATAGCCGCTGCCAGGGCTCCGGAAAGCATCAACCCGATCACCCAGGGTGAAAAGCTGGCCTCATCCATGACCATGCGTAGCAACACGGTATCAGCCCGGGCCAGTGGCGACGCTTCAAACACCAGAATCCCGGCAAAGCCTATGAACAGGAGGGGCACCAGCAAATAAGCGTACAGTGGGTAGAACACACTGACTTTGCGCAGGGTTTTGCCGCTATCGGCAGAGTAGAACTTCATGAACAGATGGGGCCACATGGCTCCGCCAAAGGCACTGACCAGCACAGCTGTGCTGAAATAACCCCATCCCATACCCAACGCACCGGGCATAGTCAGGTATTCGGGAGCCTGCTGCTGTATCTGGGTAAACATTTCACCCACACCACCGTACAGACGCTCGGAAATGGCCAGGCCCAAAAACCAGGCAATAGCCACCATCATCACCCCCTGCAAGAGGTTGGTCCATCCGATACCATTCAGGCCGCTACAAAAGACATAAGCCGCAACCACCATAAAGGCCAGGAGCCCACCTAACCAGAATGGCACCATGCCGTCGGTAGCTGCCTGGAAAAGCAGGCCAGCGCCGGCAATTTGTATGGTCAGGTAGGGCACAAGAGCAATCACTCCGATAATGCCTGCAAGCATGCCCAGGGGCTTGCTCCGGTAGTGGTCGGAGATCATGTCACCCTGTGTCAGATACCCCCGCTCGCGGCCCAGCCTTGCCACTCGCGGCCCCAGAATCCAGATGGTGATTGGAACAAGCGACAAATAGGCAAGGATGTAGAACGCCGGCGCTCCATGTTTATAGGCCCAGCCCGGTGCGCCCAGAAATGCGAAGGCCGAGAAGATCTCGGCACCCAGAATAAAGAACAAAATCACCACACCCATATGGCGGCCACCAGCGACGTAGCCTTCCAGACTGGAACCAGACTGGCGCCGGGCGCGAAGCCCCACCACCAGCACTGCAGCCAGGTATACGAGGGTGATACCGATCACTATCAAGGAGTTATTCATCGCGGCCTCCCCGGTGGCGCACCACGAAAGCCACCCAAAGTCCAGCAAACAGTATCAGCATCCAGAGGGTGTACCAGAAGAATAAAAAGGGCAGACCCAGCACGGTTGGCTCAATACGATTGGCAATCATGGCTCCGGGCCAGATCATGGCTAGGGTGCACAAAAGGAAATGCAACCCGGTCAGCAGTTGATAGGTCTTGTTCATGAGATAAATCCTGTTCGCCAGGGGCGAGTCTTGTTGTAGGTTGTTCTTTGATTATTAATTTGCCTTTGCAATATTAAAAATATGAATTTCGGATCGCAGACATATCAAAATGGTATGGATATACTCGTTGATACTGGAATGGCGGAGAAAATCATGGAGTTCCGACAGCTAAGTTACTTTGTTGCAGTGGTAGACACCGGTTCAATTTCAGCGGCCAGCAGGCAGGTTCACATCGCACAACCGGCTCTGACGCGACAAATTCGGCTACTGGAGGAGGATCTCGGCACTCGTCTGCTAGAGCGTCACCCCCGAGGAGTCAGCCCAACCGTAGCTGGCAAGGCTCTTTATAGCGAAGCGATGCAACTGCTGGACACACGGTCCCGTATGCGTACGAAACTGTCAGAGCTTGGACAGGGCGTGATTGGCAAGGTCAGTCTTGGTGTCACTGTAACCCACCTTTGGGTACCGGAAATTTCCATGCTATTGCGCCATTATCGCGATCGGTACCGAAAAGTAGCCTTCGAAGTCTTTCCTCTGCTATCCGGGCCACAGCTCGAGCGCTTGCACGAGGGAACACTCGATGCCGGCATTCTGTATCTGGACAACGGTCTGCAGCCGGGGCTGGACACCTGCCTCCTGCAAAGGGACTACCTGATGCTCGCCGTACCAGAAACGTCGCAGTGGGCGAGAACGCCACCATTACAGCTGGCCGATCTCAAAGATACGGATTTTGTCTGGGGCTTCCGGAGTATTTCTCCACTGTATTACGACCGCGTCATGGCGCACTTTGAACACCTGGATTTTGCGCCGAGAGTCGTCCAGTACGGTGCCGACAACATTACTATTCTGAGTATGGTTGCGGCCGGGCTGGGTGTTGCGGTCGTGCCCTCCGCCAGCAGTAGTAACCCCCTGCCAGGGATTTCCTTCCTTCATCTGGACGAACTGGCGGACTGCGACATGCCGCTCTGGATGGCGTGGCGGTCAAACAACGACTCGCCCGCCCTGCGCAATCTCGTCAACCTGGTTGAAGACATGTTCGGGACGGTCGGGGCCTGAACATTGGTGACCCCTCACGTCAGACCAGAGCGATATCGCCGGGAAACACTTTTAAAGACATATTGATACTGTCAGGTCGAGAGGGTGTGGGGGTGCTTTTCTGCCGGGAAAAAGATGTCTGAGCGAAGCGAGTTGTTTTTCCCAGAAGAAAAGCACCCTCATGCCCTCTCCGCCCCCGTAACAGGCAGGCTACAAGGCGAAAACCCAGAGCTCAGTTATCCCCGCCAGCCTTGAAGAACACGACCTGCTTCACCGTATGATCATCCTCGTTACTGCGCTTGTTTACCCGGGTTTCCAGTTCCGGATTGGCCGGTTTTTCGGCGTCGGACATGGCATCGGTGAAGCCACAGGCCACGCATTCGCGAACCTGGTCTCCGGCATCGGTGGTGAACATCATGATCTTGTCCATCTCCGCGCAGCGGGGGCAGACGGCACCGGCGATGAAACGTTTTGGACTCGCCATACAAATACTCCCGTAACGATGGGCATTGGCGGTCGGATTCGCGACGCGTAATCCGACACTGTCTATCATCAGGCAGCGTTGTCCGCGATGCCGGTTTGTGTCAAAAGCGCACCCACTTGTGGTTCACGGCCCCGGAAGGCCTTGAACAGTGCCATGGGCTCCCGGGAGCCGCCTTTTTCCAGGATATTGTGGAGAAAGGCCTTACCGGTTCCCGGGTCAAAGATGCCTTTTTCCTCGAACAGCGAGAAGGCATCCGCCGCCAGCACTTCCGCCCATTTGTAGCTGTAATAACCGGCCGCGTAGCCGCCCGCGAAAATGTGCGAGAACGAGTTGGGGAAGCGGTTGAATTCCGGGGCCTCCACCACCGCAATCTCACGGCGCACCTGGCGGTGCGTGTCCAGCGGGTTGGTCGGTGCCTCGTCCACAAACTCCGCGTGCAGCCGGAAATCGAACAGGGAGAATTCCAGCTGTCGCACCATGGCCATGCCGGACTGGAAATTCTTCGCCGCCAGCAGCTTCTGCAACAAATCTTCCGGTAACGGTTCGCCGGTTTCGTGATGCGAGGCGATCAACCCCAGGGACTCCGGGTTCCAGCACCAGTTTTCCAGGAACTGGCTGGGCAGCTCCACCGCATCCCAGGCCACGCCGTTGATGCCGGACACGTCCAGCACCTCCACCTGGGTCAGCATGTGGTGCAGGCCGTGGCCGAATTCATGGAACAGCGTGGTGACCTCATCGTGGGTCAGCAGCGACGGGTTACCGTTCACTGGTGGCGTGAAGTTACAGGTCAGGAAGGCCACGGGCAGTTGGAGGTGGCCGCGCTGGTTGCGCCAGCGCACCCGGCAGTCCGCCATCCAGGCGCCACCACGTTTACCCTGACGGGCGAACAGGTCCAGATAGAACCAGGCCAGGGGTTCGCCGTTCCGGCTGATGCAGTAGGCGGTGGCGTCGTCGTGCCAGGTCTCCACCTCGGGACGGGCTTCGACCTGCACCTCAAACAGTTTCTCCACCACCCGGAACAGGCCGGGCACCACCTTGTTCACCGGGAACCAGGGGCGCAGGGTTTCCGGGGAGATGTCGTAGCGGTCCTGGCGCAGCTTCTCGCTGTAATAGCCAATGTCCCAGGCCTGCAGGTCGTCCACGCCATACTGGTCTTTCGCGAAGGCCTTCAGCTCGGCAAACTCTTTCTCCGCCTGGGGCTTGGACCTGGCCGCCAGCTGGTTCAGGAAGTCCAGCACCTCATCGGTGCTGCGGGCCATCTTGGTGGCCAGTGAGCGCTCGGCATAGTTGCCAAAACCCAGCAACTGGGCCAGGGCATGGCGGCGCTTCAGAATCTCCGCCATCACCGGCGTGTTGTCCCACTCGCCGGCGTCCGGACCCTGATCCGACGCCCGGGTGACAAACGCTTCGTACACTTCCCGTCGCAGGTCCCGGTTGTCGCAGTACGTCATCACCGGGAAGAAACTGGGGAAATCCAGGGTGATCACATAGCCGTCCAGGTCCTTCTGCCGGGCCGCCTGTTTGGCGCCTTCGATGGCAGTCCCCGGCACGCCGGCCAGCTCATTGACGTCGGTAATGTGTTTGAACCAGTGCTGGGTGGCATCCAGCACGTTGTCACTGAACTTGTTGGAGAGCTCGGCCAGCTCCCGGGACAGGTCGGCATACTGCTTTTTCTTGTCCTCGGGCAGGTCAACGCCTCCCAGGTGAAAGTCCCGCAGGGTGTTTTCCACGGACTTGCGCTGGGCTTCGCTCAGGTTCTTGAAGTCGTCCCGCGCCGCCAGCTTCTTGTAGGCGTTGCACAGGGCTTCGTTCTGGCTCAGCTCGGTGCTGTATTCGGTCAGCTTTTCCAGGCAGTTTTTGTACACTTTGCGCAGGTCGTCGTTGTTCATCACGCCGTTGAGGTGTGAAATGACCGACCAGGCATTGCTCAGTTTGTCTTCCATGGCCTGCATCGGCTGGGCCAGAGTGTCCCAGATGGGGTCCTCCTGCTCCGCCAGTTGGCTGATCTTCACCCGGTTTTCACTGAGAATCTGGTCAATCGCCGGTTCCATGTGCTCGGTGCGCACATGGTCAAACTTCGGCAACAGGTCGTCGGTCAGTAACGGGTTATTCATAGGTCCCCTTCTCAGCTCTTTGGATCTCAGGTAGTTTCGGTGTATCAACCATCGGGGCAGGCACCTGTGGGAGAGACCCTTCCAAAACACACTCCTTGCGGCACGTCCATGTGACGCTTGGGCTCCGCCATCCATGGCTCCGCACAGTTTTGGAAGGGTCTCTCCCACAGGCACCCCGGGCCACCGGGTAAACGCTACACAGGTACTATGTAATGACGAATGTACGCTCACACAAGGGTAACACGCCACAATTTGGAGAACGCGCCTGGGTTGACCCCGGTGCTGTCGTCATTGGTGACGTCGAAACCGGCGATGACGTTTCCATCTGGCCGATGACCGTCGTTCGCGGCGACATGCACCGGATCCGTATCGGGCACCGCTGCAGCATTCAGGACGGGTCGATCCTGCATATTACCCACGCCAGTGATTATAACCCGGGCGGGTATCCGCTGACGCTGGGGGACGATGTAACGGTTGGCCACAAGGCACTGCTGCACGGCTGCACCATTGGCAGCCGGGTGCTGGTGGGCATGGGCTGCATCATCATGGACGGAGCGGTGGTGGAAGACGAGGTGATTGTCGCCGCCGGGTGTCTGGTGCCGCCGGGGAAAACCCTGGAATCGGGGCACCTGTATGTAGGTTCCCCCTGCAAGCAAGCCCGGGCTCTGACTGAGAAAGAGCGGGATTTCTTCAAGTACACCGCCGCCAATTATGTCCGGCTCAAGGACGATTATCTCAACGAACGGTGAGCCAGTGGTCCGAGTGGCTGGCAGGGATCGTATCTTGGTGATGCTGCTCTGGTTACTGCTTCTGAATGGTCTGTTCCTGTTGCCCGCACTGGCACTGCCGGGAACCAGTCCCTGGTTCTCGCTGGACGCCCTGGTGGTGTGGGCCGTTCTCTGTGGCCTTGGGAAGGGAGGCCGGCGTCGATTCACCTTGTTGGTGGCGATTGTCTGCGGGCTGCTGACCCTGCTTGTTCTGGCCGACACCCTGGTGCGGGCAAGCCTCGGGCGCGGGCTGAATCTGTATCTGGAAGTCAGGCTGTTGGACGCCGCCTGGAATCTGCTGAACACCAACCTTGGCGCTCCGCTTGCGGTCCTGGCCCTGGTTCTGCTGGTGGTCTTGCTGGCGGGCTTTGTCTGGCTGTGTCGGTACGGCCTGGAGCGGCTGGCCCATACGTCGCCAACGTACCTGGCCAAACCCCTCTGGCTGATCACCGGCCTGGTAGCAGCCGGCACGATCACGCCCTGGATCGGTAGTCCGGCGCTGGCCTTTGTCGCCGGTCAGGCCTCCCTGATCAGTCACACGCACGAGACCTCACAAGCCTTTGCCGAGCAGCTCAGGACCCTGTCCGACCAGGGCAGGGAGGCCACGCCGTTACCGCAACTGGCGGGCAAGGACGTCATTCTGGGCTTCATCGAGTCCTACGGTGTGTCCACGGTGACTGACGCCCGTTACCGGTCCGTGGTGGGCCCGAGCCTGGACGCCATGGCCCGGGAGTTGACTGCCGCCGGCCTGACCATCGCCACCGGGCGGCTACAGTCGCCCATTCAGGGCGGGCAGTCCTGGCTGGGCCACCTGTCCGTGCTCAGCGGCCAGTGGATTCATAACCAGCTTGCCTACGAAACTCTCCTGAGCAGCGACTACGCCACTCTGATTGATGACTTTCGCCGCACCGGTCACCGGACTGTGGCGGTGATGCCGGCGATTACCCGGGCCTGGCCCGAGGGTCGGCTGCTCGGGTATGACCAGATCTACGGTCACGACGACCTGGGCTATCAGGGACCACCGTTCAACTGGGTGACCATGCCGGACCAGTACACCTGGCACCGGTTCCAGGGTATCCGGGAAAGCCAGGAAGAGCCGCTGTTCGCTGAGCTGGCACTGATCAGCAGCCATGCGCCCTGGGTGCCGGTACTGCCGGTGCTCGACGACTGGGGCGACATTGGCAACGGCCAGGTCTTCCAACGCTGGGAGGGGGCCGGAGAAGCGCCGATTTCGCTCTGGCGCGACCCGGACCGCGTCCGCGACCATTACGCGCGCGCCATCGCCTACGCCCTGAACGTCGCTGGCGGGTTTGCTGCCCGCTATGTGCGGGACGAAACCCTGATGATCATTCTTGGTGATCACCAGCCGGCCCCGCTGATTACCGGCGACGACGCCAGCCGGGATGTAGTGGTGCATGTGATCAGTGCCGACCCGGCACTGGTGGCGCCGTTCCTGTCGGGAGAATTGCCCGGATTCCGGCGTGGCACCCGGCCCGACCTGCACACGCCCGGCGCCGCCATGAGCCGGTTCCGGCCCTTCCTGCACCGACACTTCGGGGCATTCTGACCGCCGCCTCATACGGGTGAAAAATCAACCAGAGCGACCCTTGAAAGCCGGGATCAGTTCCCGGCCCCGGCCGATGTTGTTGCACCCGCTTGTGCCAGAGCCCGGGCGTAGGCTTCGCCTTTCCGGTGCTCTGAAATGCGGTCCAGAATGGTCTGGCCGTCTTCGTTGACCGCATTCAGGTCCCGCCCGGCATCGACGAAGAATCCAACGAAACGCTCGAAGTCCTCGGCTGTCATAGCCTGGTAGGCCTTGAGCAAGGCATTGAAATCCGCATTGATTGCCGTGTCATAGGGCTTGATGGCAAGAAAACTCTTGACCCGCTCATCGCTCCATTCCTCACCAATGACCTTGGGCTTGTCCGGTCCACTCATAACGTCACTCTCATCCATCTGTACCAGTAATCGGGCGGACAGTATAAAGCCCTGAATCGCCGACAGATAGTTGGATTACGCATGAGAATCTGCAGCAAGGCTATAAGGCGTGGGGCGAGGCTCGGACGGTCTCCGGGCTCAGGGCAGGATTTCCACCGGCAGGTCGGTGATCGGCGCCGTACCGTCACACTCCGGATTACGGATGGCAATTTCCACCCGCCGGTTCAGGGCGCGGTTCGCCGGGGAATCATTGGGGACCAGTGGATTGGTTTCTGCCCGCCCGGCCGCCATCACCCGTTCCGCCGGCAGTTTCCGGTTCAGCACCAGCTCGTGAACCACCGACACGGCCCGGGCCGCGGACAGGTCCCAGTTCGAACGGTACCGGTCGCTGGCAATCGGTCGGTCGTCGGTGTACCCGGACACCAGAATGTCACCGGAGCAGGCGGACAGCACCTCCACCACCCGTTCGATGATCGGGATCATACCCGGTTTGATTTCGGCTTCGCCGGACCGGAAAGTGGCTTCTTCGGAGAACCGGATCACCACCCGGTTCTGATCGTAATTAACGTTCAGGGCCCCCGAGGCCACTTCCGATTCCAGCTCACGGATCATGCGGCTGGCCAGGTCAATCACACCCCCGGGGATTTTCGTGGGCGCGGTGCCCTCGGCCCGCTCATCAATAAACTCCGGCTCCCGGGTATCGGACTCGGTGGGTTCAGGCAGAGACACGGTATCGGACTCGATCAGCGTCACCGGCGAGCCACCAACCCCCGGCGCCAGGACATTGCCGGAGCCAAACGCGACCGCCATGGAGTTGGCCATGGCCCGATATTTCTCGACATCCATCTCGGCAAACGACAGCAGCAGGATGAAAAACGTCAGCAGCAGGGTGGCCAGGTCCGCGAAGGTAACAATCCAGGCCGGCGTCTGGTTTCCGGCCCGGGCTTTTTTCCGGGGGTGGGACAGCGCCAAACCTCAGGTCTCCCGTTCCGGGGCCAGACCGGTGCGCTGCTCCGGCGTCACGAACGACGACAGCAACTCGGTCATCACCCGTGGGTTCTCACCGCGCATGATGTTCTTGATGGAAGTGATGATCAGCCGGTGATTCCGGCCCTCATCTTCCGCCTTGAGTTGCAGTTTGTCGGCCAGGGGCAGGGCAATCAGCTGGGCGATAAACGCGCCGTACAGAGTGGTCAGCAGGGCAATGGCCATGGCCGGCCCGATGGATGAGGGGTCGTCGAGGGTGTTGAGCATCTGCACCAGACCCACGAGGGTCCCCAGCATGCCGATGGCCGGCGCCGATTCACCGATGCCCCGGAACACCCGCTCCGCCACTTCGTAGCGCTCAAGGGTCTGCTGGCTTTCCTGGGCCAGGGCTTCTTCCACCAGTTCCGGCGGGTGGCCATCGACACACAGGTTGATCGCTTTTTGCAGGAATCCGTTGTCGGTCTGGTGATTCTCCAGCCCCAGAATGCCGTCCTTGCGAACCACCAGTGCCAGGGCACCCACTTCCCGGATCAGCTCCGTGGGCCGAGGCACCCGATCAAAAAACGCCGCGGACAGGGCCAGCCGGAAGGCGCCCATCACCGACGACAGGCGGAACTTGATCAGGGTAACCGCAATGGTGCCGCCGATCACAATGGCCAACCCCGGTAAATTGAGGAAGGTCAGAAAGGAGGCGTTCGCCAGCATCGCGAGAATAACAATCAGAACGCCGGCAACCAGCCCGACCAGGGTGAGAATGTCCATGTAAGACCCTTAGCAAAGATTGACCCTGAGCATAGCCCAATCCGTAACCAACAGCTCAGTCGGTGCGCAGCTCATCAATAACCGGGGCAGTATCGGGACGGACACCACGCCAGACCAGAAAGGCCTCCGCAGCCTGTTCCACCAGCATACCCAGACCATCAAAGACCCGGATGCCACCCTGATCCAGGGCCCACTGATTGAAGGTTGTGGTCTGCAGAGAATACATCATGTCGTACACCACGGTGCCGGCACCGATCACCGTCGGTGACAGGGGCGGCAAGTCGCCCTGAAGGCTGGCGCTGGTGCCGTTGATGATAAGGTCAAAGGGTTGATCGGGCTGCCCGAAGCCACAGGCCTGCAAACGGGTTTCACCCGCGTCACCGCGGAACAGAGTTACCAGGGCCTCAGCCCTGGCAACGGTCCGGTTGGCGATGGTGAGCGACGCCGGCCCGTGAGCCAGGAGCGGGCCGATCACCCCCCGCACCGCACCGCCGGCACCGAGCACAAGAATGCGGGCACCGGTCAGTGTCACCCCATGATTGCTAACCAGATCCCGTACCAGCCCCGCACCATCGGTGTTGTCTGCGGTCAGTAAACCCTCACTGTCGTGGTACAGCGTATTGGCGGCTCCGGCCTTTTCCGCCCGCTCGGTGCGGCGATCGGCCAGTTGCCAGGCCTGTTCCTTGAAGGGCACGGTGACATTCAGCCCCTTGCCGCCACGGGCGAAAAAATGCCGGGCGGTGCCGGCAAAATCGTCCAGTGGCGCCTGGATCGCGGTGTACTCCACGGGCTCGCCGGTCTGGCGGGCAAACAGGCTGTGAATTCTCGGGGACTTGCTGTGGCTGATGGGGTTGCCCACCACGGCGTACAGATCATTGGTCATTAGCAGGCTCCAGCCAGTCGCGCCCGGTCAGGAACACCTCGGTCAGCCGGGCCTCCTCGGAGCCGGGCTCCGGCACCCGGCTGTAGTCCCAGCGTACCAGCGGTGGCAGAGACATGAGTATGGATTCCGTGCGGCCACCGGACTGCAGACCGAACAGAGTCCCCCGGTCATACACCAGGTTGAATTCCACATACCGACCCCGGCGATAGAGCTGGAAATCCCGCTCCCGTTCGCCGAAATCATGGTTCATCCGGCGCCGGACAATCGGTTCGTAGGCTTCGATATAGCTGTCGCCGACGGCCTGCATCAGCCCGAAATCCCGGCCAAAGTCCCCGGTGTTGTGGTCATCGAAGAACAGGCCACCCACGCCCCGGGGTTCATCCCGGTGTTTCAGGTAGAAGTAATCGTCACACCAGTGCTTGAACCGCCGGTAGGTATCCGCGCCGAACGGATCGCAGGCAGCCCGGGCGGTCTGGTGCCAGTGCACGCAGTCTTCCTCGAAGCCGTAGTAGGGCGTGAGGTCGTAACCGCCGCCAAACCAGTACACCGGCTCGCTGTTTTCCGGTGTCGCGATGAAGAACCGGACATTGGCGTGGGAGGTCGGCACGTAGGGGTTATGCGGATGAATCACCAGCGACACGCCCATGGCCTGCCAGGGTGCACCTGCCAACTGTGGGCGATGAGCGGTCGCCGAGGCCGGCATGGTGTCGCCCATCACGTGGGAGAAATTCACCCCCCCCTTCTCGATCACGGCGCCACCGGTGATCACCCGGCTTTCGCCCCCGCCGCCTTCGGGCCGGTCCCAGACGTCCCGGATGAATCCGGCACCCCCGTCGAGCGCTTCCAGGCGGCGGCAGATGCTCTCCTGAAGGTCGAGCAGGTACCGTTTGACCGCCTGGCTGTCCGGTTGCTGTGACATGAACTCTCCTAACGAAGCTGCTGACCGCTGACGATATCAAGTATACGGCTGGGTTGGCGACGCCCCCCGAGCGCGCCGGGCACAATCCGGTCGAGCCCGTCACCGAAATAGCGGCGCACCTGCCAGACATGCCGGGCCGGTTGCCGGCCGGCCGGGTTGCAGGAGGTGGATACCAGCGGACCACCCACGGCATCACATAGGGCCCTGACCACGGGATGTGCGCTGACCCTCACCGCAATGGACGAATGCCGGCCCCGGACCCATTCCGGAATCTGCTGCCGGACATCCGGCAACAGGCAGGTTACCGGGCCCGGCCAGTGGCGCTCGGCTTCCCGCTGCAGCGGTGGTGGCAGGGCCGACAGCAGAAACTGCACCTGGGCCACCGAGGAGGCGACCAGAATCACCCCCTTGTCCATGGGGCGCTGTTTCAGCGCCAGAATGCGCTCCACCGCCTCCAGGTTCCAGGGGTCGCAGCCCAGCCCCCAGACGGCTTCGGTGGGGTAGGCAATCACGCCGCCCTGGCGGACGGTTCTGCGGGCAAGGGATAGCTGCCAGTCACTGAGCGGAGAGGAAGGAGTCTTGGCCATCGGGGATTAGTCGGGATCTCATCAGCGTTGAACATCGCACCGGGTTCAGGCGATTTTCTGGAAACCTCCCGGCGCCGAACTCACCAGTCCCTGCAACTCCAGGAGCAGCAGGGACTGCATAAGCTGATCGGCCGGCAGACCAGTTGCTGAACTCAGTGCATCGGTTGACTGTGGATCATACCCTAAAGCCTCCAGCACCGCGATTTCACGGGTGTCCAGTTCGCCGGTAGCCGGCGCCTCATGACCCTTACCGGGCGGGACGACCGGCCCCGCTGACCACCAGCCCGCCAACTCGTCCAGCACGTCGTCCGCGGTCTCAACCAGCCGGGCTCCCTGTTTGATCAGGTGATGGCAGCCGCGGGCAACCGGGCTGTGCACGGAGCCGGGAATGGCAAAGACTTCGCGCCCCTGTTCGAGGGCCATCCGCGCTGTGATCAGGGAGCCGCTTTTCAGGCCCGCCTCAACCACCAGCACACCCCGGCTCAAGCCACTGATAATCCGATTACGCTGAGGGAAATGGGCGGCCCTCGCCTGGGTGCCCGGCGGGTACTCGGACAGCATCAGCCCCTGAGCCACCACCCGCTGCCCAAGCTGACGGTGCTGGTGTGGGTACACCCGGTCAAGGCCGCACCCAATCACCGCAATGGTGGCAAACCCGGCATCCAGGGCACCGGCATGGGCCGCACCATCCACGCCCAGCGCCAGCCCGCTGGTCACCAGCAAGCCTCGCCGGCTGAGTTCCGCGGCAAAGCCCCGGCCATGGTCGAGGCCCGCCCGCGTGGCTTTCCGGCTGCCAATGATGGCGATCTGATCCCGGGCCATAAGCTCCGGATCGCCCAGGGTGTACAGGACCAGAGGGGCATCATGAATGTGCCGCAGCGCTTCCGGGTAACGGGGGTCCGCCCAGGACACCATACCGATGCCATGGCGGAGGCAGTCATGCTCAATCACCCGGGCGGCCGCCATGGCCGGGTGGGATCCGTCCGACGCCTGCCAGGCCTGAACGGCGCCAAGGATCTCGGTGGGCAGCCCCAGTGCCCGCAGTGTGGCAGGGTTCATGGTCAGCAGATCGGTAAGGTACGGGGTGGCCGCGAGCACCGCACGACGGGCGCGCAGTCCGAGTTTCGGGATACAGGTCAGAAACAGCCAGTCGGCCGGGAGGGAGGTGTGCACAATGTCATCCTTGCAAACAACAGCGGCCGGGCCATCCTGGCCCGGCCATGGTTCAAGCGGTCAGTCCGTCAGGGGTTGGTGACCTTGTCACCCACCGACAGCGGACGGGTAGCCTGCAGTACCAGGCCATAGCTCATCTTGTCATAGACCTTGAAAACCATCAGCAGGCCGGCGCGTTCGGACGGCAACTGGATGGTCTCACTGGTGACCGGATCGCGCACCAGGTTGCCGCTCTTCAGCACCGCCAGGACATTGCCGGATTCCAGCCCCTCACGGGTTCCGCGGTTGATGGCCACCACATCGAACTGACCGATCTGGCTGACACCGCCATCCACGGCAATCATCTGGCCCTCAACCTCCTGTTCCGGAGCACTGGGCACAAAGCTGGTGGCAATGGGGCGATTCACGTTGGTCAGCAACCGGTCGCCAATACGAATTTCCTGATTGGAACTGGTCAGTTGCAGCGTCAGTACATCGCCGTTCTCGGCCGTTACCTCACCGGCACCGATGCTCCGGGCTTCCAGGCCCAGGAATTCGCCGGTTTCGGGATCCACAAATTCCTTGGTGCGACGGAAAATGCCCACTTTTTCGGCCGGCTTCTGGCCCCGGGCGTAAACACGGTCGCCGGCGCCGGTAATGATCCGTCCGTCTTCACCTTCCAGAACGTAAGGCGCGCCACTGAGCTCTTCCGGCGTAACAATCCGGGTGTCGGTCAGGAAGCTGCTGATGGCGTCCAGCGGAATCGCCGGGATCGGGGTGTCGATCGGCGTTGAGCGCACCTCGGGCGACAGTTTCACCACATCGTTGGACGCCACCTTGGTAATCCGGGGCTTACCATCGATATAAACCAGGGCAAGACGATCACCGGGGTAGATCAGGTGAGGATTCGCAACCTGCGGATTCACGTGCCAGATTTCCGGCCAGTACCACGGGTTACTCAGAAAACGGGCCGAGATATCCCAGAGGGTATCACCCTTCACAACGGTGTAGCGCTCGGGATGATCGGACCGCAGCTCCGGTGCCCCATGGGCCCAGGAGGTGAACAGCAGCGTTGTTGCTGCCAGAGCGTACAGCAGTTTCCTCATTGTGTAAGTCCTTGATCGCGTGCCTTGATTCTATGCATTCTGTTGGGATGCAGTCAGTTATTTGCAGCTTATTACGTTGTTATTCCAGTTACTATAGAAGAAGTCTCGCAAATTGTGATGTTATCTTTTGTTCTTCCAGTAAATTCTATGCCACCGCTGAAAGCTTTTAACTATGAACTGATCAGTTTGTACTCAATCGCCGAATTGGTGGATAATAGCGGTACAGTACGTTGAACGCTCCGTCCGCCATTGAATCCGGCGGCTCCGCCCTGATCATAATAGGGTCAGGCGGTAAATTTGCGCAGTACGCTGTCGCATTTCGGAGATCGCTTTCACAACGTTACAAAAGTCAAAGGGGTGCCGGGTGAAGCACACGGTACTCCGGAAACAGACCAAAAGTACGAACCTATGATTCTAGAGATTCTTGAATACCCGGACCCCCGCCTGCGCACCATCGCCAAACCGGTCGATGAGGTGACGGACGCGGATCGCAAGCTGATCGACGACATGTTCGAGACCATGTACGATGCCCCCGGCATTGGCCTGGCCGCCACTCAGGTGAATGTGCACAAGCAGATCATTGTCATGGATCTGTCCGAAGACAAGAGCGAACCCCGGGTCTTCATCAATCCCGAGGTTACGGTGCTGGATGGTGAACGGGAACCAATGCAGGAAGGCTGTCTGTCGGTACCGGGCTTCTACGAAGACGTGGACCGGATAGAGCACTGCCTGATCCGCGCCCTGGACCGCAACGGCCAGCCCTTTGAAATTGAGGCCCGCGGTCTTCTGGCGGTCTGCATCCAGCACGAGATGGATCACCTGAACGGCAAGCTTTTTGTGGACTACCTCAGCTCGCTGAAACGCAATCGTATCCGCAAGAAGCTGGAAAAGCTCCACAAGCAGAGCGCCTGATCCGCCGGAGAACAACGGCACCGCATCAGACCGAACTCCGGACCGGGTCACGACCCGGTCTTTTCGTATTCAACGGAACAGAGACTTCAACACCGTGCGACTTGTTTTTGCCGGCACACCAGAGTTTGCGGCCACCGCTCTACAGGCCCTGATCGACACCCACCACACCATCGTGGGCGTCTACTCCCAGCCGGACCGGCCCGCCGGTCGCGGCCGCAAGCTTCAACCCAGCCCGGTCAAACAGGCGGCCCTTGATGCCGGCATTCCGGTGTTCCAGCCCCAGAGTCTGAAAACCCCGGGCGCCCAGCAGGCACTGTCAGCACTTGAGCCGGACGTGATGGTCGTCGCCGCCTACGGCTTGATCCTGCCGAAAGCGGTGTTGGAGATGCCGACCCACGGCTGTCTCAACATCCACGCCTCGCTGCTGCCGCGATGGCGTGGTGCAGCCCCCATCCAGCGTGCCATCGCCGCCGGCGACCGGGACACCGGCATCACCATCATGCAGATGGACGAAGGCCTGGATACCGGGGCCATGTTGCTGAAAGCCCTGACCGCCATTGAGGATCGCGATACCGGCGGAAGCCTCCACGACCGCCTGGCGGGTATGGGCGGAAAGGCCATCACCAAGGCCCTGGAGTTGCTGGAGAAAGGGGAGCTTGCCGGAGAACCCCAGAACGACGAGCAGGCCTGCTACGCCCATAAGCTCAGCAAGGACGAGGGGCATATCGACTGGTCCCGGGACGCCGCGTCCATTGAACGCCTGGTGCGCGCCTTTAATCCCTGGCCGGGCACCTACACCGACCTGGCGGACCAGCGCATTCGCGTGCACGAGGCCCTGGCCCTGCCGGCGACCGCCGGTGACCTCCCAGTGGGCAGCGTTCTCCGGCGCGAACGCGACGGCATCGACATCGCCTGCGGCCAGGGCACACTCCGGATCACCCGCCTGCAACTGCCAGGCGCCCGGGCCCAGAGCCCCAGTGACCTGATTAACGGCGGCAAGCAACTGCTGCTACCCGGACAGGAGTTGCACTGACCATGGGCAGCACCAGCCAGCCCATGCGCGCGATTGCCGCCGAGGTTCTGCTGGCGGTGGAAGGCGGCCAGTCCCTGTCCCAGTGTCTGCCACCAGCCCTGAACCGGCTCGCGCTGAATGAGCGCCCGGCATTGCAGGCGCTTTGCTACGGTACCTGCCGCTGGTTCCATCGGCTTGAAGGCGAACTCAGTGGCCGGCTGAAAAAACCGTTGCGCAAACCCGACCGCGTTGTCCACCACCTGATGCTGGTGGCGCTGTTTCAACTGCGATTCAGCCAGCAGGCCAGTTACGCCGTGCTGAACGAAACCGTGGAGGCCTGCCGCGCCCTCGACAAACCGCACCTGACCGGGCTCGTTAATGGTGTGCTCAGGGCGGCCGAACGAGAAGGCGCCCCGGAACCGGCCGATGATCCGGCCCGTTTCAGCCACCCGATGTGGATGGTGGAAAAACTGCGCCACAACTGGCCGGACAACTGGCAGCGGATTCTTGAGGCCAATAACGCCCAGGCCCCCATGACCCTGAGAGTCAACGCCCTGCGGTTCAGCCGTGAGCAGTATCTGGCGCTGCTGGCAGAGGCCGGGATCGAGGCCAGCCCGACCCGTTTTGCGCCCCATGGCATTCAACTGGCCAGCCCGGTTCCCGTGGACCGGTTGCCCTGGTTCGCCGATGGCGCCGCCAGCGTTCAGGACGAAGCGGCACAGCTCTGCACCACCTTGCTGGACCTGGCCCCGGGCCAGCGGGTGCTGGATGCCTGCGCCGCCCCCGGCGGCAAGACCTGCGCCATACTGGAAAGCCGCGCGGATCTGTCGGACGTCGTCGCCATCGACGAATCCGCTGCCAGGCTGCCCCGGGTGCAGGAAAACCTGGACCGACTGGATCTTACCGCCTCCCTGCTGCAGGCGGATGCCGCGGCTACGGAGCAATGGTGGGACGGCACACCCTTCGACCGCATCCTGCTGGATGTGCCCTGCAGCGCCAGTGGCGTGATCCGCCGGCACCCGGACATCAAGCTGCTGCGCCGGGAATCGGACATTGTGCCGCTGGCGGCGATTCAACTGGGCCTGCTGGATGCCATGTGGTCCATCCTGAAACCCGGGGGGCGGCTGGTGTACGCCACCTGCTCGGTGTTCCCCCAGGAAAATCACCGTATAATCCAACGGTTTCGCAAGCAGCAGGAGAACGCGATACTGGTCGAACCAGCCGTTCCCTGGGGACTCGATATGGGCGCGGGGCGACAACTGCTCCCCGACGCAAACAGCCATGACGGCTTCTTCTATGCCGTGCTGGAGAAACCCGAACCATGAAAATCCTGATTCTCGGCGCCGGCCAGGTCGGCGGCACCCTGGCGGAAAACCTCGCCAACGAAGCCAACGACATCACCGTTGTCGACAGCGACAGTGCGCGCCTGCGGGAGCTCCAGGACCGCCTCGACATTCGCACGGTGCAGGGCAAGGCGTCGTTCCCCACGGTGCTGCGACAGGCGGGCGCGGAAGACGGCGATATGATTATTGCCGTCACCAACAGCGATGAGACCAATATGGTGGCCTGCCAGGTCGCCAAGCTACTCTACAAAACGCCAACCACCATCTGCCGGGTCCGGGCCAACGCCTACCTGGCCAAATCCGAGCTCTTTTACCAGCGCGAACAGAAAAAGGACCTGGACAGCCTGCGCGGCTTTCCCATCGACGTACTGATCAGCCCGGAACACCTGGTCACCAAGCACATTACCCGGCTGATCGAATACCCGGGCGCCCTGCAGGTACTGGAATTCTCGAAGGGCCTGACCCAGCTGGTCGCGATTCGCGCCACCGAGGGAGGTCCCCTCGTTGGTCATGAGCTGTCCTACCTGCGCACGCACATGCCGAAGATCGACACCCGGGTGGCGGCCATCTTCCGGAAAAACCGGGCCATCATGCCCCAGGGCGATACCGTGATCGAAGACGGCGACGAGGTATTCTTCATTGCCGCCTCCGACCACATCCGCTCGGTGATGAGTGAACTCCAGCCCCTGGAAAAACCCTACAAGCGTATCTTCATCTGCGGCGGCGGCAACATTGGCCAGCGCCTGGCCCATACCCTGGAGAACCGCTACCAGGTGAAGATGCTCGAGCGTGATCATGAACGCTGCGTGATGCTGTCCGAGAACCTGCGCAAGACCGTGGTGCTGGAAGGCAATGCCGCCAACAAGGACATCCTGCTGGAAGAGAACATCGAGAACACCGACGTGTTCTGCGCCGTTACCAACGACGACGAAGCCAACATCATGGCCTCGCTGCTGGCCAAGCGCCTCGGCGCCCGCAAGGTTCTGACCCTGATCAACAACCCCGATTACGTCGACCTGATCCAGGGTGGTGATATCGATGTCGCCATCTCACCTCAGCAGACCACCATCGGCAGTCTGCTGACCCACGTCCGCCGGGGCGACGTGGTTAACGTGCACCAGCTGCGCCGGGGCGCCGCCGAGGCCATCGAAGCCATCGCCCATGGCGATCACAAATCCTCCAGGGTCGTTGGCAAACGGCTGGATGAGATCGCCCTGCCCGAGGGCACCACCATCGGCGCCATCGTCCGCCGCAACGAAGTGCTGATTGCCCACGACCACCTGAGGGTACAGCCGGATGACCATGTCATCCTGTTCCTGGTGGACAAATCGCGGATACGGGACGTGGAAAAACTGTTCCAGGTCGGGCTGACGTTCTTCTGACTTAGAAATCCACGTTCGGCGCGCGTATAATGCCCCACTTTCCGGAGTGCCCGCAGGCTCAGCCGGGCACCACATTCAGACCGATCAGCAGGCAACCGTCGTGACAGACAAGGCAACCAAGAACACCACCCCGGACATCGGAACCTTCCAGGGCCTGATCCTGGCACTGCAGAATTTCTGGGCGCAGCACGGCTGTGTGATCCTCCAGCCACTGGATATGGAAGTAGGCGCTGGCACCTTTCACCCGGCCACCTTCCTGCGGGCCATCGGGCCAGAAACCTGGAACGCGGCCTACGTTCAGCCCAGCCGCCGGCCGACCGACGGGCGCTACGGTGAAAACCCGAACCGGTTGCAGCATTATTATCAGTTCCAGGTGGTCCTGAAGCCGTCACCGGACAATATCCAGGAACTGTACCTGGATTCGCTCAAGGCCCTCGGGCTGGACCCGCTGGTGCACGATATCCGCTTTGTGGAGGACAACTGGGAATCGCCCACCCTGGGCGCCTGGGGGCTGGGCTGGGAAATCTGGCTGAACGGGATGGAAGTCACCCAGTTCACCTACTTCCAGCAGGTCGGTGGTCTGGAATGCTACCCGGTGACCGGCGAGCTCACCTACGGGCTTGAGCGCATTGCCATGTACCTGCAGGGGGTCGACAGTGTCTACGATCTGGTCTGGACCAACGGCCCCGATGGCGTGGTGACCTACGGCGATGTCTTCCACCAGCAGGAGGTGGAAATGTCCACCTACAACTTCGAACACGCCGATACCGAGTTCCTGTTTCACAGTTTCGACGTTTATGAACGGGAAAGCGCCCGGCTGATTGACGCCGGCCTGGCACTGCCGGCCTATGAACAGGTTCTGAAAGCCTCCCACACCTTCAACCTGCTGGATGCCCGCCACGCCATCTCGGTGACCGAGCGCCAGCGCTTTATCCTGCGCGTACGTACCCTGGCCCGGGCCGTGGCCCAGGCTTACTTCGACAGTCGCCGGGCACTGGGCTTCCCGCTGGCCCCCGAGGCCCTGCGCAAGGAAGTTCTGGCCGCCGCCGGGGCTGCCGACGACAAGGCAAAGGGCAAAAAGGGTAAGAAGGCGAAGAAGGCACCGCAGGAACAGGGGAACGCATAACCATGGCAACACAGGATTTTCTGGTCGAAATCGGCACCGAAGAGCTGCCGCCCAAGGCCCTCGCAACGCTGTCTGAAGCATTCACCCGCGGTATCGCCGACGGCCTTAAAGACGCCGACATCGAATTCGGCCAGGTCGAGGCTTTCGCGGCCCCCCGCCGGCTGGCGGTCCGCGTTCGCGATCTCTCTGACGCCCAGCCGGACAAACCGGTGGAAAAGCGCGGCCCGGCGGTGACAGCCGCCTTCGACGACGCCGGTAACCCGACCCGGGCACTGACCGGATTTGCCACGTCCCTGGGCGTGACCCCCGACCAGCTCGACACCCTGGAAACCGACAAAGGCGCCTGGGTGGTCTACCGCACCGTCGACAAGGGCAAACCCACCGTGGAACTGATGCCGGAGCTGGTGGACCGGTCCCTGGCCGCCCTGCCCATCCCCAAGCGCATGCGCTGGGGTGCCCACCGGACCGAGTTTGTTCGCCCGGTGCACTGGGTTGTGCTGCTGTTCGGCAACAAGGTCATCGATACCCCGGTCATGGGTCTGAAACCCGGCAACAAGACCCGGGGCCACCGGTTCCATTGCCCGAAATCCCTGATCGTGCCGACACCGGACGATTACGAAGTGGTGCTCAAGCAGGAGGGCTACGTTATTGCCGACTTCGCCGAGCGCCGGGAACAGATCCGCGCCGGAATAAATCAGCTGGCCGAAAAAGAGGCTGGCGGCAAGGCCGTGATTGACGAAAGCCTGCTGGACGAAGTGACGGCTCTGAATGAATGGCCAGTGCCGCTGATGGGACGTTTCGAGGAGCGCTTCCTCAACGTGCCGGCCGAAGCCCTGATTTCCTCCATGAAGGAGCACCAGAAATACTTCCACGTGGTGGCGGCCAACGGCGACATGCTGCCCCTGTTCATTACCGTGGCCAATATCCAGAGCAAGGATCCGTCCCAGGTGATCTCCGGTAACGAGAAGGTGATCCGGCCCCGTCTGTCCGATGCGGCCTTCTTCTACGACACCGACCGGAAGACGACACTTGAGGACCGTGTGGATGCCCTCAAACCGATCGTGTTCCAGGAAAAGCTCGGCAGCCTCTACGACAAATCGGTGCGTGTTGCGGCGCTGGCCGGAAAAATTGCCCGGGTTATGAACAGTGATCCCGAACTGGCAAAACGTGCCGCCATGCTGGCCAAGACCGACCTGGTCACCGAGATGGTGCTGGAATTCACCGACCTTCAGGGCATCATGGGGCGCTACTATGCCGCCAACGATGGCGAGCACGAAGACATCGCCAGTGCCCTGAACGAACAGTACATGCCGCGCTTCGCGGGCGACGATCTGCCCACCACCCTGACCGGCTGTGCGGTGGCCATTGCTGATCGGATCGATTCCCTGGTGGGCCTGTTCGGCATCAACCAGCCGCCCTCCGGCACCCGCGATCCCTTTGGCCTGCGCCGGGCGTCCCTGGGCGTGCTGCGCATCATCATCGAGCGTGAGCTACCGCTGGATCTGCAGACTCTGTGTGAATGGGCCGAAGAGGAACACACCAGCATCACCGAGCCGAACGTGGCCGATACCGTGGTGGATTACATGCTGGAACGCTTCCGTGCCCATTATGAGGAACAGGGCATCAGCGCCGAAGTCTACCTGGCGGTACACGCCCGCCGCCCGACCCGGCCATTGGACTTCGACCGCCGTGTAAAGGCAGTGGAAGCCTTCCGCCAGTTGCCGGAAGCCCAGGCCCTCGCCGGTGCCAACAAGCGGGTATCCAACATCCTGACCAAGCAGGGTGGCGACCGTATCGGTGAAACCGTCGACCCCAGCCTGCTGCAGGACAACGCTGAAAAGGCCCTGGCAGAACAGGTGGACCAGCAGGCAGAACAGGTTGTGCCACTGTTCGAAAACGGTAATTACGCCAGTGCCCTGAGCTCCCTGGCCAGCTTGCGGGCGCCGGTGGACAACTTCTTCGATGAAGTGATGGTGATGGCCGACGACGAAGCGGTGCGCAACAATCGCCTGGCACTGCTCAACCGCCTGCGTAACCTGTTCCTGAGGGTGGCGGATATTTCCCTGCTGCCCACCACGGGTTAACCGCAAACCCATGGCCCGGCTGGACGCCGGCGGTCAGCTTCTCCAGAAATCCCCCGACAGCATAACGAAAACACTCAGCAGCTCCAGGCGCCCCAGCACCATGGCGATCATCAGTACCCACTTCGCAGGATCCGGAAGCGGCTGGAAATTCCCCGCCGGGCCGATGGTATCGCCCAAACCCGGACCGACATTGGTCAGTGCGGTGGCGGCACCGGACAGACTGGTCACCAGATCCAGCCCCAGGGCTCCGAGTATGGCGGTTACCAGCGCCAGGGTTGCCAGGAAAATAAAAGAGAAGGCCACACTCGAGGCCACGATGTCGTCGCTGATCAACCGGCCGTTGTATTTGCGGGCAAAGACCGCATGAGGATGCAATAAGCGCCGCACCTGTTCCCGCAACAGCAGCATGGACAACTGGAAGCGGAAGATCTTCATACCCCCTGCCGTGGAGCCGGAGCAGCCACCCACGAAGGTAATAAACAGGAAAATCACCACCGCGAAGGGTCCCCACAACGAGTAATCCTGGGAGGCAAAGCCGGTGGTAGTCACCACCGAGGTGACGTTGAACAGCGCGTGCACGAACGCCTCTATGGGATCCACCGATTCATTGAACAGCCGATACACCGTCAGCAACAGCGCGACTATCACCAACAGGACCAGGTAAAAGCGAACCTGCTGATCCCTCAGCAGGGGCTGGCGCTGGCCGTGGGCAAAACGCACAAAAAGAAAGAACGGCATGCCACCAATCGCCATGAATACCGTCGACGCCAGCAGAATCGGGAGCGAATCAAACTGGCCCATGGAATTGTCCGACGTCGAGTAGCCCCCGGTGGAGACGGTGGTGAGGGCATGATTCAGGGCCTCGAACAGATTCATCCCCAACAGCCAGTACGTCAGGATGCAGCTTGCTGTCAGCCCGAGGTAGATCAGCACCAGGCTCCTCGCCAGGCTGTTGGTGCGAGGCACGACCTTCTCACTCCACTCGGACGACTCCGTTGCAAACAGGCGCATACCGCCGATACGCAGGAACGGCAAAATGGCAACGGCCATGCCGATGATCCCGATACCGCCCATCCATTGCATGATGGATCGCCACAACAGAATGTCGTCCGGTAGGTGATCCAGACCCACAAGCACCGTGGACCCGGTGGTGGTCACCCCGGAGATGCTCTCGAAGAAGGCATCGGTAACGCTCAGGTTGAGGTCACTGAGTAGCAGCGGCATGCTGGAAACCAGCGGAATGACAATCCAGGCCGATACCGTCAGCATGAACATCTGGCGCTGGCGCAGGGCGTGTTTTTTCCGGCCGGCCAGTCCAAGGGCCGTCAGGCCAATGACAAAACAGACCGTTGCCGACTTGACGAACGCCTGCCAGTCCGGGGTATCGCCCAGGGCCAGCAGGTTGACGGGCAGGGTCATCAGAAAGCTGAGCAGAATCAGCAGAAATCCCAGAATCTGGACGATTGGCAAGACGTTCACTGCGCGCCGAACCCCGACATCCGGTTTTGAATGGACGGCAAGTGTACCGCATAATCCGGTGACATCGAACAAAGAGCCGTTTATACACCTTTGCGGGCCGAATCCTACTTCCCACCAACCACGGGGTGACCATCGTGCAGAAAAAACAGCAAATTGTTGTCCTCGGGCTGGGCGTGTTCGGGGAAACCATCGCCCGGGAACTGACCCGGCTTGGTCATGACGTGCTGGGCATCGATTCGGATGAGCACATCGTCGACCGGCTGTCGGAAAACATCACCCATGCGGTGATTGCCGATGTCACCGATGAGCAGGCGGTGGAAGAACTGAACATATCCGATTACGACGTGGGTGTAGTTGCCATCGGCCGGAATTTCGAAGGCACCATCCTGGCCACCATGCACCTGCTGAACCTCGGCATCCCGAAGATCTGGGCCAAGGCGCTGACCCTTCAACACCAGAAAATCCTGCAACGCCTGGGAGTTCACCGGGTCATCGCACCGGAATTTGAGATGGGCGTACGCATCGCCCAGGAACTTAACTACCCGAGGGTCCAGAATTATATCGGCCTGGGCGACGAGCAGTACATCGTCGAAGTGGTGGCAGGCGAGGCGCTGGCCGGGCGGGGGCTGACCGACATTCTGGCACAGACCGGGGCGGAGATTACACCACTGGTGATCAAGCGGGGCGGAGACTGCCGCCTGTCTCCCACCAATACGGCAACACTCGAAAAAGGCGACCAGTTGGTATTGGGCGGGGCCCTGGACGAGTTCCGTAAAATCGCGGATTACCTGTAACCGTCATGCGCCTGCAATCCCGCGATCTGCTCCCCATTGGCCCCCGCCCGGGCCGGACCGGGCCCAAACGCATCAGCCCGCCCGGCTTACTGATCGAAGGCTTCCTGATCCTGATTACCCTGGGTACCTGCCTGCTGAAACTGCCCTGGGCCACCACCGCACCCGTCACCTGGCTGGAAGCGGCCTTCACCGCCACCTCGGCGGTCACGGTGACCGGCCTGGTGGTGGTGGATACCGGCACCCAGTTTACCCTGTTCGGGCAGTTGGTCATTCTCGCGCTGATCCAACTGGGCGGGCTGGGGCTGATGACCTTTGCGGTCCTCACCGCCCTGGCCCTGGGCTTCAAACTGGGGCTGAGCCACCACCTCGCGGCCCAGGAAGCGTTCAATGAAATATCCCTGAGCACCACCAAAACCGCCGGCGCCTCCATCGCGCTGTTTGCACTGGTGGTCGAAACCATCGGCGTGGTGGTGCTGGCCTGCTTTTTCGTGCCGGATAAAGGCTGGGCTGACGGGCTTTACCACGCCCTGTTCTACAGCGTATCCGCCTTCAACAACGCCGGATTCGGGCTGTCGGCGGACAGCCTCAGTGCCTACGTGTCCCATGCCGGTGTCTCGCTGACCATCACCGGATTGTTCATCATCGGCGGCATGGGCTACCTGGTGGCCCGGGAACTCTTCGAGAAGCGCCGGTTAACCGGCCTCTCGGTCTACACCCGCCTGATACTCTCCGCCACACTGATCATCAACCTGGCGGCCATGGCCCTGTTCCTGGTTCTGGAGTACGGCAACCCCGCCACTCTCGGCACCCTGGACAGCTTCGGCGACAAACTCCTGGCGTCCTGGTTCCAGGCCACGGTCCCCCGCACCGCCGGCTTCAACACCCTGGATATTGGCGCACTGACCGCCGGCACCAGTGTGCTGTTCCTGCTGCTGATGTTTATCGGTGGCGCCCCCAACTCCACCGCCAGCGGCATCAAACTATCCACCTTTATCGTCCTGATGTCCGCCACCCGGGCCTTCCTCAAGGGCAACCTCACCGCCACCGTCGGCCGCAACTCCCTGTCCACCGAAACGGTGCTCAAGGCTCTGGCGGTGACAACCATCGCCATGGCCGTGATCTTCCTGGGCGTCATCGGTCTCAGCGTTGTGGTCAAGGCGGACTTCCTGGATATCGCCTTCGAGGTGGTGTCCGCGTTTGGCACCGTCGGCCTGTCCCGGGGCATTACCGGCGACCTCGGCTGGGCCGGGCAAGTCATCATCATGGTGGTGATGGTGGTCGGGCGGGTCGGCCCGCTGACCCTCGGCTACATGCTCACCATGCGCCGGAAATCGCTGGTGCGTTACGCCGAAACCGAATTCCCGGTAGGCTGATGGCCCAGGGCTACGGAAGGTGGATCATTGACCAGACTTTTTTCTCCACGGGGCCGCAACGGGGCTGGCAAACCAACGGCGAATCCGTATAATACCGCCCGTTGATCGGCGTGTGGCGCAGCTTGGTAGCGCACTTCGTTCGGGACGAAGGGGTCGCAGGTTCGAATCCTGCCACGCCGACCATTCCTCTCCCTGAATTCTGTTTTTCGCCGTTACCGATACCGGCTCAGCGTTTCTGTATCCTTGATAAGTCTGCTAATGTCCTGCGGTAAGACTGTCGCGGAGGGATACATTGAACAAGGCAACGGAATACACATCCGGCAACTTTTCGTTTCTGTCAGAGCACGACGCTTTATTCGTGGAACTGGCCGAATCTGCCGAACGTGCTTTCGCCAGTGATCCCAACACCACCCTGATCAAACTGCGCCAACTCGGCGAAGCCCTGGCCCAGCACCTGGCCGCACTCTCCGGCATCGAGTTTGACGCACAAACCGGCCAGTCTGAATTGCTGTACCGCCTGAACCGGGAATTGCGCCTCGAGCCGCAGATCAAGGAGCTGTTCCACATCCTGCGCATTGAGGGCAACAAGGCCACTCATCAGTTCCGCACCCAACACAAAGAAGCCATGGACGGGCTGAAAGTGGCGCGAGCACTGGCCATCTGGTTTCACCGCTCCTTCGGCAGGGCCGGCGCCGGCTTCAAGCCCGGCCCCTTTGTGCCGCCCGCCGACCCCAGCGCCCAGCTACGCCAGCTCCAGAGCGATATCGAAAAACTCCGCCACGATCTGCAACAGGCCAATATGGAGCTGGACAGCAGCCAGCAGCTCAGCCAGCTGATCGAGAAAGAGAAGGCCGAGTACGAAGCCCTCGCCGTGGCCATGGACGAAGAGTCCCGCACCCTGGCCGATCAGGCCCGCCAGCACGAGCAGGCCCTGGCCCAGCAGCAACAGGCCTACGAACAGAAGATCAAAGCCCTGCAACAGCAACTCACAGAGCAGGGCGAACAAACCGTTAACCAGCAACGCCAGCAGGTGGCCAAACAGACCAAAGCCGCCACCGACACGCTGGTGTTGAGCGAAGAACTCGCCCGCATCCTCATTGACCAGCAATTGCAGGAAGCGGGCTGGGAAGCCGACAGCCAGGAAATTACCTTCCAAAAGGGCGCCCGCCCGGAAAAAGGCAACTACCGCGCCATCGCTGAATGGCCCACCAACCACAACGGTGAAAAAGGCCGGGCCGATTACGTGCTGTTTTTCGGGCTTACGCCCATTGCAGTGGTGGAAGCCAAGAAAGAAAACACCAACGTCGCCGGCAAAATCCGCCAGGCTGAGCGCTACAGCAAAGGCTTCAGGATTGAAGCACCTTTAGTGGGCGCGTGGGAACAGATGGGCCGCACCATCGCCTGGCCCGCTGACGAAAGTAGCCATTACCATGTGCCTTTCGTATATTCCTGCAACGGTCGCCCCTACGTACCCCAACTGGCGGAGCACTCCGGCACCTGGTTCCGGGATGTACGGGAGCCAAGCCATATTCGCCGCGCACTGCCGCAGTTCCACACTCCTGGCGGCCTTCTGGATTTACTGGAACGGGACAAGGAAAACGCCGAAAAGCTGCTGAAAGACGAGCCTTTCGGCTACCTGAAATTGCGGGATTATCAACAGAAGGCCATCGTCGCCACCGAACATGCCCTGGCACACGGGGTGCGCACAGCCTTGCTGGCTATGGCAACCGGCACCGGTAAAACCCGCACCATTATCGGGCTGATGTACCGATTCCTAAAAGCCGAACGCTTCCGCCGCATCCTGTTCCTGGTGGACCGCACCGCGCTGGGCCAGCAGGCCATCGATGCCTTCAACGAGGCACCGCTAGACCAGAACCTCACCCTCAGCAAAATCTACAACGTGGCGGAACTGGGTGACATGGCCGCCGAAGCGGAAACCCGCATCCAGGTAGCCACCGTGCAGGCCATGGTCAAGCGCATTTTTATGAGTGACTCGCCGCCGCCCATCGACCGATTCGACTGCATCATTATTGACGAGGCCCACCGGGGCTACACCCTGGACCAGGAAATGACCGAAGGCGAACTGGCCCTGCGGGACACCAGCCAGTATCTGTCCAGCTACCGCCGGGTACTGGATTATTTCGACGCGGTGAAAATCGGCCTTACCGCCACCCCGGCCAAGCACACCAGCGAGATTTTCGGCAAACCGGTGTACACATATTCCTACCGGGAAGCCGTGGCGGACGACTGGCTAATCGACCACGAACCACCCATCCGTTATGAAACCCTGCTCAGCCAGAACGGCATTACCTTTGAAAAGGGCAGACCAGTAGAAGTGATTAACACTCAAACCGGGGAAGTGGACACCACCGAGCTGGAAGACGAACTCAACTTCGAAGTGGACGCCTTCAACCGCCGAGTCATCAACGAAAACTTCAACCGGGTGATCTGCGAACAGCTGGTGCAGGAGCTGGACCCGTTCGGCGATGAGAAAACCATGATCTTCTGTGCCACCGACCTGCATGCGGATATGGTCAAACGCCTGCTGGACGACGCCTTCAAGGATCTTTACAACGGTCAGTACAACGAAGCCGCCGTGGCCAAGATCACCGGCCAGAGCGACAAGGTGGACCAGCTTATCCGCCGCTACAAGAACGAACGCTACCCCGCCATCGCCATCACGGTAGATCTGCTGACCACCGGCATCGACGTGCCGCGCATCTGCAACCTGGTGTTCATGCGCCGGATACGCTCACGCATCCTGTATGAGCAGATGATCGGCCGCGCCACCCGTCGCTGCGACGAAATCGGAAAAACTGTGTTCCGCATCTACGACCCGGTGGACATCTACGTCGCGCTGCAGGACGTGAATACCATGAAGCCCCTGGTGAAAGACCCCAACATCACCCTGAAGCAACTGGTGGACGAGCTCACCGACGACGAGCGACTGGAAAAAGCCCTCAACAGCCCCGGCGAACAACCGGATGAAAGCCAGGCCGATGTGGTGCTCAGCCAGCTCAGCCAGAAACTCATGCGGGTGCTGCGCAAGGCCGACAACAAGGCGGAAAACCGCCCGGAACTGAAACAGAAACTGGACGAACTGCACCAGAGCTGGGGCGTGGAGCCTAAATCCCTGCACACCCACCTGCGCCAACTCGGTCCCCGCCAGGCTTCAGAGTTTATCAAGCAGCACAGCAGCCTGCTGGACCAGCTGGCGGAAGTAAAATCCCTGGTGGGCAGCGAGTACATGCCACTCATTTCAGACCATGAGGACGAAATCCGCGAACGCTTCCAGAGCTATGGCAAACACGACAAGCCGGAAGACTATCTGGACGAATTCAATCAGTTCATCAAAGACCAGCTCAACCAGTCCGCCGCCCTGGCGGTGGTGGTCAACAAACCCCGGGACCTCACCCGGCAACAGCTACGGGAAGTGAAACTGCTGCTGGACAACAACGGCTACTCCGAAGCCCGCCTGCAAAGCGCCGTGCGCAACCAGACCAACAGGGATATTGCCGCCAGCATCATCGGCTACATCCGCCGCGCCGCCCTCGGTGAACCGCTGATCTCCTTCGAACAACGCGTGGCCCAGGCCATGGACCGCATCCTCATCCAGCACAGTTGGAACCCTAATCAGCGCCGATGGCTCGAACGTCTGGCCAAGCAACTGGTGCACGAAGTCATCATCGACAGGGAGTTCGTAAATCACCGCTTCGCCGATGACGGCGGGGCCAAACAGATGGACAAGGTGCTGGGGGAGCAGCTGGATACGGTGCTGGAGGAGTTGAATGAAGCGATGTGGCCGGAGCGTAGTGCCTGATTCGACCATGGTTACCGCATCGACATAGATTCTATCCATGTCGATTTTTTTCGCGTTTTTTCGACATAGCCCGAATAACATGCATAGAAAACCGGCTTTTCTTAACATGTCGCCCGCAACGTGCAAAGATTTCGGCATTTTTTATACATGAGGCGCCGACAAAGACGGAGCGCCCATCAAAGGCTCAACACATGACCAACAACGACATCGTCCAAAAACTCTGGAACCTCTGCGACGTTCTGCGGGACGACGGAATCAACTACTCGGACTACGTCACCGAACTGGTGCTGCTGCTGTTCATCAAAATGGTCCACGAGAACACGGAAGCCGGCACCCTGAAGAAGCACCCGTTGCCGGAAGGCTGCCGCTGGAGTGATCTGAACGGTAAATCCGGCATCAACCTGCTGAACGATTACAAGCGCATCCTGCTCAGCCTGTCCACCGGCAAGGACGGCGAGGGTAACCTGGTGCACGACGACCCGCTGATCAGTGCCATCTACGCTGATGCCCAGACCCGCCTGCGGGAACCGCGCCACCTGGAACAGATGATCAAAACCCTGGACCAGATCGACTGGTTCAGCGCCCAGAAAGACGGCCTGGGCGACCTGTACGAAGGCCTGCTGGAGAAGAACGCCAACGAAACCAAATCCGGTGCCGGCCAATACTTCACGCCCCGGGCCCTGATCAACACCATGGTGAACTGCCTGAAGCCCCAGCCCGGAGAACACATCCAGGACCCGGCGGCAGGCACCGCAGGCTTTCTGATTGCCGCCCACGAATACATCAAAAGCCAGACTGACGAACTGTACGAGCTAAGCGACAAAGACAAAACCTACCAGACCACCCGCGCCTATGTGGGCATCGAACTGGTGCCCGGCACCCGACGCCTGGCCCTGATGAATTGCCTGCTGCACGGCATGGAAGGAGACGCCGAAGGCGTGGTGCACCTGGGCAATGCCCTGGGCCAGACCGGCGCCGGGCTGGAAAAGGCGGACGTAATCCTCGCCAACCCGCCCTTCGGCACCAGCAAAGGCGGCGATGCCAGCATCACCCGGGAAGACCTGACGTACAAAACCAGCAACAAGCAGCTGGCCTTTTTGCAGCACATCTACCGCAACCTCAAACCCGGTGGCCGCGCCGCCGTGGTACTGCCGGACAACGTACTGTTCGAAGCCGGCGTGGGCACCGACGTGCGCCGGGACCTGATGAACAAGTGCAACCTGCACACCCTCCTGCGCCTGCCCACCGGTATCTTCTACGCCCAGGGCGTGAAGACCAACGTACTGTTTTTCACTAAAGGCAGCGCCACGGACAAGTACCAGGAAGAGAACTGCACCGAACACGTCTGGGTCTACGACCTGCGCACCAACATGCCCAGCTTCGGTAAACGCACGCCTTTTGGCGACCAGCACCTGAAGCCGTTTGAAGTTGTTTATGGTGACAGCCCCAACGGCGATAGCGAGCGCAAAGAAGGCGAATACAGCTTCCATTCCGAAGCCATCGAACTGCCGGAACACAGCGACGAAAACGAAGGCATCGACCCACGCCTGGCCCACAGCCGCTGGCGCCGCTTCAGCCGCCAGTGGATTGCCGAACACAAGGGCGACTCGCTGGATATTTCCTGGCTTAAGGACAGCGACAGTGTGGATGCGGCCAATTTGCCGGAGCCGAGTGTGTTGGCGGGTGAGGCTATGGGGGAGTTGGTGCAGGCGTTGGGGGAGCTGGATGCGCTGATGCGGGAGTTGGGGGCTGAGGAGGAGGCTGATAAGCACCTAGCATCCTTTGGCGAATTGGGAAGGGAGCAAACGTAATGTTAGAGCATAATCTTCCCTCTGGCTGGACTTCTTCAACCCTCGGCCTAGTTTGTTCAAAGCTTACAGACGGCTCTCACAACCCTCCAAAAGGGACTGCGGTGGGCCAACCGATGTTAAGTGCCAAGAACATACAAAACGGGATGATTGATTTCCAACAGAGCCATAGATTGATCCCCGCTGAATTGTTTGAAGTCGAGGATAGGCGGACAAAAGTTTCTACGCATGATGTACTGCTGACAATAGTTGGTGCCTTGGGAAGAACAGCTGTTGTACCAAAAAATTTCGGAAAATTTACGCTTCAAAGGAGTGTTGCTGTACTAGCGGCTCCCGACCTGAACACCAGCACATTTCGTTACTCATTGGAGAGTTATGACTTCCAACAGCAAATTCTAGATAACGCAAAAGGTACAGCTCAAAAAGGGATTTACTTAAAAAAGCTGCGTGAGCTTACAATTCCGATCCCACCCCTCGCCGAACAAAAAGTCATCGCCGACAAACTCGACACCCTCCTGACCCAGGTGGAAAACACCAAAGCCCGCCTCGAACGCGTCCCGCCAATCCTCAAACGCTTCCGCCAGTCCGTGCTGGCTGCGGCGGTGAGTGGGCGGTTGACGGAGGAGTGGCGCAATCAGAATGGTTTATCAATCACTGATTGGGACGCCTTCACTGTCGGTGGCGTTGCAACGGTTGCGACAGGAAAGACCCCAAGTCGAAAAGAACCCAAGTACTGGAAAGATGGCGATGTTCCGTGGCTGACCAGCGCCAGTACAGGAGCCATTTTTACAGATTCAGCGGAGCAATTTGTCACTAAAATCGCAGTTGGTGAGTGCTCTCTAAAAATCTTCCCACCAGGCACACTGTTGTTGGCAATGTACGGTGAAGGTAAAACTCGTGGACAGGTAACAGAATTGAGACTGTCCGCAACATGTAACCAAGCCTGTGCAGCCGTCACAGCCAACGAACAAAAGACCCTGCGCAGCTATCTGAAGCTGAGGCTTCTTGAAAATTACGAGGAAACCCGAAAAGCAGCTGCCGGTGGAGCTCAACCAAACCTTAATCTCAACAAGGTTCGTGCGATTGGCATTTCGGTACCTGATAAAGAAGAACAAACCGAAATCGTCCGCCGAGTAGACCAACTCTTCGTCCACGCCGACCGAATCGAACAACAGGTCAACAACGCTCTGGCCCGCGTCAACAACCTCACCCAGTCCATCCTGGCCAAAGCCTTCCGGGGCGAACTCACCGAGCAATGGCGCAAGGACAACCCGGAGCTGATCAGGGGGGAGAACAGTGCGGCTGCGTTATTAGAGAGGATCACGGCGGAACGGGCGGCTGTGAAGCCGGCGAAGAAAGCTCGAAAAAACCCTTCAGCATAGTCAGCGTGATGCGGGTGCAACCTTACATCCCTGCCTGTAGCTTGGGGCCGGCCCGCCTCTCTCTGGCAACGAGACATGTTATCCCAAGCAAATCTGTTCTATAATTTGAACAGTTCTGCTTTAACTCTGAAACAAAAAGTGGAAACATGTCTGCTATCAGGTCGTTCACCGCCAAAGATATTTGTGCCGCTTTGGGGGGTATTAGCCGTTCAAGGCTACACACATGGGCGCAGTTGCCACCCTTTTGCGAAAGGCCGACGCATGAGAGAAGCGCGCGACGCTATACCAAGGCCGATCTGCTTACGTTTGCCGTGTTGCAGACGCTTGAGGACATTCTCGGTATAAGGCGCGGGAACATGGGTAGTTTATCAGCCGCTGTCCATCACTATGTCCGAGCACCACGTAAGGCCCCTATGGAAGAGTGGATCTTTATTCCACAGGATGAAGGAGGTGTGCGCTTGATCCAGGGGCAGAATATTGACAGTCCAGGCTGGGTTGTTGATATGGCCAGAGAGCGCGAACGTATCGATCTCTACCTGGGACTTACACCATCCCAGCGGGAACTCCCCTTGATCACGGACGTCAAATCGGGACACCAATAATGGATTTGTTACAGGAATTCGGTGCACCCAGCGAAAGTTGTGTAGATCTGCACGACAACCAAGACGCTCGATGCCTGAGATATACGGACCTTTTCCGGAATCGACAGACACCCCTGGTCGACTATGTAGTTGAACAGCAGGTCCAGGCGCTGCTCTACGTCGTCGATCAAACCCGTTTACGCGACGTTACCCCATCCATTCGTGATCTTCAGAAAATTCTGGCCATGCGTGGTGAGCCGGCATGGCTCGGTGTGTTGAAACCAGGACGGCTGGATATTTACGCCACCGACCTGCTTCCCTCGGAAGACTCTACCCCTGTCTGGTTTTCACGCGATTCCAGCGAAGCACTCAGTATTCTTCCCAGGCTTGCTCAGGGGGAAGACCTTGTACCGGCCGCCACTATACGCCTGCGTGATGTGCTGCTCGATCTGATGATCGACGCGGGAGAAGCACTGCGTAACCTTGGCGTGTCAACGCACGAGGCAATCGCCCTGACCGGACGGGCACTCTTCCTGCGCTACCTGATAGGTCGAAAGATCGTGCGCCCTGAGCACCTGCCCAATATCGCCCCCAGTGCCACATCGCTGAAAGCGTGCATGGATACCAACGCCGCACTGGCAGAGACGAACCAATGGCTGGATAACACCTTTAATGGCGATCTTCTAGCCCTGCCCGCAACGGATTATGTCGTCTATTTCCGCCAGTTGGTTCAACAACATGGGCAAGCTGTCATTCAACCACTGAGTGCGATAATGACCCTGGACACTGCCATTGAGCCCGGCGTGTCGCAACAGAGGCTGGATTGGGGCGATCTGGATTTCGATCACTTGCCCATTGGTTTGTTGAGCGAGACCTACGAAGAACTGATTCATCGTTTCGATAAATCGGCTCGTCACGCAACCAGTGTATATTACACCCCTTATCACATAGCCGAATACATGGTGGAGGAGGCATTTCACGCATATCCGGCGGGTTCAAAGGCGAGGCTGCTGGACCCCGCTTGCGGAGCCGGCGTATTTCTGGTGGCAGGATTGCGCAAACTGGTCGAGCTACGCTTTCGTGAAACCGGTAAGCGACCATCGCGCCAGCAGATTCGGGACATTCTCCATCAGCAGCTGGTTGGTTTCGATACCAATGGCCATGCCCGTACCCTCGCGGCATTGGCCTTGTACCTCACCGCACTCGAACTTGACCCGCACCCAGCGCCGGTAGAAGCGCTGCGCTTCAGGAAACTGGAGAACAGTGTTCTAATCGATGTTGCCGACCCTGGCAGCCAAGCCAGCAAGCTGGTGCCGATGGCGGGAAGCTTGGGTGATCACGTGTCTGATCGCTACCGCAATGCCTTTGACGTCGTAATCGGCAATCCTCCCTGGACAAGCCTGACCAAGAAATACGACGCCATTGATCGAGTCTTTACCCGACGTTGCCGGGAGGTGGCTGCACAGCGCGGCCTGGATGAGATTGCCGGTAATTACCATAATCCAGACCGCGTTCCCGATCTGCCTTTCGTCTGGGGTGCCATGGATTGGACCAAGCCCGGAGGGCGCATTGCTCTGGCATTGGCAGGACGCTGGCTGTTCAAACAATCCCCAAAGGGAATCGCTGCCCGCAACGCCTTGTTCAAAGCCTTGAAAGTAACAGGCATACTGAACGGAGCTGCGCTACGGCAAACTCGGGTCTGGCCCAGTGTGGATCAACCGTTCTGCTTGCTATTTGCAGACAATGAACTTCCGAATCCGGATGAGCAATTCGTCTTCGTCAGTCCACAATATGAGCCAGATTTAAATGGCAAGGGCCTCCTGCGGGTCGATGCCACCGATGCCAGCCCGATTACTTTCGATATGGTCTTGAATAATCCGGCTACATTGAAAACCTTGTATCGCGGTACATTGCAGGATATTTCAATCGTCAGTCGCATTAACCGGAAAGCGAGAGGAACTCTGGGACAGTATTGGAGTATGCATCGTGAGCTTAATCAGGGAATGGGGTTTCAAAGGGCTAATAAAACTCGTGACGATTCTTTTTTGATAGGGAAGCCTGAGCTACTGGCAGACTATAGTGCTCACCCCTTTAATGTGGTTTTAGCTGATTTAAATCTCTACGTCGGTAAAGGGCTTGAATGGCCACGTTCGCCTAGTATTTATAAAGCACCTTTAGTTCTAGTGAGAAAAACTTTACGAGAGGATCGTGCCCGAGGTCGTGCTTTATTGAGTTTTGGGGATTTAGCATTTTCAGAGTCTTATTATGGATATTCAACGTCTGACCATCAGTTCTCAGTATTTCTGACGCATTACCTTTTGGTCTTGCTTCATAGCAAACTTTTTGAATATGTGACTTTAATGATAAGCGGGGAGTTCGGTGTTGAACGAGAAGTCCAACAGAAGATGGATATTGACCGTTTTCCGTTTATTCCGCCTGAAGAATTAAGCGACAAACAACGTCAGGCCATAGAAACCTGTGCCCACCAACTGATCAACAAACACCCCGATTGGCGAATGCTGGATCACACCGTGGGCCGACTCTATGGCTTGTCGTCAACCGATCATCAGATTCTGTCCGATACCCTTGCTATCAATGCGCCCTATGCCTCTGCACGCGAAAGGGGATTGGCCCAGATCACGGATGAGCACATTCAAGCATTTACCGCTTGCTTAGAAAAAGAGCTGGCTGGCGCCTTTGGTGCCGGGGGACATACAGTGCAAGTGAAGACCTTGAGTACTTCCAGCATTGAGCTGCCTTGGCGTTTTTTCTCTATCACATTGGAGGGAGCTACCCCGCCACTAGAGCTCCCCGACCATTGGATCGAACAGGTGGGAGGTCTTGGCGTCAGCCGAATAACCTTACTCAGTGCAGACCAGCCCAGCCTGACGGTCGGATTACTCAACCGCTACCGATACTGGACCCAAAGTCAGGCCCGCCTGCTTGCGTCGGAGCTGATCTGGGAATTTGGGGCACGTCTAGAGGAGCTTAGTCGGTAATGCGGGGATTGATGACAGGGCAGGGACCAGCCACAGGAAGGCCCAGCGATATTCCAGTGTTCTTGATGGTCATAGTTCAGAATGCACTCGCTCATGCTTGGCGCCGTTTGCTTAAAGAAGTCGCCGAAGGGCATTTTACAATCTGTGGCAAAGATGAAGACACAATTACTGAAAGGCTCTATATGATTCTGGATGATCTCTACAGCAATGAGCCGGAAACCATTCAAGGATTTTCAGTGTTTCAGACCCCTGTTCGGGAAGGTAATCTGCGCAACCGGGCAGGAAACAAGCTCGATTGTCAGCCCGACCTCACATTCCGCCCACTTAGAGGTCAGCTAACAGCTCGAAGCAGCTCGATGGAAGCAATATTCGTCGAGTGCAAACCCATCGATTCGACTCACCCTATTGGCAGTACCTATTGCAAAGAGGGCATCAGCCGGTTCGTCAAAGAAGACTATGCTTGGGCGGTTAATCGAGCCATTATGTTGGGTTACGTTCGAAACATCTGCCCCTTACCCGGTGGTCTTACGTACGTGCTGGACAGCAATGCGGGTCGAAAAAAGTACCGAGTAAAGAAAGGATTGACCTCGCTGGGCCAGACGAGCCATGGCGACAAGGTTTATTGCAGCATTCACCATCGCAGCTGTAACTCGGCAAGTCCTCATACACCAAGCGTGCCGATTGCCCTTCATCATCTTTGGCTGAAGCCAGAGGAACCCTGTGAGACCGCTAGGTGCAAGGTCCCGGCATGCGGATCAAGATAGAGCTGCTCAGCGCTTTTCATAATGATTTAACCTCTCGCCGCCGGTCTGATTCGGTCGTAGATTGTCTGCTAATGACAATGAACTCCAACACCGGCATCCCAACCCTTGGTAAATCCGTTTTGGAAAAAATGGAATTACAAATCCCGAGTTCAGAGGAACTAATCGAAATCGTCAGCCAAGTAGACCAACTCTTCGCCCACGCCGACAGCATCGAACAACAGGTCAACAACGCTCTGGCCCGCGTTAACAGCCTCACCCAGTCCATCCTGGCCAAAGCCTTCCGGGGCGAACTCACCGAGCAATGGCGGAAGGACAATTCGGGGCTGATCAGCGGGGAAAACAGTGCGGAGGCACTGCAGGAGAGGGTCAAGGCGGAACGCGCGGCTATGAATCCTGCGAGGGGAGCAAGGAGAAAAACCAATGCCTGACATGGATGAACAACAGCGCCCGGAACCCGCCAGAAAGAAATTCGGGGCAAGCGCTCAACCGAGCCAATGAACTATACCCTTTGCCTTCCTTTGAGTTAAGCGAGATTGCCCCACAAGGCTCAAAAAGCGCGCTCCTGACACAAAGCCTTCATCCGCACCTGTACAACTGGGGCTCCCATTCCAACGGAGCAGCAGTAATGTCCGACCACTCATCCCTTCTGGTAGAAAAACTCTGGCGCCTGAAGCGCCGCATCGATAAAGGTCAGTGCCCCGGTGTCGACTTCGTTCACCTGAACGTTCTGCTCAGGGAACCTGCGTACCGGGCCGATGTTCTCAGGCGGGTAGACGCCAACGGCACCCCGGAACTTCAGGCACTGGCCCGGGAAATCATGGCGAATGATGACGGGCAGCCACTGATGGCGAAGTCTCCCGATCAAAAGCTCGAATCCTCGACGGCACATCCCACCCATCGCCGAACCTGGTTTGGCCGAAACGCTTTGGTTCTGGTTCCGGTACTCGGCGTTGTTGTGGCAACCGTCGCCGGCTTCACCGCATTCGAAAACCGGGCGGTGCGTATCCATTCCGATATCACCACCGATACGGTCTGGGAAACCGGCACGCGTTATGTGCTTGAAGACAAAATATTCGTGGAAAACGCTCAACTGACCATTAAACCTGGCGTCATCATCCAGGGCGAAGCCGGCTCCGCTCTCATCGTCACGTCCAGCTCCAAACTCTTCGCCCGGGGCAGCCGGAACCAGCCGGTGGTCTTCACCAGTGCCAAACCAGAGGGCGAGCGGGCCCGGGGCGACTGGGGCGGAGTGGTCCTGCTGGGCAAGGCGCCGGTAAACGAACCTGACAGCGCCATTGAGGGCCTCCCCGACACCGATCTCAGGGGTCGATTCGGCGGTCAGAATCCGGACCACAGTTGTGGCGTCGTGCAATACACCCGCATTGAGTTTGCCGGATTCGAGGTCTACAAAAACAACGAACTCAATGGCCTGACGCTGGGCGGTTGCGGCTCGAACACCATTGTGCAGAACGTGCAGGTTCACCGGGCGCTGGACGACGGCATTGAAATGTTCGGCGGTACGGTCGACCTTAAAAACATCCTGGTCACCGGAGCAGCCGATGACAGCATCGACTGGGACTGGGGCTGGAATGGCCGGGTTCAGTTTGCGGTCATCCAGCAACACCGGGACGTTGGCGATAACGCCTTCGAAGGTGATAACAACGGCGCCAACCACACCGCCCTGCCGCGCTCGGAACCCACGTTCTACAACGTGTCACTGTACGGCAGTGGTCGCTCCGCCAGGGAACATCGCGCGATCCTCCTGCGCGAGGGTTCCGGCGGGCATTTTCACAACATGATTATCGACAGCTTTGCCATTGAGGCATTGGATACCCGCGACGAAGTAACCGCTCTGGTGGGCATGAACGCCCTGACATTCAGCCACAACCTGTTGTCCAATAACGGGCGCCTTGGCAACCTCACCGCCGCCGGGGAAACCGAGGACGACGATTTCGACTTCAACGAGGAGGAGTGGATTCGTACCCCCGCGCTTTTCAATACGGTGCAGCTGGAAAGCGGCCTTCAGACCTCGGCCAGCAACGAATCCTCGCCCCATTTCAGGCCTCTTGGAATGCTGCGCACCATGGAAGCGAAGCGGCCACCGAAAAGTGAGTTCTATGATGAATCCGCGGAGTATCAGGGCGCCATCAATCCCCGGGCCACATCGAGCTGGTTGGATGGCTGGACGGCCTTCCCCGCAGCCTGAACCCTCCGGAGGCGAGAATGTTCGGCGGGCCACTAAACTATCTGGCCAAAGACAACGAATCCACCCATAGTGTCGAGGATATGGAGTCAATCGCAAGCGGGCCCAGGAACTGGCTTCAGGTTATAATAAACGCTGAACCCTCAGTGGAGATCCTGCAAATGACAAACCCGGGCACCGAAAAACGCCGGCTGGCGGCGCTCGATCGCCTGGGCATTCTGGACACTCCACCGGAAGAGCGCTTTGAACGGCTGACAAGAATTGCGCGGCAGTACTACGGGGTGAAAACCGCGCTGTTCTCCATCGTGGATGAGGACCGGCAGTGGTTCAAATCCCGCCAGGGCCTTGAGACTGCGCAAACACCGCGTTCCGTGGCATTCTGCGATTACGCTATCCGACAGGACAAAATCCTGCTGGTGGAAGATGCCACCCTCGATCCACGTTTTCAGAAAAACCCGTTGGTCACCGGCAAGCCCCATATCCGCTTCTACGCCGGTATACCCGTGCGCGAACCCAGTGGTTTCAAGATTGGCTCACTGTGCATCATTGACGACAAGCCCCGGCAGTTCAGTGAGGTTGATCTGGACGTTCTGCGCAGCCTGGCCAGCATTGTTGAGGACGAACTGGAGCGCTCCTACCTGGCGTCCGATGACAACGAATATGTGCCGGTTTCCCACCTCAGCCGGGCAATCCACCGGGCCCAGAATGTGTTCCTGACCAATGACAACGAGCACGCTGCCTTCGAATTGATGCTCGGTGACCTGCTGGCCCTGACGGGTAGCCAGTTCGGTTTCGTCGGAGAAGTGCTCCATCAGGAGGATGACACGCCCTATCTGAAAATCGGCGCCATCACCAATATCGCCTGGAGCCCGGAAACCCAGGCGCTGTATCAGGATGTAGAGCGCCGGGGCCTGATTTTTGATCGCCTGGACAACATTCTCGGCCAGCCCATGGTGACCGGCGAGGTGATTGTCTCCAGCGATCTGGCCACCGACCCCCGTCGCGGCGGACTGCCCAGCGGTCACCCGCCCATTAGCACCTATATTGGCATCCCGGTCTTCTCCGGCGACCGGCAAATCGGGCTGATCGGCCTTGCCAACCGAACGGGGGGCTACAAGGCCCGGCTGGCGGAAGAGCTTGAGCCGCTGATGCAAACGGTCGGTAACCTGATTGAACGCAAGCGGCTTTACCAGGAAAAACGGGAGCATCAGAAGAAGCTGGAGCAGGCCGCCAACTATGACGCACTCACCGGCCTGCCTAACCGACGTCGGCTCACGGAGCTGTTCGAGCAGGAACTGTTTGAGGCCAGGCAGCGCAACGGCGTGGTTTCGGTCTGCTTTATCGATCTGGATGGTTTCAAGGACATCAACGATGAGCACGGCCATGCAGTCGGTGATGCCGTCCTGCGTTCGGTCGCCGAAAGGCTGCTTTTCGGCGTCCGGGCCCACGATGTGGTCGCTCGCCTGGGCGGTGACGAGTTTGTGGCCATTCTCCGGGATGTGGACGACGAACGGGTTTATGCCCGGCTGCTGGAAGCCATTCGCCAACCGATCAACTACCGGCATCATGTGCTGCAGCTGTCTGGCAGCATGGGTGTCACTGTGTACCCGGACGACGATGCCGACGCCGACGGGCTGATGCGCCACGCAGATCAGGCCATGTACGCCGCCAAGGAAGCCGGCAAAAACAACTTCACGCTGTTCGACCTGGACTCCCATTTCTCCCGCAAGGAACGGGTGCGGGTGATCGAGCAGATCGACGATGCCATCGGACTCGGCCAGTTGGAACTCTACTACCAGCCCAAAATCAGTTTTTCAGAACAATCGGTCAGCGGCTTCGAAGCCCTGATCCGTTGGAACCACCCGGACGACGGTCTGTTGGGGCCGGGCCACTTTCTGGACCATATCGAGTACACCGAATACGCACGCCAGGTTGGCAATTTTGTGCTCCGGGAAGCCGTGGCGCAGTTGCAGGACTTCCACCGCAAGCAGTTGCCCTACACCCTCAGCGTGAATCTCAGCCCGTCACACTTCCTGGGCGCCGGTTTCAGGGAGGATCTCACCACAGCGCTGGGTGACTGCCCCGGGGATATCCGCTCACGCCTGATTCTCGAAATCCTGGAAACAACCGCGTTGGACGACACCGACCGGGTACTGGAAAACCTTCGAGCCTGCTGCGAGCTGGGCGTTGACGTTTCACTCGACGATTTCGGCACCGGTTACTCCTCACTGGACCTCTTCCGCCGGCTGTCCGCCCAGGAAATCAAGATCGACCGATCATTCATTATGGCGATGCTCGACAACAAAGACAGCGACATGATCGTCAGTGCGATTATCAGCCTGTCGAAGAGTTTCCGCCGACGCCTCGTTGCCGAAGGTATCGAATCTGAGGCCGTGGAATCAAAGCTGATAGCACTGGGATGCGACCTGGGACAGGGATTCTTCTACAGCAAGCCATTACCACTGGCCCAGGCATTGGACTGGGCCAGTGGCTTTCAATGGGAGACCAGGGCGACCCCGTGTTAACTGGCGGCCGCCGCCACGTCCGCCTTACCCGTTTTCACCAGGGCATAGCCGAAGCCAATCACCAGTGATCCCACGGCAATGGCCATCAGGTACGGCAGCACCGCGCTGACCGCGTTTGGAATCGCCAGCACAAACAGCCCGCCGTGGGGCGCCATCAGTTTGATTGTGAACAGCATCGACAGGGCACCGGTAATGGCGCCGCCAATCATGCACACCGGAATCACCCGCAGCGGGTCCTTGGCCATGAACGGAATGGCGCCTTCGGAAATAAAGCACAGCCCCAGCACGAACGAGGCCCGGCCGGCCTGGCGCTCGGCCTCGGCAAACTTGCGGCGGGCGACAAACGACGCCACCCCCATGCCGATGGCCGGCACCATACCCGCCGCCATGATCGCGGCCATGGGGGCGGAACCGCCGCTGCCCTCAGACAGCAACCCCACCCCGAAGGTATAGGCCGCCTTGTTCACCGGGCCACCCAGATCAAAGCACATCATCGCGCCCAGAATGGCGCCCAGCAGGATGGCATTGGTGGTGCCCATGCTTGCCAGAAAGCCGGTCAGGCCGTCCATGATGGCGGCCATGGGCTCGCCGATCACGTAAATCATGCCCAAGCCGGTGACCAGACTGGCCAGCAGGGGAATGATCAGAATCGGTTTCAGCGCTTCGATGCTCTCCGGTAGCGGCAGTTTCTGGCTGATGAACCGCGCCACGTACCCGGCCAGGAAGCCGGCGACAATGCCACCCAGAAAACCCGCGCCCAGCTCGCCGGCCAGAAAACCGCCAATCATGCCCGGCGCCAGGCCCGGTCGGTCTGCGATGGACCAGGCGATGTAACCGGCCAGCAACGGAATCATCAGTTTGAAGGCGGTACCGCCACCGATCTGCATCAGGGCCGCGGCCAGGGTGCCTTCTTCCTGAAAGGCCTCGATCCCGAACACGAACGACAGGGCAATCAGCAGCCCGCCGGCCACCACCATGGGCAGCATGAACGACACGCCGGTCAGCAGGTGCTTGTAGGGGCCCCGCTTTTCGCCGCTGCCGGCACTGCTGGCGGTCTTCTGCGGCTCGGCGTCAAGAACCACGGCGTCGGCCAGGGCATCGCGGACGGTGTCGGCCGGCTTTTTCAGCGCGGTGCCGGTCGACGTTCGCCACACCCGTTTGCCGGCAAAGCGGCTCGGGTCCACTTCGATGTCGCAGGCCAGAATCACCACATCGGCGGCGGCGATTTCCTCCTCGGTCAGTGGGTCCTGGGCACCCACGGAACCCTGGGTTTCCACCCGGATGCTGTGCCCGGCGGCTTCAGCGGCGCCGGCCAGTGCTTCGGCGGCCATGAAGGTATGAGCGACGCCGGTGGGACAGGCGGTCACCGCGACAATGGTTTTCCGACCAGAACCGGCACTGACGGCATCGCCACTGGCCTCGGAAACCATCGGGCGATCAGCCGGGCGCCAGGGCCGGGCTTCCCGGGTTGCGGATTCCAGGACACGGTCCGGATCGGGCAGGGCAGCGGTTACCGGCAACGGATACAACGGCTTGCCAGCGTAGGCGGAGAGATCCACCTCGGCGCCCAGGGCCGCGATCACCAGGTCAGCACCGGCAATGGTGCCGGCATCGGGCCCGGATTGTGTCTGGCCACCGGGGCCACGGATATCGGTACTGACGTTCCAGCCCCGCTGGCTCGCCGCCCGTTCCAGTGCCCGGGCCGCCAGAAAGCTGGTGGCCACGCCCTGGGGGCAGGCCGTTACGATAATAAGATTCATGCTGTTTTCTCCCCATTGTTGTTGTCCCCGGACCAGGGGTGAATCCGGGTTTGTTCGAGCAGTTGCGGAAAATCCGGCGCACGGGCATCACCCACGCCGACATGGCGCACACAGTCCGCCGACAGGGCGGTGGCAAACCCCAGGGCTTGCCCGGCTGTTTGTCCGTTACCCTGGAAGAAGCCATGCACCATGCCCGCCAGCAGGGTATCGCCGGCGCAGACGGTGCTGACCACGGGAACCTGTGGCGGCTGCGAACGATGGCACCCGCCCGGCCCCAGCCACAGGACCCCGTCGGCCCCCAGAGAAACAATCACCTCGCGGATACCCTCGGCCCTGAGCCGGTTGGCGGCATCCAGGATCGCGGCCGGCGTGGCCAGGGGCTGCCCGGCCCAGCCGGACAGCTCATCCAGGTTCGGCTTGACCCCGTAGGGCCGGGCGCCGATACCGGCCGACAACGCCGTGCCGCTGGTATCCAGCCAGACCGGCTTCTCCGCCGCCACCGCCAATTCAATCAATCGCGCGACACCGGAATCCGGGTAGCCCGTGGGCAAACTGCCGCCAATCACCACCCCTTCGCAGCCCGGCAACAGGGCTTCCAGACGGGATTCCAGCCGGTGCCGGGCGTCCGCTGGTACGGCAAAGCCGGGGCCATTGATGTCGGTAACCCGGCCATCCGGCTCAGCCACCTTGATGTTGATGCGATTGGGCCCGGGAACCCGGAGGAAGTGGTCCTCCAGACCTTCATCCGTAAACAGTCGCTCGAAGGGTGCACTGTTATCTTCGCCCAGCAGGCCGGTCACGGTGACCGTGTGGCCCAGCCCCGCCAGCACCCGGGCCACATTGATGCCCTTGCCGGCGGCGTCCATCCGGGCGTTCCGGGTTCGGTTTACCGCGCCCGGAATCAACTCGGGCGTTTCCACACTCAGATCCAGCGCCGGGTTCAGGGTTACGGTCAGCAACCTGGCCATCACCATGCCTCCAGGGCGTCACGCACCTCGGCTGCGGTGGCTTTCGCCAGGGCCAGGGTTGCCTGCTCGCGGGCACCCGCCAGTGTCAGGCCACGAATACAGGCCTTGACCAGCGGCACGCGCCGGCTGGTCACCGAGAGCTCATCCACGTCCAGGCCCACCAGCACCGGAATGGCCTGAGGATCGGACGCCAGCTCACCGCACACCCCGACCCAGCGACCGTGGGCGTGAGCCGCCTCCACCGTTCGCCGGATCAGTTCCAGGACCGCCGGATGCAGGCCATCGGATTCCGCGGAAAGCTGGCCGTGGCCACGATCGATCGCCAGGGTGTATTGGGTCAGGTCGTTGGTGCCGATGGAAAAGAAGTCCACTTCTGGTGCCAGTGTGTTGGCCAGCAACGCACAGGAGGGAACTTCGATCATCACGCCCACCTGCACATCGGTGGCCGGTACCTCGGCCTGCACTTTCGCCACAATCTCCCGGGCCGCCCGGAATTCCGCCAGGTCCTTGACCATCGGGAACATGATCCGCAGGGGCCGGTCGCCGGCGGCGGTCAGCAGGGCGCGGACCTGGGTTTCCAGAACCTCCGGGCGGGTCAGGGACAGCCGGATACCGCGCATGCCCAGGAACGGATTGTCTTCCTGGGGCAGTGGCCAGTAGTCCAGTGGCTTGTCGCCTCCGACATCCAGGGTGCGGGCCACCAGGGGCAGACCGTTCAGGGCATCAAAGGCATGCCGGTATTCCCGGACCTGGGTCTGTAAGTCCGGAGCCTCCGGATGGGCCATGAAAATGAACTCGGTTCTGAGCAGGCCAATGCCGTCGGCTCCCCGCGCCACCGCATCGGGGGTGTGAGCGGTATTGCCGAGGTTGGCGCACACTTCAAGGGTATGGCCGTCCTGGGTGGTGGCCGGCTGGTGACGATTGTCGTGGGCCTGCGCCTGCAACGCCTCCAGTTGCTCGAGCCGGCGGCGGATACGCTCGCGCCGCTCGGCCCCGGGGCCTGGCACCAGGCAGCCGCGCTCACCATCGACAATCAGGTCGCTACCCTCGGCCAGGGTCAGCACCCGGTCGCCGGCACCGACCACGGCCGGCAGCCCCAGCGCCCTGGCCAGTATCGCACTGTGGGAAGTGGCACCACCGCGGGCGGTCACCAGGCCACGGACCCGGGAGGTATCCAGCCGGGCCACATCCGATGGCCCGAGGTCATCCGCCACCAGGATGTAGGGGGCATCCGGGGGGGTCGGCAAGGCCACGCCACACAGATTGGCGAGAACCCGGCGACCCACGTCCCGAAGGTCGGCGGCACGCTCCGCCAGCAGCCGGTCGGCCAGTGCTTCCTGGGCCTGCGCAGCGGTATCGATGGCCCGCCACCAGCCGGCTTCGGCGGAGGCGCTCTCGTTGATGGCTTCCAGGGCCGCCTGATACAGATCTTCATCCTGGAGAATTTCCACATGCACAGACAGGATCGGCGCTGCTTCTCCCCCTTCCGCCTGGCGAATCAGGGTCCGGAGCTGGCCGTCGGCCTCATCCACCGCCCGGTTCAGGCGCTCAATCTGTGCTTCGGCATCGTCCGCCGATTCCGGGTAATCCAGCGCTGGCTGGCGCATCACAAAGGCCGGCGCCAACGCCAGTCCGGGGGAGGCGGCCACGGCTTTTACCGGCTGGTCGTCCACCAGTGGCTCGGGGGCTGCCGGCGACGACTCCGGCGCTCGCTGTTCACTCGAACGCAGAGGGGAGACCGCCTCTCCCAGGCCCTCGGTGATGGCGCGGGACAGGGCATCAATGGCCTGCCCGGCTTCGTCTCCGGTGGCCGACAGCAGCAGCGTCTGGCCCCGGCGGGCGCCCAGACTGATCACCCGGGTCAGGCTGGTGGCGGAAACCGCGCTGCCGTCACCGTCCAGCAATCGTATCCGGATGGCCGCGTTGTGACGGCGGGCTTCCTGAACCAGCTGTTTGGCCGGTCGGGCGTGCAGCCCGTGGCTATTGAGCAGCATCACTTTCGCGGTGACGGCGTCCGCCGCTTCCCCGGACAGCCGGGCCAATACCGCCTCCTGGCCAAGCCCGTCGACCGGCTCGCCAGAGGCCAGGAAATGATCGATCCGGTCCAGCAGGTCATGGCATTCATCCCCCGGGCCGGCGAGGCAAAAGACGCCCCGGAGCTCCGGGGTTGAACGCTTGGGCGTTGCCAGCGACAGGGTCGGGCGTTTGGCACCCACGGTGTGATGGGTCAGCCAGAATCCCTGGCCCAGGGCAACCGGCGCCTGGCCGATGATTTCACCCAGAAAATCGGTGGCCACGCAGTTCAGGCTCTGCAGCCGGGCCGCGGCAATCAGTGACAGCTCCCGTGGCGTGGAGGCCTCGACCCCCAGGCACAGGGTATCGCCATCACACTTGGGCACCACCGGCGCTTTCGACAACAACGCCACCAGCCCGGTCGGGTCGGTGGCACGGGCCAGCTGTTCCGCCAGCCCCGGTTTATCCAACACACGGGTAAGATGGCGGAGAATATCCAGGTGTTCATCGGACTGGGCCGCAATGGCCACCAGCACATGGACCCGGGCACCGTCGTGCCAGTCAACCCCGTCTGGAAACTGGAGAATGCGGATGCCGGTATCCAGTACCGCGTCCCGGCTCTCCGGCGTACCGTGGGGAATGGCGATACCATTGCCCAGAACGGTGGAGGACTGCTGTTCACGGGCCATCATCCCGGCCAGGTAATCAGAGGAGGTGCGGCCGGCACGTTCAAGATCCTGTGCGGCCTGTTGCAGTGCGTCCTGCCAGTCGGTGGCGGCGGCGCCCAGTCGAACGTCATTGGCGGTCAGCGTCAGCATGAATGTTGCCTCGCTTTGTTGTTGTGATACGGCGTGTCGGTTTTAGTTGCTGAATCGTGTCAGCAGGCTTAAAATCGATCATGAAACAGATATGATCAGAAATCAAGCAATCTTTGAATCGGAGCTCTCGCCCATGACCCTTGCCGAACTCGCCCGGCTTGCCGGCGTTTCAAGAACCACCGCCAGCTATGTCATCAACGGTCAGGGCGCCGCCCGGCGTATCAAGCCGGACACCATTGAAAAGGTGCTGGCGATCGCACGGGAACACGACTTTCAGGTGGACACCCAGGCGGCCGCCCTGCGCGGAGGCGCCAGCCGGACCCTGGGCTTTATCCTGCCGGATCTGGAAAACATCAGTTACGCCCGGCTCGCCAAGCTGCTGGAGCAAGGCGCCCGGGCCCGGGGTTACCAGTTGCTGATTGCCGGTTCCGATGACGACCCGGAGACCGAGAAAGCCCTGGCGCTGGCGCTCAAGGCCCGGCGTTGCGATGCCCTGATCGTGGCCAGTGCCCTGGCTCAGGACGACCCATTCTATCCAGGCCTGCAGCAGGACGGCCTGCCGGTGATCGCCGTGGACCGGGCCCAGTCGCCGGACCAGATCCGGTGCGTGGTCAGCGATAACCGGGCCGCGGCGAAAGCGTTGACCCGTTCCGTGCTGGAAGGCAACCCCGCCACCGTCGCCTGGCTGGATGCCGTACCGGACATTGCCATGACCCGGGAGCGCCGGGAGGGCTTTCTGGCGGCTGCCGATTACGCGAGCGTCACCACCCTCATCGAAAGCGGTCCCCAGTATGACCGCGCCTCCGGTGCCGCCATGATGAATCGGATTCTCCGTAAACATGGCCTGCCGGACGCCCTGGTTACGGCGTCCTTCACCCTGCTTCAGGGGGTTCTGGATGTACTGCTGGAGCAACCCGGGGGATTACCGGACAAGCTACGCCTGGCCACCTTTGGCGATGACCGGCTGCTGGATTTTCTGCCACTGGCGGTGAACTCGCTGCCCCAGGATCATGAGGCCATTGCCAGTGCCACTCTCGAACAGGCCCTGTCTGCCATTGCCCGGAAAGGCCCGGTCGAAACCGTGACCATCAACCGGACGCTGAGGACTCGTCCCGGGAGCCGCCCGACACAGGCTCCGCAAACCACCAGCGCGGCAAAAGCCGACTGATGCCCGGCTGCAGAAACCGGTCATCAATCAGCCAGATCACGCCCCGGTCCTCTGGGGTGCGAATCACCCGCCCGGCGGCCTGGGCCACTTTCTGCAGGCCCGGGATCAAATAGGTGTAGTCATAGCCTGCGCGAAAACGCTGCTCAAGGCGGGCTTTCAGGATGTCGTGCCAGGCATCGAAGGGCGGCAGGCCGAGAGTGGCGACGAAGGCGCCGATCAGCTGTTCGCCGGGCAGATCGATACCTTCACTGAACACGCCACCCAACACCGCAAATGCCACACAGCCTTCCGCTTCTTTAAAGCCCGCCAGAAACGCTGCCCGCTGCTGGGGTGACATGCCCGGTTGCTGGGCTCGCTGGGGAACATCCGGGGCCTGCTCGCCCAGAGCCTCACTGACCTGCTTCGCGTATTTGAAGCTGCTGAAAAACGCCAGATAGTGCCCGGGCCGGGCCCGGAACTGCCGGGCGATGAGATCGGCAACCGGCTGCAACGACGCCTCCCGGTGCACCTGGCGGGTGCTGATTCCCGGAGTGAAATGCACCTGCAACTGCTCGGCGCTGAAGGGGCTCGGCAAGGAGGTAAAGCGTGAATCTTCGGGCAGGCCCAGCAGGTCCCGGTAGTAGACACCCGGGCTTAACGTGGCGGAGAACAGCAGCACCGAGTGCGCCGCCTCGAACCGTTCCCGCAGGAAGTCCGCCGGTATCAGGTTCTGGATGGTCAGGCTGGCCCGGCCCCGGCCGGCGCGCTGGAACTCGCACAGGGAGTGATCACCAAAGGTATCCGCCAACTTCATGAACGCCACGCTTTCAAACAGCAGCTCCTGCAGCACCAGATCCGGCGGATGGTCGGCCAGGTAATCCGTCAGGTTGGAGACCATGGCCTGCAGGGCGCCGAGCAGCTGGGCGGGCAGGGTCTCCAGAAATACCGGGGGTTCATCGTCCCTCTGATAATCCCGGATCAGGCTCTGCCAGGCCCGGCCGGTGCGGTCTATCGACGCCTTCAACGGCTTCGGCGCCACCTTCTTTACTCTCAGCAGTCGTTGCTGCTCCAACCGAACGGAATACATGCCCCGGCCCCGGTCCACCAGGTTATGGGCCTCGTCCACCAGCACGCTGGCTTTCCAGTTGTTCTGACGGATCAGACCGTGGAGCAGGGCAGACTGGTCGAACAACCGGTTCACATCGCCGATCACCACATCGCTCCAGCGGGTCATCTCCTGGGCCAGAAAATAAGGGCAGATGTCATGACCTGCGGCGATCTTCGCCAACGCTTCCTGGTCAAGCGTGCTTTCGGTCTGGGCGGCTTCCGCCCGGGCATCCGGAAGCCGGTCGAAAAACCCTTTCGCCAGGGGACAGGAGTCGCCGTGGCAGGCCTTGTCCGGGTGTTCACAGGCATCGTCTTTCGACACCAGTTCCAGGGTTCTCAAAGGCCATTTCGGAGCGGCCTGAGCCGAACGCAGGCGCGCCACCGCATCCATGGCGAGCTGACGCGCGGTGTTGCGACAGGTGAGGTAAAACAGCCGGTCCTGCCGGGCTGACGGCATGGCCATTAACGCCGGGAACAGGGTGCCGAGGGTTTTGCCCAGGCCGGTCGGCGCTTCAAGCAGAAGCGTGCCGGACTTCACCGAATTCTTGTAGACCGTTTCCGCCAGCTGGCGCTGCCTGGGACGAAACGCGGGGAACGGGAACTGAAGTCCGGCAAGCAGGGCATCCCGCTGCTCCCGGTGGTGCGCCTCCTGTTCGGCCCAGGCTTTGTAGTGGCCACACAGGGTTTCCAGCTCTTGCCAGAGTTCCTCGGCGCTGGCGGTCTCCACCACCGGCGTTTCCCGGTCCTTGCCGGTGTCATAGTAGATCAGGGCAAGCTCGAGCTTCTTCCGGTTTTCCTGCCGGCACAGCAGGGCTCCGTATGCTCTCAACTGGGCGCGATGAAGCGCTCGCTGGTGCTCCCGGATACGAGACAAGTCGCCCCGGTGAGTCTTGATTTCCTCCAACCGGCCACGGTGCGGGTTGTAGACATCCGCTCGCCCGGAGAGGCTCAACCCCATGCACTCCCCGGTCAGCAAGTACTCGCTTTGATAGCCATAACCACGCCGGGACTGGATCGCCTGGTGGCCGGCGATGCCCTCCCCGGCGCTGGGTGCCGGGGTATACCGGAAATCCAGGTCACCGGTGCGGGCGGCGAATTCACAGAGCGTGCGGATGGCAACCTTCACCGTCATTCCACCCGCTCATTTTCCCGCCAGCGCACATAGCACACGCTGGCAGGGATGCCTTCACGGGCAAAGAAATGCAGCCAGCGGCGCTGATGATCCTGCAGGCGATCACCGGGGCCTTTCACTTCGATCATCTCGTAGCGTTGCTCCGGGTCGTCAGCATCCGGAACAAAGCGGATCAGGTCCGGAAAACCGCTTCGGTGTTCCTTCAGATTGCTGAGTAACCGTTGAAACAGGGCCGCCAGATGCGTCGTCGGGATACAGTCCATGGCCAGTTCCAGCAGTTCCCCGGACAGTACCGGCCAGACCACGAACGGATTGGCGATGCCCTGTTTTTTCCCGAAAGTTTCGAGAATTTGCGACCGGTAGTCGGCACTTTCCAGCCACTTGAAGCAGCGGTCAAAATCCTGCTGACGCCGGCTCACAAAATCTTCCCGCATCAGGTCGGCCGGACCACTATGGAAGGGATGGAAGAACGCCCCGGGAATCGCCTTAAAGATTGCCGGCCAGCACAGCAGGCCGAACAGGGCATTGATCAGGGTATTTTCCACATAAAATAACGGCGCATCCTCGGTGGCAAGATGCTGTAAAGCCACCCACTCAACACTGCCCACCTCCGGTTTTGGCAGGTCTACGGTGAATTCCCGGATGGCCGGAATGGGCGTTTCGGTGGGCGCTGGTTCGCCAACCCTGGCTGCCAGCCGTTTCAGAATTCGGCTCAGACCCTGGACTTCGGCATCGCTCAGCTCGTTGGTTTGCCACTGGCAGGCAATCGCCCAGGCCTCATCAAACCGCTTCATCCGTTCCAGCAATCGCAGTTGCCGGAGCCGAGCTTCCCGATGTTCACTGGCCGCCCAGACCTGCAATGCCAGCGGCCGGTCACCCTGGCGCTCAGCCTGTCGGCCCAGCTCCAGCAACAGCCGGTCACGACGGCCGGCCAGCCACGGGTTATCCACAGGCTCCGGAACACGCGGCCAAACGTCAGCCGCGGCCTCACCATTGTCGAGCCGTTCCCGGCACTGGTGTATCTGCAGGTAGCTGTCCACTTCGGCCCGGTGCCGGAAGGCCCGGGAGTCCGGGGTAAAGGGCACCACCTCAAATTGCTGAACACCCAGTTCCACCAGCACAAAGTCGGTCCAGCCCTGACGCAGGTTGCCGAAAAACATCAGGCGGATGCGTTCGAACAGGGCCATATCCTGAAGCTCCACCACGCCGGCGGCCGTGCCTTGTGCGGCTTCGCCCAGCCAGGCCTTTAACGGCCCTGGTTCGCTGAAAGCGTCCGCCAACAGGCTGCGCATCCGTGCCTTACCCAGGGTTCCCGGCTGGCCCTGGCGCTGTAGCCACGGGCCAAACACGGGCCGCAGTTCTGCCAGGGTGAATAGCCGGAACAGATCATCCAGGGTCAGTTCCGGCTCATCATCCAGCCAGCCGCCCTGTTGCAGCACCGCCAGGGCGTCGGCCTCCGGCATCGGCAGTTCCGGATAGCGGAGTTTGTCCGTCCGGAACAACTCACCGGTTCGCATCACCATGCGGGTCAGCAACGCCCGGGAACCGGTGTCCAGACAGGCAAACCGCTTCAGCCGTTGCCGCTCCGCTGCTGTCAGCAGATCCCCGTGGTGGCCTGCCACCCAGGCCACGAGTATGTCCATGTTCTCCAGGTAATAGAGAGGGTTATCCAGGCTTGCCGGGGCCGGTCTGTGCTCGGTCATGGATCACTGCTGCCGGGTGGAGAAGGTGCCGCAAACTGTACGACGGAACTCCGGCAAGCTCAAACCTGAAACAGTGCACAAAAATCGTCACTGCCGGCCTTGCCAATTCGTTCAATGATAATTATTATCATTTGCATCACGACAAGGAGGACGCCATGAAATTTCTTTGCCCCCGGCATCGCCAGATGTTTGCCAGCCTTTCCCTCAAAGAACAGAACGACCTCTGGATGTTCTGGATGGAGTACGCTTTAACCTTCTGCGAAGCCCGGGACGCTGAAAAATTGATTGCTGCGACGGGCAGTGCGTTTGATCTGGCCTGCCTGGCAAGGGCTGACCATCCAGACTGCATGCATGTGGAGCTCACCCTCTCCGCCATCCTGGTGTGTCGCGCCCTGCGAGATCGTGGTGATAGTGCCCAGGCCGACCACGTGTTGTTCAGCGCCCTGGAAAGCCTGCTGCCTGACGAGCCTTGCTATGGCAGCCCCAGCGGCGGCTGCAGTACCGACGAATGTATTGGGGTTCTGCTGGATACTTCACGCCAGCCGGAGTTTTTTACCGAATATCTGAACTGGCCGGACCTTTCTCCGGCGTCCCCGGAAAACCGACCCGTCAGGGTGGTTCACTGAACTCCGGAGGCTTCATGGGAATGCCTTTTCCGCACCCTCTGCGAATCCGGGGCGCATAGGGTAAGCTGTTGGTCCAGGAATCCAGTACCCAACGCAGCTAAGGAAACCCATGGCCGACATCGAACCCGGCTTCCACGCCATCCACGCCAACCACCTGGAAGACCTGCGCCGGGCCGTGGTGTTTATCTGCCGCCAGAATCCCATGCCGCCGCTGCAGAGCGAAACCTTCCTGGTACAGAGCAATGGCATCGCCCAGTGGCTGAAGCTGGCGCTCGCGGAGAAACGCACCGAAGATGGCGTCGACGGCGGGCTGGGCATTGCCGCCGGCATGGACTTCCTGTTCCCGGCCCGATTTATCTGGCAAGCCTACCGGGCGGTGCTGCCGGACGGCGAAGTACCGGAGCAATCACCGTTCGACAAGCGCCGGCTGGTGTGGCGACTGGTTCGGTTACTGCCGGAACTGGTCGGGCAGGACGAGGCTTTCACCCCGCTGGCCCGGTTTCTGGAGGGCACGGACCCGGATTTGCGCACGTTCCAGCTGGCCGAAAAAGTGGCGGACCTGTTCGACCAGTATCAGGTGTTCCGGGCAGACTGGCTGGCGGCCTGGGAGCAGGGCAGCGATGTCATCATCACCGCCCGCGGCGAGGAAAAACCCCTGGACCCGGAAACCCGCTGGCAGCCGTTGCTCTGGCGCAAGCTGGTGGAAGACGTGGGAGAGGCCGCCGACACCAGCCGCTCACAGATCCACACCCGCTTTATGGAGCAGGGCCAGCGCATCGAGACCCCGGCCAATCCCTCAAGACTGCCCGACCGCATCGTGGTGTTCGGGGTCTCATCTCTGCCCCGACAGGCCCTGGAAGCTTTGTACGTACTGAGCCGATTCAGCCAGGTGGTGCTGTGCGTCCACAACCCCTGCCAGTTCTACTGGGCCGACATCATCAGCGACCGGGAGTTGCTGACCGCCGAGCGTAAGCGGGGGGCGGCGCACCCGGTGCTGTCACAGATTGACGACCCGGACCAGTTGCACCAGCACGCCAATCCGCTGCTGGCGGCCTGGGGCAAGCAGGGCCGGGACTATATCCGGCTGCTGGATGAATTCGACAACCCGGACGAGTACCGCAGCCGTTTCCAGACCCCGGACCAGAAGATCGACATCTTTTCCGAGCATGGCGCCGGCGAAGCGCCCCGCCTGCTGCACCAGCTCCAGAATGACATCCACAACCTGACACCGCTGCAGGAAATCCGGCAACAGCAGCGCCAGGTTGATCTGAGCCACGATCACTCCCTGATGTTCCACGAGGCTCACAGCCCCCAGCGGGAAGTGGAAATCCTGCACGACCAGCTGCTGGCCGCCTTCAATGCCGATGCCAGGCTTCGGCCCCGGGATGTCATCGTGATGGTGCCGGATATCAACGTGTACGCCCCCCACATTCAGGCAGTGTTTGGCCGTTATCAGTCCGGGCGCATGCGCCATATTCCCTTTACCATCTCCGATCAGGGCCAGCGCCACTACGAACCCGTACTGATCGCCCTGGAAACCCTGATGTCCCTGCCCCGCAGTCGCTTTGGTGTGAGTGAAATCCTCAGCCTGCTGGAAGTGCCCGGGATCCGCGACCGCTTTGGCATCCACGAAGACGAGATTCCCCTGGCCCGGCGCTGGGTGGAAGGCGCCAATATCCGCTGGGGCCTGCACGGCAGACACCGGGAAAGCCTGGACCTGCCGGCGGAACTGGAACGCAACACCTGGCAGGCCGGCCTGCGGGCCATGCTGCTGGGCTACGGCATGGGCGAGGATGATCCCTGGGCCGGCGTCGAGCCCTACGGCGAAATTGGCGGCCTGCAGGCCAGCCTGGCGGGGCGCCTGAGTGAATTCGTGAGCCAGTTGGAAACCCTGTGGCAGGCCCTGCAAGCCTCCCGCGCACCGGGCGACTGGGAAACGCTGTTTTCAGACATGCTCGGGCGGTTTTTCCACCAGGTCGAGGGCAGCGACCTGCTATTGCTGAACCGGTTCCGCCGCCAACTGGAACAGTGGCTGGAAGACTGCCTGGCCGCCGGGCTGGATAGCCAGCCGCTGCCCCTGAACATCGTCAGGGATGTCCTGTTGGAAGGCCTGGACGAGGGCGGCCTGAACCAGCGCTTCCTGGCCGGCAAGGTCAACTTCGCCACCCTGATGCCGATGCGGGCCATCCCCTTCCGCAAGGTGTGCCTGCTGGGCATGAACGATGGCGACTACCCCCGCTCCAGGCCACCGGTGGATTTCGATCTGATGGCTCAGGATTATCGCCCGGGGGATCGCTCCCGTCGGGAAGACGACCGCTATCTGTTCCTCGAAGCCCTGCTGTCGGCCCGGGAACAGCTGTACATCAGTTGGGTGGGCCGCAGCATCAAGGACGATTCCGAACGGCCTCCTTCGGTGTTGGTGGGCCAGCTCCAGGATCATCTGGACAGCCTGTGGACCGTAGCAGGTGATCCGGAAACAGGCGTCACCAAAGCCCTGACCACCCAACACCCTCTGCAACCGTTCAGCCGCGCCTATTTCCCGAAAGCCAACGGCCTGGGTGAGGGTGAAGACAGCTCACCGAAACCGCTGGCTGAGGTTCTGCAAGCCCGCAATCTGTTCACCTACGAGCGGGAATGGCGCGGTGCCCATGGTGTTGACGCCACCGAACAGAGCCAGCAGGCGCTGACCTATCAGGCCCCGGAAGAGCCCATCAGCCTGAGCGATCTGGCCGGTTTCCTGAAAAAACCCATCGACACCTTCTATCAGCGCCGCCTGCAGGTGCGTTTCGAGGATGTGGAAGATGACGACACCGACAACGAGAACTTCGATCTGAATGGCCTGGATCGCTGGCGCCTGGACAACGAACTGATTCATCAGAGTCTGCTGAAAGCCGGCTCGGAAGAAGAGCTGCACGAACGCCTGGAAAGCACCCTGGACCGCATGGCCCGCCGGGGCGATCTGGGTATGGGCGTGACCGAGCACCGGTTGCGATCGGAACTGTCCGGGCGTTTGCCTGACCTGTTTGAGCGCTATCAGAGTGCCCTGGCCGAGTGGCCGGAAGCCATGGCCGAGCCCTTGCCCTTTGACATCCGGTTTGAAAACCCGATGGGCACCCTGGAAGTGGTGGATCTGATCGACAGCCTGCGCTGCAACTCCGAAGGCCAGCTGTGCCGGCTGGTGGTGGCCAGCTCGGGCCTGCTCACCGGCTCCGGCTACAGCAGGAAAGTGCGCTACGCCAACCTGATGCAGGACTGGGTGATGCACCTGGCCGGCCAGCTCAGCGGGCAGTCCTTTGAAACCCTGATTCTGGGCAAGGAAGAGGGCCGCAAATTCCGCTTCCCGCCCATGGCGCCGGAACCGGCCAGGCAGCATTTCGAGGCCATCCTCAGCCGCTGGATGGAGGCCACCAACCGGGCCCTGCCCATTCACTGCGAGGCCGGCTTTGCCTGGATTTACAGCTTCTATCAGAGCAGAAAATTCCTGGGCAACCATGAGCGGGCCATCGGCGATGCCGAGCAGGCCTACACCACCGCATTGGAACGGGACACCGGTTACCTGAGGGGGGCGTTTGAGAACGCCGGGTTACTGTTAGCCAGTGGCGAGTTCGAGGCCTTACTGCATGAACTCTATGTACCCCTGTGGGAAGCGGAGCAGGGCAAGTCGGCGGCCGAACAGATCGGGAGCGTGGAATGAGTAATCTGAACCCCAACCTGGAGCCGCTAGCGCTACCCCTGAACGGCAGCGCCCTGATTGAGGCCAGCGCCGGTACCGGCAAGACCTTCACCATCGCCATTCTGTATGTGCGCCTGGTGCTGGGCCATGGCCAGCCACCGGGCAGCCCGCTGCAGAACCTGCTGCCGCCCAACCTGTTGGTAGTCACCTTTACCGAGGCCGCCACCAAGGAACTGCGGGACCGTATCCGCACCCGGCTGACCCAGGCCGCCGAGGTGTTTTCCGAAGCCCCCGACGAGTCCGATCCGCCGGCGGAAACGGCGCTGATTTACCAGCTTCGGAACGAAAGCTACCCGGATCCGGCCACCTGGCCGGAGTGCCGGAAAAAGCTGCTGCTGGCTGCCGAATGGATGGACGAGGCCGCCGTATCCACCATCCACAGTTTCTGCAACCGCATGCTGAGCGAGCATGCCTTCGACAGCGGCAGCCTGTTCAAACTGACCCTGGAAACCGACCAAAGCGAACTGCTGGAGGACGTGGCCCGGGATTACTGGCGCACCTTCGTCTATCCGCTGCCACCGGCGTTGATGGATGAAGCCCTGAGCCACTGGAAAACCCCGACGGACCTGCGCAAGGCCGTGCACAACCTGATCGATGACCCGGACAGCCTGGGCACACCGCCAGACAACGTGCACCAGGCCATCAACCTGGCAGTGAGCCAGCGTCTGGAAAGATCACAGGAGCTGAAGGCCCAGCCATGGCCTCAATGGCGGGACGAGGTTATTGACCTGCTGAACGACCTGAACAAGCGCAAGCAACTGCACGGTGCCAGCAAGAACGCCATGCTCAAGGTCTGGGACCTGCTGGTGGGGTGGGCCGAATCCGACGAACTGTTGCCGGAAAAACTGGACAGTGCTGCCGGCTTTAAAAACCAGACCCCCGAAGGCCTGGACACTATTCTGAAAGGCGATGCCCCGGCACCCCGTCACCCGGCCTTCGACGCCATCGACGCACTGATGGCGTTCGGTCGGAACCAGCCCAGCGCCAAGTCCGACATCCTGCGCCATGCCAGCCACTGGATCGCCGGGCGGCTGGAATCGGAAAAACAGAAACGCTCGGAAATGGGCTTTGATGATCTGCTGACCCGGCTGGACGAGGCTCTGCACGGTGCCCGGGGCGACCAGTTGGCCACCACCATCCGCCGCCAGTTTCCGGTGGCGCTGATTGACGAATTCCAGGACACCGATCCGGTGCAGTACCGCATCTTCGACCGGATCTATCACGTGGCAGGCAGTGATCCGGGCACCTGCCTGCTGATGATCGGCGACCCCAAACAGGCCATCTATGGCTTCCGGGGCGCAGACATCTACACCTACCTGCGGGCCCGCCAGGGCGTGCAGGAGCGCACCTGGACCCTCGGCAGGAACTTCCGCTCCGCCAAACCCATGGTGGCTGCGGTGAACCGGGTGTTTGAACACAGCGACCAGAACAGCAGGGAAGGCGCTTTCCTGTTCGGCAAGGGTGACACCTCGCCGCTGCCGTTCCAGGGTGTGGCTGCCAACGGCACCAAACGCCTGTGGTCAGTGAACGGCGAGATTCAACCCAGCCTGATGTTCTGGACCCACGAATCCGGGGAAGAGGACAAGGACGGCAACCCGAAAGGCCTGGCCAAGGGCACCGCCACCGCCGATGTCGCGGAAACCTGCGCCAGCGAGATCGCCCGGCTGCTGACCCTGGGGCAAGCAGGGCGGGCCGGCTTTGCCCTGCCGGACAACCCGGCGGATCTGGAACCCGTGGCGCCCGGTGATATCGCCATTCTGGTCAACAATCGCAATGAGGCCAGCGCGGTACGGGACGCCCTCGGCCGTCGGCGCATCAAGAGTGTGTACCTGTCGGACCGGGATTCGGTGCTGACCTCGCAGGAAGCCCGGGAGATGCTCTGCTGGCTGCGGGCCTTTGCCGAGCCCCGGCACCTGGCCTACATTCGCGCGGCTCTGGCCACCCCCACCCTGGGGCAATCCTGGCAGGCCCTGAATCGGCTGCTCACCGACGAGCTCGCCCTGGAGCGGGAAATCGAACGCTTTATGGGTTACCAGCAGCAATGGCAGACACAGGGTGTACTGCCCATGCTGCGCAGTTTCCTGATGGATTTCACGGTACCCGGCCGGTTGCTGCAACGGGCCGATGGCGAACGTCGGCTGACCGATATTCTGCACATTGCCGAGCTGCTGCAGCAGGACAGCCTGCAACTGGATGGCGAGCACGCCCTGGTGCACCACTTCACCCAGATTCTTCGGGCCGCCGACGAGGAAGACGAACACCGCACCCTGCGCCTGGAAAGCGACGCCGGGCTGGTGAAGGTCATCACCGTGCACAAGTCCAAGGGCCTGGAATACCCGCTGGTGTTCCTGCCCTTCGGCACCGCCTATCGGGCCCAGAGTGAGCAGCAGGCGTTCGTGCGCTACCACGATCAACAGGGCGGACTGATCACCGTCTTCGACCCGGGCGCCGACGACATTGCCCGGGCCGACCGGGAGCGCCTGGGTGAGGATATCCGCAAGCTCTACGTGGCCCTGACCCGGGCCCGGTTTGCCACTTGGGTCGGCGTTGCCGCCCTCGACAACTGGCCACAAAGTGGGCTGGGTTATCTGATCGCCGGTGAAGGCGAACGCCGGATCACTGACTGCCTGACCCGGCTGGGCGAAGGCCGACCGGAGATCGCCGTGACTCCGCTACCGGAAGCGGAACAGACCCAATACACCGAACCGGCGCCGGAAGCCCTGGGCCCCGCGCTGGAATCCACCCGGGCGGCGAAAGAGGACTGGTGGATTGCCAGTTACTCATCCATCGAATACACCGGCATGGCCGGCACCGGGATTGCGTTTACCGGTGAAGTGGAGGATGCCCAGACCCAGAACCTGCTGGAAGAAAGCAGCCAGGAAGCAGGGCAGGAAACGCTCCCGTTGCCGGACAATCGCAATCACCACCACTTCCCCAAAGGCGCCGGTCCCGGTACCTTCCTGCATGAGTTGCTGGAGTGGTGCTGCCAGCAGGGCTTCCAGCGGGTTGTGGATAACCCCGCCATGCTCCGGGAACAGCTTACCCGCCGGTGCGGTACCCGGGGCTGGAGTGACTGGGTAGACCCACTGGAGCAGTGGTTGCAGTCTCTGATCAAAAAACCACTGCAGCTCCAACGCTCCGGCGCCGAGAGCGTCAGCCTGGCCGACCTGGCCACCCTGCGCCCGGAACTGGAATTCTGGTTTGAAAGCCGCAATGTCAGCATCCGTAAACTCGATCAGCTGGTGACCCATTTCACCCTGAACGGCGCCGACCGGCCCCGGGTGGAGGAGAACCGCTTCAACGGCATGCTCAAGGGCTTTATCGATCTGGTGTTTGAACACAATGGGCAATATTACGTGCTGGACTACAAATCCAACGCCCTGGGTGACAACGACAGCGCCTACACCGACCAGGCCATGGGCGACGCCATTCTCGACAAACGTTACGATCTGCAATACGTGCTCTACCTGCTGGCGCTGCACCGTTTGCTGAAGGCCCGGCTGCCCGGTTACGACTATGGCCGACACATCGGCGGCGCCGTGTACCTGTTCCTGCGCGGGGTGGATTCCGCCAGCGGTGGTGCCTTTACCGACAAGCCGCCGAGAACGCTGATTGAACAACTGGATGCCCTGTTTGATGGCGAGTCGGTCGCCGGGGAGGTGGCCGCATGAGCCGCAAGCGCACCGCCAATACCGAAAACCAGATTGCGCTGGATTTGGGGGATCACGGCCCGGCCATTGCGCCGGCTGCAAATGCAGAGCCCAAAGCTGTGGACACCTCTGGCGTGCTGGCCAGCCTGGAACAGACCGTGGCGTTGCTCGACCAATGGCAACAGGCGGACTGGCTACGCCCCCTGGATGTGGGCTTTGCCCGGCTGATCCTGGCGCTGTCCGAAGAGCAGGGCGAGAGCCCGCCCCCGTTGGTGTTGCTACTGGCGGCGCTGACCTCCCATCAGGTGGGCCGGGGCCATGTCTGTATTGATCTGGCCAGCCTGCTGGCCGATGCCGGCAACACCCTGTCGCTGCCGCCGGAGGAGCCGGCTCGCGATACGCTCACCGAATCCGACGCGCTGGTACTGAGCCACCTGAAACCCGCGGATTTACTGGACAGGGTTACCCTTGCTGAATGCCAGTCGGCTCTGGCCGGCTCTATGGCGGTCAGTGATGGCTTACTGACAACACCGCTGGTACTGAACGAAACCCGACTCTACCTGCGCCGTTTCTGGCGCTATGAACAGCGCATTGCCGACGGTATTCTGCAACGTCTGGCCCTGCCATCGACCCTGGCAGATCCGGATTCCGGGCCCGCCCGGACCCTGTCCAGAGCCCTTGGCCAGCTGTTCCGGTCAGCGGACCCGGTGGATTACCAGAAACTGGCCTGCGCCCTGGCCGCCCGTAACCGCTTCGCCGTCATCACTGGCGGCCCCGGTACCGGCAAGACCACCACCGTGGTGAACCTGCTGGCAGCGCTGCAGGCAGTCGCGGGCGAATCCCCGGAGCGACACGGACGCAAATACCGCATCCGTCTGGCCGCCCCTACGGGTAAGGCCGCCGCCCGCCTGAACGAATCCATTGGCGGCGCCGTCAGCCGCCTGCCGCTGACACAGCTGCCCGGCAACGTCACCCTGGACGACATTCCCACCAGGGTCACCACCCTGCATCGCCTGCTCGGCAGCCGACCGGATACCCGCAGGTTCCGTCACAACCCGGACAACCCGCTGCTGGTGGATATTCTGGTGATCGACGAGGCCTCCATGGTGGATGTGGACCTGATGGCCTCCGTGTTCGACGCCCTGCCCGCCAACGCCCAACTGATTCTGCTGGGGGACAAGGACCAGCTGGCTTCGGTGGATGCCGGTGCGGTATTGGGCGAGCTTTGCCAAAGAGCGCTGGAGGCACACTACGCGCCGGAAACCGCCGCGTGGCTTGCCACCATTACCGGCGATCAGGTTCCCGAATCGCTGATGGATCCGGAAGGCCAGTCCCTGGACCAGGCCGTGGCCATGCTGCGCAAGAGTTACCGGTTCCGGGAAGACAGTGGTATCCGGGCGCTCTCGGAAGCGGTAAACAGCAATGCGCTGGATAGCGCGGTGTTACGTCAGATCCGGGAAGCGGAATTCGATGATGTCATCTGGCTGAATGGCCACAGGGCAAAACCCGACCTGGAAGACACCCTGGAGCAGATCTGCCGCCATGCCATAAACGGCACACCGGAGGCGTTCCGCAACGCCGGGCAGGGTCGGGCGGTGAAGAATCAGGCCCTGCCGCCGCCCGTCGGTTACCGCCACTACCTCGAACGAATGCAGGATCACGGCCTGACTGAAACCAGCCCTCGCGAAGCCTGGGAAGCTCTGGCGATTCAGGTGCTGGACGCCTTCAACGACTTCCAGGTTCTCTGTGCACTGCGCAAAGGCCCCTGGGGGGTGGAAGGCCTCAACGAACGCATAGCCCGCCATCTGCTTTCGGAGAAACTGATCCGGAGGGCGGACGGCTGGTACCCCGGCCGGCCCGTGCTGATCACCGGTAACGATTACAACCTGGGTCTGATGAACGGCGATATCGGCATCACCTTCAACGTGCCCTGGGACCGGACCGAATCCGGTGAACCCAAAGACACCCTGAGGGTTGCCTTCCCTGGCGGCGACAGTCCCGGCGGCATCCGTTGGATCTCACCCAGCCGGTTGCAACAGCTGGAAACCGTGTACACCATGACGGTACACAAATCCCAGGGTTCCGAGTTCAACCACACCTGCCTGGTGCTGCCCGATCGCCTCAGCCCGGTGCTGACCAAAGAGCTGATCTACACCGGTATCACCCGGGCGAAAAACTGGTTCAGCCTGATCACCGGTGATGCCCAGGTGCTGAAAGACAGCGTGGGCCAGCAGGTGGTGCGTGCCTCCGGGCTGGCGCTTCGGCTTGGAGAACGTTAATACCCAGGCTTGATGCGACAGTAAGGGGAGGGGCCCTTCCAAAACCGTGCGGAGCCAGGGATGGCGGAGCCCGAGCGTCACATGGATGTGCCGAAGGAGCGTGTTTTGGAAGGGCCCCTCCCCTTACTGTTCGCCACTCCGATGCTGCTGCTCCCAAAGGTGGGCGTAGTGGCCACCGGCCGCCAGCAACTCGCTATGACTGCCGCTCTCGACAATACGGCCGCCGTCCATCACCAGAATGCTATTGGCATCGCGCACGGTGGACAGGCGATGGGCAATAACCAGCGTGGTACGGCGCTGGCTGACTTCCTTCAGTGCCTCCAGAATTGCCTGCTCCGACAGCGAATCCAGGGACGAAGTGGCTTCATCCAGAATCAGTATCGGCGGGTTCTTCAGAATCACCCGGGCAATGGCCACCCGTTGTTTCTCACCACCGGAGAGTTTCAGCCCCCGCTCACCCACTTTGGTGTGGTAGCCATCCGGCAGGCTGTGGATAAAGTTCTCCAGATGCGCCATGCGCGCCGCTCGATACACCTCTTCCTCGGTGGCCTCCGGTCGACCGTAGGCCAGGTTCCGGTACAGGGTATCGTTGAACAGCACCGTATCCTGCGGCACCACACCGATGGCCGAGCGCAGGCTGGCCTGGGTGACCCGCCGGATATCCTGGCCATCGATGCGGATTGTGCCGTTATCCACATCGTAGAAACGGAATAACAGGCGGGCGAGGGTGGACTTGCCGGCACCGCTGGCACCGACCACCGCCAGCGTATGGCCGGCCGGGATGGTGACATTCACATCCTGCAGGATCGGTCGGTCCGGGCGATAGGCAAAGTAAATGTGGTCAAAACACACCTCGGCGTTTTCCACCACCAGTTCCCTGGCATCCGGCGCGTCCTGGATCGCCGGTTTATCCCCAAGCAACTTGAACAGGCGCTCGACATTCACCAGCGCCTGGCGGATTTCCCGATAGACAAAACCCAGGGCATTCAGCGGAATGAACAGCTGCAGCAGATAGGCATTAATCATGGTGAAATCGCCCAGGGTAATCGCGCCGCTTGCCACTTCCCGCACCGCCATGGACATGATCACAATCATCGCCAGGCCAATGATCAGGGCCTGGCCGGCGTTCAGGGCCGCCAGTGACAGCCGGTTTTTCAGGCGGGCCTGTTCCCAGTCCTCCAGATCGACGTCGTATAATTGCGCCTCATAACGTTCATTGTTGAAGTATTTGACGGTTTCATAGTTCAGCAGACTGTCGATCGCCCGGGAATTGGACTGGTTGTCCCTGGCGTTGGCTTCCCGTACAAACTTGGTACGCCACTCGGTAATCTTGATGGAAAAGACCACATAAACGACCACCGCTATCAGGATGGCGACGACATAACCCACATTGAACGCCACCAGGAGGATGCCGGCGACCATCAGGATCTCCAGCAGGGTAGGCACGATATTAAACAGGGTAAACCGCAGCAGAAAGCTGATGCCATTGGTTCCCCGCTCGATATCCCGGGCCAGCCCCCCGGTTTTTCGGTCCAGATGGAACCCCAGTTCCCGCTGGTGCAGATGCTCAAAAATCCGCAACGACACCCGCCGCATGGCCCGCTCCGCGACCCGGGCAAAGACGGCGTCCCGCAGTTCATTGAACAGGGTGGCGCCGAAGCGCAGGGAGCCGTAAGCCACCACCAGGACCACGGGGATCCAGAGCAGCAGGTCCTCAGCACGGGTCTGGTCCAGATAGTCGACGATGTACTTGAGCGCTATGGGCGTGGCCACGGTGGCCAGTTTTGCCAGCACCAGCAAGATCAAAGCAAGCGCAACCCGGCCCCGAAATTCAGCCAAATAAGGCCAGAGACCAGAAATTACTTTCCAGTCTGGTTTATGGTCCGCAGAGTAGTCGTTATCGGCGTAGGCGCGCACTGTTGGGAATTACTCCAATATTGGGGAGTGCGCGTGAGTGGCAGGGTCTTCCGGGACCGTCAAAAGCCATGGATGGCTTTTGCCGAGCGTACAGGGACGTATTTACAGCGTGTCCCGGAAGACCCTGCCACTCACGCGCACTCTACCCGGATGTATGATAGGTCTTGTTACGAGTACAAACCGTATTGA
>NZ_CAMPJO010000004.1 GCF_946886895.1 uncultured Marinobacter sp. | reverse complement strand
AACCTTCGACCAATTGGTTAAAAGCCAACTGCTCTACCAACTGAGCTAACGACCCTGAAAGCTGACCAGCGCCTGCGACCCTGATCGATACCCACGCGGCTCAGCCCCGCTCAGGTATCTGGAATTTGGTGGGTCGTGAAGGATTCGAACCTTCGACCAATTGGTTAAAAGCCAACTGCTCTACCAACTGAGCTAACGACCCAAACGAGGCGCATATAGTAATGATTTTTCGGCGTCGATCAACCCCTATTTCTCAGGTTTCTCAACATTTGCTCAGACGGTACATCAGCTCTGACCAGACTCCAGAAACTTTCTGGCCAGGTCGGCTGCGCCGCTTGAGGGATACTGCTGAATAACTGCCTGCATCTGTTTTTTTGCGTCTGCCTTCTCGCCCAGCCTGCTTAACGTCACGCCCAGCTTGTACTTCGCATCCGGCGCCTTGCGGTGATCCTCATACCTGGTGGCAACGATGGTAAAGGCCTGACGAGCCTGTTCCAGTTGGGGCTTTACGAGATACACCTCTCCCAGCCAGTAATAGGCATTGACCGTCAGATCGCCTTCAGGGTAAGTGTCAATAAACTCATACAGCCGGGAGATGGCCTGGTCGTACTTCTTCTGGTTCTGGATCAGGTCCTGGATTTCGTTATAGGCTTTGAGTTCCTCCGGACCGGGTTGACGGTAGGTCCGTGTGGCAGGTGCCGGAGCAACTTCGCTGCTCCCGGACATTGCCGGGTTTGCAGATGACGCCTGAGTATTCTCGGCGACCTTCTCTGTCAGATCAAGAATGCGCTGATCAAGATCGATATACCGGTCTTTGGCCTGTTCCTGCAAACGAGAGATCTGGTGCCGCTGCTCTTCAACTTCACCCCGGAGTTGCCGGACCTCGCCCTGCAGTTGCTGAATCATATAGAACAGCTCAGCTGTGGCCTGACTGTTGCCGGCCTTTCTCTGGGCTTCCGATCCATTGTTCTGGAATGCGGGCGTTGTAGACTGCGCCAGGGCAGCCCCCCCATGACCAAAGGCCAGGGAGAGCGCCACTGTCGCCATGAGTCGATTTCTCATGGGCATACCTGATCGTAGTGGCTGGATTTACTCGAACACGAGTTCCACGCGACGGTTCTGCGCCCAGGCGCTTTCACTTGAACCCATTACCGCTGGCTTCTCTTCGCCATAGCTTACGGTTTCGATCTGTCCCCGTGAAGCACCATTGACGATCAGAAAACGCTGAACCGCGTTGGCACGGCGCTCGCCGAGGGCAAGGTTGTATTCCTTGGTGCCGCGCTCATCGGCATGACCTTCCAGGCGCACGTTCTGGCCAGGGTTGCTGGCCAGGAAACGGGCATGTGCCACTAATGCGTCACGTGCTTCCGGCCTGATTTCCGCAGTGTCGAAATCAAAGTAGAAGGTGGTAATTTCACGCAGCGCTTCCTGTTCAGCTTGCTGCTGCGCGGCCATACGCTCTTCTTCAGTCAGTGCGGACGAAGACACGCCGCCCTGACCGTCGCCACCATACACCGTGGAGCCACCCTGCTGGTCCACGGGCTCAACATCGGAGCCATAGGCACCCTCTCCTTCCATCGTCTCACCGGTGGAGCTACAGCCGGCAATCAGACCAACCGACAACAACGCGGCAAATGCTTTGCTTTTCATTGAAATTTGCATGATAACAATCCTCTATTCCAGGTTTTCGGTTTAACGTTTACGAATTTTTCCTGTCTTGGCCGCTAGTGTTCAGGGATCACGGGGTTAACGGTCCCCAGACAGGATCACTCACTTCACCGACGGCTGCGGGCAGGCTGTAGGCCTCCCCGCCATCGGCAGAAATTACGGTTAGTACGCTTTTGCCCTGTTTCTTGGTGGCGTAAATCAGCATCCGGTCATTGGGTGACAGGCTGGGTGATTCATCAGAGCCGGTCCGGGTCAGCACGGTCTCGGCACCGGTCTTGAGATCCGTCCGGGCAATGTGGAACTGACTTTCCCGCTGGTGCACGTAGTAGACGAAGCGGCCCTCACTATCCACCCTCGGCCGCGCGTTGTAGCGGCTGCCGAAGGTGACGCGTCTCGGCTCCGAGGACAGGGTTTCCATATGGTAAATTTGCGGGCCACCGGAGCGGTCAGAGGTAAAGAAAATACCACTGCCATCCGGATCCCAGACCCCCTCGGTGTCGATGGACCAATGATCCGTCAGCTTTTCCAGATTGCGGCTCGCCAGATCCATGCGATAGATTTCAGCGTTGCCGTCCTTGGACAGCGTCATCAGCAGGGAGTCACCGTCCGGGGACCAGGCGGGTGCCGAATTCAGGCCCGGGAAATCCGCCACCTTGGTTCGGTTACCCGAACTCAGTTCGTGCACGAAGATCACCGGCTTTCCGGTCTCGAATGACACGTAGGCCAGCTTCTGGCCATCTGGCGACCAGGCCGGCGACAGAATCGGCTCAGCACTTTCCAGACGAACGCTGGCACGCTTGCCATCCACGTCGCTCACCTGCAGGCGGTAGCGTCGTTTGCCATTGGCCATCTCGAGCGTCACGAAGGCCAACCGTGTGGAAAAGACGCCCGGCACTCCGGTAATGGCCTCATACACCTTGTCACTGATGTGATGCCCGAGGGACCGCAAATCTGATACCGGTGCCGAGGCGGTCTCACCCAGGATCCGTTCCTCCCGGTTCACATCAAACAGTTCATAGCGCGCCTGCACCCGGTCGCCGTTTCGGGTAAGTTCGCCCACCAGTACGTACCGTTGGCCCAGCATTCGCCAGTCCCGGAAATACACATCCGACCGCCTGGAGGGCAGGCTCAGCATCTTTTCCGCAGGCAGCGGGCGGAACTCCCCGGTCATCGCCAGATCCGACTGGACAATACTGCTGACCGGCTCGCCAGGCGGAATGCTGCCATTTTCCGCAAACGGAACCACCGACACGGGAATGGCTGAATCGGTGCCCTCGGTGATTCGGATGAGCAGTTCCGCCTGGGCGCCGGAAACCGGGCAAAGTGCCAGAACGACCATGGCCGCGATGGCTGTCGCTGATCTGTGTAAGCTCCACTGAGTCATGGTGTGATCCGTTTCCTTATTTCAACCGCCGGGGGTTGAACTCAATCGTAAACTGACGGAAGTAGCGCTCAAACGTATCGCGCTCGTCCGGTATCGGGTATCGGTTCAGTGACTGCACCGCACTCAGCGCCGAGTTATCAAACGCGGTATTGCCACTGCTGCTGACCAGTTTCACGCCCGCGAGTTCACCGGTAGGCAGCAGCGTGATTTGCAGCCGCGCCGTCATCTCTTCCGTCGCCGACGAGGGCGGATACCAGGCCTGGCTGAGCCGTTCACGAATCAGCGCCTGGTATTTCTCGCTTTCCGAGAGCATCTGGGTCTCGCGGGCCCTCGCCGCAGCCGCCTGCTGTTGCAACCGCGCCTCTTCCTCGCGGGCCTGCGCGGCCCGTTCCGCCTGCGCTTCAAGCTGTTGTTCCCGGAGCCGCCGTTCGGCCTCGAGGCGCTTACGCTCGGCTTCCTTGCGAGCCTCTTCCTCACGCTGCCTGCGTTCCGCCTCTTCCCGCTTACGCTGTTCTTCCAGCTTGCGCTGCTCCTCCTGACGCCGCTTTTCCTCTTCGGCCTTGCGCCTGGCTTCTTCCTGCTGGCGTTTTTCCTCTTCCGCCTTCCGTCGCTCGCGGGCTTTCTCTTCCGCTTCCGCTTTCTGCCGTGCCGCCTCCGCTTCCCGGGCCTGCTGTGCTTCCTTTTCCCTGGCTTGCGCCTGTTGCTGTTTACGTTCCTGTTCTGCCTGCCGGCGCTGCGCTTCTTCCTTCGCCTTCTGCTCGGCGGCACGACGGGCCTCTTCCTGCTGCCGCTGCTTCTCCGCTTCGGCCTCGCGCTTTTCCTCCGCCCGCCTCTGGTCATCACGGTCTGGCTGATCCACCGGTTCCACCACCGGGCTGGGCTCTGGTTCCTGTTGGGTGATCAGCCGGGCGGAAATGCTCCGGGGCGGCGGCTCATGATCCGGGCTCGTCCAGGACCAGCCCGCCAGCGCAATACCCATCACCAGCAAGTGCAGCAACACCGACAACGCAACCGGGGACTTCCAGGGTGGCGTACCGGTGCTGGTGTATTCACGTTCGTGCCCTGTCACCACAATATCGCCCGTACCTGAGTCACTTGTCGTCCATGGCGGGAGCGTCGGTAATCAGGCCGATACTCGAGGCACCGGCGCCCTGTAATTCCGCCATCAACCTTACCACCGTGCCATATTCAACGTGCTCGTCGCCCCGCACCAGAATGTCGCTGGATGCGCGCTGGGAAAGAATCTTGCTGACCTGTTCCCGTAGCTCACCAAGGGAAAGCGGATCGCTGCCCTTGTCGCCAACTTCCACGTAGTACGCGCCGTTGGCGTCAACCGACACAATGATCGACTCCACGTTCTTGTCGGGCTGGATCGGATCCGAGGAGGTTTCCGGCAGATCCACCTTGACGCCCTGAGTCATCATCGGCGCGGTCACCATGAATATAACGAGCAGTACCAGCATCACATCGATGTACGGCACCACGTTGATTTCCGACATCGGCTTGCGCCGGTGCTGCGGCATCATTCCCATGCCTTTCATAACCATACACTCCCGGAGGCCATCCAGATCAGCATCACGCCGCTCCCTTCTCGGAACTGTGCACGCGGCGGTGAAGAATACTGGAGAACTCGTCGGCAAAGGTTTCGTAGTTCTTCAACAGGGTATCGGACATGGCCGAGAACCGGTTGTACGCGATGACCGCCGGAATCGCCGCAAACAGCCCCATGGCCGTGGCGATCAGCGCCTCCGAGATACCCGGCGCCACCGTCGCGAGGGTCGCCTGCTGAACCTGGGCCAGCCCCCGGAATGAGTTCATGATGCCCCAGACGGTGCCAAACAGGCCGACATAGGGGCTGGTTGAACCAACGGTGGCCAGAAACGGCAAGTGCGCTTCCAGGCGCTCCTGTTCGCGGGAGAACGCCACGCGCATGGCCCGTTGGGTGCCCTCCATCACGGCATCCGCATCCCGGCTTTGCTGGCGAAGCCGGGAAAACTCTTTGAAACCGGCCCGGAAGACCGCTTCCATGCCCGAAAACGGCGTCGGCTCGGCATTGACTTCCCGGTACAGCTGCCCCAGATCCATACCGGACCAGAAGCGTTCTTCAAACGCCAACTGCGCCTGGCGGGCTTTCCGGAACACCTGCAGGCGCTGGAAAATGAGCGCCCAGGACATCACCGACGCCAACGCCAGCAATAACATGACCAGTTGCACAAGCACACCGGCGTTTGCAACCAGATACCAGACTGAAAGTTCCGAATCCACCGTTTACTCCTGACTCAGTTGTTAGTTCGTTCCGGGGACTGGACGTAGGTGTCCAGAAGGTTTCGCATGTTGTCTGGCAGCCGCCTGGGCCGGCCGTTATCCAGGGCCACGCAGGCAACCCGGACATCGGCCTCGCACAGCAGTGCCCGGTCCGCCGCACGAAGCACGCGCTGCCGGAAGTCCATCCAGACGCGGCCGAACGCGACCGGTTCGGCGGTTACCAGAAGCTGGTCATCCAGCCTGGCCGGCACGGAATAGTGAATGGCCAGGCGCTGCACGACATAGCTGATGTTATCCGCCAGCCCTGCCCTCAGGCCGACCCCGCAACTCCTCACCCATTCGGTGCGGGCCCGCTCCATGAAGTGAAGGTACCGGGCGTGGAACACGATACCTCCGGCGTCGGTGTCCTCGATATAGACCCGCACCGGCCATTCGAACATGGCGCCATCCGCGAAATCAGTCAAACAGATCGTCCTCCGCGCCCGACTTCGGAGGCACCACGCCAAAATGGCGGTAAGCGTTGGAGGTTACCATCCGTCCACGGGGTGTCCGGACCATGAAGCCCTGCTGGATCAGGAAAGGCTCAATCACATCCTCGATGGTGCCACGCTCCTCACTGATGGCCGCCGCAAGACTCTCGACACCGACTGGCCCGCCATCGAACTTTTCGATCATCGCCAGCAGCAGGCGCCGGTCCATATGATCGAAGCCCTCACTATCCACTTTCAGCATATTCAGGGCCTGGTCCGCAATCTCGGCGCTGACACGGCCATCCGCGCGCACCTCGGCAAAATCCCGGACACGACGCAGCAGCCGATTGGCAATCCGGGGCGTGCCCCGGGAGCGACGGGCAATTTCAAACGCACCGGCCTGGTCAACCGCCACCGACGACAGCCGGGCCGAGCGCAGGATGATGTGGGTCAGATCTTCGGTGTTGTAAAACTCAAGGCGCTGGACGATGCCGAAGCGATCCCGCAACGGGGACGTGAGCAAGCCGGCGCGGGTGGTGGCCCCGACCAGTGTGAAGGGCGGCAGGTCCAGTTTGATCGAGCGGGCCGCCGGGCCTTCGCCAATCATGATGTCGAGCTGGTAGTCCTCCATGGCCGGGTACAGCACTTCCTCAACTGCGGCACTGAGGCGATGAATTTCATCGATAAAGAGGACATCGCCCTCTTCCAGGTTGGTCAGCATGGCCGCCAGGTCCCCGGCTTTTTCCAGGACCGGGCCGGAGGTGGTCTTGATCGACACCCCCATCTCGTTGGCGATGATGTTGGCCAGTGTCGTTTTGCCCAGACCGGGTGGACCGAAGATCAGCACATGGTCGAGAGCTTCTTCACGACCACGGGCGGCGGAGATGAAGATATCCATCTGCTCCCGCACGGCGGGCTGGCCGACATACTCCGCCAGCATGGTGGGACGAATGGCGCGATCGTGCACCTCTTCGTACTCACCGGCCCGCGCGGAAATCAGTCGGTCGGATTCAATCATGGCATCACCCGTTCAATGGGAATCAACATCGTGCCTGTGCGCTCGCCTCGGATTCAACGTTGCCCCAATTGTACAAACGGGCCTTCGGGTGTCACGTTACGCTCTCTACAGGTTTGGCGCTATACAGGCGACACATTAAAGTGGCGTCATCAAGCCGGGATCATATTTCTCAGGGCCAGGCGGATCAGCACTTCACTGGACATGCCATCCTCAGCTACCTTGCCGATGGCCCTGGCGGCTTCCTGGGGCTTGTAGCCAAGCGCAATCAGTGCCTCTTCGGCCTCATCCCTCGGATGTGCCGTCGCCCTGGATGTGGCTGTGCCAGCCGGCAGCGAACCTGTCGTGTCAGACGACAAGGGCACGAACTGCCCTTCAAGTTGCCCTATCCGGTCTGTCATTTCAATAAGCAGGCGTTCTGCGGTCTTTTTTCCAACCCCCGGTAATTTGACCAGAGAGTTGGTGTCCCGGGCTTCGACGCACCGGATGAACTGCTGCGCATCCAGGCCAGACAGGATACCAATCGCCAGCCTGGGGCCGACGCCATTCACCTTGATCAGCAGCCGGAAAAGATCCCGGTCCAGGAGGGAGTTAAACCCGAACAGACTCTGGGCATCCTCGCGAACGGCGAAGTGGGTATGCAGGATGACTTCCTGGCCAGTCTCGGGAAGATGAAAGAAGGTGGTGTAGGGGATGTCCACTTCGTAACCCAGGCCAGCGCATTCCACCAACGCCTTGCCGGGGGCCTTTTCAACCAGTATGCCTCGGATACGACCAATCACTGGATGCCTCCTGGCGCTCCGCAGAGCGGATTATTGTTGTCGCACACGCCCGCTACGAACCTTGCCGGCACCGCTGGCCACCTTGAGAATGCTCTGATTCATGTGCGCATGACACAGCGCGATGGCGAGGGCATCCGCCGCATCGGCCTGGGGCCTGCGCGACAGGGACAGCAGCACCTGAACCATGTGCTGCACCTGGGTTTTGTCTGCCCCACCCTTGCCCACCACCGCCTGCTTCACCTGCCGGGCGGAATATTCATGCACCGCCAGGCCGCTGTTGGCGGCACTGACGATGGCGGCGCCCCGGGCCTGGCCAAGTTTCAGGGCTGAATCGGGATTGCGGGCCATGAATACCTGCTCAATCGCGAACTCTTCCGGGCGGTACTCACCAATCAACGTGGCCAGACTCTGGAAAATCGTCTGCAGGCGCTGGGCCATGGGTTTGTCACCCACGCGGATGCAGCCGCTGTCAATGTACTCGATGTGCCGGCCTTCCGCACGGATGACGCCGTAACCGGTAATTCTCGATCCGGGGTCAACGCCCAGAATTATCGCCACAGCACGGCTCCTTTACTCAGCGGCACCCGACGGCCAGGCGCCGGGCACCGGCCCATGCGCCCGGCCGTCGGCAACTTACTCGGTGTCCTCGCCGGTCTCTGCCTTGTTGCCTTCCGCCGGTTTTGCGGGCTTGCGCAGGCGGATGTGCAGTTCGCGCAGCTGTTTTTCGTCCACGTCGCCCGGGGCCTGGGTCATCAGGCAGGTGGCACTCTGGGTTTTCGGGAACGCGATGACATCACGGATGGAGGTGGCGCCGGTCATCAGCATGACCAGACGGTCGAGACCGAACGCCAGGCCGCCATGGGGCGGACACCCGAACTTCAGGGCATCCAGCAGGAAGCCGAACTTGGCCCGGGCCTCGTCCTCACCAATCCCGAGGATGCGGAACACCGCCTCCTGCATTTTCTCGTCGTGGATACGGATTGAACCACCACCCAGCTCAGTACCATTGAGCACCATGTCATAGGCCCGGGACAACGCGTTGGCAGGATCCGCTGCCAGTTCCTGCGCGTTGCAGGAGGGCGCCGTGAACGGGTGGTGAATCGCCGTCAGGCCACCATCCGGGGTCTCCTCGAACATCGGGAAATCGACAACCCAGAGGGGGGCCCACTCGCGGGTCAGCATGTTCAGGTCGTGACCCACCTTGATGCGCAGTGCACCGAGGGCTTCGTTGACCACGGTGGTCTTGTCGGCACCGAAGAACACGATGTCGCCGTCTTCCGCACCGACACGCTCCATGATTGCCATGGCCACGTCGTCGCCGAGGAACTTGATGATCGGAGATTGCAGGCCTTCGACACCTTTGGCCAGTTCGTTCACCTTGATATAGGCCAGGCCCTTGGCACCGTATATGCCCACAAATTTGGTGTATTCATCAATCTGTTTACGGGTCAGCTCGCCACCTTTCGGCACACGCAGGGCGGCCACACGGCCTTTGGGGTCTTTCGCGGGGCCTGCGAATACCTTGAAGTCGACACCGGCGACCAGGTCGTTCACATCCAGCAGTTCCAGCGGGATACGCAGGTCCGGCTTGTCGCTGCCGTAACGCTGCATGGCCTCGGCGTAAGGCATGCGCGGGAACGCCGGCAGCTCGACCTCAAGCACGTCCTTGAACAGGGCGCGAATCATGCCTTCGTTCAGGTCCATCAGGGTATCCTCATCAACGAAGGACGCCTCGATATCCACCTGGGTAAACTCCGGCTGGCGATCCGCACGCAGGTCTTCGTCCCGGAAGCACTTGGCAATCTGGTAATAGCGATCCACGCCGGACACCATCAGCAGTTGCTTGAACAGTTGGGGCGACTGCGGCAACGCAAAGAAGGCGCCTTCGTGGGTCCGGCTGGGCACCAGGTAATCCCGGGCGCCTTCCGGCGTGGCTCGGGTCAGGATGGGGGTTTCCACGTCCATGAAGCCGTTGCTGTCCAGGTAGTTACGAATGTAGCTGGTAACCCGGGAGCGAAAACGCAGCCGGTTGAGCATTTCCGGGCGGCGCAGGTCCACGAAGCGGTAGCGCAGGCGTACGTCTTCGCCCACGTCGACGTGTTCGTCCAGGGGGAACGGCGGTGTGGCGGCGGCGTTCAGGATGCTCAGTTCTTTGCCCAGCAGCTCGACCTGCCCGGTGGGCATGTTGCTGTTCTCGGTGCCGGCCGGCCGGCGGCGGACGCGGCCTGTCACTTTAACCACGAATTCACTGCGGACTTTCTCTGCCAGGGCAAAGCTCTCGGGAGTGTCCGGATCAACCACTACCTGAGACATGCCATCCCGATCCCGCAGATCCAGGAAGATAACCCCACCGTGGTCACGGCGGCGGTGTACCCATCCGCAAAGAGTGACTTCCTGATCGATGTGGGATTCGTTGATCCCCCCGCAATAGTGACTGCGCATACCGGTTCCCGTTACGTTTGATGTATTCACAAATTGTGCGTTGAGTTCCGCAGCGAGCGGGGGTTGGTTTTCCGAAACACGCTGTGGATACATCCATGTACGCTCTGCTTCGCCCCACAGCGCTTATTGCTCCTGCGTCGCACTGTGGGTCCTGGGCAGGCCATCCGTGGCCTGCCCGTAAAGGGCTTCCGCCCTTTACCCATGGCTCCGCAAGGTTTCGGAAAACCAACCCCCGCCCGCCGCTACTTGATTCTTGGCCGCTCAGAAATTGTTGCGACCATAGCGGAAAAGCCGCCCATTATAAACACAATGGACCTGAAAATCAGGCGTGCTGGCACGCAAATAACATCCCCGGATGACTGTGCGGTAGCTGGCCGCTAGAATGCCTTCTTCACAGGATTGGCTGGAGCCGGACGTTGACCACCAGAGCGGAACAGAAACTGAAAACACGGCGGGCGCTGATGGATGCCGCACTGGCCCAGTTGAGTGCTGACCGGGGCTTCGGGAGTCTCAGCCTGAGGGAGGTTGCACGGGAGGCTGGCATCGCCCCCACCTCCTTCTACCGGCACTTTGCCGAGCTTGATGAACTGGGACTGGCCCTGGTGGATGAAGGGGGCGTTGCCCTGCGGCAACTGATGCGACAAGCCCGCAAACGGATAGCCCGGGACGGTGGCAGCGCCATTGCAACGTCGGTGGAAACGTTTATGGAGTATCTGGGCAACAATGCGAACCTGTTTCGTTTGATGCTACGGGAACGTACCGGCGTCTCCAAACCGTTCCGGACGGCGGTGAAAGCGGAGATCGACCATTTCGTGACCGAGCTGGCCGATGACCTTCGGCGGTTCGCGGACGACCGGAACAAGTCGATTTCCGACGCGAAGCTGGTGGCCGAGGCCATGGTGACGCTGGTATTCAATCAGGGTGCCGAGGCGCTGGATGCAACTCCGAAGGAGCGGGAGGAGTTGGAGATGAAGCTGAAAACCGAGCTGCGGATGATTCTGGTCGGCTCTCAGACGATGGCGAAACACCGAGCTCGCTCTGCGCGCTAGACGCCCGCCTGGAGCCTGGCAAGCACCGAAGCCAACTGCCTCCGGACCTGCTCAAGCTGCTGAGAGCTATAAGGTACCGGCGCCTGTTTTCCCCACACCGGGCCCGGCCAGGCCGGGTCGCCCTCGACGCGTACGATGTGGTGCAGGTGTAACTGGGGCACCATGTTGCCGAGGGCGGCCACGTTCATCTTGTCGCCCTCGAATACGTCCATCATGGCCTGGCTGAGTACCGAGGATTCCCGCAACAGTTGATGTTGCTGGTCGGCCTGGAGCTGGTATATCTCCCGGATTCCGGCAACTCCCGGTACCAGCAGCACCCAGGGCCAGGTGCTGTCGTTCATCAACCGGATCTCACACAACCTGCTTTGGCCAAGGCCAATGGTGTCTGCGCGCAACCGCTCGTGTAGCTGGAAGTCCCCGGGGCTGGCCATGGTTACACCGGGTGAAACTGGTTCCGGCCACGGCCGATGGCGTAATAGATCAGTCCGTGCCGCTCCAGCATGTCCGGTTCATACAGGTTACGCCCGTCGAACACCACCGGCTCGCGCAGGGCCTCCGCAACCGCCTTGAAGTCCGGTGAGCGGAATTCCTTCCACTCGGTGCAGATGGCCAGCACATCCGCGCCCCTGAGAGCCTGTTCCTTGGTACCGCATAGGGTCAGACCCGGCTGGTCGCCGTAGATTCGCTGGGTCTCCTCCATGGCTTCGGGATCGAACGCCTGCACCGTGGCACCGGCTTTCCAGAGGTCCTCCATGAGCGTGCGGGCGGACGCTTCGCGCATGTCGTCGGTGTTGGGCTTGAACGACAGCCCCCAGACGGCGACCACCTTATCCTTGAGGTTGCCGTTGAAATAGTGGCTAATCTTGTCGAAGAGCACGTGTTTCTGAGCGTAATTCACGGCCTCGACGGCGTTCAGCAGGCGGGCTTCGTATCCGCAGTCATGGGCGGTACGGGCCAGGGCCTGGACGTCTTTCGGAAAGCAGGAGCCGCCATAGCCGCAACCCGGGTAGATAAAGTGGTAACCGATACGCGGATCTGAGCCGATGCCGCGGCGCACCGCTTCAATATCGGCGCCCAGCCGTTCTGCCAGGTTCGCGATCTCGTTCATGAAACTGATTTTGGTGGCAAGCAGGGAGTTGGCTGCGTACTTGGTCAGTTCCGCGGAACGCAAGTCCATGAAGATCATCCGGTCATGGCTGCGGTTGAAGGGGTAGTAGACTTCCCTCAGCAACTCGGCCGCTTTCTCGCTGTCGGTTCCAACCACGATCCGGTCCGGCTTCATGAAGTCGTTGATGGCGGCGCCTTCTTTCAGGAATTCGGGGTTGGAGACCACATCAAAGTCCAGCTCCAGCCCGCGACTGTCCAACTGGCCCCGTATCGCAGCCTGAACCCGGTCGCCGGTGCCCACGGGTACGGTGGACTTATCCACCACCACCTTATAGTCATCCATGTACTGCCCGATGGAGCGGGCGACGGCCGTTACATACTGCAAATCCGCGGAGCCGTCCTCGTCCGGGGGTGTGCCGACCGCGATAAACTGCAGCGTGCCGTGGGCCACGGCCTCCGGGATGTCCGTGGTGAAGGCCAGGCGACCCGCCTCCACGGTATGTTTTACGATGGCATCGAGGCCGGGCTCGTAGATGGGAATCTGGCCGTTTTTCAGCTTGTCGATCTTGCCCTGATCCACATCCATACACAGCACCTCATGGCCTACATCCGCCAGGCATGCTCCGGTGACAAGACCGACATAGCCGGTGCCGAAAATCGTTATCTTCATCCGTTAAGTCCCGATAAATTAAGAGTTACTGTCGAATCAGCCTGGGGGTCAAAGCGCTTTCTTCTGCTGCCAGATCGCTTCCCAGGCCAGGGCGGTACCCACGATGGTCTCGAGGTTATCGTAATCGGGCTGCCAGCCGAGGGTTTCCCGGATCAGCGTGTTGTCCGCCATCAGGGCACCCGGATCGCCCGGGCGGCGCCCGGTCTCGGTCACCGGGAAAGACACCCCGGACAATCTCCGGACCACATCAATCACCTCACGAACCGTAAACCCGCGGCCGTAGCCACAGTTCATTACCCTGGACTCACCACCCCGGGCCATGTAGTCCAGCGCCATCACATGGGCCTTGGCCAGGTCCTCGACGTGGATATAATCCCGGATGCAGGTGCCATCCCGGGTATCGTAATCGGTACCGAAGACACTCATGCCATCACGCTGGCCGGTCACGCATTCACACGCCACCTTGATCAGGTGCGTGGCTTCGGGTGTCGCCTGGCCCAGCAAACCATCGGGGTTGGCGCCCGCCACGTTAAAGTAACGCAGCACCACATAGTTGAGGCTGGAGGCCGCCGCCAGGTCCATGATCATCCGCTCGCTCATCATCTTGGACGCGCCATAGGGGTTGATCGGGGCCAGCGGCAGCGCTTCGGTGAGTACTGTCTGCTCCGGCATGCCGTAGACCGCCGCCGTCGAGGAAAACACCATGTACGGGACCTGATGCCTTTCCACAGCCTTGAGCAGATTCAGGGTATTCCGGGTGTTGTTGCGGTAATACTTGAGTGGGTTGGCGACCGACTCCGGCACCACGATGTTGGCGGCAAAATGCAGGACAGCATCAAAATGGTAGTGGGCAAAAACGTCATCAATGGCGGCCTCATCTGCCAGATCACCAACAATCAGTTCGCCTGCGGTCACGGCCCAGCGGTATCCGGTAGAGAGGTTGTCGAACACCACGATACGATGGCCGGCCTCATCCAGCTGGCGAACCACGTGACTGCCAATATAGCCGGCTCCGCCGGTGACGAGGACGTTCATGGGCTTCGATTACTCCTTCCCTGAAGGTTGCTTCCGCCGGCGCCGGATATCCGCCCGCCGGCGACTGAAAAAAGCGCTGATGATCTCACTGCAGGCGTCCCGGAGAACGCCGCCAGTCGCCTGCACCGACCAGTTCAGGTACGGCTCACCCAGCGTACGCCTGACCGAATCGACCGCGCCGGCCTTGGGTTCGGTGGCGCCATACACCAGCCGGCTGATCCGGCTGTGGACAATGGCTCCGACACACATCGTACAGGGCTCCAGTGTCACGTAAAGCGTGGCACCGGACAACCGGTAGTTGCCGACCCGGGCGGCGGCATCCCGCAGCGCCCGGATTTCCGCATGAGCGGTCGGGTCGCAACCGGAAATGGGGGCATTGAACCCGGCGCCGATTTCCCGACCGTCAAGCACCACCACTGCCCCCACCGGCACTTCACCAGCATTGGCAGCCTGCCCCGCCAGCGCCAGGGCCCGGTTCATCCAGCGCTCATCGTCTTCGCTGCTATCGCTTTCAATCTTGATATCCGCCATTAGCTTGCCAGCCGGGAATCACTCCCACTCGATGGTGGCGGGGGGCTTGGAAGAAATGTCGTAGGTGACCCGTGAGACACCGGTAATTTCGTTGATGATCCGGTTCGACACCGTTTCCAGCAGGTCATACGGCAGGTGCGCCCAGCGTGCGGTCATGAAGTCGATGGTTTCCACCGCCCTCAGGGCCACCACATATTCATAGCGGCGGGCATCACCCACCACACCGACGGATTTTACCGGCAGGAACACGGCAAAGGCCTGGCTGGTCTTGTGATACAGGTCAGCACGGTGAAGCTCTTCCAGGAAGATGGCATCGGCCCGACGCAGGATGTCTGCGTATTCCTTCTTTACCTCACCCAGAATGCGCACGCCCAGACCCGGTCCGGGGAAGGGATGGCGATACACCATGTCGTACGGCAGACCGAGCTCGAGGCCAATGCGGCGCACTTCATCCTTGAACAGCTCACGCAGCGGCTCAACCAGCTTCATTTTCATGGTTTCCGGCAGCCCGCCCACGTTATGGTGGGATTTGATCACGTGCGCCTTGCCGGTTTTAGACGCAGCAGACTCAATGACATCCGGGTAGATGGTGCCCTGGGCCAGCCAGTTTACATCCCGGATGTTGACCGCTTCGTCATCAAACACATCGATGAACGTGTTGCCGATGATCTTGCGCTTCTGCTCGGGATCGCTGACCCCCTTCAGTTTGGACAGGAACAGGTCTTCGGCATCAACCCGGATCACCTTCACGCCCATATTACTGGCGAACATGTCCATCACCTGGTCACCCTCGTGCAGGCGCAACAAGCCATTATCCACGAACACGCAGGTGAGTTGCTCGCCGATGGCCCGGTGCAGGAGCGCCGCCGTGACCGATGAGTCGACACCGCCGGACAGGCCGAGCAGCACTTTGTCGTTGCCCACCTGCTCACGAATCTGGCGGACCGCGTCATCCACGATCTTGGCCGGCGTCCACAGGGCTTCGCACTGGCAGACGTCGAGAATAAAGTGTTCCAGAATGCGCTTGCCCTGCAGCGTGTGGGTCACCTCCGGGTGGAACTGAACCCCGAACAGGTTACGGCTGAGATCCTGCATGGCGGCAACGGGGGCACTTTCCGTGGAGGCCAGCAGTTCAAAGCCATCCGGCATCACCACCACCTTGTCACCATGGCTCATCCAGACATCCAGCAGGGATTCGCCGGCGGCGGTGAGATGGTCGGTAATATCACGCAACAGGGGCCCGGCCGCACGGACCTTGACCTGGGCGTAGCCAAATTCACGTTTCTCGGAACTGGCAACACGCCCCCCGAGCTGTTCGGCCATGGTCTGCATGCCATAGCAGATACCCAGCACCGGAATCCCGCGGTCAAACAGCCCATCCGGCGCGCGCGGGCCGCCAAGCTGGGTCACGGACTCCGGGCCACCGGCGAGAATGATCCCCTTGGGGCTGAACTCGGCCAGTTCGTCATCGGTAATGTCGAACGCCTTGATCTCACAGTAAACACCGAGCTCGCGAATCCGGCGGGCGATAAGCTGAGTGTACTGTGAACCGAAATCGAGAATCAGGATGCGGTGGTCGTGGATGTTCTGGGCCATGAATTCCTCGGAGCGAAATAAACAACGCGGCGCCCGGCGGGCGCCGCGTGTGGTAAGGCAATAATCAGCCGACGCGGTAGTTGGGCGCTTCTTTGGTGATGGTCACATCATGTACGTGGCTCTCACGCATGCCGGCGTTGGTAATGCGGACGAATTCCGGCCTGGTCCGCATTTCCTCCATGGTCGCACTGCCGGTGTAGCCCATCGATGCCCGCAGGCCGCCCACCAACTGGTGAACGATATTGCGCATCGGCCCCTTGCAGGCGACACGGCCCTCTATACCTTCCGGCACCAGTTTTTCGATGCCCTTGCTGGCATCCTGGAAATAGCGATCACTGGACCCCTGCCCCATGGCACCGATCGACCCCATGCCACGATAGGCTTTGTAGCTGCGGCCCTGGAACAGCTCTACTTCCCCGGGAGCTTCATCCGTACCCGCAAGCAGACTACCAATCATGACGCTGTGGGCTCCGGCCGCAATGGCCTTGGCAATATCGCCCGAGAACCGCACGCCGCCGTCGGCAATCAGCGGAACACCCCGATCCTTCAGGGCCGCGGCCACGTTGGACACGGCTGAAATCTGCGGTACGCCAATGCCGGCGACAATCCGCGTTGTGCAGATGGAGCCCGGACCAATACCCACCTTGACCGCATCAGCGCCGGCGTCCGCCAGGGCAAGCGCGGCGTCAGACGTCGCAATATTACCGCCGATTACCTGCACTTCCGGAAAGTTCTGCTTGACCCAGCGCACGCGCTCGATGACTCCGCGGCTATGGCCATGGGCTGTGTCCACAACAAGGACGTCAACCCCGGCCTCAGCCAGGGCCGCAATCCGGGCTTCGGTATCACCACCGGTGCTCACGGCGGCGCCGACCCGCAACCGACCCTGGTCGTCCTTGCAGGCCAGCGGGTAATCCTTGGCCTTCTGGATGTCCTTGACGGTGACCAGCCCCCGGAGCTCGAAGTTGTCGTTCACCACAAGGACCTTCTCGATGCGGTGGCGGTGCAACAGCTCCTTGATATCATCAAGGCTGGCGCCTTCCCGTACGGTGACCAGTTTTTCTTTCGGGGTCATGATGTCCCGGACTGGTGTGTCCATCCGGCTCTCAAAGCGGATATCCCGACCGGTCACAATGCCCACCAGGTCGTGACCATCCACCACCGGCAAGCCGGAGATGCTGTTCGCGGTCGTGATGTCCACCAGCTCGCGAACCGTGGTGTCCGGTGTGACGGTAATCGGATCCTTGACCACACCGCTCTCGAATTTCTTGACCTTGCGCACGGCAGCCGCCTGCTGTTCCACGGTCATGTTCTTGTGCATGATGCCGATACCGCCTTCCTGAGCCATGGCGATGGCCAGTTCCGCGTCCGTCACTGTGTCCATGGCGGCGGACACCAGCGGAATGTTCAGCATGATACCCTTGGTCAGTTGGGTCTGCAGGCTGACCTGATGGGGAAGCACTTCGGAATATCCGGGCACCAGCAGAACGTCATCAAATGTGAGGGCTTCTTCGGCAATTCGCAGCATTGGGATCCGCCTTTTGAACGTGCTAAGTTGGGGATTTCCGCGCCGTACCCGCGGCGACACGGCAAAGCAAAATCCTTAATCGATCTATTATAGAGGGGCTCTCAAAGACAGTAAACCGCAGCTTTTTTAACGTTCAATTGCATCTTTTTGAATTTTCGCTATTTTTACCTTCCTATTTTTCGGCTATTGCGTATGGATAAGCACGGAGCAACCCCGGTGACCGCCTCTTTCCAGGATACCCGCCCGCGGGCACTGAGCGTCAGCGAACTCAATCACCAGGCCCGGCACCTGCTGGAATCCAGCTTTATGCAGGTCTGGGTGGAGGGTGAACTGTCAGGTTTTTCCCGGCCCTCTTCCGGCCACTGGTATTTTTCCCTGAAGGATCGCCGCTGCCAGGTCCGTTGCGCCATGTTCCGCGGCTTCAACCAACATGTCCGGGACATACCGAAAGAAGGCGACCAGTTGCGAATCCGGGGCAAAGTAACGCTCTACGAGAACCGGGGCGACTTCCAGATTATCGTCGAGCAACTGGAACCCGCCGGACTGGGTGCCCTGCAGCAGGCCTTCGAGGCCCTGAAGCACAAACTGCAGGCGGAGGGACTGTTCGACCCGGCCCGCAAGAAGGCACTGCCTGCCCTGCCCCGGCATATCGGTGTGATCACCTCCCCGACCGGTGCCGCCATACACGACATCCTGACGGTACTCGCCCGGCGTTGCCCGGCGATTCCGGTCACCCTGTACCCGACGGCTGTCCAGGGCCAGGCGGCCACCGCTGACATCGTGCGCGCCATTGAGGCCGCCAGGGACCACGGTGTCGCCGACGTTCTGATCATCGGGCGTGGGGGCGGGTCGCTGGAGGATTTGTGGTGCTTCAACGAGGAGCAGGTGGCCCGGGCGATTGCCGGCTGCCCGATACCCACGGTAAGCGCGGTCGGTCACGAGGTGGATGTCACCATCGCCGACTTCGTGGCCGACCTTCGGGCACCAACGCCGTCAGCGGCGGCGGAAAAAATTTCCCCGGACCAGCGAGACTGGCTCAAGCAGCTTCAGGATGGCGAAACCCGGCTTGCCAACGCGGCCCGGCGGGCGCTGAAGCGCGGGGCCACCCAATTGGAGCATCTGGCCGCCCGGCTGCGGGACCCCAGACGAGAACTTCTGGAAAAGGCCCAGCGCATGGATGAACTGGAGCTCAGGCTTGCCAAGGGCATCCGTCAGCGACTGGCGGGCCTTCGCGTTCATCAGGAACATCTGGGCCAGCGCCTGGCCATGCAATCGCCCCGGGCGCAGCTAACCCGCAGCCATGACACACTTCGGCGCATTGAGGACAGCCTGAGCGCTGCCATTCGACAGCGCCTCCGGGAACGCCGGGAAAACCTGGAACACAGCGCCCAGACCCTTCATGTGGTGAGCCCGCTGGCAACCCTGGGGCGCGGTTACGCGATTGTCCGGGATGAACAGAATCGCATTATCCGCCAGGCATCGGAGGTGGCCCCCGGGGCGGTCATCAACGCCCGGGTTTGCGAGGGTGATCTCACCGCGAGGGTGACATCGGTCAATTCCGGAGAAACCTGATTGCGAAAACCACTGGAACTAAGCCAATGGTCTACTAGTCCATGATTTTAAACGGCCTAAAGTTGGAATGATTGACATCAGAACAACAACAGGCAAACAAGGTGGATTGTATGGACTACCGATCCGAGTTCCGGAGGTCAATTGACCAGCCGGACAGCTTCTGGCGTGAGCAGGCTCATCAGATCGACTGGATAGAGGCGCCAAAGACTATCTGGCAGCCCACGGACAACGGCCATGGCCAATGGTTTCCTGACGGCACACTGAACACCTCCGACGTTGCCCTCGATGCCAACATCCGCGCCGGTCGCGGCGACCAGACCGCCCTGATTTACGACTCTCCGGTGACCGGCACCAAACGCAGCTACACCTATCAGCAACTGACCGACCAGGTCGCGCTCTTCGCCGGCGCCCTGAAAGCGCGGGGCGTTACCAAAGGCGACCGGGTCATCATTTACATGCCGATGATTCCGGAAGCGGTCATCGCCATGCTGGGCTGCGCCCGCCTGGGCGCCATCCACTCGGTGGTGTTTGGCGGTTTTGCGGCTCACGAGCTGTCAGTCCGGGTCGATGACGCCAAACCAAAGGCTATTATCACGGCGTCCTGCGGTATCGAGATCAACCGGGTGGTTGAATACAAGCCCCTGGTCAATAAAGCGCTCGAACAGGCCTCGCACCAACCGGAGTTGTGCGTAGTGTATCAGCGCCCCCAGGCCACCGCGGATATGCAAGCCGGCAGAGACCTGGACTGGCAGGAGTTGATGGCAAACGCCGAACCGGCGGCACCGGTTGCCGTCAAGTCAACCGACCCGCTGTACATTCTTTACACCTCTGGTACGACCGGTAAACCCAAAGGCGTGGTCCGGGACAACGGCGGCCATGCCGTAGCCCTCAAGTACAGCATGAAGCTGGTCTACGATGCCCACCCGGGCGATGTCTACTGGGCAGCGTCTGACGTGGGCTGGGTGGTCGGCCACAGCTACATCGTCTACGCCCCCCTGTTTGCCGGCTGTACCACCGTGCTGTACGAGGGCAAACCCGTAAAAACACCGGACGCCGGCGCCTTCTGGCGCGTGGTCCAGGATCACAAGGTAAACCTGCTGTTTACCGCACCCACGGCCTTCCGGGCGGTGCGCAAGGAAGACCCCGAAGCCGATCAGTTGTCCCGTTACAACATCCGCTCACTGAAACGCATTTTCCTGGCGGGTGAGCGCCTTGATCCGCCAACCTACGACTGGCTCAAGGAACATACCCGCCTGCCTGTCCTGGATCACTGGTGGCAGACCGAGACCGGCTGGGCCATCTGCTGCAACCCGGTTGGCCTGGAACCGATGGCCACTCGCCCGGGCTCTGCCACCGTGCCGTCCCCCGGTTTTGATGTTCGAGTGGTCGACGCCAAAGGCCATTCGGTGCCGACGGGAGAACAAGGCCAGATTGCCGTGAAGCTTCCCCTGCCGCCCGGCTGCATGGTGACCATCTGGGGCGACGACGAACGGTTCCGTAAAAGCTATCTTGGTCCCATCCCCGGTTTCTACAGCTCCGGAGACGGCGGTTATATCGACAGTGACGGCTATGTGTTCGTCATGGGGCGAACCGACGACGTTATCAACGTGGCAGGCCATCGGCTGTCGACCGGTGAAATGGAAGAGGTCGTCGCCTCCCATCCGGCCGTGGCGGAATGTTGCGTGGTCGGCGTGCACGACGAGATGAAGGGCCAGGTACCGGTGGGGCTGGTTCTGGTGAAGGACGGTGCCACCATCGATCATGACGAACTGGAAGAAGAACTGGTGGAAATGGTGCGCGAGCGCATTGGCGCCATTGCCTGTTTCCGCCGGTCGATGGTGGTGGAACGCCTGCCCAAAACCCGCTCGGGCAAGATACTCCGACGTGTGATCCGGCAAATTGCCGACGGTGAAAGCTACAACGTGCCCAGCACCATCGACGACCCTGCCATCCTTGACGAGATCAGTGAGCAGTTCCAACACTGACATTCCGTAATCAACACAGCGCCCGGCCCGCGATGGACGCCGGGCGCTCACTCTGAAAACACTAAGTTACTGTTTTAAATCAATTTAGTGACACACCAAAACCTGTAAAAAAAGCGTTGACGACCCCCAAACACGGTCTATACTGAAAATGCTGTGCAAATACAGCGGTATTTGGTGAATGCGCTACAACGTCCTGCCCGAGTGCTCTTCGTTGCCCCTTTCCTCAGTACACACTGGATTTCTCAGCAATGATTTCCGCAAGGAATACGAAGGTCCCGTGAGGGCAAATTTCAGAAAGACAGGAAAGATCAATGTCCGATACTAAAACCGGCCACGTGAAGTGGTTTAACGAATCCAAAGGCTTTGGCTTCATCGCTCAGGACGGCGGCAGTGACGTGTTTGTCCATTACAGCGCCATCAACTCCAGTGGCTTCCGCACCCTGACCGAAGGCCAGCAGGTGCAGTTCACTGTAACGCAGGGACCGAAAGGCCCGCAGGCGGAAAACGTAACCCCCGTTTAAGGTTACCGCTTTCGTCCTTTGCCCCTCACGGGCATGGGAAAATCAATAAGCCGGCATTCATGCCGGCTTATTTTTTGGCGGTTGCCCGGACTCAGGCAGAGGCCGCTTCCCTGGCCCGGACATCGCCGGCGGGCATGTCACTGCCGACCGCCTGGGCCACGGCCGAGAACAGGGCCTGCAAGGTGGCCGAGGTGGTGTCTTCCGCCAGGGCCGCGGCACTGCAGTGGCGCTCATTGGCCACCAGGCGAATACAGGCCAGGGCATTGGCATTCGTCCCTTCACCGAGGGCAAATTCGTCGTAGGCCTCAACGGCAATGGAAATGCCGAAGCGCGACTCCAGTGCCTCCGAGACCGCTTCCACGGCACCCAGACCACGTCCCTCAAGGCGCACAGGTGCAGCCTCGGCGCCCACCGACACTTCAGCCCTGACCCCGTCTTCATCCCGGTGCAGATCGTAGGAGCGCAATGCCCAGTCGGCGTGCACTTTCAGATAGCGGTCCTCAAACAGGCGATGGATGGTCAGGGAATCGATTTCTCCGCCATTGGTTTCCGCCTCACGCTGAACCACCTTGCTGAACTCAATCTGCAGCCAGCGCGGCAGGCTGATGTCGTAGTCCCGCTCCAGAACATAAGCCACGCCGCCCTTGCCGGACTGGCTGTTAATACGGACCACCTCTTCATACCGGCGCCCGACATCAAACGGATCAATCGGCAAGTACGCCACGTTCCACACCTCGCCGTCCTTGCGCCGCGCCAGACACTTGCGGATGGCGTCCTGGTGACTGCCCGAGAAGGCGGTGAACACCAGTTCGCCGGCATAGGGGTGACGAGGGTGGGTGGAAATTTCGGTACAGGCCTCGACCACTTCCGTGATTTCCGCCATGCCGGACAAGTCCAGTGTCGGGTCGATCCCCTGGGAATACAGGTTCATGGCCATGGTCACCAGATCCATGTTACCGGTGCGTTCCCCGTTCCCCATGAGGGTACCTTCCACCCGGTCGGCACCGGCCATCACCGCCAGTTCCGCCGCCGCCACCGCGCAGCCACGGTCATTGTGGGTGTGCACGCTGATGCTGATGTGTTCCCGGCGCTGAATGTGGTCGCAGATCCATTCGATCTGATCGGCGAACACATTCGGCGTCGCCATCTCCACCGTGGCCGGCAGGTTAATGATCATCGGCTGGCCCTGGTCCGGTCGCCAGACATCACTGACTGCGTCGATCACATCCGCCGCAAAATCCAGTTCCGTACCGGTGAAGCTTTCCGGGGAGTACTGGAACGTCCACTCGGTCTCCGGATAACGAGCAGCGAATTCCTTCACCACCCTGGCGCCATTGACCGCGATATCACGAATGCCGGCCCGGTCCAGCCCGAACACCTGCTCCCGCTGAACCGTAGACGTCGAGTTGTAGACGTGAACAATCGCCTTACGGGCACCCGCAAGGGCCTCATAAGTGCGCTCGATCAGTTCCGGGCGCGCCTGGGTCAGGGCCTGTATCTTGACGTCGTCGGGAATCCGGTTCTCATCAATCAGCTTGCGGCAGAAATCAAAGTCCGGCTGGCTGGCAGCGGGAAACCCGATTTCGATTTCCTTGAACCCCAGCTTCACCAGTAAATCGAACATGCGCTGCTTCTGGGCAACCGACATGGGTTTGACCAGCGCCTGATTACCATCGCGAAGATCCACTGCACACCAGGTCGGCGCCTTCTCAATGACCTTGTCGGGCCACCGGCGGTCGGTTTTTGCCACGGGTTTGAAAGCCATGTATTTGCGATGATCGAACGCCATGTCGGTATGTCCTCGCGATATCGGAAGTTGGTTGCCACTAGTTAGACATCATAACGTGCCGGGGCGGATATTTGGTTGCTAACTTTACAGTGAAACGCTATTTTATAGGCAGCATCTTCCTAGTATTGGATATATTTTGGCATATTATGGCAGATAATCAGAAAAGCCTTGTGAAAATTGATAAAACAGATCGTCGGATACTGGAACAGATCCAGAGAGACGGATCACTGACCAATCAGGAGCTGGCCGAACAGGTGGGGCTTTCCCCCTCGCCCTGCCTGCGCCGGGTCAGGGCACTGGAAGACGCCGGCATTATTGTCCGGACGGTCACCATCCTTGATCATAAAAAGCTGGGCCTGGCGCTGACGGCCATCATTCTGATTGGCATGGATCGCCACACCCCGGAACGCTTCGCCGCGTTTGAAGAGCAGGTTGCCGAATACCCGGAGGTTCAGGAATGCTACCTGATTACCGGTCAGGATGCCGATTACATGCTGAAAGTCGTGGTGCCGGACATGGACCATTATCACCACTTCCTGCTCAACCGCATTACCCGAATACAGGGCGTCAGCGGCGTACATTCAAGTTTTGTGCTGCGCCGGGTGATCGACAGCACCGCCCTGCCCCTTGGCTATCTGTCCTAGGCCAGATTCACCAGCCACCATCTGTACCTTGGCAGGCAGGCTCCGTACAATAATGACGACTTCACGACAACAGCGACTCCGGCGCCATGGTGCCGCCTGTCCATTGATTCTGTAACCCAGACTTTTAACAAACGGAAGACACGATGCGAGCAAGCCGCTACCTGATTGCGACCCAGAAAGAAATCCCGGCTGATGCCGACGTTATCAGCCACCAGATGATGCTCCGCGCCGGTATGATCCGCAAGCTGGCAGCCGGGCTTTACACCTGGCTGCCCATGGGGCTGCGCACCTTGCGCAAAGTTGAGCGGATTGTTCGCGAGGAAATGGACAAAAGCGGAGCCCAGGAGGTTCTGATGCCGGCGATCCAGCCTGCGGAGCTGTGGCAGGAATCCGGCCGCTGGACCCAGTACGGCGGTGAACTGCTACGCCTCCAGGACCGCCACAGCCGGGATTTCTGCTTCGGCCCCACTCACGAGGAAGTCATTACCGACCTGGTTCGCAACGAGCTGAAGAGCTACAAGGAATTGCCGGCCAACTTCTATCAGGTCCAGACCAAATTCCGTGATGAACGCCGCCCCCGTTTTGGCGTTATGCGAGCCCGGGAGTTCATCATGAAGGATGCCTATTCCTTCCACCTGACACCGGAATCGCTGGAGGAGACCTATCAGGTCATGCACCGTACCTACTGCGCTATCTTTGACCGGCTCGGCCTGGATTACCGCGCGGTACAGGCCGATTCCGGCGCCATCGGTGGCAATGCCTCCCATGAGTTCCACGTGCTGGCATCGTCGGGCGAAGACGACATTGTGTTCAGCACTGACGGCAATTACGCCGCCAATATCGAGAAAGCCGAGGCCGTCGCCCCCACGGGCGAGCGTCCGGCCGCCAAAGAGTCGCTGCAGGAAGTCTCCACCCCGGGACAGCGGACCATCGCCGCCGTCTCCGAGTTCCTCGGCATTGACGCGACACGCACCGTCAAGACGTTACTGGTGAAAGCCGAAGAAAACGATGAGGGTGACGCCGGCCTGGTCGCGCTGATCCTCCGTGGCGACCATACGCTTAACGACATCAAGGCCGAAAACCTCTCCGGCATCGCCGAGCCACTGACGATGGCCACCGATGAGGAAATCAAGGAAGCCATTGGCTGCGAACCCGGCTCCATCGGCCCCGTCAACCTGAATGTGCCGGTCATTGTCGACCGCAGCGCGGCGCACCTGGCGGATTTCGTCTGTGGGGCCAACCGGAACGACGTCCACCTGACCGGGGTAAACTGGGAGCGTGACGTGCCCCTGGGCCGGGTCGAAGATATCCGCAACGTGGTTGAAGGCGACCCGAGCCCCGATGGCCGGGGTACCCTGGAAATTCGCCGGGGTATCGAAGTCGGCCATATCTTCAAGCTCGGCAACAAGTACAGCACCGCCATGAACGCCACGGTTCTCGATGAGAACGGCAAAAGCGTGGTCATGGACATGGGCTGCTACGGCATAGGTGTATCGCGGATTGTCGCGGCGTCCATTGAGCAGAATCACGACGACCGGGGCATCATCTGGCCAGACGCCATCGCGCCGTTCCAGGTGGCCATCGTGACCCTCAATGCCCACAAATCACCGACGGTGGCCGAGGCCGGTGAGAAGCTGTATGAGCAGTTACGGCAGGCCGGCTACGATGTGCTTCTGGATGACCGGAACGAGCGTCCAGGCGTCAAGTTCGCGGATATGGAGCTGATCGGTATTCCGCACCGCTTTGTGGTGTCTGATCGCGGTCTGGCCGCCGGTACGCTGGAGTACAAGGGCCGGCGGGACGCCGACAAGCAGGACATCCCGGTAGCCGAGGCACTGCCTTTTCTGGTGAACGCTTCCCCCAGAAAAGGCTTGTAGTCGGCTGCCTCAGGCGTTATGGGTGGCCTGCGCCGCCCACAACGCCCGGTTCCATTTCAAGCTCAACCCCGAACCGTTCGCTGACCGACTGCCGGATCCGGTCCGCCAGAGACAGGATATCCGCGCCGTTGCCGCCGGAGTGATTGATCAACACCAGCGCCTGGCGGTTATGAACGCCCACCCGCGTATTCCTGAATCCTTTCCAGCCACTCTGGTCAATCAGCCAGGCGGCAGCCAGTTTCACCCCCTCCGGCACCGGATGGCCAACCAGCCCGGGGTATTCCGCCCGCAAGGATTCATACCAGCCTTGCGAGATCACCGGGTTTTTGAAAAAACTGCCGGCGTTGGGAATCATGGCCGGGTCTGGCAGTTTGCGACGCCGGATAGCCATCACCGCCTCGGCCACGGCCACCGCGTCCAGGTCGGGCGGTGCTTTCTCACCAAGGTACTCTTCCAGCTCCCGGTAACCCAGCTGCAGTGGTTTCTGGCGAGAGAGCCGAAGGTGAACACCGGTAATCACATAGCGCCCGGGCGTGCGCTTGAACAGGCTGTCCCGGTAGGCAAACTGGCAGTCGCCATTGCCCAGGCGAACCGCCTGGCCGGTCTCCCGGTCAAGCGCGGTGACCGCCACCAGCGTGTCGCGCAACTCCACACCGTAAGCCCCGATGTTCTGGACCGGCGCAGCCCCTGCGGTACCGGGAATCAGCGCCAGGTTTTCAATACCGCGATAGCCCGCGGACGCCGCGTACAGGACGGCGTCGTGCCAGTTCTCACCAGCACCGAGCACCAGCGTTGCCTCCGGGCCGTCCACCTGCTCCCAGCGTCTGCCCAGGAGGCGCACACGAATAACAAGGCCATCGACATCGCCAGCAAAGACCAGGTTGCTGCCACCGCCAAGGATTAATGTGCTCGCGCCCTGCTGCGCCGCCCATTCGAGCGCGGAAGAGAGTTCGTCCGTTGAATGCACGTCAACAAAATAACGCGCCCGGGCCGCAACTCTCAGGGAATTGAGGGGCTGGAGCTCAACGTTCTCACCAATATCGAGCCGCTGATTCAAGCCAGGCGCCCCCGGATATCCGCAATCAGGCCCTTGCCGGCGTCCTGGATCAGATCCAGGACAAGCTCGAACCCGTCATCGCCGCCATAATAGGGGTCGGGCACTTCAGGGGTACCGGAACGCCCATAACCCAGAAACAGTTCAGGCTCGGTGCCACCGTGCTGGCGCCATACATCTTTGACATCCGCCAGATTCTGACGGTCCATCACCAGAACATAGTCAAAGGTGTCCAGGTCCCGGGGGTCAAGCTGCCTGGCCCTGAGCTGGCTGATATCGATCCCGCGTTCACGGGCGGCAGCCTGGGCCCGGGGGTCCGGGACCTTGCCCAGGTGCCAGTTTCCGGTTCCGCAGGAGTCAATCCGGACCAGTTGCTCCAGCCCCTCCGCTGCGACCAGCGCCCGGAATACGCCCTCAGCTGTGGGCGACCGGCAGATATTGCCGAGGCAGACAAACAGCACACTCACCTGATCACTCATTCATGGGCTCCTTCGTTCCGGTGGGGAAGCAACCAGTGCCCTCACCCGCTCCAGATCCGATTGGGTATCCACACCCCCGGGGGGGCTTTCCATGGCAATAGCCACGTGAATCCGGGCACCATTATACAGCGCCCGAAGCTGTTCCAGGGACTCAACCCGCTCGGTCGGCGCCGGCGGCCATGTCACGAAGCGACTCAGAACACTGCAACGATAGCCGTAGATGCCAATGTGCCGGAAATATCCGACACCTTCCGGCAGCCGGACATCCGCCAAGCTGTCAAAGGGTGAGTTCAACTGCCACTGCTCCCGCGCCCAGGGAATCGGTGAGCGACTGAAATAGTGCGCCATTCCCTCGTGATCGAACACCACTTTCACCACGTTCGGATTGAATACCTGGTCCGGGTCGTGCAACGGTTCGCACAGGGTTGAGATCGCGGCCGCCGGGAAACGCTCCAGATTGTCCGCCACCTGATTGATCAGGGCCGGCGGAATCAGGGGTTCGTCGCCCTGAACATTCACCACCCGGTGATCCGGATCCAGGCGAAGGGTCCGGGCCACTTCCTCAAGCCGGTCGGTTCCGCTGGCGTGGTCCGGTGACGTCATGACCACCTCGGTACCAAAGGACTCGCAGGCCCGACGGATACGTTCATCGTCGGTCGCAACCACCACCCGGCTGGCCCGGCTGCGGGCCGCCCGCTCGCAGACATGCTGAACCATGGGCTTGCCGGCTATATCCGCCAGTGGTTTGCCTGGCAGCCGGCTGGAGGCAAAGCGGGCCGGAATCACAACGGTAAACGACATGGTGTTTCTATCCTGTTATCGGGCCTGTCATCGGGCCTGGTATCGGGAGGTTCAGCGTTTATCCAGACGCTCATCCGTGGTCAGGGTGCGGGCTTCACTTGCCAGCATCACCGGAATGCCCTCGCGGATCGGAAACGCCATGGCGTCCTGGTAGCAAACCAGTTCGGTCCTGTCATCGTTCAGTTTCAACTCGCCCTTGCACACCGGGCAGGCCAGCATGGCCAGCAGTTTTTTATCCATGGTCCATTCTCATCGACGGTTCAACGTTAAGGCATCGGAGCAGGCTCGAATGCGGGCCAGCACCGCCATGGCAAATGCCTCCGGCAATCTGGCCTCTACCGACAACACCCAGGCGTTGTCGGGCGCAAAGCCCTGGCATTTTACGGCATCCTTGGCGGTCATCACGACCCACTCACCACTGTCAGCATTCAGGTCTCCGGGCTTGAAGCGGTGATGATCGGGAAACGGTGCTTCGGTCACCACCGCCCCCAAACCGGACAGTGTATCGAAAAACCGTTGCGGATGGCCGATACCGGCCACCGCCCGGACAAGTTGACCCCGGAGACACTCGAGATCCCTGGTCTCGCCGGTGTTCAGATTGCTCAGACGGCTGGGGGTGAGCGTCATGCTGTGGATGTCGGGGTGGTCCACCCCCGCAAAACTGTCGAGCCGCGCCGGTGCTGACAGGTCGGCACCGTTATTAACCACCACAAAATCCACACTCGTCAGCCGCTCCACCGGTTCCCGGAGCGGGCCAACCGGTATCACTGCGCCGTTGCCCAGTCCCCGGTTGCCATCGAATACCGCCAGCTCAACATCCCGGGGCAACCGGTAATGCTGGAGGCCATCATCACAGATCAGCAGGTTCCCCAGCTGGTTGTCCAGGGCATATCCAGCGCCACGGCGCCGCTGGGGATCAACCACAACAGGGCAACCGGTGGCCCTGGCCAACATGACCGGCTCGTCGCCGGCTTGCGCTGCATCGGTGTCGGCCGTGACCAGGAGAGGGTATCGGGAAGATTGGCCACCATAGCCACGGCTGAGAATCACCGGTCGCCAGCCAGCGGCCTGGGTCCGGGAAACCAGCCAGGCCGTCAGTGGTGATTTGCCGGTACCGCCGGCGGTGATGTTGCCCACCACGACGACCGGAACGGGCAGCGGCTGAGCCAGCGCCTCCCAGGCTTTACGGCGGCGCACCTCAGCTACCGTCCGGAACAGCCAGGCCAGGGGGGCCAGGAACGCCAGGGGCCGGCCCTTGCCGTACCACAGACGATGAACCAGGGAGGTCATGCCTGCTCGCTGAACTGCATCTGGTGCAACTGGGCGTAGGCCCCGCCGGCCTCCAGCAGCTCGTGGTGTTTTCCGGATTCGACGATACGACCGTTGTCCATCACCAGAATGCGGTCCGCTTTTTCGATGGTCGATAGCCGGTGGGCGATGACCAGTGTGGTCCGGCCCCGCATGACCGTTTCAAGGGCTTCCTGAATATGCCGCTCCGACTCTGTATCGAGCGCCGAGGTTGCCTCGTCCAGAATCAGAATGGGCGCGTTTTTCAGCAGTGCCCGGGCGATGGCAAGGCGCTGTCGCTGGCCGCCAGACAGCATAACGCCGTTGTCGCCGATCATGGTATCGAGTCCATCGGGCATGCGGTCAATAAACTCAAGGGCATGGGCCTTGGCGGCCGCCTCCCGAATCTCCTCGCGGGTGCATTCCCGGAGTGCGCCGTAGGCAATATTGGCTGCAATGGAGTCGTTGAACAACACCACATTCTGAGTCACCAGGGCAATCTGGGCGCGCAGGGCCTTCAGGGAGAAGTCCTTCAGGGAGTGCCCGTCAATACGGATATCCCCCCCGGTGTACTCATAGAACCTTGGCAACAGGCTCACCAGGGTGGATTTACCGCTTCCCGAGCGCCCGACCAGCGCCACACTCTGACCGGCCGGAATGTCGAGGGATATGCCTTCCAGTACATTGTCGAGCTGATCGCGGTAGCGAAACGAGACGTTATCAAACCCGATGGTGCCATCCACGCGAGCGGGCGCGTAACGGCCCGGGTCCTGCTCGGGTGGCTCATCAATGGTTTCGAATACATCGTAGGCGGCGGCAACGCCCTTCTGTATCTGCGCGTGCACCGAGGTCACCTGACGGATAGGCTTGGCCATGGTGGTCGCAGCGGTAATGAATGCCACCAACTGGCCGGTAGTCATCTCTCCGCGAATTTCCGGCGCCAGCATCATCCACACCAGGGCGGCGATGGCAACGGCCACCAGCACCTGGATAATGGGCACACTGATGGCCTGAGTCTGGGCCATTTTAAGGCTTTGCTTCAGGTTGCGCTCGTTAACGTGATGAAACCTGGACTTTTCATAGTCTTCGCCACCAAAGGTCCGCACCACCCGGTAACCGCTAATGGCCTCTGACGCGACATGGGTGATGTCACCCATCGACCCCTGGATACGCTGGCTGATCTTGCGGAACCGTTTACTGGCATAACTCACGACAACGCCTATAACCGGCCCCACAGTCACGAAAATCAGGGTCAGCTTCCAGTTGGTGTACAGCATGAAACTGAGCAGCCCGACGATGGTCAGGCCCTCGCGGAGGGTAATGGTAACGGCGTTGGTGCTGGCTTCCGCCACCTGTTCAACGTTGAAGGTCAGCTTGGACACCAGCCGCCCGGAGGCGTTGTCGTCAAAGTAGCGCGATGGCAGGGTCATCAGGCGGTTAAACACATCATTCCGCAGCGCATTGATGACTTGTCGCCCTACGTAATTGATGAAGTACTGGCTCATGAAGGTGCCCAGGCCACGAAAGGCGAACACCCCGACAATCATGCCCGTCAGCATCAGGCGGTTCTGGGCCGTGGGGTTCTCGATGGCCGCGATCACATATTCCATGGCCGCCGCCATACCCGTGGACGCTGCGGCGTAGATCACGTTGCCGACGACAGCCAGGGCAAATGCAAGCCAGAAGGGCTTCACGTAGGCCAACAGTCGCTTATAGGTTTCCCAGCCACCACCGGGGACAACCGCGGACGGATGGGTGAGCGGCTCCGGGGTATTCACTGGCCCTCGGCCTCCCGCTCGGTAGTGATGCTCAGCCTGGCAAAGCCCAGCCGGCCTGCCACATCCATGGCCCGCACCACAAACTCATGGGGCGTGCGGGCATCGGCAGTGATGATAAACGGCAGCGTGCTGTCACCCTCGGCCAGTTCCCGAACGCCCCGCTCCAGGGTTTCGCGGCGGTTATTCACCAGCGCCCTGTCATTGAGAATGTACTGGCCCTCAGCATTGATCACCACATCGATCTGCCTGACCTCGGCCGGAGACGCCGGTTCAGCGCTGGCTTCCGGCAGTTCCACCTGCAGGTGGCTCTCACGGGTAAATGTGGTCGAGACCATAAAGAAAATCAGCAACAGGAACACCACATCGATCAGTGGCGTCAGGTCTACCCCGACTTCCTGGCTTCTCTGGCGCTTGAACTTCACGGTGTTCAGGCTCCTTCCACGTCGATTTCACGGTCCCCGTGAACCACCTCAACCAGCTTTATGGCTTCCTGCTCCATACCCACCACCAGTTCATCCACCCGACGGATGAAGTAGCGATGGCAGATCAGCGCCGGAATGGCCACGCTCAGGCCGGCGGCGGTGGTAATCAAGGCTTCCGAGATGCCGCCCGCCAGGTTGCCGGCGTTACCGACACCGGCCAGTTGGATCTCGGCGAACACCTTGATCATGCCAATCACAGTGCCCAACAGACCAAGCAGCGGGGCGATGGTCGCCACGGTACCCAGCGGATTCAGGAAACGCTCAAGATCATGGATAACCTGGCTGGCCTCGTGCTCAATGCTTTCCTTCATGATCTCGCGGCCATGCTTGGCATTGAGCAGGCCGCCGGCAAGAATCCGGCCCATGGGCGAAGAGCCCTGCAGCGCCTTGAGTTTGCGGCCATTCAGTTCTTTTTTCTTGATCCAGCGCCAGAGCTCATTCACGGTCTGGGGCGGCGCAACCCGGGACGGGCGAAGGGTCCAGAAACGTTCCAGGATGATGGCAAGCGCCAGGATGGAACAGGCAACAATTGGCACCATCAGAATGCCACCGGCTTTAAGCAGCTCGAACACGCTTGGTCTCCCTGATTGTTTACAAGCCGCGCTACTTTAGCATAGCTGTCGGCGTAGACCACACCTGGAATGTCACGGTATTTTACATTGCTTCCGGGCCAGGCCGGGGCCGGATATCCAGAAACTCGCCAAATCCCGCATTTCCCGAATACGAAGGCGAGCCCCGTCGTGCACCGACAACACCAGTTGTCCGGAGCAGGCTGTATTAAAGGCCCGGGCTCCCACCGCCACATAGCGGCTCACGACCTCCGGGTGGGGATGGCCAAACCGGTGCCGGTACCCGGCATTGTAGATCACCACATCGGGCTGCATGGCCTGGACCCAGGCCACCGATGACGACGTCTTGCTGCCGTGATGGGGCGCAAACACCACCCGCGTCGCGGGGCGCCTGAATGACGTCATCGAACGCAAGTGGCTGGCTTCCACTCCGGCGGTAATGTCCCCCGGCAGTATCCACTCGGTAGCGGATGCCGGGTGCCCAACGGTCACGACACAGGACGCATCGTTGTCGCCATCGATGAGGTTGCCCGGTGCCTGCCAGAGCCGCACCGACAGCTCACCCAGCGTCAGCGTTTCGCTATCGCACCCCCGCACCTCCCGGTCCGGAAAACGGAGCAACTTGCCCTGCACTACGTCAGGCTCCCCCGACCTCAGGATTCCGACATCGAATGCGTCGAGCAACTGTGGCAGGCCACCGGCGTGGTCGTTATCCCCATGGCTGATCACCAGTTCATCGATACGGCGAATGCCCAGCGCCCTGAGGTTTGGGATCAGTACGGATTCGACAGCCGAAAACACGCCTTTGACTTCCGGGCCGGTGTCGTACAGCAGAACCTTTCGCCGATGACGAATCATGACCGACAGCCCCTGCCCGACATCCCAGACCCGTACCTCCGGATCGGCCACGAAAGGGTTGCCGGGCCTGCCAGCGGTCAATGTCGCCCCGGCCCAGGCCATGATCAGGGCGAATCCGAGAACACGAAATGCCCGCAACGGCAGGCAGACAACCAGCAAGACCACCACCGCAAACCCGATCACTTCCGGCCAGCCCGCATCGAGTGTGGGCCAGTGCCATCGGGATACGCCGGACAGGAAGCACCAGAGCGCATCCAGTACGCCGTCAAACACCATCCCGACCGCACCCGCCAGCGCTGGAACCAAGGCCGTCAGCAGCCCCCCAATGATCAATACCGGCATCACCACCAGGGACACCCAGGGGATGGCAACCAGATTGGCCAGCAGGCCGGCCAGCGGCTGGGCCTGTCCCACCAAAGACAGAATGGGCCAGAGGCCGGCAAAGACGGCACCCTGGCTGAGCACCAGCCCAGCCAGCCACCCCGGCGCCCGCAAGCGTGCCGCAAACACACAAATAAGCATCGACACCGCGCCGAAAGACAGCCAGAAACCCTGGTCCAGCGGGGCAAACGGATCCTGGCAGAGCACCAGCCCCAGCGCCAGAATCAGGGACTGCCACACCGGTGTCTGCCTTGCCATCAGCAAACTCCAGCCAGCCACCGTGACCATGATCAGGGCCCGCCGGGTGGGGACGGTAAAGCCCGCCGCCAGGGCGTAGAACAGACAGCAGACCAGGACCACCGAAAACGCCAGCACCCGGCTTCGACGCTCACTGACCCGGCCGGGCGGCAGGGCCAGCAGCAAACGGCGGGCGACCAGACCGGCTCCGAGCGCCACCAACCCGAGGTGCAGCCCGGAAATCGCCACCAGGTGGATAGTGCCGGTGGCTTCCAGCACCGCCCAGTGCTCATTTTCCATATAGCCACGGTTGCCGATCAGCAGCGAAGCGATCAGCGCATGATGTTCACGCTCGCCAAACTGCCGGTCGACCCAGCGGGCGAGGCTTCCATGGGCACGGTGAAACTGACACGTCAGGCGGCAGGGAACGTCGGGGTCGGCTGACACCGAACGCACACTGCCGGTGGCCCGGTAACCCTTGCGGAAAAGCCAGTCCTCGTATCGGAAACCTTCGGGATTCAGGGCGCCATGGGGCCGCTTCAATACAACCGTCAGCCGTAGCCGGTGGTCGGGCAAACCCGCCCCGTCCCGGCCATACCAGGCAAGCCGGAGCAACGTGGGCAGCAACGCCAATTGGTCCGGACTTACCGATACACCGTGCCAGCGGGTGACGCAGAAGCTGAAACGAAGGCTGTTGAAACTGCCCTGGGAAGGCAGATCACACAGATAACCCGAAACGGTTACCGGCTCACCCTCAAGCTGCCCTGGAAGTCGCTCTGCGAGCCGTTCGCTGGCGAACCAGCTGGCCCAGGCCAGCCCCAGGCAAAGGCCAGCGAAAGTAACGAAGACACTTCGACACAGGGGGCGGTCAACCCGAACCGCTGCTACCAGCGCGACAACAATGCACGGCAGCAACCATCCCGGAGGTGGCATCATCGCCAACCAATACAGTAAGATAACGCCGCTAGAGAAGGCGAAAACGCCCAGGAACGCGGGCCGCCGCCAATCTGAAGGGCGATGGCATTGACTGATGGTATTTCCGGACAATCCTTGTCCTCCCGATTGGTTTTCCGCCGGCGGCTTCCATGACGCCGTGGCTTCACTCGACTGACAGGCAGAACTTCCAATGCCGAAGAAGTTCATGAAACGCTATTTGCCGACGCCGGAGAAGGTGCAAGCGATGCAGTCGTTGCATTTCCTGGGCGATATCCTTCATGAACCCAACCTGTGGCACATCAATCGGCACTGTGTTGCCCGGGCCTTCCTCGTCGGCGTCTGGTTCTGTTTCATCCCGATGCCCTTCCAGATGCTGGCAGCCGCCCTGTTTGCCATCTGGTTTAACGCCAACCTGCCGCTGTCGGTGGTTCTGGTCTGGATCAGCAATCCGGTGACCATGCCGCCGATCTTTTACTTCAATTACAAGATTGGCGCCTGGGCGCTGGACCGCCCGGTCCTCGATTTCGAGTTCGAGCTGTCCTGGGCCTGGATCAGCGAACGGCTGCTGGACATCGGTATTCCGTTATACCTGGGCTCACTGATCGTGGCGACGGTATCGGCATGCCTGGCGTATCTGATTATCCAGTTCCTGTGGCGCCGGAAGATTCGTTCCGACTGGCGCTCACGCCGACTTCTCCGCCTGAAGCGCCGGCGCGCCGCCGATCAGCCTTCCTGAACCAGTCGCCCCTGCTCCAGCCGTAACACGCGCCCCAGGCTTCGCGCCATGCGCATGTCGTGGGTCACCATCACAAACGAAATCCCCAACTGATCCCTGAGGGATTCAATCAGGCTGCGCACGCCCTCACCGGTATGCTCATCCAGATTCCCCGTCGGCTCATCCAACAGGACACATTCCGGCTCATTCACCAGCGCACGGGCAATGGCAACCCGCTGGCGCTCGCCACCGGACAATTCACCCGGCTTATGAGCCAAACGCCCGGACAGCCCGACCCGGGAGAGAATATCCACTGCCTTCGACGTCGCCTGATCCGGGGCCATACCGCCGAGAACGCAGGGCATCATCACATTCTCCTGGGCGGAAAACTCCGGCAACAGGTGATGAAACTGATACACGAAACCCAGATGGCGGTTGCGGAACCGGGCCCGGTTCGCCTCTGACAGCCGATGGAGTTCCCGGCCACAAATGGCGATCTGACCGGATGACGGCCGGTCCAGCCCACCCAGAAGGTTCAGCAATGTGGTCTTGCCGGCGCCACTGCTGCCAACAATCGCGACGGTCTCACCGGCCGACACCTCCAGGGAGATGTCGGAAAAGATGGTCAGTTTCTCGGGGCCCTCGGTGTAGGTGCGGGTCACCTGTCGGCAATCAATCACCAGGGAGGTTGTGGTCATGGTCATTGGTTCCTTATTCATAGCGCAACGCCTCCGCCGGATCCACCCGTGATGCCCGCCAGGCCGGGTAAATCGTTGCCAGCAGGCTCATCGCCAGGCCGGCACCGCTGATGATCAGCACGTCCTGCCACAGCAACTGGGACGGCAGGTAGCTGATGAAATACACATCCGCACTCAGGAACTGATGCCCCAGAGCCCCTTCAAGCCACGAAATAAACGCGCTGATATTGAGGGCACCGAGCACGCCCAGGGTGGTGCCAACCAGGGTCCCGAACACCCCGATCACCGCCCCCTGAACAATAAAGATGCGCATGATGCGGCCAGGCGTCGCCCCCATGGTCCTCAGAATGGCAATGTCCGCTGTCTTGTCGGTCACCACCATCACCAGGGTGGACACGATGTTGAACGCCGCCACGGCCACAATAAACATCAGCAACAGGCCGATCATGGTCTTCTCCATGCGAATGGCCTGGAACAGATTGCCATGAGTGTTTGTCCAGTCCGAGATATAGTATCGCCCCTGCAGCCCCCTGGCAGCCTGCTCAGCCACCTTCGGCGCCGCAAACAGATCGTCTACCAGCAACCGGATGCCCTGGGCCTTGCCACCGGTACGCATCAGTTTGGCGGCATCGTCCATATGAATCAGCGTGTAGTTGCCATCCAGCTCCGCGCCAACACTGAAAACGCCCTTGACGGTGAAGCGCTTGAGCCTTGGCAGAACACCCGCCGGCGTCACCGACGCTTCCGGCAGCACGACGGTGACCTTGTCCCCGACCTGCAAGCGCAGGCTGGCAGCCATCAGCCGGCCCACGATGATGCCAAATTCGCCCGACACCAGGTCATCAAGACCGCCCTCAATCATATGGTTCTCGATGATTGAGACGGTTCGCTCCTGCTCCGGCAGGATGCCGTTCAGCATCACCCCCCTGACGTCGCCCCCACCGGTCACCATGGCCTGGCCCTGGATAAACGGGGCGGCGGCCAGAACCCGGGGATGCTGTTCCACTTTCCGGTCAATGGCCTGCCAGTCATCGAGCGGCCCCGATCCCTGGATGACGGCGTGCGGCACCATGCCCAGAATGCGCTGCTTCAGTTCCCGGTCGAAGCCGTTCATCACCGACAGCACGATGATAAGCACGGCCACGCCAAGCATCAGCCCGATCATGGAGGTGAGCGAAATAAACGATATGAAGTGATTACGGCGCTTCGCAGCGGTGTACCGTAACCCGATGTAGAACGATAAGGGTCTGAACATGGAGAGGTGCCTGTCGCTACCTTCAGGTCTGTCGTGGTCTGGATTTCCCGCCGCCTTCCGGCCCTGCGGGAAACTGCTAAACTATTCTGTACCAATAAAAATTCTGGTTCCGGAGCCAAGATGCCAACACACACGCCCCCTGCCAGCCCCGGGGAAAACACCCCCGAGCGCCGGGAATTTTTCCGCATTGAAGACCGGATTGGCCTGGAAGTCCGAAAGCTGGGGCCGGACGTCGCCGCCGAGGCCAGTCACTTTAACGGCGACCATCTGGAAAGCCTGAAAGCAGAGCTCCGGCGACTGGATCAGGACGTCAGATCCCAGCTCGCAAGCCTTGCCGAGCGGGACCGGTTGGTGGCCAACCTGATCAAGTCGCTGAACGGCAAGCTGGACACGCTGGCGCGCATTATGGCCTTTGAGCAAAATCCGTTGCAACCGGAGGACTGGCAGATGGTCACCCTCAGTGAGGGTGGCCTGGCGTTCTGCAGTGACGCGGATGGCTGGCAAGTGGGTGACCGTATGGCCGTCAGAATGACACTGCCACCGGAACTGTACCAGCCCGAAGGCGTGGCCCGGATCCTCGACATCCAACCGGAACCCGCCGGGGAAGCCCGGATACACACCGCTTTCATTGAGCTCCCGGACAGCGACCGGCAACTCATCGCCCGACATGTGATGCGTTGGCAGATTCGCCAGCGACAAAAAGAATAGACTGGCGAAAACAGGTGACTTTTGTCAGTCTTTTTCAGATATTACGTTTTATCCATCTCCCCGGTACCGGCTACCAGGGAACACCAGCCTTTATGGAGATCAAGCAATGACCACACCCAGAATCCGGCTCGCGGCGCTGGCCATAACGGCCTCACTCATCCTGGTCCCTCTGACCAGCGCCGTCGCGGAAGTCATTAGTGTGCCGGTCGGCAGCCAGACGGAACGGAGCCAGATCAGCGTTCCGGACACCGGCATGTCCCAGGCCTCCGTGAGGGCCAAGTGGGGAGAGCCAATGACCATCGAAGGCCCCGTGGGGCAACCCCCGATCAGCCAGTGGCATTACCAACGATTTGTTGTCTACTTCGAGAATGACCGGGTTCTGCATACCGTGATCAAGCCCCGGCGCTGAGACACCAAACACCGGTGTTCAGGGAAATTCCCGGCACATGTCCTGACGTCACGCTGCCCGTTGGTTAGAATGGCGTCTTTTGCGAATCAAGGTAGCTTTAAAGTGTCATCCAGACGTGTGTTGCCCGCTGAATGGGCGCCCCAGAGCGCCGTATTGTTAACCTGGCCCCACCCGGGCACCGACTGGGCCGCGGTCCTTGACGACGTGGAGCCGGTGTTTCTCGATATCGCCCGGGCCGTACTGCGTTTTGAGCACCTGGTCATCAGTTGCGAGCATGTTGTCCGGCTGCAGGACCTGGAGCGGGAACTGAACCACTACGCCGCAACGGCGGACCTGCCAGGGCGCGTGAAGATCGTACCGGCACCAGCCAACGACACCTGGGTCCGGGACCATGGTCCGATCACCATTCACACCGACGATGGCCCGGTACTCCTGGATTTCCGCTTCAATGCCTGGGGCGGCAAGTTCCCCTGGGAAAAAGACGATGCCCTGAACCGCCACCTCGCCAATGCCGGCGTATTCGGACAAACGCCCGTGCAACCGGTGGATTTTGTTCTCGAAGGCGGGTCGATCGAGTCGGACGGCGAGGGCACTGTGCTGACCACCAGCGAATGTCTGCTGACCCCCAGCCGAAACCCGACCCTGGACCGCACCGCCATTGAACAGCTGATGACGGAAGTACTCGGGGCCGACCGCATCCTGTGGCTGAATCACGGTTATCTGGCCGGCGATGACACCGACAGTCATGTGGATACTCTGGCCCGATTCTGCGCACCCGGCCGGATATGTTACGTTGCCTGCCCCGAGGTGGCCGACGAGCATTACAGTGCGCTCGCCGCCATGGAAGACGAGTTGCGGGAATTCCGCCAGCGCGACGGTTCACCCTACGAGCTGACAGCCCTGCCCTGGCCCGACCCGGTCTTCAACGAGGACGGTGAACGGCTACCGGCCACTTACGCCAATTTCCTGATCATCAACGGCGCGGTACTGCTGCCCGTTTACGGCGTCCCCCAGGACAACGATGCCATCGAGGTTGTCCGGGACCTGTTCCCGGGCCGGGAAGTCGTGCCCATTAACTGCCGGGCACTGATCGGCCAACACGGCAGCCTGCACTGCGTCACCATGCAAATTCCCGAAGGAGTGGTTGTTTAAGTGAGCACCTCCAACACCAAACACCTCAATGTTGCCGCCATTCAACAGGCCTGCAGCCCAGACAAGGCCGCAAGCCTGGCAACAACGGAAAAGCTGGTTCGTGAAGCGGTCGCCAACGGTGCACAGCTCGTTATCCTCCAGGAGCTCCACGCCACCCTGTATTTCTGCCAGACCGAAGACACCTCCGTATTCGACCTGGCAGAACCCATTCCCGGCCCCACCAGTGACCGGCTGGCCGGGCTGGCCCGGGAGCTGGGCGTGGTATTGGTGGGCTCCATCTTCGAGCGCCGGATGAACGGTGTGTATCACAACACCGCCGTGGTCTTCGAAACCGACGGAGCCATCGCCGGAATCTATCGCAAGATGCACATCCCGGACGACCCCGGCTTCTATGAGAAGTTCTACTTTACCCCGGGTGATGCCCGGTTCAACGATGGCCAGTCCGGCTTCACCCCCATCGACACCTCCGTGGGACGGCTGGGGGTTCTGGTGTGCTGGGACCAATGGTACCCGGAGGCGGCCCGCCTGATGGCATTGGCCGGCGCCGAGGTCCTGATTTACCCCACCGCCATCGGCTGGGATGTCACCGACGACCCGGCCGAACAGGCCCGCCAGCTGGACGCCTGGGTTACCGTACAACGGGGCCATGCGGTCGCCAACAACCTGCCGGTAATCGCCCCCAACCGTGTGGGTACCGAGCCGGACCCGAGCGGCCACTCCGATGGCATCCGGTTTTGGGGGAACAGCTTTATCGCCGGCCCCCAGGGGGAATTCCTGGCGCGGGCGGATGACAGTACGGAATGTATCCTCAGCGTCACCCTGGATCGCAGTCGCAGTGAATCGATCCGGCGAATCTGGCCGTATCTCAGGGATCGCCGTATCGACGCCTACGGCGACCTTCTGAAACGGGTGAGGGATTAGTGTCCGCATGAAAAAAAGGGTCGACATCGTCGTCAGCGAACTGAACCAGATACTTCTGGGCAAGGAACAGCAGGTTCGCCTGGCACTCTGTGGCCTGCTGGCCAGGGGCCACCTGCTGATCGAAGACATTCCCGGCATGGGCAAAACCACCCTGTCCCACGCCCTGGCCAAGGTCATGGGCCTCAGCTACCAGCGCATTCAGTTCACCAACGACCTGCTCCCGGCCGACGTATTGGGTTACTCCATGTACGACCGGCAGGCCGGAGGCCTGGTATTCCACCCCGGCCCGATCTTTGCGCAAGTGGTACTCGCTGACGAAATCAACCGGGCGTCACCACGCACCCAAAGCGCCCTGCTGGAAGCCATGGAAGAACGGCAAGTCTCGATCGAGGGCGAAACCCGGCCCCTGCCTCATCCGTTTTTTGTGATCGCAACCCAGAACCCCATCGAACAGGGCGGCACCTATCCCCTGCCGGAATCCCAGCTCGACCGATTCCTGATGCGACTGAGACTGGGGTATCCGGACCCCAGAGCCGAGCGGGAACTGCTGGAAGGCGAGGATCGCCGGGCCATGACCGACCGGCTCGGCACCCTGCTCTCGCAATCGGATCTGACCACCTTGCAAGACGCGGTGAGCCGGGTCACCGCCAGCCCCGCATTGCTGGATTATGTCCAACGGTTGCTCGACCAGAGCCGGCGCATGCCCGGCCTGCTGTACGGCCTGTCGCCCAGGGCCGGGCTTGGCCTGCTGCGTGCCGCCAAAGCCTGGGCGCTGATGGCCGGCCGGCACCACGTCCTGCCAGATGACATTCAGACGGTCTTCCCTTCCGTCGCCGAACACCGCCTGGAACAGAGCGAGTCCGGGAAAAGCGCCGAACGGGTCCGGCAGCTGCTGGCGACCGTATCGGTGCTGGAATAATCGGCTTGAGCAAATAGCCACGTTTTATAAGCGGAATTGGCCAAAACGAATGGCAGCCCGCTCCTTTCGTGTTAGCCTTTCCCCCTTTCTTCGCAACCTTGGCCCCTGACCGGCGCCAGACACGTATTGATTGATAGTGAGAGACCGACACCCATGAGCGAGACCAAACATTCCCGACTGATCATCCTCGGATCCGGCCCGGCTGGCTACACCGCCGCTGTCTACGCAGCCCGCGCCAACCTGAACCCGACCCTGATCACCGGCATTGAAGTTGGCGGCCAGCTCACCACCACCACCGACGTGGACAACTGGCCCGGAGACAACGACGGCGTCCAGGGGCCGGAGCTGATGCAGCGCATGCTCAAACACGCCGAGCGCTTTGAAACCAGCATCGTCTACGACACCATCAACGAAGCCGACCTGCGCAACCGCCCCTTCCGCCTCAAGGGCGACGGCGGCGAATACACCTGCGACGCCCTGATCATCGCCACCGGCGCTTCCGCCATGTACCTCGGCCTCGAATCCGAAGAGAAATTCAAAGGCCAGGGTGTCTCCGCCTGCGCCACCTGCGACGGCTTCTTCTACAAGAAACAGAAAGTCGCTGTCATCGGCGGCGGCAACACCGCTGTTGAAGAGGCCCTTTACCTCTCCAACATCGCCGCCGAGGTGACCCTGGTCCATCGCCGCGACAGCCTGCGTGCCGAAAAAATCCTGCAAGACAAACTGTTCGAGAAGGCCGAAAACGGCAACGTCAACATCGTTTGGGACCACACCCTCGACGAAGTCCTCGGCGACGGCACCGGCGTCACCGGCATGCGCATCAAGAGCATGAAGGATGGCTCGACACAAGACCGGGACCTGGCCGGCGTCTTCATCGCCATCGGCCACAAGCCCAACACCGACCTGTTCCAGGGCCAGCTCAACATGGAAAACGGCTACATCAAAATTCGCTCCGGCCTCGAAGGCATGGCCACCCAGAGCAGCATCCCCGGCGTCTTCGCCGCCGGCGACGTCGCCGACCACGTCTACCGCCAGGCCGTCACCTCCGCCGGCTTTGGCTGCATGGCCGCCCTGGACGCCGAAAAGTTTCTGGATCAGCAAGACTGATTGTGATTGAGTAGGCGATAAGACGTTCAGTCAGACAGGAACGCGAACTCACGAGTTTGCAAAGGTCGGCGGGAACCCTCTTCTGAAACTGTGCGGAGCCATGGATGGCGGAGCCAAGCGTACAGGGAAGTATTCACAGCGTGTTTCAGAAGAGGGTTCCCGCCGGCCGATACTCTCGCCAAGGCCCGAACATTGCAGTAATTGCCGGAGAAGGATGACCTCACTACCCTGGCTAGACCCCGATCAACTCTGGTTCCCCCCCGCCGAAGAGGCCCTCGACGACCCGGATGGCCTGCTGGCCCTCGGCGGCGACCTGTCCACGGCACGGCTCAAACTGGCCTATCGCAACGGTATCTTTCCCTGGTACAGCGACGACCAGCCCATACTCTGGTGGTCCCCAAACCCCCGGTGCGTCCTGTTCCCGGAGGAAATCCACGTCTCCAGAAGCCTGCGCCGAACGCTTAACCAACAGCGCTTCCGGGTCACCACCGACCAGATCTTTGGCCGAATCATCCGGCTTTGCGCCTCCACCCGGGCGGAAGGCACCTGGATTACCGAAGACATGATAGACAGCTACGCCGACCTCCACCGCCAGGGCGTCGCTCACTCCATCGAAGTCTGGAACCAGCGCGGCGAACTGGCCGGCGGCATGTACGGGCTGGCCATAGGCCAGTGCTTTTTTGGCGAGTCCATGTTTTCCCTCGAAACCAACAGCTCCAAAGTCCTGATGGTGCACCTGGCCCACCAGCTCAACGACTGGGGCTACCGGATCATGGACTGCCAGGTGGAAAGCCACCACCTGCTCACCATGGGTGCCAGGAGTATCCCGAGGCCGGCATTTTTATCTATACTCAGATCATGTGTGGATCGGAAACCGCAGCAAACCGACTGGACATTCCGCTGGCAGTGGCCCGGGCCGGAGGTGTGAATGAGTAATCTCAGAACCCTGGTGTTCTTTGCGACCCCACCGCACGATTGCAGCTACCTGCCGGACCGCGAAGCGACCACCATGTTTGTCGATCCGCGAGCCAACGTCGACAAAAAACTCTACAGCCAGCTGACCGCGCTTGGCTTCCGCCGCAGCGGATCCCACTATTACCGCCCCCACTGCGAGCACTGCAATGCCTGCCTGCCGGTACGCCTGAAAGTGGATAATTTCCGGCCGGACCGGAGCCAGCGCCGGGTCATGACAAAAAACCGGGACCTCGATTGCCGGCTGGTGCCCGCCACCTTCGCCGAACGTTACTATCAGTTGTACGCCACATACATCGAACAGCGGCACAAGGACGGCGACATGTACCCGCCCTCCCGGGAGCAGTTCACGTCCTTTCTGGTGGATGGCGCCACCGACTCCTGGTTCCTGGAAATCCGCCGGGACGACACCCTGGTTGGCCTGGCGGCACTGGACGCACTCGACGATGGCCTGTCCGCCATCTACACCGTGTTCGACCCGGATCTGGAGCACCGCAGCCTGGGCACCTTCGCCGTTCTCTGGCAGATTGAGGAAGCCCGCCGACGGGGGTTGCCACATCTCTATTTGGGATATTTCATTGAAGAATGCCGGAAAATGAACTACAAAACCCGCTTCCGCCCGATTGAAGCACTGCGGGATGGCCACTGGCGGGAATTGATTACCACCTGATTTTGCCAAATGCCGACAAATCAGGCAGAATTGCGCAATTTAAAATCACGAGAAGTACTTTTAGAGCGAGGTTTCTACTGAATGGCGAAATCAGATGTCATTGAAATGGAAGGCGTCATTATTGACACCCTTCCCAACACCATGTTCCGTGTTGAGCTGAGCAACGGCCACGTTGTGACCGCTCACATTTCCGGCAAGATGCGTAAGAACTATATCCGGATCCTGACTGGTGACAAGGTCAAGGTTGAGCTGACTCCCTATGACCTGAGCAAAGGACGCATCGTCTACCGCGCCCGCTAAGGCTCACGCGACATCTGGCAAAAAGCCCCGATATCGGGGCTTTTTGCGTTTGTGGGCTAAACCGCTTCAGCCGGCTCATCCTCATACTCGAACACCAGCTCGCCGTTACGAAGGTGGATGAAGACATCCCCTCCACGCTCCGAGAGACGCCCGAACAGGATCTGCTCGGCCAGCGGACGCTTGATCTTGTCCTGAATCAGGCGAGACATTGGCCGTGCCCCCATGGTGACGTCGTATCCCTTCTCTGCCAGCCATGACTTGGCGTCGTCATCCACATGCAGCACCACATGCTTCTCATCAAGCTGCGCCTGCAACTCGGTAAGGAACTTGTCGACGACATGCGTAATGGTGGCCATCTGCAGATCACCGAACTGAATGATGCCGTCCAGCCGGTTGCGGAACTCCGGCGTGAACGTCTTGGTGATGATTTCCATGCCATCAGTGCTGTGGTCCTGCTCACTGAAGCCGATGGAACGACGGGCCATACTTTCCGCACCGGCGTTGGTTGTCATCACCAGGATCACGTGACGGAAATCCGCCTTGCGACCGTTGTTGTCCGTCAGCGTGCCGTGATCCATCACCTGCAACAGCAGGTTGAACACTTCCGGATGCGCCTTTTCGATCTCATCCAGCAACAGCACACAGTGCGGCTGCTTGCTCACCGCTTCGGTCAGCAGGCCACCCTGATCATAGCCAACGTAGCCCGGGGGCGCGCCGATCAGCCGCGACACGGTGTGGCGCTCCATGTACTCGGACATGTCAAAACGCACCAACTCTATGCCAAGCACCTTGGCCAGCTGCTTGGTGACCTCGGTTTTACCGACACCAGTGGGCCCGGCAAACAGGAACGCACCTTCGGGCTTCTCCGGCGACTTGAGGCCGGCCCGGGCCAGTTTGATCGCGGTCGACAGCGATTCGATGGCCGGGTCCTGGCCAAACACCACCATCTTGAGATCCCGCTCCAGATTGCGCAGCAGATCCTTGTCGCTGGTGGACACATTCTTCGGAGGAATGCGGGCAATGTTGGCCACCACGTCCTCAATTTCCGTGACATCGACGGTTTTCTTGCGTTTGTTTTCCGGCTGGAGACGCTGACGGGCACCGGCTTCGTCGATAACGTCGATTGCCTTGTCAGGCAGGTGACGATCGGTAATGTAGCGATCCGCCAGCTCCGCCGCCACGCGCAGGGCCTTGTCCGTGTATTTGAGGTCGTGATGCTTCTCGAAGTTGGGCTTCAGCCCCTTGAGGATCTGGTAGGTATCTTCCACGCTGGGCTCGTTCACATCGATTTTCTGGAAACGCCGCGCCAGCGCACTGTCTTTCTCAAAGATCCCCCGGAACTCCTGGAACGTTGTGGAGCCGATACAGCGTATCTCGCCCGAACTCAGCATCGGCTTGAGCAGGTTCGACGCATCCATCACTCCGCCCGAGGCCGATCCGGCACCGATAATGGTGTGAATCTCGTCAATAAACAGGATCGCGTGCTTTTCTTTCTTCAGCTCCGCGAGTAGCCCTTTCAGGCGCTTCTCGAAATCCCCGCGGTACTTGGTGCCCGCCAGCAACGCCCCCAGATCCAGGGAGTAGACCACGGCGTCGGAAATGATGTCCGGCACCTGGCCATCGACAATGCGCTTGGCAAGCCCCTCGGCAATCGCGGTTTTGCCAACGCCGGCCTCACCCACCAGCAGCGGGTTGTTCTTGCGGCGACGCACGAGTATCTGCACCACACGCTCCACCTCGTGCTCACGACCGATCAGCGGGTCGATTCGCCCCTGGCGAGCCTGCTCATTGAGGTTGGTGGCATAGCTTTCGAGCGGCTTGGCGTGCCCGCCTTCTTCCCCGGCTTCGTCATGGGACGCCTGGTCGTGACCTTCCTGATCCTCAGCCCCCTGGACCCGGGAGATACCGTGTGAAACAAAATTGACCACATCAATGCGGGCAACGCTCTGCTTCTTCAGAACATAGACTGCCTGACTTTCCTGCTCACTGAAGATGGCAACCAGTACGTTGGCCCCGGTTACCTCCTTCTTGCCAGACGACTGGACATGGAATACTGCCCGTTGCAGTACCCTCTGGAAGCCCAGGGTAGGCTGGGTTTCCCGTTCGCTATCGTTACTCGGGATCAGCGGCGTGGTGGAGTCCACAAACTCCACCAGTTCTTCCTGCAGCCGGTTCAGATCCGCACCACAGGCTTTCAGGACACCCACCGCTGATTCGTTATCCAGCAGGGCCAGCAACAAGTGCTCCACCGTCATGAATTCATGACGTTTGTCGCGGGCACTCTTGAAGGCCGTATTCAGCGTAATTTCTAGATCTTTGCTCAGCATGGGCCACCCCAACGTCTTTCAGTCCGCACGTTCAATCTCGCAAAGGAGCGGATGTTCGCATTCCGAGGAATACTGGTTCACCTGTGCCGCCTTTGTTTCCGCGATGTCCCGGGTATAAACCCCGCATACGGCCTTTCCCTGCGTATGGACGAGCAGCATCACCTGCGTCGCCTTCTCTTCGTTCATTCCGAAGAACTTCATCAGTACATCCACTACAAAATCCATGGGTGTGTAGTCATCGTTCAGGAGCACCACCCGAAATCGCGCAGGACGCTTCAGTGCCGGCTTTTCGGGAGCAACGCTGAGGTCGTCCTGTCGCCCCGGTTGTTCGTCCTCCCCCTGATTGAATATTAGTAGAGAATTCTCGATAGTCCGCATCATTCCTTACCGGTTTATCGGTGCCCTTGCCTAAATGTGGTTGTCGGCCCCCGGGTTTTCAAGCGAAAACGCCTTCGGGGCGTGAGATATTTATCAATACGAGCATGATACCGTTTCCAGACCGGGTTCAACCACACATTCCGGTGATAGAAAACATTGACTCGACACTCTGATTGGCCGAAAGTTAAGAAGCAATGTAAAATAATGTAAATCGTTGCAATGTTTCTGTAACGGGATTCGGCCCGGAAACACCGAGACCGAATGGCAGACAGCAATAATAACGAGTGACAGCAAAAGAACAGGGGAGTTCATCATGCCAAGAGGCAAAGTAAAGTGGTTCAACAATGCCAAAGGGTACGGTTTCATCATCGAGGATGGCTGCAGCGACGACCTGTTCGCCCACTTTTCTTCGGTTCAGATGGACGGTTATAAAACGCTGAAAGCCGGCCAGGCCGTCACCTTCGACAAAAAGCCCAGCGACAAGGGCGTCCACGCCGTCAATATTGTCCCCGAGGAGCAGGCCGGTAAACAGGCGCAGCCGGACGCGGGGCACAACAGTGACGAAGCGTCCCGGGCCAGCGAATCCGATCAGGACGGGTACCCGCCCCGCGCCGTTAACGCCTGACCGGCTCACCCCGGATCCAGACATTAACGCCCGCCGGAGATCCGGCGGGCGTTAATGTCTTTGTGCCTGCTCGCCGGTTTGAAGTACCCTTCCGCTTTACTCCCTGGATGTCAGTCGCGGATAACCTCGCACCATGGCGGAACTTGTTCTCTTCAACAAACCCTATCACGTGTTGAGCCAGTTCACCGATCAACGCGGTGACTCCGGCAAACCGGCCCGGTCCACCCTGGCGGACTGGCTGACGTTGCCCGGTGTCTATCCCGCCGGCCGCCTGGACTACGACTCCGAAGGACTGCTCCTGCTGACGGCGGATGGTGCCCTTCAGCACCGGATTGCCTCGCCCGGCCTGAAAATGCCAAAAACCTACTGGGTTCAGGTGGAAGGACGCATCACCTCAGACGCGCTGGCATGGCTGTCGCAGGGCGTCGCCCTCAAGGACGGCCTGACCCGGCCCGCGAAGGCCATGGCCATGACCGAACCCGAGCTCTGGCCAAGGACACCCCCCGTTCGCTTCCGCGAATCCATACCGACCAGTTGGCTGGCGCTGACCCTTACCGAGGGCCGGAACCGGCAGGTACGACGGATGACAGCGGCTGTCGGATTTCCCACCCTGCGGCTGGTCAGATACCGTATTGGTGACTGGACTCTGGACAGCCTGCCACCCGGCGGCCATCGCACACTGACGGTGAACGTTCCCGCACCGCCGAAAGCAACCCGGGGGCGCCGCACATCACGCCCCCCAGGACGGAGACGCCCAACGTCATGACCTGGACTCCCCATGCCACCGTCGCGGTGATTGTTGAAGACCCGAAGGGTCAGTTTCTGATGGTTGAAGAGGTCAGCAATGGCCAGGTGGTCTTTAACCAGCCGGCGGGGCACGTCGAGGAAGACGAAGCCATCCTGTCCGCCGTCCGCCGGGAAACCCTCGAGGAGACCGGCTGGGAGGTGGAGCCCACCCATTTCCTGGGGATCTACACCTACAAAGCCCCCGCCAACGGGGTTACCTATTATCGTTTTTGTTATTCGGCGAAAGCCTTGCGGCGGGTATCCGAGCAGCTCGATGACGGCATTCTTGCCGCCCACTGGCTGTCACTGGACGCGATCCGGAAGCTGGGCACCAGGCTGCGCAGCCCCCTGGTCCTGCAATGCATAGAAGATTACCGAGATGGCCGGCGCTATCCGCTGGATGTCGTGGTCGATACGCAGACGTAGTCCTGTCAGAATGATAGACTCCACGGCTTTTCAACGGTATCAGAGCTGTTATGACCCACTCATCCGAGCCCCATCCTGCTGAAACCACCCGCGTGATCGTCGGCATGTCCGGCGGCGTCGACTCCTCTGTTGCGGCCTGGTTGCTGAAAGACCAGGGCTACCGGGTGGAAGGCCTGTTCATGAAGAACTGGGATGAAGACGACGGCACCGAGTACTGCACGGCCATGACTGATCTGGCCGACGCTCAAGCCGTGGCCGATACCATTGGCATCAAACTGCACACCGCCAGCTTTGCCGCGGAATACTGGGACCGGGTATTCGAACACTTCCTGTCCGAGTATCAGGCTGGCCGGACGCCCAACCCGGACATTCTCTGCAACAGGGAGGTCAAATTCCGGGCGTTCCTCGATTACGCCATCACGCTTGGGGCCGACTACATTGCCACCGGGCATTACACCCGGCGTCGTTCCGTTGACGACGGCTCAGGCACGGCGCAGTTGCTCAAGGGGCTCGACCCGAACAAGGATCAGAGCTACTTCCTGCACGCGGTCTCCGGTGAACGGATCGCCCGCACGCTGTTCCCGGTGGGTGAGCTTGAAAAGCCGGAGGTACGCCGAATTGCGGAACAGCAGGGTTTTGTCACCCATGACAAGAAGGATTCCACCGGCATCTGTTTTATCGGTGAACGAAAATTCCGGGACTTCCTCAAACAGTATCTGCCCGCCCAGCCCGGCGACATCGAAACGCCTGATGGCCGCCACATTGGCCGCCATCAGGGGCTGATGTATCACACCATCGGCCAGCGCCAGGGGCTTGGCATTGGCGGTCTCAGCGAGTTTGGTGACGAACCCTGGTATGTTGCCGGCAAGGATCTGGACCGCAATGTGCTCACCGCGGTACAGGGCAAAAACCACCCACTGCTGTTTTCCCGTGGCCTGGTGTCCGGCCCTGTTGACTGGGTCGCTGGCGAGCCACCGGCTCCGGCGTTTCGATGCCGGGCGAAAACCCGCTATCGGCAACCCGACCAGGATTGCGAGGTCACCGTCATCGACGGTGGCGTGAAAGTGGTCTTTGATGATGCCCAGCGAGCGGTAACGCCCGGTCAGTCCGTGGTTTTCTATATTGGCGAGGTTTGCCTTGGCGGCGGCGTCATCGAACAGACCTGGCGCGACGGCGACGCTCTGCCCACCCGCCTGGCGCGGAGCCCGGAACAGGAAGCCCGCCCATGAGTCGCTCCCTGCACGACCAGACCCTGGCACTCGCCGGCGTCTTCCAGGCCGCCAATCTGGTTCAGCAAATTGCCCACAGTGGCCAGTGCCATGAGTCCAGCCTGGAGACCTGCATTCGCTCCCTGTTCGCCACCAATCCGGACAGCACCCTTGATGTGTACGGCGGTGAACTGACGGATATCCGCGAGGGCCTGGTAACACTATCGTCGGTGCTCAGTCAGCAGAGCAAACAACAGGACATTGAAGTGCTGCGCTACGTCCTGAACCTGGTCCACCTGGAGTCCCGGCTGAACCGTCGCCCGGACATGCTCGATGTGATCGGCAGCCGGATTGACCAGGCCCGTCACACGGCCAGCCATTTCGGCTATACCCATAGCAACCTGATCAGCAACCTGGCTTCCGTCTACACCGACACCATCAGCACCTTCCGCCAGCGGATCCAGGTCAGTGGTAATCCGGCCGTGCTGCAACAGGATGAAAACGCCGCCCGGGTCCGGGCCCTCCTGCTGGCGGGTATCCGTTCGGCGGTCCTCTGGCGCCAGACCGGTGGGCGCCGCTGGCAACTGATCTTTTCCCGGCGCAAGGTCATCCAGCATGCCCGTGAACTGGCCGACAAAGCCAACCAGTCCATTTGCTGACCATTCACCAGCCCGGCCAGCCTGCCGGCGTTTGCACGGATTCGCCGCCAGGACACCTGATTCAGCCGCCGCGCTGGTGTATCATTATGCCCCCAGTTTTTTGAACCGATTCTTTGATGACTTGAGAGGTTTTCGATGGAACTCACCGCCCTGACCGCCATTTCCCCGGTCGATGGACGCTACGGCAGCAAAGTCACCGTCTTCCGTGACATTTTCAGTGAATATGGCCTGATCAGGAACCGGGTGACCGTCGAGATCCGATGGCTGCAGAAACTGGCGGCGCACCCGGAGGTGACCGAGGTTCCGGCCTTTTCCGCACAGGCCAACGCTTTCCTGGACCGTATGGTCAGCGAATTCAGCCTGCCGGACGCGGAACGCATCAAGGACATCGAGCGCACCACCAACCACGATGTCAAAGCGGTCGAATACTTCATCAAGGAAAAGATTGCCGAGGTGCCCGAGCTTCATGCGGTCACGGAATTCGTCCATTTTGCCTGCACCTCGGAAGACATCAACAACCTGTCCCACGCGCTGATGCTCCGGGAAGGCCTGGACCAGGGCCTGTTGCCGGCCATGGGTCGTGTCGTCGACAAGCTTGCGCAGCTGGCCCATGACCATGCGGCCCAGCCCATGCTCTCGCGCACCCATGGCCAGACCGCCTCTCCTTCCACGGTCGGCAAAGAGCTCGCCAATGTGGTACATCGGCTCAGACGCCAGCTCAAACTGATCCGGGCGACCGAGCTGCTGGGGAAAATCAATGGCGCCGTGGGCAATTACAATGCCCACCTCTCGGCCTATCCGGGCATTGACTGGGCCCTGAACGCCCGGGACTTTATCGAGAGCCTGGGGCTGGACTGGAACCCCTACACCACCCAGATCGAGCCACACGATTACATTGCCGAACTGTACGATGCCATCGCGCGTTTCAATACCATCCTGATTGACCTGGATCGCGACATCTGGGGTTACATTTCACTGGGATACTTCAAGCAGAAAACCGTGGAAGGGGAAGTCGGCTCGTCCACCATGCCCCACAAGGTCAATCCCATCGATTTCGAGAACTCCGAGGGTAACCTGGGCATTGCCAATGCCCTGTTCGGCCACCTGTCCGCCAAACTGCCGATTTCACGCTGGCAGCGGGACCTGACGGACTCCACCGTACTTCGCAATCTCGGTGTCGGCTTTGCCCATAGCCTCATTGCCTACGAGGCAACACTCAAGGGCCTGAGCAAGCTGGAGCTGAATCCGGCGCGCCTGGATGAGGACCTGGATCACGCCTGGGAAGTCCTGGCGGAGCCGATTCAGACGGTCATGCGTCGGTACAACATTGAAAAGCCCTACGAGAAGCTCAAGGCCCTGACCCGGGGCAAGGCCATGACACCGGAACTGATCCAGAATTTCGTCAGCAGCCTGGAGATTCCCGAAGCCGCCAAAGCCGAGTTGATGGCCCTGACACCCGGCAGCTACATCGGCAATGCCGTCGACCAGGCCCGCAACATCTGAAATCGGGAGTAACACCATGGACATCCTCGACGGGCTCACGACCTCCGAATTCCTGAGTGACTACTGGCAGAAAAAGCCACGGGTCATCCGCCAGGCATTCCCCGGCTTTCAGTGCCCGGTCAGTGCCGACGAGCTGGCCGGCCTGGCCTGTGAGGAGGGCGTCGAGTCCCGGATCGTTATCGAGAATGACAATGGCAAGCCCTGGCAACTGGAAAACGGCCCCTTCCCGCCCGAGCGGTTCGAACGACTGCCGGCCCGGGACTGGACCCTGCTGGTTCAGGGCCTGGACCACTGGGTACCGGACATTGCCGACCTGCTCGAGCACTTCCGCTTCATACCCAACTGGCGCCTGGATGACATCATGGCCAGCTACGCCCCGCAAGGTGGCAGCGTGGGCCCACACTATGATCAGTATGACGTGTTTCTGCTGCAGGCCCGGGGCCATCGCCGCTGGACGTTCGGCGGCCATTGTGACACGACTTCCCCCCAGGTTAACGACACGCCATTACGGATTCTGAGCCACTGGGAAGGCGAAGACACCGTTACCCTGGCGCCCGGCGATATGCTTTACCTCCCGCCGGGCATTGGCCACCACGGCGTCGCCGAAGACGACTGCATCACCCTGTCCATCGGCTTCCGGGCACCGACGGTGGACGATATCCTGACCGGTTTCACCGACTTTCTGTGCAGCCAGCCCGGCGCCGAGGCCCACCTGAACGACCCGGATCTTCAGGTTCAGGATAATCCCGGCACCATCGGGGCCGGGGTTATCGACCGAATCGAGGAACTGATCAGGGACAAGCTCAATGACCGCAGTCAGCTTGCGCTCTGGTTTGGACAGTATGCAACAGCGCCCAAGAGCATGGACATTGTGGTGCCCGCCGAGGAGCCCATCACCCCCGAGGACCTGGCTGCGGCCATCACCGGGGGCGAGCAATTGCGCTGGAACGAGGGTTCCCGCTTTGCCTACCATGAACTGGACGACGAAACCGCGCTGTTCGTGGACGGCGAACGGTACCTGCTCAAAGGGGATGCCCGCCCCCTCGCTCCGCTGTTGTGCGCGGGGTCCCGGGTCAGTATGAAGCCACTGGCGCGGATGGCCGGGGAGTCCGCCCTGCTCGGGCTGCTAACCACACTCTACAACCAGGGTTCGGTGTACTTCGAATAACCGCCATGACCATTCGTTTCCGGAAATACAGCTGGCAGTTGGCACCGGCCCCGGTTCGGGCCATTCGCCAGCGGGTCTTCATCGACGAGCAACAGGTACCACCGGCGCTGGAGTGGGACCAGACCGACGAGATCGCCGACCATTATCTGGCGATAGGGCCAGACAACACGCCGGCCGGAGTCGCTCGCCTGTTTTCCACCCTCGAGGAAACCGGTCATATCGGTCGCATGGCGGTAAGCCCGGAATGCCGGGGCCAGGGAGTTGGCGAGGCGCTGCTTCGACACCTGATGGCCGAATCCGCCGGCCGCTTTCATGAACTGAAGCTCTCGGCCCAGACGCACGCCATTGCCTTTTATCAGCGCTCCGGCTTTCACGTCTGCTCCGATGTGTATGACGACGCCGGCATTCCCCATGTCGACATGCGCTGCCTGGCTCCGGACCTGGTGCACAAAACCCTGTCTCAACAATCCCGTGGGGCCACCCACACGCCGCCTCTGGTGCTGGGCAAAGATCGTGACTCCTGGCTGTTCAACCACGAGCCGGATCTTCTCGCCCTGATGGACAGCATGGTCGGCCAGGCCTCGCAACGGCTCTGGCTTTATGACCGGTTCCTGGAGCACGATCTGTACGACAGACACCGGTTCCGGGAACTGATTTCTGCCCTCGCCCGTCGCCACCGGCTGAGTGACGTCCGCCTGCTGATCCACGACGACAAACCGCTGGTGAAGCGGCGCCACCAGCTGGTTGAGCTGATGCGCCGGTTGCCGAGCAGGATCGGGTTGCGTCTGGTGAACACCGACTACCCGGTGGAAGATCAGCCGTTCCTGCTGACGGATCGTGAAGGCGTGGTTTACCGGCACCATTTCGACAAGCCGGAAGGCTTCGCCGCGTTTGCCGATGGCGGACGTGTGAAGCTTCTGTCCGAATCGTTCCAGCGTATGTGGGACTGCGGCCGCAGCTCTCTGGAGCTGCGAGAACTACCGCTCTGAGTGATGCATCGGGTGGGTGCCCGCGGATTCAAAATCGGCCCCGAATGGCGCAAATTCAGCGTCCACTTCCTCCGCCACCTCCGCAATCAGCTTCCTGAGCCACTGGTGATCCGTATTGTGCTGTAACAGGGGACTCCAGGCCATTTTCAGCTCAAACGGCGGAATGTCGAACGGGGGTACCTTGACCACCAGATTGGCGTTGTCCCTTTGCAACCAGGCAGCCCGGGAAGGCAGGGTGGCAATCAGGTCGTGCTGCTCGGCCAGCAGCATCGCCACCTGGTAGTGACGGGTAAACACCGAAATCTGACGTTTTCTGCCCATCCTCGTCAGAGCCTCGTCGACCCACCCCAGGCGCTGGACATCCTTGGGATTGACCCCCACGCCGACACCAAACCCGGTCTTGCTGACCCAGATATGGCTGGCATCCAGATAGGTGTCCAGGGTGAACGGTTCCCTGAGGATCGGGTTACGGGCATTCATCAGGCAGGCAAAGTATTCGATCCAGAGGGTTTTCTGGTGGAACGACTGGGGAATCTTGTCGAAACGGTTGATGGCCATATCCAGGCGGCCCTGCTCCACGTCCAGGAAACTGACATCACTGGGCGTCAACACATCCAGCGTCACCAGCGGCGCCTCCTGGCGAATCCGCCTCAACACTCTGGGCATCAGGCAGGATTCCGCATAGTCGCTGGCCATGATACGGAACACCCGCTGGCTTTCGAGCGCCGAGAACGGTGTCTTTTCCTGAACCGCCTGCTCGATGTCCGACAGGATGCCACGCACCTGGGGCTGTAACTCGCGGGCACGCTCCGTCGCCGTCATGCCCTCACTGGTCCGCACCAGCAACGGATCACCGAACAGGTCTCTTAACCGCCTCAAGCCATTGCTCATGGCGGGCTGGGTGATACCCAGGTGGTTGGCGGCCTTGGTCACATTGCGCTCCCGCAGCAGAACATCCAGGTACACCAGCAAGTTAAGGTCAACGCGGGAAATATCCATAGCGGGCTCCGGAACCGTGCAGCGAAATGGCCAGGAGCATCGATTGATGCCCATTCATCAGAGCAATATACAGGATATACATGATTCACAAAATCAATACACTACACGAACTTTCACATTTCAAAACGGATACAGAAGCAACTTTCTGCTAGTCTTTCGGACACTTGCTGAATAATATCGACCAACCCGGGTGACACACCACGTGGCCACGTCATCTGAATGCGGGAGTCAAAACAGACACCATGGATACGACTACCATTGTCCTCGTGCTGGCGGCCATCGTCACCGTTTCGATTGTCATCATCGTACTCAGCCAGATGCGGGAGCGGGCACGTATTGAGCGGGCCCGCAAGATCGCGGCCAACGAGGATGCCTACAACCGGGCAAACCGCCTGCTGTCGGAAATTCCCGGGCAGTACCTCACCGGCGACCTCAAGCTGTTGCTGATCCGGCGCATGGAAGACGCCTGCAACGAGTTGTCCGGCCTGAAGGCCAATCTGCCAGTACGGCAATGGCGCGAGTCGACCCGTGAACTCAAGGCGCAGGTTCTGGAGAAGCGGGATACGACCCAACCCGTAAAGATTGATTCCCCGGAAAAGTCCAACTACGTCAAAGAGCTGCTTCAGAATCTCTTCAAGATGATCGAGGCCATGCATAAACAGGGTCGGCTGGACTCGGCGTCGGCGAAGAAAAATCTGAAATATGTGCTGTTCCTGGTTCACAAAACCCACGCTGACCTTCATGTCTTCCAGGCCCGGGACTACGTACGACAGAACCAGCTTCGCAAGGCCATCCATGCGTACCATCTGGCCAGTACCGAAATGGGAAAATCGAAAGACAATCCCCTGGCCATGAAAGCCGTCAAAAGCTTCCGGACCCGGATCAAGGAGCTGGAAGCCATGGGCCCCGAGGGTTACCAGTCAGGCGCTTCCGAATCCAAGCTGGATCGGGAGTGGGACACCTTCCTGCACGATGACGAGTGGAAGAAAAAGGCCGATTACGACGACTGACGGCAGACCTTGGGCCGCTCCGGACCGGCTCAACAACAGGGACAGTGATTACCCGTGACTAAACGCTTCCAACAGCGGCTTTCCTACCGGCTTACCCGCGATACCGTGTTGGTGGCCATGGCGCTCGGCCTGATCCTGAACGCGGTGCAGATCACCCTGGACTATTTCAACGCCCGAACGTCCATGGAAGCGGAAATCAACGCCCTGATTGACATCAGCTACAGCCCGGCCTCGCAGATTGCGTACAACATCGACGTGCGCCTGGCCGAGGAATTACTGGACGGCCTGCTCCGGCATCCCGCCACCATCGACGCCAGGATTATCGATAACGAAGGCCAGACCATGGCCGCTGCCAGCCGGAGCAGCCCGGTGTCGCCCTATCGCTGGATCAGCGACAGTCTGTTCGGCGCCAGCCGGGTGTTCAGTAAAGAACTCAGGGTTCCCCAGCTCGAAGAGCTTCCCCTGGGCCAACTGGTCGTTACCATAGACACCTACCACTACGGGCTGCAGTTTCTGGAACGGGCAGCCTACACACTGGCGAGCGGGCTGCTCAAAAGCCTGATTCTGTCCGCGGCCCTGCTGGGTATTTTCTACTTTGTTCTCACTCGCCCCATGCTCAGCGTCATCAGCGCACTGAGCCAGGTACGGGCCAGCTCCCCGGAGAAAGTACGGCTGCCTGTTCCTGCCAACCATCAGCACGACGAGATTGGCGCCATGGTGGGCATTATCAACCAGCACCTGGCAACCATCGATTCCAGCCTCGCGCAACTGCGCCATGCTGAAAGCGCCATGAAAAATTACTCGACCCAGCTTGAGCAGGAAGTCGAGGACCGGACCCGTGAGATCTCCGACAAGAACCTGGCGCTCCAGCGGGGCAACCGCGCCCTCGTCAAAGCCAAGGAAGATGCGGTTCGCCGGGCCCGGGCCCGGGCCAATTTCCTGGCCAGCATGAGTCACGAAATCCGAACCCCGCTGAACGGGGTTCTGGGCATGCTCGGGCTGGCACTGGAAGGCGAACTGGATGCCACCCAGAAAAACCGGCTGGAGATTGCCCTCAATGCCGGTGAAAGCCTGCTGGGCCTGTTAAACGACATCCTCGATATTTCCAAGGTAGAGGCAGGAAAACTTAACCTGGAGAACATCCCGTTCAGTGTCCGCCATCTGATCGAGGAATGCGCCACCCTGCACGCCCAGCAGGCTCGCCGCAAGCGGATTGACCTGATCACCGACATAGACCCGGCCTTACCGGCTAACTTTCTGGGCGACCCCACACGGGCCCGTCAGATCCTCAACAACCTGTTGAGTAATGCCATTAAATTCACCGAGACCGGGAGTGTCCGGATCCGGGCGACCTATTCCGGCGGCAGTATGCGGATTGAAGTTATCGATACCGGCATCGGTATGACCAAAGAGGGGCTGCACCGGATATTTTCACCCTTTTCCCAGGCCGACACCGACACCACCCGTCTCTATGGTGGCACGGGGCTCGGGCTGACCCTGTGCCGCCAACTGGTTGAGCGTATGCACGGTCGGATTCTGGTGGACTCCCAGGAAAGCCAGGGCACCCACTTTACCGTCACTCTGCCGCTGCCCGTGCACCCCGACAATGCCTCGGCCGAGGTCGACGGGATTGACGACAGGCTGAAAGAGGTGGGCGTCGCCATGGCCGTGCCCTCGGGCAACCCTCATCGGCTGCCACTGGAATCACAACTCAGGGCCTGGAACATTCCGATTCGCGGTGCCAGCCGACACCCCGACGGCATCCTTCTGATTCTGGCCACACCCGATGACCGGGAAGCCATGGTATACGCTGATCACTGGACCGGTGCCGGCGTGATCCTGGCAGACCCAAGCGGTTCGGCGACCGCCAACGCGCCGCACCACCAAATACTTTCGCTGCCACTGAGACGGGATGAGCTGTATCGCTGCCTGTGCCAGTCAGTGGGGCTGCACCCACAGCGGAAGCCCGGCCGGGAGGCGCCGGCCGTCATCACGAGCGACTCCCGGCCACTGACCATCCTGTTGGTGGAGGACAACCAGGTGAATCAACTCGTGGCCAGCAGTTTGCTGAAGAGACTCGGGCATCGGGTTGATCACGCGGAGAACGGCCGAAGAGCCATCGAGGCCCTCAGAAACCAGACCTACGATCTGGTGCTGATGGATTGCCAGATGCCGGTGATGGATGGCTACGAAGCGACCCGAAGGATCCGGCAGAACCCCGACTGGGCGGATCTGCCCATTATCGCCGTCACCGCCAACGTGATGCAGGGGGACCGGGATGACTGCATCGCCTCCGGCATGAACGATTACATTACCAAGCCCTACAACCGGGACGAACTCCGGGCGGCCATCAATCGCTGGGTGCCCCCTCCCGCTCAAGAGCCGTGAGTACGGCTCTGAGTTCGCCACGCAACGCCGGCAGGTCGTCATAACCGGGCAGGGTTACAGCAGTTTTTCAATGTCGGCCCGGATGTCTTCCGGTTTGGCAGTTGGTGGGTACCGGCGCACCACCTGGCCGTCGCGACCGACCAGAAACTTGGTAAAGTTCCATTTGACCTTCTCGGTGCCCATCAACCCCCGGGCCTCCTTTTTCAGGAACTGGAACAGCGGATGCGTGCCGGCGCCATTCACTTCGATCTTGGAAAACATTGGGAAATCCACACCGTAGTTCAGACTGCAGAACTGGCTGATGGCATCATCATTGCCCGGATCCTGGTTCAGAAACTGGTTACAGGGGAATCCCAGCACCTCAAAGCCCTGCTCCCCAAGCGCCTCGTGCAGGGACTGGAGGCCTTCGAACTGAGGCGTAAACCCACACTTGCTGGCGGTATTGACGATCAACAACACCTGTCCCTGATAGTCCGACATACGTTTCTCATTACCCTGGATATCACGCACGGTGAAATCGTAAACCGTCGGTCCGGCCATGGTCGTTTTCCTGTTATCTGATGGGTTTAAATCGTATTTTTCACGTCCATATTGTGCGCAATTTATGAATGAATACTACCGCTTTACCGGTCGCCACGGGTGGTATTTTTACAATCACCGTTAACTTTGCGTCCTAAATCAGTCAGATCACGCCACAATTCATCATAATTCCCCTGTTGCCGCCTGCCCTCGCTCCGCTAGAATAAAGCCCTGCCTTGCCGAAAGGCGCAACTTCCGACGACTGAACAAGGACACCCGGAGCTTATGCAGAACTACTGTAAATCCGCCAAGCTGGATAACGTGTGTTATGAAATACGTGGCGTGGTTCTGCGGGAAGCGCGGAGGCTGGAAGAAGAAGGCCATCGGGTGCTGAAGCTGAACATTGGCAACCCGGCGGCCTTTGAGCTGGACGTGCCCGAGGAAATCCAGCAGGACGTCATCTACAACATGCCCATGGCCCAGGGCTACGTGGAATCCAAGGGGTTGTTTTCGGCCCGCAAAGCAGTGATGCACTACTGCCAGCAACGCGGCATCGACAAGGTCGATATCGATGACATCTTCCTCGGCAACGGCGTCAGCGAGCTCATCGTGATGTCCATGCAGGCCATGCTGAACACCGGCGATGAGGTGCTGATACCTGCTCCGGACTACCCTCTGTGGACCGCTGCGGTCACGCTGTCCAGCGGCAAGCCGGTGCACTACCGGTGCGATGAGCAGCAGAACTGGTTCCCGGATATTGATGACATCCGCAAAAAAATAACCCGTCGCACCCGGGCCATTGTTCTCATCAACCCCAATAACCCGACCGGGGCGGTGTATTCCGGGGAGTTGCTGGCGCAAGTGATTGAGTTGGCCCGCCAGCACAACCTGATCATTCTCTCGGACGAGATCTACGACAAGATCCTGTACGACGGCACCCAGCATATTTCCACCGCGTCCCTGGCGGATGATGTTCTGTTCTTCACCTACAACGGGTTATCCAAGAATTACCGGGCTGCCGGCTACCGGTCCGGCTGGATGATTATCAGCGGCGCCAAACATCGCGCCCGGGACCTGATTGAGGGCATCGAAATGCTCTCCAACATGCGCCTGTGCGCGAATGTTCCCGCCCAGCTCGCCATACAGACCGCGCTCGGCGGCTACCAGTCCATCAACGACCTGGTGGCCCCCGGAGGCCGGCTCTGCGAGCAGCGGGAAACGGCGTGGCGAATGCTCAATGACATCCCGGGCGTGAGCTGCGTCAAACCCCAGGGGGCCCTGTACCTGTTCCCGAAGCTTGATCCCAAACACTTCCCGATCGTGAACGATGAGAAGCTGGTGCTCGATCTCCTGCTTCAGGAACGCATTCTTCTGGTCCAGGGGTCGGCGTTCAATATTGACGACAAACAGCACCTCCGGGTCGTGTTCCTGCCCCGGAAGGACACCCTGGAGGACGCCATGGGGCGCCTGGGCAACTTCCTCGACACCTACCGGCAGTAAGAGGGAGCACGCCCATGGCCGATCTCCACGTTGAAGAATTCCACAAGGACGCCGCCATCGCCCTGACCCAACTCTATGGCGCCTTTCCCCGGCGGGTCAATCTGTTTGTTGAAGACATTGCCGGCCCCGATGAACCGGACGAGTTCGGCCTTCACAGCAAGCGTCACATGGCCTGTTTGGGCGCCCTGCTCTGGCTCGGGGAAGAAGGATTATTGCGCTATGTGGATACCATCCGCCAGGAAGCGCTCGACCAGGCCGTGCTGACCCGTGCGGCGTTCATCCGGCTCAGTTCACCGGCACCGGCGTCAGTCGGCCGTGAGCTCGGACAGACCGGCGAAGACACGGCGGACGGCACACCTCCGTCGGTGCAGGAAGATCTTTCCACCCACATCCACCTCATTCGCACGGCGCTCAGAAGCGGTAATTCTTCCCGGATCAGCCAGATTATGCAGGCAACGTTCTTCAGCGATTCCCGGTAGCTCTCAGCCAACAGCAAGTCGTCACTCCTGGCTCGTCACTCCGCCAAGCATTAAATTGCGGTAAGGCCGTTGAAGCGGTGAACCCCGGCCGCATATTGAGGTCTGAACGGCGGGCCATTGGTGCGGTACACCGCGCCTGACCGTGACCATCAGACTATCCGGGGAACTGACATGCGTATTTTGCTGTTTCTGGCCACTAACCTGGCGGTGATTATCGTCGCCAGCGTCACGCTGCAGCTGTTGGGGGTTGACAGTTACCTTGCCCAAAACGGCATTGCCTATGGCTCTCTGCTGGCCTTTGCTGCGGTTTTCGGTTTTGCGGGCGCCATCGTCTCGTTGCTGATATCCAAGCCCATCGCGAAATGGAGCACCAAAGCCAGGGTTATTGATACGCCCCGCACGTCGGCGGAGCGCTGGCTGATGGAAACCGTCACCGTGTTGGCCCGGGATGCCGGCATTGGCATGCCCGAAGTGGCGATATTCCCCGCCACTCAATCAAATGCATTTGCCACCGGCTGGAACCGAAATCAGGCTCTGGTGGCGGTCAGCGAAGGCCTGCTCCAACGTTTTAACAAGGATGAGATCCGGGCGGTGCTTGGCCACGAGATCGGCCACGTCGCCAACGGCGACATGATCACTCTGGCGCTGATTCAGGGCGTGGTAAACACCTTCGTGATCTTTGCATCGCGGGTCATTGGCTCATTCGTGGATCGCGTGGTCTTCCGGAATGAAAACGGTCACGGCATCGGCTTCTTCGTGGTCAGCCTGGTGGCCGAAGTCGTACTCGGTATCCTCGCCAGCACCATCGTGTTCTGGTTCTCCCGTCGTCGGGAGTTCCGCGCTGACATCGCCGGTGCCCGGCTCGCGGGCCGGCCCGCCATGATCAGCGCCCTGGTGCGGCTCAGACAGGAAAGTGAAGTACCCGACCAGATGCCGGATTCCCTTCAGGCGTTCGGCATCAACCGGGGAGCGCGGAGCGGCCTGGGCAGCCTGTTCATGACCCATCCGCCCCTTGAGGACCGTATCCGGGCGCTGGAGCAGGCAACACTGTAACCTTTAAGGTAAGCGCTCAGATTTTCAGTTTAAAGCCGACCGCGCGGAAACTGTCCTGCAGCGACCGGCTGGTTCCTTTCAACTGCACTTTCAGGCTGGAGCATTCGCGCCTGACCGGGTAATCCCGTCGCAGACGATCAAAGGCGGCTGCCCGGTCATCCGCGGACCCACCCATTGCAAGACGCAGGCGGGCGTCGTCGGTCCGGGGGTCATAACAGGCCCGCAGGGCGGTGCAAATGGCACCCTGCTCATCGGCGGCACTGGTGAAGCATAATTTGCTGAGCGCTGGCTCCGGCAGGAACTGACCCGCTTTTTTGCGGGCCGGAAGCCCAAGGAAGCGACACAGGGCCTGGTAAACCATCTCCGTGCCCTGAACTTTGCCCTCAAGGCTGTAGCCGGCAATGTGAGGCGTGCCCAGCCACACCTTGTCCAATAAATCCGGGTTAATTCGGGGTTCCTGTTCCCAGACATCAAGAGCCACACGGGGCGCATTGGCCTGATCAAGCCGGGCCTGTAATGCCTGGGTGTCAATGACTTCACCACGCCCGGTGTTGACCAGAAGCTGCCCTGCCCCCATCGCCGCCAGTTCCTGTCCGCCCAGCATGTGGAAGGTGCCGTGCCGCTGATCGCGGGGCGTCAACGGGGTGTGCAGGGTCACGACATCACAGGCCATCGCCTCCTGCAGCGAGACAAACGCCTGCTCACCACTCTCCTCGCGCTCTTCCCGGGGCGGGTCACAGAGCCGGACCCTGAACCCCAACCGGTCCAGTTTTCTCGCCAGTTCCCCCCCCACGTTACCAACACCCACAATACCGACGCTGAGCCGGGACCAGTCGTCGAGGCCCCGGTGTTCGGCATGAAGTGACAGAACCGACAGCAGGTATTCGGCAACGCTGCTGGCATTGCAGCCGGGCGCCGCCATGAAGGTGATGCCCGCCTGCGCCAGCCACCCGATATCGATATGATCGGTTCCGATGGTCGCGGTACCGACAAAGCGGACGCGACTGCCTTCCAGCAGTTCCCGGTTCACCCGGGTGACCGACCGCACCAGCAGCACGTCCGCATCCTGCACATCGGCGGCGGTCATGGTCCGCCCCGGCACACGGCGGATGTTGCCAATATCACTGAAGAAGGAGTCCAGTAATGGAATGTTTTCGTCCGCTACGATCTGCATAGTGCCTCGTTGCCCCTCAGTTCCGGCGCTGTCTCTGTGGCCGCCCGCCGTGCCCTCGGGAGCCTTGCCCCTGGGGGCGTCGGCCCCGTTTCCGGGTGATGGGCGGGTTGTCCATGGCAGTCATCAACGACTCATCCGGCACCGCGGTTTTCAGTTTCTGGCTGATGTAGGCTTCGATCGCCGGCAGCGCGAACGAATCGTCTTCACCGGCAAAACTCACCGAAACCCCATGTTTGCCCGCACGGCCAGTGCGCCCGATCCGGTGCACGTAATCCTCGGCGTTGTCCGGCAGGTTGTAGTTGAATACGTGGGTAACGCCATTGACGTGGATACCCCGGCCCGCCACATCCGTCGCCACCAGCACCTGAATGCTGCCATTCTTGAACTGATCCAGGGTTTTCAGGCGTTTGTTCTGGGCAATTTCGCCAGACATCAGCGCAACCTTCACACCCTGGTTGCGAAGGTCTTCATCGAGGTCGCGACACTGGTCCCGGCGATTGGCGAACACCAGGGCTTTCTCCACTTCCGGGCGTTTCAGGTAATTCACCAGCACCGGAAGTTTTTCATCGTCCCCTACCAGATAGACCGTTTGCTCCACCCGCTCAGCGGTTTTCTGTTCCGGCTCGATCTCCACGAACTCGGCATTGCTGGTCCACATGGAGGCCAGGTTGAGCACATCCTGATTGAACGTGGCGCTGAACAGCAGGGTCTGGCGGTCATCCTTGGGCGTGCACTTGCGGATGATTCGCTTCACATCGGGAATAAAGCCCATATCGAGCATGCGATCGGCTTCATCCAGAATCAGGATGTCCAACTGGTCCAGGAACACGTCCTGGGACCCGAGAAAATCAATCAGCCGGCCGGGTGTTGCCACTAGGATATCGACAATTTCATTCTGCAACTGATCGCGCTGCTTGTCGTAGTTCATGCCGCCCACGACGGTCACAACGTTATGGCCGGTGTGCTGGCATAACTGCTCCGCATCCTTGGCAATCTGCATGGCCAGTTCCCGGGTCGGCGCCAGGGCGAGAACCCGGGGTTCGGATGCGTGCCGCTCGGTGTCGGGAATCGGTGTTTCCAGCAGACTCTGAATGGCGGTGATCAGAAAAGCCGCAGTCTTGCCCGTACCGGTCTGGGCCTGGCCAATCAGGTCTTCGCACGCCAGGGTCCAGGGCAGGGTCTCCGCCTGAATGGGGGTACAGTATTCAAAGCCGATAGCGGTAATGGCGTCCAGCAGTCGTTTGTCCAGGTGCAGATCACTGAACCGCAAATCGCCTGTGTGTTTTGATTCAGATGTCATAGAGTCTCAGTTTTCCTTGGAATGTCCGGATTCGGGATCGCACGGAGCAACTCGCCGGGCATCGCGCCGCCAGGCGTCTGTGTAGCTGTCTCCGGTACCGTAAAATGTTGTCAGCGTATCAAGGAAGGCCTGCGCCCGTTGCGGAAGGCCCCGAGCCAGGTAACGCTCTGCCTGGTCCGTTACCCGCTGTCGGAAACCGCTGTCATCGGCCGCACCCTGCCCGGCCAGGTTATCCACGCTGATGTGAAAGCGTGAGCCTGCCGCCACGGAAAACAGCCATTCAATCGCCTGCGGCTTGACCTCCGCCTGCTCAAAAGCCAACTGTTGCGACGCCGTTCGACCGTCAGGACAGTACCAGTAGCCGTAGTCGTGAAGTGTGCGCCGATGCTCACCCGCGATACACCAGTGGCTGATTTCATGCAAAGCGCTGGCATAATAGCCATGTGCAAACCTGACCCGGGCGAGCTCATCGGGCCCAGTGGCCGGCCGGTACTCGGGTTCGTCGCCGCCCCTGACCAGAATGGTCCGGCAGGTCTCCCGGAACAGGTCATTAAACAGCATGATAAGATCGTTTGGACAGTGATTCATTGGGTGGCTATTGTGCGACTTTACCCGCTTCAATACCAGAGGGAACTTTGAGCGCAACCATAGGTCCACCGCTTTCACGGCTACCCCGCCAGCACCCGCGATCCCAGCGGTTGGCGGAACACCGGATATCAGCCACGGGGAACATTTAAACTTCATGAACGCCTTAATCCACGCAGTCGTCAAGGCGCTGACAAACAGTCCCGTCGCGGGCTTGATCCGTCTCGTTACGCTTTTCCTGTTGCTGGTAGTGAGTGGTGCGGCCCTGGCCCTGGGCAATGGTACCGGCGGGTCCCTGTTCGGCGGCCAGGGCAGCGGGTTTCTGCCGGTCGACGAGGCCCTGCCCTTCAGTTACACCACGGACAACGACGCCGTGGTTCTGTCCTGGGATATCACGCCCGGGCACTACCTGTACCGTGAACGGATCAGCGTCCGGGCGGCGTCTTCGGACACCGCCCTGGGTGAGATTGCATTTTCCGCCCGGGGCACAGACACCGAAGATGAGTATTTCGGGAAGACCACGGTATTTTTTGACCCCGTGACCGCCCGGGTTCCGGTCCGGTTGCCCGAGGGTGTCCGCGAGGCACGCCTGGAAGTGACCTATCAGGGCTGCGCCAAAGCCGGACTGTGCTATCCGCCGCAAACCCGCGACGTGCTGTTTTACCGGGGCCAGGGCGCGCCTGCGGCCACCGCAGCCACGAACCCTCGGGCACCTGACCAGGCCGGTGCGCCCGATACCGACTCCGCCACCGGCCTGGCCGGCTTTCTGGACCGGCAATCGATGGCGGTTATCGCCGGCGTGTTCCTGCTCCTGGGTCTGGGGCTGACCTTTACGCCCTGCGTGCTACCGATGGTGCCGATTATTTCGTCACTGGTGTCTGGCCGTACCACACGGACCACCGGCCAGGCGTTGCTACTGTCCGGCAGTTATGTCCTCGGCATGGCGCTGACCTATGCCGCCGCGGGTGTACTCACCGGGCTGCTGGGCGCCAGCTTCAATCTCCAGGCGCAATTGCAATCGCCGTGGGTGCTGGGCATCTTCGCCCTGCTGTTTCTGGTTTTCGCCTTGTCGATGTTCGACCTGTTTGAAATCCAGCTGCCCCGGTTTATCCGGAACCCCCTGAGTAACGCCAGCCACCGGCTGACCGGTGGCCGGATTGTCAGCATTTTTGGTATTGGCGCGCTGTCCGCGCTGATTGTGTCCCCCTGCGTCTCTGCACCACTGGCGGGGAGCCTGCTTTATATTTCCACAACCCAGGATGCCGTTGTCGGGGGTATCGCCCTGTTTTCCATGGGCATCGGCATGGGGATTCCCCTGATCCTGGTCGCGGTGGGCGGCCGCAGACTGTTACCAACGACCGGACACTGGATGACCACGGTCAAGCACGTTTACGGTGTCATGCTGCTGGCGGTCGCCGTCTGGCTCGTGGAACGCCTGGTTCCGGGCTGGCTGGCCCTGACCCTGTGGGGGATACTGGTCGCGGTAACCGGAGTGCAGTTGGGCGCCTTCGATGCCGCCAGGGCGGGCTGGGAGCGAACCCGCAAAGGGTTTGGCCTGATTCTCTTTGCCTACGGGCTGGCCCTGCTGGCCGGCGCCATGGGCGGCGCCAGCGATCCACTGAACCCGCTGGCGCCGTTCACGTCCGCTGACGCCGAGGGCGGCGCAGCCAATGCCTCACACGCCGGCTTCACCCGGGTGGAGAGCCCCGACGACATTGCCAGACGGCTTGACAAGGCACAAGACGAGGGCCGGCCGGTGATGCTGGATTTCTACGCGGACTGGTGCATCTCCTGCAAGGTCATGGAGCGCAACGTTTTCTCGGACCGCCAGGTCATCCAGGCCCTGGCGCCGTTTACGTTGCTCCAGATTGACCTGACCGACAACACACCGGAGCAACAGGCGCTGTTGGACAGGCTGGGACTGTTCGGCCCGCCGGCGATCCTGTTCTACAATGCCCAGGGCCAGGAAATGACGGGCCAGCGGGTGCTGGGCGAGATGGACCGGGATGAATTCATGGCCCACCTCCAGTCACTGCCACTGGACGGCTGAAACGCCGGAGTCACCCACCTCGACGAATCAGGTAGACGAATTCACCCTCGCATTCTGTCTCACGGACCAGTTCATGGCCCAGGAACTGACAGAATCGCGGAATATCCCGGGTGGTGGACGGATCCGTCGCCACCACCCGCAGCAACTCGCCCGGAGCCACATCGTTAATGCGGTTATGAAGCATCATCACCGGTTCCGGGCAAAACAGGCCCCGGGCATCCAGTTCGGCGTGGTACTCGACGTCGGTCAAAAAGCTTCTCCTGTTGTTCCACCTGAATTTTCAGGAATACGTGCTAATTTATTGTTTATACCGAGCAAAAAAGCGGAGGTCATCATGATTCGGGTATTGATTGAACGCCATATCGCTGAAACCTTGGAGTCCGCCTATGAAGAGCGCGCCCGCCGGGTGTTGCAGCAGGCCGTGGGTGCGTCCGGCTTCATTTCCGGGGAAACCCTGATCGACAGCCTGGACCCCAATCACAGGATCACCCTGGCCAACTGGCGCAGCGAAGCGGACTGGGATCGGTGGTACCACTCCGAGGACCGCAAGGATCTGATGACCGAGCTGGTCCCCATGATGGACCGGGACGAACACATCACCGTGCTCCAGCAAAGTGCTGTCTGATGACGGACTAGCCCGTCCGCTCCAGGAAGCAGGTTATCTCCTCACGGTCATGATAGAGGTGCCGGGCCTTGAGCACGAATCCGATGCCCGCCTGATCCAGGCCGTCCCGGATAATATCACGGCAGATCAACCACTCGTCGTAACGCTTTTTCATGGGTAGTTTGAGATTGAACACCGCAAAGCGGCACAACCCTGCACTCATCCAGGCCACGGCAAGGCTGGCGGTTTTACGGGGCTGATCAACAATATCGCACACCATCCAGTCGAGGGCCCGTTTAGGCCGCCAGTTGTAACCGTCGGCTTCAACATGCTCCACCTGCCCCGACGCCATGAGCTCGGCGTTCATCGGGCCATTATCCACTGCCGTGACCAGCATGCCCTGGCGAACCAGTTGCCAGGTCCAGCCCCCCGGAGCCGCCCCCAGATCCGCCGCTTTCTTGCCACCACCAAGATACGCCAGCGCGGTGTCCTCCGGCAAAAATACCTTCCAGGCCTCTTCCAGCTTCAGCGCAGACCGGCTGGGCGCCGACGACGACAGCCGAAGCCGTGGAATGCCGCCGACATAACGGGCACGGTTTCCGGCCAGGCTGAATCCGACAATGGCTTTCTGGAAATCCGGCAGCAGAACCTCGAGACGGGCGGGCGATGCCAATGACGGGTCCTCCCTGAGCAGCCCCGCTCCCCGTAAGCCCCGTGACAGCGGTGCCACCCATTTCCGGGCAAAGTTACCGAGATCCCGGTCGGCGTTATTCTCGCCAACCCGCACTTCCACCCTGGCACAGCCCGGATAACCCCGCTCCAGTGCCTGCACACCCTTGACGACTGCGCCCACCCGATCCTGTTCCGGCAACGGCAGGGACCCCAGCACCACGAACCAGTCCCGGACGAAGACCAGGTTCTCCAGGGCAACCCGGGCCATCAATTCATCCGCGGGCTCCGGACCACCGAGTATGAACCACACCCGGCCCTCGCCCCGGTCTGGCTCAAAATATCCGAACAGCCCCTGGCCCAGTGCGCTGTCCGTGAGTTCCCGGCCCGCCTCGGTTTCGAACCCGGGCCGGCAAAATGCAAGTACCTGTTCCATGCCATTCCTGTTGTCTGGCGCGACTGACTGTGACGACGCACTAAATTTCAAACTGTTTAACAGTGGGAATTGTGCACATTGGCTACACTCCCAGACTCTGTTCTCACTGGGACTCTCTGATGTCGCGTTGTTTGCGTCTGCTACTCATCACGCTCTGCTGCCTGCCGTTGGGCGTTGCCGTCGGTAGCACTCCGGAGCCTGGCTCCCAGTGCCCCGTTCTGGACGCCGCCGATGCAGACGCCCGCCAGTCACTGATGCACTACGTCTGCTTCCACAGAGCCAAACCCGGCGATGCCGCCCACAACGCAAAGACACCGGACGAACTGCCGGCCAGCCTGCCCTGGCAACCCGCTGGCGGCCACGATCTGGTGTTCAGCCACACCAGATCGGTTTACTGGATTCACCTGCACATCAGGAACAGCGGCCCTGCGCGTGACTTCTGGTACCTGAAGCTCAACTACCCGCTGCTGGACGAAATCACATTCTGGCAATCCGACCAACCCGCAGAGCAGGCCATTGTAACCGGAGATCAGTACCCCTTTGCATCCCGGGGCCTGGATTACCGGTATTTTCTACTGCCAGTGACGCTCGACAGCGGCGAGTCCCGGTCCATCACCATTCGCGTTCGCAGCAGCGGGGCACTGAATGTTCCGCTGGCCCTGGAAACCCCCGGTGAGATCATTGCCGAAAGCAATCACCTGACACTGGGCCATGGCCTGTTCTATGGCGCACTGCTGGTTTTTGCCATTTTCAACATGCTGCTGTTTTTCAGCTCGGGAACCGTGTACTACTTCCACAACGCATTCTACATGGCCGCCATGGGGCTTTTCCTGTTCGCCATGGGAGGCTTTGCCAACCAGTACTTCTGGCCCGCCAGCGCCGAGTTTGCCAATACCTCCATCCCCCTCTCCCTTGCGCTCTGCGCGCTGGCGATGACGCTGTTTGGCCGGTCGTTTCTGGAAATAGACGCGGGCACCATCGCCAACACGGTCCTCAAAGCCCAGGCCTGGTTCTGCGTCGGCTTCCTGGTGCTCTCGCTGGTGCTGCCCTACAGCAAGACCATACTGCTGAACACGGTGCTGGCGCTGACGGTCATAGCCAGCCTGTTTGCCGTCGCGCTGCTGCGGTTGAGGCAGGGCTACCAGCCCGCCAAATGGTACATTCTGGCGTGGCTGGTGATGTTTGTCGGCGCCATGATCTACGCACTGGCAGCGTTTGGCTACCTGGCCGACTTTATCGCCCGGGAAGCCCTTATGCAGGCTGCCATCGGCGGCCAGGTGGTGCTGCTCAACTACGCCATGGTCCAGCGCTGGCGCCTGCTGAATGAAAAACTCCTGGCGGCGGAGCATAACGCCCGGACCGACCTTGAATTCAAAGTGCATGAGCGCACGGCCCAGCTACGCAACACCATGCGCCAACTGGAGAAAGCCAATCGCAAGCTGGCAACCCTGAGCCTGAACGACGCCCTGACCGGGCTCTATAATCGCCGGCATATGGACAATAGTCTGCCGGAGCTATGCGCCGAAGCCCGCCGGACCGGACACCCGCTCGCCCTGGCGCTGGTGGACGCCGATCATTTCAAGGCAGTCAATGACGCCTGGGGCCACGGCTTCGGCGACACCTGCCTGCAGTTCATTGCTGATATTCTGACCCGGCATGTGAAGCGACCCCGGGATATTGTCATCCGCTTTGGCGGCGAGGAGTTCGCCCTTCTGCTACCCGGCACCGATACCGCTGGCGCGCTGAATGTGTGTAACGCGCTGATTCAGGATATAAAAAACACACCGGTTCCGGCGCCCGACGGGTCGGATGTCCGGATCACCCTGAGCGCGGGCATCGCCTGCCTGGGCAGTGGTGAAGATCAGCGGGAGCTGTTTGAGCGCGCCGACGAAGCGCTTTACCGGGCCAAGGCGGAGGGCCGGAACCGGGCGGTGGCAGCACAGTCCGGGACGGTCAGTCAGGAACGCTAACGGAGTGCGTCGATGAAGGCCCGGGTTTGTCGGGCGGCCTCCGCTATCAGGCTGGCCTGACTCTGTTTTTGCCGGGCCAGCGGCTGGAAGTCGTGGTTACCACCGTCGAGCCAGTGCACATGTGCCAAGGCCAGCTCACTGCGGCGCGCCTGCACTTCCCCGGGTTTCCCGAACGGGTCCCGGGTGCCCTGGACAATCAGCATCGGACACCGGATGTCCGGAAAATGACCGGTGCGCCAACGGTCCGGTTTACCGGGCGGGTGAAAGGGGTAGCCAAAGCAGACCACAGCGTCCATCCCGGACCGCTCACTGGCAAGAATACTCGCCATCCGGCCTCCCATCGACTTGCCACCCACCAGAACCGGGCAGCGCTCGCCAAGGTCCTCCCGGACCACATCACGTATCTCGTCAAGCACCTCTGAAAATCGGGACACCAGCACCGGTTGCCGGTCCGGCGGCCGTTTTCGGCCATCCTGGCGGCGCTTTCGCATGTAGGGAAACTCAAAACGCACACACGCAACCCCCAGTCCATCCAGCGTATTGGCCAGAGACTCCATGAAGTCGGAATCCGCCGGCGCACCAGCGCCATGGGCCAGTACCAGAACGGCATCCGGCTCCTTGTCATAGCCTTTGGTATAAATTAACGCCATAACTTTCACCCGGGTGTGATCAGGGTCTATCATTTAACCGGAATCAAAGACACTTTCCCAGGACACTTTCCCAGTCAGTAACTTCCGGAAATTCCAACAGGAAAAAGTCGCCATGTTGCTGATTTCCGCGCATTTGACGGATATCAGGAGTTGACCTGAGTCATTGCAAAGCGCTAATGCTTTCTCCATACTTGCGCCCGCATATTTTCTCACTCTAAACCCATTGGTAAGGCTATGAGCACAGTAAATGCAAACCTGACTTACAACTACAAGGTGGTAAGACAATTTGCCATCATGACGTTGGTCTGGGGCATTGTTGGCATGAGCATGGGCGTGCTGATTGCGTCCCAACTTGTCTGGCCGGCGATGAACCTGGATATGCCCTGGACGCACTTCGGTCGTCTCCGCCCCCTGCATACCAACCTGGTCATTTTCGGGTTTGGTGGTTCGGCGTTGTTTGCCACCTCCTACTATGTGGTCCAGAGGACCTGTCAGGCAAGACTGATTTCAGACGGCCTGGCTGCATTTACCTTCTGGGGCTGGCAGGCCATTATGGTCTCCGCCATTATCACCCTGCCCCAGGGCCTTACCTCCACCAAGGAATACGCCGAACTGGAGTGGCCGATTGACATCGCCATCGCGGTGGTGTGGATAAGCTACGCCCTGGTGTTCTTTGGCACCATCATGAAGCGCAGCAGCCCGCACATCTATGTGGCGAACTGGTTTTACGGCGGTTTTATTCTTACCGTTGCGGTACTGCATATTGGCAACAACCTGGCCCTGCCGGTCAGTGCCTTTAAATCCTACTCCGCGTACGCCGGGGTGACCGACGCCATGATGCAATGGTGGTGGGGCCACAACGCCGTCGGCTTCTTCCTGACCGCCGGCTTCCTGGGCATGATGTACTACTTCGTGCCCAAGCAGGCCAATCGGCCGATTTACTCCTATCGCCTGTCCATCGTTCACTTCTGGGCGCTGATTGCCACCTACGTCTGGGCGGGTGGTCACCACCTGCACTATTCCGCACTGCCGGACTGGGCCCAGACAGCGGGCATGGTGATGTCACTGATTCTGCTGGCGCCGTCCTGGGGTGGCATGATCAACGGCATGATGACGCTCTCCGGGGCCTGGCACAAACTGCGGACGGATCCGATTCTCCGTTTCCTGGTGGTGTCCCTGTCGTTCTACGGCATGTCCACCTTTGAAGGACCGATGATGGCCATCAAGACGGTGAACGCCCTGTCCCACAACACCGACTGGACCATTGGCCACGTACACTCCGGTGCCCTCGGCTGGGTTGCCATGATCAGCATCGGTGCCCTCTATCACCTGATTCCCAAGCTTTGGGGCCTCCAGGCCATGTACAGCACCAGCCTGATCAACGTGCATTTCTGGCTGGCAACCGTCGGTACCGTTCTGTACATCGTCGCCATGTGGGTAAACGGCATCATGCAGGGCCTGATGTGGCGGGCAGTCAACGAGGACGGCACACTGACCTACAGCTTTGTGGAATCACTCGAAGCCTCCTATCCAGGCTATTTTGTACGACTCATAGGTGGCGCCATATTCCTCAGCGGCATGCTGGTCATGGCCTACAACACCTACATGACCGTGCGCCAGAAAGAAGCGGTTGCCCAGGACAATGCCGCAGCCCAGGCGGCGTAAGGGGAGAGAGACCAGATGAAACACGAAATTGTTGAAAAGAACCTGGGACTGATGATCGTGCTGATCATCCTGACCATCAGTGGTGGCTTCCTGGTAGAGGTATTGCCCCTGTTCTTCATCCAGGAAACCAATGAGCCGATTGAGGGCCTGGAGCCCTATTCCGCACTGGAACTGGAAGGCCGGGACATCTATATCCGTGAAGGCTGCCACGTGTGTCATACCCAGCAGATCCGCCCATTCCGGGCGGAGACCGAGCGTTATGGCCACTACTCCGTTGCGGGCGAGTTTGTCTACGATCGCCCGTTCCTCTGGGGCTCCAAGCGCACCGGCCCGGATCTGGCCCGCGTTGGCGGACGTTACTCAGACGCCTGGCAGCGCCAGCATCTGTACAACCCCCGCAGCGTTGTACCGGAATCCAACATGCCGGCGTTCCCCTGGCTGTTTGAGAATCGGGTCGATCACACGGAAACCGCGTCCAAAATGGAAACCCTGCAGACACTGGGCGTTCCCTATACGGACGAACAGATCGCCGGTGCGGCCGAACAGGTGAAAGGTAAATTTGAAATCGAGGCTCTGGTCGCCTACCTGCAACAGTTGGGTACGGTGATTTCAGACAAACGGTGATCCCCATGGATTTGAACGAGTTACGCGGTATCCATACGCTTCTGGTCATGGTGGCGTTTCTGGGCATTGTCTGGTGGGCCTACAGCGCTCACCGGAAAAAGGCCAACGACGAGGCAGCGCACCTGCCCTTCGACGACGACGACGTGGAAAAGCGTACTCTTGAACAGGAAAAAACGGAGAAAAAACAATGAGTACCTTTTGGAGCCTCTGGATCAGTGTGATCGTGCTCGGTACTATTTTTGGCTGTATGTGGCTTCTGTGGGCAACCCGTAAAAGCCAGACCACCGATAGCGAGACCGACCGCACCACCGGCCATTCCTTCGATGGTATCGAGGAATACGATAACCCTCTGCCGAAATGGTGGTTCTATCTGTTCCTCGCAACCTGCTTCTTCTCGCTGGGTTACCTGGTGCTCTATCCTGGCCTGGGCAATTTCCAGGGCATTCTGGGCTGGTCATCCACGAACCAGTGGGAAGCCGAGATGGCCGAAGCCGAAGAGAAATTCGGCGAAATCTACGCCCAGTACGGCGATACCCCCGTACCTCAACTTGCCACCAACGAAGACGCTCTGAAGATCGGCCAGCGCCTGTTTGCCAACAACTGCTCGGTCTGCCATGGCTCTGCGGCCCGGGGTCAGGTCGGTTTCCCCAACCTGACGGACGACGACTGGCTCTATGGCGGCACCCCGGAAGCTATCCTGGAGACCCTGCACAATGGCCGGATGGGCAACATGCCCGCCAAGGGCCTGATGCCCGGCATGACCAACGAGCAGGTCGATCAGGTAGTCAACTATGTGCTCAGCTTCAGTGATCGTGCCAAGGACCCGCAGGCAGCGGAGGCCGGCAAGGCCGTGTTCGCCCAGGCGTGTGCCGGTTGCCACGGTGCCGATGCCAAGGGTAACAACGCTGTTGGTGCACCGAATCTGACCGACAATACCTGGCTTTATGGCTCCACCTACGAGTGGATCAAGGAGACCGTTGTCAACGGGCGCCAGAATCAGATGCCGGCCCAGGGCGGTCGCCTCAGTGAAGATCAGATCCAGATTCTGGCGGCGTACGTTTACAGTCTCTCGAACTGATGTGTCCGGGCCGGGGTATCCCTCGGCCAGGTCTGTTCAACCCTGTGTCTGTCGGGCGGGCACAGGATTGAACTGATCCGCAGACCCTCCGGGCCCGCTTCCCCGCTTTGCCAATTCATCGGGAGGTAACGATGAGCAGTGAGATTCCGGTCAAACAGGTTGACCCATCCTCTGACGCCTCCAACAAAAACAACAACACCGGAACCGTCGAACTATACGCCAGTCGCAAGAAGATCTATGCGAAAGAAGTCAAAGGCTTCTTCCAGAAGATCCGGAACGTCAGCTTGCTGCTGCTCATGGGCATGTATTTTCTGTTCGTCTGGATCACCCTGGACGGCCAGCCGCTGATTCATTTCGACCTTCCGGCCCGGGAGTTCCACCTCTACGGTGTCACGTTCTACCCCAAGGATTTTTTCCTGCTCTCCGGGTTGCTGATTATCAGCGCTTTTGGCCTGTTCTTCATCACCACCCTGTTTGGCCGGGTCTGGTGCGGTTATACCTGCCCACAGACCGTGTGGACATTCATTTTCATGTGGATCGAAGAACGAATCGAGGGCAGCCGCAACAAGCGGATAAAGCTGGACAAGTCACCCCGCTCGTTCGAAAAGATGGCCAAAAAATCCGCCAAGCACGGGGCCTGGCTATTGGTCGCTCTGGCAACCGGCCTGACCTTCGTGGGCTATTTTTATCCGATCCGGGACCTGCTGGCAGACATCGTCACCCTGCAGGCCAACGGGTGGGCCTATTTCTGGGTGGCTTTCTTTACGGCCGCCACCTACCTGAATGCCGGCTGGCTGCGCGAGCAGGTCTGCCTGTACATGTGCCCCTATGCCCGGTTCCAGTCGGTAATGTTGGATCCGGATACCCGGGTTGTGTCCTACGACCCCAACCGGGGTGAGCCCCGTGGTGGTCGCAAGAAGGGCGTGGAGCCGGCCGAGGTGGGGCTGGGCGACTGTATCGACTGTGGTCAGTGTGTTCAGGTTTGCCCGACCGGCATCGACATCCGTGACGGTCTTCAGTACGAGTGCATCGGCTGCGCACTCTGCATCGACGCCTGCGATGAAGTGATGGAGAAGATGAACTACCCTTTGGGCCTGATCCGTTACACCACGGAAAATGAGCTCGAAGGCCGTTCTTCCAAATTACTGCGCCCGCGAACGTTTGGTTATGGAGCGGTGCTGGCATTGATGATTGCCGCTATCGCCTTCACCATCATCACCCGCGTGCCGGCGCAGATGGACGTTATCCGCGACCGGGGTACCCTGTTCAGTTTCAATGGGCAGGGCCGGATTGAAAACACCTACACCCTGAAAATCGCCAACATGACCGAGGTACCGCAAACCTTTGAGATCTCTGTCAGCGGCCTGGAGGGTATCCAGATTCTTACCAATACCCGTGTGCGGGTTGAGAGCGGTGAAAACAGGGCGCTGCCAACGGTCGTGGATGTGGCGCCCGAAGCGGTCGGGCAATCAAACAGCGAAATCCACTTTCAGGCGGAGTCCCTCACGGATCCAACCCTGTCGCTGGAAACCGAAAGCCGATTTGTGGGTCCAACGCGCTGATGCATGCGTGCCCTTGAGACATTGATATTTAACCGAGACTGAGCACTATGACTGAAGAAACACCCGTAGCCCCCTGGTATCGCCAGCCCTGGTTCTGGTTTCTGACTATTTTCCCGCTGGCGGCCATCGTGTGGTGTACTTTCATGATCATCGTAGCCTCCAACATGGAGGACACCATGGTCACCGACGACTATTCCAAAAAAGGCCGCGCCATCAACCTCGAACTGGCCCGGGACCAGGCCGCCGTCGATCTCGGACTGGCAGGGGAGCTTGAGTTCGACCAGCGATCGCTGGCCCTGACCCTCGATACCGCTGACGGACCCGCCGACTTTCCCTATCTGGTTCTGAACCTGTTTCACCCCACGTTGGCTGACCGGGACCGGACCATCCAGTTTCAGCGCATTGCGCCGGGGCAGTACCGCGGTCAGTTGCTGGAAGACATCGAGGGCCGCTGGTACTACGATCTCCGGGGCCCGGACAACCGCTGGCGGCTCAAAGGCGAGGCCTGGCTGCCCGCTGAAAACGGTCTGTCCATCCGGGCCGAGGCGTCTGCCCAAGGATGACCTGAGTGGCTTGCTTTCATTGCGGTGAACCGGCGACGGGCGAACCCGCCATAACCCTGGAACTGGACGGCGAGCGGCGTTATTTCTGCTGCCAGGGCTGCAAGGCCGTGTGTGAAACCATCCGCAATGAAGGGCTTTCGGGTTTTTACGATTTCCGAACCGAGCAGGCCGTTACCCCGCGCCCGTTGACTGCGTCCGAACAGGCGAGGTTGCGCGAGCTGGACCATCCACTGGTTCAGGAGGCGTTTGTATCACCGGTGAAGGGTGGCCAGGAAGCGCAGTTGCTGATTGGCGGCATTACCTGTGCCGCCTGCATCTGGCTGCTGGAACACCACATGCAGAAGCAGCTCGGAGTGTTGTCGTTTGCGGTAAACCACACAACCCAGCGCGCCCGGCTGGTGTGGGCCAACGATCAGGCGCGGCTCAGCGATCTGCTGTTTGCCATCCATGAGCTCGGTTATACCGCTCGCCCCTACCAGGCCGATGAGGCGGAGCTGGCCTTGAAAGCCGAACATCGCTCCATGCTCATCCGCCTGGCGGTTGCCGGCATTGGCGCGTTTCAGAGCATGATGCTGGCGTTTCCCCTGTATTTTGAAATGGTCAACGGCCTGTCCGTGGAATTCGTCAGCTTCTTTCGCTGGTTCAGCTTGCTGGTGGCCACACCGGTCGTGTTTTACAGCGCCCGGCCGTTTTTCAGGAACGCCCGTCGCGACCTCGCCACCCGGCACCTGACCATGGATGTCCCCGTGGCGATTGCCATCGGGCTGGCCTACCTGGCCAGCGCCTGGGTCACCCTCGCCGGCGGCGACGAAGTCTATTTCGAGTCGGTCTGCATGTTCACCTTTTTCCTGTTGCTCGGCCGCTACATCGAACTTCAGGCCCGGGTTCGGGCCGGGCTTACCGGCAATGCCCTGGCAGGTTTTCAGCCGTCGGTTGCGTCCCGCGTTGACGGCGACCAGACCGCGATCGTGCCAGCCCACCAGCTTCGTCCCGGGGACCTGATTCGTGTCCGACCGGGAGAAACCCTGCCGGTGGACGGTATCATTGTCACCGGCCGGTCTACCCTGAATGAATCGGCCCTCACCGGCGAGTACCTGCCCGAAACCCGCAATCCAGGGGATTCGGTTCATGCCGGAAGCATCAACGGTGAGAACCCGCTGGATATCCGGGTACTGAAGTCGGGGGCTCGAACCCGGCTTTCCGGCATTCTCCGGGTGCTCGACCGGGTTCAGTCGGAAAAACCCCCGGTCGCGTTGATGGCGGACCGCCTTGCCGGAAAATTCGTGGCCCGGGTGCTGATTCTCGCACCGGTGGTCTGGGTGGGGTGGTGGCTCGCCGGCGCGGACAATGCCTTCGATATCACACTGTCCGTGCTGGTCGTCACCTGCCCCTGTGCGCTTTCCCTGGCAACACCCACGGCCATTACCGCCGCTACGGTCAACCTCCGCCGCCTGGGATTCCTGCCCACCCGGGGGCATACCCTCGAATCCATGAACGCCATTGATACCGTCATCTTCGACAAGACCGGCACACTGACCCGAGGTGAACTCAGCCTGGTATCGGTCACGCCGGTGGGGTCCCTGGACGAAGCGGGCTGCCTGAGGCTGGCTGCGGGGCTTGAGAGTCATTCGGAACATCCGGTTGCCCGGGTCTTCCATGGCCACAAAGGAGCACCGATCGACGACATCAGCAACCATGTTGGCGGAGGCCTGACCGGCCGGCTCGGACAACAGACCCTGGTCATTGGTCATCCCGAGTTCGTGGCCGGAAATGTCAACGTGCCGATGCCGGCGTCGGACGGCCACTCCGGCATGGAAATCTGGCTCGCCAGCGACCGCGAGTGGCTGGCCTGTTTCCATCTGGACGATCAGCCCCGGGACGACGCCCGGCAGGCCATCGCGGCCTTGCAGGCCACGGGTATCCGCACGCTCCTGCTCAGCGGCGACCGGTCTGGCCATGTCGACCGGGTGGCCCGGCAACTGGGTATCGACGAAGCCATCGGCCAGGCCTCGCCCGAGCAAAAACTGGCCGTACTGGAACAGCTCCGGGCCGAAGGCCGGCATATCATGATGGTGGGCGATGGCCTGAACGACTTGCCGTCCATGGCTGGCGCCGGGGTGTCCGTGGCCATGGGCAGCGCGGCCGACCTGACCCAGCTCAAGGCGGATGCTGTCCTGCTCAATGGCCAGCTTATGCAACTGGTGAACGCACTGGATACCAGCCGCGCCACGCGACGGATCATTCGCCAGAACCTGTACTGGGCGCTTGGCTATAACCTCTGTGCCCTGCCCCTGGCGGCAGCCGGTCTCGTGCCACCCTGGCTGGCGGCCATCGGCATGTCCCTGAGTTCACTGGTGGTGGTACTCAACGCCCTGCGCCTGGGCAAAAATGCCCGCCCCGGGCATGCGGACAATCCACCGGTTGGCGCCCGGGCTTTGTCCTGATACCGTAGCAGCCTGTTTTCCCGGGAGGCCCGTGCCATGCAGATCGTGATGATTCTAGTGCCCGTGATGCTGATCCTGGTCGCCCTGGGCATCGTGTTGTTTTCATGGGCGGTACGGAATGGGCAGTACGATGACCTTGAGGGGCCGGCCCACCGCATTCTGTATGACGACGACGAAGACATGATTCCGGACGAAGCACGGGCGGAAAAACCCGACGGGCAAGCGGACCGTCCCGAGGGCACTGACAACAAGCCAGATGAATCCTGAACTCTACCTCAGCTACCCCAGTGCGTTTCTGATCGGGCTACTCGGCAGCACCCACTGCCTGAGCATGTGCGGCGGCATCAGCGCCTCGCTCTCCATGGCGGTCCCTGTGGGGAAGGGGTTCCGGGCACGGCAAACCGCCATGCTGCTGGCCTTTAACGTCGGTCGCGTCGGCAGTTACGTCGCCATCGCCGCCCTGGTGGCCCTGGTCAGCACGTCGGCCGCCAGTGCCTGGGCGGGGCTCGGGCCGATATTGAGAACCCTCGCCGGCCTGCTGCTTATTTTCATGGGGCTGTCCATGGGGCAGTGGTGGCAGGGCATACGGTACGTAGAACGCCTGGGCGCGCCGGTCTGGAAGCGGGTATCTCCTCTCACCCGTCGCTTTGTCCCCGTCACTCACGCCGGTCAGGCACTGGCCCTGGGGTCCCTTTGGGGCTGGTTGCCGTGCGGGCTGGTTTACAGCACCCTGGGCTGGGCCGCGCTACAGCCCTCCGTGGGATCGGCCGCCCTCACCATGGCCTGCTTTGGCCTGGGTACCCTGCCCTCCATGCTGGCAACCGGATACGCCGCCGGCGGGATCCGGCGCCTGAAGCAGCACCCTCTGTTTCGCAAACTCGCCGGTGGCCTGCTGATGCTGTTCGGTATCTGGACCCTGCCCATTGCCATGATATCGGGCCACTGACCGGGCCGGTTCAGATATTCAGCACATCCAGCCGGCCAAAGTCCGGAGTTTCCACCGGATCGGCCGTGTTTACCGCCTGGCGCTTACCGCCCAGACGCTTTCCTTCCCGGAAGTCGTAGAGCTCGGGATCCGCCAGGTGCGATGGCTCCACGTTGCAGATGGCCCGGAACATGGTTTCCAGTCGCCCCGGGTGCTGCTTGTCCCAGCCCTGGAACATGTCCTTGATCACTTGACGCTGCAGGTTCTCCTGAGACCCGCACAGATTGCACGGAATGATCGGATATTCCCTCAGCGCCGCATAGCGGGCGATGTCCTTTTCCCGGCTGTACGCCAAGGGCCGGATCACTGTGTTACGGCCATCGTCACTGTGCAGCACCGGTGGCATGGTTTTCAGCTTGCCGCCATAGAACATATTCAGAAACAGGGTTTCCAGCAGATCATCCCGATGGTGGCCCAGCGCAATTTTGGTGACCCCGTGCTCTTCCGCGAAATTATAGAGAATTCCGCGACGTAGCCGGGAACACAGGCCACAGGTGGTTTTCCCCTCGGGCACCTTGTCTTTGACAATGCTGTAGGTGTCTTTCTCGATGATGTGGTATTCAATACCCAGGTTATCGAGATAGCCCGGCAGCACCTCTTCCGGGAAACCAGGCTGCTTCTGATCGAGGTTGACGGCAATCAGCTCGAAAGACACCGGCGCGCTTTTCTGCAGGTTCATCAGAATATCCAGCATGGCGTAGGAGTCCTTGCCACCGCTGAGACAGCACATCACTTTATCGCCGGCCTCAATCATCGAGAAATCGGCGATCGCCTGGCCGACTTCCCGGCGCAGACGTTTCTGCAGTTTGTTTGTTTCCAGCTTCTGGCGGCGCTCGCGCTCGGCACTGGTGGACTCTGGACTGGCGGTTATTGCGTCTGGCATACCAACAACGTTCATCAGGCAAATGGACAGGCGATTATACGCGTGTCAGGCTTTCCTGACAGCCCCGACTCTCCTAACATAGGTGCCATGAAGCAGACGATTGCGACTCAGAACAGACCACTACCGCGTTCGTCGGAGGCTGACGCCCTGCTGGAGCACCAGGTCCAGCATTTGCTGGTGGCCGTGGAGCACGAGTTGCGCCAGGCACCGACCGGAATCAACGAGCTGACGCTGATCAAGGTGCTGCAGCAGCCCCCCTGGTCACTGATTGGCGAGGTCCGGTTCAGTGAGCCCGAAAACCTGTATCCGGTACACTTCCTGTTGTTCCACGTGCTGTACCGGCTTCGGGATCAACTGGCGGCAGGCGGTGAAAGCCTGAACATCTCACCCCTGAACATCCGGCTGGAGGCCAGTAACGTCGTTGGTGGTCATGGTGTGCCGGACAGCGTGGACAGCCTGCGTCAATTCTACCTGGACCTGTCCCAGTACCGGTTGCCGGACGAGGCGATCACCAGAATGATGGACGATTTTTGGTCTGGCCGACCGGGCGCGACTCCCGCCAGGGCCGACATCCTGGCGGCCGCGGAGCGGCTGGGATTCGGTGGCATTCCGGACAGTTTTCCGGAGGTGAAGCACCGGTTCCGGCGGGCGGTCATGCGGGCCCATCCTGACCGTGGAGGCGACACCGATACCATACAAGGTCTCAATGAGGCCTTCGCGGTACTGAAAACGCACTTTCAGCAAACCACTCGATAATTGACACCAAGCCGCACTGCAACGGAGCCACGATGGTTAACAGACAGTTTGTGACAGCCCTGCTTACCCTGGCACTGATCACGATCGCCACCACTACACGGGCGGACCTGGTGGTGCTTCAGTACCACCACATCAGCGATTCAACGCCGCCGTCCACCAGCACATCGGTATCGCTGTTCAAAGCTCAGCTGGACATGATTGAAAACCTCGGGTTACCGGTGGTCGACCTGCACACTGCAACCAGGGCAGCGCTGGCCGGTGACCCGGCCCAGAAAGTTGCCCTGACGTTTGATGATGCCTACGACTCGGTCTATCAACAGGCCGCGCCGATGCTGGCCAAACGTAACTGGCCCTATACTGTCTTCGTCAACACCCGGGCGGTGGGCAGCGAGGGCTATATGACCTGGAACCAACTGGCCGAACTGGCGTCCCGGGAGGGCGTCACCATTGCCAACCACAGCGCCGACCATGGCCATCTGGCCCGTAAACCCGGCGAATCCGTGGAAGCCTGGCACAGCCGTATCAGCAAGAGCCTGGATCAGGCCCAGTCCGCACTCAGGGATCGACTGGGCACCGATGCGCCGCTGTTCGCCTATCCCTACGGCGAGTTCGATGCCGCACTGGAGGCCGAACTGTCAGAGCGCGGCTGGTTTGGTTACGGGCAACAGTCCGGAGCCATCGGCAGCCAATCAAGCAAGACACGTCTGCCCAGATTCCCCATGGCCAACGCCTACGGGCAACTCAGCACACTGAAAACCAAGCTGCAAAGCCAGGCGTTTCCCGTTGATGCCGATGCATTGCCAGACGGTGTACTGGCATCGAACCCGCCGACCCTCTCCTTCCCGCTGGCCGACAGCCTGAACAAGGCCCGGTTGACCTGCTTTGCCTCGGGCATGGGGCGCATCGATGTCACGGTAGACGACGGAATGGTCCTGGTGCAGGCGCCAGAACCGTTCAACAGTCGCCGGTTCCGTTATAACTGCACCCATCCGGCAAAAGACGGCAGCTATTACTGGCTGTCACAGCAGTGGCTGGATTTGAGCCAGCCGGAAGACTAGTCTTCCAGCATTTTCAGGCCAAGTTCGCCGGTGGTTACGTGGGGGGTGGATTCCGGACCCTGCGGGGTCTCGATCACCGTCTGCCCCCGCAGGTCCCGGCTCCGGGTGAACACCAGCAGCCAGCGTTCGCCCTGGCCCGGGAACACGGGCACCCAGGCGGAGAGGTAGCCACGCCGGTGCCAGGTTTCCGGGGTGAACGCCATCACCAGATCGGTCACCAGGCGAACCGGCCGGCGCTGTTCATCAAGGAAGGCAAAACTGGGGACAAACACGCCGTCATGGGCGTAGGAATGGATACGGATAAGAAAGCCGGATGATGCGGGGTGATCCGGTAAAGCCACCAGCTCATAGGGGCTGTCGCCTGACGGGAACGGATAAACCGGCGAGGCGTCGGTCACCCGGACGCCAAACTCCCGCCCGGATTGCCACTCATGGTGGTTTGCCGGGTTCAGCGCCTGGCAACAGACCTCCGAGAACCGCGTCATGTAGTCCTCGCCCGAGGGCTCAATGCCCAGAATCGCGAACGCATCCGGATCATAGCCCGGAACCGGCTCACGTTCAGCCGGCGCCTGACCGCCGTGGTAAACGCTCGCCGGCGTGATTCGGACTGGCGGCTCGACCAGGCCTTTTTCTGCATCCGTGCGAGTGTCCGGGCGGTAGTAACTCACCCGCACATTGCCGTTGGCATCGCGCCATGTGAAATAGGGTTGTCGCTCGCCGGGACGCACGTAACCCTCTTTTCGCAGCTGTTCGGCGTCCGGGTAGTTTTCCAGCGTGTATTCCGCCTCCGGTTCCCGCGTTATTTCCCGGTCAGGGGCGGGGCTCTGCTGGTCAGGCGCTTCAACAATGGGCGAATAACGGACCCTGCCCTGCTCATCGACCCAGGTAAAGTAACCCTGCCGCTCAGAGACCGGAGAGCCCCCCACCTGGCAGCCCGCCAGCAAAAGCCCGGAGAGGAGCCACCCCGCGGTTGTCCATAGTGTTCGTCTGCCCACCGAGCCACCACTTTGTTTGCCTGAGACCGCCTCAGAATTTGGTTCGGAAGCTCAGCCCCGCCATCACTACCCTGAGCGAGGTTTTCACGTTCAGACCAGCGTAAGGATTGTAAATGATGTTTGTGATGTTATCGCAGTTCAGGTTGCAACTGGTATCCGCCGGAATGGTCTCAATGGAGTGCAGATAACTGAGATTCATGTCGATCTCGGTATCCTTGTCCCACTGATACCCCATACCGATGCTGTACAGGTTGGCGCCACCGAACGGCGCCATAATCTGACGCTGGTCATCCGGGATCACTGAGTCACGGATTTCCACACCGGCCCTCAGATCCAGCCGGGACGACGCGTGGAACTCCATGCCAAAAGCCCAGTTCCACTGACTTTTGAAGCCCAGAGGCAAGCGCAGGGTGTTCGGTGTGGCATTGTCCGGCGACAGAATCCGGGCAGCGTTGAGAAACTCCAGGTTACGATCAAACCGGAAGGTAAAGGCGTCCCACTGTTTGTAGTCGGTCCAGCCAATGTCTGCGTTCAGCGTCAGCTTCGGGTGGACATCGACACTGATGCCGGTCTGGAAATGCTGAGGATATACCAGATCCATGCTGACGTTACCCGCTTCCCGGGGCGCCCCCGAGGGAAGGCTGAGAATCGCCGAGGTGATGGCCCCCAGCACCGAACTGTTCACGCTCTGCCAGAAACCGGACCAGTCTTCGGTGTACTGGATCTCGAAGGTGCCCTTCATGTTCATTTCAGCTTCGGAGGTGTAACTCGCCCCCCAGCTGAACCAGTCCGCCGGCTCCCACATGACACCCAGGGAGTAGGTCGGCGATAGCGTCTCCTGAACGTTGATGTTGAGGGCGCCGATGTCATCCCAGGGGCCAACATTGCCGCCACACAGGGCTAGCCAGGGCTGCAAAGGCTCGTCGCCGCTTTCGCAGTTGAAGGCATCCTGAAGAATCTCGGCCACACCCAGCAGCAGGTTTGGTGCCCGCATGTACTGGTCCGCAGCGATTCCCATGTGGGAGAGATGAACGCCCGCCCCTACCGACCAGTCGTCGTTGATTTCATAGGCTACGGTCGGCGAGAGATAGGTTGTTCGCTGCAGAGCCGTCGCCTGGGGCTGGTACCGGCCGGGGTCGTCCTTTTCCCGGTAAAAACCCGCCGCCAGGGGTAGATAAAAGGCGTTGGCAAACGTGAGCTTGGAGCCCGGAGGGTTGATACTGATACCCGCCGAGGGCGCCACCGCCGGCCCCGGTGGCGCCCGCAGAATGCCATAGCCGGGCAGATACAGGGCGACATTGTTGGTATGGCTGTGGGTATTGGCGACCGGGTCCCGCTGCTTGCCGGTCCGGGGATCAATCTCAAGGCCATCAATCCCGAAGATGTTGTACCCGTCCGGCGCGGTAAAATCCGCGTCGATGTCGAGGTACACACTCATCAGGTTCACTTCCAGCTGGCGCCCGTCCAGTTTGGTCAGGCCCGCCGGGTTGTAGTGGATGGCCATGATCCCGGGGGGGTCGGCGGTGACCGCGTTCCCCAGTGCCAGTGCCTTGGGATGGATGGTCAGATTCTGGGCCAGCTGGGCCTCGACCCCGCCCGAGAGTGTCGCGGCAATCAGGGCCGCGAGAATCTGCCGCTTGTGACTGCTGTGTCCCATGGAGCTCTTCCCGTCCCGTAAATTGTCAGTGGCACCAATCACTCTTTGAGGCCAGAGAAATTAATGGGGAAGGAAACACCCAGGGAGAAGTCCGGTGCGTCCTCGGTCAGACCGATACCCAGGCTGCTGTTGACGATGGTGGTGTCGCTGACCCGGGTACCCAGCGACAGGCTCAGGAAGCCCGTCATCTGATCCTGGGCAACCGCCTGGGTGTTGTCTGAAAAGCTCAGTACCGTTTCATCGCTGTAACTGATCTGCGCGGAAATACTCAGGGAAATATCATAGGACAGGGAGTAGGCAAAACCGGCAGAGCCGGACAGGCCAAAACCCGGGTCCACCTGTTCCAGCAGGCGGGCGCCCCGGACCTGCTGAAGGTCCTCCGCCGGAAGATTGTAAGTGGCGCTGACAGACCCGAAAACCACCACCGGATCCAGCACCTTTGACAGACTGGCACCACCCCCAAGCGAGTAATAGCCGCTGCCCGTGGACAATTGCTCCCGGATATCAATTTCGTAAGGGCTGACCCCGGTCTTTGTGGTCAGTGTCCCGAACAGCGTTGTGGACATCTTGCCCGGCACATAGGCAAACGGCTGCCAGCGGGCGGTGAACGAGAAGTCCCCCACGTCGTACACGTTCAGTTCGTCTTCGGTGTCGTACTTCACCACCAGCGGAATCCGGGTGCCGACGGTGAGGTTGTCCAGCAAACCGTAGTCGTAGGAGAAGGCGTTGGTGAAGTTATGGGTCGCGGACGGCACCACGTCCAGGTTACGCACAGAGCCTCCGGTGATTTCCAGATCCAGCCGCTGATCGGCGGTATAGGAATAATCAAAGGAGTAGTTCAGGGAGTGGCTCCCTTTCTTCTGCAGGGAATAGCTTTTCTCGGCCGCCTGAAAGACCTCCTCGAGCTGACGTGAAGCGTCTTCATCACCCGCCTGCTTGGCCAGCGCTTCCCTCGCCTGGTCTACATTCCCCTCCTGGGCCAGCACCATGCCCGGAAGCAGGCCAGCCGCGGAAACAAGGATCACGCCTCGCACAAACCAACGATTCATCCTGACTCCCTTATTCCTGATTGGTATTGTTCTGAACCTGGCCGGTCACCCGGCCACTCGGTTGTGTCAGTTGCGACGGTAGTGCAATTGTTTTCGGGTGTTTTCAACACTGCCGTCGGGGTTATTCTTCTGCCGTTCCAGCAAGTTCCGGATTCGCCGTTCAGTGGCCTCGTGAAAGACCGGCATCCGTTCCAGTGCAAGGAGGGTCATTGTCTGCTCGTCAACAAACCGCAGGTCCTCTTCCTTGAGCTCGAGGTTATCCAGCGGTTTGTCACCACCGGGAAAGACTATAAACAGCACGTTGTCATCCCAGGTCTGCTCAAACTGGGCCAGCGTGAACGACAGGTTGCCGACCGCCGGGTCAGCAATGTAAACCCGGCCATCGCGGATGGTCCTGAGTACCACGAAGTGCTTGAAGCCCGCGTGCTCGATCGGGACGATCGCCGGGTGATCCAGATCCTTCAGATCGTCGATGGTTGCCCGGAAGCCGCCGGAGGGGTAACCCAGTGCCGTCACCAGGCGTTTCATGTCGAGCATCGAAAAGGCCCGGCGCTGGACGATCCGTTCGCTTTCCCCGTAGTGCAGCAAGCCTTCCATGACCTGCCGTTCCGACAGAGTCCGCCCCAGGTAGTAGTTCAGTACCGTGGTCAGTGCCGCACTGCCACAGCTGTAATCGTAGGCCTGACGCACAATGTTGCGGTACTTCTGCTCAACCAGCGGTTCCACCCGGACATCCGTGCGCAGCTCAACCGGACTGGCATCCACATTCTGTTCAATAACCACCGTGCCCTTTTCGTAGGGCTCAACCACGGTGGCTTCCTGCACCATGGTGAATGTAAGGATGGATCCGGCGAGCACCAGCAGCATGTCAGACGAAGTTCCTGTTTTTATTACCCATGATCATGAACGGGTTACATGTTGTTACGGTAAGATACCGAAAAGCCTTACCCCTTAAAGATAACTGTGCCTCAAATCTGTCTGTGAGCAGGGAAGTTGACGCCAACGGCCAAAGCCGGTATCAACAGGGGCTGAGAGATTCCATTCCAAGACGCAGATCCTGATGACAACAACACTGAATCCGGGCCGGCTGACGTTCATTTCCGCCAAAAACACCCGTCCGCCCGCGCCCCCCGCGCTGTTACCGAGAGAAAAATTCAATGACCAGCTTCACGGCCTGGAGCCGGTCAGCCTGCTGCTGGTCCACGCGCCGGCAGGCTATGGCAAGACCACCACCATCGCGGAGCGCCTGGCAGCCATGGAGGCCAGATCAGCCTGGTACCGGCTTGAAACCAGCGACAACGACCCTGCCCGGTTCGCCGGCTACCTGGCCAACGCCCTGCGGCAGGCTTCCGGCGGCGCCGGCGATAGCACCCTGTCGACGCTCCGGGATACCGGCTTTGCCGACCTTGAGACCTTCCTGACGGAACTGCTTGCAGAGTTTCCACCAGACGATGACCCCCTGTACCTGGTTCTCGACGACTACCATCTGATCGACAATCAGGAAATCCACAGCGGCATCCGCTTCCTGCTACGGCACCTGCCGGCCCAACTGACCCTGGTGCTGATCAGCCGAACCCTGCCACCCGTCGGTGTTGCCCAGTTGCGAATGCAAGGACGCATGGCCGAAATGACCAGCCGTGAGCTGGCGTTCGAGGCCGATGAGGCCCAACGTTATCTGGAAAAACGATTGCCCTTTGAGGTGTCCCGGGAAAATATCGAGCGGGCCGTGCGCCGGGTTGAAGGCTGGATTTCCGCCCTCCAGCTATTGTCGGCCTCGGCCGCGACCAGCGTGGAGTTCAGCGACTTTGTTGACCAGCTTGAACACGGCAACCAGCATATTTTTGACTATTTTGACGAACTGGTGGGCCAGAACCTCAGCGCTCAGCAGCGAACGTTCCTGCTGCGCACCAGTATCCTTGACCGGTTCAATGCCGGCATGGTCATGCGGGTCATGGACGATACCGACGGCCAGGCGCTGCTCAGCAGTCTGCTATCGATGGGACTGTTCATCACCCCCGTGGATAATTCCGCGCTCTGGTTCCGTTACCATCCGCTGTTTTCCGTGTATCTCAGGCATCTCCTGACCTGCACCACCCAGGAAAACCAGCGGGAACTGCACCAGCGGGCCGCCGATGCCTGGCTCGAACTGAACCACGCGGAAGACGCCGCCAAGCACGCGATCGCGGCGGACGACCCCGATCGAATCACCGAGGTCCTGAGCATTCACGGGCGGAAATTCTTTACCGAGGGCCAGTTCACCCTGTTGCAGCGATGCCTCGATACCCTGCCCCAGGAGGTCATTGCCCGCGATCCGACGCTGACGCTGCTGCGCGCCTGGGTAGCGCAAGGTCAGTACAAGTTCGACGAAGTGGAGAACTGGCTGTCTGCCGCCGAAGCCCAGGTACAGGCCTCCATGAGTGCAGACACCCAGCGGGCCGTGCACGGCGAATTCAGCGCCATCCGGGCCCAGGTGGCGATGAACTACGGTGACGGCGACCGGGCCCTGGCGCTGGCCCGGGAGGCCATTGAGCAGGAGGCCCGCTACCTGCCGACATCCCGGGTGGCAGCGGCGTCCGTCATTGGCGAAGCACTCTTTGTCAAAGGGGAACTGGACGAAGCCCTGGCGCGAATGCAGGACACCGAGCACCTGGCCCGCGCCCATCAGGCTCACCAGAATGTGCTGTGGGCCCTGTGCCAGCAAAGTGAAATCAGTGTGGCCATGGGGCTGCTCCAGCGCGCGTACAACGTTCAGGAGCGGGCGTTTCAGTACGCCGAGGAAAATCAGCTTAATCATTTGCCGATTCTGGAATTCCTGTTCCGGATTCGCAGCCAGATCATGTGGGAATGGCACCACCTCGAGAGTGCCGAGCGGTGCGCGCTTCAGGGCATCGAAATCCTGGAAGCCCAGGGCGAGCGCTGGTACGTGCAGAGTTACACCTCCCTGGCGAAAGTCGCCCAGGCCCGCGGCCGCCAGAGTCTCTGCGCCGACTACATCGCCAAGATCCAGAAGATGCTCGCCTCCGGCGACTACCATCTGGACTGGGTCGCCAACGCTCACGCCACCATGCTGTCCTACTGGGACGCAGTGCGGGACCGAGACGCCATTCAGCGCTGGTTAACCATTGCACCACCGTGCAACCCGGCCATGGCCACCAATCACTTCCATCAATGCAATGGGCGCAACCGGGCCCGGGCCCTGATGAGTCTCGGCCAGTATCAGGCCGCCCAGCCGCTGCTGGAGGAGCTGACCTCGGTAGCCCGGGAGTTCGGGCTGAAAACCGACCTGAACCGGAACCATATCGGTCTGGCGTATCTCTACTGGCAGATGGACGAACGGTCGCAGGCTCTGGAGCATATGAAAACCGCGCTCCAGCTGGCCAGCACCACCGGTGCGGTGGGCAGTTTTCTCCGGCTGGGTAAAGTACTGATCGTGCTTCTGAAGGCGCTGATCAACGAGGATGCCATCGCGGGCATGGAACTGCAGCGGACCGAACGACTGATCCAACTGGCCCAGCAACAGCGGGACTTCAGCCGTGCCATCCGGATTTCTCTGGACGAGGCCATCATTCAGGACATCATTGATCGGCCCGATGTGCCGGAGCTGATCCGCACATCACCGCTGACCCGCCGCGAATGGCAAATCCTCAGCCTGATTCATGCAGGGCTTTCCAACGACCAGATTGCCGAGCACCTGAAAGTGGCCTCGACGACCGTCAAGACCCATATCCGCAGCCTGTACCAGAAGCAGAACATCAGTCATCGTTCCGAGGCCATTGAGCTGGCCAAGGACCTGCTTAGCAAGATCCAGGGAGAGTAGCGAGTGGCACCAGGGACGGGTGTCAGTCTTGCGCGCAAGACACACAGACCGTTGTGTAGGGCAAAACCTGTAAACGTCGCGGATCGATGGCTTCCCCACAGACCTCACAGTCGTCGCCGTAGCCGTGCTCGATCCGTTCAAGGGCATGTTCAATCTGCACCAGCTCGACCCGGGTTTCGGTTTCCAGGGAGTCCACGACTTCGTCGTTCTGGACCTCCGCGGCCTGCTCTTCGGAATCCTTGTCGAGCGGACCTCCGTCACGATGTTGATGGGCATGATAACGGGCCAGCCTGGCCGTCAGGTCCGCTCTCAGGGATTCCAGTTCTGCTTTGCGATTGCTCATTATTGACCTCCTGCCTGCCCGGGCTGACCGGACAGAAAAAAACCAGTCACTAAAGCATAAGCCCAAAACGGTCGCTTCGTCTCGCCGGATCGGCACCTCTGTGGCACTATAACCCGCTCAATCACCGGCGGAGACAGCTTTCATGATCTACACCACTGCGGCGGCCCTGGCGGCAGCCCTGTTCCTGTTTGCCTGGCTTGGGCTGAGGGCGCGCCTGGCCGATGGCGGACTGGATGATTACATCACCGCCCGCAACAGCCAGGGTGCCCGCGCGCTCGGGCTCTCATTTCTCGCCTCGGGCATGGGCGGCTGGATCCTGTTCGCACCGCCCGAGGTGGGCGCCCTGGTTGGTCCCCTGGCACTGGCAGGTTATGCCCTTGGCGCCGCATTACCCTTTATCGTATTCGCCTTCTGCGGGCCCGCGATCCGTCGTTTCCTGCCCCAGGGACGCAGCATTGGTGAGTTTGCCGATGCCTGCTACGGCACGGGCGTCCGGCATTACGTATCGCTAATCTCCGTTCTGTATATGCTGTGCTTCCTGACTGCCGAACTCACTGCTATTGGCGCCATAACCTCGCTTCTGTCCGGCATTAGTGGTGGCACCGTGGTGGTTGGCGTGGCGGTTACCACATTGATTTACACAGCGGTGGGAGGGCTTCGCGCCAGCATCGTTACCGATCAGTGGCAGGCCCTGCTGTTGATCGGCCTGCTGGCCATCGTCAGCGTTGTGGCGATCGACAAGCTGCCGGAGGCAGCACCCGCCGCACTGCCGGATGTTCCCGCCTCCACAGCCCTCAGCGTCGCCCTCACGCTGGTGATTGCGGTGACCGCGGCCAACCTGTTTCACCAGGGGTACTGGCAACGGCTGTGGTCCGCCCGGGATACTGAAGCCCTGAGCCAGGGCGCGCTGCTTGGTGGTGTGGTGACCATCGCCGTGGTGACCGTAGTGGGCGGCCTTGGCATCCTGGCAGCCATAAGCGGAGCGGATCTTGGCCAGCCGCCGATTCCGTTCTTTGCGTTGCTTACCGATGCGCCGGCCTGGCTCGCCTTACCGGCACTGATTCTGGCGATCACTCTGGTGGCGTCGTCGGTGGACACGCTGCAGAACGCTCTCGCCTCACTGGCGGTTACGGAGAAAAAGGGGCTCTCCATTACCAGCGCCCGCTGGTTCACCGTCGTGCTGATGATTCCGGTGGTGCTGGTGGCGCTTCAGGGCATTTCAGTGCTCAGGCTGTTCCTGATTGCGGACCTGCTCTGCGCCACAGCAGTGTTGCCCGTTCTGATGGGGCTCTGGCGAAGAATGAACACCCGGGCGGCAATTCTGGGATGTCTGGCGGGGGTTTTGGGCGCCATCCTACCGGGATGGCTGTCCGGAGGTACTGTTATGGCGGGCCTGGAAGCCGCCAGCTTTCCCGGCAGCATACCCACCCTGATGCCATTCGTCGGCGCCCTGGCCGGTTCCGGGCTGATCAGCCTGATGGTTGCCATTACCTGCCCGAAACGGTGATCGGAAACGCTGTCCGGCGCGGTCAGCCGGACAGCGGTCTAGTCTGCCAGGGCGCCCCCGGACGCCGCCACTAACACCCGAAACACCGCTGCGCCTCGCATCCGGTGAATACTCCTCTATCGGTCTCCGCCCTCCTACGCCCCCCTCCTCCCCCGGACTACGCCAACAAAAAGTCCGGCAGGAGGATGAACGGGAGCCGCCCCGGCCGCAGTATGACTCAAGTCTGCACAATAACAACTTGCTCACACCCGGAACGACAAGCGAGGCAACATGATCAGGAATCCGGACTGGTGGCGCGGCGCCGTCATTTACCAGGTTTATCCACGCAGTTTCTACGACTCCAATGGCGATGGCATCGGCGATCTGCCGGGAGTCACCGCCAAGCTGGACTACATCGCCAGCCTGAACGTGGACGCAATCTGGCTGTCACCGTTTTTTACCTCACCGATGAAGGATTTCGGCTACGACGTATCCGACTACCGTAACGTCGACCCGATCTTCGGCACTCTGGAAGACTTCGACGAGCTGATCGCCGAAGCCCACAAGCGCGACCTGAAAATCATGATCGACCAGGTGCTCAGCCACTCCTCAGACCAGCACCCATGGTTTACCGAAAGCCGGGCCACCCGGGACAACCCGAAAGCCGACTGGTATGTCTGGGCCGATCCGAAATCCGACGGAACGCCTCCCAACAACTGGCTGTCGGTGTTCGGAGGGTCCGCCTGGGCCTGGGACAGCCGCCGCAAGCAGTACTACCTGCACAATTTCCTGACCAGCCAGCCGGACCTGAACTTCCACAACCCGGAGGTGCAGGAGCAGGTTCTTTCAGACGTAAAATTCTGGCTCGACCGGGGCGTTGACGGCTTCCGGCTGGATGCCATCAACTTCTGCTTCCACGACCCGGAGTTGAGAGACAACCCCGCCAGCCAGGCGGTGGCGGAAGGATCTATCGGCGTACGCAAGGAAAACCCCTACGCCTACCAGTTCCACAAGTACGACAAAACCCGTCCGGAAAACATCGGGTTCCTGAAGCGCCTGCGTGCGCTACTGGATCAGTATCCGGGCACGACCACGGTCGGCGAAATCGGCGACGACAACTCACTGCAGACCATGGCGGATTACACCAGCAATGGCGACAAGCTGCACATGGCCTACTCCTTTGATCTGCTGACCGAGCAGCATGGCGCGGATTTCTTCCACAAGACCGTGGACACGATTGAGCAAAAGCTCACCGACGGCTGGCCCTGCTGGGCCATCGGCAACCACGACGTTGCCCGGGTAGCCACTCGCTGGAATGCACAATCAGAACAGCAACTGAAAGCCTACATGGCCATGTTGCTCACCCTCCGGGGCAGCGTCTGCATCTATCAGGGTGAAGAGCTGGGGCTGACCGAAGCCGAGCTGCGCTACGAAGACCTGGTGGACCCTTACGGAATCAACTTCTGGCCCGAGTACAAGGGTCGTGACGGCTGCCGGACCCCCATGGCCTGGCACCATCAGCAATCCCATGCCGGCTTCTCCGATGCACGACCGTGGCTGCCGGTTTATGATGACCATTACAATGCCGCCGTAGCCGTCCAGCACGCCGAAGACCACTCGGTGCTGGCAGCGTACCGGGCGTTCCTGGGGTGGCGCCGGAAACAGCCGATTCTGCTCAAGGGTGATATCGAATTCTGCGAAAGCCCGAAAAATACCCTGGTGTTTACCCGTCGCCTCGGCGACGAGCAGCTTGTCGTTGCCCTCAACCTGAGCGATGCCCCGGTAACCATCACCATGCCGGGCGCCGGACAACCAGAAACCGGAACACCGGCGTTCATTGGTGGCCAGTGGCACGGCAAGACCCTGAAACTGGAGCCCTGGGGCGTTGACATTGCCCGACTCTGAGACTCAATCGACCCAACAAGAAGATAGACGATATGGCCAGCGTCACCTTACGCAACCTCTGCAAAAGCTTTGACGAAGCCCAGGTCACCCGCGATGTGAACCTGGACATTCAGGACGGTGAATTTGTCGTGTTCGTCGGCCCGTCCGGCTGCGGCAAATCCACCCTGCTCCGCATGATCGCGGGGCTCGAAGACATCACCTCCGGCGACCTGTTCATCGGCAACAACAAAGTCAACGACCTGCCGCCCAAGGAGCGGGAAGTGGGCATGGTGTTCCAGTCCTACGCCCTGTATCCGCACATGGACGTGGCCGAGAACATGGCCTTCGGCCTCAAACTCGCGAAAACCGCCAAAGCCGAAATTCAGCGCCGGGTGCAGGATGCCGCGACCCTGCTGCAACTGGACAAACTGCTCGAACGCAAACCCAAGGACCTCTCCGGTGGCCAGCGCCAGCGTGTGGCCATCGGCCGCACCATCGTGCGCGAGCCGGAAGTATTCCTGTTCGACGAACCCCTGTCGAACCTCGACGCCTCCCTGCGGGTCCAGATGCGGATCGAAATCTCCCGCCTGCACAAACGCCTGGGCGCCACCATGATCTACGTGACCCACGACCAGGTCGAAGCCATGACCATGGCCGACAAAATCGTGGCCCTGGACCAGGGCGCCATCGCCCAGGTGGGCAAGCCCATGGAGCTCTACCACTACCCGTCAACACGGTTTGTGGCCGGCTTTATCGGGTCACCCAAGATGAATTTCATCGACTGCACCGTGGTTGCCGCCAGCAGCCAGTCGGTCACCATCGACATGCCCGGCAGCCATCGCCTGGAACTACCAGTGAACGGCAACGGACTGACCGATGGCGAAACCGTCACCCTGGGCATCCGCCCCGAACACCTGAGTGAAAACCAGGAAGCCGACATGTACCTGGAAGGCGAGGTGCACGTGGTCGAACGCCTGGGTTACCAGACCCTGGTACACCTGGACGTCAACAACGTGGACGGGGTAATGACCATGCGCACGGATGGCAGCAACCCGATCCAGGAAAGCACCCGCATGACCCTGGGCCTGAACGCCAACAAGTGCCACCTGTTCCGCCAGGACGGCAACGCCTGCCCCCGCCTGTACCAGGAACCCTGCATCGACTTCTGATCACAACCGGGCACGCTTCCCTTTTCCAGGGGGCTGATTCCGGCCCCCTGTTTATTTCGATCTGTCATCACCCCTAACGGGGTTACCTCTTTGGGCCGGTTCCGTCACGTACCGGCCCCTTTTTGTCCTCGTTATAGCCCACCAAACACTGTCGATCGACCATTGAATACCCACCAGCCAGTTGGCGACCGGCTCATGAGGTAGCGCATTGGTTGGGAATGGCCTGCCAAAACCGTGCGGAGCCATGGATGGCGGAGCCGAGCGTACAGGGACGTATGAACAGCGTGTTTTGGCAGGCCATTCCCGACCGATGTGCGGGCGGCCCTGCTCCGAAAACATATAAGATCGACAGATACAAAAAATCCCGGTCAGCAGGGGGGGGATTAGCCTGACCGGGTCGCGAAAATTAACGCTGGAAGACGCAAAGGTCGCGGAAAGACCGCGCGGGATCTTCCGTCGCGGCCTGGGAGATAGGAAACGTCAGCCCTTGACACCGCCGGCCGTCAGACCGCCGACAATCCACTTCTGGCAATACAGGAAAATCACCGTAATCGGCAGCCCGGACAGCACCGCGGCGGCCGCGAAATCACCCCACAGGTAATTCTGCTCATACAGATACTGCTGCGCCCCGACCGCCAACGTCAGCTTGTCGGTATCCACCAGCAGAATCGACGCCATCGGGTATTCCATGATCGTCATAATGAACGCCAGAATGAACACCACCACCAGAATCGGCACCGACAACGGCAACAGAATGTACCGGAACGCCTGCCAGGTCGTGGCGCCATCCACAATGGCCGCCTCCTCCAGAGAGCGGTCAATGGAGTCGAAATACCCCTTGATCGTCCAGATATGCAGGGCCATGCCGCCCAGAGACGCCACAATCACAGCGCCGTGGGTATTCAGCCCCAGCCAGCTTACGTGATTGCCGATCTGATCGAACAGCGCGTACAGCGCCACCAGAGACAGCACCGGCGGGAACATCTGGAAAATCAGCATGGACTTGAGCACAAACCCCTTGCCGGCAAATCGCATGCGTGCAAAGGCATAGGCACTGGTGGTGGACAGCGCCAGAATCAGCACCGCCGACACCACCGCAATCTTGATGGAATTCCAGAGCCACAGCAGCACCGGAAACGGCGGCTGGGTCGTGACTCCGTCCTCACCGGTATAGGGAATGCCAAGTGCCAGATACCAGTGTTCCAGAGACGGGTTTTCAGGCAGCAGGCTGCCGGAGGCAAAGTTACCACTGCGGAAGGAAATCGAAATCACCATCAGCAGCGGGAACAGAATGACGACAATGAACGCCAGCATCCCCAGATGGGACGCCAGCACACGGTACTTCGTGGAGCGGGGTTCAACCATGGCCATGAGAAGCTCCTTACACCTTGATCTTGGACAGTTTGAGGTTGATCAGGGACAACGCGCCCACGACCACGAAGATCGCCGTGGCAATGGCGGCCGCCAGACCAAAGTTCTGCCCGGAGTCCTGGAACGCAATGCGGTAGGTGTAACTCACCAACAGATCGGTGGTTCCCGCCGGTGTGCTGGCACCGAGGATGTCGGGCGCACCTCCGGTCAGCAACGCAATCAGGACAAAGTTGTTGAAGTTGAACGCAAAACTGGCAATCAGCAACGGCATCAGCGGCTTGATCATCAGCGGCAGGGTAATGTTGAACAAATTGTTCACCGGCCCCGCCCCGTCCATCGCGGACGCTTCATAGAGATCCCGGGGAATCGCCTGCAGGAGCCCCATGCACAGCAGCATCATGTACGGATAGCCGAGCCAGGTGTTGACGATCAGGATCATTGAACGGGCCAGGGTCGGGTCGCTGAACCAGTCGGGCCGAACACCGAACAGACTTTCCAGAACCAGGTTGATTTCCCCGAAGTTCTGATTGAACAGCCCCTTGAAGACCAGGATCGAGATAAACGCCGGCACCGCGTACGGCAGAATCAGCATGGTGCGGTAGAAACCCTTGCCGCGGATCTGGTCCCATTGCAGCAGGTTCGCCAGCAGCAGACCCAGGGCCAGGGTAAAGATCACCGTGGCCACGGCAAACGTCAGCGTCCAGACGAAAATCTGGAAAAACGGCCCACGAATACTGGGGTCGGTTACCACCTTCAGATAATTGTCCCAGCCAATATTGACCGTCCAGCCCGGTACCAGTTTCTCGCCCTCGGCGCTCACATAGAAGCCGATGTCATGGTTCGGAAAATAGGTCACGTCGGTCTGGGTGTTGGTCAGCGTGCCGTTGTCGTGCAGGGTGAACTGCGGATGAATGGCGGCGAACGAACGCAGGGTAGCCTGGCTAAGCTCGCGATTGTCATCGGTGATCAGCTTCAGGCCGGCCAGGTCCTGTCTCAGTTTGATCACATCACGGATCTGCAGAGGCTTGCCCTCCGGCACCGATGTGGCCGGAAACAGCGGGGCGCGGGTCTCGCCGGCGGCCAGATCAATGGGCGGAGTGATCAGGTCCTGATGGTCGCCTTCCAGGTACAGCACATAGCCATCCGGCGTCTTGTACGCATCGAACTCGTAACGCACCGACCCGGACTGATAGCTGCGGCTCAGCAGGTTGTCCTGCACCTGCTCAAAGCTCAGCAGGTTGCTGGCACTGTAATTGGTGAAGCCAATGCCAACGGTGTACATCAGCGGAAAAATCACGAACAGGCCCATGCCGGCAATCGCCGGGAAGATATAGCGGTGCGCGTAGAGCTTTCTGCTGACAAACACCGCCACGGCCGACGCGGTCAGCACCAGGAACAGCATGGCGAAGACAAACTCACGCTGCACATAGAGGGCCAGTATGAGATAGAGCGATGCGGCGACAAGTAGCGCCAGCGAGCCCCACTTGAGGAATACTCGGGTCATGGCGTGTCTGCTTTCAATTCCGGGGGAGGAAAGGGTTTCCGTTATCATTGTAGTCAGCCCGTTGCACGCCGTCGCCACCGGGGCGACGGCCAATGTTCATCGACGTCTCGGTTGGGAACCGGGGCGGGTGTCGCACACCCCGGAACCGATTACCCGGATTACCGGGTAATCCGCTGAGCGGCCGCGTTCAGGGCGTCTTCCACGGACTGGCGTCCGGACGTAATGTTTTGCAGGGCCGGCCCCATGGCGGACCAGAAGGCACCCATGGCCGGCACATTCGGCATGGGCTCGCCCAACCGGGCGTTTTCGAAGGTGGCCTTGATGTGCGGGTTCGACGACAACTCTTCCATGAACGCCTTATTGGCCACCGCGCCCAGAGGCACATCGTTATTGACCATTTTCAGGCCCTTGACGGACAGGGCGTAGTTCTCCAGGAACTCCACCGCCAGATCCCTGTTCGGGCTGGCCGAGTTCAGCGTGGCCGCCATGACACCCACCATCGGCTTGGCAGGCTCGCCATCCACGGTCGGGAGTGTGGCGACACCGAAGTCAATACCGCTTTTCTCAAGGTTGCCCCAGGCCCAGGGACCGTTGATCATCATGGCGGTCTCACCCTTGTTGAAGCTGGCCTCCATGGCGCTGTAGTCCACACCCCGGGGCATGACGCCTTCATCGATCAGCATCTTCAGGGTCCTGGCCCCTTTCATGGCACCCTCATTATTGACGCCGGTATCTTTCACATTGACCGTACCGTCGGCATTCTCGCCGAAGATATAGCCACCGGCAGCCGCCAGCATCGGCCAGGTGAAGTAGGTGTTGTTGTAGTCCCACAGGATGGCGCGCTTGCCGTCTTTGGCCAGCTCCTTGTGGATGGCGGGGATCTCCTCAAAGGACTTGGGCGGCTCCGGCAGCAAATCCTTGTTGTAGATCAGACCGATGGACTCGATCGCCATCGGGTAACCATATTTCTTGCCATTCACGGTGACCGCATCCCAGGTGAAGTCGTAATTGGCCTCGATAACCTTCCGGGACGGCTTGATCTCGGAAATAATGCCGCTCTGGGCCCACTCGCCAAAGCGGTCATGGGCCCAGATAAAGATGTCCGGGCCGTTGCCGGTGGCGGCGGATTGCTGAAACTTGTCGGTGGCACTGTCGGGGTGTGCAACCTCAACCGGGATACCAGTCTCTTTGGTGAACCAGTCACCGACTTCCTGCAGGCCATCGTAGCCCTTGTCGCCGTTGATCCAGACCACCAGCTTGCCTTCTTCAATTTCAGCCTGGGCGGGTGTGACCATCCCGAAGCTGGTGGCGACGATGGAAACAGCGAGTGTACTGCGAATAAAAGTTCGACGATTCATCAGGTCATTCCTCCGAGTGTTCCTGCCTTATTCTTGTTGTCCGGACCGTCACGAGGTTGCCGGACCGGGCGTAACGCAAACCTTTCTTTTGCGAGTATCCGCACTTTGTTGCAATTCCGGTGAATAAGCATCACCCCTTATTTCATTCCCTGAGGCGTAGCATGGGGGAGTAGTCAGGCGTAGAAAATTCCTTCTACCACACCGTTCCGGACTCTGCTTTGATGGCACCCACAAGAACCATAATTCGAACCGGAGCGAATGCCATGACTCTCTGCGCTTTCAAGACCCAACACCCCCGAAAACCCGGGCTTGGCCTGTGCCTCGCCTCGGCCGTCGGCCTCGCCCTCGCCGGCTGCGCCAGCGATGCCAGGCTCCAGGATTTTTCAGCGGCGGCGGGTGCACCGGGCGCGGCCCGGGAAGCCACCTTCTGCACTGCGTCCTACCAGGAAATGACCATCCCTGTCGGGGATACCTTTGCCGAGGGCGAGCAGGTACGGGACTATTACAGTGGCCGGACAGCCACCGTGCGTAATGGCCGGGTAACCCTGGCACCGGCGGAAGGCTCCGAGGGCCTGGTGCTGCTGGAGTCCGCGGGCACGGAATCCGGCAGTTTTCAGTGGGCCGGGGCCACGGTTTACTTCGCCGTTACCGACCGATTCGCCAATGGCCGCACCGACAACGACTGGAACTACGGCCGCCAGCCCGATGGAAAAGAAGAGATCGGAACCTTTCACGGCGGTGATTTCGCCGGCCTGACGGACAAACTCGATTACCTGCAGAATCTGGGCGTCAACGCGCTCTGGATCACCCCGCCGTTTGAACAGATCCACGGCTGGGTCGGTGGCGGCAACCAGGGTGATTTCCAGCATTACGGCTACCACGGCTATTATGCCCTGGACTTCACCGTACCCGATGCCAATTTTGGCACCCGGGACGAATTCCGGACCCTGGTCGACGAAGCCCACGAGCGCGGTATCCGGGTGGTCATGGACGTGGTGATGAACCATCCCGGCTACAGCACCCTCCAGGACATGCAGACCTTTGATTTTGGCGCCCTGTACGACGGCTTCGAGAAACACCTTCCGCCCCGGTGGGGGCATTGGCAGCCGGAATCCTGGGAAAACTACCACGCCTACCACGCCTTTATCGACTACGATCATCCGGACTGGCGCCGTTGGTGGGGCAAAGACTGGGTACGGGCCGGAATCGCCGATTACGACACGCCACCAACCGCGTCTATTGATCCTCGCCGGGGCTCCCTCGCCTTCCTGCCGGATTTCAAGACCGAAGCCACCCGGACGGTGGACCTGCCCGTGTTCCTGCAACACAAGGAGACCACCCGGGCCCGGCCACTGGAGAACGCCACCGTGCGAGACTACCTCATCACCTGGCTGACCGGCTGGGTCCGGGAGTTTGGTGTCGACGGATTCCGGGTGGATACCGCCAAGCACGTCGAGCCGGAAGCCTGGCAGGCCCTGAAACGCCGCGCCCAGAAAGCGCTTGATGACTACCGGGCGGCCAACCCCGGCGCGCCACTTCCGGCGAAAGAGTTCTGGATGGTGGCCGAAGTCTTTCCGCATTCGGTGCAGCGTTCGAGCTACTTCGATGCCGGCTTCGACGCCGTCATCAACTTCGATCTGCAGGAAGAGGCCGCTGCCGGGGCCAGATGCCTGGTGAACATGGAGCCCATTTATGCGGATTACGCCGACCGGCTCAACGGCAACCAGCCGTTCAATGTGCTCAGCTACATCTCCTCCCACGACACCAACCTGTTCAGCCGCATTGTCGGTAACGACCCGGCCTTGCAGAAACGTGCCGCCGCGGCCCTGCTGCTGACCCCCGGGGCGGTTCAGGTATTCTACGGTGACGAAACCGGCCGGCGGTTTGGCGCCACGGGTTCTGATCCGCACCAGGGCACCCGGTCTGACATGAACTGGGCCGATATCGACAGTGGCCAAGCGACGGCCATTCTGGAACACTGGCAAACCCTCGGCCAGTTTCGGGACCGTCACCCTGCCATCGGCGCGGGTGCCCACACCCTGATCAGCCGGCAACCCTACGTTTTTTCACGACAGACCGGTGATGATCGTGCCGTCATTGCCTTCGGGAGGAAATAATGTCGTCAGTCCCAGCAGCCGATTTTCTGCCGGATACCCCGCTTATCCTCGGCATGATGCGCCTTCAGGACCATGGCGACCTGACCCGGCCGGCGAACCTGGCAGCCTGGATTGACGCCCGGCTCAATGACGGCCTGGATGTCTTCGACCATGCCGACATCTATGGCGATGGTGAGTGCGAACGTCTCTTTGGCGAGGCGCTCCGGGTGGCACCCGCTCTCAGGCAGGCTGTGCGGGTGATCACCAAAGCCGGCATCGTGCACGGCCACCAGGACACCAGCCGCTGGGTCACCAAGCATTACCGGGCAGAAGCACAGTACCTTCGGCGGGGCATTGATCATGCCCTCCGGCGCCTGAACCTGGAGCAGCTCGATACCTTTCTGATTCACCGGCCGGACCCGCTCCTGGACGCGGAGACCGTAGCCGGTGCCCTGGAAGATGCGGTTAAGGCCGGCAAGGTGCGACACATCGGTGTGTCCAATTTCCTGCCGGAGCAATGGCGCTGGCTGCGAACCCATACTGATCTGCCACTGGTCTGCAACCAGAGTGAACTGTCTCTTGGTCATGCCCAGCCGCTGTTTGACGGCACCTTCGAGGCGCATTTGATTGACGGGCTGCACTGGCTCGCCTGGTCACCCCTGGCCGGTGGTCGCTTGCCCGAGCTGCTGCCCACCAGCCTGAGGGACAGGGCCCGGGAAGAAACCGGACTCTGTGAGACCGGTCTGGCCATCGCCTGGCTACGCCAACTGCCGGGCCGGCCGATACCGGTACTCGGGTCCCTGCGAGAGCAGCGGATTCAGGCGGCCCTGGCCGGCACGCGCACCAACCTGCCACGGCCGCTCTGGTATGCCCTGCTGGAAGCCTGCCGGCAAACGGCCGTACTCTGAGCCTGAGACCGCCGGAATACGGACTGAGGCCCACGCAAGGCCTCTGTTTCTGACACAGGTCGCCTCCCCTGAGAGACGTGCCTCTCCTCCCTACAATTTGTAACGCAAACTTCCACCTTCGTCCCATTGTTGCCCCCCATAATCACCGGGGACACTACTGTCTGACCCATGAACAACCAATAACCATCCGGTGGGCCGATTCACGCTGGCGCCACCCCCGGAGACCCACGCTTATGAAATTCGCACACGCGCTGTTTTCAGTCTGTCTTATGCTGCTGGTGAGCACCCTGGTCAGTGCCGAAGCCCTTAAAATTGGCCTGAACTATCCCCAGACCGGTCGCTACAAGGATCAGGGGCTGCAACAGCGTCTGGGCGCCTTTCTGGCCGTGGACGAAATCAATGAAGCCGGGGGCGTTATGGGTCGGCCCCTGGAGCTGGTGATTCGCAACACCCGGGGCGAACCCGCCCGAGGCGCAAAAAACACCGCCGAACTGATCGACCGCGAAGGCGTCGAAATGATGTTTGGGGGCGTATCCAGCGCCGTTGCCATTGCCTCCGGCAAAGCCGCCCGGGATCGCAACACCCTTTACTTCGGCACCCTCACCTACTCCAACGCCACCACTGGCAGCGAAGGCCACGAGTACATGTTCCGTGAACCCTACAATGCCTGGATGACGGCCAAGGCCCTGAGCCAGTACCTGAAGCGCAACCACGCCGGCCAGGAGTATTTTTACATTACCGCGGACTACACCTGGGGCTGGTCGGTGGAGGAATCGGTACGAAAATTCTCCGATACCGAAGACACCGCACAGCATCAGGGTGTGAAAACCCCCTTTCCCCGGGCGCTGATCACCGATTTCCGGGAAGCCCTGGAGCAGGCCGAAGCCAGCGGGGCCAAAGTCCTGATGATGGTGCTGTTCGGGGACGACATGGTGCGGGCCCTGAACGTCGCCTACGAAATGGGACTCACCGAAAAAATGCAGGTTGTCGTCCCCAACCTGACACTGGGCATGGCCCGGCAGGTAGGCCCCACCATCATGGAGGGCATTGTCGGTGGCTCACCCTGGGTCTGGAACGCCCCCTACGAACTGAACTACCCACGGGGCAAAACCTTCGTGGAAGCTTTCTCCAAGCGCTATGAAATGCGCCCGTCCACGGCCGCCGCTTCTGCCTACAGTATCGTGTACCAGTACAAGGACGCCGTGGAACGCGCCGGCACCACCGACAGCCGCGCCCTGATCAAGGCCCTGGAAGGCCACCGGTACACCTTCCTGAAAGACGAACAATACTGGCGGGCTTTCGATCACCAGAACGTTCAGACCGTCTACGTGGTCAAGATCAAGCCCCGCAACACCATCATCCAAGACGAATACAGTGCCGATTACTTCAGCATCATCGACTCCATGAAGGGTGACGAGGCCGCCCAGACCCGAGAAGAGTGGGAAACCAGGCGCCGCGAGGCCGGTAAGCCGCTGACGCTCTGACCGTCCTCAATACCTGGGAGCAGAGCAGCCGGAAACCGGCGTCCGATTCCGAAAAGCCGGGGCATTTCTGTTGCTGTCATGCCCCACCTTTTTCCTTACTCCACCTTGCATTCGCCGGTCAATACGCCGGAGGCCTCTGCCAGGGCCCCGGCGATGGTGCCAAAATCGTCTGCGTGCAGGGACGCCCCGCCAATCAGTCCGCCATCGACATCGGGCAGGCTGAACAACTCAAACGCATTTCCCGGCTTTACACTACCGCCGTAAATGACCCTCAATTCCTGACTGATATCACCAGAGGCTTCCGGTGCACAGCGGGCCACGAACTGACGAATGTCCTGATGGACCAGGGATACCTGTTCCGGCGTTGCGGTTTTACCCGTACCAATGGCCCACACCGGCTCATAGGCCACCACGCCACGGGCCAGTGACGCCAGCCCCACCTCATCGATAACCGCCTGGATCTGCTGCTCGATCACGGTTCGGGTCTGGTTGTTCTCCCGCTCTTCCAGGGTTTCGCCCACACACAACACCGGTATCAGCCCGAGACCGAGCACCGACCGGAACTTGGCCGCTACGTCCTGACTGGTTTCACCGTACAGGGCACGGCGCTCGGAGTGGCCCACCAGCACGTAGCGGCAGCCCATTTCCTGCAGCATGGTGGCGCTGACTTCACCGGTATAGGCACCGGAAACGTAGCTGGAGACGTTCTGGGCGCCCAGCATGATGCCCGTGTAACCGAGCAGGTCCCGTACCTGGAACAGGTAGGGAAATGGCGGGCACACCGCCAGGTCCATGGTCTTCCGGAACAGTCGGAGCCGTGGCAGCAGCCGAACCATCAGGGCCTGGTTGGACTGCAGGCTGCCGTTCATTTTCCAGTTTGCGATCAGAATTGGCTTTCTCATGGTGATCTGTCTCCTGGGCCGTTGATCATGTATCCAGTGCGCAGCGAATGGCGCCAACACCGGGATAGAAGGCATGGGCACCGAGGTCCTGTTCGATGCGCAGCAGGCGGTTGTACTTGGCCACCCGGTCAGAGCGGCACAGGGACCCGGTTTTGATCTGCCCGGCCCGGGTGGCCACGGCCAGGTCCGAGATGAAGGTGTCCTCGGTTTCACCGCTGCGGTGGGAGATAACCGCGGTGTACCCCGCATCCTGTGCCACGCCGATGGCGTCCAGGGTTTCCGTGAGGGTGCCAATCTGGTTGAACTTGATCAGTGCCGAATTGGCAATGCCTTTCCTGATCCCTTCGGCGATCAGTGCGGTGTTGGTAACGAACAGATCGTCACCGACCAGCTGGATGCGTTCGCCGAGCTTGTCCGTCAGCACTTTCCAGCCCTCCCAGTCACTTTCGTCCATGCCATCCTCAATGGAGGCGATGGGGTACTGCATGGCCAGCGACAGCAGGTAATCGGCAAACTGGCCGGAATCGAAGCGCTTGCCCGCTCCCTCAAGGTGATACACACCGTTGGCATGGAATTCCGAAGCCGCACAATCGAGGGCCAGGACAATGTCCGAGCCGGGCCGGTAACCGGCCTTCTCGATCGCCATCATGATCAGGTCAAGGGCTTCTTCACTGGAGCGCAGGTTCGGCGCAAAGCCACCTTCATCGCCCACCGACGTGGACAATCCCTTCTTGCGCAACAACGATTTCAGGGCGTGAAAGGTTTCCACCCCCATGCGCAGGGCTTCACCGTAGCTGGGGGCGCCCACCGGCTGAATCATGAACTCCTGAATATCCACGTTGTTGTCTGCGTGGGCCCCGCCGTTGATGATATTCATCATCGGCACCGGCAGGACCGTCGGCCCCGAACAGCCATAAAGTTCCGCCAGGTAGCGGTACAGTGGCTGCTGGCGATACCGGGCCGCGGCCTGGGCCACCGCCAGCGAGACCGCCAGGATGGCATTGGCGCCCAGCTCACCCTTGTTCGGGGTGCCGTCGAGGTCGCACATCAGCCGGTCGATAACCAGCTGATCGAACACCACACGGTCTTTCAACTCCGGCGCAATACGGTCACGAACGGCGGCAACCGCCTGCAGCACGCCCTTGCCATTGAAACGGCCCGCGTCGCCATCACGCTTTTCCAGCGCTTCCCGGGAGCCGGTTGAGGCGCCGGACGGCACGCGCCCACAGCCAGTAACGCCGTTACGAAGTTCTACCTCCACCTCCACTGTGGGAACACCCCGGGAGTCCAGAATTTCCCGGGCGATGACGGATTTTATTCGTTCCATAGCGTCTTTCCTGTTACGTATTTGTTGTTTTCGAAATATACTTTGTCTTAACGAACATATTTACCTATATTAATATTCGTAAACGAACATTAACAAGCGAAAATAAACCGGGAATCAGACGACTTTGTTATATCAAACAAACGTTTTCCGATTCCCGGTTCGGTTAATGTATCCGGAACCGCCCCATCAGCGCTTCAATATTGCTTACGGAGTCTTCCAGACGGTCGCAGGTGGTGACCAGCCCGTCTATCTCTTCCAGACTGTCCACCGCTGATCCGCTGATGTCATTGACCTGCCGGGATACGTTGCGGCTGACACTTTCCTGCTCATCCATGCCATAGCGAATCTGCTCGGCGCCCTGGTGAATCCGGGTCATCACACCCCGGATGTTCTCTGCCCCTTCCGATACCCGGGCCATCAGGGTCTTGACCGACTCCAGTTGGGAGAAGCTGGCATCCATGGATCCCACCGAATCCGCCGCCTCCCTCTGTAGCCCTTCCACCAGTCCCCGGATGGTATCGGTACTCTCCGTGGTTTTCCGGGCCAGGCCACGAACCTCATCTGCAACCACCGCAAATCCGCGCCCGGCCTCACCTGCACGCGCCGACTCAATGGCCGCGTTCAGGGCCAGCAGATTGGTCTGATTGGCAATCTCGTCAATGGCCTCAGTAATCCGGCCAATATCCAGCGAGGCTTTTTCCAGTTGCTTCAGCTTGCCGGCGGTCATCTGCGCCCCGGCCTCGAGGTCAGCCACACATCGGCGTCCGCGATCAGCGGCCGTCAGGTTGTCGGCAATTTCGGTATTGACCTCGCCAACCAATTTGTGGGTCTCCCGCACCGATCCGGCAACCTCCCGGGCCGATGCTTCCATTTCCGTCATGGCCGTGGCAATGGCCCCCAGTTCATCGGATTGTTGACGAATCCGCCCGTTGAAGTCCCGGGCAAAACGGGAGTTGCCGGAGGCAATCACGGCAATATCGGCGCCCGCCGCCTGCAGGCTGTCCAGCACGGTGGCCATGGCATCCGCCAACTGGTTCACCGACGCCTTCAAATCAATAAACTCGCCTTTGGCATCAAAACTCAAACGACGGGAGTAATCCCCGCTGGCCATAGCCGACAGGTGCTTCAGGGTCGCTTGCAGGGGTTGGCTGATCATACGGCCCAACCAGGCAGACGTGGCTATGGCGATCAGGATAACCAGCGGAACCAGCCAGTACACCAACTGCTCTGACTGTCTCGCCTGTTGGTCCAGCGACGTCACCACGCCCGTGGCCCGGTCCGACACCGCCAGCGCCATCGCGTCCAGCCGGGAAGCGAGCACCGCAAGCGCGCTGTCCACCGACGCCACGGCATCCTGAAGGCTCTGCCGGGTCTGCCGGAAACCGGCGTACTGGCTGATGATGCCGTCTTCCTGATTGACCGCTGCCATGAACGTGGCCACCAGGGGCGGCAAGCTATCCAGCCTGGGGACCTCCGCCACCAGGGCGTTGATGTCCTGTTCCAGATTCAGAGTGTTAAATCTAAGATTTTCAACGATCTTACCCAGCTTTCGAGTATCTTCCGTACCGACCATTTGCATGATCAGCAGTTCAATATAGGCCAGATTGTCCATCACCGTGGTGAGCAGATCTCGAATGTAGATATCGTCGCCTGCGGCCTCTGTCCCTTCCCGCACCAGGATCCGTTTGATTTCGGCGTTGTTGGCAATGAAGGCCGACAAGCCACTGTCCACCGCTTCCGACACTGCCAGCAATTGTGATTTATGGTCAGCGACGGAATCGGCGGCACCCATGAGATCCCTGACCTGTTCCTGTATTCCGGCAATACGCGACTGCACGTCAGGGAACGCGTTGAGACCCTCGACGGATTCCAGGGTCGCCACACGGCTTTCAATCGCATTGATGGTTTGACGGAAGGCGCCAAGGCGCTGCTCAAGTGTGTCCTGGTCGCCGGCTGAAGCCACAGCCAACGCCTGCTTGCCGGCTTCTGAACGATGCGCATCCAACGCCTGGATAAGCGCGCTCAGGGGAAAAACATCCGATGTCAGCTCCTGGGTGGTACCGGAGAAGGAGGACATGATGGAGAGATTAAACACACCCCAACAGGCGATGATGACGCAAAGCAGTCCAAATCCGGCGTATAAACGGTGTATTACGGAGACTTTTTTCATTGTTATACTCCACAGGCGTCATGGCTCTGGCGAGCTCTGACATACGGAGGAAAAAGGGCCGGCAGGGCCTGCTCCGGGGGGGAGCGTTACCTGTAATGCTTGAAAGGGGGGAAACTGTAAGCAACCGGCCAAACCCACCGTGACAACGGTGCAGTGCCTGCCGCAATCAAAGGGTCCGAGCGCGGCAGGCAATGCTCTTTCAGGAATCAGCTGGCTTTAGCGAGCCTCTTCCCAGGTCTTCAGCAGTTCATCGTAGGCAACGGTCTTGCCTTGTGGTTTCTCGTTAGCCAGCTTGGGCTTCGGCGCACCTGGCTGATCAAGCCAGTACTGCGGATCGCGCGGCTCGTTCAGCTTCGGGCCGCAGACGGGTTGTACATTGGCGCGCTCAAGACGCTCCATAACCCGGTCCTGCGCTTCCGCCAGGCCATCCAGAGCCTCTTGAGCGGTTGCTTCGCCACTGGCAGCTCGGGCAATGTACTGCCACCACAACTGAGCAAGCTTGGGATAGTCAGGGACGTTGGTGCCCGTCGGCGACCACTGGACGCGGGCCGGACTGCGGTAGAATTCCACCAGACCACCGAGCTTCGGCGCCAGTTCGGTCATCACGTCAGACTCGATATCGGACTCGCGAATCGGAGTCAGGCCAGCGATGGTCTTTTCCAGGGACACAGTCTTGGCCACAGTGAACTGGGCGTACAGCCACGCTGCCAGACGACGCTTCTGCGGAGTGGACTTCATGAAGGTCCAGGAACCGACGTCCTGATAGCCCAGCTTCATGCCCTCTTCCCAGTAGGGTCCACGGGGGGAGGGTGCCATGCGCCATTTCGGTGTTCCGTCTTCGTTAACCACCGGCAAGCCGTCTTTGATCATGCTCGCAGTGAACGCGGTATACCAGAAAATCTGCTGGGCGATGTTACCCTGGGCCGGAACCGGGCCCGCTTCAGAGAAGGTCATGCCCTGAGCTTGAGGCGGTGCATACTTTTCCAGCCACTCTACGTACTTACGAGTGGCATACACAGCAGCGGGGCCGTTGGTGGCGCCGCCACGGCTGACGCTTGATCCCACCGGGTGACATTCCTCAACCCGGATACCCCACTCGTCCACTGGCAGGCCATTGGGTAATCCCTTGTCACCCGCGCCAGCCATGGAGAACCAGGCATCCGTGAAACGCCAGCCCAGTGACGGATCTTTCTTGCCGTAATCCATGTGGCCATAGACTCGCTCACCGTCGATCTCCTTCACGTGGACCGAGAAGAACTCAGCGATGTCTTCGTAAGCGGACCAGTTGACCGGTACACCCAGCTCGTAGCCATACAGTTCCTTGAACTGCTTTTTCAGATCTTCACGCTCGAACCAGTCAGCACGGAACCAGTAGAGGTTGGCGAACTGTTGGGTAGGCAGTTGGTACAGCTTGCCATCAGGACCGGTGGTGAAGTCCAGTCCGATGAAATCATCGAGATCCAGCGTAGGCAGCGTAAAGTCCTTGCCATCGCCGTTCATGATGTCCTCAACCGCAACCACTTTGCCGTAGCGGAAGTGTGTACCGATCAGGTCGGAGTCATTGACGTAGGCATCGTAGATGTTTCGGCCAGACTGCATCTGGGTCTGCAGTTTCTCGATAACATCGCCTTCCTGGATCAGCGTGTGAGTCACATTGATACCGGTGATATCAGAGAACGCTTTGGCCAGCACGTTGGATGCATACTCATGAGTGGCAATCGTTTCAGAAACAACGTTGATATCCATGCCACGAAATTCTTTCGCAGCCTCGATAAACCACTTCATCTCTTCCATTTGCTGTTCTTTGGTCAGGGTTGACCGCTTGAACTCTTGATTGACCCACTGCTCAGCCGCGTCGGTGTACTGGTCAGCACTGACCTGCAGGCTCAAACCCAGTCCCACGGCGCCGATGGCGGCACTTAGAAGCAGGTTTCCAGGATAGTTATTGTTCTTGAACATATCCAACCTCGTTCATCTTGTTTTGAATGGAACGAATCACCGGGTGTTCCGTTCCGGTTGCATAGCGCTTTCGGATCGCTATCCGTTGATGCCGGAATCAATGAATGATCGATTCCGATCATGTCTAAGAAAATAGTTCGTTTTCGAAATCTTTACAACCTTTTTGAGCAAGATTTTCTGCCCGGATGTTCGATTTAACACAACACCCAGGCAAGGCCCACCGTCAACCCCAGCGCAACAGCACCAAGAGCCAGATCACGGAGACCGCCAGCGCCACCCAGAGCGTGATATCGCTGACTGCGATAAACGTCAGGTGAATATACGCCGCGGAAAGCAAGCCAATGAACAGCCGATCTCCGCGGGTGGTGGAGATGGGCAGAAAGCCTTTGCGCTCCACACAGGGTGACACAACTTCATAAACGGTCATGATCGCCAGAATCATGGCTATCACAGCGAAAAAAATCGCTACGGGCAGTGTCCAGTTCATCCACGCAAGCATGTCTGTTCTCCTTTATACGCGTCCGAGGGCGAAACCGGTGGCCACGTGGTTGCGAACGAACCAGATAACCAGGATGCCGGGAATAATGGTGAGCACGCCGGCGGCTGCCAGCAGACCCCAGTCGATACCGCTTGCGCCGATGGTCCGGGTCATGACCGCACCAATGGGTATGGCATCCACGGCCGTCAGGGTGCTTGCCAAAAGCAGCTCAACCCAGGAAAACATAAACGCAAAAAATGCCGTCACACCGATGCCAGAGCGAATCATCGGGAGAAAAATTTTCACGAAAAATTTCGGAAAGCTGTAGCCATCAATGTAGGCCATCTCATCGTATTCGCGAGGTACCCCGGACATAAATCCCTCCAGTATCCACACCGCCAGCGGTACATTGAAAAGACAGTGCGCCAGGGCCACCGCAATGTGGGTATCGAACAGGCCAATGGACGAATACAGCTGGAAGAATGGCAGCAGAAACACCGCCGGCGGTGCCATGCGATTGCTCAGCAGCCAGAAGAACAGGTGTTTGTCCCCCACAAATTTGTACCGGCTGAAGGCGTAGGCCGCCGGTAACGCGACCAGAAGGGTAATCACCACGTTCATGGACACGTAAATCATCGAATTGATGTAGCCGCTGTACCAGCTGGGGTCCGTGAAAATCACGGCATAGTTGGCAAACGTGAACTTCTCTGGCCATAGCGTCAGGCCACTGAGAATTTCCTGGTTGGTCTTGAACGACATATTCAGCAACCAGTAGATGGGCATCAAAAGGAGCACAATGTAGAACGTGATCCCGAGGTTCTTGGAGCGTGTCTGTTTCATCGCATTCTCCTTATTTTTCTTTATCGGCAGCGGTGATGGCGGTAAAAAACAGCCACGAAATCAGCAGCACGATCAGGAAATAGATCAGTGAGAAAGCCGCAGCCCGGCCAAGGTCGAACTGACCGATCGCCATGGTGGCTAACGTCTGGCTTAAAAAGGTGGTTGAGCTTCCCGGGCCGCCACCGGTCAGGACGAACGGCTCGGTATAGATCATGAAACTGTCCATGAATCGCAACAGAACCGCGATGATCAAAACATTCTTCAGGCGTGGCAACTGGATGTAGCGGAACACGGCCCACTTGGAGGCGCGATCAATTTCCGCTGCCTGGTAGAAGGCCTCCGGAATCGCCCGCAACCCCGAATAGCACAGCAGGGCTACCAGCGGCGTCCAGTGCCAGACATCCATCAGCAATACCGTAAACCACGCGTCGGCCGTGTCGCCGGTGTAGTTGTAGTCGAACCCGATGGCGTTCAGGGTCCAGCCAAACAGTCCGATATCGCCGCGGGCAAAAATCTGCCAGATGGTGCCCACCACGTTCCAGGGAATCAGCAGCGGAATGGCCACCAGGATCAGTACAAGCGATGCCCTGATGCCGGATTTCGGCATCATCAGGGCAATACCGATACCGAGCGGAATCTGAATCAAGAGAACCACCCCGGAGAAAACGAACTGCCTTATCAGCGAATCCTGAAGCCGTTGGTCATGCAGGATCAGTTCGAACCATTCGATGCCGACATAGTAAGCATTACCAGGACCAAAAATATCCTGGAGCGAATAATTCACCACAGTCATCAATGGAATCAGTGCCGAGAAGGCCACCAGCAGAAAGACCGGCAGCACCAGCCACCAGGCGCGGTTGTTGGGTATCTTGGTCATTATTGTTGCTCCTTGATCAGAAACTCGTCCACGTAGAGCATCAGCCATTGCTTCGGAAATGACAGGTGCACCCGGGCGCCGATGTCCGCGTGAAAATCCTCACTCTGGCGGACTTTCAGCGTTTCATGGCCGAGCTGAACGGTCACGATCTTGTAGGTGCCCAGATCCTCGACATCGAGAACGCCGGCCTCGAAGGTTTCATCCGAGGCCTGCTCGGAAACTTCGACGAACTCCGGACGAATACCGATCTTGATGTTGTCGGTTTTCAGGCGCTGGAGCAGTTCCACCTGCCAGTCATCCAGCGGCACCACGACGCTGCCGAAACAGACACCACGCGGGCAGCGCTGCACTTCGATCAGGTTCATGCCCGGACTGCCGATGAAGAAGCCCACAAAGGTGTGGTTGGGTCGCTCGAACAATTCCGTCGGCGTCCCGAACTGGACAATCTGGCCGCCGTACATCACGGCGATTTTGTCGGCGAACGTGGAGGCCTCCAACTGGTCGTGAGTCACGTACACCATGGTGATGTCGAACTGCTCGTGAATCTGCTTGAGCTTACGCCGCAGCTTCCACTTGAGCTGGGGGTCGATAACCGTAAGCGGTTCATCGAACAGAATGGCGGATACGTCCTCCCGGACCAGCCCCCGGCCCATGGACACCTTCTGCTTCTCGTCGGCGGTCAGGTTCTTGGCCTTTTTGTAGAGCTTGTCCCCGATTTCCAGGACTTCGGCAATCTCGTGCACCCGGGCCTTGATCTTGGAGGCGGGCAGTTTATTGTTCCGAAGCGGAAACGCCAGGTTGTCGAACACGGTCATCGAGTCATAAATGACCGGGAACTGGAAGACCTGGGCAATGTTCCTGTCCCTCGGAGACAATTCGTTAACCCGCTTGCCATCGAACAGCACGTCGCCTTCCGAGGGCTGCAACAGCCCGGAAATAATGTTCAGCATGGTACTTTTGCCGCAACCCGAGGGGCCAAGCAACGCGTAGGCACCGCCTTTGTCCCAGACATGATCAAGCTGGCGGATGGCGTAGTCGTCCGGGCCTTCCGGCGTCGCGCTGTAGCTGTGGGCGAGTGATTTCAGTTGAATTTCGGCCATCAGGCAGCCCCCTTCCTGGTCTGGGATGGTGTGTGCACCAACTGTTCATCGTTATCAAACACAAACAGCTTGTTGATCGGCAGGTACACCTTGATGGGTGAACCGGTGGGATAGGAGTGCACCCCCATCAGTTGGGCCACCATTTCAAAGTGGCTGTTCTGGACGTGCATGAAGGTTTCGGAGCCGCTGATGTCGCTGAGCTCGACTTCCATGGACATCTCCAGATCATCGTCATTGGCGGGCACCAGGCCGATATGACTGGGGCGGATCCCGAACCAGTAGTCTCCCGGGGACAGTTTCGACAACTCACGGGTCAGGCCATGGTGGGAGTATTCGTCAAAGGTGACCTCGGTATCGGTCACCCGGCCCCGGATCATGTTCATCGGTGGTTCACTGAACAGTTCTGCCGCCAGGGTGTTGGTGGGCGCACGGTAGACGTCCATCACCGGGCCGTTCTGTACCACCCTGCCCTCATGCAACAGCGTGGTGGTGCCACCCAGGGCGAGCGCCTCGTTGGCTTCCGTGGTGGCATAGACGGCAATGCACTGGCGCTCCCGGAACAGCTGCCGGAGCTCGGCCCGCAACTCCTCCCGAAGTTTGTAATCGAGGTTCACCAGCGGCTCATCAAACAGCACCAGAGTGGCGTCCTTGACCAGCGCCCGTGCCATGGCGCAGCGTTGCTGCTGGCCACCGGACAGTTCCAGCGGCAACCGTTTCAGGAGCGGCTCGATACGCAACATGGCGGCCGTTTCCCGAACCCGCCGGTCGATTTCACTGTCCTGCATTCTGGCCAGGCGCAGCGGCGACGCGATGTTCTCGTACACCGTCAGGTTGGGATAGTTGATGAACTGCTGATAGATCATCGAGATGTTCCGCTGCTGTACCGCCTGCCCGGTAACGTCCTCGCCGTTATACAGAATCCGGCCTTCGGTGGGCTTGTCCAGCCCGGCCATCAGCCGCATCAGCGAGGTTTTACCGGCCAGCGTACGCCCCAGCAGAACATTGAAGGAACCAGCCTCGAAAGTAAGGTTGGCATCCCGGATAAAGTCGACACCGTCGACCTCACGGGAGATGTTCTCCAGTGTTAAGGACATAGGCTTTCCTTGTTGTTCTTGTGGAAACGGCATCCGGAGCCGTCAGAGTGTCTCCGGACATTCGATTTCGAATAGGTAAAGGCAAAGGCTATACCAATTTTTACATTCACCTAGGCATTAATACGTATGCCTTTGTTTTGCATGAATTTTCCATCACGTCTTGAATTCCTATCCGAAAACAAAAATGTTCGTTTAACAATACTTTGTTCAATTTGAACATTGACGCACAACATTTTTGACCACATTATTGAACACTCCGTGGTTCATGAGTGAGCCCCGCTCCCGACATTTTCCGGACCCACAGCGGGCAAACGAAAGCACAGGCGCACGAAGATGGGACTAAACGAATACTCGGACTATCGCAGCGACATCGCCGATTCCTGGAACCGGTGCATCGCCTGGGGACTGGACCATGAGCATCAGCCCGCACCGCCATCGCCCGGAGCCCGGGAGCTTGAAGGCAATGACCAGGCGCACGCCGAGTTGCTGTCCTGCGCCGAAGCGGAGGTGGTGCCCTACTACCGGAACATTCTCTCCAGTAGCCGCTGCCTGATCCTGTTAGCCGACCGGCAAGGCACTGTGCTCCGCAACTGGGGCGACCGGCGCACCACCGAAGAGCGGCTGCAGCCCTGGTTTCAGCCCGGCGCCAACTGGCAGGAACAGCATTGCGGCACCAACGCCATCGGAACCGCCATTGCCACCGGCGCTCCGGTCCAGATTCAGCGAAACGAACATTTCCTGAAACAAAACCGGAGCATCATTGGCTCCGCCGCCCCGATTTTCAACGCCCGCAAAGAAATCGCCGGTGTGCTCAGCGTCTTCAGCGATGCCTACCTGCCCCAGGCCCACACCCTGGGCATGGTTCGCCTGCTGTCCCAATCGGTGGAAAACCGTCTGATGACGAGGGAGTTCGAGCACGATTACTTTCAGATCACGCTCAGCAACACAAAAGACAACTTCGACAGCCCGTGGTCCGGCATCCTTATCTGCGACGACAGTGGCGGGATTGTCGCCAGCAACCAGCGGGCGGACCAGATGCTGGGGCGCGATGTGACGGGCGCCAGGCTGGAAGATCTGTTCACCAGCCGAAGAAACCACATTCTCGGCCAGCCCGAGCGCGAACCCATGCAGTTGACCACCCACAACAAGGTCCGCCTGAGCGGCCGGTTAAAGCGGCCGGCCCGCAAAGAGCCGCCCGCACCATCGGCCAAAGCCGAGACAACCGGGGTTCGGGCCCGGTCGACACGGATACCCCTTGATCACATCGAGCATGGCGACCTGACGGTTCGGCGCGGTGCCGACCAGGCGTTGAAAGTGCTGCAGCGGGGAGTGCCCGTGCTGATTACCGGGGAGACCGGGGTTGGCAAGGAAGTGTTGGTCAAGGCCCTGCACGACGCCAGCCACCGCCGCACACAGGCCCTGGTTGCGGTGAACTGTGCCGCCATCCCCCCGGAACTGGTGGAATCCGAGTTGTTCGGATATGAAGCTGGCGCCTTCACCGGTGCCCGTGCCCAGGGTTCCCTGGGTCTGATTCGCAAGGCACACCAGGGCATCCTGTTCCTGGACGAAATCGGGGAAATGCCGCTGTCGGCCCAGTCCCGATTACTGCGCGTGCTGCAGGAGCGGGAAGTGACGCCAGTGGGGTCGACGGAGCGCATTCCCGTTGACCTGTTGCTGGTAACCGCCACCAACCGCCCGTTGTCGGGCCGGGTCGAGTCGGGGGCCTTCCGGGCAGACCTGTACTACCGGATCAATGGCCTGCGTATTGAACTGCCCGCGCTACGGGACCGGGCAGACCGGCGAGAGCTGATCCAGCGCCTGTACCAGACCCATCGAGATCAGGGCCAGAGTGCCCAGCTGTCACCCCGGGTAATGGCGGCGCTGGAATCCCACCCCTGGCCGGGAAACCTGCGCCAGTTAGACAACGTGATCCGGGTGGCCGTGGCTATCGCCGATGGCGAGGACGTGCAACTCTGGCACCTGCCGGATGACTTCCTGTCCGGGTTTGAGGCATTGCCATTGGGGCAAAGTCCGGCGCAGACGACTGGTGGTCGTCCGGAAATCGTCTCGGACATCTCCGGCGAGGCCGACCCGCTGGGTCAGACGCTCCGGGTATACCAGCAGTGCCTGGGAAATGTTTCCCGGGCGGCCAAGGAACTGTCGATCAGCCGGAACACCCTGTACAAACGCCTCCGGGAACTGGGTGTTCGCTGACACCCAGTCGGCCCGAGCGTCGCTGCTACAACTTGCCCACCGCCAGGATCCAGCCCTCATAAAGGCTGTCGCGTTCGGCTTTGGTCATCACCGGCTCGAAACTGCGATCACAGCGCCACAGGTTCGCCAGCTCTTCAAGGGACTGGTAAACCCCGGCTTTCAGACCGGCAAGGTAGGCCACGCCCAAGGCTGTGGTCTCAACCACCGATGGCCGGTCAACCCTGGCGCCGAGAATGTCCGCCAGGAACTGCAGTACCCAGTTGTTGGCAACCATGCCGCCGTCCACCCGCAGGGTCACCGGCCGCGTGCCGTCCTTTTCCATGGCCTTCTGCAAATCCTTGGTCTGGTAGCAGACCGACTGCAAACCCGCAGTCACAATCTCCCGGATGCCGGTATCCCGGGTCAAACCGAAAATGGCACCACGGGCATTGGGGTCCCAGTGGGGGGCCCCAAGGCCGGTAAACGCCGGCACCAGATAGACGCCATGGTCGACCGGCGTCCCCTCTGCCAGTGGTTCGGTTTCACAGGCGTCGCGAATCAGCCGCAATCCGTCCCGTAACCACTGGATAGTGGCACCGGCCACGAAGATACTGCCCTCCAGGGCGTAGGTCGGCGTGCCATTGAGGCGATAGGCCACCGTGGTCAGCAGCCGGTGTTCCGATTGCAGGGCTTTCTCTCCGGTATTGAGCATCAGGAAGCAGCCGGTACCGTAGGTGCTCTTCGCCATGCCGGATTGGAAACAGGTCTGCCCGAACAGGGCCGCCTGCTGGTCACCGGCCACACCCAGTACCGATACGCCATTCAGTGCGCCACCGTCGGTAATGCGCCCGAAATCATCGGCGGAATCCATCACTTCCGGCAACAGAGATTCCGGAATACCGAACAGTTCCAGCAGTTCCGGGTCCCACTGCTGGCTGTGAATATTGAACAGCAGTGTACGACTGGCGTTGGTGGCGTCGGTGCGGTGTTCCCGCCCTCCGGTCAGCCGCCACAGCAGAAAACTGTCAACGGTACCAAACGCCAGTTCGCCCCGCTCCGCCCGCTCACGTACGCCGGCCACGTTCTCCAGAATCCAGCGGATCTTGGTGGCCGAGAAATAGGGATCCACCAGTAAGCCGGTCTTGCCGGTTACCCAGTCCTCCAGCCCCTCGCTTTTCAGGGATTCACAGTACGAGGCGGTTCTGCGGTCCTGCCAGACAATGGCGTTGTAAACGGGCTCGCCGGTTTCCCGGTCCCAGATCACGGTGGTTTCCCGCTGGTTGGTAATGCCCACGGCCAGTAACTCGTCGGCAGCGCCGAACGCCTCGGCCATCACGGCCGCGCAGGTGCTCTGTACCGTCCGCCAGATGGCTTCCGGGTCATGCTCCACCCAGCCGCTGGCCGGGAACTGTTGTGGAAATTCCTGCTGGCGGGTGGCGTGAATATTACCCCGCAGGTCGAAAAGAATAGCGCGGGAACTGGTGGTTCCCTGATCGATCGAAAGTATGTATTGGCTCATAGTGCTCCGTCTTTGGTTCTTATTTTTTCGTATTTTTACTTTTTTGAACATAAATGCCAAGCAGTTTTCCCCTCGGCAACGGGTGCCAAAAAGACAACCCATTAAAAAAGCTGCATAAACCATCGAAAAGCACTAGACTCTGGACATGTTTTCAGGCGCACATTACTGAACCGTGCGAACTTCAGCGGAGGGTTTTCGAATGGCACAGCGTCGCCGACAGGATTTGATCATGGAACTTATCCAGCAAAACGGATTCGTGACCACCGAGCAACTGGTCGATCAGTTCAAGGTGACCCCCCAGACCATTCGCCGTGACCTCAATGAACTGGCACACCAGAAAAAGCTGCGTCGGCACCACGGCGGTGCGGGTATCGATTCCAGCACCGTCAACACCGCCTACCAGGCCCGTAAGATCATGGACCTGGAGGCCAAGGAGCGCATCGCGGAAGCCCTGGTCGAGATGATTCCGGACAACTCATCGATGTTCATCAACATCGGCACCACCACCGAAACCATTGCCAAGGCCCTCCTGGAAAAGAACAACCTGCAAATCGTGACCAACAACCTTCACGTAGCCTCCATACTTTCCGCCAAGGAAGACTTTCACGTCATTATCGCCGGGGGTGAAGTCCGTAACCGCGATGGCGGTATCGTCGGCGAGGCCACCCGGGATTTCATCAACCAGTTCAAGATGGACTTCGGGATCATCGGCATCAGCGGCATCCACAATGACGGCTCGCTGCTGGACTTCGACTACCGGGAAGTGCGTGTGGCCCAGGCCATTATCGCCAATTCCAATCAGGTACTGCTGGCCGCCGACCACTCCAAGTTCGGGCGTAACGCCATGGTCCGGCTCGGCAGCATTACCCAGGCCGACCATGTCTTCACCGATGAAACCCCGCCAATCGAGGTTCGCCAGCTCCTGGGTGAGCATAACGTCGAACTTCACGTCGTCTGATTCTTTTTTCTCCACCCCTTTCCAACATCTGTTGCGCCCATTCTTTTTCGTTTTTTTTCTAATTTTTCCTTTACGAATATCCTGAGCTTTCGCATAATAATGTTATATCGCTGGAAAGCGTCTTTTCCATTGGCGTCAGGAGATGACCAACAATGACTGTGGAGCACGAACAATTTGACGTCGTTGTCGTTGGCGGAGGAGTCAACGGTACCGGCATCGCTATGGACGCTGCAGGCCGAGGGCTTAAAGTCCTGCTCTGCGAAATGAACGACCTGGCGTCGGCCACTTCATCGAACAGCAGCAAGCTGATCCATGGTGGCCTGCGCTACCTGGAACACTACGAATTCCGGCTGGTGAAAGAAGCCCTCGCCGAGCGCGAATCGTTGCTGCGCAACTCGCCACACATTATGTGGCCCATGCGTTTCCGGTTACCGCACCGTCCTCACCTGCGGCCAGCCTGGATGATACGCACCGGCCTGTTTCTCTACGATCACCTGGCCAAGCGGGAGATCCTGCCCGGTTCCAAATCGATTCGCTTTGGCAACGATGATCCGCTGAAGCCTGACATCACCAAGGGTTTCGAATACTCCGATGGCTGGGTGGATGACGCCCGGCTGGTGGTGCTCACCGCCAGAAAGGCCCAGCAGTTTGGCGCCAGTATCATGACCCGCACCAAGTGCGTGAAAGCCGAGCGCGGCAAGAGCAACTGGACCGTTACGCTTCGCGATATGACCAACGACGCTGAGAAAACCGTCTCGGCCCGGATGATCGTGAACGCGTCCGGCCCCTGGGTCAGCAAGCTTTTTGGCGAAACACTGTCTATGCCGGCGCCGAAGATGATCCGTATGGTCAAGGGCAGCCACATCGTGGTCCCGCGCCTGAACAAGGAAGAAGAAGCCTATATTCTGCAAAACGAAGATGAGCGGATCGTTTTCGTCATTCCCTATGAAGACAACTTCTCACTGATCGGCACCACCGATGTCGATTATGAAGGTGATCCCAAGAAAGCGAAGATTTCGCCGGAAGAGACTGACTACTTGCTGGGCGTCGTTAACAGTCACTTCAAGCGGCAACTCGCGCCGGAGGATGTCGTCTGGTCCTATTCGGGCGTGCGACCACTGATGGATGACGAAGGGTCGGATGCCCAGAAAGCATCACGGGACTATTCGTTTGAAGTCAGTTACGAGAAGGGCAAGGCGCCCCTGATTTCGGTATTCGGTGGCAAGATCACGACCTACCGAAAGCTGGCGGAGGCGGCCACCAACAAGTTGTGCCAGTTCTTCCCGGAGGCTGGGGGGCGCTGGACCAAGACGGCTGTTCTGCCAGGGGGCGATTTTGACAGCCAGGACAACCTGGCGAAGCGGTTGGGCGAGGACTTCCCGTGGTTGCCGGAGGCTCTCATCAGTCGCTATGTCCGGACCTACGGCACTACTTCCTACGATATTCTCGAGGGCTGTTCGTCCGTTGCCGATCTTGGTATCCACTTTACCGGGACGCTTTATGAGAAGGAGGTGGCGCACTTGATGAAGACCGAGTGGGCCATGACGTCCGAGGACATTCTCTGGCGCCGGACCAAGCAGGGCTTGTACGCCAACGATCGGATGATTGAGGCGTTGGACCGTTATCTGATGGATAAGGTGTCGCCCCGTATTCAGAAAACCGCTCTCCACCACAGCGCCTGACGCTCTCTCAGGCATCTTTGCTCCGACTGGATGATCTTCGGCCGGAGCTTTTTTGTGCCCTCTGGTTTCTATGACGGTGCAAGCGCTGGGCGGGGCGATGGACTGGCTGAAACACGCTGTGAATACGTCCCTGTACGCTCGGCTCCGCCATCCATGGCTCCGCACGGTTTCAGCCAGTCCATCGCCCCGCCCAGCGCCCAGAATCCGTGGATGTGAACGGACTTCGGTTGCCTGGTCTATATTTATTAAAAAGGCCGGCATCCTTTCGGAGTGCCGGCCTTTTTATCCCCGCTGAGTCGGGGATCAGTCATTCACCGCTTCAGAAGGTAAACTGGGAACCCAGGATAAACGCGTTGTAGTCGCTGTTCGGCGTACTGCTGGCGTAATCCTGGATTTCCGCCATCACGGTCCAGGCGTCGGTCGCGCGGTAGCGGGCGAAGACCATGGTCAGTTCGGTGTCTTCATTGGACAGGTCATCCGATCCCTCACCGTAGCTTGCGCCCAGTGTGGTGCGGTTGATGTCGTAAGTGGTTTCGACGTACCACTGGTCGGCATCTTCCTCCTGGGAGCCGCCAACAACGCCATGGCCACCAACCACAAAGTTGCCGGTGCCCTGGGTCATCGCGTAGTTGGCGCGAACGCCCAGGTTACCCAGCGACAGGGCGCCACCGAGGTCGATACCGGTCATGGTGAAGTCGTCGACCGCCGGGTCATTCACGCTGACGGACTGGCTGAAACCACTGGACCACAGAGTGACCATGTCCCCTGACCAGACCACGTTGGCCTCGAAACGGGGGCTTTCAGTACCCACATCAGTGTCGACTGCGGTACCGTCCTTCGGCTTCTCCGGCTGGAACAGGCCCACTTTGAACTGGAGGCCGCTCATGCTGGGTGAGGTGTAGGTCACCCGGGGGTTGAAGTTGGCGTAGAAGTACCCGTTGCCGATCCGGCCGGCTGTTGCGTCACCGGCATTCGGGCTGAACAGGCCAACTCCAAGGCCGCTGCCGTTGTCTCCGATGGCCGGGACGCCAAAAATGCCGAAGCCCTTACCAATATTCACGGTACCGAAATCGCCGGCGACCGCGAATTCCGCGACCCGGCTCTCAACCCCGGAAATCCGGCCAAACTGGTCCGCATCACGGCCAAAACCGGAGTTCTGCACACCATCGGCACCGGACAGGTGGCTGTTCAGCTGGAAATGGCCGGATACGTCCAGGCCATACTGCGTGGGTGCATAGACATTAAACTGAGCGGTTGCCGGATTGAAGCCGGTGGTGATGCGGAAGGCATCCTCCTCCAGGTTGTCATTATCGCTCATCAGGGCAAAGACCGGAATGTGGCCATTGATGCCAAATTTCCACCCGCTGTCGGCTTCAAACGACACTTCAGCAAACGCGGGTGATGCCAGGCCACCGGCAAGCAGTGACAACGCCGCTGCCAGCGGCGCTTTCCGGAATGAACGGTTGCTGGACGACTGTGAAACGTTGTTGTTTTCGATCATGTTATCTTCCTGTTTTTGTTAGCGCTGAACCTCACCCGTAACTCACTGTTTTCCTCGGTTCCCGCCCGGGAGGGCGCGTAGGCGATTCGTTTCAGCGGTCACCGGCGACGATTGCGACGTCTAAATGTTCGATTAGGAACTAAAACGGTTCGCAACGACACAAATCTAACTCCAGAAAGTGAAAATGAAAAGAATATGATCGAAAAAATTTTCGTTCAGCTTCCGTTAAGACGCCTTTGATATCAAAATTTTTAAATTAACTTTCTGTTTTTATTTACTTTAATTCGATATTTCCAGATGTTTAATTTTTTTCGTTGACGAACTTATTTGGCACCTCTATGCTCAACGATTGTACGAAAACAAACAAAAGCAACAAGAAAGAGAGTTGTCATGAAAACACTTTCCCGATTGATGGCCGCTTCCCTGCTATCCATCGGGCTGGTCCCCCAAAGCCAGTCCGGCCCCCTGTTCGATGCTCTGTCGCCTGAGAAGCAATCGTTGATCGAGTCACTGGTGACCGATACCTTTCCCGACACGACGCTCAGCAAGGAAGCGCAGAAAGAGGAACTGGCGTGGTTCGTTCAGGCTGCTGCTCCGCTTGAGGGCACCGATATCGCCGTGCTGTCGGAGCAACTGACCACCCACCAATACGAAGCCGAGGTGCTGGCTCCGGCGTTCTCGGCACTCACCGGCATCCAGGTGCAACACGACCGAAAGCCAGAGGGTGAGGTCATCCGGCAGATAAACCTGCAACGGATCATGGCCGCCAAGGGCCAGTACGATGCCTTTGTGAACGATTCCGACAACATTGGCACCCATTCCAGGAGCGGCTTTGCCCTGGCCCTGAGCGACTTCATGGCAGGAGCCGGCAAAACGTACACCCTGCCAACACTGGACCTGGACGATTTTATTGGCCTGGCGTTCGTAACCGGCCCTGATGGCAAGCTGTACCAATTGCCAACGCAGCAATTTGCCAACCTCTACTGGTTTCGCTACGACTGGTTCCAGCGCCCGGAGTTGAGGGCGGGTTTCCGGGAGCGGTATGGTTATGAGCTGGGCGTACCGGTGAACTGGTCGGCCTACGAGGACATTGCCGAATACTTTACCGTGTATGTGAAGGAGATTGACGGCCAGCGAATTTACGGGCACATGGATTATGGCAAGCGACACCCATCCCTGGGCTGGCGTTTTACCGATGCCTGGTTTTCCATGGCCGGCGCTGGCGACAAGGGCCTGCCCAATGGCCTGCCGGTGGATGAATGGGGCATCCGTATGGAAGGCTGCCATCCGGTGGGCTCTTCCGTCCGTCGCGGGGGCGCCACCAACAGCCCGGCGGCGATTTATGCCCTGGAAAAATACATTGACTGGCTGGATCGTTTCGCGCCCCCGGAGGCACGTCAGATGACGTTTTCCGAAGCGGGGCCAGTGCCGGCCCAGGGTCATATTGCCCAGCAGATCTTCTGGTATACCGCTTTCACTGCGGACATGACTCGGGATGGGCTACCCGTCGTTAATGAAGACGGCACGCCCAAGTGGCGGATGGCCCCCTCCCCTCACGGCGCCTATTGGGAAGACGGCATGAAACTCGGATACCAGGATGTCGGTGCCTGGACCATTCCCAGGGCAATGGGTGAACGCAATCAAAAAGCTGCCTGGCTTTACGCCCAGTTTACGGTATCCCGGTCGGTATCACTCCAAAAAACCCTCTATGGCCTGACGCCGATCCGACAATCTGATCTGGAATCGCCGCAAATGCAGGCCCTGGCGCCGACGCTGGGCGGACTTGTGGAGTTCTACCTCAGTCCGGCACGGCGAGCCTGGACACCAACCGGCATCAATGTCCCTGATTACCCCCGTCTGGCCAAGCTCTGGTGGCCCAACATTGCCGACGCTGTGACTGGCGAAGTGAGCCCCAGGCAGGCCCTGGACAATCTTGCCGAGGCCCAGGACAGGGCACTCAGGGTTATCGAACGTAATTACCTGGTACGGAAGTGCGGCCCACGCCTGGTGGATGAACGCGATCTGAAAGGCGCCGACTGGTGGCTGGCGCAGCCCGGTGCACCGAAGCCGGCGCTGGCGAACGAGAAGCCGAAAGGCGAAACTGTTCGCTATGAGGACCTGCTTCGTCGCTGGCAAATGACCGAAGGCTAAGGGGTAGACTCCGCCAGCAAGTCGGCAACTCGGCGCTGGACCTCTGGAATAACCTCCGATTCAAACCAGGGGTTGCGACGCAGCCACAGGTTGTTCCGGGGGCTCGGATGAGGCATGGGCACCCGGTCGGGCCAATACCGTTGCCAGTTACGAACGTTTTCAGTCACCGACGATTGGCTATCCGGCAGGTGCCAGGCCTGGGCGTACTGCCCGATCACCAGCGTCAGACCGATATTGGGCAGCCAGTCCAGCAAGCGCTGCCGCCAGGCCGGAGCACATTCCGGGCGTGGCGGCAGATCGCCGGATGTGCCCTTGCCGGGATAGCAGAACCCCATGGGCAGGATGGCCAGCTTGCGTTCGTCGTAGAACACCTCCCGCGTCACCCCCATCCACTGTCTCAGCCGGTCGCCACTGGGGTCGTTGAAGGGTACCCCAGTCTCATGCACCCGACGCCCGGGCGCCTGACCGACCACCAGTATCCGCGATGATTCCGACAACTGGACCACTGGCCGGGGCCCGAGCGGTAGCACGCTTTCACAGAGCGTGCAGGCACGCACTCTGCGCACCAGGTCATCCAGGGACATATCCGGGCGTTCTTCACTCATGGTCAACTGGCACCCCATAGTGCGGTTAGTGCGGTCTCATAGTGCAGCCTCGCCAAACAACACACTACACTTCCGGATTGGCCAGCGCCTCGGCCGCGCCCAGCAAGCCGGTGTAGGGCTCGGTCACCACGTAAACCGGGGTGAATTCCAGCAAGGGCCGCATCCGGCCCTTGTCCTCAAACCCGCTGCGGAACGGACTTTCAAGGAAAAAGTCCAGAAACCGGGGCAGGATACCCCCACACAGGTACACACCGCCGGTACTTCCCAGTGTCAGTACGCCGTTACCGGCCACCCGGCCGAGGATCTCGCAAAAATGCCGGAGGGTCTGGCGGGCCAGTGAGTCGGTGTGCTCCAGGGCGGCGGCGGTTACTTTTTCCGGAGCATCCAGGGGCGCCGTGACGCCCTGAATCTCGGCATGGGCCTGGTACAGGTTCAACAACCCCTGGCCACAGAGGATCCGCTCCACCGATACCCGCCCAAACCGGGCCTTGAGAATGCGCAATACCGCCATCTCGGTATCATCGGTGGGTGCGAAGTCGACGTGCCCCCCTTCGGTCATCAGCGGCACCCAGCCGTGCTTGATCGGCACCAGCCCGGATACCCCCAGGCCTGTTCCCGGACCGATCACGAGCCTGGCCCGGCGCTCATCGCCCGGACCACCGCAGACGTGCACGAGATGCTCCGCCGGCACATGGGGTACGCCCAGCGCCATGGCGGTAAAATCGTTGATCACCTTGAAGGCACGCCAACCAAAGGCCAGCCGGACCTCTTCGGTATCGAAGCGCCAATGGTTATTGGTCATCCGGACCTGGGTGCCACGAACCGGCGACGCCACGGCGAGGCAGGCCTCACCCACTTCAGCGACACCCACCCGCTGCAGGTAGTCGACAATGGCATCATCCAGGTTGTCGTAATCACCGCAGGGCAGCACCTCAACGGCGCCGGGCTCAACACTGCCCCGCTCCACCAGTGCAAAGCGGGCGTTGGTGCCGCCAATGTCCCCTACCAGAGAGTAATGTGTTTGCGTCATGCCTGATGATTCCAGAAAAAGCTGGCGCCTTCCTCGGGTGTGCTGGCGGAGCGGCGCATCCAGCCAAACAGCTCCCGACCGTAACCCTGATGATACCCTGAAAGATCGGCATTTGCCGGCTCACGATGGGCAAACGCCTGCGCTTCAACGTCAACGGACAGCGTGCCTGTGCCGGCATCAACGCAGACCATGTCGCCATTCTTCACTCTCGACAGTGGGCCACCGTCGAGCGCTTCCGGGTAAACGTGAATGGCCGCCGGCACTTTCCCCGAGGCGCCTGACATACGCCCATCGGTAACCAGTGCAACCTTGTGACCGCGATCCTGCAAGACACCCAGGTATGGCGTTAACTTGTGCAGTTCCGGCATGCCATTACTCTTCGGACCCTGAAAACGTACGATCACGACGCAGTCGCGGTTCAGGTCGCCGGCATCGAACGCCGCCTTCAGTTCATTCTGATCGTTGAACACGACCGCAGGCGCTTCGACACGGTGATGCTCCTTGGCCACGGCAGAAACCTTGATCACCCCGCGCCCCAGATTGCCATCAAGTACCCGGAGCCCACCATCCGGGGCGAAGGGCTCGGAAGCGGAGCTGAGGACGTCCGGAAGCCGACTGTCGGTCGGCGCGGGTTTCCACACCAGGGTCTCGCCGTCCAGCTCCGGCATCCGGGTGTACCGTTCCAGACCGTGGCCCACCACGGTTTCAACGTCATTGTGCAGGTACCCGTGCTCGAGCAACTCACGAATCAGGAAAGGCGTTCCCCCGGCTTCATGGAAGGCATTCACATCTTCCTGGCCGTTGGGGTATATGCGGGTCATCGAGGGCACGACGGATGACAGCTCGGCGTAATCGTTCCAGTCGATAATGATACCGGCCGCCCGGGCAATGGCAATCCAGTGAATGGTGTGGTTGGTGGAGCCTCCCGTTACCAGCAGCGCCACCAGTGCGTTGACGATGCTCTTTTCATCCACCATATCGCACAGGCCCAGCTCGCCGCCGTGGGGCTTGGAGAGCCGGATGACCTGTTCCGTGGCCGCCCGGGTGAGTTGTTCGCGCAACGGCGTGTTCGGATTCACAAACGCCGAACCGGGCAAGTGCAGCCCCATAACCTCGACCAGCAACTGGTTGCTGTTGGCGGTGCCGTAGAAGGTGCAGGTGCCAGGGCTGTGATAGGACTTGCTCTCGGCTTCCAGCAGTTCATCGCGACCCACCTTACCCTCGGCGTATAACTGGCGAATCCGCTGCTTTTCCTTGTTGGGCAGCCCGGACGGCATCGGCCCGGCCGGCACCAGTATGGTCGGCAGGTAGCCAAAGCTCAGGGAGCCAATCAGCAGCCCCGGCACAATCTTGTCACAGATGCCCAGCAGCAGGGTGGCATCGAACATGTTGTGGCTCAGAGCCACGGCGGTACTCATGGCGATGGTGTCCCGGGAAAACAGGCTCAGCTCCATACCCGGCTGCCCCTGGGTAACACCATCACACATGGCCGGCGTGCCCCCGGCAACCTGGGCCACCGACCCCATCCCGTTGGCCGCCGCGCGGATCAGATCCGGGAACTTTTCATAGGGCTGATGGGCCGAAAGCATATCGTTGTAGGCGGACACCATGGCCACATTGGCCTTGTTCATGAACTTGAGGGTGTCTTTGTCACCCTGGTTACAGGCCGCGAAACCATGGGCCAGATTGCCGCAGGAAAGACTGCTCCGATGTGGCGATTGGGCTTTCAGCTCATTCATCCGGTCCAGGTAGTCCTGGCGGGTGGCGCGACTGCGCTCAATGATTCTCCGGGTAACCTTGTCGACGGTAGCGTGCATGGTGGGCTCCATAGCGTGTCTTATTTATTGAAAGTTGCTTTTTAGACGTAATTTTACTTCCTTTTTTTGATGATTTCACCCAAGACTCGTTCATTTTTTCATTTTTTGTTGTTATATTTACTACATCATCATTGGAAATCGAACAAAAATCATCCAACCGAGGAGTCAGATCATGACCATTCGCATCGCCATCAACGGGTTCGGTCGCATCGGCCGCAACGTGCTGCGCGCACTTTACGAAAACCACTACCGGGATCAACTCCAGGTGGTCGCCATTAACGATCTGGGCGACGCTGAAACCAACGCACATCTGCTGAAGTATGACAGCGTCCACGGTCGCTTCAACGCGGAAGTCAGCCACGATGCCGAGTCCCTGACCGTCAACGGTGACCAGATTGCCATTACCGCGTTGCGCAATCCCGAAGAGCTGCCCTGGCGCGACCTCAACATCGATGTGGTCTTTGAATGTACCGGCCTGTTTACCAAACGCGCCGAGGCTGAAGCGCACCTGAACGCGGGCGCCCGCAAGGTCATCATCTCCGCGCCCAGCCCGGATGCAGACGCCATGGTTGTCTACGGCGTCAATCATCACACCCTCACCGCCGATCATCACATCATTTCCAACGCCTCCTGCACCACCAACTGCCTGGCGCCAGTCGTTGAAGCCCTGCACAAAGTCGTTGGCATTGAGAGCGGCCTGATGACCACCATCCACTCTTACACCAACGACCAGAAACTGAGTGACGTATACCACTCCGACCTGTACCGCGCCCGTTCAGCGACCCAGTCCATGATCCCCACCAAAACCGGCGCAGCGGCGGCGATCGGCAAGGTCATCCCGGAGCTGGATGGCAAGCTGGATGGCCTGGCCGTTCGGGTGCCGACGATCAACGTATCGCTGGTGGACTTCGGCTTCATTGCCAAGCGCGACACCAGCGTCAAAGAGATCAACGAAGCGGTCAAGGCAGCGGCGGGCTCCAACCCGGTATTGGGCTACAATAGTGAGAAGCTGGTCAGCGTGGATTTCAACCACAATGCGCTGTCGAGCATCTTTGATTCGAATCACACCCGCGTATTGGGTCGTCATGTGAAAGTCATGGCCTGGTACGACAATGAGTGGGGATTCTCCAATCGCATGCTGGACAATGCGCTTGCCCTGATGAACGCGGGCCGGTAATTCCGACCCACCGGCAGCACCCAGTGACTACCCAGTTCGAGACCAATTTGAAGAACCAAAGGACAACCAACATGCTCAGGCGTACCAAGATTGTCGCCACCCTCGGCCCCGCAACCGATTCGCCGGAATCCCTGGCCGCCATCATCGGCGCCGGCGTTGATGTTACCCGGCTGAACTTTTCCCATGGCAGCGCCGATGAACACATTGGCCGGGCCCGGCGCGTCCGCGAGGCCGCCGCGGCCCAGGGCCGCTTTGTCGCTCTTCTGGCCGACCTCCAGGGGCCGAAACTCCGTATCGCACGGTTTACGGAGAACAAGGTCACCCTGAATGCCGGCCAGACCTTTATCCTGGACGCCGCCATGGACAAGGAAGCCGGTACCGAGGAGCGGGTCGGGATTGATTACGAGCAGCTGATCCAGGATGTGGAACCTGGCGACATCCTGGTGCTGGATGACGGCCGTATCGAAATGGAAGTGCAGTCGGTGAATGCTCACAGCATCACGTCAACGGTCCTGATTGGTGGCCCCCTCTCCAATAACAAGGGGCTGAACAAGCGCGGCGGCGGATTGTCGGCCGAGGCACTCACCGAGAAAGACAAACAGGATATCGTCACCGCCGCCAAGCTGGGCGCCGATTATGTGGCGGTGTCGTTCGTGCGCACCGCCGAAGACATGCATGTTGCCCGTCGCCTTCTGAAGGAAGCCGGTTCCGAGGCCGGGCTCGTCGCCAAGATCGAGCGCGCGGAACTTGCCGACGATGTGGAAGCACTGGATGCGGTGATCGAGGCATCCGATGCGGTGATGGTTGCCCGGGGTGACCTGGCCGTTGAAATCGGCGACGCCCAACTGGTCGGCGTCCAGAAGCACATCATTTCCCGGGCCCGGGTTCTGAACCGTGCGGTCATCACCGCCACCCAGATGATGGAGTCGATGATCACCAGCCCGATGCCCACCCGAGCCGAAGTGTCCGACGTCGCCAACGCGGTCATGGACTACACGGATGCGGTCATGCTGTCAGCGGAAACCGCGGTGGGCGACTACCCTAAAGAGGCGGTGGAGGCCATGGTGCGGATCTGCGTGGGCGCGGAAAAACACCCGTCCATGCATCAGTCCAAGCACCGTATTCACGAGAGCATGGAGCAGGTTGACGAAGCCATTGCCCTGTCCGCCATGTACGCGGCCAACCATCTGGAAGGCGTGTCCGCCATCATCTGCATGACCGAAACCGGCGCCACCCCACGACTGATGTCGCGGATCAAGTCAAGCCTGCCGATCTTCGCATTTTCCCGCCATCACTCTACCCAGCACCGGGTGGTGATGTTCCGGGGCGTGCAGACCATTCCGTTTGACTCTGCCAAGATCCCGAACGAGCGGACCAATGCGCTGGCGGTGTCGGAGCTAGTGAATCGCAAGGTGGTCAAGGAAGGGGATCTGATTGTGATCACCAAGGGTGATTATGTGAACGCCCAGGGTGGGACCAACACCATGAAGATTGTCCGGGTTGGTTCGGATATTCGCTGATTATTCCAGTCTCAACATCAGAGACTGAAGCCCGATACTGAAGGCGCCCGACCGTGTAGCTTCATGGTTGGGTGCCTGACGGTGGAGGGAAGACCCTGCCCAAAACCGCTACAAGCACATCCCTGTGCGCTTGACTCAGGCCACTAAGGCTAGCGGAAAACAAACACCGAAGTCAGAGGTCCAACAAACTGCCGCGCGCAATCTCGGTGATTTGGGACCAGTCTTTGGCTGCAACGACATCTGAGGGAGTCAGCCAGGTGCCGCCGACGGCCTGAACGTTGCCGAGGGCCAGGTAATCGGCGGCGGTGTTGCGACGGATGCCGCCGGTCGGGCAGAAGGTGACGTCCGGGAACGGGCCACCAAAAGCTTTCAGGGCCGGGATTCCGCCGGCCACTTCCGCCGGGAAGAACTTGAATTCCCGGTAGCCGAGGTTGTAGCCAACCATCAGCTCGGAAATGGTCGAAATACCCGGCAACAGCGGTGCTTCAGAGGTGACACCGAATTCCAGGATGGATTCGGTGACACCCGGAGTAATCACGAACTGGGCGCCGGCGGCCTCTACCTGGCGGTACTGGGCGATGCTGGCCACGGTGCCAGCGCCCACCCAGGCATCGGGAATGGCCTTGCGGACCTGTTCAATGGCTTTCACACCGTGTTCGGTACGCAGGGTGATCTCCAGCACCTTGATGCCACCGGCCACCAGTGCCTGGCACAAGGGCACCGCATCGTCCAGATGATCGATGGTGATTACCGGCACCAGGGGCGACGCGCTCAACACGGCTTTGACACGGTCTCGGTGGAAATCAGAAAGTTGGTTCATGGTCGTCTCCAGACGTACATTCGCGGGGCGGCAGGCTCAGGGGCTCCAGAACACCTGCAGCCCGGGCTTGAGAAAACAGCGGATGGGCATGGCCGCAACCTCGTGCGGCTCACTCAGCGCGCGCTCCAGGGTCGCGATTTTGTCGTTGCCCTTGAGGTGCAGCGCGGTATACCGGGCGTTCAGCAGCGCCGGAAGCGTCAGGGTGATTCGTTTCTGGGCCTGCGAAGGCGGGGTCATGGCGGCGACGACGTCCTGCCCACCCATATCCATGGCCCGGGCCAGCTCCGGGGCATCCGGAAACAGCGACGCCGTGTGGCCGTCGTTGCCCATTCCGAGAATCACCACGTCCAGTGGCCAGGCCAGGCTGGCCAGCTCCGAGCGGGCCGCCGTAAGGCCGTCTGCGGGCGTTGCACCGGGTTGTTTCAGCGAAAGGTAGCAGGCTGCCGACGCGTTGTTCTGCAGCAGGGTATCTTTCACCAGCCGGGTGTTGCTGGCCGGATCGTCTTCATCTACCCAGCGTTCATCCGCCAGCAATACGTCCACACGGCGCCAGTCCAGATCCGCCGAGGACAGCGCCCGGAAAAACGGCAGCGGCGTTGATCCCCCGGACACCACCAGGCTCGCTCGACCTCCGTCCGCCAGGCGATCACTCAGCCGCTGCGCCACCGCATGGGCGAGTGTCCCGGCAACCTCGTCCGGGGTGTCTCCGATGTGGGACTCGACCCCGGCGGGAAGGTGTAGATCAGGCGTCTTCATACCAGCTCCGTCCATCGCGGGTGATCATGGCGATAGAGGCGACGGGCCCCCAGGTTCCTGCGGCGTAGCGCTTGGGGGGATCACCACTGTCACTCCAGTTGCGGATGACACGGTCAACCCAGCGCCAGGCGTATTCCACTTCGTCCCGGCGAACAAACAGGTACTGGTTGCCCTTCATCACTTCCCACAACAACCGCTCGTACGCGTCTGGAATACGGTCGGTGTGGAAGGTTTCCGAGAACGTCAGCTCCAGGGGTCCCTGGCGCAGGCGCATGCCCTTGTCCAGGCCCTGATCCTTGGTCAGGATTTTCAGGGCCATGCCCTCATCAGGCTGCAGGCGAATAATCAGCTTGTTGTTCGCCAGGTGCTTCTGATCGGGGTCGAAAATATAGTGTGGCGCCGGTTTGAAATGGATGATGATCTGCGACAGCTTTTCCGGCAGGCGCTTGCCCGTACGAATGTAAAACGGCACTCCGGACCAGCGCCAGTTGTCAATTTCCGCCTTGAGCGCCACAAAGGTTTCCGTGGAGCTGCCCTTGTTGGCGCCCTCTTCCTCGAGATACCCCGGCACCGGCTTGCCATTGCTGGTGCCCGCCGTGTACTGACCGCGCACCACATGGCTATCCATCATGTCTGGCGTAATCTGGCGCAGGGCCTTGAGCACCTTTACCTTCTCGTCCCGGATGCTGTCGGCAGACAGATCAGACGGCGGGTCCATGGCAATCAGGCACAGCAACTGAAGCAGGTGGTTCTGGATCATGTCGCGGATCTGGCCGGCTTTGTCGAAGTACCCCCAGCGCCCCTCAATGCCGACGCTTTCCGCCACCGAGATTTCCACATGGGAGATGTGGTTCTGATCCCATTGAGAGGCGAACAGGTTGTTGGCGAAGCGCAACGCAATCAGATTCTGAACGGTTTCCTTGCCCAGGTAATGATCAATCCGGAACAACTGGTTCTCGTTAAAGACCTCGCCCAGTTCGTCATTGATGACCTTGGAGGATTCAAGGTCATGCCCGATGGGCTTTTCAACGACCACCCGGGTCTTTTCCGTGCAGCAACTGGCGGCTCGCAGGCTGCGGGCAATCACCCCGTACATGGAAGGCGGAGTTGCCATGTAAACAATCAGCTCGTTGTTGGCCTCGTCACGCCAGTTGTTCAGCACGCTGTAGCCGTCCGGCTCGTTGAAATCGAGCTGCTGGTAGTCCACCCGCTGCAGGAAGGCCTCGGCAACCGTGGTGTCAAACTCCTCGGGCTTTACGTAATGTTTCAGTTTTTCCAGCAGCTGCTTCCGGACACCCCCGGTATCCGTTTCAGTGCGGGCAATGGCCAGGACACGGCTGCCATCGGCGAGCAGGTTAGCCCGTTCAAGCTGGTACAGCGCCGGAAACAGCTTGCGCTGGGCCAGATCGCCCAGGGCGCCGAACATCATAAGGTCACAACGGGTATTGCTTTTGTTGACCATTGGTTCCTTCTCTCTGGTGGGTCGAGCGACCAGATACTCCGCTCGGGTTCGCGTTGCAATGTAGTAATTTTAGCCAAATAATGACATTCAAAACCGATTTTTCCAAGGATAAAATGTAAATTGTGATACTTTTACTACCCAAAAGCCCGCTAAAACACGGTATAATCAGCGCGATTTTCAATTAACGATCGCCCAGGAATCAGGGAGTATCATTGATGGCCGCGAACCAGGCGCACCGCGACGACAATCTGATTGAGGATATCCAGTCCCGACTGGACAACCTGAACAAATCCGAACGCAAGGTGGCCGAGGCCATCCTTCGGGATCCAAGCGCCGCTACTCGCTACAGCATCGCTGCCCTGGCCAGGGCAGCGGATGTCAGTGAGCCAACGGTCAACCGGTTCTGCCGGGGTTTTTCGGCCACCGGCTTTCCGGACTTCAAAATCCGGCTGGCCCAGAGCATTGCCACCGGCACCCCCTACATCGGCCAGAACGTCGAGGCGGACGACACGGTTGCCGAGTTCGCCGATAAAATCATGCTAAGCACCATTGCCAGTCTGGACAAGGCCCGGCAGGCCCTGGACCCCAAATCCCTCGCCTCTGCCATCGATTACCTCATCCAGGCCAAGCAGATCAACTTCTTCGGCATGGGCGGCTCCGCGTCCGTCGCCCTGGATGCCCAGCACAAATTTTTCCGCTTCAACATTCCGGTGATGTCCTACGACGACGCCCTGATGCAGCGCATGGTGGCCGCGGGCTCCAGTGTTGGTGATGTTATCGTGCTGATCTCCTATACCGGGCGCACCATGGAAACGGTGGAAATTGCCCAACTGGCACGGGCCAACGGGGCGACGGTGATCGGCATTACCAACCCGGACTCCCCGCTGGCAGACGCCTGCACCGTGGCTCTTGAGGTGACGGCGCCGGAAGATACCGAGGTTTATATGCCGATGTCCTCGCGCATCATCCATTTGACGGTGATCGACATCCTGGCCACGGGTGTCACTCTCAAGCGGGGGGCGGATTTCCTGGGGCACCTGAAAAAAATCAAGGAAAGCCTCAAGCCGACCCGGTTTCCCTCCAATCCCTCCAACCCGGCCTGAATCAGAAACTCCTCCCTCTACGCCCCTCCTCCCCCTGAAAACTCACCCCCCAAATTATTCAGGGCGGAGGATGTACACCCCCTGACGTTACAACACTATGAAATCCGGTTTCCCAATGTCTGATTGGCAGAAGCTGCAATCGCGGGAACCGGTGTTTCCGATTCCCGGACATTTAAAAACGACAAAAAGCACAGGACACAGATGATGCAAAACAAAAAGCGCTTCTTTGCAAACAAACTTCCGCTGGCAGCTGCCATCACGGCCGCTGTTATGGCCACACCGGCCGTAGCGGTTGATTTTCATGGCTATGCCCGGGCAGGCGCCTCCACCAACATCGGCAGTGGTGGCGAGCAAACCTGTTTCGGTAGCGGCGCCAACGGTCACTACGTCGGCCGCCTGGCTGACGAGTGCGACACCTATGCGGAAATCGGTCTGGGTGACGAGTTGTTCAGCCAGGACGGCAAAACCTTCCGCATCGACTCCATGCTGGCGTACAGCGCCAACCGCCAGGGCAATGATTATCAGGCCCTGAACGGCTTCAACAATATTAACGACGTTGATTTCGCCAATCAGGAAACGACCAAGAACAGTGCCGACCCCTACGGCGGTGGTGATATCGCGCTGCGTCAGCTTTACGTTTCCGCCAACAATGTCATTGAATCCCTGCCGGGTGCGACCCTCTGGGCCGGCAAGCGCTTCTACAAGCGCAAGGACATCCATCAGCTTGACCTGTTCTACCTCAGCAACTCCGGGTACGGCGCCGGTATCGAAAACATCAAGGCGGGCGCAGGCCAACTGTCCCTGGCGTACACCAACTCCGACACCAGTGACGGCGATAACTTTGTCCAGAACAACAAGGTCGACGTTCGCTACGCCTTCCCGCTGGCCGGTGGCCACAACCTGGAACTGATCGGCATTTACGCCATGGCGGACCTGACCGACGCCCAGGAGGCCGCTGGCGTTAACGACGAAGACGGTTACTTCTTCACCGCCGAGTTGTCCTCCGGCGTGATGGGCGGTTTCAACAAATTCGCGGTTCAGTACGGCGCGGACTCCATGGGCTTTGCCCTGGCTGAAAACGGCAGTGGTGGCCGGGTGGATAACGGCAATGTGGCCGGCTACTTCGAATCCAGCTGGCGCGTACTCAACCACGGCGTCATCAAACTGGGCAAAGGCTGGGACCTGGGCCACTCCGTGGTCTATGAGCAGGCGGAATCCCACGACCCGTCAGCAAAAGACGGCGAGCGCCTGAGTATTGTCGCACGCCCGATCTACAACTGGACGCCGGTGATGAGCACCGCGATTGAAGTGGGCTATAGCGACACCGACCGCCCCTGGTTCACCGACTCCCAGGACCTGGGCAAGGTCGCCATTGCCCAGCAATGGCAGGCCGGCCCCGGCTACTGGGCACGTCCTGTTATCCGCGCCTACGCGGCAACCTTCTTCGGCGACGAAGCGGAAGCGGCCCGTGGGGGCGAAGGCGTTGATGGCGACATCCAGATCGGCGCCCAGATCGAAGCCTGGTGGTAAGGCTCTAAACGCCACACTCTCGTTGGACCTCTTGGGCCGGCTTTTGCCGGCCCTTTTTTTATCGCACCTACCCATAGGTCGTTCTACTACCCCTCCGCCCTGGAATCTACGCCTCGAAAAATCCCTTGCCGAAGGATGTTCTTTGACCGCCAGGGCGCAACCATGACCTTAACCCTGAAGGGTTAATTCCAAACAAAAACAATGGAAAGAGGATCTCCTCCATGCCTGACAAAAACCTGTTTACAGGTGGCTGGGTGCTAGCATTTTCGCTGGCACTGGCCGGCTGCAACTCCGGAAGCGACACGCCCCAGACGGGCGGCAACGACGATGGCCAACAGACTGACATTCTGCTGGAGCCCGGTGCCAACGAAGCCCTGCTCTATTACAAGCGTTCCGACGAAAACTACACCGGCTGGGGCCTTCACCTGTGGAACGATGCCGCCGCCGGTTGCGACGGGCTGGCTGAAGGCGTGCCCACCGACTGGGCCTCGCCACGCCTGCCCGACGGTGTCAGTGATACCTATGGTGCCTGGTATCGCATTCCGATGCGGGAGGCTGGCAACTGCCTGAACTTTATCATGCACAAGGGCGACGAGAAGGACATCGGCGGCGTTGACCATCGCTGGCATTTCGACGACCTGGGCAACCGAATCTTTACCCTCAGTGGCAGCCAGCAATTGTCGCAAACCCCACTGGAGGCTGAAGCCGTCACTATCGCCGGGGCCCAGGCTCACTGGCTGGATGCCAACACTCTGGTGTTCAAGGGTGCGGCCAGTGCTGACCGGGTCGAACTGCGATACGACGCCGATGCCGGCATTACCGTGGATGACACCCATAAAACACTGGCCGGCGGACAGATCATGACGCTGACACCAACGACCCTGTCGCAAGGACTGAAAGACACGTTCCCTCACCTGAGCAGTTGGCCGGCCTATGAGGTCAACGCCGATGCCGCAACCATCCGGGAAGCGCTCAAGGGCCAACTGGTGGCAGGCGCCTACAACAGCAATGATGACCTGTTGCTGGCAACCCGGTTGCAGATCCCCGGTGTACTGGATGACCTGTACGCCTTTGACGGCGCCTTGGGTGCCACGGTCAGCGGCGGCGACGTCAACTTCGCGGTCTGGGCCCCCACCGCCCGGAATGTTCGCCTGCACGCGTTCGACAGCGGGGGCAATCTGCTGGCCGGTTACCCGGTAACCATGACCGCCATGGACGGAGTCTGGCGCCACACCGGCAATGCCGCGGCCCTGGACCGTCAGTACTATCAGTACGAAGTCACCGTCTATCACCCGCGTACCGACGCCATCGAGACCACCATGGTCTCCGACCCATACGCTCTGAGCCTGTCCACCAACGGACAATATGCCCAGGTTGTGAACCTGAGCGACGCCTCACTGAAGCCAGACGGCTGGGATACCCTGACGCCGCCAACGGTGGCCGCGCCGGAAGATATCGTGGTTTATGAAGCCCATATCCGGGACTTCAGCGCCACCGACGAAACCGTACCGGATAACGTCCAGGGCAAGTACAGAGCCTTTACCCTGCCCGCAGACGGCTCCGTGGACAGTGTTGCCCACCTGAAAGCGATGGCGGATGCCGGCATCAGCCACCTGCACCTGCTGCCCACCTTCGATATCGCCACGATCAACGAGGATCCGGCCAACCGGGTCGATATCGATGACCCCTTCTCCCGGCTTTGTGACCTGTCTGGACAGGCCGCGACGGACTACGCCGCCCTGTGCAACAGCAGCGACAGCATTCGCTCGGTACTTGAATCCTATGATCCCCTGACCGGAGACCCCCAGGCCCTGTACAACACCTTCCGGGGTCTCGACAGCTTCAACTGGGGCTATGACCCGGTGCACTACACCGTGCCTGAAGGCAGCTACGCCACCGATGCCGACGGCGTGCAGCGTATCCTCGAATTCCGGGAACTGGTGCAGGCAGCCACAAACCTGGGGCTGAACGTGGTGATGGACGTGGTCTACAACCACACCAACGCCTCAGGACTGGCGGACAACTCCATTCTGGACAAGCTGGTGCCCGGTTACTACCACCGCCAGAACCCGGAAACCGGAGCGGTCGAGAACTCCACCTGCTGCGAAAACACCGCCTCCGAGCACCGGATGATGGAAAAGCTGATGATCGACTCGCTGGTCACCTGGGCCGACCAGTACAAAATCTCCGGTTTCCGGTTTGATCTGATGGGGCATCACATGCTGGCCAATATGAACAAGGCCCTGGGTGCCGTTCAGGCGGTGGACCCGGACACCTACTTCTACGGCGAAGCCTGGAACTTCGGGGAGGTCGCCAACAATGCCCGGGGCATCAACGCCATCCAGGCCAATATGGCCGGCACCGGCATCGGCTCGTTCAATGATCGCCTGCGGGATGCCGTGCGCGGCGGAGGCCCCTTCGACAGCGAACAGGCCATCCGTGCCAACCAGGGCTTTGGCAATGGCCTCTTCAGCGCGCCCAACAACCTGAATACGGGCAGCGACGAGGAAAAAGCCCGTCTGCTACAGACCAGCGACTGGATCCGGGTGGGTATCAGCGGCAGCCTGAAAGACTTCAGCTTCGAAACGGCGGACGGCACCGTTCGCACCGGTGCCGACATCGACTACAACGGCCAGCCGGCCGGATACACCGCCGATCCCCAGGAGATCATCAACTACGTGTCCAAACACGACAACCAGACCCTGTGGGACAACAACCAGTACAAGACGCCGTACGCGGCAACGGTCATGGAGCGGGCACAAATGCAGGTTGTTGGCCTGTCCTTGCCGATTCTGAGCCAGGGCATACCGTTCCTGCACATGGGCTCGGAACTGCTGCGCTCGAAATCCATGGAGCGGGACAGCTACGACTCCGGTGACTGGTATAACGAAGTGGACTTCAGTTACCAGAGCTCCGCCTGGAATCGCGGTTTGCCACGCCAGGACAAGGACGGCGCCAACTGGCCCCTGATCGAAGACGTGATTCTTGGCGCTGGCACTCATGCCAATCCGACGCCGGCAGCCATCGAATACACGGTGGATCAGGTCCGCAAACTGCTGGCCCTGCGTGAACGCAGCCCGCTGTTCCGTTTGCCAACCGCGGCTGACATTCAGAGCCGGCTGACTTTCCTGAACACTGGCCCGGACCAGTTGCCGGGCCTCATCGCCTTCCGCCTGCTTGATGACGGCTCCGGCACACTCGCGGACCTGGACTCCGTCAACGATGAGCTGGTGGTCGTTATCAACGGTACCGATGCACCGCAGACCCTGACCACCGGGCTCTCTGGCACCTTCACCGTGGATACCGAAACCGCACCGGTCCCCGGCGCGAGCGCCAGCGCCGGGGATTTCAGCGTCCCTGCCCTGTCGGTTGCGGTATTCGCACGCTAACGAACGGCGCGATTAACACGGCTGCCCGCATCGGGCGGGCAGCCGATACCCCAGAAAGGAGAACAAAAATGAAGCAGCAACTGACGACTCTGGCCCTGACCTCGTTGTTGGCAATCTCCGGCTGTGCCACGTCTGGCGGCGCACGGGACTACAGCGACTCACTGTATTTGCGCGGTCAATTTGCCTGGTGGGATGCCTTGCCCGAATACAAGGTGAAAACCGTGGAGCCCGGCGTTTACCGTACGGAAGTTGAGCTCAAGGCCGATGGCCAACCCTATGAATTCAAGTTCGGCGATGCCAACTGGAGCTCGGGTAGCAACTGCGGATACCTGTCGGAAAAAGAAGACGAAGTGGTGACGCTTGATCAACCGGTCAAGGCGAACTGTTCAGCCGTCTTCGAAAACTTCCGCTTTACGCCGCCAGAGACTGCGGTATACGGGTTTTACTTTGACACCACGGGCGACGTGCCCCAGGTATACATTCGCAAGGCGGAGTAACAGAAAGCCCGGGGCAACCCCGGGCTTTCTGATATCAAAGGCGCCGTCCGGCGCCTTATCTCATTGCAATCCCATCATTCCGGCCTCATGGCCGTTCTACCTCTGCCTGATTGCGCAGGTACTGCTGGTAAGCCGTATACTCCCGCTGGCCCTCCAGCGACGCCAGGAACTGGCTCAGTTGGGTGAATTCCGTACTTTCCGGGTCCAGCTCGCCTTCATTAACCGCATCCAGTGCCACTACCGCCGCACGACCCGTGTTAACCGCCTGACCATAGCTGGCTTTGCCCTGATCAGGGCGAGGCAGCGAAAACACCGTTTGCATGACGGCTGTACCAGGCCCGGAGGCACTCCGTGGCTGATCCTCATAGCGGGTCCATTCGCCCGCACCCAGGTCATCCAGCGACTGCCCCGCTTTCAGGCCCGCTACAATCTCCTGCGCACGCTGGCGCAGTGCTTCCCGGGTTTCACGATCTGTCAGAGCGGCCCGGATATCATCCCGAACCTGATCGAGGGAAAGCTGCTGTGCTTCCCGGTGTTCGCGGACACGGGCCACAACCGACACGTTATCGCCGACATCGATCAGCTCGGTGTTGTATCCGGCCTCAAGGACATCCTCGGAAAACAACTGCCGCACCAATCCCTCATGGTCGAACGGCGCAGTGCCGCCGTCACGGGTGATGCCCTTTGCCTCACGGACCTCCAGGCCCAGCTCCTGTGCCGGCCCTGCCAGGTCCTCGGCCGAATAAGCGGAATCCGCCAGTTGAGTGCGGACTTCGGCAAAACGCGCCTCGGCCTTCTCGCGGGCAAGCTCGTTACGGAGCTGGCCTTCGATTTCCTCAAGTGGTGGCACCTCGGAGCGGCGCACGTCCTCAAGCTTGATCAGATGGACACCAAAGCTGGTCTCCACCGCCTCTGAGACGTCACCTTCGTTCAGCGCAAACAGCGCCTTCTCGAAGGCATCATCATAGACGCCCCTGCCGGCGTAACCCAGATCACCACCCTGCTCGGCGGAAGCGGTGTCAATGGAGTACTCTTTTGCCAGATCGGTGAAGGACTCGCCAGCCGCCAGGCGCTCCTGAATCGTCGCGATGGTCTCGTCAGCACGTTCACCATCCTCAATGAGGATATGGGACGCACGGCGCTCTTCCCGCGCCAGGTCATCGGCACGTTGCTGGTAATAGTCCTGAAGCGCCTCATCACTGATTTCAATGGTCTCCGCCAGCGCCCCCAGGGACAGGGTGATGTAGGCGGCATCCACCTGTTCCGGTTGCTGGAAGACGCTGCGGTTCTCCTCGTAGTAGCTCTGGATCTCCTGATCGGTGATCTCGATCTCACCAGCCACGGTGTCCTGCGGAATGGTCAGCACCCGGAAATCCCGGGTCTGGTTCTGGATGCGCAGGAGCTGGGCCACATTCTCGTCGGCCGCAAAACCGCTCTGCACAATGCCAGCGCGAATCTGGTTCACCACATACTGCTTACGCATGGCCTCCCGGAACTCGGCAACCCCCATGCCCATATTTCGAACCGTCGAGACAAAACGGTCCCGGTTAAACTGGCCATCCACCTGAAACTGCGGCATCTGGGTAATCAGCGCGTCGATGTCGGCATCGGTCAGCTGCAGCCCCTGCTGCCTCGCGTCCTGGATAAGAACCTGTTGCTGTATCAGGGATTCCAGCACGTCTTTGCGAATCTGGTCTTCGTTCAACAATGAGGGGTCCGGCGTTTCCATGCGTGACAGCCGACGCCGGCTTTCCAACTGCACGAGACGCAAAAACTCCCGCTCCGTGATCTCTTCACCGTTGACTGTAGCCACTTCAGGCTCACCGGAGAATCCGCCGATAATGGCGTCCATCCCCCAGATCGACAGCGACACAATCAATAAACCGATGATGATCTTGGCGATCGTGCCCTGGGCATTTTCCCGAATATCTTGAAGCATGTTTCTCCCGAGTCCCTGTTCAAGCTCGTGCAGTTGTTGTCGTTCGATGCATTGCTGCAGGCGGTCTTAACGTAAAAAGGCGCATCCGGTTCGGAATGCGCCTTGAATTCTTCTTGGAGGCCCCAACTGCCGGGGCCTCCGGAGAAAGAACCGTTACTTGACGGCGTCTTTCAGGGCCTTGCCTGCTTTAAACCCAGGCACTTTGGAGGCCGGAATCTTGATCTCGGCACCGGTCTGCGGGTTACGACCGGTACGAGCAGCACGCTCTTTCACGGAAAAGGTACCAAAACCGATCAGAGTAACCTGATCGCCTTTTTTCAGGGCACCGGTGATGGAGTTGGTCATGGCATCCAGAGCACGGCCAGCGGCGGCTTTGGAGATATCTGCGGACTCTGCAATTGCATCGATAAGTTCGGACTTGTTCACACTAAACCCCTTCGATTTCAGGTTGAAGATGTTATAGGTTGGATTGTTTTTTCTCGGACGTTCTCGACTATCGCATAAGCGGTCAGAGAATTCCATTCTTCAGTTTTCTTATTCCTTGCGGCTTTAAACCGGTGTTTGGAATAGGCACTTACTGCGCGGGAGCCCTTGGTATTGGCTGCTTCACGGCGAAACAGTTATACCAATGGGCTCTCAGGCGTGTCAACAACTCATCACGGCTTTAATGTGTATTTATGCGTTCTGCACCCTCGCCCTCGTCGTCGCGGGGTTTGCCAGCGCCTGCCGACGACGGGGAATCCTCGGCCCGCGGTTCCGGCGCATACGCCAGGGCGATGTCCAGAACTTCATCAATCCACTTGACCGGGCGGATCTCCAGGGACTCCTTGATGTTTTCAGGTATCTCCTTGAGATCCCTGGCATTTTCATCAGGAATCAGAACCGTTTTGATGCCACCACGATGGGCCGCCAGAAGCTTCTCCTTCAGCCCGCCAATCGGCAGTACCCGACCGCGCAAAGTGATCTCACCGGTCATGGCAACGTCGGCCCGGACCGGAATCCGGGTCAATGCCGAGACCAGCGCCGTGCACATGCCAATACCGGCACTGGGACCATCTTTCGGCGTGGCACCCTCCGGCACGTGGACGTGGAGATCGTGCTTCTCGTGGAAATCGTCGGCAACACCAAGACCCGGCGCCCGGCTTCTGACCACCGTCAGCGCTGTCTGGATAGACTCCTGCATGACGTCGCCCAACGAGCCGGTTTTGACCACACGGCCCTTGCCCGGGGTAAGCGCGCACTCGATGTGAAGCAGTTCGCCGCCCACCTGGGTCCAGGCCAGACCGGTGACCTGGCCGATCTCATTTTTCTCCTCCGCCAGGCCATACTTGAACTTCTTGACCCCGGAGTAGTCTTCAAGCATTTCCGGCGTCAGCGTCACTGAGGCTTTCTCGCCGGCCTCGACATGCTGCCGGACGACCTTACGGCAAATCTTGGCGATCTCACGCTCCAGACCCCGTACGCCCGCCTCACGGGTGTAGTAACGAATCAGGTCACGCAGCGTCTGCTCGGGAAGTGTGAGCTCATCCTTGTGCAGGCCATTGGCCTTGATCTGCTTCGGCAGCAGGTAGCGCAGGGCGATGTTCACCTTTTCATCCTCGGTGTAACCGGGAATCCGGATGATCTCCATCCGGTCGAGCAACGCCGGCGGGATGTCCATGGAGTTGGAGGTGCATACAAACATCACGTCAGACAGGTCGTAGTCCACTTCCAGGTAGTGATCGTTGAAGGTGTGGTTCTGCTCCGGATCAAGCACTTCCAGGAGGGCCGACGCCGGATCGCCCCGGTGATCCATGCCCATCTTGTCAATTTCATCGAACAGGAACAGCGGGTTTTTCACGCCCACCTTGGACAGTTTCTGCAGCAGCTTGCCCGGCAACGCCCCGATGTAGGTTTTCCGGTGGCCACGGATCTCGGCCTCGTCACGGACACCGCCCAGGGCCATACGGGTGTATTTGCGATTGGTTGCCCGGGCAATGGATTGACCCAACGAGGTTTTACCAACCCCCGGAGGCCCCACCAGACACAGCACAGGCCCCTTAACCTTCTTGACACGGCTCTGGACCGCGAGGTACTCCAGAATCCGTTTCTTGACCTCATCAAGCCCGTAATGGTCCTGGTCGAGGATTTCACGGGCTTTCTCGATGTCGTGACGAACCCGGCTGCGCTTTTTCCAGGGCACCGCCAACATCCAGTCAATATAGCCACGCACCACGGTCGCCTCGGCGGACATGGGCGACATCATCTTGAGCTTGTTCAGCTCGGCTTCGGTTTTCTTGCGGGCCTCTTCTGGCAGACCCGCCTCTTCAAGCTTTTGTTCCAGCTCTTCAAAGTCGTTATTACCCTCACCCAGGTTACCCATCTCTTTCTGGATGGCCTTCATCTGCTCGTTCAGGTAATACTCGCGCTGGCTGCGCTCCATCTGCTTCTTGACGCGACCGCGGATACGCTTTTCCACTTCGATCAGGTCGATTTCACCGTCCAACTTGCCCAACAGCAGATCCACCCGCTTGCGCACATCCAGCGCTTCAAGCAGCTCCTGCTTTTCGGGAATGCGCATTTCCAGGTGGGCGGCCATGGTGTCCGCCAGACGCTCCAGCTCGTCAATGCCGGTCAGGGCATTAGACACCTCCGAGGGCACTTTCTTGGAAAGCTTGACGTACTTTTCGAACTCATCCATCAGGGTTTTGGTGAGCACATCCTCCTCGCGCTCCGGCAAGGACTCTTCGTCCACCACCATCGCACTACCCGACAGGTATTCGCCTTCGACAATATCGCCGATGGTTGCGCGGGCGTTGCCCTCTACCAGAACTTTAACAGTGCCGTCCGGCAGCCTGAGCATTTGCAACACGGTGGCCAGCGTGCCCATGTCGAACACGTCCTTCGGGCCCGGCTCATCGGTGGAGGCGTCCCGCTGGGCAACCAGGAGAATTTCCTTGCTCCCTTCCATTGCCGCTTCCAGCGCCTGGATGGATTTTTCGCGGCCCACGAAAAGCGGGACCACCATGTGCGGAAACACCACCACATCACGGAGCGGGAGCAGCGGGTATTCTTGCACGATATCTTCGGGTATCCGGGTCATAGGGAATCCTCTGACGGGGTTTCTTTCAGCATATCACCCTTCATTGGGGCGCCCGTATAAATTGCAATATTTTTACCAAACGAAACACCATGTGGCGGAAAGGAGAACCCAGCCATGAAAAAAGGGGCGAATTCGCCCCTTTTTTCATTCGTCGGTCTCACGGGCCGGGTCAGTCTTCCGGCACTGCCTTGGCATGGTCGCTGCTGGCGTAGATCTTGAATGGCTCGGAGTCACCCTTGATCACGCTCTCATCGATAACCACTTTGCTGACGTCATGCTCAGACGGAATCTGATACATGGTATCCAGCAGGGTGGCCTCCATGATCGACCTCAATCCCCGGGCGCCGGTCTTGCGATCCATGGCCTTTCGGGCTACGGCCCGAAGTGCTTCTTCACGGAAATCCAGCTCTACCCCTTCCATATCAAACAGTTTCTGATACTGCTTGGTCAGGGAGTTTTTGGGCTCGGTCAGAATCTGGACCAGCGCTTCCTCATCCAGTTCATTCAGCGTTGCCACCACCGGCAGACGGCCAACGAATTCCGGAATCAGACCGTACTTGACCAGATCCTCGGTTTCCACGCTCTTGATGATATCGCCCGTGTTCTTGGCGTCATCCTGACTGGCGACCGACGCCGAGAAGCCAATGCTGCTTTTCTCCGTCCGCTCCCGGATGACCTTGTCCAGGCCCGCAAAGGCACCGCCACAAATGAACAGCATGTTGCCGGTATCCACCTGCAGGAACTCCTGCTGGGGATGCTTGCGCCCGCCCTGGGGCGGCACCGAGGCCACGGTTCCCTCGATCAGTTTCAGCAGCGCCTGCTGGACCCCTTCCCCGGACACGTCCCGGGTAATGGACGGATTGTCCGACTTGCGGGAGATCTTATCGATCTCGTCAATGTAAACAATACCCCGCTGGGCCTTATCCACATCGTAGTCACACTTCTGGAGCAGTTTCTGGATGATGTTTTCAACATCTTCACCCACATAGCCCGCTTCCGTCAGCGTTGTGGCATCGGCAATGGTGAAGGGAACATTGAGCATCCGGGCCAGGGTTTCCGCCAGCAGGGTTTTACCGCTACCGGTCGGGCCAATCAGCAGGATATTGCTTTTCCCGAGCTCAACATCGCCCTTGCCTTCGCCATAGCGCAACCGCTTATAGTGGTTGTAGACGGCGACCGACAGCACGACTTTGGCCCGATCCTGGCCGATGACGTACTCATCCAGCGTATGCCGGATATCGGCCGGTGCCGGGAGGCGATCGCTGGGCTCTTCCTGGGCATTTTCCTGAATTTCTTCACGGATAATGTCGTTGCACAGGTCGACGCACTCGTCGCAGATGAACACCGAGGGCCCTGCAATGAGCTTACGGACTTCATGCTGGCTCTTTCCACAAAACGAGCAGTAGAGCAACTTGCCGTTATCGTCGCCCCTGCCGTTTCTTTCATCTGCCATTGAAATACCTCTGATCTCGTTTTGCCAGCCGGCGTTACGTGACACGCCGGCCAGGGTGATGCAATTACCGTCAGTATTATTTATTCGGTACGCGCTTATCAAGTATGGAGTCAATCAGCCCGTACTCTTTCGCCTGGCCCGGATCCATGAAATTGTCGCGGTCCGTGTCCTTGGCGATGGTTTCGAGGTCCTGACCAGTATGGTGTGCCAGAATCGAATTCAGGGTGTGGCGGATCTTGAGAATCTCTCGGGTGTGAATCTCGATATCCGTTGCCTGGCCCTGATAACCCCCCAGCGGCTGATGAATCATCACCCGGGAGTTGGGCAGGCAGGCCCGCTTTCCGGCGGCGCCGCCCGCAAGCAGAAATGCGCCCATACTGGCCGCCTGGCCAACACACAGGGTGGCCACGTCCGGCTTGATGAACTGCATGGTGTCATAGATCGACATACCCGCCGTTACCGAACCCCCGGGGCTGTTGATGTACAGGTGGATGTCCTTGTCCGGGTTCTCGGATTCCAGGAACAGAAGCTGAGCCACGATCAGATTGGCCATATGGTCTTCGACCGGACCGACCATGAAGATCACCCGCTCCTTGAGCAGACGGGAATAGATGTCGAACGAACGCTCGCCCCGGGCTGTCTGTTCGATAACAATCGGCACCAGGCCGGAACTGGTTACCATTGCGGGACCCTCAACTGGTTTCTGCGTCATGATGCGCCTGAACTCCTTATGGACAATGGGTCGTGGACTCGCGCCACGTCATTTTACAGTGAAAGCACACTGTACTGTGCCAGCAGCGGGCCTAGATGAAAACAGCCGGACATGCCGGCTGTTTTCATGATGCGGCCAGCCAGACCGGAACAGTCTCCGGCCCGGACGGAATCAGCGCTGCGGCTGTCCGGCCTGAATGGCTTCTTCGTACTTGACCTTTTTTTCCTTGACCTTGGCCTGCTCCAGCACGTAATCCACCACCTGATCTTCCAGCACAGACGATTCAATCTGGGACTTCTGCTCCGGATTGCTGTTGAAGTGCGCGACCACTTCTTCAGGCTGTTCATACGTTGACGCAATCTCCTGGATCTTTTCGTCAACTTTTGCCGGATCGGCCTTCAGGTCGTTTTTCTTGACCACTTCCTGGAACAGCAGCCCGGTTTTTACCCGGCGACGGGCCTGCTCATCAAAGATTTCCTTGGGCAGCTGCTGGAAGTCTACCTGGCCACCGAAGCGCTGAACCGCATCCTGGCGCAGGCGATCAATTTCCTGATCAACCAGAGCAGCCGGAATGTCCAGCTCGGTGGTCTCCAGCAAACCGTCAACCACGTCATTCTTTACTTTGTTGGAAACCGCCTGCTTGAGTTCCCGCTCCATGTTTTTCTTCACTTCCTCACGGAACGCGATTTCATCTTCCGCATCGATACCGAACTTCTTGAAAAACTCGGCATCCAGTTCAGGCAGCTGCGGCTCTTCGACCTTGTGGACCTTGATCTCGAACCTGGCCGGCTTGCCCGCCAGTTCCTCGTTCTGATAGTCCTCCGGGAAGGTGACTTCGATTTCCAGCTCCTCGCCGGCCTTGCCACCAACGATCGCCTTCTCGAAGCCCGGGATCATCTGATCGGATCCCAGAGTCAGGCGATGGCCTTCAGCGGCGCCGCCCTCAAACTCTTCTCCGTCGATAAACCCTTTGAAATCAATAGTCAGCACGTCCTTATTCTTGGACTTGCGCTTGACTTCCTTCATCGTGGCCTGCTGCCGACGCAGGTTGTCGATCATGTTATCGACGTCTTTGTCGGTGATTTCCGAGGTCAGCTTTTCAACCGATATCTTGCTCAGGTCACCCAGCTCAATGTCTGGCAAAACCTCGAAGACGGCGACGAACTCAAGGTCTTTGCCCTCTTCCATGGTTTTCGGTTCGAATTTTGGCCAGCCCGCCGGGTTGATATCCTGCTCTTGCAGTGCCTTGACGTAATGGTCGCGCATCACTTCGCCGACAATTTCCTGACGGACGCTGTCACCGAAACGACGCTTGACCACGCTCATGGGCACCTTTCCCGGGCGGAAACCGTTCAGGCGTACTGTGCGCGCGGTTTCCTGCAGGCGCTTCTGGACCGCCTGGTCAATTTCCTGGGCGGGCACACCAATCGTCATGCGACGCTCGATGTTGGAGGTCGTTTCAACAGACACTTGCATGGAAGATCCTCAAATTACAGGTTCAGTATGTGAATGAATTTAAACCTAAAAGTCCAGACCCGGGCGGCTGCCCGTGAAAGAACCGAAAATTAAAAGCCGGTAGTTTATCATGGTTTGCCCCGCAGAGAGAATCACCAGAACTCAGTGGTTTCAGGGCTCTGATCACAGCGCAATAAACCCGTAACGGGCATAGTGGGGGCGATAAACGGCAATATAAAGGGGGCACTGAAAGAAAGGATGGTGCGCGAGGAGAGACTCGAACTCTCACGGGTTGCCCCACTGGAACCTAAATCCAGCGCGTCTACCAGTTCCGCCACTCGCGCACAACAGATTGTCACTTTACCGGCAACCCTTGAGCTACCCATTGAGGCAACAAACGCGGAAATAAAACCTTCAAGAAAAGTGGGGTGGACGAAGGGGTTCGAACCCTCGACCGCAGGAGTCACAATCCTGAGCTCTACCAACTGAGCTACGTCCACCACATCGGGACCTGCCTTGTTTCAACTTTGCTGGTTACGATCGCTCCGGCGCGGACCAAGCCAACGACTTGATGGCGCGCCCGGCAGGACTCGAACCTGCGACCACCCGCTTAGAAGGCGGGTGCTCTATCCAGCTGAGCTACGGGCGCTTGACCGTTCGCCCACCTGAATATCCAGAAAATGGTCGGGGTAGAGAGATTCGAACTCCCGACATCCTGCTCCCAAAGCAGGCGCGCTACCAGACTGCGCTATACCCCGTCTGAACTGAACAACAAGTGCCTCAGCAAAGTTGGCGCGCATATTACCGGCGCCGGCCGGCTCCGTCAACACGGAATTGGAAATTGCCCCCGGACCCGGAGCTTACCGTGACCCCGGAGGAGCCTGAAAGTTCCCGGTAGGCCGCCCGGGCATTGATTGGAGTTCCGGCGGAAGCATGAGACAATGCCCGGCTTCATTTACAACTGCCCAATCGACAAGACGAGACATGAGCGCCAAACTGATTAACGGAAAAGACATCGCCGCCACGGTGAGACAACAGGTCGCCACTGGCGTCGAAACCCGCAGGCAACAAGGCCTTCGCGCCCCGGGCCTGGCGGTGGTGCTGGTGGGCAACGACCCGGCCTCCAGTGTTTACGTCGGCAACAAACGCAAAGCGTGCGATGAGGCCGGCATTCTTTCCCTATCCTACGATCTCCCGGAAGATACCAGCCAGGAAGCCCTCGAGGCACTGGTGGATGAGCTGAACGATAACCCCATCGTCGACGGCATCCTGGTCCAGTTGCCCTTACCCGGACACCTGGACGCCGATCCGATTCTGGTCAAGATCCGGCCCGACAAGGATGTGGACGGTTTCCACCCCTACAACATCGGGCGCCTGATGCAGCGCAAGCCCACTCTGCGGCCATGTACGCCGGCGGGCATCATCACCCTGCTCGACTCCATTGGTACGCCCTACAAGGGTCAGCACGCGGTCATCGTTGGCGCGTCCAACATCGTAGGCCGCCCCATGAGCATGGAACTGCTGCTCAAGGGCGCCACGACAACCATCTGCCATCGATTTACACCAGATCTGGCCCGGTTCGTCGGCGAAGCCGATATCCTGATTGCGGCGGTCGGCAAGCCAGGGCTGATCAAGGGGGAGTGGATAAAGCCGGGCGCCACGGTCATCGACGTGGGCATCAATCGCATGGAGGACGGCAAACTGCGAGGCGATGTGGATTTTCAGGCCGCCGCCGAGCGCGCCGCCTACATCACGCCGGTTCCCGGCGGTGTCGGGCCGATGACGATCGCCACCCTGCTGCAGAATACTCTGTACGCTGCGGATGTGTTGCACAGGGGTCAGACCCCTCTATGAGAAGCTGACAGTAAAAACCCCGCTTTTGCGGGGTTTTTACTGTCAGGCTTACTGACCCTTCGCCTTCAGGCGGTAGGCGTGCAGGAGTGGCTCGGTGTAGCCGTTCGGCTGCTCGCGGCCTTTGAGAACCAGATCCAGCGCCGCCTGGAAGGCCACACTGCTCTCAAAGTTTCCGGCCATCGGACGGTAGGCGGAATCCCCGGCGTTCTGCTTGTCGACCACCGCTGCCATGCGTTTCATGGTTTCCAGGATCTGCGCTTCTGAACAGATACCGTGATGCAGCCAGTTGGCCAGCAACTGGGAAGCAATCCGCAGGGTGGCCCGGTCTTCCATCAGCCCCACATCGTTGATGTCGGGCACCTTGGAACAGCCAACGCCCTGGTCGACCCAGCGCACAACATAGCCGAGGATACCCTGGGCGTTGTTGTCCAGCTCCTGCTGGATGTCTTCAGCGCTCAGCGAGGAAGGATCAGCCATGACCGGAACCGTCAGGATATCTTCCAGGGCGGCGCGGGCGCGGCTTTCCAGTTGCTTCTGGACATCCGCCACACTCACCTGATGATAATGGGTGGCGTGCAGGGTTGCTGCGGTCGGAGACGGCACCCACGCGGTGTTGGCACCGGCTTTAGGATGGCCGATCTTGGCCTCGAGCATGCCGGCCATCAGGTCTGGCATGGCCCACATGCCCTTGCCAATCTGGGCGACGCCACGGAAGCCGGTTTCCAGGCCGATATCCACGTTCCACTGCTCGTAGGCGTTAATCCAGGTTGCCTGCTTCATCGCGCCCTTGCGAATAAACGGCCCCAGTTCCATCGAGGTATGAATCTCATCACCGGTGCGATCCAGGAAGCCGGTATTGATAAACACGGCGCGCTCTTTCGCGGCGTGGATACAGGCCTTCAGGTTAACCGTGGTGCGACGCTCCTCGTCCATGATGCCGACCTTCAGACTGAAGCGCGGCAGGCTCAGCGCATCTTCAACGCGCCCGAAGAATTCGTTGGTGAACGCCACCTCTTCCGGGCCATGCATCTTCGGCTTCACGATGTACATGGAGCCTTTGGTGCTGTTCTGGAACTTGCCGTTGCCCTTCATGTCATGAATGGCGATCAGCGACGTGATCAGGCCGTCCATCAGGCCTTCCGGCACTTCATTGCCGTCCTTCAGCAGGATGGCCGGGTTGGTCATCAGGTGGCCGACGTTACGGATAAACATCAGGCTCCGACCTTTCAGGCTGAGCTCGCGGCCATCCGGTGCGGTGTAGGTGCGGTCCGCGTTCATCTTCCGGGTCAGCTGCTCGCCGCCCTTCTCGAAGGTTTCCTGAAGATCGCCCTTCATCAGGCCGAGCCAGTTACGGTAGGCCAGCGCCTTGTCATCAGCGTCCACGGCGGCAACCGAGTCTTCACAGTCCATGATGGTGGTCAGAGCAGACTCCATCAGCACGTCTTTGACATGGGCGCCGTCGCTTTTGCCAATAGGGTGGCTGGCGTCAATCTGGATCTCGAAATGCATGCCGTTCTTGACCAGCAGTACGCCGGTGGGTGCATCGGCAGCGCCGGTATAGCCAACAAAACCGGCTTCGTCTTTCAGGCCGGTAGACTCGCCGTTCTGCAGCTTGACGACCAGCTTGCCACCGTCAACCAGATACTTTGCAGCATCCTTGTGGCTACCAGACGCGAGAGGCGCGGAGCTGTCGAGAAGGTTGCGGGCCCATTCGATAACCTTGGCGCCGCGCACCGGGTTGTATCCGCGGCCTTTACCAGCGCCGTCTTCCTCGGAAATCGCATCGGTGCCGTACAGGGCATCGTATAGGCTGCCCCAGCGTGCGTTCGCCGCGTTCAGGGCAAAACGGGCATTCATGATCGGAACCACCAGCTGCGGGCCCGCCATGGTGGCCACTTCCGGATCCACATTAGAAGTGGAGATCTTGAACCCGGACGGCTCGTCCACCAGGTAACCGATGTCTTTCAGGAAAGACTTGTACTCGGCCATGTCCAGCTCCTGGCCCTTGTGGTCGCGGTTCCAGCTGTCCATTTTTTCCTGGAGCGCGTCGCGCTTGGCCAGCAGCTCGCGGTTACGCGGTGCCAGCTCGTTCACGATCTTGTCGAATTCTGCCCAGAATTTGTCAGCATCGACGCCGGTTCCCGGAATCGCCTCATTGTTTACAAAATCATACAGATTCTTGGCGACCTGAATGCCGCCGATTTGTACGCGTTCTGTCATCGTTGTCTGCCTCAATGGGTTATGTTCCCGACTCCCCCTTCGTCACGAGGGGCATTCTAATTTGAGCGCCGCATTATAAGGGAAAATCCTTACAAGATCATGCCTGAACGCGCAAAACTGGTCTGACCAACGATCAGGTTCCTGAATTCAGGCTCTCCGCCAGCTCGTTCCCTCGCGGGAATCGTCCAGAATAATGCCTTTCTCCAACAGCGTGTCCCGGATGCGGTCGGCCTCGGCGAAATCCTTCGCCTTGCGGGCATCGGCCCGGGCCTGGATCAGCGCTTCAATGTCCTCGGCGTTAAGCTCACTGCCCGTGTCCGCCTGGAAGAAGGCTTCAGGATCCTGTTGCAGCAGGCCAAGCACGCCACCGAGCCGGACCAGTACCGCCGCGCTTCGCTTGGCGTCCTCTTCACGGCCGTCGCGACGATGCTGATTGATCTCATTGGCAACGGCGTGCAAAACGGCAATGGCGCCCGCGGTGTTGAAGTCATCGTCCATCGCTTCGGCAAACCGCTGGTCATGCTCTGTTTCCGGGACATCCGCTGCCTTGGCCGGCAAAACACCGCGCAGGGCGTGATATAACCGGGTTAACGTGCGACCGGCTTCGGCCAGGTTTTCCTCGGAGTAGTCCACCTGGCTCCGGTAATGGCTGGAGACCAGGAAATAGCGAACGACTTCCGCGGGGTAGGTTTCCATGATCTCGCGGATGGTGAAGAAATTGCCCAGGGATTTGGACATTTTCTCCCTGTTTACCCGAATGGCGCCCGCGTGCATCCAGGTATTCACGAAGGTGTGGCCGGTGGCGCACTCGGACTGGGCAATTTCGTTCTCGTGGTGCGGAAACAGCAGGTCCGGGCCACCACCATGGATATCGAAGGTGTCGCCCAGGCAGCAGGTGGACATGGCCGAGCACTCAATGTGCCAGCCCGGCCGACCATCCCCCCAGGGTGACGGCCAGCTGACCTCCCCGGCCTTAGCCGCTTTCCACAAGGCGAAATCCGCCGGGCTGCGCTTGGCCTCCTGAACATCAACCCGGGCACCGGCCAGCAGGTCTTCCAGTTTCTTTTTACTGAGTTTGCCGTAGCCGTCGAAGGAATCCACCGCAAAATAGACATCACCATTGCCAGCGGCATAGGCATGTCCGCCGGCGATCAACTTATGAATCATGGCAATGATTTCAGCGATATACGCCGTGGCCCTGGGTTCCTCACTCGGAGGCAACACGCCCAGACGGGCCTCGTCCTCATGCATGGCCTGAATCATGCGTTCGGTAAGCTGCTCATACGGCTCACTGTTTTCATCCGCCCGGCGCAGAATCTTGTCGTCGATATCCGTGATGTTGCGAACGTAATGCACGCCATAGCCCCGGTAGCGCAGGTAACGGGTGATTACATCAAATGCCACCAGAACCCGGGCATGGCCAAGATGGCAGTAGTCGTACACCGTCATGCCGCAGACGTACATCCGGACCTTGCCCGGCTCGATCGGCCTGAACGTTTCCTTCTGCTGACTCAGCGTGTTGTAAATGCGGATCACTTGCCCCCCTTACCCCAGGAATCCCTGAGCGTTACGGTGCGGTTAAACACCGGCCGTCCGGCCTTGGCGGTGTGCTCCTGGTCGCAAAAGAAATAGCCTTCCCGCTCAAACTGATAGGGCAGATCGGTGCGGGGCTCCGCCAGACTCTTCTCAACCCGGGCGCCTTTCAGAACCACCAGCGATTCCGGGTTCAGGTGATCCATCAGGTCACCGTTCTTGTCGCTGTCCGGAGATTCGTGGTTGAACAGGCGGTCGTAGAGGTTGATGTCTGCATCCACACTGTCGATGGCAGACACCCAGTGGATAACGCCGTTGGGCTTATAGCCTTCTGGATTGACGCCCAGGGTGGCCGGATCGTATTCGCACCGGAGCTCAGTGATCTGCCCACTGTTGTCGCGAACGACTTCCCGGCAGGTCATCACATAGCCGCCCCGCAGGCGCACGGCCTGATCCGGCGCCAGCCGCTTCCACTTGCGCGGTGGCTCCATTTCGAAATCTTCACGATCGATATACAGGGTCTGGGTCCAGGGCACTTCCCGCTCGCCCATGTCCGGGTTTTGCGGGTGCACAGGGAGCGTCAGGGTCTCGCTCCGATCGGCCGGATAATTGGTCAGCGTGACCTTTAGCGGGCGCATCACACACATGGCGCGAGGGGCTCGGGTGTTCAGGTCTTCCCGGATAGCGTGCTCCAGCATGCCCACGTCCACCGTTCCACCGGCCTTGTTGACACCGATCATGCCACAGAAGGTACGAACCGATTCGGGCGTGTAACCGCGCCGGCGCATGCCGGAAATGGTGGGCATACGCGGGTCGTTCCAGCCATCCACAACGCCCTCATCCACCAGCCGCCGGAGCTTACGCTTTGAGGTGATAGTGTAGTTGAGGTTCAGCCGGGCAAACTCAATCTGGCGCGGATGGCACGGGCCGGAAATGTTATCCAGCACCCAGTCATACAGGGGCCGGTGATCCTCGAATTCCAGAGTGCACAGGGAGTGGGTGATGCCCTCCATGGCATCGGAGATCGGATGGGTGAAATCGTACATCGGGTAGATGCACCACTTATTACCGGTCTGGTGATGGTCGGCATACCGGATACGGTAAAGAATCGGATCCCGCAGGTTGATGTTCGGGGAGGCCATGTCGATCTTGGCCCGAAGCACCAGCTCACCGTTCCCGAATTTACCATCACGCATGTCGCGGAACAGCTGGAGGCTCTCGTCTACCGGACGGTTCCGGTAGGGACTATTCCTGCCCGGCTCTTTCAGGCTGCCACGATACTCTGCCATTTCGTCAGCGGTCAGGGCGCACACGTAAGCCTTGTCCCGGGTAATCAGCTCTTCGGCAAACTCATACAGAGCGTCAAAATAATCCGAGGCGTAGCGCACCTCACCGGCCCACTCATAACCAAGCCATTCCACGTCCTGCTTGATGGCGTCGATATACTCCTGGTTTTCCTTCTCCGGGTTGGTGTCGTCAAATCGCAGGTTACACTCGCCGGAAAAGGTCTCGGCGACGCCAAAATTCAGGCAGATCGATTTGGCGTGACCGATGTGCAGGTAGCCGTTGGGCTCAGGCGGAAAACGGGTCACCACCTTGCCGGTGTGCTGGCCCCCGGCGATGGCGTCTTCGATCAGGCTCTGGATAAAGTTGTGGGCTTTCTTCGACTCGGCGCTCATACAATCTCTGTTAAAGGGGAGTGAATCTTAAACCGCGTATTATACTCACAAATCCATGCCGGACTCATGCATAGCGGGAAACTCTTGCGTACAATGGGGCTTTTCACACTATCCACTTTTCTGAACAGGAAACCCTGATGATTCTGCTGACAACCAATTACGGTGACATCACGCTGGAACTGGACTACGACAAGGCACCGGAAACCGCCAAAAACTTCGAACAGTACGTTCGCGATGGCTTTTACGATGGCCTGATTTTTCACCGTGTGATCAGCAACTTCATGATTCAGGGTGGCGGTTTTGAGCCGGGCATGACGCCCCGGAAAACCCGGGAATCCATCCAGAACGAAGCAGATAACGGCCTGAGCAACATGCAGGGTACCGTTGCCATGGCCCGCACCATGGACCCGCACTCCGCCACCGCCCAGTTCTTCATCAACGTTGAGAATAATGGCTTCCTGGACCACACCGCCAAGAATGCGGAGGGCTGGGGCTACTGTGTGTTCGGTAAAGTGGTTGATGGCATGGAAACGGTCAACGCCATTCGTGCCGCACGTACCACCATGCGCGCCGGCCATCAGGATGTGCCCGCGGAGGATGTGGTTATCGAAAAGGCCGAGGTTCTGGGGGACGCGTGACCACGCTGTTTATTTCGGACCTTCACCTCGAGGAATCACGCCCGGACATCACCGGGGCTTTCCTGAACTTTCTCGATGAAAAAGCCAGGGGCGCGGAACAACTCTACATCCTCGGTGACTTTTTCGAGGCCTGGATCGGGGACGATGAGCGCACCCCGCTGCAGGAGCAGGTGGCCGCCGCCCTGCACAACGTGAGCGACAGCGGCACCGGGATCTTTCTGATGCATGGCAACCGGGATTTCCTGATCGGAGAGGATTTCTGCGAACGTGCCGGTGCGACCTTGCTGGCAGATCCCACGGTCATCGACCTGTATGGCACACCCACCCTGCTGATGCATGGCGACAGCCTGTGCACCGCCGATGTGGAGTACCAGAAATTCCGTGCCAACATGCGCAACCCCCAGTGGCAGCAGATGATCCTCCAGCGCCCTCTGAAAGACCGCCAGCAGATGGCCCGTCAACTCCGGGAAATCAGTATGGCGAAAAACCAGGGCAAGGAGGAGTTCATTATGGACGTGACACCAGAGGAAGTGGTCCGGGAAATGGAGGCCCACGGCGTGCAACGGATGATTCACGGCCATACCCATCGGCCGGCAGAGCATGAACTGAACGCGAACGGGCAGCCTGCAAAGCGGATTGTGCTGGGCGACTGGGCCGAGAACGTCTGGTGGCTGGACGTAACAGCCGACACCTCGCCTGCCCTGAAAAAATACCCGCTGTAACGAAGACAGGCCGGGCAGCGGCCCGGCCTGTCATCCTCAGTTGTGCAGAATCTGCTCCAGGAATTTCCGGGTTCTCGGCTCCCGGGGATTGGAGAAAAATGCCTGCGGCGGAGCCTCTTCCACGATTTCGCCACCGTCCATGAAGATCACCCGATCCGCGACCGTTTTGGCAAAGCCCATTTCGTGGGTCACGCAGATCATGGTCATGCCGCTTTCCGCCAGCTCCACCATAACGTCGAGCACTTCCTTGATCATTTCCGGATCCAGGGCCGACGTGGGCTCGTCAAACAGCATGATTTTCGGCTTCATGCACAGGGCACGGGCAATGGCCACCCGCTGCTGCTGACCACCGGACAGCTGCCCCGGGTACTTGTTGGCCTGATCCGGAATCTTGACCCTTTCCAGGTATTCCATGGCACTCGCTTCCGCTTTCCGGCGAGGAATCTTCCGGACCCAGATCGGCGACAGGCAACAGTTCTCCAGCACCGTCAGATGGGGAAACAGGTTGAAGTGCTGAAACACCATGCCCACTTCCCGGCGCACGGTGTCAATCTGGCGCACATCATCGGTCAACTCCACGTCATCCACCACGATCTTGCCCTGCTGATGCTCTTCCAGCCGGTTGATACAGCGGATAAAAGTGGATTTTCCTGAGCCCGACGGGCCACAGATCACGATACGTTCGCCCTGCTTCACCGCCAGATTCAGGTCTTTCAGGACGTGGAAGTCTCCGTACCATTTATGCATGCCCTCGACACGAATAATGTCGGCTTTCGGCTCATTCCGGCTCCCGGCGGTTTGCTGGTTGTCCGGTGTTTGGGTGGTTTCTGTCATTGGATTACCCATCATGTTTTATGATCAGTGTCGAGTTTGCGCTCCAGGTTCTGGCTGTAGCGGGAAATGCCAAAGCAGAACACCCAGAAACAGAAGGCAACGAACACATACCCCTCCACGGCAACGTTCTGCCAGGCAGGATCCGTGACCGTTGACTGAACCGTGCCAAGGATGTCAAACAGGCCAATGATCAGCACCAGCGTGGTATCCTTGAACAGCGCAATAAACGTGTTAACGATGCCGGGAATGACCATTTTCAGGGCCTGGGGCAGTATGATCAGCCCGGTTTTTTTCCAGTACCCGAGCCCCAGCGCGTCCGCAGCCTCATACTGCCCCCGGGGGATGGCCTGCAGGCCGCCCCGGATAACTTCCGCCATATACGCCGACTGCCACAGGGTAATGCCGATCAGCGCCCGCAGCAGCTTCTCGAAGTTCATGCCCTCCGGTAAAAACAGCGGCAGCATCACCGACGCCATGAACAGCACGGTGATCAGTGGCACCGCCCGCCAGACCTCAATAAACACGACACAGAGTCCGCGAATAATGGGCATGTCCGAGCGCCGCCCCAGGGCCAGCAGGATCCCGATAGGCAGAGACGCGATAATGCCGATGTAGGCAATGATCAGCGTCAGCATCAGCCCGCCCCATTTGGCACTGTCCACCGCTTCCAACCCGAAACTGCCGCCCGGGATCAGGAAATAGCCCACCACCGGCAGGCCGGTCATGCCGAAAATACCCAGCCACTTACGGCCAGGGAAGTTCTCGATGAACTGGGGTACAAACGACAGGGCCAGCAGGACAAACATCACATTGACGCGCCACTGCAGGGAATCCGGATAGAATCCGTAGATAAAGAAGTTCAGGCGCTGGTTGATGAACAACCAGCAGGCACCGGCACCGGTGCAGTCACTGGGCTCACTGCCTTTGAAGTCAGCCTCCAGGAACAACCAGTTCAGCGCGGGCCCGACACTGGTCACCAGCAGGTAGCCCACGAGCAGGGTCAGCAGGGTGTTGTACCAGCTGGAGAACAGATGCGCCCGCATCCACGCGACCGGACCCAGCATCTTTTTGGGTGGTTTCATTACAGGCTCAGCCATCATCGCTCCTTAATCGCCACGGCCCGGTTATAGATATTCATAAACAGGGAAATGAGCAGACTGATCGTCAGGTACACGGCCATGGTAATGGCAACGACCTCAACCGCCTGCCCTGTCTGGTTCAGGGTCGTCCCCATGAATACCGCCACCAGGTCGGGATAGCCGATCGCCGTTGCCAGCGAGGAGTTCTTGACCAGATTCAGGTACTGACTGGTCAGCGGCGGGATGATCACCCGCATGGCTTGCGGAATGACCACCAGGCGCAGGGTGAGCGTGTTGGGCAGGCCAAGGGCCTTGGACGCCTCGGTCTGGCCCTTGCTCACCGAAAGGATGCCCGAGCGGACAATCTCCGCGATAAAACTGGCGGTGTACAGGGATAGCGCAATCCACAAGGCCGCCAACTCCGGAATAATGGCGATACCACCGCCAAAATTGAACCCCTTCAAGGCCGGAAGGTCCCAGGTCAGCGGCTGGCCCGCCGTCAGGTACGCCAGCATCGGCACCAGAACCAGGATGGCGACACCTACCCAGAACGTGGGAAAGATCTGCCCGGTGGCTAACTGGCGCCGTTTGGCCCAGATGCGAAGCGCCACAACCGCAGCAATGGCAACAATTATGCCGCCCCATACCAGGCCAAAACCTTCCTGAGCCACCGGTTCCGGCAGGTAAAGGCCCCGGTTATTCAGGAACAACGCATTGCCTACCTCAACGCTTTGCCGGGGCGACGGCAGGTTGCTGAGTACCGCGAAATACCAGAAAAAGATCTGTAGCAGCAATGGAATATTGCGGATGACTTCGATGTACACCAGGGACATCTTGGCCACCAGCCAGTTGCTGGACAGCCTGGCAACCCCGAGTATGAACCCCAGAATGGTGGCTGCGACAATGCCCATGGCGGACACCAGCAGGGTATTGGTGAGGCCCACCAGAAAAGTCCGGCCGTATGACATGGTGGCGTCATAGGGCACCAGACTCATGATGATGCCGAAACCGGCGGTTTCATCGAGAAAGCCGAAACCGGTACTGATGCCCCGGCTCTCCATGTTGGATAGCGTGTTGTCGATCAGGACCCAGCCGGCCCAGAACACCAGGGACAAGGCAACGATCTGAAAGAAAATGGAGCGAATTCGCGGGTCGTACCAGGGTTTTGGACCCGCGGGTCTGGAATCAATGGTTTGTTTTTTCATGCATTTTCCCGAAAGGCTTCCGTGCGGCTCAACATCACAGATTGACCGGAGGCAGGCCCCATGACGGACTCTGCCTCCGGTTTGCTCTCAGGATTTAACGTACCGGCGGCGCATACATGATGCCGCCTTCGGTCCACAGGGCGTTGAGACCACGCTCCAGACCCAGCGCGGTGTCGGGACCGACGTTACGGTTATACATCTCACCGTAATTACCGACCTGCTTGACGATATTGTAACCATAGTCCGCCGGCAGACCCAGCTTGGCGCCCATGTCACCATCAGTACCCAGCAAACGCTGGACGTTCGGGTTGTCGGACTTCAGCATGTCGTCCACATTATCCATGGTGATGCCAAGTTCCTCGGCATTGACCTGAGTGAACAGGACCCATTTCACAATGTTGAACCATTGGTCATCGCCCTGACGCACCACCGGGCCCAGGGGCTCCTTGGAAATGGTGTTGGGCAGGATCTTGGCCGACGACGGGTCGGCCAGTTTGGACCGCAGTGCCGCCAGTTGCGACCGGTCGGATGTCAGTACGTCGCACCGGCCGGCGGCGAAGCCCTGCACGGTCTGCTCGGAGGTATCAAACACGATAGGCCTGAATTCCATACCCTTGGCCCGGAAATAATCGGCCAGATTCAACTCTGTGGTGGTGCCCGCCTGAATACACACGGTGGCACCGTCCAGCTGGGTGGCGTCGTCCACTCCGATGTTCTTTTTCACCAGGAAGCCCTGGCCATCGTAATAGTTCACCCCGGCAAAGTTCAGGCCCAGGGACGCATCCCGGGTCAGGGTCCAGGTGGTGTTCCGGGACAACATGTCAATTTCACCGGACTGCAGCGCGGTAAACCGCTCCTTTGCCGTCAGCGGGGTAAACTGGACCGCCTTGGCATCACCAAAAATGGCCGCGGCCACGGCCCGACAGGTATCCACATCAATACCGGTCCAGTTGCCCTTTTCATCCGGCTGTGAAAAACCCGGAAGGCCACTGGTGACGCCACACTGAAGGTGCCCTTTATCCTTGACACTTTCGAGCGTTGTGGCCGCGCTTGCGGTTGAAGCGGTGAATGCGCCCAGAATCAGGGCGGCGCCGACGGCAATCGACTTGGCGTTGTTCATGTGAGTATCTCCGAAATTCCGTTGTTGAAAGGTGCAGCCACTCTCAGCCAGCAATTACTGCGCCAGGGGCGGGCAATTAGCAAGCAGGAGAAGCGACCCTTTTGATTTTTTGTGTTTATTTTCTCCTGAGCTGTTTCGGACAACGCCGGACACTCACGTCCTGGGTGGGGCAGTACCTTCCTTCCGCGCACTGGCCCCGGCGACACCTTGTTTCAAGGCATTTCCTGATAGCTCACTTCTAAAATAGAACATGATTGCAGATTCAAACAGTTTTCAGGGGGTTTCCCTGGAAGAAAACATCTGTTGCGGTTCGCGATAGGTATCAACACGCTTCAGCCAGCCTGGCAGCCAGCGTTCCCGCTCAATCGGATTGTCAGCGTTGGCGGCCCGCCTCGTCAGGACCTGGGCAGCGGCAGCGCGAAACTGCGCCAGTGCCGTTTGCCCACTGGCGCCAGACATGGCCGACAGTACCTGAAGCAGGCCCCAGCCCTGGCCCTGATAGCGCTCCGTGGGCGCCAGCCCCTCGCCTTTGAAATTGACATAATCCAGCAACGCATAGACACCGCCCGGCGTGCTGCTGAGCGCGGCCAGCCGTTCGCGGATCACCGCCTTGTCGCCAGCCGGTACCGCGTCCACCACCCGGGTCAATGCCGCTTTGGCGCGACGGAAGATGAATTCGGCCTGAGCCCCCTGGGTGCCGGCGAGAAAGGCTCGCAGCTCGGCCATTTCGGGCGTGTCTTGCGCCGCCTGGAAGGCCTGGCGATCCGGCCAGGGTGCATCAAAGGGAGTCTGGCGTCTCAGCCACCCAGGAATCGTGACCTGGCGCTGTGACAGGTACTCCACCAGGGCCGGAAAGCTCTCCACGAAGCGCGCCTCCACCCCCTCCGGATACCAGATAAAATGGCCAATGCCCAGCGAGGGAAACGCCTCGCCCTTATTCCAGTGCACCAGGCACTGGATGTCTCCGGCACATTCATTAAGGAAGATTTTCTGGCCGATCCAGTCCAGTTCGGCGGGTTCCAGGGTAATGGAAATGTCAGTGGCTTCAATGCCCTGACCGCCAGCGGGTGTGGGTTCAGAGACACCCGCGCCGGGCTCATCCTGGCGGGCCTCGCAGCCGGCCAGAGCAACGAGCAGCAACAGGGCAATCAGTCGGTGTGTGCGTTCAACCACGCAACCACCTCTTCGACATGATCATCGGGCGGAAATACCGGGTAAAAGACTTTTACAATCACACCCTCCCGGGCGATCAACGTAACGCGCCTGTTCAGGGTGACGCCTTCGGCGGTGAACAGAGGGAGCGCCAGGGCGTGGGCGAGCTCCAGATACTGGTCGCTCAGCATCGCGAAGGTGAGGCCCAGACGGTCGACCGCTTCACGCTGGTAGGCGGTCTCCTGGGTACTGATCCCGAAAACCTGCGCACCCAGCCTCTGGATTTCTCCATGAAAATCCCGGAATGAGCAGGCCTGGGGTGTACATCCCAGAGCCCCGGGAATCTGCGACCAGCCGTCCGGTGAGGCCGTGTCGGGCCGGCCCGTCCGGGGATAGCAGTAGAGCACGATGGTTCCGGTCAGTGCCGCAAGATTCACCGACCGGCCGTCAGTGGCCGGAAGTGTGACCGCAGGCAGGCTGGCACCGGTCAAGTGATCACAGCTGCCGTCATCAACCGGCACCGGCACGTTATCTGGCAAAGTCGTCATAAGCTACCCCCGCTATTCGAGTCACAATAGATGCAAATCATGCTGCGCACCATTACGAATGGTTCAGCAGCCGCAACGAAATTTCGTCCCCCTCCGGTCAGCACATAGTGCATCTGTTCACATTTTAAGCTGAATTTTCAAAACATTACGTAAAGTTTACTGATTGATTAACCGTGTTGTTATAGGGTGCCCAGTGGTCGGCCCGCCGGCTGAAGTAGGGCAAAAAAGTAAAATTCTAAGGAAGATATATGAAACATATTCTGGTCTGTTCAGCGCTGTCCGCCACCCTGGCAACCGGCGTCGTCCACGCAGACACCCACGATACCCAAGGTGACGCTTTCACTACCCAGAAGTTGATCGAGAACGGCTACGTCGAGGCCCGTCTCGGCTTTGCCGACATGGGCCTGGATGACAGCGCCACGGTAATAGCAGGCACCTTTGGTACCAGCCTGGCCCACGTGTATCCCGGACTGGGCGCGGAAGCCGATCTCACTATCACAGCCGCCGACGCAGAATCGGATTTCTTTGGCAGCACTGTGGAAGCCAGCTACTTTTCTCTGGGCGGCTACGCCACCTACACCTACAGCCTGGACAATGAAATCAAAGGCCTGGAAGTGCTCGGGCGCCTCGGCCTGACCTACACAGACGCTGAAGCCTCCGCCAGCAACGGCTCTGTTGCCGCGTCTGCCAGCGATTCCAGCATTGATATCGGCCTTGGCATTGGCGCTCGCTACAACCTGCGCGACAACCTTGCCATCGTCGGTCGTTACGACACCTACGAAAGCATCGACGTACTGAGCGTCGGCGCGACCTTCCGCTTCTGATGTTCCGGTAGCAATAAAAAACCCCGGAGCGCGGCTCCGGGGTTTTTTATGACCTGCGTCGCGAACGCCGGTTCGTCTTACTGTTCCACGAACGCCCGCTCGATGACGTAGTGGCCCATGTCGCCACCCCGGGCTTCTTTAAAGCCCATCTTGTTCAGAATGGCACAGGTATCCTTGAGCATGCTCGGGCTGCCACAAATCATAAAACGGTCGTTCTCAACGTCGAAATCCGGCAAACCAAGATCTTTCGTGATTTTCCCGGTTTCCATGGCGTCCGTCAGACGCCCCTGGTTGCGGAAGTCCTCACGGGTGACCGTAGGATAATACTGCAGCTTGCCCTTCACCATCTCGCCAAAGAATTCGTTTTCAGGCAGCTCTTCGATTTCCTGCTGGTAGGCCAGCTCCGACACATAACGCACACCGTGGGTCAGGATCACCTGATCGTAGGCCTCGTACACGTCCGGATCCTTGATGATGCTCATGAACGGCGCCAGGCCCGTACCCGTGCCGATCAGCCACAGATTCTTGCCGGGCAGCAGGTTATCCAGGATCAGAGTCCCCGTCGGTTTCCGGCTCACCAGAATCTCGTCGCCCACCCGGATTTTCTGCAGGCGGGAGGTCAGCGGGCCGTCCTGCACCTTGATCGAGAAGAATTCCAGTTCTTCCTCGTAGTTGGCGCTGGCAATGCTGTAGGCACGCATCAGCGGCTTGCCCTCGGTTTCCAGACCGATCATCACAAAATGTCCATTCTTGAACCGGAACCCCGGGTCACGGCTCGTCTTGAAGCTGAACAGGGTGTCGTTCCAGTGATGAACGCTGGTGACAGTCTCTTTGATCAGGTTACTCATGTGCACCTCTTACCTGTTCGTCTCGCTTAAGGCAGCGAAGAATTGAAATTTCCATTGCCCAAAGTGTAACTCACGACTAACCTATCGATGAAATGGGATATTTTCATAACCTTATTCGGTTCAGTCGATTTAGAGCGATTCTTCATGAAATACAGTTTTCGCCAGCTAGAAGTCTTTCTTGCTGCCGCGCACTTCCAGAACATTACCCGGGCTGCGGAATCCCTGGCGATGTCCCAGTCCGCAGCCAGCAGTGCGCTGAAGGAGCTGGAAAATCAGTTCGACATCCAGCTGTTCGACCGGGTCGGAAAACGGCTCCAGTTGAACGAGCTCGGCCGACTGTATCGGCCGAAGGTCGAAGCCGTGCTGGCCCAGGCCCGGGAACTGGAGCAGGCCTTCAGCAAGCACTCCGAAGTTGGCGCATTGAAAGTGGGCGCTACGCTGACCATCGGCAACTATCTGGCCGTAGGCGTGATGGCTCAATACATAAATATCCCTACGCATCCGAAGGTATCGCTGGAGGTGGCCAACACCAGCACGATTGCGCAGCGGGTCATGGACTTTGAACTGGACATCGGCCTCATCGAAGGCGAACTGCAATCGTCGGATCTCGAGGTCATTCCCTGGCGCGGTGATGAGCTGGTGGTTTTTTGCTCACCCTCCCACCCCTACGCCGACAAAAGATACCTGACCGACGAGGATCTGTTGGCGGCTACCTGGATCATGCGGGAACAGGGATCCGGCACACGTCAGAGTTTTGAACGCGGCATGCACGGGCTGCTTCCAAATCTGAACGTGCTGCTGGAACTGGAACATACCGAGGCGATCAAACGGGCCGTCGAAGCCAACCTGGGCATTGGCTGCCTGTCGGAGGTGGTGCTTGAGGATGCCTTCCAGCGAGGCAGCCTGATTCCACTGCGCGCGCCTGAACACCGGCAGTTCGACCGGCAGTTCTACTTCATACTGCACAGGCAGAAGTATCGTAGCGCCGGCATCCACGCGTGGATGGAGCTATGCCGTAACCTCTGACCGGACACCGGCTTACTGAGGCACAGGACCACTGTGAAAACGGAACTCGCTGTCGGGCGTTTCAATCAGCGCCTGCTCGATAGCCAGAAAATGCCGGATCCGATCATCCACCGCACCGCCATTGGCCTGCTCGGCAAGGGCCAGGTAATCCCGGTAATGGCGGGCCTCGGATTTCAGCAGGCTGGCGTAGAAATCCGCCAGCACATCATCCAGGTGTGGTGCCAGGGCCGCGAAACGTTCGCAGGAGCGGGCCTCAATGATTGCACCGACAATCAGCACATCCACCAGCCGGCCGGGATCGTCCGTCCGCACAGACTGTCGCAAGCCGGCGGCGTAACGGGCCGGGGCAAGATGGGTATAGACCACACCCCGCCGATTCATGATCGCCAGCACCTGCTCGAAGTGCCGCAACTCTTCCCGGGCCAGGCGCGACATGCGATTCAGCAGGTCCGGGTTATCCACATACCGGTACATCAGGCTGAGCGCGGTTGAGGCGGCCTTTTTTTCGCAATGCGCGTGGTCAATCAGCATCAGGTCCTGATTCGCCAGCGCGTTTTCGATCCACTGCCCGGGCGTGCGACAAGGCAGGAAATCGTGAATCTGTTGCAGGGCATCGTTCATGGTGGCATCGGGGCAGTCACAGTGAGCGCGGCAGTATAACGCATCTAACAGATTGGTCCGACCTCTGTCCAACTTAACTTTATAGGGGCTTTCCTATAGAATACTGCGCCAGTTAGGGAGCCTCTGAATAAATCCCCAACATCCCGGCCGGCGATTTGAGGCGTTATTCAGAGGCTCCCGTGGCCGTTCCGCCATAAAACTCCCGCCAGGCATCATGTCCGGAGCGCGGGACATACCAACTGATGAGGGTCCATATCGTGTTAGAAGCCTACCGTGAACACGTTGCCGAACGAGAAGCTCTGGGAATTCCCCCCAAGCCTCTGAACGCCGAGCAGGCTGCCGCGCTGGTTGATTTGCTGAAAAATCCGCCGGCCGGCGAAGAGGAAACACTTGTCTACCTGCTGGAAAACCGCATTCCGCCGGGCGTGGACGAAGCCGCCTATGTCAAGGCCGCGTTCCTGACCGCCATCGTGAAAGGCGAAGCCAGCTCTCCCCTGCTGGACAAGCCCAAAGCGGTTCAACTGCTGGGCATGATGCAGGGCGGCTACAACATTGCCACGCTGGTTGACCTGCTGGACGATTCCGAACTGGCTGAGCTGGCCGGTGAGCAGCTCAAGCGCACCCTGCTGATGTTTGACGCGTTCAACGACGTCAAGGAAAAGATGGACGCCGGCAACGCCGTTGCCAAGGCTGTGGTTGAATCCTGGGCCAATGCCGAGTGGTTCACCAACCGGAAAAAGGTCCCGGAGAGCACCAAAATGGTGGTGTTCAAGGTTACCGGCGAAACCAACACAGACGACCTGTCCCCGGCCCCGGATGCCTGGTCCCGCCCGGACATCCCGTTGCACGCCCGCGCTGCCTATAAAATGGAGCGTGACGGCCTGAAGCCGGAAGAGCCCGGTGTAACCGGCCCGATGAGCCAGATCGACGACATCAAGTCCAAGGGCCTGCCTGTCGCATTCGTGGGTGACGTTGTCGGTACCGGTTCTTCACGTAAGTCTGCCACCAACTCCGTCCTGTGGTTCTTCGGTGAGGACATCCCGGGGGTACCGAACAAGCGTGCCGGCGGTGTCTGTATTGGTAACAAGGTTGCCCCGATCTTCTTCAACACCATGGAAGACGCTGGCGCCCTGGTGTTCGAGGCTCCGGTCGACAACATGAACATGGGCGACGTGATCGACATCCGCCCGTACGAAGGCAAGATCCTGAACGAAGCCGGCGAGACCATCTCCGAATTTGGTTTCAAGTCCGACGTCATTCTCGACGAAGTCCAGGCCGGTGGCCGTATCCCGCTGATCATCGGTCGCGGTCTGACCAACAAGGCGCGCCAGGCCTTGAGCCTGGGCGCTACCGACATTTTCCGTCTGCCGAAAGACCCTGAGGCCGGCACCAAGGGCTTCACCCTGGGCCAGAAGATGGTTGGCAAGGCCTGTGGCCTGGACGAAGGCAAAGGCGTTCGCCCCGGCACCTATTGCGAGCCTCACATGACCACCGTGGGCTCCCAGGACACCACGGGGCCGATGACTCGCGACGAACTGAAAGACTTGGCGTGTCTGGGCTTCCAGGCCGACCTGGTGATGCAGTCCTTCTGCCACACCGCGGCTTACCCGAAGCCGGTTGACGTAGAAATGCAGCACACCATGCCGGACTTCATCCGCACCCGTGGCGGCGTTTCCCTGCGACCGGGCGACGGCATCATCCACTCCTGGCTGAACCGCATGCTGCTGCCGGACACCGTCGGTACCGGTGGTGACTCCCACACCCGCTTCCCCATGGGCATTTCCTTCCCGGCCGGTTCCGGCCTGGTGGCGTTTGCCGCGGCCACCGGCGTTATGCCGCTGGACATGCCGGAGTCGGTACTGGTGCGCTTCAAGGGCGAAATGCAGCCGGGCATCACCCTGCGTGACCTGGTCCACGCCATTCCGCTGTACGGCATCAAGCAGGGCCTGCTGACCGTTGAGAAGAAAGGCAAGGTCAACGAATTCTCCGGTCGCATCCTGGAAATCGAAGGCCTTGAGCACCTGACTGTTGAACAGGCATTCGAGCTGTCCGATGCCTCTGCCGAGCGCTCCGCTGCCGGTTGCACCATCAACCTGTCGGAAGAGTCCGTGGCGGAGTACCTGCGCTCCAACATCACCATGCTGCGCTGGATGATTGCCGAAGGCTACGGCGACCCGCGCACCCTGGAACGTCGCGCCCTGCAGATGGAAGAGTGGATCGCGGATCCCAAGCTGATGCGGGCCGACAAGGACGCCGAGTACGCCCACGTGGTGGAAATCGACCTGGCCGACATCAAAGAGCCCATCGTGTGCTGCCCGAACGATCCGGACGATGCCCGCACCCTGTCCGAAGTGGCGGGTGACAAGGTCGACGAAGTGTTCATCGGTTCCTGCATGACCAACATCGGTCACTTCCGTGCCGCCGGTAAGCTGCTGGCACAGAACAAGGAGCCGCTGAAGACCCGTCTGTGGATGTCACCGCCCACCAAGATGGACCAGGCCCAGCTGATGGAAGAAGGTTACTTCAACATCTACGGCACCGCCGGTGTGCGCACCGAGATGCCGGGTTGCTCCCTGTGCATGGGCAACCAGGCTCGGGTGGCTGCCAAATCCACCGTGCTGTCCACCTCCACCCGTAACTTCCCCAACCGTCTGGGTGATGGTGCCAACGTGTACCTGACCTCTGCGGAGCTGGCGGCCGTTGGTGCGGTGCTTGGCAAACTCCCTTCCGCCGCGGAGTACATGGAGTACGCCAAGGATCTGAACAGCATGTCGAAAGAGATCTACAAGTATCTCAACTTCGACCAGATGGAGAACTACACCAGCAAGGCGTCTGAAGCGAACGTTGCTTAAGACCTGACCTGAACGGTCCAGTTCTCATGAAAACGCCAGCCTCCGGGCTGGCGTTTTTTATGGCGAGGATACAGCGCCCAGCGCTCAAGCAGAATCTTGCCCACAGCCTGACCGGACTCAAGGCGGCGATGGGCATGGCTTTCATGGCTATTCCCTCCAGGTTGAACACTAATACACGATAAGCCGCACCAGAATGGCCGTCACCATCACCAGGGTGATCCACTTGACCCACTGGGCGCCTTTGTCACTCAGGTTGACCCGGACCGCGATGAAGGCACCGGTAATATTGCCCAGGGCCAGCGTCAACCCCATGCCCCAGCGTACCTGATCGCTGATGGCAAAAATCAACAGGGCCGGCAAGGTATACAGCAACACGATGGACACCTTGAACACGTTCACCTGGCGCAGGTCAATCCGCAACATACGGTACAGAACCACCAGGAACAGCGCCCCGACACCCACCTGGATGAAGCCACCATAGACACCAATCAGGAACATGGCCAGGTAGATTACCGGGCCAAGCCGGTCCGGTGTCAGCGGGCGGGTGTTCAGCTTGGGTTGCGGCAACAGCATGAACACGGAGGCGCCGATCATGGCGACCACAAGCACCAGCTCGAAGACCGCGTCTGCCACCCAGGTGGCCACCCAGGCGCCCAGCAGCGAACCCAGTACGGCCGGAACCGCCAGATGCAGGCTGACCACCAGGTTGCCATGCCCCATCCGGTGGAAGGAGCCCACCGCCGTGATGCTCTGGAGGGTAATGGCGACCCGGTTGGTGCCGTTGGCAACCTGGGGCGGCAAGCCGAGAAACATCAACAGCGGCAGCGTCAGCATGGAGCCACCCGCCGACAACACGTTAATGAACCCGGCAAGACCACCGAGGGCAAGCAGAGCCAGTATATCGATCACGGTCATTAAATCAGTTCCGTCACGCTGAAACCGATGTCATGGGGGACCTGCCGCGACGGCTGCTCCAGACCAGCACCGCCACAAAGATCACGACCCCGGCACCGTCCAGCAGAATCTGGCCATGGGGCCAGAGCATCAGCGCGCCAATGGGGAACATCAGCAGGCGGACAACCGGGGGCAGCTTATGCTCCAGATAACCCTCAAGCCCGGCGATAATGGCGTAAATGCCAAACAGGGCGAAGCAGAATACCCGGATCATTTCCGTGAAATCACCGGTGATCAACGGCGAATAGGCAAACAGCGGCGGAACGATATACAGGCCCTTGGCCAGTTTCCACGCCGTAAACCCGGTACGCATCTGCGGGGTGCCGGCAATCGCCGCCGCCGCGAAGGCCGTGAGGCAAACCGGTGGTGTCACATTGGAATCCTGGGACAACCAGAAAATGATCATGTGCGCTGCCACCAGGACCATCGACAGCGCCGACGGAGACAGCGCCTGCTCCAGCAACTGGGTGCTGAACGTGTCCGGTACCACCGACAGAAGCTGCTGGGCCGTGGCCATATCCATCGGTGCATTCAGCAGCGCCATTTTGTCCGGAGCGGCCAGCATGAAGATGGCCTTTGCCTGTTCCGGCAGGTTACCGTTCATCAGCAATTCCAGTAACTGACCCTGGGCAATCAGGTTGTAAATGGCCGGCGCCGATAAGGTTGCCAGCACAATATACGCTGCCGTCACCGGCAGACCCATCCCCAGAATCAGCGACGCCAGCGCCACCAGCAGAATGGTAATGATCAGGCTGCCACCGGCCCAGTCAGAGATCATCAGTGAGAAGGTATTCCCGATGCCGGTAGTGGACACCACCATCACAATCAGGCCAACGGTGATCAGCAGGATCGCTGTGGTGGTGATGTTTCTTGCGCCCATCGCCAACGCATCCAGAATGTCCCGTAACCCCATCGGGTGCCTGGACAACCGGGACGCGACGATGACTGACAGGATGGCAATGCCGGCGGCGTAGGTGGGCGTGAACCCGTAAATGAGCGCCGCCACCAGTACGATCAGGGGTAGCAAAAAATGCCAGCCGTCTTTCATAACGTCCTTCAGCGTAGGCGCTTCTTCGTCCTCCAGTTTCACCGCGTGACTGCGTTTGGCCTCAATGCGTACGAACATGGCCACCGAGAGGAAATACAGCAACGCTGGCAACGCCGCCACACCGATGATGGTGAGATAAGACACCTGGGTGTAAGACGCCATGATAAACGCCCCGGCGCCCATCACCGGAGGCATCAACTGGCCGCCGGTGGAGGCGGCTGCCTCGACCCCGGCGGCAAACCGGGCCGGAAAGCCTGCCTTGCGCATCAGCGGGATGGTGATGACGCCGGTCGAGACGGTATTGGCGACGCTGGAGCCGGATACCGACCCCATCAACCCGGACGAAAACACGGCCACAAAGCCAGGGCCGCCGATAAAACGACCGGCGGCGCAGCGCGCCAGTTCAATAATGAAATCGCCAGCCCCGGATTTGACAAGGAAGGCGCCGAACAGGATGAACATGAACACGTAGGTCCAGGATATCCGGGCGATGGTGCCCAGCATGCCCTGGCCCCCGATGTATGATCGGAACAGTACGGTTTCCCAGGACAGCCCGGGGAAATTGAAGATGCCATCAACATACTGGCCCCACCAGGCCACGTAGGACAACGCGACCATGCACAGCAGGGGGATGAACCAGCCCACGGTCCGGCGGGCAAACTCCAGAATCAGCGCCACGGCAGCGATTGAGACAACCCAGTCCGCAGTGTTGAAGTTGACGCCGCGCTGATACAGATCATCCTCAAAGAAGATCAGGTAGAAGGCACAGGCCAGGGCAACCAGGCCCAGCAACACATCCACGCCCAGCACCACACGCTGACCAGTGGCTGAGCGGGTCTTCAGCATAGGGGTGGTCAGTGCGCAGAGGAGACCAAACAGGCCAAAATGCAATGCCGATGTCCACAAGGTCGACAGCGTAGACACGGTGTTGAAGTACAAGTGAATCAGCGCGGCACCAATGGCGAGCCAGAAAATCACCGGCCCGATCAGCCGGTGATCCAGTCGTTCAGCAGCCTCGCTGGCGCTTTCGTCGCGAACCTCCAGGGGAGGCTCGCCTGTTTCCCGTTCAGCCACGATTAGTTGGCAATCAGTCGATCAGGAATGGTCAGCCCCTGCTCCTGATAAAACCGCACGGCGCCCGGATGCAGCGGCATGGGCAACCCGGCAATGGCTTTTTCCAGCGCCATCGCCTTGGTTGCCGGATGGATGTTATTCAGGAACGGCAGGTTGGCGTAGATGGTCTTGGTAATCTGGTAGACGTCCTCTTCTGACACGTCCGCACGCACGGCCAGAATGTTGGGCTGGGCAATCGTTTCAATAGCCTTGTCCTGGTTGGGATAGGTGCCCGCCGGGATGGTATAGGGTGTCCACAGCTCGAAATCACTGTTTACCTTGGCCAGCTGTTCAGCGGTGAAGTCCAGGGTGGTAATCTCGCTGCCCATGTTGGCGTAGGCCCGTGTCACCGCGGATGCCGGAACACCGGCCGGGATGTTCATGCCCTCGATATTACCGTTCTGCAGCGCGTCTGCGCTGGGGCCGTAGCCCAGATAAGCCAGATCGATCTTGTCCAGGTCAATTCCCACGTTGCCCAGGATAAAGCGCCCGGAGCCCTCGGTACCGGAATTCCGCGCACCAATAGAGAAGCTTTCGCCGTAAAGATTGGTCATATCGGCGATGGTGCCGGTTTCCGCGAACTCTTTCGACACGACGAAGTGCTCAACGTTCTGCCAGAGCATGGAAACCGAACGAAGGTTCTTGTACGCCTTGGGAACCGGGCCAGTGCCATTCCAGGCATAGGCGCCATATAGCCCTTGCAGAATACCGAACTGGATCTGATCCTCATCCATCAGCTTGAGGTTCTCGCCGGAACCGGCGGAGCTGATCGCAGACACGGAAATATTGGTTTTAGGTTCCAGCTTGACCTTGATCAGCGTGGAAATGGCAACGCCCACGGGGTAATAGGTGCCCCCGGTGGTCGCGGTCCCCATGACGTAATTCCCTTCGGCCTGAACCCCGGAAGAGAGCGAAAAAACGGCGGCTGTCAGCACGCCCACGGCGGATTTAAGAAATCGGTTGTTGCTCATAACCCGTTGTCCTCTCGTCATTATTATGGTTTTACCAATGAGATATAACCCTCATAAGGTAGCGGCTCCATCCACGAACTGCCAGCGCAAACGGCTCAGCCTAGACCTAGGTATAAGCCCTGGCGGATTGGCAGATACAAAAAGGCTGCCGCCCCTGCGGGCGACAGCCTCAAAAAACGGTAAGCGCCAGGCTGACAATTCCTCACCCGCTCGGCGAGCGTTTGTCAGCCGTGGGCGTTACCGGGTGATCGCCTGATACTCACCCGCATCGGAGGTTGCAAGGCTTACCGCCACAATCGCAATCCAGGACACGATGAAGCCCGGGATGATCTCGTAAACACCCGGACCACCCATGAACTCAGCGTTCCAGCCCAGGGAAATCCAGATAATCACGGTAACTGCCCCGGCAACCAGGCCAGCAACCGCGCCCGCGCCGTTCATTCGCTGCCACACCAGGGACAGGATGATCAGCGGGCCGAATGCCGAACCAAAGCCCGCCCAGGCGTTACTGACCAGCCCAAGCACCTGGGAGTTCGGATCGGACGCGATCACCGCCGCCACCAGACCCACCAGCACAACGCATACACGACCAACATTCACACACTCGCGGTCGGTCGCTTCCTTGCGCAGGAACAGACGGTAGAAGTCTTCGGTCAGAGAGGAGGAGGAAACCAGCAGCTGACTGGAAATCGTACTCATCACCGCCGCCAGCAGCGCCGCGTAGAGGAAGCCGGTAATCAGCGGATGGAACAGCAACTCGGACAGGATAATGAAGAGCGTCTCCGGATCTTCAATATTCATACCATTGCGCACGGCGTAGGCGCGACCAAAAATACCCAGGGAGATGGCACCAATCAGTGAAATGCCCATCCAGGACATACCGATGTTGCGGGCCGTGGGAACGTCTTCCAGAGTACGGATGGCCATGAAACGTACGATGATGTGTGGCTGGCCGAAATAGCCCAGGCCCCAGGTAACCGCCGACAGGAACCCGATGAAGGTCAGCCCTTCCGTCCAGGACAGCAGCGTGGGATCGACCTCGTTCAGCGTCTGGGACGCTTGGGCAAAGCCTCCACCGCCTTCGCCAAACAGCACAACCGCCGGCATGATGACCAGTGCCAGCATCATGATGCAGCCCTGAACAAAATCGGTCAGGCTCACGGCCAGGAAACCACCCACCACCGTATAGGCCAGCACGACGCCCAGCGTGATGATGATACCAACCGCGTAGTCGCTCATACCGCCTACGTTGATGATTTCGGAAAACGCACTTTCAAACAGCTTGCCACCGGCAACCAGACCCGAAGCTGTGTACACCGCGAAGAACAGAACAATGACAATCGCGGACACCGTGCGCAGTGACAGTGCCTGAGTCGGGAACCGGTTTGCCAGGAACGACGGAATCGTCAGGGCATTGCCATAATGTACGGTCTGTTCACGAAGCCTGGGCGCCACAACAACCCAGTTAACGAACGCGCCCACGAACAGGCCAATACCAATCCAGGCTGACGCCAGACCGGACACATAGAGCGCCCCCGGCAGCCCCAGAAGCAACCAGCCACTCATGTCCGAGGCGCCGGCCGAGAGGGCCGCTACCTTTGGACTGAGAGCCCGCCCGCCCAACATGTAATCTTCAGAAGATGACGTTGATGTGCGCATCGCAAAAATGCCGATGCCAATCATCGCCGCAAAGTACAGAAACAGACTTATCCAAACACCAATAGCCATGAGGCTCCTCCAGTTTATTATGTCGAAATTGGCTCCGACTATCTGACGCGCCATCAGCACCGCAATCTTCAGCGTCGTCAATTCTTGTTTAATGCGTTCTTCTTATCGCACGATCACTTCCTATCGACTAGCAACGGCCACATACACTGCATAGACCTCTCCTCTTCCTCGTTTAAACCTTTTCAATTCCCAGTGACAGCAGTGACGCATTGCCCCCTACCGCCGTGGTATTGATCGTGCGGGTTCGCTCGGTCGCGAATCTCAGCAGATAATGCGGCCCTCCGGCCTTGGGCCCGGTACCGGACAACCCCTGCCCGCCGAAAGGCTGAGCCCCCACCACCGCACCGATCTGATTACGATTAATGTAGCAGTTCCCCACCTTGACGCTCTGCTCAATGTAGGCTGCTGTGGATTCACTCCGGCTGTGAATACCGAGGGTCAGGCCATAACCGCAACCGTTGATCTCGTCGATAACCTCATCCAGCGCACTGGCGCTGTAGCGAACCACGTGTAGCACAGGGCCAAAATGTTCCCCGTCCAGTTCACTCATGCGATGAATGCCGTAAGCCGTCGGAGCGATGAAACAGCCGGACGAACAGGTGGCCGGCAACGGCGTACGAGCGATGAACCGGGCATGGGTATCCAGATGATCAAGGTGTTGCTGCAGAGCGTTTTGCGCCGCCCGGTCAATCACCGGGCCAACATCGGTACTCAACAGCCCGGGATCACCGACCGACAGCTGCTCCATGGCGCCGGCCAGCAGTGTCTCAATGCGGTCAGCGACATCATTCTGTATATACAGAACACGCAACGCGGAACACCGCTGGCCAGCACTGGCAAAGGCCGATTGCAGAACATCCCGCACCACCTGCTCCGGTAATGCGCTGCTATCGACAATCATCGCATTCTGACCACCGGTTTCTGCGATCAGCGGCACAATCGCACCCTTGCGCAGGGCAAGGGTGCGATTCAGCAGCTGCGCCACTTGTGTAGATCCGGTGAAGGCAATGCCGGCAATTCTGGGGTCCGGGGTCAGTTTGCCGCCAAGTGTTGCGCCATCACCGGGTAACAGTTGTATAACGCCTGGGGGAAATCCCGCATCCAGCATCAACTCCACGGCCCGATGCGCAATCAGGCTGGTCTGTTCGGCCGGTTTGGCAATCACGGTATTGCCAGCCACCAGGGCCGCCACCACCTGGCCCGTGAAAATGGCCAGCGGGAAGTTCCAGGGGCTGATGCACAGAAACACACCGCGCCCCGCCATATACAGTTCGTTGCTTTCGCCCGTGGGGCCAGGAAGCGCGATCGCATCGCCAAAACGGGCCCGGCCCTGGATGGCGTAGTACCGGCAGAAGTCCACGGCCTCCCGGACCTCATCAATGCCATCCTGCAAGGTTTTCCCGGCCTCAAGGGAGCACAGCGCCATGAACTCTTCCATGTGCTGCTCCAGAAGGTCGGCAAAGGCCTCCAGGCAGCCAGCCCGTTCCCGGACCGGCCTGGCACTCCAGGCCGCAAAGCCCGCCGTCGCGGCCGCCAGGGCGTCTTCCGCATGGGACTCGCTGGCCCAGACGACCGAGCCAATCGTGCGGGAATGATCGTGAGGCATGTGAACCGCCACCCTGTCGCCATCGCTTCTCCGGGCGCCATTGACCACCGGGCCGGCGTGCCAGACGGTGCCCTGCCACTGCCCCACCCGGCTCAGAAGCGGTTCGAGCTGGGCCTCGGCATACAGCGCCCGGCCCTTTGAATTCCTCCGCTCTCCGCCGTAGATGCCCGGGGGGGACGGTATGCGGTCATTGGGCAATGCCTCGTATTTCTGCAGCTCCTGAACCGGATTCTGAACCAGATCATCGATGAGTGTGGCAGCATCCACCAGGCGGTGCACAAACGAGGAGTTCGCGCCGTTCTCCAGCAGGCGTCGCACCAGATAGGGCAGCAGATCCTTATGGGCACCCACCGGCGCATAGATCCGCACAGGAATGTCATGATCTTTCAGAATACCGTTGTAGAGTGCATCCCCCATTCCGTGCAGGCGCTGGAACTCAACTCGACGACGCTTGTTTTTCGCCATGACCATCACCGACGCCACGGTGTGGGCGTTGTGACTGGCCAGTTGCGGGTAGAGAGCACCCTCGGTGTAGTCACTCAGCAGAAAGCGCAGGCACGCCAGATAGGAGGTATCGGTGGCTTCCTTGCGGGTAAACACCGGATAGCTCTCCAGGCCTAACTGCTGGCAGGCTTTGATTTCGGTGTCCCAGTACGCCCCCTTCACCAGGCGTACGGGAATTTCATCCCCCTGCTCCTTCGCCAGCTTGGTAAGCCAGCACAGCGCAGGCAACGCCCGCTTTGAGTACGCCTGCATCACCAGACCGAATCCGCCCCAGCCCCGGGCCGCCCCGGACTGGAACACTTTTTCGAACAGTCGCAACGAGAGTTCGAGCCGATCCATTTCCTCGGCATCGATGGTGATGGAAACATTACGCTCCCGTGCGAAGGCAACGAGTTCGCACACCGTCTGATAAAGCTCGGTCAGGACCCGGGCCTGCTGTGCCGTCTCATAACGAGGGTGCAGCGCCGACAGCTTGATGGAAATTGAGGGACGCGGAGCACCATTGCCGGGGTGGGTGTCATCACCCACCGCATCAATTGCATACAGGTATTCTTTCAGGTAACGACTGGCATCGTCACCGGTCATCGCCGCTTCGCCAAGCATATCGAATGAATAGGTGTAACCGAGCTCCCGGTAATCCCGGGCATTCTTCAGCGCTTCATTGATGTCCCGGCCCAGCACAAACTGTTTGCCCATGATGGCCATGGCCCGGTACATGGCACTGCGGATAACCGGCTCACCACTGCGTTTGACCAGGCGCCGCCAAACACTGGACGGTGATCCGTCAAGGCGCTTGTCCATCCTGACGACGCGACCGGTGAGCAGCAGCCCCCAGGTAGAAGCGTTCACCAGCGTCGATTCGCTACGCCCCACATGCTTCTGCCAGTCCGCCACTGACATCTTGTCCTGGATCAACGCATCGGCCGTCTGTTTGTCCGGTATCCGCATCAGCGCCTCGGCCAGACACATCAGCAGAATACCCTCCTGGGTATCCAGACTGTATTCCTGAAGCAACGCGTCGATCATATGCACCGCGTCGTCCTGTTCACGCACCTGGCGGATCAGGCCGGTGGCAATTTCGGTTACATCGCGGTGCTCGGCGGCGTCGCTCTGGGCCAGGGGGATCAGTTCTTGCAGGTAAGCGGTCTCGTCCACGACAAAGTTCGCCGTGATGCTCTGCCAGAAGAAGGAGCGTGACTGTTCCTGAAAAGCAGGTTCAAGCACTTTGCTGGCGTTGAACATCGAAATCCTCGCGCGCGCAACCGGGCGAGCCCCGGAATCGTATTGTCGTTATTGGTTCAGGTCACAACCGCTCGTCGTGCCCCGGCGCCCTGATGGCGACTATCTGTTGCTATAAGTTAGTATTACTACGGACTCAAGGCTTACAAAATCCTACGATTATTTTGTAAATTCGTCCGATAATGCGGAAAATTTGGCAAATCAGGCGGCGCTTTCACCAACACGCAGTTTGGTCGGGGTCGTGCCCTTGTATTTTCTCAGGGCGTTGGTGAGGGCACTCTGGGAAGAAAATCCGGTTCGATAACTGACTTCCGATACCGACAGAGACGAGGAAACCAGGAGTTGGGTCGCCTGATCCAGGCGGGTTTGAAGCAGAAATTGATGGGGCGTCACGCCGGTGACGTCGCGAAACATTTCGTGAAACCGGCTGACACTGAGACAGGCCACCCCGGCGAGGTCCTGCACACTGATTTTCCGGTGCAGATTTTCCATCACGTAACGCCGGATGGTGTCCGGTCGGATAGCGTTGCGATTGGCCGACACCACCCGATGGTCATTCAGGCGCTCTGCCATGCAGTGCAGTATGCTGGCCGCCAGGTGACGCTTCATGCTGTCGTTGTCCGGTGCCCGGTCGAACTCTCCGGCCACGAACTGCACCAGCCCCTGAAGCCTGCTGTCCATATCCAGGGTACGAGGCCGCTCAAAGAGCGGAGCAAAGCGCTCGTAATCGCCGTGGGCAGGCGTATTCAGGGCGGGGACATAAGGATCAAGATTAATCACCAGCACGTGGTTCTGGTTGTCGCCGCAATAGTCGTGACGGGCGTCGGTGGGCACCAGGCAGGCTTTCCAGGTATCCAGGTGGGACCCTGTACCGTCCACGCTCAAATCGGCCTCCCCGCGAACACCAATCACAATCTGGTGGTGCTCGTGACGGTGATGATGGGACGCAACAGGCAGTTTCAGTAATCGTGCATCGAGCATAGACGCAACCGGCCCCGAAAACCGAGAATGAGGCTTGATTAAAGCAGATTCACCGAAAAGTTGCACAAAAAGCACGAACTTTGCTGAGGTGTTATCGAACGGAAACGGGCGGACTCCCTGCCCCGCTGCCTGCCACGAGCGTCGCAATCAGGCCCCGGACCTCCCCGCTGACCTGTTCAAGAGGCGCCCCCGCCTGAATGATGTGATAGCGGCCCGGGGCCTTTTTCGCCCGCGCCAGATACGTTTCCCGGATACGCTGGAAAAACGGTACCGCCTCCTGTTCAAACCGGTCCAGGTCGCCCCGATGGCGGGCCCGTGTCATGCCCGTTTCGACCGGGGCATCCAGCAAGATGACATGATCGGGGCGGAACTCCCCCTGAACCAGGTTTTCCAGCACGGCAATGCGCTCCCGGGGAACCCCACGACCACCGCCCTGGTACGCAAAGGTGGCATCGGTGAAGCGATCACACAATACCCACTGGCCGGATTCCAGTGCCGGCAGTATGCGCCCATGCAGGTGCTGAGCCCGGGCGGCAAACATCAGCAACAGCTCGGTGATCTCGTTAACCGGTTCCTCACGGGGCGCCAAAAGAAGCTTCCGGATGGACTCCGCCATGGGCGTGCCGCCCGGCTCGCGGGTCACGATATGCGACACCCCCAATTGCCTGAGCGTGTCCGAGGCGTTGCCGAGCTGGGTTGATTTCCCGACCCCCTCCGTGCCCTCGATAGTAATGAACTGGCCACGCGCTGTCATTGGCTGGTCTCACCGCTGACGCTGTTTTTCTCGGGGGCGGGGGACGAGCGGTAGTCCTCGCGCCGGTTGAGCTGATACTCACGCACCGCCTTCTGGTGCTCGGCGAGGGTGCGGGAAAATTTATGGGTACCATCACCCCGGGCTACAAAATACAAGGCATCGCCATCGTCCGGATGCAAAGCGGCATGAATAGCCTCCCGGCCCGGTAAGGCGATAGGCGTAGGGGGCAATCCATCGATCCGATAGGTGTTATAAGGGGTATAGGTTCGGAGATCCCGGTAGCCAATCCCACCCTGATAGTCATCCCCCATACCATAGATGACGGTCGGATCGGTCTGCAACCGCATGCCTTTCTGCAAGCGCCGAACGAACACCCCGGCCACCTGATCGCGCTCCTGCGGCGCTCCGGTCTCCCGCTCCACGATGGACGCCATAATCAGAGCCTCATAGGGCGTCTCATAGGGCAGGCCTTCTTCCCGATTGGCCCACTCCTCCGCCAGCACGGTCTCCATCATGGCATAAGCGCGCTTCAACAGGTCGAGATCGGACTCATTGCCGGTATAAAGGTAGGTATCCGGGAAAAAAAGTCCTTCAGGATGTTGGCCTTCGGCACCCACCGCAGCCATGATCCGGGCGTCGGTCCAGTTCGCGGTAATCTGTTCCAAATGGCTGGCCCGCGCCAGGGCTTCTCGCATTTCCTGGAATGTCCAACCCTCGATGAACTGAACGGACCAGTGTTTGATATTGCCGGCAACCATGGCGTCCAACATGGCCCTGGGCGTCATTCCGTCAGTGAATTCGTAGGTACCGGCCTTGATTCCGGCCCGCTCAGGGAACAAACGGCCATACAGGCGCAACCAAAGACTGCGATCCACCAGGTCTTCGGCCTCCATCTTTCGGGCAACCTGACTGAATGCCGCCCCGCTAGGCACATGGAACAGCTTGGGTTCTGCCAGCGTCACGGGATTTTCAAGGGTTTTCAGGCCCTGCCAGGCCCACAGGCCGGTCCCCGCCGCAAGCAGGAAAACGGCACACATCGTGGTGAGTATCAGCTTTTTGAGCAAACGAATTATTCCAGTGTTTCGAGAGGATTGCAGATTGTCGCAAGTCCGGCTTCCACAGGCAAATCGTGGCCTGCAAGATTGCGAACCGGAACCGCACCCAACACGCTGTTCAGAAGATAGAACCCGAGACAGCCCGGCCCGAGGATATCCTCCACCGCGAGGGCGCGCTCGGTTACGGTCTCGCCATTTGCCCGCAGCCGCTCCAGGACCCACTGTCGCATGACACCGGCCACCGCCAGGCTTCGTAATGGTGGTGTGACCCACCCGTCCTGTCGGTGCAGAAGCAGATTGGTACGGGTACCCTCAACCAGAGCACCCGATGGGTCTGTCATCAGGGCTTCGTAGACACCGTGGCCCAGGTCACGGGCCGCCATGACCTGCTCGATCCGATTCAGCGACTTCATACCCGCGAACAGGGGGTTAACGGTTAGCGGGACCGGGGAAATATCCGCGGTTACGCCAGCGGGCCCCACCGCCGACGGCGCTGGGCCGGCGGATACCAGCAGGTTCGGTTTCATGCCCGGCTCCGGCCGATAGCCGCGACCACCCTCACCTCGCGTCAAGATGAGCTTGAGCACCCAGTCGTTATCAAACCGCCCGGCAAATCGATTGCCGGCCTCGGTGACAACCTCCCTCAGCGCGCCCCGGGAAACCGGAATACCCAGCCGCCCCGCATCCCGCGCCAGGCGTTCCAGGTGGCGTGACAGAAGAACGCCTCGGTGCTCCCGCATGAGAATGGTTTCGAATAGCCCGTCGCCATAGGCGAGCCCACGGTCATTCGCCGGAAGCCCTCCCTCATCGGCCCAGAACAGCCGGTACATGAACCAATCAACCTTCGTAACGGCGGAAAATCAGTGTACCGTTGGTGCCACCAAACCCGAAAGAGTTGGAAAGCGCCACCCGAAGATCGGCCTGCCGGCTGGTATTGGCCACGAAATCCAGATCACAACCGTCGTCGGGATGATCAAGATTGATGGTTGGCGGCAGCACCCCGTCGCGCAGGGCCAGCAGCGAGAAGATCGCTTCTATGGCTCCGGCCGCTCCCAGCAGGTGCCCGGTCATGGATTTGGTGCTGCTCATGGCCAGCTTGTGGGCATGGCGACCAAACACAGTCTTGGTGGCAAATACCTCGGCTACGTCCCCTACCTGGGTGGACGTTCCATGGGCATTGATGTAGTCCACCTCTTCCGGCTGAAGGGACGCATCACGGAGTGCATTGCGCATGGATCGGGCCGCACCTTCGCCGCTTTCCGGCGGTGAGGTGATGTGATGGGCGTCATCGCTCATGCCAAAACCGACAAGCTCACCATAGATGGTGGCGCCGCGCCGTTGCGCATGCTCCAGCTCTTCCACCACCACGACACCCGCACCATCACTGAGCACGAATCCGTCCCGGTCCCGGTCCCACGGGCGACTGGCTTTGCCCGGCTCATCGTTGCGGGTAGACAGCGCCCTGGCGGCGGAAAATGCGGCAATACCACTGCGCGTGGTGGCCATTTCGGAACCCCCGGCCAGCATCACGTCGGCGTCGCCATAGGCGATGGTCCGTGCGGCATAGCCGATATTATGGGTTCCGGTGGTGCAGGCCGTCACAATGGCAATGTTTGGTCCCCGGTAGCCGAAGCGGATCGCCACGTTACCGGAAATCATGTTGACCACGGAGGCCGGGACAAAAAACGGCGAAACCTTCCGTGGGCCAGATTTGTCCATCACCAGCACATTTTTCTCAATGTACTCGAGCCCGCCAATGCCAGACCCGATGGCAACCCCCACCCGCTCCCTGTCGAGGTTATCGAAAGCGTCAAGGCCACTGTCGTCGACTGCCTGCTGGGCGGCGATCAAGCCGTAATGAATAAAAGCATCCAGCTTGCGGGCGTCTTTGGTGGACAGCCAGGGTTCGAGATCCAGCCCCTTCACGGCCCCACCGATGCGGGTGTTGTAGGCAGCAGCGTCAAAGCGGTCGATCAGGCCGATACCACTGCGACCGGCGCGTATGCCCTCCCAGGAAGTGTCTACGTCATTGCCCAAAGGTGACAGCATGCCCATGCCCGTAATGACAACCCGTCGTTTGCTCATACCCCGTTCACCCACTTTTATCCGTATGGTTTGACGCTGAATTTCGGCCAATAAAAAAGCCGTCCCTGCTGGATCAGAAGGACGGCTTTTTGCCTGGCTTACTTACTGCAGAGTATCAGGTGTGCGCGACGATGTAGTCGATCGCGTCCTGAACACTCGCCAGCTTCTCGGCTTCTTCGTCGGGAATTTCGGTCTCGAATTCCTCTTCGAGGGCCATGACCAGCTCAACGGTGTCCAGTGAGTCAGCGCCAAGATCCTCTACAAAAGAAGAGTTGTTCTGAACTTCGGACTCTTTAACGCCCAACTGTTCACAAACGATCTTCTTCACGCGCTCTTCAACTGTACTCATAATGTCCTCACTTTGTGTGTCAACCAAGCAACTCAAGTGCTGCCAGTTTAGTGTAAACCCCACCTGCAAACAAGCAGGGATTCAGTCAAACATGTTGTGCGGCAAGGAGTTGCGCACAAGCCCCGGAAAAGAGCCTATCCCATGTACATTCCGCCGTTCACGTTAATGGTTTCACCCGTTACGTATCCGGCTGCATCCGACGCCAGAAAGGCAACAACCGCCGCCACTTCTTCCGGCTCCCCCAGGCGACCCGCGGGTATGATTTCCAGCATAGCTTCGCGCTGCTTGTCGTCCAGTTTTTTTGTCATATCCGTGTCGATAAATCCGGGCGCAACACAGTTCGCCGTGATGCCACGGTTTGACATCTCTTTGGCCAGGCTACGAGTAAAGCCTTCCACACCAGCCTTTGCCGCGCAATAGTTGGCCTGGCCGGGATTCCCCATACCACCCACCACGGAGCTGATGTTAATCACACGGCCCCAGCGGGCCTTGGCCATACCGCGAAGCACTGCCTTGCTGGTGCGGTAAACACTGGACAGGTTGGTCTCGATAACCGACGCCCAGTCTTCGTCCTTCAGACGCATCAACAGGTTATCACGGGTGATACCCGCATTATTAACGAGAATGAGGGGCGCTCCAGCCGTGTCCGTGATCTGCTTGAGCCCGGCATCAATACTCTCGGGGTCTGCGACGTTCATCACAATACCGTAACCCTTGAAGCCTGCCGACTTCAGATCACTGGTGATGGTCTCCGCACCGGCGGCGGAGGTTGCTGTGCCAACCACCTCGACGCCCTGCAGAGCCAGAGCGTGAGCGATCGCCTTGCCAATACCACGGGTGGCACCGGTAACCAGTGCGACTTTGCCTTCCAGAGACATAAATAACTCCTTGTTTCAGGACCGGCCGACAGCGTCCAGCGCTTTCGTCAGCGAGTCCGGATCTTCAATACCATACACCGACAGCGCACGGTCAATGCGTTTGACCAGCCCGGCCAGCACCTTGCCGGTGCCACACTCAACCGCCACTTCCGCACCCTCGCCAACCAGGGTGCGCACGGAGTCCGTCCACAGTACCGGTGAATAGAGCTGTTTCAACAGGTTGGCCTTGAGTGTATCGGAACCGGTCTCGGCAGCAGCGTTAACATTTTGTATAACCGGGATGACAGCATCGTTAAAGCGCACATCTTCCAGCGCCTCGGCAAGTTTCTCCGCTGCGCCTTTCATCAGTGCGCAATGGGACGGAACACTCACCGGCAGCGGCATGGCCTTACGGGCGCCTTTCTCCTGACAGGCCGCAATGGCACGCTCAACGGCGGCGACCGACCCGGCAATCACCACCTGGCCAGGCGCGTTGAAATTGACTGCAGACACCACATCACCCTGGGCAGCCTCATTGCAGGCGGCAACCACATCGGCATCGTCGAGGCCGATAATCGCCGCCATTTTGCCCTGTCCGGCCGGCACCGCATCCTGCATCAACTCGCCCCGCAGACGCACCAGCTTGACCGCCTCCACAAAATCAAGGCTCTCGGCGGCCACCAGCGCACTGTACTCACCCAGGCTGTGGCCGGCCAGAAAATCCGGCCTGGCGCCGTCAGCGACAAACCAGGTACGCCAAAGCGCGACGCTTGCCGTCAGCAGGGCTGGCTGGGTCACCATGGTTTTGTTGAGCTCTTCAGCCGGGCCACTCTGGCATAGCGCCCAAAGGTCATAGCCCAGCACATCGGAGGCTTCGGCGAAGGTTTCGTTGATCATGGGCCAGGCGTCGGCTGCCGCTGACAGCATCCCAACCGACTGTGATCCTTGTCCGGGGAAAATAAAGGCTGATTTCATAAGCGGGATCTTACCGTCTTTGAGGGGTTACGGGAGATTAGCCAATAGTACAAGTCGGAACCATTATTCACGAATGCACGAAACGAGCGGGACCGACTTTAGTCTCAGGCGGTCAGAGCATCAGGTCGTCGAGTCGCTCGTTGATGCGGCGGGGCACTTCCAGCTCCACTTCACGCACTGCCTGCCGGACGGCCGCCAGAACGGCCCGTTCGTTGGCGTTGCCATGACTCTTGATCACCACACCCTGAAGCCCCAGCAGACTGGCGCCATTATGGCGCGAGGGGTCCATCAGTGTCAGCAGCCGACCAATGATCGGACGAGCCAGAAGCCCCACGAACCGACCGTACAAGTTGCGGGTGAACGCCTGCTCCATCAGCTCGATCAGCAGGCCAGCCACGCCCTCGCCGGTTTTCAGGGCAATATTGCCGACGAAGCCGTCACACACCACCACATCGGCGACATCCCGGAACAGATCGCTGCCCTCAACGTAACCAATGTAGTTGATGGTATCGCACCCTGCCAGCATGTGGGAGGCCAGGCGAACCTGCTCATTGCCCTTGATTTCCTCCTCCCCGACGTTGAGCAAGGCCACGCGGGGTTCGGCCTGGTGCGATATGGCGGAGGCCATCAGAGAGCCCATCAGGGCATACTGGTAGAGGTTCTCCGCCGTGGAATCCACATTGGCACCCAGATCCAGAACGTGACACCGCCCCCTGAGCGACGGGATCAGCTTTGAAATAGCCGGGCGCTCGATACCCGGATACATGCGGATGATGCTGCGGCCAAACGCCATCAGCGCGCCGGTATTGCCGGCGCTGACGCAGCCCTGGGCCTCGCCGTCGCGCACCAGGCCGAGAGCGATCGCCATGGAGGAATTCTTTTTGTGCCGGAGCGCATGGGAGGGGCGTTCATTCATCCTCACCACATCCGCCGCTTCAACGATGCGAATTCTGGCATGCCCATCATGCAACAAAGCCTCGAGCTCGCTCCGGATACCAACCAGAACAATACTCAAGGCTTCGTTTTCCCGCACTGCCTGCAATGCCGCAGACACCACCACGGCAGCGCCGCGATCACCGCCCATGGCGTCAATAGCAATGGTGACCGGCTTCACCGTTCTTCCGTCTGGCAGGGTGCAGTGCGTGTTCGCAACAAACTTACTCGTCGCGAGCTTCGATTACCTGTTTGCCACGGTAAAAACCGTCCGGCGACACGTGATGACGACGATGAACTTCACCAGTCGTCGCGTCAGTGCTCAGAGCAGCGGAGCTCAGGGCGTCGTGTGAGCGGCGCATGCCACGCTTGGAACGGGTCTTACGGTTTTGCTGTACAGCCATGATTATGCTCCTGACCTGTTAACGTAAACTTGAATAACTCTGATATTACGTCTGTTCGCTTGAATTGCACGGACCCTGAAACCAGGACCCGTACCCGATTTAATGCTTTGTCTTCTTCAGTTCCGCCAGCACGCTGAACGGATTCTCGCCAGGCCGGTTTTCAGGCTCTGCCGCCGCCTTGTCGGGCTCGTAGGCCTCAAGATCTTCCCGGGCCGGGCACTCGTTACGCGCATGCAGCGGAAACGGAGGCAACACCAGCAGCAACTCGTCTTCAACCATGGACCAGAGTTCCGCAGTGAACTCATCGGTCAGAAACGGCTCAAGCTCTCTTGGCAATTGCTGCGCCTGTTCGTCACTGGTTACAAACCCCAGATGGAACTCCGAGACCAGCGTGGATGCCATGGGCCCCATACAACGCTGGCACTCCAGATGCACCGGAGCTTCGAGCTTGCCCGCGACGACCCGACGCCGTTCGCCGTCCATGGAAAAAGACAGCGTGACCTGGCACGTGGCGCCCTCGGCAAACCCGAGCACAGCCTCCCGGAAACGGGCCAACGCACTGAGAGGAACAACGCCCTCCAGTGTACTGTTGTGTTCCGCCAACCGGTAAGGGTCAACAGACTTGGGCAACTCGGCGTTTGACGCGTTTGACATAGGCGCGCAATTTTAGGGACGTACCCTCCGGCTGTCAAAGACTTCGTTCGCTTTTTCCCGGGGTTTCGCCACTGATAAGGGTATTCTACGATAGGCGCTTCGAATCGCCGACCGACCCTGGAACCCTCACGATGCTCCCCAGCCCCATACTGCTTGCCTCATCGTCACCCTACCGCCGGCAACTGCTGACCAGGCTAGGACTCGCTTTTGACTGCGCCAGTCCTGACATTGATGAGACACCTACCCCGGCCGAACCCGCCGATGCCCTTGCCCTGCGCCTTGCTGAAACCAAGGCCCGGGCCCTGGCAGACACCCACCCCGGGCACTGGATCATTGGCTCGGACCAGGTTGCCTACCTGCCGGATGGCACACTGCTCAGCAAGCCCCTCAACCACGGCACCGCGTTCAATCAACTGACCAGGAGCAGCGGACAGCCGGTGCAGTTCCTGACCGGGCTGGCCTTGCTTGACGCCGACTCCGGCGATTGCCAACGGCACTGCGAACGATTCACGGTCCGCTTCAGGTCCCTGACACCGGACGAAATCAGCGGCTACCTGCGCAAAGAACAGCCCTACGATTGCGCCGGCAGCTTTAAAATGGAAGGCCTTGGCATCACCCTGTTCGAAGCCCTCGAAGGCCGCGACCCCAACAGCCTGGTGGGCCTGCCGCTGATTGCACTGATCGGGATGTTGCGGCGCTGGGGCAGAAACCCGTTGCTGGAGGATTGAGCCGTCACGCCTGAGTCCGGCGGCTACCGGAGCTCCAGTCTGGACTCCAGCAACTGGCTGGTTACCCCTTCACCGACCGCCACTCCCAGTTGATCCACAATATCCTGCCAGGGCGACTTCTTGCGACTGTAATCGACGATATTATCCTGGCCGACGATCTGACGCGCCACGTAGGACGCACTCCCCAGGCCATCGATCAGCCCGAGACCCACCGCCTGCTCGCCGCTCCAGACCAGCCCACTGAACAGGCGTTCATCATCCTTCAGGCGATCACCACGGCCCTGCTTGACAGCCTCAATGAACTGCTGATGAGTGGTTTCCAGCACGCTTTGCCAGAACGCCACCTCACCCTCCTGCTCGGGGGAGAAAGGATCCAGGAAGGCCTTGTGTTCGCCGGCGGTGTAAAGTCTGCGCTCCACGCCAATCTTGTCCATCACCCCGGTAAAGCCGAAGCCACCCGCGACCACACCGATGGAGCCCACCAGACTGGCCCGGTTGGCGTAGATCTCATCGGCCGCCGCCGCCACGTAATAAGCGCCCGATGCGCCGATATCCGAAATGACTGCGTATAACTTCTTGTCGGGATATTCACCGCGCAGGCGATTGATTTCATCGTAGATGTAGCCGGACTGCACCGGACTCCCTCCCGGGCTGTTGATCCGCAGGACAACCGCCACTGAATCCTCATCCTCGAAGGCTGCGCGCAACGCTCCGACGATGTTATCAGCACTGGCCAGCTCGTCCGCCGCAATCAGGCCGTTGAGTTCCACCAGCGCCGTGTGCTTGCCGGTCGTTGCCTCCAGACTGTCACCGAATGGAAACTCGATAATCACCAGCAAGGCGAACAGGTAAGCAAACGTCAGGAACTTGAAGAAGATGCCCCAGCGGCGGCTGCGCCGTTGCTCGGATTGCAGCGACATCACCAGCTTCTCAATGAGCCTCCAGTCCCGCTCCGACTCCGGCGGCATGGCAGGCTGACCACGCCCTGACCGGGGCTTTACACCTTCACCGGAATCAACCGGCTTATCGCCCCACTCCGGGGTCTTGTCTGAATCCCAGTCCGTCATGAATAGATCCTGCTAGAACGTTCGTCTGTTAATCGCCCATCTGCCCTTGAACCGGACTCAGAGCCCCAGTACCCGGCGCAACTCCGGCACCGTGTCGACGATGGCATGCGGGGCATAATCCGCCAGCACCTCACGCTGATGCACCCCCCACTCAACGCCGATGGAAGGCATGCCGATGCGCTGGGCCATGTCGAGATCGTACCGGGTGTCACCAATCATCACCGCCTCCGAGGCCTCAATACCGTAAAACCGGATAATCTCCTCCAGCATCGTGGGATCGGGCTTTGACCGGGTTTCATCGGCGCAACGAGTGATGTCGAAATGAGGCCCCAGCCCGCTGGACACCAGCGCCGTCTCGAGCCCTCGCCGGCTCTTACCCGTCGCCACGGAGCAGCCACGACCAGCCCCGCGAAGATCGGCAAGCACCTCCGCCATGCCCACAAAGACATTCTGGGGCGTGGTCACCTTACTGAAAAAATAGCGGGCGTACCGTTCACGGATCGCACTCATCTCCACGTGACTGATACCCGGGTAGAGCTTTTCCAGTGCCTCGACCATGCCAAGACCGATGATATCGCGGTAGGCCTCCCGCTCCAGGGCCGGATAGCCAAGTTCTGTCGCAGCCTGGTGCAGACTGTCGGCAATATGATCGACGGAATCCACGAGCGTTCCGTCCCAATCGAAAATAACCACTTTAACGTTCATTCATTGATTCCTGTCATACGCGCTCCGAGCTTGGTGAGCACATTGTTGAAAGCTTCATCGTAGGGCGCTTCCAGCCGCACTGGCTCACCGGTCGCCGGCAAGCTGAACTCCAGGGCCCGGGCATGAAGCATCAGGCGCTGGCCGCCCAGTGCGCGGAACGCTTTGAGACTGACATCATCCATATACTTGTCATCACCGGCAATCGGATGACCCGCCCAGGCGCAATGAACGCGGATCTGATGGGTCCGCCCGGTGATCGGCGATGCCTCTACAAGGCCATACCCGGCATACCGGGCCAGGCAGCAAAAGGTGGTCAGGGAGGGCTTGCCGGCAGCGTCCACCTTTACCCGCCGCTCGCCGTTTGGCATCTCATAGCGCAACAGCGGCTCTTCGACCCGGCCGACCGTACCCGGCCAGTCGCCGGCCACCAGGGCATGGTAGTGCTTTCGGATCCGCTTCTGGCGCAACTCTTCCTGCAAATACCGGAGCGACGACCGCTTCTTTGCCACCATTACAAGGCCCGAAGTATCCCGGTCCAGCCGGTGAACCAGCTCGAGAAAGCGGGCCTCGGGCCTGGCAGAGCGTAACACTTCAATCAGGCCGAAGCTCAGCCCGCTCCCCCCATGGACGGCAATGCCAGAGGGCTTGTTCACAACCAGCATCTGCTCATCCTCAAAGACCACCGCGGCTTCCATGACGCCCTGCACCCGGGCGCCCGGCCTGACCTGCTCCGGTCGCTCCTTGCGGATCACCGGCGGGATGCGCACCTGGTCCCCGAACTTCAGGCGAGTGTCTGGCCTGACCCGGCCTTTGTTCACCCGCACCTCGCCCTTTCGGACAATCCGGTAAACGATGCTTTTGGGGACGCCCCGCAGTTGTGCCAGCAGGAAGTTGTCGACCCGTTGCCCTTCATTGTTTTCGTCAACGGTCACCCACTGAACGCCCTGCCTGACCCCGGGACGCTCCTTGCCGGCTGCGGCCGGAACCCGGTTTGATGTCGCCGGAGCGGGCTTTCTGTTGGCGGGTTTGCGAGACATGAGCGTCCTTCTGGAGATGGCGGTATCGGATATATTGAATGGCCAACCGAATACTGTTATATTCCGGCGTGCTCTGCTGTTTGTCTACGGCCTGGCCTATTCGAGTCAGAAGCCGGAGCGGCAGAAGTATACCGACACTATTTGAGAGTTTGAACGCCGGATGCCCAATCTCTATCGGGAACGGCGATTGAAATGCTCCTGGTACATCGGCGCAGACCCATGAAAGGCTGCCAACCGGTGCCGGAAGACGAAAACCGTGCGGAAAACCCACGGGCGACATCGCGAAGAATCACTGCCATGCAGGGCCGGGCCGTCCAGCTTACGAATACGACGTGAGACCCAGGCACCTGTGTGAACCTGAAAACGGATAACATGCGTCAACAGACATTAACCTCAAACGACCGCTCCCTGCCTGAAGGCAATCGGACTGTCGGCGGTGGTCTCGGACCAACAGGATCAACCTCCGGCAGGAGTTGATTCGTCTGGCCGCCGGTCTTCCTTGTTGTAACAGGGCCCGCGGCACGCACATCCCGCTTCGCTGATGCGACGCCCCCGGTTTTCTGTCAAAACCAAACGACAGGAACCCTTTCTTTCCATGAAAAGAATGCTAATCAATGCAACTCATCCCGAAGAGTTGCGCGTCGCCCTGGTTGATGGTCAGCGCCTGTTTGACCTCGACATCGAATCCAGCTCCCGTGAGCAGAAAAAAGCCAACATCTACAAGGGCCGGATTACCCGAGTGGAGCCCAGCCTGGAGGCCGCCTTCGTGGACTTCGGTGCGGATCGTCACGGCTTTCTGCCCCTGAAGGAAATCTCCAAGGAATATTTCAAGAAATCCCCGGGCCAGATCGAAGGCAAGATCAACATCAAGGATGTTGTCTCTGAAGGTCAGGAAGTGATTATCCAGGTGGACAAGGAAGAGCGTGGCAACAAGGGTGCTGCCCTCACCACCTTTATCTCCCTGGCTGGCCGCTACCTGGTCCTGATGCCCAACAACGCCCGCGCCGGCGGCATTTCCCGCCGGATTGAAGGCGACGAGAGGGCTCAGCTCAAAGAGGCCATGAACGATGTACAGGTGCCCAAATCCATGGGCATTATCGTTCGCACGGCCGGCATTGGCCGTACCACCGAAGAACTGCAGTGGGATCTTGACTACCTGGTTCAGTTCTGGGAGGCCATCACCCAGGCCGCCGGCGAGCGCAAGGCGCCGTTCCTGATTCACCAGGAAAGCAACGTTATCATTCGGGCGGTGCGTGATTACCTCCGCCAGGACATCGGCGAAGTGCTCATCGACTCCGAAACGGTCCATGAAGACGTTCTCAACTTCGTGCGCGCCGTCATGCCGTCGTTTGAAAACAAGATCAAGCTGTACAAGGATGAAATCCCCCTGTTCAGCCGGTACCAGATCGAAGGTCAGATCGAAACCGCCTTCCAGCGCGAAGTGAAACTGCCTTCCGGTGGCTCCATTGTGATCGATCCCACCGAAGCCCTGGTATCCATCGACATCAACTCCTCCCGGGCCACCAAAGGCCATGACATCGAGGAAACCGCACTGCAGACCAACCTGGAGGCCGCGGAAGAAATCGCCCGGCAGTTGCGCTTGCGCGATATGGGCGGCCTGATTGTTATCGACTTCATCGACATGACCCCGGCCAAACACCAGCGGGAAGTCGAACAGAAAATGCGCGAAGCCCTGGAAATTGATCGGGCCCGGGTTCAGGTCGGCAAGATCTCCCGCTTCGGCCTGCTTGAAATGTCACGCCAGCGGCTACGTCCCTCCCTCGGTGAAACCCGCAGCGAGGTGTGCCCGCGCTGTGAAGGTCAAGGTACCATCCGTGGCATTGAATCCCTGGCGCTCAGCATCATGCGCCTGATCTACGAAGAGTCCTCCAAGGACAAGACCGGCGAGGTTCGCGCCGTGGTTCCGGTTTCCGTGGCTACCTTCCTGTTGAACGAAAAGCGCAAGCAGCTCGCCGACATTGAGGCCCGCCAGGAAGTCAGCGTTGTGGTGGTGCCGGTACCGCACATGGAAACCCCGCATTTCGAAATCATCCGGATGCGCGAGGATGAAACAACGCCGGAGCATATTTCCAGCCATCAGGTCGCTCAGGAGTACAGCGAGCGCGAAGAGGAAATCTTCGAAGCGCCGGCCGCTGAAAAGCCGGTTCGCGAACAGGCCGCGGTGAAAGCCATTCGCCCCAGCGCACCGGCGCCAACACCGGTCGCCAAAGCAACCGAAACAGCCGAACAGCAGGAAGACGGCCTGCTCCGTCGACTGGGCCGCAAGATCTCCTGGTTCTTCAGTGGTGAAGAAGAAAGCCCGCAGAGCATGGAAAGTCGTGACCAAGGCACTCCCGGCCGCGATGAGCGCCGTAGCCAGGGTCGCCAGGACCGTCGCAAATCCCGCGTTGCCCGGGACGACCAACGCCCCGGCGGCAATCGCTCTGGCAACGATCGCCGTCAGGCCGGTCCTCAGAGTCGCAGTGATGACAACCGCAGCCGGGGCCGCAACCGGGCCGATGATTCGAATCGCCCGAGTACTGACAAAGGCACGGACAAGAGTGCCGATAAAGGCAGCGACAACAAGGCCGGTGATAACAGAGACGGCGACAACCGCCGGGACAACCAGGGCCGTGGCCGTGGCCGCAACCGTCCCCAGCGTGACCAGAAAGACAGCCGCGATCAGAAAGACAGCAGCCGTGAACCGAAAGACAATCGCGAGCCAAAAGATGCCGCCCAGAAACCGGCTGGCAGCGATAAACCGGCATCGGATGACAAGCGACGCAAGCCCCGCCGGCAGCGCAACCGTGATGGCTCTCCGGTAGAGGCCACGGGCTCAACCCCGGCGGAACGCAAGGCGACCCGCAGTGACAGGCATCAGAAAGATACGCAGCCTGAAGACGCCGGAAAGGCGGAGCCGAAAGCCACTGAAAAGGCGGAACCGCAAACTACTGAGAAGTCGGAGCCGAAAGCTGCTGAAAAGGCAGACAATGCCGTCGTGGCAAAGGCCGACAACAAGGTAGCGGATAAGACACCAGACAAAGCGGCCGAGCCAGTCAAGCCAGACGCCAAGGCGGCCCAGCCGGCGGAACCGGACACAGCCAGCGCTCCCAAGGCAAAGACTGAGCAGTCCGCCCCGGCGGACGCAGAGGTCGAGCAGGCGCCCACGCCAAAGCCGGCAAAGGCCGAAACAGACACGGCACAAGCGCCGGTCGGGAAATCCGAGGCTGACAAGCCGGAACCTGCTGCCAGCGACACGGCGGAGAGCCCAACGGGGTCCCCCAAAGAGTCCCCCAAGGAATCTCCCAAGGCCAAGGCACCGAAAGCCGAAGAAGTGAAAGAAGCCAAGAAACCGGAAGTCAGTGCTACGGAACAAAAAGACGACCAGGAAAGCAAACGTCCGGAGACCGCAGCCACCGAGGTACCCGTTACACCGGGCCGCGCCTACAATGATCCGAGAGAAGTCCGCAAACGCCAGCGGGCGGCGGAAGAAGCCAAAAAGGCCGGGAGTAACTGACGCATGCTATCGAATACCGACATCGAAGCACTGGAAGATATCCTCTTCGCCGAACCCTGGGGTGACGATGCCCTGGATTTCTTCGGCTTCCACGGGGTTGTCTGTGCCAGCGTCGTCGGCCCGGCAGAGCTCAGCCCGGAAGACCTCTTTCGTCTCGCCACGGGTGCCGACTCGGTACCCGGTGGCGGCGTTCCGGAGATATTCGCGTATTGCGTCCGGCAGCTTTCCCGGGACATGGCCCACGCCCTGGACATGGGCCAGTCTCTGGAACTGCCCGAACCGGAAGATGGCGACCCGATGAACGCACTGGAGAACTGGTGCGCCGGGTTTGTCGACACCTTCCTGGAGCGGGAAGAGGCGTGGCTGGACGCAGCCAGTGAGGAAGAGACAGCGGACCTGATGCTGCCCATGCTGACCCTGTCGGGGCTCTTCGATGACGAGGACTTTCAGAAGGTTCGCAACAGCGAGAAGCTGTCCCGGCAGATGGCCGATGCCATTCCGGACTCACTGACCGATCTCTACCTGTTATACCATGCCCCGGATTAGGCCGGCAGGGACCCGATCAGTGGTTGCCTGAAATGATGCCAGACCGGCTCAAGCCCGTCTGGCATTTTCATGATACGACCAAGCTCACACCAGGACCCACCGGGAAAATGAAAGTCACTGCCCTGTGATGCCAGTAACGATTCCCGACGACACAACTCCGCCAGAAAGCCCAGATCGCCACTGGACTGGCCCGAGGTCGACACCTCAATGCCCTGCCCCCCGGCCCGGCGAAAGTCAGCGGTAAGCTCCCGCAACTTGGTTGCCGTCAGCTGATACTTCCGTGGATGCGCCAGCACTGCGATACCGCCAGCCTCATTGATCCAGCGCACGACCTCCGACAATTCCGGCCAGTAGGCCTTGACGTCTCCGGGTTTGCCATTACCCAGGTGCCGCTTGAATGCCTGGGCGTGATCTTTTACCACACCGGCCTCGACCAGTACCCTTGCAAAGTGCGGCCGGCCGGGCACATCGCCACCAGACACAACCGTCGCACGTTCCAACAAGTCGCTGACCTTCAGCTTGTCCAGCCGCTCGGTAATCATTCGGGCCCGTGCCCAGCGGTTTTCATTCTGCCGCTCAAGGGCTGCCTGGAACCCGGCATTCCCGACTTCAAAATCCAGACCCACAATGTGAATCGTTCGGCTCTTCCAGAGACAGGACAGCTCTGTGCCCGTAATTAACGACAGACCCTGGGCCCGGGCCGCGCCCTCCGCCTCCGCCAGTCCGTTCACGGTGTCATGGTCCGTCAGCGCAAGATGGGTGACGCCTTTCTCCCGGGCCCGGATCACCAGATCGGTCGGTGAAAGCGTGCCATCGGAAGCGGTGCTGTGGCAGTGCAGATCAATGCACAAATCGGGGTGTTGCGGTATAGTCACAAAAAATCCTGGGTCGGGAAAAGGCGATTGTGCCCTGACTGCCCAGTGTACCAGTACTGGAGAGCCCCATGTATTACGCGATTATCAGCGAGGATATCGAGAACAGCCTGCCACTACGCCAGCCAGCACGGCCGGCGCACATTGAACGGCTGCAGGCCCTGAAATCGGAAGGCAGACTCCTGGTTGCCGGCCCTCACCCAGCCATCGACACGCCGGATCCGGGCGATGCCGGGTTCACCGGCAGCCTGGTCATCGCGGAGTTTGCGTCACTGGAGGCGGCCCGGGCCTGGGCGGATGCCGATCCCTATGTCGCCGCCGGCGTCTACCGCCAGGTGACCGTGAAGCCGTTCAAGGCAGTATTGCCCTAGAGCCGCGCCAGACTCTATGAGTTTATCGTAATGATGCCCCGCTTGAACGCCGTGGCATCTGTGACAAAATTGCGGCCTTGAACCATGACCGCTTTTTAATCGCAACTTTCAGGGAACGTATCCAGTGACGCTTTTTCGTCTCGTTATCAGTGTACTTTTTGTGCTTTCCTCGGTTTCCGCGGCCCAGGCCAAGACCGTTTGGGTAGACGACCAGCTGTATTTGCCGGTCCGGTCCGGCGCCGGCGTTCAGTACCGAATCACTGAAAACGCACTGCCCAGCGGCACCCCCCTCGAAGTGTTGGAACCCGGCGATAACTTTACCCGCGTCCGAACCCCCAAAGGCACTGAGGGCTGGGTTTCCAGCCAGTACCTCAGCGAAACCCCCATCGCGGCGGACCGGCTCCGCACGGTCAGTCAGCAACTGGAAAACACCCGGGCCGAGCTGGCCCAGGCCCAGGAGCAACTGGCAACGGTAACCCGCGAGCGGGATTCCCTGGAAAGTGCTGAATCCAACCTGTCGAACCGCACCGAAGAACTGCAGTCAGAGCTTCAACGCATCAAGAGCATTGCGGCAGACTCGATCAACCTGGCAAAGCGTAACCGGGAGCTGCTGGAAGAAAACCAGAAAATCCGCAATGATCTGGAAGTTCTCACCGCTGAGAACGAGCGTCTGGAAGCCAGCAAAGAATCCGACTTCATGCTGCTGGGCGCCGGGCTGGTACTAGGAGGGGTGCTTCTGGCCCTGATCATACCCATGCTCAAACCCACAAGAAAAACCGACAACTGGGCCTGACTGTATGAAGGACTACTCGGAAAAGCGTGACTTCCACCGGATGCAGGTAAATTCGGTCATTGAGATCACCAACAGCAAGGGTGAGGTGTTCACGGGTGTTTGCCGTGACCTCAGCGCCACCGGCATGCAGCTGTTTCTCGAGCGCCCGGTGGTCGTAGGCGAGGAGTTGGAAACCTTATTGCGACCCGCCAGCGACCAGTTTCCACCCCTGGAAACCATCTGCGAGGTGATCCGCTGTGAACCGGAAGGCGATGGCTTCCTGGTGGGCACCAGCATCAGTGAAGTCACCCGCTGAACCTGACCAGCCCGGCATCCACCCTGCCATAAAAACGGCGGCCCTCGGGCCGCCGTTTTCTGTCTGCTGGTGAGACCTCACACCAGAGGCTGCTCGGATACCACAATACCGTTATTATCTGCGTACACGTAGTGTCCCGGGTGAAACGTCACCCCGTGGAACCGGACTGGCACATTGAGATCGCCCTGCCCGCGCTTTTCGCTCTTGCGCGGGTGCGAGCCCAGAGCCTGAACTCCCACCGCCGTCTGGCCAATCTCATCCACATCCCGGACACAGCCATAGATAATCAGACCGGCCCAGCCGTTGCTCGCGGCCTTTTCCGCCAGCATGTCGCCCAGCAGCGCATGGCGCTTGGAGGCACCGCCGTCCACGACCATCACCCGGCCTTTCCCGGGAAGCCCTACCTGCTCCTTCACCACCGAGTTGTCCTCGAAACACTTGACGGTCACGATCTCACCGCCAAACGCCTTGTGGCCTCCGTAATTGCGGAAACCGGGCTCCACCACCTGCACGTCCGGGAACTCATCACACAGATCCGGGGTAATAATCGTTGCCACGTTATCGCGCTCCTTTATCCTGAAATGACCGTTTTTAAACGAGGTCAGTCGATTTTCTCATCTGCCAGGAAGAACCAGGTATCGAGCACGGAATCCGGGTTCAGCGACACCGTATCAATGCCCTGATCCATCAGCCACTTGGCGAGATCCGGGTGATCCGACGGCCCCTGACCACAGATACCAATGTATTTCCCGGCTTTCTTGCAGGCCTGAATCGCATTGGACAACAGGGCTTTCACCGCGTCATTACGCTCATCGAACAGGTGCGCGATGATGCCGGAGTCGCGGTCCAGGCCCAGGGTCAGTTGCGTCAGGTCGTTTGAACCAATGGAGAAACCATCAAAATGCTCAAGGAACTGATCCGCCAGCAGCGCGTTGGCGGGCAATTCACACATCATGATGACCCGAAGGCCGTTCTCACCCCGCTTCAGGCCATTCTCCGCCAGCAGGTTGACCACCTGCTCCGCTTCGCCCACGGTGCGCACGAACGGCACCATGACTTCCACGTTGGTGAGGCCCATCTCGTTGCGCACTTTCTTCAGCGCCCGGCACTCCAGTTCGAAACAGTCCCGGAAGGTCTCTGATATATATCGGGAGGCCCCACGGAAACCGAGCATCGGATTTTCTTCGTCCGGCTCATACAGCGTGCCGCCGATCAGATTGGCGTATTCGTTGGACTTGAAGTCGGACAGGCGCACAATCACCTTTTTCGGCGCAAAGGCTGCGCCCAGCGTGGAGATACCCTCCACCAGCTTGTCGACATAGAAATCCACCGGAGAGCTGTAACCGGAAATGCGCTTTTCCACGGTCTGCTTGATATCCCGCGGCAGGCCGTCAAAGTTCAGCAGGGCCTTGGGGTGCACCCCGATCATCCGGTTGATGATGAACTCCAGGCGGGCCAGACCCACTCCTTCGTTGGGCAGGGACTGGAAGTCGAACGCCCGGTCCGGATTGCCCACGTTCATCATGATCTTGAATGGAATCACCGGCATGGAGTCGACGGTATTTTCACGCAGCTCAAAATCCAGCGCGCCTTCGTAAATCATCCCCGTGTCGCCTTCGGCGCAGGAGACGGTGACCTGCTGGCCTTCGCTCAGAAGCTCGGTGGCGTCGCCACAGCCAACCACGGCGGGAATGCCCAGTTCACGGGCAATGATGGCGGCGTGACAGGTCCGGCCGCCCCGATCGGTGACGATGGCCGAGGCCCGCTTCATCACCGGTTCCCAGTCCGGGTCGGTCATGTCGGTCACCAGCACGTCGCCGGCCTGGACCCGGTCCATTTCCTTGATGCTGGTAATGATCTTGACCGGGCCACTGCCAATCTTGTGGCCGATACTGCGGCCTTCCACCAGCACCTTGCCGGTTTCATTCAGCAGATAGCGCTCCATGACGTTGGCGGAGGCGCGGCTCTTAACCGTCTCGGGGCGAGCCTGGACAATGTAGATTTTGCCATCGTCGCCGTCCTTCGCCCACTCGATATCCATGGGGCGCTGGTAATGCTGCTCGATGATTACCGCCTGTTTGGCCAGTTCTTCCACTTCCGCGTCGGTGATGCAGAACCGGTTACGGTCCTCCTGCTCGACTTTCACCGTCTCCACGAACTCGCCTTCGCCGGGGCTGGTGTGGTAGACCATCTTGATCGCCTTGCTGCCGAGATTGCGGCGCAACACAGACGGGCGGCCAGCGGCCAGTGTCGGTTTGTGGACGTAGAATTCGTCCGGATTCACCGCCCCCTGAACCACGGTTTCCCCCAGGCCATAGGACGCCGTGACAAACACCACGTCCCGGAAACCGGATTCGGTATCAAGGGTAAACATAACCCCACTGGCGGCTGTCTCGCTGCGAACCATCTTCTGGATACCGGCGGACAGGGCAACCAGTTTATGGTCAAAACCATGATGCACCCGGTAGGAAATGGCCCGGTCGTTGAACAGCGAAGCAAACACTTCCTTGACTGACGTGCGCACCTGTTCAAGGCCGACCACGTTCAGGAAGGTCTCCTGCTGCCCGGCAAAGGACGCATCCGGCAGGTCTTCCGCAGTTGCGGACGACCGAACGGCAACGGCCATTTTTTCGTTACCGGCCTGGAGCTTCGCAAAAGCCTCTTTCAAGGTCTTTTCCAACGACTCCGGGAAATCGGTATCGATGATCCACTGGCGAATCCGGGCACCCACCCGAGCCAGTTCGTTGACGTCATTCACGTCGAGGGCATCCAGGGCGTTATCAATCTTGTCTTTCAGGCCGTTGGTAGCCAGAAATTCACGGTAGGCGTGGGCGGTAGTGGCAAACCCGCCAGGAACCGTGACACCTGCGTTGGCGAGATTACTGATCATTTCGCCGAGTGAGGCATTCTTTCCGCCTACCCGGTCGACGTCGGACATTCCCAGGTGATCAAACCAGATTATGTAATCTTCCAAAGCACGTCTCCCTTGAGTCTGTGTAGCAAAGAGCAAAACCGGTCCAGCGGCGTCAAACGACAATTGCAGGCAATATCCACTGCGGGGTCTCGAACTCGGCGTGTATGATACTGTAACCTGCGGAAATTACCTAGGGAACCCGCCAAATACGGAATCGGACCAGACACCATGAAACGCACTGCTTTCTTTATTTCCGACGGCACCGGCCTGACCGCCGAGGCGCTGGGGCACAGCCTTCTGGCCCAATTCGAGAAGATAGATTTTGAACGGATTACGGTTCCGTATATCGACGATGTGGCCAAGGCCAGGGACATGGTCAAGCGGATCAACAAGGCCATGGAAACCGACGGTGCCCGGCCACTGGTGTTCGATACCATCGTGAACGACGACATCCGGGCCGTTATTACCGCCGCCGACGGTTTCATGGTGGACATCTTCGGCACCTTCCTGAGTCCGCTGGAGCAGGAGCTGCAATCGTCGTCCTCCTATTCGGTGGGCAAATCCCACGCCATCAACAACGAGGGCAGTTACGAGCGCCGGATCAAGGCGGTCAACTTCGCACTGGATAACGACGACGGGGCCCGGACCCGCTATTACGATGAGGCCGACCTGATCCTGGTGGGCGCATCCCGCAGCGGGAAAACGCCGACCTGCCTCTATCTCGCCCTGCAATATGGTGTGAAAGCGGCCAACTACCCGATCACCGAGGAAGACCTCTCCGACCAGCAAATGCCTGCGGCCCTGAAGCCCCATAAGGAAAAGATCTTTGGTCTCACCATTGAGCCGGAGCGGCTGGCAACCATACGGAATGAACGGCGTCCCAACTCACGATACGCCTCCATCCAGCAGTGCATGCACGAGATCGAGGAGATTGAGCTGATGTACCGCAGAGAGCGGATTCCGTACCTGAATACCACGGCCTATTCGGTGGAGGAGATCTCCACCCGGATCATGGTAGCCACCGGGCTGAAGCGCAACCGGTAGACGGGCAGGCATGAACCGGGGGCCGGTTCTCGGCCCCTGTTCCCTCGGCGGCTACAGCTCCTGGATGCCCAGGCCGAGCCCTTCAACCAGCGCCCGGCTCTCCGGGCTGGTGACCACCGCCGTGCTGGCGCTCTCCGGCACCAGCCAGGTGGCAGCAACCCGTTTCAGGTCGTCCATGGTGACCGCCAGAACCCGCTCACGGAACCGTGCGCGCTGCTCCGGGCTACGCCCGAACAGTTTGTTATGGAAGGCGTGACGGGCCGCACCCGCCGGCGAGCGCGGGCGATCCAGTTGGCCAATCACCCCGAGAATGGACTCTTCCAGCTCCTGGGGCTCATGCGTGGTGTCCTGCAACCAGGCCAGCGACCTGTCGAAATCCTCCAACGTTTCCGCCAGACGCGGATCCCGGTAGGAGAAAAACCGGAAGGTACCGTTCACGCTGTCCTGACCGGCACCACCGCCGTAGGCACCACCCTTTTCCCGGATCGCCCGGTGCAGATACCCATTGCGCAGGAACCCACCGAGTACGGTCAGTGCGGCCGCATCCGGGTGATCCACGGCCACCGTCGGGTACGCCCGGGCACAGAAGTTCACCTGCGTGGAGGTGAGCCAGGCCTCCCGGGTGATGTAATTCACCGGTGCCATGTGCCAGTCCGAGCGCTCGGCACGGGCGTGGCCCTGCCAGCAGGATCTCAGATCGTCCACCATGGCGGGGAGCTGGTCGTCTTCAGCAATCACCAGAAACTCCCGGCTCTGGCGTCGAATCTTGTCGTGCAGCTGCGCCAGCCGGTCACAGAAAGTCGCCAGTTCCGCCGAATCGTCCAGCGCTTCATCCAGCGCCTTGGTACCCTGAATCGCCGCCAGGCCGCCAATGCGGAATGACAGCCAGGCACCCGGGCTCATGCCCTGAGAGGCGGCGCCCATGGCCAGCGCGTGGCCACTGCCGGTAACCGCCTGCTCCCGCCGGGCGCGAATCTGGGCAACGATCTCACGGATACGAGCCTTTTCATCAAACCGGGCGCCGGTATACACGTCCTTCAGCAAACGGGTCAGCGCACTGCGGTTCCGTGCCAGCGCCTTACCGTTAAATACGATGTATCCCGACAGCGCCTGGACATCGTCAATCCGGCCTTTGGCACTGAAGGAGGCGCCGATTCCGCCGGATTCGGCGGAAATGCGGTCCTGCATCTGCAGGTAGTCCAGCTCGCCACAGCCCACCTCGGAAATCAGCGTGGTGTAGTAAGGCACCAGCAGCAGCTCGTCTTCGGTCAACTCTGGTACCGGCAATACGATCTGCTCGTACACCAGGCCGTTGGTGCCCCGGGCAAAGATCGTCGCGGCGATGTCGCCCTCGTAACGGAACTCCGGTTCCGGCATTTGCAACGGCACGTCGGTGAGGTCAACCTTGGGCAGGATGGTATCGTCATCCTTGCGCATCTGGCGCTCTTCCAGCGCCCTGGCCCGGTCAACAATCCGTGCCACTTCATCCTCGGTAAGCTCGGCCTTGCGCCTGGCCAGCGCGTCGCGGATCGCCTGCTGCCGGTGGCCTTCCAGCTTGTCATCCGGCCGCAGGGTCAGAGTGACCCGGTGGGGGTTGTCCAGGAGCTTGCGACGGATCAGGCCGGGCACATACCCCGGATCACGGATTTTCTCCCGCAGGGTTGCCAGCACCGGTTCCAGATCCAGCAACTCGACCGGGTCGCCGCCGTGGACCATGGGGGCAATCGCGCTCATGATCAGTTGCAGACCATAGGGGAACTGGTCGCCGGCAATTTCACGCTGATGCAGCTCCAGTTGGTGCAGGATGGCCTCCAGGCGCTCCTCACTCACTCCGTCGTCCGCTACCTTGGCCAGCGTGCTTTCAATCAACGCTTCCAGCTCCCGGGCCTGTTCCGGCTCGCTGCCCTCAATGCCGCACACAAAGGTCATTTCCCGGTTGGAATCCTCCAACCCGCACATGGGTGACGGTGCGTGACCCAGCTCCGTGGTCTCCAGCGCCCGCATTAGCGGAGACGCGCTGTTCTCCAGCAACACCGCCGACAGCAGCTGACCTTCCAGGTTTTCCTGCAAATCGAAGCTGTGGCCGAGCAGCCAGCCCATGACGATGTGGGTCTTATGTTCGGTACTCTCGCCTTCGTTGACGGCGTAGCCCTGCTCCACCCGCACGGGTGCGAACAGGCGCTTTTCATCCCGCACCGGCAACTCGATATCGAGTTTGTCGAACCGGTTCAGGGCCAGCGCCTCGAACCGCTCATGGTGCTCATGGGCGGGAATGTTGCCGTAAGTGGCAAATATCGCGTTACTCGGATGATAGTGGTGCCGGTAGAACTGCACCAGGTCGTCATAGCCGAGGTCGACAATGTGGTCCGGCTCACCACCACTGTTGTAGTGGTAGGTGGTTGTCGGGAACAGGTGGCTGCTGAGCGTCTGCCACAGCTGCGAGGTGGGTGCGCTCATGGCGCCCTTCATCTCGTTGTAGACCACACCACGATAGACCAGGTCGGTACCCGGGTCTTCCGGCTTTTCAAATTCCAGCCGATGGCCTTCCTGGGCAAAATCCAGCGGATCCAGTGTTGAGAAGAACACCGAATCCAGATACACCGACAACAGGTTGTCGAAATCCTTGCGGTTCATGCTGGCAAACGGATAAGCGGTCCAGTCGCTGCTGGTGAAGGCGTTCATGAAGGTGTTCAGGGACCGCCGGATCATCATGAAAAAGGGGTCGCGCACGGGAAAACGCTCACTGCCGCAAAGGGCGGTGTGCTCGAGGATATGGGCGACCCCGGTCGAATCCATCGGAAAAGTCCGCAGCGCCACGAAAAACACATTCTCGTCATTATCCGCTGCCAGGTGCAGGTGGCGGGCGCCGGTCTTCTTGTGACGATACTCCTCAACCTCAAGGTTGAGTGTACTGATCCGGTGACTGCGGAGCTTTTCGAAGGCCGGATGGGTTACGTTGTCGATCACTGCAGCCATTCAAACTATCCTGTCGTTAAACAATTGGAGAATTGTAGAGTAACACGTAGTATCCGTTACCATGCACCTGTCCAGACCCAATAAGGTAATGCCCGACCCCATGACTACACCGCAATCCCGGCCTGTCCAGGCCCCTGAAATCGCCGCCCACTGGGCGGAGCGCCGTCAGTATCTGGAGCGAATCCGCAAGGTGCCCGAGATACGGCAGCGTTTCTGGCGAGAAGTGGCCCTCTACCTGCTGCGCCGGGTGTTGTGGTCATTTGGTTTTTTCCCGGTATTCATTGCAGTCTGGGTGCCTTTTGTCCTGGCCAGTTTCAACCCGGTGGTCATGGCAGCGGACCTGATCCCGCTGCTGCAGGACTTCGTCAATTCCAATCCGGAAGTTCAGGCTACCACCATCAGCACCGTGATTATTGCCTGGGTCTCCGTTGGCTTCTTTTTCCTGGTTTTCGATTTTGTACTGACACCGTTTAAATCTCCCTACGAATACGAAGCCGATGTGTACATGAGATCATGGGAGCAACTCAACCATGACCAGCTTCCGGGCAAAGTGTGATTTGGCGAGCATTCTCGTCAACTTCAGACACTTTCTGTTACATAAGGTTGCAGGCACTGGTTAAGATGGGGTCGTCGACAGAATTCCGAGACTGCAGGATCACGAGGTTCCCCCATGGTCGATTTCAGACCACTTCTGTTCATCAACGCCCTTGCACTTATGCTCCTGGTGACGGCCGGGTTTGCTTCGGTACACAAAGAGATGGTCGTGGTAGCGGAGCCCTCACCCGAAACCACGTTACCGCCGGTTGAGCACCAGGCCAGTGCCGAGTCGCCACCTGAACCCGAGCCCGGGCCACCCGTCGAAGCCGCCCGGTCTCCAGCGGTAAACACGGAACCTTTCACCATCCCATCCCTGCCGGAGGAGCCCACGGTTCTTGCCATGGCCGAACCGGTCGCCGCCATGAACCACAGCACCGCGACTGTTGCGCCTCCCGAGCCCTCACCAAAGCCGGAGACCGCCCAGTTAACGCTACGGTCCAACGTCGTCGGCGACAGCGTTGTGATCAACGGCAAGGCCTACGGCGCCACCCGCCTGGACCTGGAACTGGAACCCGGGCGCTACGAGGTCACCATAAGCAAACCCGGCTATAAAACATGGCAACACAACGTGGCCCTGGGTGCCGGCAGCGACCTGACACTGGTTGGCAAACTGGAAGCGTATACCACGGTCGACTATCGGGACGGCACCTGGTTGGGCGGCGTCAGGACCGGCGATGGCACCTATCAGAACCGGGACGGGCTGAAATACGAGGGCCATTTTGTGGATGGTGAATTCCACGGCCAGGGCACCCTGACCCTGGCCAATGGCGATATCCGGACCGGGCAGTGGGCCGAAGGAAAACTCAATGGCCACGGCTCACTGACCACCGCTGACGGAATGCTGTATGTGGGCGGATTCCGCAACGGTGAGTTCCATGGCAACGGCACCCTCACCTACCCGGACGGCCGGACCTACGAGGGTCAGTTTTCCAACGGCGCCTTCCACGGTTCCGGCTCGGAGGTGTTTGCCGACGGCAAGAAGTACGAAGGCCAGTACATCAATGGCGAATTCCACGGCAAGGGACTGTTGCGCAATCCCAATGGCAGCTCCATCGAGGCCACCTTCCGCCAGGGTGAACCCTACGGGCAGGTGCGACTGACAACCGCGGCCGGTGAAGTATTCACCGCCCGCACCACAGAGCCCGGTGTCTGTTATCGGGACAAAAGCTACCGGGCCACACAGTGCCCGAAACTGGAAGGCTGGTAAGGCCCGGCCCGATAACACATGCGTTTGCAGTAACAGGTTGAGGTACTGACATGGCGATCAAAAATGCTCTGCTGGTGGACGATTCCAAAGTGGCCCGTTTTGCCCTGAGCAAGCTGCTTGAAAGTCGGGATATGGAAGTGAACATGGCCGGTTCAGCGGAGGAAGCCCTGGACTTCCTGAGCAACCACCAGCGGCCGGACGTGATCTTTATGGATCATCTGATGCCGGGCATGAGTGGTGTCGAGGCCACCCGGGCGATCAAGGGAAACCCGGAAACCGCAAGCATTCCCATCATCATGTGTACCTCCAAGAAATCCACGTCGTTCATGGAGGAAGCCCGCAACTTCGGGGTCTACAACATCCTCACCAAACCCCCGCAAACCGAGGGGCTGAGCCTGGTCCTTGATCAGCTTTCCACCGATGTTGCCGAGGGCAACCTGCCCGAGCCACCGCCAGCGGGCACCGGGGAAGAGAGCGCTGCGGATGCGGATCATCTGGCCAATCTGCCCGCTGACGCTTCCGTTGAGCTGTCCCCGAAATCCGACAGCGAGCCGCTGCCCAACAGCAACGGCTCGCCCAATGTGGTGCCCCTCACCAGTGACCTGATTGAGCAGATTGCCCGATCCGCCGTCAAGACACACATCAACAACCGCCTGCACGAACTGCTCAGTTCGCTGTTTGACGAGCAATTTGACCACCTCAAGCGCGCCCTGGATGAGTCTCGCGGCAAGCAGGAACGTGCTATTGAGGAACGGCTGGGCGACGTTACCACCATGGTCGAGGAACGCACCCGGAACCTTCGCGATGATGTGGCCGCCGAGGTAAACCTCAACCTCGGGCGGGAACTGGCGGACCTGAAAAAGGAATTGTCGCGCAACTCCGGGTTCACCAGCGCGCATATGGCCGAGCTCAAGGACCACATCACCAGTGTCCAGACCATCGACACCGAGTTCTGGCAGACCCTGCAGTCAGAAGCCATTCAGCAGGCCCATGAAATTTCCCGGGAAACCGCCGAGGATATCGCTCAGCGGACCATTGACCTGTTCGTTGCGCAACAGAAGACCGCGGCGTCCAAGGTCTACACCATCGGGCTCGCCGTCAGCCTCGGGATCTTCAGCGTCGGGATTGCCTGGTTGTCTGGCCTGTTTGGCTGAGCGCCGACCTGATTCTGTGCCAGTCCTCCGGAGTGTCCACATCATCATGGACACCCGGAATATCCACACACGTCGCCTGCACGTACGCCAGCAGCGCGCCGGCACCACGATCACCGCCAAGCGACAGCACCTCCGGCCACAGCCATCTCGGCAGATAGGCCGGAACCCCCGGTCGCCCACCATAGTCTGCCGCTACCGGCTGACAGGGTACAAAGCGCGCCGCTTTGCCGAAGGCGTCCAGGGCGGTCAGCTCCAGTAGCGGCTGGTCCGCCACCAGCACAAAAACGCCTTTCACACGAGGGCCGAGGCTCGCAATCCCGGTCGCCAGGGACGCCGACACCCCCTCCTGCCAGCCAGGCGCATCCAGCCACATGGAGGGCTGGAACCGGCTTCGAAACCGCATCAGCGGGTAGGCGGCACCGCAGACGACGCGCACATCCCGGCTGAGCAGCCTGGCCTGCTCGACCGCACGGTCAAGCAGAATACCGCTCCCCGCTCCCAATGGCAGCAACGCTTTGGGACGCCCGAGCCGGCGGGACGCGCCCGCTGCCAGTACCAGTGCCGGAAACTCCTCATCGTTCGGCGCCGTAGCCATGGGTATGATATTGCTCCTGGTAGCAGGTCCTGTGAATCCTCAGGCAATCACACCAGACTGCCTACCCCGGGGATTTTTGCTAGAATCGCCCCATCAATCAACCATACCCGTCGGACCTTTGATGAACCACCTGTTTGTAGACAACCTGACCGTTATCGATTTTGCCTACCTCGACCCGACACGAGGACTGGTGGGTGAAAGCTGGATCGCGGACGTGGTGCTGGGCGGAGATCTGGACGACCAGGGCATGGTGTTCGATTTCAGCAACGTAAAACGCACCATCAAACGGATCATCGACGAGCGCGTGGACCATCGTCTGGTCATTCCCCGGGGCTATCGGGGCCTGATCTGCAATGAAGACCGGGCCGACACGTTCACCTGGGCACTCACAGACGGCAGCCGTATCGTTCACCGCTCCCCGGACGAAGCCATCGTCTGGCTATCGGCCGAACGGGTCGTGCCTTCGGCCGTGGCCCGCCTGCTGGAACAGGAAATCAAAGCGGTGCTTCCGGCAAACGTCACGTCCGTCGGGATCCACCTCCGGGAAGAAGAAATCGACGGCGCTTATTACCACTATGTGCATGGCCTGAAAAAACATCTCGGCAACTGCCAGCGCATCGCCCATGGCCACCGGTCTCCGATTCGCATTGATCGCAACGGGCATAGGGATTATGACCTTGAGCGCCGCTGGGCGACGCTCTGGCGGGATATTTACGTGGGTTCCGAAGAAGATGTGGTACGACGCCACGTGGGCGAAGAGGGGGTTCGGTATGTCACCTTCGAATACGAGGCCAATCAGGGCGAATTCGCGCTGACGCTGCCCGAAGAGCGGGTTTATATGCTGGACACCGACACCACGGTAGAGCTGATTGCCGCGCACATGGCCGACAGGCTCAAGGTGGAGTTTCCCAGGGACGCGGTTCGGGTCAAGGCCTACGAAGGGGTCGGTAAAGGGGCCATTGCCGAACGCTGAATGTGAAAACGGAGCAGGCACAAAAAAACCGCCCGAAGGCGGTTTTTTTGATGGCTTTCCGGTGGACTAAACCGTCAAGCCGTATTGGCGTCCCCTAGGGGGTTCGAACCCCTGTTGCCGCCGTGAAAGGGCGGAGTCCTAGGCCACTAGACGAAGGGGACTAGAAATTGGTGGAGCCAAGCGGGATCGAACCGCTGACCTCAACACTGCCAGTGTTGCGCTCTCCCAGCTGAGCTATGGCCCCTCAACGGCTGCGTATATTAAGGATCCGCCCTATGGGCGTCAACCTTTAAAGCACACTTTTTTGCAGTTTTCTGAACATCCCTGTCCTGGCCGCTCACTTCTTCACCAAAGCGGTTATCAGGCGTCCAGCGCGGCGTATTCCTTTTCCACTCTCTTGGTTTCCTTTTTTGAGAACCCACCGAGCACTTCCAGGGCATGGCGCAACCTTGAACGCGTCATGTCCGGCCCGAGAAGCGCCATGGAATCCATCACCGACCAGGAATTAGGCGTGCCGGCCACCGCCACGAATATGGCGAACATGAAATCCCCCATTTTCAGGTCCATGGCTTTGGCCAGGGCCTTGATGTCGGCGAAAATGGTGTCCTTGCTCCAGTGCCGCTGGGCCTCCAGTCGCCACAGGGTAAACTGGAGAACCCGTTTGATCTGCTCTTCCCCCAGTTTGTTATGGGCAAAGTCCTCTGGCCTCAGGCTGAGCAGGCCGGAAAACATGAACTGGGCCATGGGTGCAACATCAGAAAAGACCTCCGCGCGGCCCTTGATATGGGGCACCAACGCTTGCAGAGCATCTTCGTTAAACCACCACTGACGCATACGCTCCATGAACTGGCCATCGGTAAGCTCCTCCCGCAGCCACTGGCCGTTGAGCCACCGGAGCTTGTCCACATCGAACACCGGGCCGCCCAGAGACACCCGCTGGATATCAAAATTCTCGATCATTTCGTCCAGGGTGAATTTTTCCCGCTCGTCGGGCATTGACCAGCCCATCCGGCCCAGATAGTTGGTCACCGCCTCCGGCAGGAAGCCCATCCGTTCGTAGAAATTGATACTGGTGGGGTTCTTACGCTTCGAAAGCTTGCTCTTGTCCGGGTTGCGCAGCAACGGCAGGTGACACAGCACCGGCATATCCCAGCCAAAGTACTGGTACAGCAGCTTATGTTTCGGTGCTGAGTTAATCCATTCCTCGCCCCGCAATACGTGGGTAATCTCCATCAGGTGGTCATCCACCACGTTCGCCAGGTGGTAGGTAGGCATGCCGTCGGATTTCAGCAGAATCTGGCAATCCACCTGGCCCCAGTCAATCTCGATGGTGCCACGAAGCATATCGTCGATTTCGCAGGTGCCCTCATCCGGCACTTTCATGCGAATCACATACGGTTCGCCCGCATCCAGGCGACGCTTTACCTCATCTTCCGGTAACTCCAGGTTGCCCTTGATGCCGGGGTTGAGCCCCCGGGCCTTGCGCTCCTCGCGGATGGCCTCCAGCTCTTCCGGTGTGCGAAAGCAGTAAAAGGCGTGGCCTGACGTTACCAGATTCTCGGCATACTGACGGTAGGAATGCTTGCGCTCCGATTGCCGGTATGGGCCGTGGGGGCCGCCCACGTCCGGGCCTTCATCCCAGTTCAGGCCCAGCCATCTCAGTGCCCGCAGGATGTCCCGCTCGGATTCCGCCGTGCTGCGAGCCTGGTCGGTATCTTCAATCCGCAGGATAAACTCACCGCCGTGCTGGCGGGCAAAGCACAGGTTGAAGAGGGCCACGTAGGCGGTACCAACGTGTGGATCACCGGTGGGTGACGGGGCAATTCGGGTACGTACTGTCATGAAACCTTCCTGAAGATCGGTGGCCGAGTCGTAGGCCCGGCATTATAACGGCCCTGACGGGATTTCGCATGGCCCGCCGATATCCGTGCCGCCTCCGCCTTCCCGGAAAATCGTGTGGCAGAGCGGAGCCGGATTGCCACATCAACGTTTTTTGTTATATTATAACGTTTCATTTACATCAGCCCAGGATTTCGCCCCATGCACCTTGTACACCGGATTCGCACCCTTGCTCTCGGCTTCGCCCTGCTGACTTTGAGCTGCCCGTTGCTTGCGGATACCCGAATTGTGACCTCCCTGAAACCCCTGACATTGCTGGTACGGGCCATTGCCACCGATGACATGCAGATCTCAACACTGGTACCTGCCGGCGCCAGCCCCCACAACTACGCCATGAAGCCCTCCCAGAGACGCGCACTGGAAAACGCCGATGTCATTTTCTGGATCGGCCCCGAGATGGAGACCTTTCTGGCACGATTGCTGACCGGGGAAGAGTTTCACGACAGAAGCGTTGCATTTATGTCCGCACCTGGCGATGCCCACGGCACGGAGCACAACAGTGCCAGCGATGAATCTGATGGCGGGCACACCGGACATGGAGATCATCACCATGACGGTGAGGACGACCCACACCTCTGGCTCGATCCCACGCTGGCGGTTGACATGGCGGAGACCATACGCGACGTGCTGGCCACCATGGACGGCGCGGACCCTCAAGCCCTTGACCGGAACCTCGACGCGTTTCGCAACAGCCTTGCCACGACGGAGCAGTCTATCCGTCACCAGTTTGAGCCGGTCCGGGAGGTCAGTCTGTTCGCGTACCACAACGCGCTGGTGCGATTCGCGGAACACTACAACCTGACCCTGAGCGGCGTACTCACGCTCAACCCGGAGTTATCGCCCGGCGCACGCCATATTGCCGAGATACAGGCCAGGCTGCGCAGCAGTGCCCGGCCCTGTCTGTTGACCGAACCGCAGTTCAATCGCCAGTGGTGGCGCTCGATCACGGAAGGCCTGGACATCACCTTCAGCACCTGGGACCCGCTGGCCACCGACATTGAGGTAACCGCCAACGGCTACGCCAACTTCCAGCAGGCCATCGCCGATGCCGTACTCAAGTGCCTACCAGAGAAGGCTGAGCATTAACGGAATGGTGACCATGGCCAGCAGCGTCTGGCCGCTGATGATGCCCGCCATCAGGGGGGCATCCCCGCCCAGTTGCCGGGCCAGGATGTAGGCGGAGGTGGCGGTGGGCAGCGTCGCCAGCAACACCACCACCTGCACCAGCATACCGTGCAACCCGAGCATCAAGGCCAGGCCGGCCGCCATCAGCGGGAACGCCAGCAACTTCAATACCGACGACACCAGAAACGGCGTTGACGCACCACGAAGTGCCCGGAGCTGAAGCCCGGCCCCCACCGTCATCAACCCCATCGGCAACGCCAGGTTGCTGATCGGCGCCAGAATACCGGCGACCAGTGGGTGAAACCCTATTTCGAAGAAACTCCAGACTGCCCCGATCCCCGAGCCCACAATCAACGGATTGGAAATGATCGCCCGCAGCACCGGGCGCACGCGAACGGGCCCCGGCGTGGCCACCAGGGAAAACATCAGAATACACAGCAGATTCAGCAGCGGCACCATGATGGCCACGGCAATAGCCGTCAACGACAGGCCGTCGTCCCCGAGCAACATGCCCCCGGCGGCCAGCCCCACGTAGGAGTTGAAGCGAATGGCGCCCTGATACACCGAAGAGAACACCGGCCCGCTCCAGCGCCAGAACCACTGGCTGATGGCCAGCACCAGGGTCATCGCCACCAGCAAGACACCGATCAGTATGGCGATATCGCCGTAGGCGGACGGCGGCAGGCGGGCCTGGCCCAGCTTGTAGACCAGCATGGCGGGGAAAAGCACGTAGTAGGTAAACCGCTCTGCCTGGGGCCAGAAATCCCCGCCCGGGAAGTCCCAGCGCCGGAACACATGCCCCAGCATGATCAGAACGAATACAGGCAGCAGCGCCTGAACCATCACTGGCATGGCTATCACTCCAACAGCGTCAGGTCGCAGCCGGGCGGGCGGCGCGTCCGGCTCACAACATCAGGAAGCGACGGAGCATAACAGACGGCAGCCGGGCCGTCTTCCGGCTACAAATCGCCCGCCTTCAGGAAATCCCGCAACGCAACCGCATTGTTGTGGCGTGTGTCCTTCGCCGCAAAAACCAGCGTCACCCGATCGTTCGCCCGCAGCGTCTCCGTCAGCTTCCGCAAATCCTCACCACAGGACGGATCCTTCAGCTCTTCGAGATAACGCTGCTGAAATTCCGCCCATTTTCCGGGGTCATGCCCGAACCACTTCCGGAGCCCGGATGACGGCGCCAGCCCCTTCAGCCAGAGCTCAAGCTTCGCGTCCTCTTTCGGAACACCCCGGGGCCAGATGCGGTCCACCAGGATTCTTGGTCCATCGGACCGGGCGGGGGTGTCGTAGGCTCGCTTCAGGCGAATGTCTGTCATCACAAATCTCCCATTCATACACAACTGGCGCTGCGGGAAAGCCTTACGGCCGGCAGGGCCACTTTCCTGATACAATGCGCCGGTTTCAACCGATTCACAGATCACAGTAGCAGATAACGAACCGTTTCAGATTGAGCCGTCAATGATCGCAAACCGCACCGCCGTCAACCTCGACCAGTTTCCGGAAAGGAGCGCAGGCACCGACCCCTCCCGCCGCTTCTGCGTCGCGCCGATGATGGATTGGACCACCAGCCATTACCGTTACCTGGCCCGTCAGCTCAGCCGGCATTCCCTGCTGTACACTGAAATGGTCACCACGGGCGCTCTGATTCATGGTGATACCAGCCGCTTCCTGCGCCATGATGAAGCCGAGTACCCGCTGGCATTGCAATTGGGCGGAAGTGATGCCGGTGAACTGGCCCAGTGCGCGAAGCTGGCGGAACGCTACGGTTTCGATGAAGTAAACCTGAACGTGGGCTGCCCCAGCGACCGGGTGCAGAACAACCTGATCGGCGCCTGCCTGATGGGGCACCCGGACAAGGTGGCCGAGGGTGTGAAGGCGATGATTGAAGCCACCGATCTGCCGGTGACCGTGAAACACCGGATTGGCATTGACGGCCGCGAATCCTGGGATGATCTGTGCGAATTCGTGGAAAAGGTGGCGGCCGCTGGTTGCCGGACCTTTATCGTGCATGCCCGCATTGCCATTCTCGAGGGGCTGAGCCCCAAGGAAAACCGTGATATTCCGCCACTCAAGTACGACTGGGTTTATCGGCTGAAAGCCAGGTACCCTCACCTGGAAATCATTATTAACGGCGGCATCAAGACCTTTGACGAGTGCCAGGAGCACCTCCGGCACACCGATGGCGTGATGCTCGGTCGCGAGGCCTACCATAACCCCTGGTTGCTGGCGGGCGTCGATCCGGTGTTCTTCGGCGCGCCGGCGCCGGTCGAAACGCGCCATCAGGCCCTGCGTGCAATACTCCCCTTTATCCAGAATGAGCTGGACCGGGGCGTGTTTCTCACACACATGTCACGGCACCTGCTGGGCCTGTTCCACGGCCAGCCCGGTGGCCGGCAGTTCCGGCGTTACATCAGCGAAAATGCCCACAAATCCGGCGCCGGCCTCGAGGTGATCCAGACGGCCCTGGAAAAGGTGCGGGAGCCAGCAAACGCAGAGATTGCCGAAGCTTAACCACTCTCAATCGCCCCCATACCTTTTGTTGTCTTGTTCCAGTCAGGGCAGCCCGTTATTGTAGGTGTATCGCCAACGCCCGGGATACGGGCGCACCAGTAACAGATCAACCGGGACGACAGCACGAATGACCAGCAAGCTCGACCAACTGAAAACCATGACCACCGTCGTGGCCGACACCGGCGACATTGACGCCATCGCCCAGTGGCGGCCGGAAGACGCCACCACCAACCCGTCCCTCCTGCTCAAGGCGGCGGCGTCAGAGGCTTATCGCCCCATGCTCGACAGGGCGGTGGCGGAAGCCCGCCGCCACGGCGGCTCGAACGCCGAACAGTTGACTATGGCAACGGATATGCTGGCCGTGCTGGCCGGCCGGGAAATCCTCAATCTGATCCCCGGTGTCGTCTCCACGGAGGTGGACGCACGGTTGTCGTTCGATACCACGGCCACTCTGGAGCGGGCCCGGCGCCTGATTGGGCTATACGACAAACAGGGCGTCGACACCAGCCGGGTATTGATCAAGATCGCCTCCACCTGGGAAGGCATCCGTGCCGCCGAGCAACTGGAAAAGGAAGGCATACACTGCAACCTTACCCTGCTGTTCTCATTTGTTCAGGCCGCCGCCTGCGCCCAGGCTGGCGCCTTCCTGATTTCACCCTTCGTGGGGCGCATTCTGGACTGGCACCTGGCCGCCACCGGCCGAGACAGCTTCCCGGCAGCGGAAGACCCTGGCGTTCGTTCGGTCTCCCGCATCTATCATTACTACAAGGCCAATGGTTTCCACACTGTGGTCATGGGCGCCAGCTTCCGCAACACCGGGGAAATCGAGATGCTGGCCGGCTGTGACCGGCTGACTATCAGCCCTGCCCTGCTGCAGCAGTTGAAAGACGACGAAGGAGAGCTGCCGCAGCAACTGTCCGCCCGTTCCGCCAGCTCACCGGATCGTTTTGGCACCATCGACGAGAAACTGTTCCGCTGGGAATCCAACGAAGATGCCATGGCGACGGAAAAACTGGCCGACGGTATTCGCCGCTTTACCGCAGACCAGATTGAACTTGAAAACCGGGTCCGGCAGCTCGCGAAAGCCGCCTGACCCTGACCAGGGGAGTGTCACTGTCCGATCATGATAGAGCGCCTGAAGAAGCTGTTTGCAGCGCCGGAAACGGAAAGCGCCAAGCCAGACAACCACCAGCTCGCCGTGGCCGCGACGGCATTGATGGTGCAGCTGTCCCGGGTTGACCAGCAGGAGGACGAGCGGGAACTGCAGGCCATTGTGGATGCTGCCGTGAAAGCGCACCAGGTTACCCGGGCTGAAGCCGGGGACATTCTTGAAGATGCCCTCGGCTACGCCGACGACGCCACCTCGCTTTATGAATTCACCGGGCAGATCAACGAGCACCTGGATCAGGATGAAAAGCAGGCACTGCTGACCAGTATCTGGCGGGTGGCCTTTGCCGACGGGCGCATCGACAAATACGAGGAACACCTTATTCGCCGCATGGCGGACTTGTTGCATCTTAATCACCGGGAGTACATTCAGGCGCGGCACCAGGCCGAGCACGCTGGATCCTGAAAGGAGATATCATGCACGCCACGGCCCACAAGCCCGGCTGATGGACGAATTGCCCGCCTATCTTGAAGATATTCGGCTCCGCCACCTTGAAGATATTCGGCTCTGCCACGATACCTGGAAGAAACGCCAGGCCATTTACCAACGGCTGAAGGATAAAACACAGGAATGATCGTCTACGGACACCGGGGAGCGAAAGGAGAGGCTCCCGAGAACACCTTGCCCGGTTTCAGGCACGCCTACCGGCACGGAATTCGTCACTTTGAGCTGGACCTGGTGCTGTCGAAAGACGGTATCCCCGTGCTGGTGCATGACCTTACCGTTAACCGCACCACCGGTCACGAAGGCAGCGTTTGCAACTACACCACCGCCGAACTGGCGGCCATGGATGCACGCCGCAACACCAGCTCCTGGCCCCGAAAGATCGGTATCCCGACGCTCGAGGATCTGCTGGACGAGTTCGACGATCTGGAACACCTGCAACTGGAAGTCAAAAAAGACGACCGGCAACGGCTCAACAAGCTCAGCAATCGGCTAACGGAGCTGATTCAGCACCGGAATCTTTACCAGAAGGTGGCCATTACCTCGTCAGACACCTGGTTTCTCAAGGAAGTCCGCAGGCGGAATCGGAACATTCGTCTGGGCCTGGTTGCGGAACGCAAGTTCCCCAAGCCGCTGAATGTGGCCACGCGGCTGGGCTGCGATTATCTCTGTCTGAACTGGAAGCTGTGCTCGAAAGACCTGGTGGAAAGCGCTCACCGGAAGGGACTGCACGTGTCGACCTGGACCGTAAACCGAATACACGACATGCTGGAGCTTGAAGCCATGGGAGTGAACAGCATTATTACGGACTTCCCCACCAGCACACGCATGTACTTCGATAACCGGGCGAAATCCCTGATCTCGCTGCCGGAAAAGCCCGAGGCCCTGCCGGTGGATAAAGAACCGGTGCCCACCAACTGAGCCGGATCAGAAGATCCGGTTCAGCCCGTTCAGGGCCGCAACCCGGTAGGCTTCCGCCATGGTCGGGTAATTGAACGTGGTATTGATGAAGTAATTCAGCGAGTTGGCCTCACCTTCCTGATTCATGATGGCCTGGCCGATGTGCACGATCTCAGCGGCCTGGTCACCGAAGCAGTGAATGCCCAGAATTTCCCGGGATTCCCGGTGAAACAGGATTTTCAGCATCCCCACCGCTTCCCCGGTAATCTGCGCCCGGGCCAGATCCTTGAAAAACGCCTGGCCCACTTCATAGGGCACCTTGGCTTCGGTCAGCTCCCGCTCGGTTTTACCCACGGAACTGATCTCCGGAATGGTGTAGATGCCTGTTGGCACATCCGAGACAAACCGGAAATGCTCATCCTGCACGATGTCCGATGAGGCCGACCGCCCCTGGTCATAGGCCGCGCTGGCCAGGCTCGGCCAGCCAATCACATCGCCGGCTGCGTACACGTTCCCCACGTCGGTTCGGTAGTGCTGGTCAACCGCCAGTTGGCCACGGCCATTGGGCACCAGGCCAATGTTATCCAGGCCCAGGTTTTCGGTATTACCACTGCGCCCGTTACACCAGAGGAAGGCATCGGCGCGAATCTTCTTGCCCGACTTCAGTGACAGCACCACGCCGTGGTCGTCACCGTCCACGGACTCGTATTCTTCATTATGCCGGACCAGCACACCGTTATTGCGCAGGTGGTAGCTCAGGGCGTCGGAAATTTCGTCGTCCAGGAAGGTCAGCAAGCGACTGCCGGGGTTAATCAGATCCACCTTCACACCCAGGCCGGCAAAAATTGACGCGTATTCCGATCCGATCACGCCGGCACCGTAGATCACCAGGGTTCTGGGGGTGTGGGACAGGTTCAGAATGGTGTCCGAGTTGTAGATCCGGTGATGACGGAAATCCACATCGGGCGGCAGGTAGGGCCTGGAACCCGTGGCAATAATTGCCTGCTTGAAATGCAGTGTTTCCACCGATTTATTGCCGCGCACCTCCATTCGATGGGCGTCAACGAACGATGCCCGGCCATTGATCAGGTCCACCCGATTACGGGCATAGAACTGGGTTCTGAGCTTGACCTGCTTGCCGATCACCTTCTGGGCGTTCTGCAACACCCTTGGAAATGAAAACCAGCGCGGCTCACCGATATCGCGAAACATCTGATTGGTGTTGAAGGTGATAATCTGTTTGACCGAGTGACGCAGCGCCTTGGAAGGAATCGTACCCCAATGGGTACAGTTACCGCCGACGGTTGGCTTGTCTTCGATGATCGCGACACGCTTGGCGTGTTTGGTCGCATTCATCGCCGCGCCTTCGCCGGAGGGACCGGCGCCGATAACGACGACGTCGTAATGATGTTCTGCCATGAGCGCAGTGACTCCTTATCTACGTCGTTAAAACAGGTCGGGCACGTCTCGGGCGACGGTCAGTGGTTGTCCTTCCGGACTGCATCGTAGGCCAGGCTATCCGCCTGATCGGCCGTCCCGGCCTGACGCTGGTTCTCCTCTTCACATTTCTGGGTGTTACCCCCGCAGATATCGCAGGAGGAACTGATGCCCAGCGCCCCAATGCCGCCACAGGTACCGCTGATCGGCTTACGACCGAAGATCACGCCAATGGACATGGCCGCAACCAGCAGCACCACAATGAACAAAACCAGAAGAAAGGTACCCATGTTGCCCTCCTTATTGCGTTACATAGGACGAAAATGCCGGCGTCTGATGGGTCTCGAACCCGTCATCCGTCCTGATAATGAAGTAGGCCGGAATGTTGTCCCGGATCGCCAGCGCTTGCGCTCGTTCATACCCCATCACATTAAAGCCCGTCGCCAGGGCATCCGCTGTCATGCAGTCATCGGCAATGACGGTGACAGACGCCAGGTTATGTGTGATGGGCCGACCGGTTTCCGGGTTTATTGTATGGGAATAGCGCTGCCCTTCCGATTCGTAATAGTTACGATAGTCCCCGGAGGTTGCCATTGCACCCGCCTCCAGGGCAACCACACGGTTCACCTGACGGTCGCCGGAGACCGGTTGCTCAATGGCCAGACGCCAGGCATCGCCCCCCGGCTTGCGCCCCCGAACCCGCACTTCACCGCCAATCTCAACCAGATAGGCACCCACCCCTTCACTGTCCAGGTACCGGGCCACCACATCCACGCCGTAGCCCTTGGCAATGGCAGAAAGATCAATGTACTGGGGCGACGACGCCCGTACCGCCGGCGGCTGCTTGCGCAGCTCGAGTTTCTCGAAACCGGTACCCGCCAGAACCCGGGCAAGCAGGTCGTCTGGGGGAGCTGTCTCCGGTTGTGCCTGGGGACCAAAGCCCCAAAGGTTGACCACCGGCCCAATAGTGACATCGAAGGCCCCGCCTGTCAGCCTGGATACCTCAAGAGCCTTCGACAACACCTCATACAGGGGATCGGACACCGAGGTCCAGTTTGACTGATCATCGCGCCGATTGAGCCGGGACAGTTCCGAATCGTCACGCCAGGTGGACATGGAGGCATCCACCTGCTCCAGCGCCTGTTCAATACCACTGGCTATGGCCTCCAACCGCGCCTGGTCGCCCGCCATCACCACGGAGATATGATAGCGGGTCCCAAACACCGGCCCGGAAATCTCCCAGACGTTTTCCTCCGGCTGAAACGAACAACCCGCCAGAACGGCAAGCACCAGCGCCCAAAGGACGCTGGCCAGGGCCACCCTGGCGGGTCCGAACATGCGGGATATCATTGGAACCGGTTACCCCCCAAAGTCATCCAGCATGATATTTTCATCTTCAACACCAAGATCCTTGAGCATCTTGATGCAGGACGCGTTCATGATCGGCGGTCCACACATATAGAATTCGCAGTCTTCCGGCGCCGGATGATCCTTCAGATAGTTCTCGTACAGGACATTGTGGATAAAGCCGGTCGGACCTTTCCAGTTGTCCTCCGGCAGGGCGTCAGACAGGGCGACATGCCATTCGAAGTTCTCGTTCTCTTCCTGCAGCATGTCGAAGTCTTCCACGTAGAACATCTCGCGGACACTCCGAGCACCGTACCAGAAGCTGATTTTACGCTTGGAATTCAGGCGCTTGAGCTGGTCGAAAATGTGAGAACGCATGGGCGCCATGCCCGCACCACCACCGACAAACACCATTTCTGCGTCGGTCTTCTTGGCGAAAAACTCGCCAAACGGCCCCATCACCGTCACCTTATCGCCCGGCTTCAGGTCGAACACGTAGCTCGACATGATGCCCGGGTTGTGATCGGTACCGGGAGGCGGCGTGGCGATCCGGATGTTGAACTTCAGAACACCTTTTTCTTCCGGATAGTTGGCCATGGAATAGGCGCGAATGGTCTCTTCCTTGTTGATGGTCTTGTAGCGCCAGATGTCATGTTTGTCCCAGTCTTCGTGGAACTCCTCCTCGATATCGAAATTCTTGAAGTCGATTTCGTAGGGCGGACATTCAAGCTGCACGTAGCCGCCGGCCCGGAAGTCCACTTCCTCACCTTCCGGCAGTTTGAGAACCAACTCCTTGATAAAGGTGGCGACGTTGTGGTTCGACACCACCTCGCACTCCCACTTCTTCACCCCGAAGAACTCCTCAGGCACTTCGATTTTCATGTCCTGTTTCACCGGAACCTGACAGGAGAGGCGCCAGCCTTCTTTCTCTTCCCGGTTGGTGAAGTGGGTTTTCTCCGTTGGCAGCATGGCACCGCCGCCGTCAAGCACCTTGCATTTGCACTGGGCACAGGTACCGCCGCCGCCACAGGCGGACGACAGGAAGACGCCACTGTTTGCCAGGGTACCAAGCAGTTTGCCGCCGGCACCCGTTTTCAGGGTGTGCTCAGGGTCATCGTTGATTTCGATGGTCACATCACCGGTGCTTACCAGCCTGGAACGGGCCGCGAGAATGATCGCAACCAGGGCCAGAACGATAACGGTGAACATGACCACACCGAGTATAATTTCTGTATACATGGTCTCGCCTTTTCGTTAAACCGAATCACCGGGTGGATTACAGGGAAATACCCGAGAAGGACATGAACCCCAGGGACATCAGACCAACGGTAATGAAGGTGATCCCCAGGCCCCGCAGGCCTTCCGGAACGTCGCTGTACTTGAGCTTCTCGCGGATCCCGGCCAGCGCGATGATCGCCAGGGCCCAGCCCGCGCCCGCACCAAATCCGTACACCACGCTCTCACTGAAGGTGTAGTCACGCTCTACCATAAACAGTGCCGCACCCATGATGGCGCAGTTCACGGTAATCAGCGGGAGAAATACGCCCAGTGCCGAGTACAGTGCCGGTATGTATTTATCCAGCACCATCTCCATGATCTGGACAATCGCGGCAATAACACCAATGTAGGTGATCAGGCCCAGAAAGCTCAGGTCGGTGTTCGGCAACCCTGCCCAGTCGAGGGCGCCCTCGCGGAGGATGTGGTTGTAGATCAGGTTATTGACCGGCACCGTGAGCGTCAGCACCACGATAACGGCAATACCAAGACCGGTAGCAGCCTCGATCTTCTTGGAAATGGCCAGAAATGTACACATGCCCAGGAAGAAGGCCAACGCCATGTTTTCTACAAAAACAGCCTTGAGGAGCAGGCTGATATAATGTTCCATCAGAAGGCCTCCTTGGTGGTATGCCGCGACATTTTGTAATCCGGCTCTTCAACCTGCTCCGGCTTCCAGGTGCGCAGCCCCCAGATCGCCAGGCCAATGATGAAAAACGCACTGGGCGGCAGCAGCAACAGGCCGTTGGGAACATACCAACCGCCCTCGTTTACCACTGGCATCAGGGTGACACCGAACAGCGATCCGGCGCCCAGCAATTCCCGGAAGAACGCCACAAACAACAGCAGCACGGAATACCCCAGCCCGTTCCCGATACCGTCCAGGAAACTCAGCCAGGGACCGTTCTTCATAGCGAAGCCTTCTGCCCGCCCCATCACGATGCAGTTGGTGATGATCAGACCCACGAACACCGAGAGTTGCTTGCTGATTTCATAGGCGTACGCCTTCAGAATCTGGTCCACCACGATAACCAGCGAGGCAATGATGGTCATCTGCACGATGATCCGGATACTGCCGGGGATCTGGGAACGCACCAGCGAGACCGCCAGGTTGGAGAACGCAGTCACCGCAGTCACCGCCAGACACATCACGATGGTGACGTTCATGCTGGTGGTAACGGCCAGGGCGGAGCAGATCCCGAGGATCTGCAGCGCAATCGGGTTATTGCTGAGAATCGGTTCAAAGAGAACCTGTTTGGCGGTTGCCTCTGCCATGATCAGACCTCCCCTTGGCGAAGTTTCTTGAGGAAGGGCGCGTAGCCACGGTCACCCATCCAGTAGTTGACAAGATTCTGCACACCGCGACTGGTCAGTGTCGCGCCCGAGAGCGCATCCACCTTGTGTTCCCGGTTGTCGGTATCGGCGCTCACACCACCCTTCACCAGCCGGATCTGCGGCTCGGTCTTGTCTTCGTTGTAGAGTTTCTTGCCGATCCACTGCTGTTTCCAGCTCGGGTTATCCACTTCACCACCCAGCCCCGGCGTTTCCGCGTGCGCATAGAAGCCCAGGCCTTCGATGGTGTTGAGGTCACCTTCCAGCGAGACGAAGCCGTAGAGCGTCGACCAGAGACCATACCCATGGATGGGCAATACCACGCGCTTGAGCTCACCATTCTGGCTGAGCGTGTAGATCTTGGCCACATCCGGACGACGTTTGATGCCGGCCTTGTCCTCGGAGGCCGGAATGTCGGTGGACAGTTCCGGGTTGGAGGCGGCCTTGTACATGTCGTACTTCATGGGATCCTGTACGCCAACGTAGGATGGTTCCACATACTCACCGGTGTTCAGATTCACCAGACGCACGTCGAACTGGGCGAAGGTTTCCTCGATTTCCTGAGCCGTGGGGCTGTCCGGCAACATGCCAGAGGCCGCCAGAATGTTGGTCTTGATATCCAGATTCTGGTTCTTGATCTGGGCCGGCTTGAGCATGACCGCTGCGGTGGATACCACCACGGAGAAGGCAATGCTGAGCACCAGAGCAACCATCAGGGTTCTGGAGACGGTTTCTTTACCTTTAGCCACGTGCGAGCCTCCGTTTGATGTTGGCCTGAACCACGTAATGGTCCATCAGCGGTGCAAACAGGTTGGCGAACAGAATCGCCAGCATAATGCCTTCCGGGAAGGCCGGGTTGATCACCCGGATCAGCACGGTCATCACGCCGACCAGGATGCCGAAGCACCAGCGCCCCGTATTGGTCATCGCGGCGGACACCGGGTCGGTTGCCATGAACATCATGCCGAAGGCAAACCCGCCCATCACCAGGTGCCAGTGCGCCGGCACGGCAAACATGGGGTTGGTCTCGGAGCCGATCGCATTCAGCAGCAGCGACATACCGATCATGCCAATCATGACGCCACCCACAATCCGGTAAGAAGCAATCTTCATTACCAGCAGAATGGCGCCGCCGATCAGAATGGCCAGGGTCGAGGTTTCGCCCATGGACCCCTGAATGTTGCCTATAAAGGCATTCATCCAGCCGATCTGCTCTTTCAGGGCGTCGAGGCCTCCACTTGCCGCCCAACTCAGGGCTGTGGCGCCACTGAAACCGTCTACCGCCGTCCACACGGTGTCACCGGAGATCTGCGCGGGGTAGGCAAAGTACAGGAACGCACGGCCGGTCAGGGCCGGGTTCAGGAAGTTCTTGCCGGTACCACCGAACACTTCCTTACCGATCACCACACCGAAGGTGATGCCCAGGGCCACCTGCCACAACGGAATGGTGGGCGGGCAGATCAGTGCGAAGAGCACGGAGGTGACAAAGAAGCCCTCGTTTACCTCGTGACGGCGCACGGTGGCAAACAGCACCTCCCAGAAACCACCAACCACGAAGGTCACGAAGTAAATGGGGACGAAGTAGGCCATGCCGTACACGAAGTTATCCCAGACGCCGGCTCCGGCGCCGGTAATCGCAAGCGCCTGGATAAAGGCCGTGCGCAGGCCGCCATCCGCAACCAGGGCGTCCGGATTTGACGCCAGGAAGCTGTTGGCCTGATAGCCGATGTTCCACATGCCGAAGAACATCGCCGGGAAGGTACACAGCCACACCGTGATCATGATGCGCTTGAGATCAACACCATCGCGCACATGGGCGGTTGTGGAGGTCACCTTGCCGGGCGTGTAGAAAATGGTATCTACCGCTTCGTACAGGGCATACCAGCGCTCGTATTTGCCACCTTTTTCAAAGTGGTGCTCGATTCCATCGAGAAACTGTCGGATAGCCATCGTATTAGCCCTCGATCTCGATTCGGGTCAGGTTCTCGCGGAGAATCGGACCGTATTCATATTTACCCGGGCACACGAAGGTGCACAGCGCCAGATCTTCTTCATCCAGTTCCAGGGCACCCAGCTTCTGCGCCATTTCAGTGTCGCCAACAATCAGCGAACGCAGCAGTTGTGTCGGCAGGATGTCCAGGGGCATGATCTGCTCATACGCACCCACCGGCACCATGGCCCGCTCGCTGCCGTTGGTGGTGGTGGTGAAGTTAAAGAGCTTGCCGCCGGCCAGCTTCGACAGATAGATGTTCAGTACCGAGAATTTGTTCGGGCCGGGCGACAACCAGCCCAGGAACTCCCGTTTGGTGCCCTCTTCCAGCACCGATACCTGATTGGCAAAGCGCCCCAGGTAGGCGCAGGGGCCATCGCCCCGACGGCCGCCAAACACCGAACCGGAAATGGTGCGCACCTCGCAATCGGTGGCGATCTCGCCTTCCAGCAGTTCCGGCAGGCTGGCCCCGACACGAGTGCGGACCAGCCGTGGCTTCAGGGCCTTGGGGCCGGCAATGGCCACAACGCGTTCCACCGGAACTTCGCCCGTCGCAAACAGCCGGGCAATATCAATCACGTCCTGATAATTGATGCTCCAGACAGTCTTGCTGGCGGATACCGGATCCAGATGGTGAATATGAGTACCCACGTTGCCGGCCGGGTGCACACCATCGAACTGGTGCACTTCAATGGCATCGGATCGGGGAACGGCCACGTCAGATCCCGGCTTACCGGTGACAAAGACCTTGCCGGAGGTCAGTTTGGAAAGGATCGTCAGGCCCTGTTCGAACGCCTGGCTGTTCTCGCCAATAATGACCGTCGGGTCCGCTGCCAGCGGGTTGGTGTCCATCACCGAGACAAAAATCGAATGGGGCGCGGTGTCGATGGCCGGAACCTTGCTGTAGGGCCGGGTCTTGAGTGCCGTCCAGAGCCCGGACGACACCAGGTTGTCCACCACCTGTTGACGCTCCAGACCCGCAATATCGGCCTCGGCGTACCGTGCAAAGCTCTCAGCCTCATCGCCATCCACTGCAATGACGATCGACTGGAATACCCGACGCTCACCACGATTGATTTCCTTCACCACGCCCGCGGCCGGTGAGGTATAACGAACGCCTTCGGTCTTCTTGTCCGTGAACAGCAGCGTACCGCGCTTGACACGGTCCCCCTCTTTGACAGCCATCGTCGGCTTCATGCCGATGTAGTCAAAACCGATCAACGCCACGTGGCGAACGGAATTGCCGTCTGTAATGGTCTGTTCGGGAGCGCCGCTGATGGGAAGATTCAGGCCTTTTTTGATCTTAATCATTAGCCTCGTCCAATCATCAGAAACTATACGATGGATTTGTAACGCCCAACCCCTGCGGCCCAGAAAACGGAGAGAAACGGAGAGCCGGACGTACCCAAAATCGCGCCAATTATAGAGATTACGGAAACCTATTTCCACCAGTAACAAAAAACCCGGCAACCTGTGTTGCCGGGTTTTTTGCGGGTTGACACCCGGGAGCGCGGGCCGGAATCAATCCCGGGCGCGTTTCGGGAAAATCGGATAATTGACACCGGCCATCTGATTGACCACGCGAATAACCTGGGCGCTGTAACCAAACTCGTTGTCATACCAGACGTACAGGATCAGTCGCTTGCCGCCGGCAATGGTCGCCTGGGCGTCGACAATCCCGGCGTGGCGCGACCCGACGAAGTCGGTGGACACCACCTCCGGCGAATTCACGAAATCAATCTGTTTCTGCAGTTCGGAATGCAGAGCCATATCCCGCAGGTAATCGTTGACGCCCTGAACATCCACCTCTTTCTTCAGGTTCAGGTTCAGGATCGCCATGGACACATTGGGCGTCGGCACCCGAATGGCATTACCGGTCAGCTTGCCCTTCAGCACCGGAAGTGCCTTGGCCACGGCTTTGGCGGCACCGGTTTCTGTGATCACCATGTTCAGCGGCGCACTACGGCCCCGGCGACTGCCCTTGTGGTAGTTGTCGATCAGGTTCTGGTCGTTAGTGTAGGAGTGAACAGTTTCAACGTGGCCGTCTTCAATACCGTACTCGTCCTCGATCGCCTTCAGCACCGGGGTGATGGCGTTGGTGGTACAGGAGGCCGCCGACAGGACCCTGTCCTCATCGGTAATCCAGTCGTTGTTGATGCCATAGACAATGTTCTTGATATCACCCTTACCCGGCGCCGTCAGCATCACCCGGCTGACCCCCTTGGATTTCAGGTGCAGACCCAGGCCGGCCTCGTCGCGCCACTTACCGGTGTTATCTATCACAATGGCGTTATTGATGCCGTACTGGGTGTAGTCCACCTTATCCGGGCCGTCGGAGTAGATCACCTTGATGTAGTTGCCGTTGGCGATCAGCGCCGACTCTTCCTCGTTCACGGTAATGGTGCCATCGAAAGGCCCATGCACGGAGTCGCGGCGAAGCAGGCTGGCCCGCTTTTCCAGATCGTTGTCGGCACCACCATTGCGCACCACGATCGCACGCAGGCGCAGGTTGTTGCCACCGCCGGCCTTTTCAATCAGGATCCGGGCCAGCAGACGGCCGATGCGGCCAAAACCGTACAGCACCACATCCTTGGTGTCCTTGTTGGCGTCTTCCTCGGACTGGGCATGATACTGGCCGATTACCGAGCCAATCTCACGTTTCAGGAACGCTTCGAGGTCCCCGCCTTCCGCCTTGAACCGAACCGCCAGCTTGCCGATGTCGACGTGGGCACGGCCCAGTTCAAGCCCATCCATGATCTGCAGGATCGGCAAGGTGTCATGAACCGACAGCTCGCTGTCTTCGACCTGGCGCACGAAGCGATGAGCACGAATGATGTCGATGACCGACTGGTTGATAATGGCGCGCCCGTACACGGACGTCACCACATTGTTCTTGCGATAGAGCCGGCCGATAAGCGGAATCATGGCTTCGGCCGTCGACTCCCGTTCCGTCCAGTGGGAAAGGTGCTCGTTGATCTGTTGATGGCTCACGGTTGGGACCTCTGGTATCGAACTTGGAATAATATGGCGCCACATTATCCAATTTAAAAACGTCCACGGCAAATAACGACGGCCCTGATCACCGTTACCATCCTGCCATGACAGCGCCATCTTGCAGCGTTAGAATACGCGCCTTGTCGTCTCCCCGACACCTACTGCAGGAGAACCGCACTGCCCATGAGCCAAGGCGCCCCTGAATACACAGCACCCAACCGACTGATTGCCCCGGAATTCCCGACCCGCGCCGGCGATCATCGCACCTGGGGCCAACTGCACGGCAGCAGCAACGCCCTGGCCATCTGCGAGAGTGCCCACGCTCACCGTGGCCTGACCCTGGTGATCACCCGCAGCACCGACGAGGCGATACGGCTGGAGCAGGCCATGCGTTTTTTCCTCGGGCTGCCCGCCGAGGAAGACGGCCCCGCCATCGGCAACGACGGTCTGGAACTGCTGTCGCTGCCCGACTGGGAAACCCTGCCCTACGACCTGTTTTCACCCCACCAGGACATTACCTCCCGGCGTATCCGCACCTTGCACCGGCTGCCGTCCACCCGCCACGGTGTCCTGGTGGTCCCGGCCCGCACCCTGATGCACCGCTTGCCTCCGGTGAATTACCTGCAGGGCAACACCCTGCTTCTGGAAGTGGGCCAGTCACTGGATATCGACACCTGGCGACTGCAGCTGGAAGCCGCCGGCTACCGCCACGCCGAGAACGTCTACGAGCACGGAGAATACGCCGTCCGGGGCGCCATACTCGATATCTTCCCCATGGGGGCGAGCCAGCCATACCGGATCGACCTGTTCGACGACGAGATCGAAACCCTGCGCACCTTCGATCCGGAAACCCAGCGTTCCATTGACCGCATCGAACGGATTGAACTGTTGCCGGCCTACGAATTTCCCTGGTACAAGGAGGCCCGTTCCGGCTTTCGCAATCGCTGGTTCGAGCAGTTCCCGCAGGCGGACAAGGACGCCCCGATCTACCAGGACGTCAGCCACGGCATCACCCCACCGGGCATTGAGTATTATCTGCCGCTGTTCTTCGAGCACACCGCAACCCTGTTCGATTACCTGCCCGGGGCCACCCACGTGTTCACCGCCGACAGCCTGAATGAGGCGGTCAGCCACTTTGATTCGGAAACCCGCAACCGCTACGAAGAGCGCCGCCACGACCGCCTGCGTCCCATTCTGCCACCCTCCCGGCTGTTCCTTCAGCAGGACGAACTGTTTGGCCAGCTCAAGGCGTTTCCCAGGGTCACCCTGACGGATACCACCGCGGACGGCGCGGGCACCACCAACTGCAGCAGCGAGGCGCTGCCGGACATCGCCATGGATGGCCGGGCCGCCGACCCGGCCGGGCGCCTGAAACGCTTCATCAACGACTTTGGCGGGCGGGTACTGATCTGTGCGGAATCCTCCGGGCGACGGGAGGCGCTGATCGAAAACCTGCGCGATCACCGGTTGCCGCTGCGGGCCCTGGAAAGCTGGCGCGACTTTCTCGACACCCGATCCTGCGAGCTGGGCATCACCATCGCGCCCATGGAGCAGGGGCTGGTACTGCCAGGCCAGCATCTGGCCCTGATTACCGAGACCGCCCTGTTCGGTGAACGGGTTTTGCAGCGTCGGCGCCGGAGCAAACCCACGGAAACCGACGATGCCGGCTTCCGCGACCTGTCCGAGTTGCGAGTCGGCGCGCCGGTGGTCCACATCGACCACGGCGTCGGGCGTTACCTCGGCCTGGAAACCATTACCGTTGAGGACGACGCCAGCGAATTCCTCATGCTTGAGTACGCCGGCGGTTCGAAGCTGTACGTGCCGGTTTCGAGCCTGCACCTGATCTCACGCTACGCCGGCAACGATACCGAACACGCCCCCCTGCACAAGCTGGGCACCGAGCGCTGGAACACCGCCAAACAAAAAGCCCTGGAGAAAATCCGCGATACCGCGGCCGAACTGCTGGACGTCTATGCCCGACGCGAAGCCCGCAAGGGCTTCGCATTCGAGGACCCGAAAGAGGCCTACCGGGCCTTCGCCGCCGGCTTCCCCTTTGAGGAGACGGCGGATCAGCAAATGGCCATTGAAGCGGTCATCGAAGACATGACCAACGAACGCCCCATGGATCGGCTGGTGTGCGGCGATGTCGGCTTCGGCAAAACCGAAGTGGCCATGCGTGCGGCCTTCCTGGCCACCTGGTCTGGCAAACAGGTGGCCGTCCTGGTGCCCACCACCCTCCTGGCCCAGCAGCACTATGAATCCTTCCGGGATCGTTTCTCAGACACCCCCGTCAACATTGAACTGCTGAGCCGTTTTCGCAGTGGCAGCCAGACCAGCAAAGCACTGACGGCCATTGAGGCCGGCAAGGCCGACATTGTTATTGGCACCCACAAGCTGCTGCAGAGCGATATCCGGTTCAACAACCTGGGCCTGGTGATCATCGACGAAGAGCACCGCTTTGGCGTCCAGCAGAAGGAGAAACTGAAAGCCCTGCGAGCCGAAGTGGATGTACTCAACCTCACCGCCACGCCCATCCCCCGCACCCTGAACATGGCCATGGGCCATCTGCGGGACCTGTCCATCATTGCCACCCCACCGGCCCGCCGGCTGTCGGTCAAGACCTTCGTCCGCCAGCGTGAGGAAGCCATGGTCAAGGAAGCAGTACTGCGGGAGGTGCTGCGGGGTGGTCAGGTGTACTTCCTGCACAACGATGTGGCCACCATCGAGAAAACCGCCGAAGATCTGCGGCGCCTGATTCCGGAGGCCCGCGTGGGCGTGGCCCACGGCCAGATGCGCGAACGTGAGCTGGAGCAGATCATGTCGGACTTCTACCACAAGCGTTTCAATGTACTGGTCTGCACCACCATCATTGAAACCGGCATCGACATTCCCAGCGCCAACACCATCATCATCGAGCGGGCCGACAAATTCGGCCTCGCGCAGTTGCACCAGCTCCGGGGCCGGGTTGGCCGCTCGCACCACCAGGCCTATGCCTACCTGCTGACCCCTCCTCCCAAGGCCATCTCCGCCGACGCCAAAAAGCGCCTGGATGCCATTTCCGAGGCCCAGGATCTCGGGGCGGGCTTTATGCTCGCCAGTCACGACCTGGAGATTCGGGGCGCCGGCGAGTTGCTGGGCGAAGAGCAGAGTGGCCAGATCGAGAGTATCGGCTTCACCCTCTACATGCAGTTACTGGACGAGGCCGTCAAGGCCATTCGCGAAGGGCGAACCCCGAACGCCGATCTGCCCCTGAGCCATGGCACCGAAATGAACCTGCGCATTCCGGCACTGATCCCGGAGGCTTACCTGCCAGACGTCCATAACCGGCTGATGCTGTACAAGCGCATCGCCAGTGTCGACAACCGGGACGCATTAAAAGAACTTCAGGTTGAGATGATTGACCGCTTCGGATTATTACCGGAGCCCACGAAAAACCTGATCCGTCAGACCGAACTGCGATTGCAGGCCGAAGCCCTGGGCATCGTGAAAGTGGATGCCGGCAAGGAATGGGCCCGGCTGGAATTCGGCGGCTCGACCCCGGTCGACCCATTGATCCTGGTTAAGAAAATGCAATCTGCCCCGGACCAATACCGGCTGGAAGGCGCCAACAGCTTCCGGTTTCGGCTGAACGACACCTCAACCAGTGGTAAACTCGACGGCGTTTCCCGGATGCTGGGTGAGCTGGCCCCGGGAAACGCGGCAGCCACCGCGTCCTAACCGCCCTAACCCGATGGAGTAGACCCTTGCAGACCAACGGTAACCGCTGGACCCGAACCAAGGCACAGACTTTACTGGCCACCCTTCTGCTGACTGTTTCGCTGTCGGTCTTCGCGCAGCAGACCACGCCACAGGCTCCAACCACCGGTAACATACCGGAAGACTACTATCGGGCCGAGTTTGTCATTCTGGAGCGCATCGTCGCCCCTGAAGCCATCAACGAGCGCATGGGCGGGCATGATGTTGAGCCGACCGCACCCTCAGAGGAGAAACTCTGGGTGGTGGCGGAAGATGGCACGCCACAAAGCACCCTGAACCTGGCGCCGGATAACACACTGCACCTGAGCGAAGCAGCCGCCCGGCTCGAGCGCAGCGGGAATTACCGGATTCTGGTCAGCGCCGGATGGTACGAGGCGTTCCCACCGGACTACCAGGGAGAGCCCCTGCAGGTTGCCGTCGGGGACTGGCTGGACGGCGCCAACCGCCGCGAGGTTGAAGGCACCATCACCATTGACCGCAAACGCTACCTGCACGTGAACGTGCACCTGAACCATTGGCAACCAAACCCCGACGCCGGCGGAATGGTGGACGCTATGCAGGACCCGGCACTGGTGGATCAGCCGCCCGCCGAGACCCCGCTGGCAGACAATGGCGGCGACGCCACTGGCGCGCCCACACCGGCGATGCCGGCCCCGGTCGCAGCCAGCGCACCGCTGGAACTGTTAACCTGGATTCGGGAAACACGCCGCATGCGCAGCGAGGAAATCCACTTCCTGGACTCCCCCACCATCAGCGTACTGATTTTCTTCAATAAGGTTGAGGCAAAGCCGTAAGCTCACCCAGGCTCGCCATGGAGGCCTCAAGTATCCGCTTCACACCGGACATGCCCTGCTCGATGGCCTCCTCGATTTCCGCCATGGTAATGATGTGGTCCGATTTACCAGCGGCCCAGTTCACCACCAGCCCCAGACACACATAGCGCATGCCCAGCTCCGCGGCCAAAGCCGCTTCCGGCATGCCCGTCATCCCCACCAGATCACAACCATCCCGCTCCAGTCGACGAATTTCGGCAACGGTCTCGAGGCGGGGCCCCTGGGTGGCGCCGTACACGCCGAAGTCGGAAAACGGCACACCCTGAGCGCGCGCTGAATGGATCAGCGTATCCCGGGCGGTCCGGTCATAAGGCCAGGTAAAATCAATGTGAGTGACGGTGTCCAGATCACCCTCGAAAAACGTGCTGGGGCGCCCCCAGGTGTAGTCAATAATCTGATCCGGAATCACCACGTGGGCCGGGCCCATGTCCTGGTGAATCCCGCCCACGGCATTCACCCCCACCACCGTGCGTACACCGGCCTCGTGGAGCGCATGGATATTGGCGCGATAGTTCACCTGATGGGGTGGAATCCGGTGCGGGTTACCATGACGCGACAAAAAAAGCACGGGCTGGCTACCCAGACGCCCTTCCACCAGCGCCGCCGACGGTGGCCCCCAGGGCGTGTTCACCGTCTGCTCACCGGTAATTTCCAACCCCGATAGCGTGGTAAGACCAGTACCACCAATGATACCCACGGCATGGCTGTTGGTTGTCATGCTCATTCCCCTTCTCCGGCGTCCTGGTCACTGTCGCCCTGTCGGGTCGTTTCCGCCGGCTCGGCACTGGCGCCGCCCCGGGCCTTTTCTGGCCGGTGCTGATCCTGGCTGCCAGCCAGCTTCACCGCCTCGGGCAAATGCAGGGTACGGGTCGGGAAGGCTACTTCCGCGCCATGGGACTCAATAATATCGCTGATCCGCAGCAAAACATCCTGTTTGATTTCATGAAACCGCACCCATTCCGTGGTCTTGGTAAAGGTGTAGATCATGATATCCAGGGAAGAGGCGTTGAACGCCAGGAAGTTAACGATCAGGGTCTGGCCGGCATCAATATCCTCATGGTTTTCCAGCATTGACCGCACTTCCGAGACAATGGCCGACATCTCTGCCACATCGGCGTATCGGATACCGATGGTTTCGTAGATCCTCCGGTTGGTCATTCTGGAGGGGTTTTCAACGGCAATGTTAGTGAACACCGCATTGGGCACATACAGGGGACGCTTGTCGAAGGTGCGGACGGTGGTCAGGCGCCAGCCAATATGCTCGACCGTACCCTCGATATTACGATCCGGCGAACGCACCCAGTCACCCACCTTGAACGGGCGATCCAGATGGATGATAAAGCCGCCAAAAAAGTTCGCCAGCAAATCCTTGGCGGCAAAACCGATGGCGATCCCGCCGACGCCCCCGAAGGCCAGCACCCCGGAGATACTGAAGCCAAGGGACTGCATGGCAATCAGGATGGCCGTAATAATCACGACGGCCCGGGACAGCTTGCTCACGGCGTTGACCGTGGTGTAGTCCATGGGCTTCTTCATCTTCAGGGGCGATACCAGGATGCTCTCGGCTTCCTTGATCAGCCGCCAGGCCGTCCAGACAATAATGAAAACGAAACCGATCCGAAGGATGTTCTCGTTGGCCGCGAAAATTTCCGCTTCCGAGTAACGATGAGCAATTTCCGCTGCCCAGTACACCCCCTGCAGCCAGACAAACGCCACCACCGGCTTGCGGGCGGAGTGCAGCAGGGCATCGTCCCACAAATTGTTGGTTTTGCTGAATTTGCGCTCCAGAGCGCCAATGATATGGCTGGCAATATAGGCCACGGTGGCGGTTCCGAACACCAGGGCAAACACCACAATGCCCACGCGCCAGCCCTCTGACAACAGCCCGAAACTCTCAATCCAGCCATTTAACGTGGACAACAGTTTTCCGATCATCGGGTTCCCCGGGGTCAGTCTGATTTAACGGATGGTAATGGTCGTGCCCGGGCGGACACGCTCAAACAGGTCAATCACGTCTCGGTTTCGCATACGGATGCAGCCATGGGAGCATGGCTTTCCCATGGGCTCGGTATCCGGTGTACCGTGGATGTAGATGAAACGACGGAAGGAGTCGACGCCCCGGCCCCGGTTCCGGCCTGCTTCCCGGCCACAGAGCCAGAGAATCCGGCTCAGGATCCAGTCCCGGTCGGGGTGAGCCGCCGCCAGTGCCGGGCTGTAACGCTCGCCGGTCGGACGACGGGCCCGGAACACGGTATTGGCAGGGAGGCCGGCGCCGATCATGGCACGGACATAGTGTTCACCGCGGGGCGTACAGCCACTACCGTCCCGTTCACCGGGACCATTAAGCGCCGTCGACACCGGGTAGCTGACCCGTGTTTCATCGCCCGCCTGCATCAGCGCGAGTTGCTGGCCCTGCAGATCAATCTCGATATAACAGTCAGTGATTTGGTGTGAGTTCACAACCGTTCAGGCTCCCATCAGGCCAGTACCAGATCGAAGCCTAACCGACGGGGCGGAGCTCAGGCAACCGAGACCTTGGTGCCAGCGCCCGGAACCAGCATTTTGTCTTCCGCCTGCATGCCCGCTGCCAGGAACGGTACCAGACGCGCGGCAATTTCCTGCACGGTGGTTTCCACGCCCAGCTTGTTCTGCAGAATATCGCGTAAGGCGTCGCTACTGGACATGGTGAATGCAGTGGCGCCCAGCATGAACTGAATACGCCAGTAACGGTCAACCGAGGAGAGCTGTGGCGTTGCTTCCTTGAGCAGGCGCATAAAACGGCCGAAGGGCTCGCTGTATTCCTGCTCCAGAAATTTACGCAGGTGGCCCTGGGACTGGGTGTAGGCCAGCCCCAGCAGGCGCATAAAAATGGAAATACCCTTCTCGTTCCGCTGCGGCATGCGCACCGCGCTCTCGGTCAGCGCCCACAATGTCTGGTACAGCGTTGGCGGGGTGCCATCGCAGCGGGCTTCCAGTTCATCGAAGGCGTTCTCAAGGGTCGCTGAAAACGGCGTCAGAAAGCGGGCAAACACCGCATGGATCAGGGCGTTCTTTGAACCAAAGTGGTAATTGACAGCGGCCAGATTTACTTTAGCCTTACTGGTAATCATCCGGAGCGAGGTTTCCGAGAAGCCACGATCGGCAAACAGCTCCTCGGCGGCATCCAGAATGCGGTCAACGGTATCAGACTGAGCCATGTTATTTTCCAAGCCTTTAGCAAACGTCTGTTTAAAACATACGTTTGAAGTGCCGGCCTGTCAAGTTCTGCGCTCCGGTAAGGTCACCGCGCCACGCCAGCCACGGTCGATAGCCTGCTGGTTACCTTCAAAGAAGGCAGCCTGGGCTCGCTCGTACGCCTTTTCGGCCTCCAACAGATAAATCAGATACAGCCGTACATGCTCCCGGCGGGTCAGGTGCCGGGGCAGGACACGCTGTTCCGACAACCGCAGCAAATCACTGAACCGGGTATTCTTCAGGGCCGGATTGAATTCCACCATTCGGGCGCACTGCCAGATCAGGCCATCACGATCCTCCAGGTGCGCCGCGTGTGTCCGGGCGTCACGCATCATACGCTGGCGACGGAGGATCAGGTCGAGGTAGGACGGTTTTGAGGTGTACAGGCGCCGTACCACCGGCACACCCAGTAGCAGCACGATCACAAAAGCACCGAAGCCGCCGCCGGCAATCCAGGCGGGCACGAACCCCGTCAGCCCGCTCAGGAAGACCAGCACCGCCACCATAACGGTAAACACCCACAAGTCACGATTGCGGCGGGCCGCGGCGAGGCTGTAATTATCGGGCCAGTCGTTCATCGCCAGCAGATCGAAATCCATCAGCAGAATCCGGTCGCATTGTCGAAGCATCAGCCGCAACTGGCGCTGCCGGGACTCGGCGAGGGCCTGTTCAATCGCCTCCGGTCCGGCCTCGTCGGACGGCTCGGGCGACGTACCGGCGGCCCGGGTGTGTTCACCCTCCTCTGACGACTGCGCCCGTGGCTCAGACGCAGTCGTGGGGCGTTCTTCGGCGCTCAGCGCGGAGCCAGGCACCGGATCGGCTGCACGGCCCGGGCGCAACACCGCCCCCTGGTCAGGGTCGGGCGGAGAGCTTGCTGTCGGCTGGTTCCGGGCCATGGTGTGTGTCCAGTGCGCTGCTGTCGGGCGGAGGCAAAAGCCGGTCGGTGTTCTTCGTATTATCGGCGACTTTCCCGCTTTCTTGAATGACCGTGCTGTAACAACGGCCCGGAACCCGCTGGCCTTGGCATCATGCCGACACCCCGTTATCCTTCACCCACCGACGTGCCGGCCACCGGAACGCCGGCCACCAGATTGCCGCCCGGCGTTCCATTTCAGGAGATCACGCTATGTTCACAGGTATTGTCCAGGGTATCGCTGTAATCGAGGAGGTCACCGCGGCCACGGGCCTGAGCACACTGGCAATACGCCTGCCGGAACAGCAGGCCGACGGCGTGACCATTGGCGCCTCGGTCGCCATTAATGGCACCTGCCTGACAGTGACCCGCCAGTCGGGCACGGTGTTAACGTTCGATGCCATGCAGGAAACCCTCCGGCTCACCACCCTGGGAGAGCTGACCCCGGGAGATTCCGTCAACTTTGAGCGGGCGGCCCGGATCGGGGATGAGATCGGTGGCCACTTGTTGTCCGGGCACATTCACACCACGGCCCGGATCGTCGAGATTCTCCGCTCCGAGAACAACGTGACGCTGTGGTTTGACGTGCCGGACGAGTGGACCCGATACCTGTTTCCCAAGGGCTACGTTGCCATTAACGGCGCCAGTCTGACCATCGGTGAGGTCAGAGGCAACCGGTTCAATGTGCACCTTATTCCGGAAACCCTGAGGGCCACGACCTTTGGCGGGATAACCGAGGGCAGCCGGGTAAACATTGAAATCGACAGCCAGACCCAGACCATTGTCGACACCCTGTCCAGACTCGGTTACGACCGGCCGGCGCCGACACTCTGACGACCCGGACGCCGTCTAACAGGCTTCGAATACCACGAATTTCGGGGTAGCATCCCGCTGCCGGACCTTGCTGAAAAATCGCTTCAGGCTCCGGTGGTAGCCCAGATGCCGGTTGCCCACCATCAATAACCGGCCAGTGCCGGACAACTGCCGGGTGGCGTGACTGAACAGGCGCAGGGCCACATGGTCACCGACTGCGCCGCCGTCGTGGAACGGCGGGTTCAGCAGGATCAGATCAAACGGGCCCGGATCCCCGACGATGCCGTCGCCATGCAGGAACACCGGCGGCCGTTCCGGGCTTGCCTGCCCGGCATTGTGGCGGGCGCTCAGCAGCGCCTGGCTCGATACGTCGCTGAACACCAGCTCGCTGTCAGGCCGGGCAATCAGGGCAACCAGCCCCAGCACGCCGTTACCACAGGCAAGATCGAGGATACGGGGCGCCGGCGGAAGCCCGCGGACCAGCTCCTCCACATGGGGCAGGAGCGCGCGGGTGCCGATGTCCAGACGCTCCCGGGAAAAGACCGCCGGCAAGGCTTCCAGCCGGGGCCACCCGCCCTCCAGGCTGTAGCCTTTCCAGACACCAGGCCAGTCCGCCAGCCCGGCCGGCCCTTTCCGGCACACAATCACGCGAGCCTTCTTCCGGGCCGGGAGGACCTGTTCCGTCTCCACGGCTCCGGCAAACACCTCGACACTGCGATCCGGAAGATGTTTGATCATGCCACCGGCCAGCAGCAGGCCACCCTCCGCCAGATGGTCATTGACCCATCGCAACAGCCAGGCCAGGTAATCGCCGTGGCGGGGAATGCGCAGAAGGATGACATCGAACCGGCCTTCCGGCGGACTGCCCCAGTTGTGAACGTCCCTCGGGCCGCTGACGCCCGGGTTCAGGTCGAGGTTACCGGCCAGCGCGCTGGCAAACGCTGCACTGTCGGCGACCACGGTGGGCAAAAATGCGTCGAGGCCAAGTGTCAGGGCACCCAACGTATCATCAACCACCAGAACCTTGGGCGCGGACCCGGGGTGCAGTCGGTCATGGGCTTCACCCAACAACTGCTCATCGGCGGCATCCCAGGCGCGAAGCGACGGATCACCAGCGCCGGGGCGCCGAAGCAGGAGCGGGCCGCCGGGAGCATCCAGCAGAGGGCTTGTCATTTCAGGCATCCAATGGGGGATTTGTCACACGGTCGTCATTCTAGGCTGATTATTCTAGAAATTAATCCTAAGTTAGGGGAGTTCACAGTGAATACCCTTTTCCGGTTGGCTCCGTGTGTTCTGGATGCGAACCTTTTGCCCCTCACCCCAGGGGCTTTTTTCGTTCCAGGGCCGGTGAAACCGGGCACAGGCTATCGCCTGAAGGCCCGATACACCGTGAACCGGCGATCCTCCAGTAATCTCTCAACCGGCCCGACGCAGCGCGCCATCAGGCTCTCATAGGGCAGAAACCGGTTGGCGACCAGGCGAAGTTCACCTGCCCGGGGCAGGTGACGGGCGGCGTCCCTGAGGAACTGTTCGGTCATGGAGGTATCGGTCTTAACACCGGTATGAAAGGGTGGATTACTGACGATGACCGGCCAGACACCGTCAACACCGGCCAGGCCATCCGACGCCAGAATATCACCAGACGCATCGTTTTGCTGGTAGGTAGCGCCCGCGCAAACCACGGCCTGGGACTGGACATCCAGCCCATCCACTGTCGCCACCGGCAGACCCTGCCTACGCTGCCAGGCCTGCAGCCAGGCACCAACCACCCCGGCCCCGCAGGCGAAATCCAGCACCCGTTGCCCGGCGGCCGGGGGCCATGTATCGAAGGACTCCAGCAGCATCCGTGTCCCCTCATCCAGCTCGCCCTGGCTGAAAATCCCCGGCAGGCCGGCCACGTCCACAGCCACTCCTGAACACTCGATGCGACTCCAGTTGAGCCACTGTGATACCGAGAACTCCGGCAGTGATTGCAGGTTATCGGCACACCACACCTGACAGTGCCGGGCACTGTCGGCCTTGGCAGCCTGCGGCACCACGGCCCTGAGTTGCTTCACGGCGCCAGCGATGCCTTCTTTCTTTTCGCCCACCAGGATCAGCCGGGCACCCGCAGCTGCCAGCCAGCGGGCCAGAGCCAGACGCATATCCAGCTCTGCCCGTGCCTTGGGCAAAAACACCACCACCGAGTCAAAACCGCCCCTCGCCAGGGCTGCATCGTCATAACCGAAACAGACCTGCCAGCCACTGTGAGCGGCAAGGCTTGCGCAGACACCGGCGTGTTCGCTCATCACCAGACCGCCCCCAGGCAGTTCCGGCAACAGATGATCGGAAGCGGGCCCGAGCAACGCGATACGGCCACGCAGCAGAGGTCGATTTCTGAGCAGCGCTTCCTGGGCCGGCGACCTCACCGAACTTTTTTCTGACGGCCCGAGCGGACGGGGCGTATCACCAGCTCGTCCAGGCTGGTCTGGCGGACGCGCTCGCCCTCTTCCTCACCAGATACGCACAGCCCCAGATCCCGCAGGATGCCGTCTGCCACATCGTAAACGAATCCGTGCACCGACAGCGGCTGGCCGCGGCGCCAGGCTTCCTGAACGATGCTGTTCTGGCAAACATGGCCTACCTGTTCCACTACGTTGAGTTCGCACAGGCGATCAATCCGGTCCTGTTGCGATGGCAGTGCATCCAGCACAGCCTGGTGCCGGTCACGCACATCCTGCACGTGCCGCAACCAGTTACCGATCAGACCAAAGCCCTCGTTGCGCAACGCCGCCGCCACGCCGCCACAGCCATAGTGGCCCACCACCAGCACGTGCTTGACCTTGAGCACGTCTATCGCGAACTGCAGCACCGACAGACAGTTGAAATCGGTATGCACCACCACGTTGGCAACGTTCCGGTGCACAAACAGCTCGCCCGGCAGCAGATCCACGATCTGATTTGCGGGCACTCGACTATCGGCACAACCAATCCAGAGGTACTCAGGGGCCTGCTGTTGGGACAGCCGAAGGAAAAACTCCGGATCCTGTGCCTTGATGCCGTCCGCCCAGGACCGGTTTTTTTCAAGAAGATGGTCGAGCTGACCCATTACGCTGCTCCTTCCAATAAGTGATCATAGACATCCAAATGACCATTGAACGCAAACCCTTGACGTAAAGCAATACTCGACGCCAGCATCAGTTGGCCTGAACACCTTCCCCGTGCGGCTGGTGCATGGTGCTCTGGGCAAGATCCAGAAGCTCGCGCAGGGCAACCGAGAACATGGCGTACTCCGGCTCACGCACACCCTTGAGTTCCGCCAGCATGGATTTCCAACGGTCAATCATCGGCTCATGCCGCTGCAGCCAGCTGTCGACGCTGGCCGGAACATCGTCGGGCTTCTCGGCCAGCCGCAGTACCCCGGTAGTCAGCGCTCGCTGCTGCCACTCCAGGTCTTCCCGGAAGCTTTCCCGGGCCAGAGCCTGCCAGTGAGACACCGGCGTCAGCTTGGCGATGGCGTTGGCGAACCAGTTCAGGTCAAGCCGGTCACCGAGCTCGTAATAGAGGTTGGCCACGGTTTTCAGTGGCATCCCGGTCGCCTCCTGGGCCTCGATAATCCCCAGCGAGGAATACAGATAACCGGTGCCGGATACCACCGACGCCAGCTCTTTGGGCAGACCGGCTTCGGCCAGGGCCTGGTGGCGCTTTTCCCAGGCCAGGCGGGCCTGCTCACCAAGATAGTCCGGAAGGCTGGAGGTAATGGCCCAGACACTGTCGGCAAACCGCTCCATATGATTCTGGATGTTCAGTTCTGCCCGCCGGTTACGCAGCAGCCAGCGGACCGACCGGCGCATCAGGCGCATCAGGTCCTGCATCAGCTCCATCTGCAACTGGGCCGGCACGTGGAAATCCAGATCTTCTATCCGGTCCCACCAGTTATCGATCCGGAACACGTCCCGGGCAATAATCCAGGCCAGCGCTATAGACGCCGCATCGGCACCGGTGGACTGGCTTAAGCGCTCAACAAAGGTAATCCCCATGTGATTGACCATGTCATTGGCAATCTGGGTGGCAATGATTTCCCGGCGCAACTGATGTTCACCCAGTTCCCCGGAGAACTTCTGGGTCAGCTCCCGGGGGAACACCTTGTACATTTCACCCGCCAGCAAGGGGTCGTCGGGCAGATGGCTGGCATTCAGGGTCTGCTTCAGATCGCCCTTGACGTAAGAAATCAGCACCGACAGTTCCGGCCGGGTCAGCCCCTTCTTGTCCAGCTTGCGCTCAGACAGCGTTTCGTCGTCCGGCAGGAACTCCAGGGCACGGTTCAGCTTGCCTTCGGCCTCGAAGGTGTTCATCAGGCGCCGGTATTCCTCCAGCCGGATCGCGGCATCCTCACTGGCAATGCTGATGGCCTGGGTCTGGCGGTAGTTGTTTTTCAGTACCAGGGCAGCCACGTCATCGGTCATGTCCTCAAGCATGACATTACGCTGTTTGCCCGTCAGATCCCCCAGCGCCACGGCACGGTTCAACAGAATCTTCATGTTGACTTCATGGTCCGAGCAGTCGACACCGCCGGAGTTATCAATAAAGTCCGTGTTCAGGCGGCCGCCCTTGAGCGCATACTCGATCCGGCCAAGCTGGGTCAGGCCCAGGTTACCGCCTTCGCCCACGACCCTGCAGCGAAGTTCCGAGCCATTGATTCTCAAGCCATCATTGGCCTTGTCCCCGACGTCACTGTGGGACTCACTGCTCGCTTTCACATAGGTCCCGATGCCCCCCACCCAGAGCAGATCCACCTGGGACCGGAGGATATGGGAAATCAGCATATTCGGCGGCACCCGGTCCGCTTTGATTCCAAGCAGCTTTTTCATCTCGGCGCTGACCGGAATGGACTTGGCGTTCCGGCTGAAGACTCCGCCGCCTTTGGAAATCAGCTTGCTGTCGTAATCAGTCCAGGCCGATCGGGGCAACTCAAACAGACGCTTGCGCTCCTTGTAGCTCTTCTCGGGCTCCGGCGTCGGGTCGATGAAAATGTGGATGTGGTTGAACGCGGCCACCAGCCGGGTTTTCTCGGAGCTCAGCAGACCGTTCCCGAACACGTCGCCGGCCATATCGCCAATGCCGATGGCGGTGAATTCGTCGAGAGCCGGATTGATGCCCACTTCACGGAAATGCCGCTCCACGGAAACCCAGGCACCCCGGGCGGTAATCCCCATTTTCTTGTGGTCGTAGCCGTTGCTGCCACCGGAGGCAAACGCATCGCCCATCCAGAAGCCATAGTCAGCCGCCAGACCATTGGCAATGTCTGAGAACGTGGCCGTGCCCTTGTCGGCGGCAACCACCAGGTAATGATCGTCGTCATCGTGGCGTACCACCCGTTCCGGTGGCTGGATACCCGCGTCCACCAGGTTGTCGGTGATGTCCAGCAGGCCACGGATGAAGGTCTTGTAGGCTTCGATACCCTCAGCCTGGAACGCCTCCCGGTCCGACGGGTCGGGCAGGCGCTTGCCCACGAAACCACCCTTGGCACCCACTGGTACGATGACCGCGTTCTTCACCTGCTGCGCTTTCACCAGGCCCAGAATCTCCGTGCGATAGTCCTCGAACCGGTCAGACCAGCGCAGACCACCACGGGCGACTTTCCCGCCGCGCAGGTGCACCCCCTCCACCCGGGGCGAATAGACGAAAATCTCGAACATCGGCATGGGCAGTGGCATGTCCGGAATTTTCGACGGATCAAACTTCACACTGATGTACGATTTCGGGCCTCCGGACTCGTCCTGCTGATAATAGTTGGTACGCAGCGTGGCCTGCATCAACTCCAGGTATAGCCGCAGGACCCGGTCCTCACTGAGGTTTTCCACCTCTTCCAGGCCCGCATTGAACTCAATCTCCAGTTTCTGCTGGGCCGCCTGGCTCTTGCCCTCGCTCTGGTAACGTTCCGGATTGAAACGCACTTCAAAGAAGTCCAGCAGGATGCGGGTCAGCCCCACGTGGTTAACCAGCGTGTTGGAAATAAAGGTCTGACTGTTGGAGAAGCGAATCTGCCGCATGTAGCGTGCGTAGGTCCGCAACAGCGCAATCTCCCGCCAGCTCATGTAGGACGACAGCAGCATACGGTTGAAGGCGTCGTTTTCGGCATCGCCGTACCAGACCCGTCGGAACAGGTCTTCAAAGATGGGCCGGATGCGGTGAATATCCACCACTTCGCCGCTGTGGGCCTGGAGGGTAAAGTCGTGAATCCAGACCGTTTTGTGGTTGCGGTCAACCACCTCGAACGGGTGCTCACCAATCACCCGGAAACCCAGGTTATCGAAGATCGGCATCACATCGGACAGCGGCAGGGGCTTGTCCGGGAAGAACAGCTTGAAATGCAGCGTGCTCTCATCCTCTTCCAGGGCCCGGTAAAAGCTCATCGTCAGGTCGTTACGGGTGGCCGAGGCGCCAATGTGTTCGAGGTCAATAGCAGCCCGACGGGGTGAAAACATATCGGTGTAGCTGGCCGGGAAACCACTGGCCCAGAGGCGATAGAGTTCATTACCCTGCTCTTCGCCATAGGACTCGCTGAGGGCTTCATAAAGCCCGTCCCGCCAGGATTGTGCCAGTTCAATCACTTTCTCGCGGATCTCACTGATCGGCAGTTGGCGGTTTTCGACCTGGGGCACACGAATGGTGAACTGTACCCGCGCCAGCACGGATTCGGAAAAATGGGTGACGAACTCGATATCCTCGGCTTCAAGACGATCCAGCAGCACCTGTTCCACTTTCAGGCGTAATTCCGTGTTGTAGATATCACGCGGAAAGAACGCCAGGCAGGTCACAAACTGACCGTACACATCCTCACGCATAAACAGCTCAATGCGCCTGCGCTCCTGGATGTACAGGATGCTTTTGGCGACCTTGAGCAGATCGTCAGGCTCAATCTGGAACAGCTCATCCCGCGGGTACGTGGTGAGTATCTGCTCAAGCTCCTTGCCAGCGTAATCATCCCGGAGAAAACCGGACCGTTTCATCACGCTCTGGAACTTCCGGCGCAGCAGAGGGATCTCATCCGGCCGCTCATTGTACACCCTGGCGGTATACAGCCCGAGGAAGCGCCGCTCACCCACCACGTCGCCCTTGGCGTTGAATTTCTTGACCGCGATGTAATCCGGGTACGCCGGCCGGTGAACCCGGGAGCGTTGGGCCGATTTGGCGAAAATGAAAATGTCATCGGTCCGGGTCATTTCATGGCGGGTTCGCTGAGGTAGCTCATTCAGCCGCACCCGGTCGGGGCGCTCGTTGTTGACCCGAAGAATACCGAGCTCGGAATTCTCAACCCGACGCACCACCATGCCACTTCTGTCCTTGGCAAAGTCGTATTCGTCGTATCCCAGGAAAGTGAAATGCTCACGGGAAAGCCACTCCAGGAACGCCCGGGCCTCCGCTTTCTGCTCGTCGTTGATACCGGCCGTGGTGCTGTCCAGCTCCTGGATAATTTCATCCACTTTCTCGGACACCACCGGAAAGTCCGAGACCGCAATACGCACCTCATGCAGCACCGTCTGTAGCGCATCTTCAATGTCACGCAGATCGCCCGGATGGCTGTGCCGGTCTATTTCCAGAACGATAAACGCTTCATAAGCCGAACCATTGGTGCTCTTGCGGGGCGACAGCAGCTTCTTCAGCTTGCCACTCTTGTCCCGCTCTACCTGCAGAATGGAATGCTGGATGGAATGGGTACCGACTTCCCGCTGATTGATGGCAATACGCAAGGAATCAATCAGGAACGGAATATTCGGATGCAGAATGAACACCACCGTGTGGGTGGACTGCCAGCCGTCACTCTCCAGATCCGGGTTGAAGACCGACACCGGCGTTTCTTCGGCACTGCGTTTCTGCAGAAACTGCCAGGCCGCCAATATGGCCCCGTAGGTATCGGAAAAACGTCGACTCACCAACTCTTCAAGGGGAATGTGCGCGTAATGCTGCTTGGCAAATTCGCTGATTTTTCTGGCTTCGGTTTTGGTAATCTTCTTGGCGAATGCGTCAGCCAGCTGTTCAAAAAACTGATCCTTGCTGGCCACTGTCAGCGCGTTCATGGTTGACCTCAGTTAGTGTGAAATAAACGTAATCGGCGTATGGTCACATAAGCATAGTCAAACCCTTGATTTTTGCCGCTCTGACGCCAAAACTGCGGCAACTACCTAGGGCAGACACGAACCGTGTTACCGGATCATCCTCAGAGAGAGTCGTTACTTCCAATGTCGTTACAGCATACGTTCGGTGAGTTAAGGGTACAGTTAGCCAAACGGATTATCGGCCAGGAAAAACTGGTGGACCGGCTGCTGATTGCCTTGCTCGCAGACGGTCACTTACTGGTTGAAGGTGCCCCTGGCCTGGCCAAGACAACTGCCATCAAGGCGCTTTCAGACCACCTCGAGGGCGATTTCCACCGCATCCAGTTCACCCCGGACCTGTTGCCCTCCGACGTTACCGGCAGTGAAATCTATCGCGCGGAAACCGGGCAGTTCGAGTTCCAGCGCGGCCCGATTTTTCACAATCTGGTCCTGGCAGACGAAATCAACCGTGCTCCCGCCAAGGTCCAGTCGGCACTGCTGGAAGCCATGGGTGAGCGACAGGTCAGCGTCGGCATGCAAACCTTCCCGCTGGACCGCCTGTTCCTGGTGATGGCCACCCAGAACCCCATTGAGCAGGAAGGCACTTACCCATTGCCCGAGGCGCAACTCGACCGGTTTCTGATGCACGTGATGATTGGCTACCCCTCGGCCGCAGCAGAAAAGGCTATCCTACAACTGGCCAGGAACGATTACCGTCAGGGAATCCCGCAAGCGGCCATTCGCCTGAGTGCCGACCAGGTCTTTGACGCCCGGAGCCAAGCTGCGAATCTTTATATGGCTGAACCGGTCGAGCAATACCTGCTGGCGCTGGTGCTCGCCACCCGGGACCCCGGTGCACTGGACCCGGAACTGGAGCGCTGGACCGCCTTCGGCGCCAGTCCCCGGGGCACCATTGCCCTGGATCGATGCGCACGGGCCCTGGCCTGGCTCGAGGGCCGGGACTATGTCACCCCGGACGACGTCCGGGCCATGGCCTTCGATGTACTCCGCCATCGCATCCTGCTGACCTTTGAAGCGGAAGCCGAAGGCATTACCTCCGACGCCGTTATACAGCGACTGATCGACCGGGTGCCGGTGAGTGCCTGAGACCGCCACACACGCCAGCCTCCCTGAGCTGATTCGCCTTCAGGCCGACGCCAGGGCGCTGAAGCTGCCGTCAGCGCGCATCGTGCGCACGCGCCAGGCCGGGCTTCAGCGGTCGGCCCAACGTGGCCGGGGCATGGCCTTTGCCGAGGTTCGGCTATACCAGCCCGGCGATGATATCCGCAGCATTGACTGGCGGGTGACGGCCCGGCGCCAGGCGCCCCACACCAAGCTCTACGAAGAAGAGCGCGAGCGGCCGGTACTGCTTTTATGCGACCTGGGGCCTACCCTGTTCTTCGCCAGCACCGGAGCCTTCAAACAGGCCCGCTGTGCCCAGTTGGCGGCCATCCTGGCCTGGCTGGCGCTGGCCTCCGGTGACCAGGTCGGGGGCATTGTCTTTAACGGTCACACACTTACCGTGCAGCGCCCGGCCCGACGGCAGAAGTCCGTACTGCGCCTGCTCGACACCCTTGCTGATCAACAACGCCGCCACCCGGATGAACCAGCGCCTTCAAAGGATGGTGAAACCCGCCAGCACCCGTTGGACATGGCGCTGGCGGAAGCGAGGCGGGTTGCCCACACCGGCAGCCGTATTTTCGTGGTCAGCGACTTTCTCAATATCAGCCGTGAAACCGGAAGCCTGCTGGGCGCCCTTTCCCGCCACAATACGGTGAACGCACTGCGGATCGCCGACCCGCTGGAACAGTCGCTGCCCACCCGTGGGCGGTTTGCCGTGGCGGGGCCAGATGGCCCCGTCTGGTTCGATGCCGGCAATGCCCGGTTCCAGTCTGCCTGGCAACAGCGGGTCCACCAGCATGAAATCGAGCTGGCGGACTGCTTTCGTCTGGCCAGGGTAAGCGCAGCCACCATCTCTACCCACGAAGATCCAGCGGCGGCACTCAAGTCACTGCTTGGCCCGGGAGGGCGCATCGGATGAATCCGGGCGATCCGCTGAGCCAGCTGAAGGACATTCATCTGCCCGAAACCGGCGGTTTCTGGCCTCCGGCGCCCGGCTGGTGGTTCCTGGCGGCGCTGGCGATGGCCCTGGTTGCGGTGCTGGTGTGGCTGGCACTCCGGCGCCGGCGCCGCCAGCGCTGGCTGACCCTGGCCAAACAGGAACTTGCCCGGCTTGAACAATCCGCAACCCCGGCCCCTCACTGGTTCGTGCAACTGAACGTCCTGCTGAAACAGGCAGCCCGGGAGCGGTATCCCAACGCTCACCCGGAAGCACTGTCCGGCAAGGACTGGACCGAATTCCTGCTGGCCCACGCCCCCAATGACCGGATTGCCCAGCGCCCGGTGGTCGAGGCTCTGGTTGCCAGCGCCTGGCGACCAGCGGTGAACCTGACGCCCGCCCAGGCGCTGGCCTTTGCACACCTCTGGCTGGGAGGACAGAAATGCTGAACCTGGCCTTTCCCTGGGCACTTCTGCTGGCCCTGCTGCCACTGCTGCTGCATTGGCGAAAACCGGCAAGCCAGTCGGTAGACGCCCCCGTGTTCCCGGTGGGCCACTGGCTGTCCGACCTGCCGGGCGTGAGCCGACAGGGCAACGCCGTGCCGCTCTGGCAGCGGCTCCTGCTGGCGCTGATGTGGTTACTGCTGGTACTGGCCCTGGCGCGCCCCCAGCACGTGGGCGAGCAGGTACAGATGCCCGTGACCGGCCGTGATCTGATGCTGGTGGTGGACATCTCCCCCAGCATGGACGAACAGGACATGGTAATCCGCGGCCGGAGCATCAACCGCCTGCAAGCGGTGAAGCGAGTGCTCAATGACTTTATCAGCCGGCGCCAGGGCGACCGCCTGGGCCTGATTCTGTTTGGTACCGAACCCTATGTGCAGGCCCCCCTCACCTTCGACCTGGAAACCGTCCGCACCCTGTTGATGGAAGCCGGCCTGGGCATGGCCGGGCGGGCAACGGCCATTGGCGATGCCATTGGCTTGGCCATCAAACGCCTGCGGGACCGGCCCCAGGATCAGCGCGTCGCCATTTTGCTGACCGATGGCGCCAACACCGCCGGAGAAATCACCCCCGACAAGGCCACCGAGATTGCCGCCGCCGCCGGTGTCCGCCTCTACACCATCGGCATTGGCGCGGAGTCCATGGTACAACGGGGGTTACTGGGATCCCGACGGGTCAACCCTTCCCGGGATCTGGATGAAGCCTTGCTTACCCGGATGGCACAGCAAACCGGTGGCCAGTATTTCCGGGCTCGCAGCCTGCCGGAACTGGAGATGATCTATCAGAGCATCGACCAGTTGGAGCCTATTGAACTGGAAGGAAAGTTCTACCGTCCGGTGACCGAACTCTATGTCTGGCCCGCCGGCGTGGCTCTCGCCCTGTGGCTGGTTTTTTTCCTGGGCAGACGAGTCCTCGACCGGATCCGCCAGCGTGGCGTCAAAGCCACCGGGGAGGCGACACATGGATGACCTTCACTTTCTGCGGCCATTCTGGCTATTACTGATATTACTCTGGCCACTGTTGTATCTGACCCTGAGCCAGCGGCGACTCAGTGACAGCGGCTGGGCACGCCTGATCCCGGAGCGCCTGCTCACCCCCCTGATCCGCCAGCATGGCGACTCCGGCAAGGCCCGGAAGTCGCCCCTGACACCCGTTTCACTGGCCCTGGTGATACTGGCCGGTGCCCTCGCCGGGCCCGCCTGGCGCGAAGCCCCGACACCCCTTAAACAGCCGGGAGACAGCCTGGTGATCGCCCTGGACCTGTCACTCTCGATGCTGGCCACCGACGTTGAGCCAGACCGGCTCACCCGGGCCAAACGCAAGGTCAGAGACATACTGGCCGTTCGCAAGGGCAGCCTGACAGGCCTGGTGGTGTATTCCGGAGACGCCCACGTGGTCACCCCGCTGACCGACGACATCAAAACGATTGAAGGGATGCTGAATGTCCTGGACCCGGTCATCATGCCCGCCCAGGGCAACCGCGCGGATCTGGCGGTCAAACAGGCAAAGGCGTTGCTGGACCAGGGAGCACCCGGTCAGGGGCAAATCCTGCTGATCACCGACAAAGTGGCCGATCGGTACCGGGCAGCCATTCAGGACACCCTGGCCGAATCCGGTTATACCCTCAGCACCCTGACGGTTGGCACCCCCGAAGGCGGCCCCATCCCGCTGGCCCGGCGCGGGTTCATTCGCGACAACGGCGAGATTGTGATTACCCGGGCCGAACCCGATGAGCTGGCCAGCCTGGCCCGGAGCACCGGCGGCACAGGCCAGCAACTGACTCTGGACGACCAGGATATCCGGCACCTGAACCTGAGCCCGGCCGACCAGGGGGACTGGCGCGAAATCGGGAAAGAGCGGACCATCCAGCGCTGGCAGGACGATGGCTACTGGCTGTTATGGCTGGCGGTCCCGCTGGTTATTCTGGGGTGGCGTCGGGGTGGCCTGGCAACCGCCCTTTTACTGGTACTACCTGCTCTGCCCCAGCCGGCGTCCGCCATGGACTGGGCCGATTTATGGCAGCGGGAAGACCAGCGCGCGCCGGAGATGATACAGGCCGATCCCGCTGCCGCTGCCGGGCAACTGGAGAACCCCGGCTGGCGAGGCTCCGCCCTGTACCGCGCACAACAGTATGAGGCCGCTGCCGAAGCCTTTACGGCGGCACCGGGCGCCCGGGCCAACTATAACCGCGGCAATGCCCTGGCACGTGCGGGCAAGTTCGAGGAAGCCATCCAGGCCTACGACGAAGCACTGGCCGAGAACCCGGCACTGGCAGACGCCCGCCACAACCGCGCCTTGGTCAAAGACCTGCTTGAAAAACAGAAGCAACAGCAGTCTGGCCAGGGCTCGGACCGCCAGCCAGGACAGCAATCCAGCCCCTCATCCGGGCAGAATGACCCGCAACAGGGAAGCCAGGACGGGGCGCAGAACCAACAGCCGCAGGATGATAGCCAGAATGGCCAGGATTCCCCCAACAACCAGTCTGGACAGGGCCAGAATCGGCAGCCGGGCCACCAGGGCGGCGAGCAGGAAACCACGCCTGCAGACCGGAATGAGGCACAAGACTCGTCCGGCACCGATCAACAACCCCGTGACTCCGGGCAGGCATCCGGGCCCGCTCCCATCTCCGAAACGCCCCTGACCCAGGGTCAGGAGCAGTGGCTGCGCCGGGTACCCGACAACCCCGGCGGGCTGCTGCAGCGTAAATTCCTGCAACAGTACCAGGAACGTCAGACACCATCCGACGAGGGTGATACACCATGGTAACGCGTCTAATCCAACTTTTGACCTGGGTGCTGATCCTGGCGGGACCGGTTTCAGGGCTGGCGTCACCTTTCGCCGGCGCCCAGGAACTGACGGTCGAGCCGGACCGGACCCGCCTGTACGAGGGCGAGGTACTGACCCTGACGGTCAAGGGCAGCATGAAGCTCGACATCAACCTGAGCAACCTGTTCGATTTTAATCTCTCTGACCTGCCCTCGCCGGATATCGAGAAGGCCGAGCCGGACTTCAAAATCCTGGCCCGCAATCAGCAATACAGCATTCGCACGGTGAACGACGAAATGGTGGGTGAAATCACCTGGACCTACCAACTGGCCCCGACCACCACGGGCAAGCTGACCATCCCCTCACTGTCGTTCCGCGGCGCCCACTCCGAGCCCGTTACCATAGAGGTGGTTGACGGCACCCCGCCGGATCAGGCGGCAGGAAGCCGGGACAGCTTTATCGAGCTGTCGACGGACAAGGCCGAAGTCTATGTGCAGGAACAACTGGCCCTGACGGTACGGCTGTTTTTCCGGGGCAATCTGATCCGGGGTGAACTGTCGGAACCTCAACACCCGAATGCCATCATCGAACCCCTGGGCAAACAGCGCGAGTTCTCCCGCTACCGCGATGGGCTTCGCTACCGCGTGGTCGAGCGACGCTACGCCATTTTCCCCCAGCAGCCGGGCACCCTGTCCCTGGCGCCCATTCGCTTTGAAGGCCAGGCCCGGGATACGGCCGGCAACCTGAAATTCCTGAGAGACAGCGAGCAGCTGTTCGAAGTGCCGGTCAAGGATATTCCCGCTACCTTCAGCGGTGACACCTGGCTGCCATCGCAGGAGGTGACACTGGCGTCCAGTGGTCTGCCGTCTACCCTGGTGGTCGAGACCGGCGAGAATTTGACGCGCACGCTGGTTTTGAGCGCCAGCGGACTGCCCTCCGCAGCCCTTCCGCCGCTGCCCGATACGGTACCGGAGGGGCTGCGCAGCTACCCGGAGCAACCCGAGCGCACCACCAGCGTGACCCCCGACGGCCTCAGCTCCCGGTTATCGCAAACCTACGCTCTGGTCCCGGTCAGCGATGGCCAGATGACGCTGCCCGCCATTCGCATTCCCTGGTGGGATACCGAGTCCGACAGTGAAAAGGTGGCGGTGCTTCCGGCCCAGACCCTGACCGTGTCGGCACCGGCCGCCAGCGAAAGCACTGAGCCCACCGACCCGACCACCACACCGCCATCAGCCTCCGGAGACAAGCCCCAAGCCACATCCGGAGACCAGCCAAGGGAGGTAAGCTTCTGGCCCTGGCTCAGTGCTGCTCTTGCCACGCTGTGGTTGTTAACAACGCTGGCCTGGTGGTGGTCACGCCGCGCCCGGGTAAGCAATGGCGACCACCTGGCGGAGACCGGCAGCAGGCAGGAAAAGGCCATCTTTGACCGGCTGAGCCAGGCCGCCCGGGAAGGCTCCCCTTCCACGGTGGCCCTGGTGGTGGAATGGGCCAACCTGCGGTTTCCCGGCCACGGGTTCCACACCACCGAAGACCTCACAAGGCAGCTTGCAGCACCTGAGTTGGGGGCCGAGCTCAAACGCCTGCAGGCCCACCATTTCGCGCCGGATCACGGCACCGAAACCTGGAATGGACGAAACCTGACGGCCGCCCTGAGAAGCCTCCGGGAGCAGCGGGACACGCCGGCCTTGCATCAGGGGCTGCCGCCGCTCTACCCCGACCACCTTGCCACCCGGGCGACGGCGCGGGACTGAACAGAACGTCCCCTGGCCTTAGTTGGTCAGTTGTTGATCTATCACTATCGGCACCGGCGTCTGCTCGCCTTCGGTAACCGCAACCGGGGCCTCCGTGCTCCCCTGCCAGTCGCCTGCGTCAGGCCGGACATTGCCGGAACGGCTTAACCGGGCCGTCACCATGACACGGCCGGCACCGGAAATCCGGGCCTCGGGCGACATCGCGTACCGGTCATCCAGATGTATCTCCATGGGCAGGTCCCTCGCGCTGAGACGGGCCACGGCCAGTGGCGGCCCGTCACTGGCGCCGGCCCGGCGTGCGAACAGGAACAGGGTGGTATCCGGGGGAACCTGATCACGGAACGCCTCGTCCAGCGACACCCGGACAGACACGCCCGGCCCAGCCACGGCTTTTTCGGTGAGCTCGGCGGGCGGCGTCTCACCCAGACGGTTGTATGCTTCCCGGAGACCACCCCGAATGGAGCCGGCCTGGGGATGATTGGGCGCCACCGCCAGAATACGCTGCCAATAGCGAATGGCCTCGCGGTAATCGTCCTGACTGAACGCATGAATACCCAACAGACCCAGGGCATTGACCTCGTCCGGATTCACCTGCCGGGCCGCCTCAATAGCCTTGTTCACGCCTTCCGTCATGGCACCCTGGCTTCGGAAGAACAATGCCTGGGCGGCCAGGCCGAGCGCTGTTGCCCGGGCCTCACGTTCGCCCGAGACACTGTCGGCCAACTGGCGGAAGGCCCAGGCGGCATCGTCATACCGCTCCAGGCGCATGTAAGTCCGGCCCAGCATGGCCCAGCCCTCGGTGTTGTCGGGATCCTGTTCCAGCTTCGACCGCAGCTGGTCGGTCAGCTCCGACATACGGGCCCGCCGGGCTGTGTCGGTCGCATCCATCTCCTGCATGGCCAAAAACGATTCGACCTGATCCATGGCACCCCACCGCTGGTACAGGTAGACCGTGGCAGCGGGAACCAGCAGAATCGATACAAGGGCCACCACGATGGCGCTCTTGCGACCCGTGACCACCCGGGCCGGTGTCTCGGTCTCGGGCACATCGTCCAGCATGGTGCCCGCCAGTTCTTCCCGGAGCTGCTGATAGTTTTCGTCATCCAGGATGCCGGCCTGGTGCTCGTTATCCAGCTCCTTCATCCGTGAGCGATAGGCCATCAGGTTCTGGTTTCGCAGATCGGCCTGTCGGCGGGCGCCGGAGCGGTGAAAAATAACCGGGTACAGTACAAAGGCCAGGGCAATGACAGTGAGGACCGTGGCGGCAATCCAGAATGTTTGAGTCATGAAGCTATCGTCGCTGGTTCAGAAATGAAATCGTACTCGGGCCGGCACCTCATCGCGCTGGCTTCAGGAGGTGGTGTCGTGATCCTGGCTGGCGAGAAGCCGCTCGGCCCGCGCTTTCTCATCGGCACTGAGTGCTGCCGGCCGGTCGTTACGCCCGCGCGACCGTATAATCACGCCCGCCACCACCAGCAAGCCGCCCACAACAGCAATGGCCGGGGTCGCCCACAGCAGAAACGTACGCTGGTCGAGTTCGGGTTTGTAGCGCACAAATTCACCAAACCGGGCCACCAGTGAATCGACAATGGCATCGTCACTGGCACCGGACTGCATCATACGGTACACCTCGTCGCGCATATCACTGGCAATGGGGGCATCGGAATCCGCAATGTTCTGGTTCTGGCATTTCGGGCAGCGCAGTTCGGCGGTGAGTGCCCGATAGCGAGCCTCCATGGACGGATCGTTAAACTCGTACACATCGGCCACCTGGGCCATTGCCAGTCCCGACAACGCCAGGAAGGCGACCACGGATATTACCCTGATCATTGGTCATCGCCCCGCACATCGTTGATCACCGGCAACAGTGTTTCTTCCCACACCTTGGGGTTAATCACCCCCACGTGGCGGTAGCGAACAATGCCACCGGCATCAATCACAAACGTTTCCGGCGCGCCGTATACCCCCAGATCAAACCCCAGCGTACCCTTCGGATCGTATATGGTGGTCTGATAGGGGTCACCCAGCCGTTTCAGCCAGGCCAGCGCATCGGCCCGGTTGTCCTTGTAGTTCAGCCCGATAATATCCACCCCTTTTTCCCGGGCCAGCCACAACAGATCGTCGTGTTCATCCCGACACGCCGGGCACCAGGTGCCCCAGACATTGAGCAGTTTCACACCGCCACGGAACAGCCCCTGGTCGAGGATGGTGCCCGGCCGGTTCAGGTCGTCCAGGCTGAATTCCGGAACCGGCTTGCCCACCAGCGCCGACTCCAGTTTTGTCGGGTCTTTGCCGATGCCGGCGAACAGTACCACACCCAGGCCCACGGCCAGGACGAGTGGCAGGAACAGGATGATCCGTTTCATGACGTCGCCCCTACTGGCTGGCTGGTACCGTCCGGGCGCTCAGCCCCGGAGACCGAAGACTCGGAGGCCCGATCCCGTATCCGGTAACGCCGGTCGGCAATGGCCAGGAAGCCACCAGCGGCCATAAACAGTGCCCCGAGCCATAACCAGCGCACCAACGGTTTATACTGCAGGCGCACCGCCCAGGCCTCATCAGAGACCTGCTCCCCCAGCGCCACGAAGATATCCCGGAACAGGCCGGCATCAATATCAGCCTCGGTCATCACGTTCATCCCCACCGAATACTGGCGTTTTTCCGGTTTGAGAACGGCAAGCTGTTCACCATCCTGGCGCAATTCAAAAGTGCCGTAACGGGCGGTGAAATTCTGGCCCTGACGGTCCCCGGTCGACACAAAGGCAAACTGGAAATCGCCAACGGTAGCGACATCCCCGGGCGCCATCCGTACATCACGTTCGAGACCGTAGTTGGAGGCGACCGTAGCGCCCGCCATGGTAATGGCCAGGCCAAGGTGACCAAGCACCATGCCGTAATAACTCCGGGATTGCCGGCGTAACCCGTGTATCCGGCCCTTCCGGGACGAGGATTTGTCCCACAGATCCCAGAAGGTCGCCGCCGCGACCCACACCGCCGCAAACACGCCGGCAAACGCCCAGGGCCTGAAGCCCCCGTAACCGATCATCACGGCCGTGGTGATACTCAGGCTCACCGCCAGGGGCCACAGCAGCTTACGGCCAAGCCAGCCTCCGTCGGTCTTTTTCCAGCGAGAGAAAATACCGGCCCCCATCAACAATCCGGTCGCGATCGCCAACGGGCTGAACGTGATATTGAAGAACGGCTCACCAATGGACAGTTTGCCCATTTCCAGATAGTCGAGCACCAGCGGATACAGGGTACCAACCGCCACCAGGATCGTGGCAGACACCAGCAACACATTGTTCAACAGCAGAAAGATTTCCCTGGACAGCGAACCGTACCGGGACCGTACATGCACCACCGGTGCCCGGAACGCATACAGGGTCAGGCTGGCGATCACCGTCACCGCCAGCAGAACCAGCAGGAAGGTGCCCCGCTCCGGGTCCGACGCGAAGGCGTGCACCGACGTCAGGACCCCGGAGCGGACCAGGAAGGTACCCAACAGACTGAGGGCGAAGGTCACAATCGCCAGGAGTACCGTCCAGCTCTTGAATACCCCCCGCTTCTCCGTGACCGCCAGTGAATGCATCAGCGCGGTACCGGACAGCCAGGGCAGCAACGAGGCGTTTTCCACAGGGTCCCAGAACCACCAGCCACCCCAGCCAAGTTCGTAATAGGCCCACCAACTGCCCAGCGCGATACCCACCGACAGGAACGCCCAGGCAACCGTGGTCCAGGGTCTCGACCAGCGGGCCCAGGCGGCATCCAGGCGGCCGTTGATCAGGGCCGCGATGGCGAAGGCAAAGGCGACCGCAAAGCCGACATAGCCCATGTACAGCATGGGCGGATGAATAATCAGGCCAACGTCCTGCAGCAGCGGATTCAGATCGGCGCCGTCGGCCGGCACATTGGGCAACAGGCGATCAAACGGGTTGGAGGTAATCACAATAAACAGCAGGAAGCCGACACAGACCATCCCCAGTACCGAAAGTACCTGGGAAATCATCACAGCGGGCAGTCGCCGGCTGAAAATGGCCACGGCCAGGGTCCAGCCCGACAGCATCAGTATCCAGAGCAGCAGCGACCCTTCATGGCCACCCCAGACCGCGCTGAACTTGAAATACCACGGCAGCAGACTGTTGCTGTTGTTGGCCACATAGGCCACCGAAAAATCGTCTGTCAGGAAAGCGTGGGTGAGCACCGCAAACGCCAGGGCCACGAACACAAACACGCCGGACGCCAGCGGCCGGGCAAACGCCTGGAGGTTATCCCGGCCGGTCACCGAACCCACCAGGGGGATCACCGACAGGAGCACTGCCAACAGCAGCGCCAGGATCAATGCAAGCTGTCCGAATTCGGGATACATCAACGCCCTCCAGAAATCAGGCTGTCAGAGTTAAAAGTTCAGTAACTGGCATCCGCCGATTCACTCTCCGTTTTGCCGGCACTGGCCTGCTTCAGCGAGTCTGCCACTTCCGGTGGCATGTAATTCTCGTCGTGCTTGGCCAGGACCTGATCCGCGATAAAGCGCCCTTGCTCATCCAGGCGCCCCATGGCGACGACGCCCTGCCCCTCTGCAAACAGGTCGGGCAGGATGCCGGTATATTCAACCGCCACCGAGGCATTGTAATCGGTCACCCGGAAGGCCACTTTCAGACTGTCGGAGTCACGAATCACCGACCCCGCCTCCACCATACCGCCCGCGCGAATGCGGACGTCCACCGGCGCCTCTCCGGCGGCAATCTGGGTTGGGTCATAGAACAGGTTGATGTTCTGGCGCAGGGCATAGGTGGTCAGCCCCACGGCAACAGACACGCCAACCAACAAAAACAGTACGATTGTGAGCCGTTTTTTACGGATCGGATGCATCAGATACCTGCCCTTCAGTCCCGGGAAACATCAACACGTGCGAACGAGGCCGGCGCCGCGGAGGCTGCCACTTTACTCTCGTCCGCCTGAAACTCATACCCACGGCGGCAGACGGCAATCACCGCCTTTTTACGGCGCACCGACCAGATCATCAGGCCCGCCACCAATACCACAAAGACCGCGTAACAAGACCACACGTAGGGCCCGTGCCCTTCCATGGCCAGAAACGCCGCCCAGGATTCAAACGCCATCACTTGATCCTTCCCGTCATCACCAGATCTTTTACCCACCGGGTCCGCTGTTCCCGCACCAGAACCTCCGTTTGCATGCGCACACACGCCAGCCAGCCGAAAATCAGGTAGAGCCCCAACACGGAGAGCAGCAACGGCACCCACATGTCCGCCGGCATGGACGGTTTCTCGGTCAGCTTGAACGTGGCCGGCTGGTGCAGGGTATTCCACCACTCCACCGAATACTTGATGATCGGAATATTCACCACGCCCACCAGCACCAGCACCGCCACCGCGCGGGCCGCCGACTGCTCATCATTGATGGCGCGGTCCAGCGCAATCACCCCGCCGTACAGGAACAGCAGGATCAGCATGGATGTCAGCCGCGCGTCCCAGATCCACCAGGTGCCCCAGGTGGGCTTGCCCCACACGGCGCCGGTAAACAGGGCCAGAAACGTCAACACCAACCCCACGGGCGCAACCGCCCGGACAAAGACATCCGCCAGCTTCATGCGCCACACCAGGGTGACCACCCCGGCCACCGCCATCATCACGTACACCGATTGCGCGAGGAAAGCCGTCGGCACATGGATAAAGATTATCCGGTAACTGTTGCCCTGCAGGTAATCCTTGGGCGCGAAGCCCAGTCCCCACACCATACCGGCAACCAGCAGCAAAAGCCCTGAGGCAAGCAGCCAGGGGTTCAACCGGGCTGCAATCCCGTAGAACCATTTCGGAGAACCCAGTTTATGAAACCATTGCCACATCAGTTGGTCACCGTTTAACCGTTACCGTCATTCGTTGTCCCGCCCTTCCTCATGGCACCGCAGGCCCCTAGCCGTTGGACAGGCTGATCCTGAGCGCGGCGGCGGCGGCAAAGGGTGCCAGCGTTACCGCCAGTACCAGAAACGCGCCCATCAGCGCCAGGTAGGCGCTCACGGGCGCTCCCTCGGATGCCGCCGCAACGGTCCCGGTGCCGAAAATCAGCACGGGGATGTACAGCGGGATAATCAGCAGCGACAAGAGCACCCCGGCCGACCGCAATCCCAGGGTCAAAGCCGCGCCGATGGCGCCGATCAGGCTGAGCACCGGTGTACCGACCAGCAGCGTTAGACAAAGAACCGAGATGGAGTTCCCGTCCAGATGCACCATCACACCGAGCACCGGTGTCAGCAGGATCAGCGGCAGCCCCGTCAACACCCAGTGGGCCGCCGTTTTCGCAAGCACCAGCAGAAACAGCGGCTGCGGCTGGAGCACCAGTTGTTCCAGGGTGCCATCGTCAAAATCGTGCCGAAACAGATGGTCCAGGGACAGCAACACCGACAACAACGCCGCCACCCACAGGATACCGGCTCCGGCTTCTCTCAGGAATGACACTTCCGGACTAACCCCGAGGGGGAACAGGGTAACCACCATGACAAAAAACAGCAGTGGATTGAGCAGATCCTGCCGTTGCCGTATGGCCACCTTCAGGTCCCGCAGGAACACTGAGCGGATTGCCAGCCATAACCCGACACCGCCGTCGACCAGCATAACTTCCGGACGGGTCTCAGCGTTCATCGGCGTGTCCTCCACCGAGAACAATCCGCTGCATGCCCGGGAGCTGCAACGGATGGTGTGTCGTCACCACCACCGCACCTCCTTCTTCCGCCCGCTGCTGCAACAGGGACTCCAGGGCCACGATGCCATGGGCATCGATGGCGGTGAACATTTCATCCAGCAGCCACAGGGGTTCATCCGCAACCAACAGGCGAGCCAGCGCCACTCGCCGTTGCTGCCCTGCTGACAGATTACGACACGGAACGTCGGCGAATCCGTCCAGCCCCGTGCCCGCCAGCGCCTGACGCAACAATGGGTCCGGCAGTGGCCGACGACCGGCACTGAGTGCCCGGAGGTTCTCAAGGGGAGTCAGCAGGGGCTTGATACCCGGGCGATGCCCAAGGTAAAGGCTGTTACGAAGGAACACCTCACGCTGACGCCGCCGGGGTTCACCACACCAGAGCATCTCGCCGGCCCAGCCGTCATTGAGGCCCGCCAGCATTCTCAGCAGGGTGGTCTTGCCGGAGCCATTCGGCCCCTCGACACGGGTCACCGTACCGGGCAGTATGGAAAACGAGAGGTCCCGGAACAACATCCGCCCGTCCCGTTCACACTCTAGATTGATGGCCTGTAGTAACGGCTCAGACATCAGGGCCCCGTAACCAGGACGATGCGATCCAACACATCGGGTGCATTCATGGCTGGCACCAAGGGTGCAGACAGTATTCACGGCGAGCATCGCCGGCGCGACGTATTATAACGAAAGCGCTTGCGGATTACTCTTATTCAACATCAAGTCGATGGCGATGAAACTACCTAGCGGCCAAACGCCCCAGACACCGCCGGCAACACCGGCCAACAAAACGCCGGCGCAGCCAGGCACGGAACCGCCACCGGGCCGCGAAGCCCTGGCCACGTCCGCCCGGCAGCAGCTGGACCAGCTCCAGTTGACCAACCGGGAAGCCACCCTGGCCCGGGTGGCAGAGATCATCAACCGTCAGGGGGGCGGTGTTGAGCTGCTGCTGGCGCTGAAAGGGAAATCCCTGCTGACCCAGGCAACGATTGGCAACACCGACCTGAACACCGGCGACTGGGTAAAGGTCATGCGGGCCGGCAATGAGCTGCAACTGCTCGGCAAGCTGGCACCGCCCCCGGAGGCCGGCATTGCCCGGGCGCTGGCACAGCGAATGCCCTGGCAACAGACCCTGGACGGCGGCCTGACCAAACTTCTGACCGCCCTGACCCAGGGTTTGCGAGCGGAATCGGCGCCCGGGCAGTTACCGTCGGCGCGGAGTTTACAGCCACTACCAGACGCTGCGCGACAGGCCATTGAACAGGTCCTGGCCCGCCTGCCGGCGAGCCAGGCGCTTAAACCGGGGGCTGGCAGCCAGCCGGACATGGCCAGCCAGGTAAAGCAGTGGCTCTCTGAAAGCGGATTATTTGCGGAGGCCAGGCTCGCCAGTTCGCCCTCGCCGGCCTTGCCGGATCTCAAACTGGCCATCGGCCGGGTGATCACTGCCCTGCTCGCCCAGCAAGGCACGCCCACGGAGCAGTTCAACCGGCTGATCCCCCTGGCGAGCCCGGAACTGGTTCAGGCGCCGCTGCAGTTTCCCCAGGCGGTGGCCCCGACCCCGGGCGCCGGCACCAGTGAATCCGCCACCGCCGGGCAGGTGCTGCGACTGCTGGCGGGCATGCTTAACCGGATTACCGTCAATCAGCTTCACAGCCAGGTACTGACGGCACGGGCCGGCGGTGATGCCGCCGCGCCCGCCTCGACCATGCTTCTGGAATTGCCCTGGGTGACGCCGCAAAATGAGCCCCGGGTCGCCCAGCTTCGCCTGGAGCAGTACCGTGAGGATGGCTCATCCGAGTCCGGGAATCGCCATCCGTCGGCCACCCGGGAGTGGCGGCTGGCGCTAGCCATTGATCTGGACGAGGCCGGCCCCCTGCACTTTGATGTGGCGTTACGCCAGCAATCCGTGAGCGCCCGGGTGTGGGCAGAGAAACAGAGTACCCTGAAACGGGTTCATGATGAGTTGCCGCAGTTGCGGCGCAGCCTGACCGATCTTGGCCTGGACGTGACCGACCTCGACTGCCGGCGGGGCACCCCGCAACAACCGGCAACCCGGCTCGAACACAGACTGGTGGATACCCGGGCATGACCGAGAAGCATCACGAGCATAGCGCAACCAGCGCCGCAGTCGCCCTGAAGTACGATGGGGAAAAGGCGCCGACGATTGCGGCCACGGGCACCCACGAGCTGGCTGACGAGATCGTCCGCATTGCCCGGGAACATGGCGTGCCGCTGTATGAGAATGCCGAGCTGGCCAGCCTGCTGGCCCGGTTATCCCTGAACGAAGAGATCCCGGAGCATCTGTACCGGGTGATTGCCGAAATTCTGGCGTTTGCCTTCCACATCCGGGGCCGTACCCCGGACGACGCGGGCGCCGGAGAACCGGCACCCGATGCCTGAAGACAGAGCGGTCAGGCCGCCTGGCGTTTCCTGAGCGCTGAAACCAGCTCGGCTTCCGGCCGGGAAATGCCGCAGGTGTTCATCAGGTCGTCGATGTCCGCCCCCAGATCCACCAGCCGGGACGCTTCGTCATAAGAAATCCGCAACGGGTCGTTCTGGCGCATCTCGTCCAGGGTTGAACGAAGCTCGTGCAACTGCCGTTCACAGGCGACCAGGCGTTGGCCCACGCCCATGCTGGCACTGGACGTGGCATGGAGTTCACGCCCCAGGGTATCGCACCGGCTCCTGAGCGACGCCTGCAAGCGCCGGACCTGGCGCCCAAGCAATACGCCCTGAACCAGCACTAATGAGAGTGCCGCAACCACCAGCACCCAGGGGAGATAGGAAGGAATTTCTGTAAACATGACGGACGTCTCCCGTTATCGACCAGAGGGAGCGTCCATCATTGCGACCGTGCCGGGGAACGCCGGATCACAGTGCCGCGATTTCAGCCCACTCGTGGTCTGACAGCATCTTGTCGAACTCGACCAGAATGATCAGTTCGCCATCTTTATTGCACACGCCCTGGATAAACTTGGCACTTTCCTCGTTACCCACGTTCGGTGCAGTCTCAATTTCACTGGCTTTCAGGTACACCACTTCGGCCACGGAATCCACCAGAATCCCCATAACCTGGTTGGCCGATTCCATCACCACGATCCGGGTGGCGTCGGTGACTTCCGAGTCCGCCAGCCCGAAGCGCCGACGGGTATCGATAACCGTCACCACATTACCGCGCAGATTGATAATGCCGAGCACATAATCCGGGGCACCGGGTACCGGCGCAATTTCGGTGTATCTCAGCACTTCCTGGATCTGCATGACATTCAGGCCGTAAGTTTCATCATCCAGCCGGAAGGTCACGTACTGCAGTACCTGATCGTCCTGGGACTGATTTTTCTGTCCGCTCGGGGAAGCCATAGTGCTGTATCTCCTCTTGGGCTGCCCGGCGGGCAACCTGATCGTCAAAAAATCATCATCAGTGCCCAATACTATAGTTAAGGGCACAAACCGTGCCAGCGCGGCACGGTATCATTCGGTAACCGTTCTTTTCGTTAACTCAGGTCCAGGTGGTGTTCCCGTTCGGCCCGCACCAACAAGTCTGCCATGGTGCGCACATCAATCAACGCACACATGTGGTCAATGACCGTTCCAGCCAGCCACGGCCGCTTGCTGCGGGCGGTGCGCCAACGGACCTCATCCGGCTTCAGGGTAAAGGACTGGGCGACATCATCACAGGCCAGTCCCCATTCGCTGTTGTCCAGGCGAATCACAAACCGGTAATTGTCCCGGGCGTTGTCCGGGACCCGCCCGGCCATGATCCATTCCGCCGTGTCCACCACCCGCAGGTTGTGGTCACGGTCCGGTCGAAGCCCCATATACCAGCGGGGACTGCCCGGAATAGGCCGGATTTCTTCCTCGATGCGGTGAATGGCGCCAAGCAGAATCAGCGGAACCGCCAGCTGCAGGCCTGCCACGGTAAAGATCAGACACTCGAAGGGCTGGCCGGACCACTCCGGCTTCGACACCGGCTCGACCTTCTCAGGCTTGGGCACGGGCGCCACCGGCATCTCGGCATCGGGCTTCGCAACCGGAACTACGGGCGTGGGTGACGCCCGGACCACGGGCGCCGGTATCTCCTCATCGGGCACCGCGACCGGTTTCTGCCAGGGCACTTCCTGAACCCGTTCCTCGCGTCGGGCGGTGTCCGTGGCCGTGTGCAGCAGCTCGTCAAGATAACTGGCAATAGCACTCGCCGGGTCGGCCAGCTGCGTCAATTTTTCGTCAGGCATGCTGACGCTCCTTCACCGAGCCAATCCGTGCCATCAGATCATCCAGCAGGTGATTGTAAGCGCGCACGCCGTGGGTATCGGCATCCAGCTGCGACGGAACCACCCCACTCTGGCTGGCGTCACGGAATTTGGTATCCACCGGAATGGCAAACTGCCACAGGGTGCCCCGATAAGTCTTGCGCAGCAGATTGAGGCTTTTCACCGAGGCCTGGGTACGGCGGTCATACAGGGTTGGCACGATGGTGTACGGCAGCTCGTTTTTCTGGGAACGCATAATCATCTGCAGGGTGTGCAGCATTCGCTCCAGGCCCTTGATGGCCAGGAACTCGGTCTGCACCGGAATAACCAGGTGCTGGGCCGCCGCCAGCGCATTCACCATCAACACACCGAGCGACGGTGTGTTGTCCAGAATCACATAGTCGAAGTCGTCCCAGAGCTGGGCCAGGGCACGGGAAATAATAAGGCCCATGCCTTCCACACCGATCATTCGTCGCTCAAGCGTCGCCAGGGCCGTACTGGCCGGCAACAGCGACATCCCCCGACAACCGGTATCGATGACCAACTGCGCTGGCAGGCCTTCCGGCACCTTACCCTGATGCTGGAACAGATCGAACACGCTGTGCGCGATGGTATCAGGATCGTAGCCAAACCAGCTGGTCAGCGAGCCATGGGGGTCCAGGTCCACCACCAGCACCCGCTTGCCGCGCTCAGCGAGCAAGCCGGCTAACGCGACCACCGTCGTGGTTTTCCCCACCCCACCTTTTTGATTGGCTACGGCCCATATTCGCACGCTGTCTTTCTCCAAAATCGTCATTGCCGCCTGTCGGGGCTGGCTGCCACCCGGTTATCGGCCAGTCCGCCAACAACTTGAACCCGGGAAAACGTTCCGCTGACCGGCAAACCCTTGCCGACGGTCACTATTACCGGGAGTTAATACAGGAACCGTGCCAGCGCTGCCATACGCATCTGCCGGTAGTGCCCCGCCTCGCGGATTCACGAATCAGCCAGGCGGGGCACTACCGCATGGCGCCGCGAATACTGGCGTCCCGGGAGATCAGCAGTACCACCCGCCGATTGCGTCGGCGCCCCTCTTCCGTATCATTCCGGGCGACCGGTTGATACTGGCCATAACCCACAGCGGCCAGGCGCTCCGGTTCAATGCCTTCCATGGTGAGCATCCGCACAACCGCGGCTGCCCGGGCGGCCGATAATTCCCAGTTCGACGGGAAGCGGGGCGTACTGATCGGCTGGTTATCGGTAAACCCTTCAACCTTGACGGCGTTGTCACGGTTCTGCAGTACGGTGGCGATTTTTTCGACCACTTCAAAGGCATCGTAGTGGGGTTCCGCATCACCACTGCCAAACAGCAGGCTGTTCGGCAGATTGAGCTCCAGCCAGCGGTCGCTGGTCTCCAGGGTTACCACGCCCTGGCTGATCAGTTCATCGAACTCCATGGTCAACTGGTCTGCCATCGCTCGGAGGGCCTCGGTACGGGCCTGGGCATCAAGCTCGGGATTTCGGGGAGCTTCGGTCACTGCCGGAGGGATGACCTCATCCGCCGGCGTGTTCAGGGCACGCTGCGGCTGGTCGCCTACCTCGACTGGCTGGAACGACCGCTGGGGCGCATTGAAAACGCCTGTCAGGGTTTCGGACAGAACCTTGTACTTGCCTTCGTTCACCGACGAGACCGAATACATGACCACGAAAAAGGCAAACAGCAGGGTGATGAAATCCGCGTAGGAGATCAGCCACCGCTCCTTGTTGTGCAGGTCCTGCTCGGGTTGTCTACGGCGCCGCATAGCTCGTGTTCCGTGCTTACTGCAGGAAACCCCGCAGCCGCAATTCAATGGATTTGGGGTTCTCACCCTCGGCGATGGCGATGATGCCATCAATCATCATGTCCTCGTATCGGGTCCGCTCCCGCACGATGGCCCGCATCTTGTTGGCTACCGGGAAAAACAGCAGGTTGGCCAGGGCGACGCCATAAATGGTCGCGACAAACGCCGTGGCAATGCCGCTGCCGAGGCTTTGGGGGTCTTCCAGATTGGTCATCACCTGGATCAGACCCATCACCGCACCGATAATACCGATGGTGGGTGAGTACCCTCCCATGGCCTCAAACACCCGGGCGGACTCATGGTCCCGCTGTTCACGGGTCTCGAGTTCCACTTCCATGATGCCCCGGATGGTCTCGGTTTCGGCACCGTCCACCAGAAGCTGCAGGCCCTTACGGGCAAAGGATTCCGGCTCGCGCTCAGCCAGGCCTTCCAGCCCCAGCAAGCCCTGTTTACGGGCCTTGACACTCCAGTCGATTACTTTGCCGATGCCGTCTTCGAGACTGATAAACGGCGGTACAAACACCCAGCGAACCTGAGTGAAGGCGCGTTTGAGCGTGGGCCAGGAGGTCTGCAGGATGGTCGCCGCCAGGGTTCCGCCCACCACGATCAACGCCGCCGGGCCATTGAACAGGGAACCGAGCGCGCCTCCCTCCAGCAGATTGCCGCCCAGTATGGCGGCGAAGGCGAGAACAATGCCGAGCAGGCTCAGGATATCCATCAGGCCACGCCTTCCACCAGGCGCGGACCGACCTCATCCAGTGCCAGAACTTCATCCGTGAGACCCGCCTTGGCAACCGCCATGGGCATGCCGTAGATCACCGACGATTTCTCATCCTGGGACCAGATATCCGAACCACTCTGCTTCATCATCCGGCAGCCTTCCTTACCGTCCGAGCCCATGCCTGTGAGAATCACGCCCAGGGTTTTTCCGGGGAAACTGCGGGCCAGGGAACCAAAGGTGACATCCACGCAAGGTTTGTAGTTCAGCCGCTCGTCACCGGGCAAAATCCGTACCCGCGCCTGCCCGCCGCGATTCTCAATCATCATCTGCTTGCCACCGGGCGCCAGCAGGGCCAATCCCGGCCGCAGCACGTCGCCGTCCTCGGCCTGGCGAACGTCAATCCGACAGAGCTTGTTCAGCCGCTCGGCGAAGGCCGGGGTGAAGCTGGCGGGCATGTGCTGTACCAGCACAATCGGTGCCGGAAAGCTGGCGGGCAACGCCGTCAGTACCCGCTGCAACGCCACCGGGCCGCCCGTGGAGGTGCCAATGCCAACCACCGCGTAGCGCTTGGCCGACCCACGCCGGGCCGGGCGCCGCTGGCTGGCTGGCTCCGCGGGCGAGTCCGTTTTCTCCGGTACTCTGCGCGCCTCCCGTACTGGTCGCTCGCTCTGGCCGGCCGGCGCTCTGTCCCGTAACGACGGGCGGGGAGTCGAGGCAGGCTCAGCCGGGGCGACCGCGGGTGCGGACGCACTGCGGTTATCGGGCCGGCTACGCGCGACGTCCAGTATCCGGTCAATGAGAATTTTCTGGAGCTGGGAGCTGTCCCGGGCAATTTCCTCGAAGTTTTTCGGCAGGAAATCGACGGCGCCGGCCTCCAGGGCATCGAGGGTTACCCGGGCGCCTTCGTAGGTTAATGAAGAGAACATCAGCACCGGCGTCGGGTGCTTCTTCATGATTTCCCGGACCGCCGAGATGCCATCCATCACCGGCATCTCGTAATCCATGGTGATAACGTCCGGGCGCAGCTTCTCCGCCAGCTCGACACCTTCCCGGCCGTTGGTGGCTGCCCCGACAACCCGGATCTGGCCAGACCCCGTGAGAATTTCCGTCAGCCGCTTGCGAAAGAACCCTGAATCATCAACGACCAGGACAGATATTGTCATCCATTTCTCCTAGCGAACCTGCCATCCCTGCCCCGCCACTTCGGACTCAACTGTAACGCTGCAACAGGCTGGGAACATCAATAATGAGCGCGATCCGGCCGTCGCCGGTAATGGTCGCTCCGGCCATGCCGGGTGTTCCCTGAAGCGCGCGCCCCAGGGGTTTGATCACCACCTCTTCCTGGCCCACCAACTGGTCCACCACGAAGCCGACCTGCCGGGTGCCCATGGCGACGATCACCACATGGGCGTTGTCAGGCTCCTCATGGGCGTCCGTTCCCCGGACCAGCCAGCGCTTGATATGGAACAGCGGGAATACCCGGTCCCGCACTACGATGCACTCGCGGCCGTCAACGACATTGGTTTTGGTGAGATCCAGATGGAAGATCTCCACCACGTTAACCAGCGGCAGGGCAAAGGACTGATCCCCGAGCTTGATCATCAGCGTGGGCATGATCGCCAGGGTCAGGGGCACTTTGATAACAATGCGCGATCCTTTCCCCAACTCCGACTCCACGCTTAACTGGCCGTTGAGCTGGCCGATCTTGGTTTTTACCACATCCATGCCAACGCCCCGGCCGGAGACATCGGATATCTGGTCCTTGGTGGAAAACCCGGCCGCGAAAATCAGATTGTAACATTCAGTGTTGGTGAGCCGGTCCGCTGCGTCCTGGTCATAAATACCCTTCTCCACGGCCTTGCGGCGCAGCATTTCCGGGTCCATGCCGGCGCCATCATCCTCGATGGACAGCAGAATGTGGTCGCCTTCCTGCTCTGCAGACAGCGTGACCGTGCCCTGGCGCGGTTTTCCAGCCTTCTCGCGAACGTCCGGCCCTTCGATGCCGTGATCCACGGAGTTCCTGACCAGGTGAACCAGGGGGTCAGACAGCGCCTCCACCAGGTTCTTGTCGAGATCGGTTTCCTCGCCGTGCATGACCAGATTCACCTCTTTTTTGAGGTTTCTGGCCAGGTCGCGAACCACCCGGGGGAACCGGCCGAAGACTTTCTTGATCGGCTGCATACGGGTCTGCATAACGGCCGCCTGCAGATCGGTGGTCACCACGTCCAGATTCGACACAGCCTTGTGCATGTGCTCGTCTTCACTGGCCAGCCCCAACCGCTGTAACCGATTGCGCACCAGCACCAGTTCACCGACCATGTTCATGATGTCGTCCAGGCGCTTGGTGTCTACCCGCACCGTGGTTTCCGCGACCGGTGCACTGTCGCGGACAGCGGCTGCCGGCGCGCTGGCCGGCTTGTCCGCTGTTTTATCAGAGCGCTGATTGCTGGCCGTGGATGCCGGTTTCGGCGCGGGCGTGGACGACGCCTTGCCGGCGGCCGCAGGCTGACCCTCGACGGTCGGGCTGCCGCCCTTGCCGTGCAGGTCGTCAAGCAGTTTTTCGAACTCGTCATCGGTGATCAGATCGTCGCTTCCGCCCGATTTGGCGCCAGCGTCCGCAGACGCCTGACCATCAGCAGACGAGGCTTCGGTTGCTGACTCAGTGCCTGCCTGGGCACCCGCAAACTGGCCCTTGCCATGGAGCTGGTCCAGCAGGGCTTCAAATTCGTCGTCGGTGATATCGTCATCCTGGGCATCACCAGAGCTCGCTGGTGCCTCCGGGGCCCCCGTCACAGCGCCCGGCTGGTCGTCGTTCAAGGCGTCCAGCAGCTGCTCAAACTCATCGTCGGTGATGTCGCCACCGTCCTGAGCCACAGGCTCGTTACTCCCAGCCCGGGGTTCCGGTGACGCCGCAGCCGGCTGACGGCCGCCCTGTGGTTGGGCAAAAGTGTCCAGGGCCGCGATCAGGTCGTCCGGTGCCGGCGTCAGTTCCTCATGATTGCGAACCTGCTCGAACATGGCGTTAACATGGTCCAGTGTTTCCAGCACCACATCCATGAGCTCGGAATCCACTTTGCGCTTGCGATTGCGCAGGATGTCGAACACGTTCTCGGCCGAATGACAACAATTGACCAGGGCCTCCAACTGGAGAAAACCGGCCCCGCCCTTGACGGTGTGAAAGCCCCTGAAAATGGCATTGAGCAAGTTACTGTCATCCGGGTTCTGCTCAAGATCCACCAACTGCTCAGACAGTTTTTCAAGAATCTCCCCGGCTTCCACCAGGAAGTCCTGCAGGATTTCTTCGTCAGCGTCAAAGGCCATTCGTTACCCTCACCTTTCAGAATCCGAGACTGGACAACAGGTCGTCAACATCGTCCTGTCCCGATACCACGTCTGCGCGTTCATCGGCCTTGATCTGGGGCCCGACGCCCTGCTCGGAAGAGACCTGCCTCTCCTCGATCTGATGCACCGTGCCGGTCAACTGGTCAACATGACTGGCCATGACCACCAGGCTAAGCATCTGCTCCTCGACTTCCTTAACCAGGGTTGTCACCTTCTGGATAACCTGGCCCGTCAGATCCTGGAAATCCTGGGCAAGCAGAATCTCGGACAGTTTCTGATACATCGCATCGCTGTCAGCGGCCATGCTGGTAAAGAAGGCATCAATCCGGCCATACAACTCCCGGAACTCCGCGGGCTGCATCTCACGGCGACGCAAGCGTTTCCATTCCTCGCTCAGGCTCACCGCCTCATCGCGCATCGCCTGGGCCACCGGCATGGTTTCCTCCACCAGGTCCATGGTCCGGTTGGCCGCCTGCCCGGTCATCTGGACGACGTACTCCAGACGGTCCGAGGCATCGGTCATTTTTGACAGCGCCTCTTGCTGTTCCGCGTTACGGGGATCTATCTGAAAGTTACGAATGGCCTCATGGAGACTCCGGGTGAGTCGTCCGACTTCGTGGTAGAGGCTCTGGTCCCGCACCTCACTGAGCTCATTGATCAGGGCCATGGCCTTGGGATAATCCCCGGCCTGGACACTCTCCGACAGTTCCGCCGCCTGGCGCTGAAGTTGGTCGGTGATCTCCGGCCCAAGGCCCCGATGGTTCTTTTTGCTGTTGCTCATGAGAGCCATCCGACCTCTGTTACTGGATTCGTTCAAAGATCTTTTCGATCTTTTCCTTGAGAACCGCGGCGGTAAACGGCTTGACGACATAACCGTTGACACCGGCCTGGGCCGCCGCCACGATCTGGTCCCGCTTGGCCTCCGCCGTCACCATCAACACCGGCAGGGTTTTCAGGTTTTCGTCGGCACGAACGGCCTTCAGCAGGTCAAAGCCAGACATGCCCGGCATGTTCCAGTCGGTCACCAGAAAATCGTACTTGCCGCTTTTGAGCATGGGCAACGCCGTATTACCGTCGTCTGCTTCGTCGGTATTGGTGAAGCCCAGATCACGCAGCAGGTTCTTGATGATCCGTCGCATCGTGGAAAAGTCGTCCACGATGAGAATTTTCATGTTTTTGTCCAATGGGACCTCCAGTTAGTCGCACCCGGAATTCGTTTGGCCTTCGCGCCCGAAGTCTGGCAGGCCGCTGGTTCAAGGGCTTATTGTCAGGCCTTTGGTCCGGTTGTAAAGCACCGGTTACCAAAAACTACAGACGGGCCATGCGCCGACACACTCCCCGGCCGGAAATCATCAGCTCTACGGGTCCTGACGCCACCCGGCCAGCCGCCCCCTGAGTCGAAGCGCTGACTGGCTGTGAATCTGGCTCACCCGGCTTTCGCTGACGCCGAGCACAGCGCCGATTTCCTTCAGATTGAGTTCGTCCTGATAGTACAGACTCAACACCAGCTTCTCCCGCTCGGGAAGGTCCTCGATCGCCTCTGCCAAGTGGCGACGGAACGAGTCCGAAGACAGGCCGTCCAGTGGATTATCACTGGTCTCTGATTCTTCTATCGGCAGCTCACCGGATTCATTGAGCTCATCCAGGCTAAAAAGTCGTCCGCTGGTGGCATCGGAGAGGGAGGCGTGGTAATCCGACAGCTCCATCCCCAGCTCTGCGGCTACTTCGCCATCCTGGGCTTCCCGCCCCAGACGGTCTTCCACCACCTTGATGGCGCTGGCAATACGACGGGCATTGCGGTGAACGGAGCGGGGTACCCAGTCGCCCTTGCGGATCTCATCCACCATGGCGCCACGGATGCGGATACCCGCGTAGGTTTCGAAGGTTGCCCCCTTGGCGGCGCTGTAGCGCTGCGCGGCTTCCAGCAGACCAATCATACCGGCCTGCATCAGGTCCTCGAGCTGCACGGACGCCGGCAACCGGACCATCAGGTGAAGGGCTATTTTCTTGACCAGCGGCGCATGCGTCTCAATCAGTTCAGACGCGCCCTTGGCACCAGACTGGTTATAGATTCCCAGGTGTTTCGCCAATGTCATGTATCCGGTTTTTTATTCGACTGGATTTGCTTCAGACTTCGACGAGCCGCTCGACAAAAAACTCCAGGTGACCCCTGGGCGACGATGGCAGCGGCCAGCTATCCACTTTCTCCGCCAGTGCCTTTATGGCCAGGGACGCCTTCGCCCGGGGGTAGGCATCCAGAACCGCTCGCTGGCGCTGAACCGCTTTTTTGACCGCCTCGTCGTAGGGCACCATACCCACATATTGTAGTGCGACATCAAGAAAGCGCTCGGTGACACGGGTCAGTTTTTCGAACAGATGACGCCCCTCCTGCTCATTGCGGACCTGGTTGGCGAGAATGCGGAAGCGGTTGGTGCCGTAGTCACGGTTCATCAGTTTGATCAGGGCGTAACAGTCGGTGATGGACGTGGGCTCGTCGCACACCACCAGAAGCAGCTCCTGGGAAGCCCTGAGAAAGCTCACCACCGATTCGGAAATGCCCGCTGCCGTATCAACGATCAGGACATCGATCTGGTCGCCCAGTTCGCTGAATGCGTTAATGAGGCCGGCATGCTCCATGGCGCTGAGCTGGGTCATGCGTTGAGTACCGGAGGATGCCGGAACAATTTTAATGCCCCCGGGTCCTTCCACCAGCACGTCCCGGAGCTCGCAGTCGCCGGCCAAAACATCCTGAATGTTCCGCTTGGCCGTGAGGCCCAGCAGCACATCAATATTCGCGAGGCCAAGATCCGCATCCAGCAGCACCACCCGACGGCCCTTCTGGGCCAGGGCAATACCGAGGTTCACCGACACGTTACTCTTGCCGACGCCGCCCTTGCCGCCGGAAACCGCAATCACCTGTACCGGGTGTGCTCTGCTCATAGTGTATCCAGTCTCTCACCACCTCTGGCGCGCAGTGCCTGCTCCGCCACCGGACTGCTGAACCGTCGGGCCTCAGGCTCCCTCTGCGACCGCCTGTTGTTGCTGGAGTGTTTTCAGCCGCTCCACGGCCAGGCGCACCAGCGGAATCGCTTCGGCATGGTGCAGGTCCTCGGGAATCTTCTGGCCATCCGTGAAATAGGCCACCGGCAGACTGGTTTCCATCACAAAGCCCAGTGACTCTCCGAGCGTCAGGGCTTCGTCGATCTTGGTCATCACGCAGCCCGCAAGATTGGCCATCTTATAGCAATGCCACACCGATTTCATGATACGCGGCTGGCTCGTTGCGGAAACCACCAGATGGGTACGAATATTATGGTGGCTGCGTGCCAATTCCGCGAGCTGTTCCTGGTAGCCTTTGTCGGAACTGGTCAGGCCCGCGGTATCAATCAGCACCAGATGACGGTCCGAAAGTTCGTCAAGAATATCGTCCAGTGAGTGACTCTCATCCACCACCCGAACCGGCACATTCAGAATCCGGCCAAACACAAACAGCTGTTCGTGAGCCGCCACCCGATAGCGATCCGTGGTCACCAGTGCCAGGGAATCCGAACCGTGGCGCAGCACATGGCGAGCCGCCAGCTTGCCGATGGTGGTGGTTTTGCCGGAACCGGTCGGCCCGACCAGGGCGTACACGCCGCCTTCATCCAGCCATTCCCGGCGGGATGTCCGTACGCCGGTGGCCAGCATTTTCAGGGACTGCTTCCAGCCGTCTTCAAGCCGACCGCCCTTGTGACGGCGCGACAGCGAAGCGGCCAGGTGGCTGCTCAGACCAAACTCCTGAAGGCGCTCCGCAAGCCGTTGCTGCACGGCATTGCTGGCCGGTTTTTCCGGTGTGGCCGGCGCATTCTGGCGACCGCCCATCAGATCTTTCAGCGAACGGATATCCGCCCGCATGCGGGCCAGCTCGTCGGCGTACTCCTGATCACTGCCATGAGCCCGCGGCCCGGGCTGATCAAACGCTTCCGCCGCCTCCTGCAAGCCTGCCAGCGAGGCATCGGCGTAGCGCTCACCTCTCGCTGCCCGCTTTTCACGAACACCACGAATCCGCTCGCGGGACCGGTTGAGTTCGTCTTCCAGACGCCGGTGCTGCTCGGCCTGCATTTCCGCCAGCCGGGACCCGTTGGTGGCCTCGCCGGCCCGGTCGCCCAATCGCTGACGTGCCATATTCTCGTCATAGTCCAGCGCTGTCACGATTTCGACACCGCCGTCCACCTTGCGGTTGGAGAGAATCACGGCGTCTGGTCCCATCTGTTCACTGACCTGTTTCAGCGCCTCTGCCATGCTCTGGGCAAAAAACCGTTTTACTTTCATGATCGTTCATCCTCCACCGGCAACGCCGTGCCGGCGCTGTCCGCATTGTCATCCGAGCCGTTACTGGCCAACGGACGCCACAATCGTTATCTGTTTGTTATCCGGCACTTCCTGGTAAGACAGCACGTGCAACCGTTCCACCCCGTAACTGGCGAACTTCGCCAGCACCGGCCTCAACGGGCCTGACACCAGCAGGATCGCCGGCTTACCCAGCATTTCCTGCCGCTGCACGCTCTCCTGCAGTGAGCGCTGCAGCTTCTCCACCATGTTCGGCTCCAGAACCAGGCCAATGTCTTCCTGACCGCCGGATTGTTGACTCTGCTGAACAGACTTCAGCAATAACTGTTCCAGATCCGGATCCAGGGTGATCACCGGTATCTCGGACTCGTTGCCACAGATGCTCTGCACGATCATCCGGCGCAGCGCCTGCCGGGCCACCGTGGTCAGCAATTTCGGGTCCTGGCTCTTGGGATGCACGTTGACAATGGACTCGGCAATGGAGCGCATGTCGCGGATGGGCACTTCCTCCCGGAGCAGGTTCTGCAGGACTTTCAGCAGCAGACTGATGGATACGGTGGTCGGCACCAGCTCCTCCGCCAGTTTCGGCGACACTTTCTCGAGCTGGTCCAGCCACTTCTGGACTTCTTCGTGACCCAGCAGTTCATGGGCGTGCTTTTGCAGCACCTGATTCAGATGGGTTGCCACCACCGTGCTGGCATCCACCACGGTGTAGCCGAGAGTCTGGGCCTGATCTTTCCGGGTTGGCTCAATCCAGCAGGCATCAAGCCCAAACGCCGGGTCCTTGCCTTCAATGCCCTCCACCTTGCCGAACACCTGGCCTGGATCAATGGCCAGCTCGCGGTCCGGGTGGATCTCCGCTTCGGCCAGGGTGACCCCCATCAGGGTAATTCGGTACACGTTGGGCATCAGGTCGAGGTTGTCGCGGATGTGTACCGACGGCATGAGAAAGCCCAGGTCCTGGGACAATTTCTTGCGGACCCCCTTGATACGGCTGAGCAACTGGCCCCCCTGGGACTTGTCGACCAGCGGAATCAGGCGATACCCCACTTCCAGGCCCACAATGTCCACGGTAGCCACATCGTCCCAGCCCAGTTCCCGGGTCTCGCCCGGGGCCGGCAATGACCGGGATGGCTCACCGCCGCCATCGCCACCGGGCGGCAGATCGCGCCCCTGGGCCGGGCGGGTGCCACCGGCGCCGCCACGGGCCGGAAAGACGCTTTCCTCTTCCACGGTCTGCCGCTCACGCTTCCAGATATACCAGGCCGCCGCCGCAGCCAGCGCACCCAGGCCGAGAAACGCCACATGGGGCATGCCCGGAATCAGGCCCAGAATAATCAGAATGGCAGCGGCAATCGCCAGCGCCTTGGGCGCGCTGAACATCTGGTGCAGGATCTGCCCGCCCATATCCTGGCTGGACGTAACCCGGGTGACCATGATCGCCGCGGAGGTAGACAACAGCAGCGACGGAATCTGGGCAACCAGACCGTCACCAATGGTCAGCAGCGCATACCGCTCCATGGCCAGACCAAAGTCCAGACCGTGTTGCAGCATACCGATGGCCACACCGCCGATAAGGTTAATGGCAAGAATCAGCAGACCGGCGACGGCATCGCCCTTCACAAACTTGGAGGCACCGTCCATGGAGCCGTAGAAGTCCGCCTCCTGGGCGATCTCGGCGCGACGATGCTTGGCTTCCTCCTGATTGACCAGGCCGGCGTTCAGGTCGGCATCGATGGCCATCTGCTTGCCGGGCATCGCATCCAGGGTAAAGCGGGCACTGACTTCCGACACCCGGCCGGCACCCTTGGTGACCACCAGGAAGTTGATGATCATCAGAATGGCGAACACCACCAGGCCAACCGCGTAGTTACCGCCGATCAGGACCTCACCGAATGACTGGATCACTTTGCCCGCGGCATCACCGCCCTCATGCCCCTCGAGCAGGACAATCCGGGTCGAGGCCACGTTCAGGGCCAGCCGCAACAGTGTGGCCACCAGCAGCACGGTGGGAAATGAGGCAAACTCCATGGGCCGGAGGGCATACACGCACACCAGCAGAATGACGATCGACAGGGTGATATTGAAGGTGAAAAACACGTCCAGCAGAAACGCCGGCACGGGCAGAATCATCATGCCCAGCAACCCCATCAACATGATGGGCACACCCAGGTTAGCGTGCGTCAGGGATTTGACATTGTTAAGGACGAGCGTTCTGTCCATGCCGGAAACGTCTCCGATTGGCTGTGCCTGCTGGCGCGGTACGGTCGAAAATCTGACGCTTACGCATCATCTGACCGGAATACGGCAAGATCCATACCACTCTTCGCGGAACTTCACTGGCACCCCGGCCCGGCCCGCCTGACTCGACTTGCCAGATGCGGTATCCTTGCGCCATTTGATCGTGACACTGAACCCTCAACCCGACACACAGGTGATCCCCATGCCTATCCACGAGGTAAAGCACCCCCTGATCCGGCACAAACTCGGCATCATGCGCCGGGCGGATATCAGCACCAAGAATTTTCGTGAGCTGGCACAGGAAGTTGGCGCCCTGCTGACCTACGAGGCCACCAAGGACTTCACCCTTCAGGAAAAAACCATTGCCGGCTGGGCGGGCCCCGTGACGGTGGAGCAGATCCACGGCAAGAAGGTCACCATTGTGCCCATCCTGCGCGCCGGTCTGGGCATGCTGGATGGCGTACTGAGCCTGATTCCGGTGGCCCGGGTAAGCGTGGTGGGCCAGATCCGCAATGAGGAAACCCTGGAAGCCAGTACCTACCTGGAAAAACTGGTTGGCGAGCTGGACCAGCGCATGGCGCTGATCGTTGATCCGATGCTGGCCACCGGCGGCTCGATGATTTCCACCATCGACCTGCTCAAAAAAGCCGGGAGCACGGAAATCCGTGCCCTGGTTCTGGTTGCCGCGCCGGAAGGCGTGGAAAAAGTGCTGGAAAAACACCCGGACGTGTCCATCTATACCGCCTCCATTGACGAGCGCCTGAACGACAAAGGCTATATCCTCCCGGGTCTCGGCGATGCCGGCGACAAAATCTTTGGTACCAAGCAGAAGGACGTATAACCATGCAGGACCATTCCAACGACCCGGTCTGGAAACAGGCCATCGCCGGCTCCCAGATGCTGCTGGTGGCCTTCGGCGCCCTGGTTCTGATGCCGCTGATTACCGGCCTGGACCCCAACGTGGCCCTGTTCACCGCCGGCCTGGGCACCCTGATCTTCCACGTGGTGACCGGCGGCCAGATTCCCATCTTCCTGGCCTCATCCTTTGCCTTCATCGCCCCGGTCCTGGCCTCCAAGGGCAAATTCGGCATGGAAGAAACCCTGGGCGGCCTGATGGCGGCGGGCATCCTGTATGTGGTGCTCAGCGGTCTCGTGCGCTTGAAGGGGACCGGCTTCATTCGCCGCCTGCTGCCACCGGTGGTGATCGGCCCGGTGATCATGACCATCGGCCTGGGCCTGGCACCGGTAGCGGTCCACATGGCATCCGGTCGCAGCGGTGACGGTGCCACGCAACTGATCCCCCACGACACCGCCATCTGGATCGCCATGATTTCGCTGTTGGTGACCATCATCATGTCGGTCTGGGCCCGGGGCATCTTCCGCCTGATCCCAATCATGTTCGGCGTGATCACCGGCTACATACTGTCCGCCTTTGCCGGCATCGTTGACCTCACCCCGATCCGTGAAGCGCCGTGGCTTGCAATGCCCAACTTCGTGGCCCCGGAATTCAGCTGGGGCGCGGTTCTGTTCATGATCCCGGTCGCCATCGCTCCGGCCATCGAACACATCGGCGACGTGCTGGCCATCGGCAACGTCACCCGCAAGAACTACCTGGAAAAACCCGGGCTGCATCGCACCCTGCTGGGCGACGGCCTGGCCACCAGCGCCGCTTCCATGCTCGGTGGCCCGCCCAATACCACTTACTCAGAGGTGACCGGCGCGGTGATGCTGACCAGGAACTTCAACCCGAAAGTAATGTGGTGGGCCGCCTGCATTGCCATGGTGCTGGCGTTCGTCGGCAAGTTCGGCGCAGTGCTGCAGACCATTCCGGTACCGGTCATGGGCGGCATCCTGTGCCTGCTGTTCGGCTCCATTGCCGTGGTGGGGCTGAACACACTGATCCGCCATCAGGTGGACCTGTCGCAGTCTCGCAACCTGGTCATCGTCGGTGTCACCCTGGTCTTCGGTATCGGAGGCATGGTACTCGGCCATCTGGAGGGCATCGCGCTGTGCGCGGTGGCGGCCATTGTCCTGAACCTGGTACTCCCCGGCAGCCGAGAGGCCTGGGGAAAGGCCATTTATGAGGCCAAAGCCGAGTGATAACCCGGCGCCTGTTCCGGTAGCCTGCGGATTTCGGAGAAGGCTACGAAACGAAACCAGACTCAAACATCCCGCCGCAAGTCAGAAGGTATGGGTAAATCAGGCATCCCGGGCTTGGGTCCACGGCCCTTGCGGAACTGCCGCAACTGGAACACATAGGCGAGAACCTGGGCAATGGCCATGTAGAGGCCATCGGGGATTTCCTCGCCAATGTCGGTGTTGTGGTAGACCGCCCGGGTCAGCGGGGGCGTCCGCAGGATTTCGACTTTGTGTTCGCGGGCGATTTCCATGATCTTGAAGGCTATTTCGTCGGCACCCTTGGCGACCACGACAGGCGCGCCCATGGCTTTCTGGTCGTATTTCAGAGCCACCGCATAATGGGTCGGGTTGGTGATGACCACGTCGGCAGTGGGCACGTCCTGCATCATGCGGCGCTGGGCCATTTCCCGCTGCAACTGGCGGATCTTGCCCTTGACCTCCGGTTTGCCCTCAGTGTCCTTGTACTCGTCTTTCACTTCCTGCATGGTCATGCGCAGCTTTTTCTGGTGATCGAAGATCTGGAAGGGAACGTCGATCAGCGCGATCACAATGGTGGCGCAGGACAGCAGGAAGAAGCTCCAGCCCAGGGTCCACAACACGTGTTCCATCGCCGGGATGACAGGTTCTTCGCTGATGCTGAGCAGGTCGTCGGTGCGCAGGTTGAGGATCAGGATGGCCACGGCCATGACCAGGCCGACTTTGGCGATGGCTTTGACCAGTTCGATCAGGGAGCGCAGGGAGAACATGCGGCCGAGGCCTTTGATCGGGTCCATGCGGTTGAGTTTGGGGGCGATGGCTTTGCCGCTGAACAGCAGGCCGCCGATGCCGATGGAGCCGAGGATGGCGGCGATCAGTAGCAGGATGAGCAGGGGCGCCAGACCCAAGGCGGCTTCTTTGGCGGAGGCCAGTAGCTGGAGGCTCATGTACCGGGTATCGAAGATGGCGGAACGTTCGATCACGAAGTTGTCCCGCATAACAGCTTCCAGTGACGCCCCGAGGCCGGCACCAAACATCAGCAGGCCGCCGGCGCCCGCCATCAGCACGGCCATGGTGGCCAGTTCTTTGGAACGGGCAGTCTGGCCTTCTTCCCGGGCTTTTTCGAGTCGTCGGGGGGTGGCCTCTTCCGTTTTTTCCTGACTGTTGTCGTTTTCTTCGGCCATGCTTTTGGTAAATCCCGCTTTGACTTTGGCGGTGGCGGCAGGCGGGTCAGGCTTTCCAAAACACGCTGTGAATACATCCCTGTACGCTTGGCTCCGCCATCCATGGCTCCGCACAGTTTTGGAAAGCCTGACCCGCCTGCCTCTGCAAACTCCTCACGGGGAGCCTCGACTCGTCTCGACTTCGCGGTTTTCTATGGCTGCGCTTGCAGCCCCCGCATAAATTCAAACGTCTCTCTTGTGTACTGGTCAAAGTGCGGCAAAAAGTTGGCGTGCAGCACCCATATGGCAAACAATCCAAAAATCAGGCCAATCGGGAAACCCAGGGCGAAGATGTTCATCTGGGGCGCCGCACGGGTCATCACGCCGAAGGAGATGTTGACGATCAGAACGGCGGTCACCGCCGGCAGCGCCAGCAGCATGGCGGAGGCGAACATCCAGCTGATGCGATGAGCCAGCTCCCAGACGCCGGCCTGGCCGAGGCCTTCCAGGCCGATGGGCAGGGTGCGGAAGCTTTCGATGAAGACTTCGAAGGCGACCAGGTGGCCGTTCATGGCCAGGAACAGTAGCGTGATGGTGATGGTGTAGATCTGGGACAGCACCGGTACGTTGACGCCGTTGGCCGGGTCGACCATGGAGGCGAAGCCGAGGCCCATTTGCATGGCGATCATCTGGCCGGCGACGACGAACAGTTGCCACAGGGCCGAGAGCGCGAAGCCCATGCCCACGCCGATCAGGATCTGTTGCAGGGTGATGACCACGGCGTCGGCGCTCAGCGCTTCTACCTGGGGGACCGGCGGGATCATGGGTACGATGAGGATGGTCATCAGCAGCGCCAGGCCCAGGCGCACCCGGGCCGGTACCAGTTGGGTGCCGAAGATGGGCACGACCATCAGGAAGCTGGCCAGGCGGAACAGGGGCCAGACGTGCTGGCCGACCCACTGGCCGAGCAGGTCGGCGCTGAGTTCCGTCGGGATCATGGCTTAGCCGATCAGGTAGGGGATGTTGGCGAACAGCCGGTTGGCGTGATCCAGCAACTGGGTCAGCATCCAGGGGCCGGCAACGATGATGACAATCAGGGTAACCAGCAGGCGCGGCAGGAAGCTGAGGGTCTGTTCGTTGATCTGGGTGGCGGCCTGGAAGGTGCTGACCACCAGGCCAATGATCAGGCCGGGGCCGATGATCACGGTGGACAGCAGGACAATCATCCACAGGGCTTCACGCAGGATATCAATGACGGTTTCCGGTGTCATAACGCCCCCCCCTATATGCCGTAACTGGCGGCCAGTGTGCCCATGATCAGGGCCCAGCCATCCACCAGCACAAATAACATGATCTTGAATGGCAGCGAGATGATGATTGGTGACAGCATCATCATCCCCATGGCCATCAGTACACTGGCTACCACCATGTCGATAATCAGGAACGGGATAAACAGGATAAAGCCGATCTGGAACGCGGTTTTGAGCTCGCTGGTCACAAACGCCGGCATCAGTACCCAGAAGGAGACGTCCTGGGGGGTGTCGTACTGCACGTCGGCAATGCGCATGAACAGGCCCAGGTCGTCTTCCCGGGTCTGTTCCAGCATGAATTTCCGGAACGGCTGGCTGGCCAGTTCCACCGCTTCCAGCGAGGTCACCTCTTCCTGAAGGTAGGGTTGCAGCCCGACCCGGTTGGCTTCTTCCAGCACCGGTTTCATGATGAAGATGCTGAGGAACAGGGCCAGGCCCAGCAGGATCTGGTTCGACGGCGTGGACTGGAGGCCGATGGCCTGGCGCAGGATGGCAAACACCACGATGATTCGGGTGAAGGAGGTCATCATCATCAGCATGGCCGGCAGGAAGGTGAGCGCTGTCATCAGCGCCAGGATCTGCAGGGTTACCGAATACTCCTGCACGCCCTCGCCTTCTCCCGGCGTAACGGTAAACGCCGGGATGCCGGGAATGCCAGAGGATTCCTGGGCCAGGGCCAGCGGCGCCCAGGCCAGGCCAGCAAGCACAATCAATGACGGGATCAGTCGCTTCAGGGTGGCGGCAAGCATCGGCCTAGTCGTTCCTTGTCGGGGAGGTCCAGGATTTGCCGATCATGCTTTGCAGGCGTCGCGCAAAATCGCCGGAACCTGCGTTCGCGGCGTCCACGACCGGTTCGTCGAAAACATGAAGCGTGCGTATGGCCGACGGGGTGATGCCCAGCAGGATCTGCTGTCCGCCCACTTCGATCAGGGCGATGCGTTCACGGGCACCGATAGCCATCACCGAAACCACTTTGATGGCCTGGTTGTTCATGCCGGTCATGCCGTTCATCCGGCGGATGATCCAGGCACAGCCGTAGATCACGGCAATCACGGCCACCAGACCGGCGCCGAGACTCAACACGGTGCCCAGGGTATCCGGCGCACGTACCGGGGACGCTTCGGCGCTCTTTGACGCTGCCGCAGCAGCCGTCGCGGCCTGCTCCGCCAGCACCGGGAAGGCGCCCAGCAGGGCCGGCGGAAGGGTCAGCCACACCCGCATGTTATTTCTGCAACCGTTTAATGCGTTCGCCCGGGCTGATCACGTCCGTCAGGCGGATGCCGAACTTTTCATTCACCATGACCACCTCACCGTGGGCGATCAGGGTGCCGTTAACCAGTACATCCAGCGGTTCACCCGCCAACCGGTCCAGTTCAATCACCGAGCCCTGGTTCAGCTGCAACAGATTACGAATGGGAATCTGGGTGTTACCCACTTCCATGGAGATGGTCACCGGGATGTCCAGAATAACGTCGAGATCCGGCGCCGGGCCTGTACCCTGCATCGCCCGGGTCTGTTCCTGGCCGAACTCTTCCATGGGGGCTGCCCGTACGTCCGCGTCATCGCCTTCGTCTTCGCCGGCTTCCGCCATGGCGGCAGCCCACTCGTCTTCCCGGCCGCCATCGTCACCGTCGTCATCACCGGATTCTTCCATGGCCGCTTCCCACTCAGCAGCCAGCTTCTCGTCCTCGCTGAGCGCCTGCTCGTCCTTCTTGTCGTCGTCAGCCATTGCGTGCCACCTTCAGTTGTTTTTTCACCTTGGGCAGTGACGCCCGTTCCTGAATCCTCAGCGCCAGTTTCCCATCGCGGGTCCCCAGGGTTGCCTTGTAGACGGGAATACCATTGGCGGTCACCGTCAGGTATTCCGGAATTTCCACCGGTATGATGTCGCCCGCCTTCATCTTGGCGATGTCGCGCAGCGAGATCCGGCGACGGGTTACCGTGCTGTTAACCGGAACATTCACGTCTTTGATATCTTCCTGCAGCGCGTTCACCCAACGCTCATCGACATCGTCGATATCACTCTGAACCCCCGCATCCAGCACGTCGCGGATGGGTTCAATCATTGAGTAGGGCAATGCGAAATGCAGCTCACCCCCCCCGCCATCCAGTTCAATGTGGAAGGTGCTGACCACCACCACTTCACTGGGGCTGACAATATTGGCCATGGCCGGGTTCACTTCCGAGCTGAGGTACTCGAAATCCACCTTCAGCACCGCGTGCCAGGCTTCCTTCATGTCGTGGAAGACCTGGTTCAGCACCATCTGGACAATCCGGGTTTCGGTGGGAGTGAACTCCCGGCCCTCAATCTTGGCGTGGCGGCCCTCGCCGCCGAAAAAGTTATCCACCAGCTTGAACACCAGTTTGGCGTCAAGCACGAACAATGAAGCTCCCCGCAGCGGACGTACCTTGCACAGGTTCAGACTGGTGGGCACATACAGGGTATGGATGTACTCGCCAAACTTCATGATCTGCACGCCACCGGTTGACACATCGGCGTTACGGCGCAACAGGTTGAAAAGGCTGATCCGGGTGTACCGGGCGAAGCGCTCGTTGATCATTTCCAGGGTCGGCATCCGGCCACGGACGATGCGGTCCTGGCTGGCAAGATCGTAGGACTTGATGCCGGTCGGGTCGGCGTCTTCGTAGGTATCGATATCGCCATCGTCCACACCGTGGAGAAGCGCATCAATTTCGTCCTGTGACAACAAATCCTGCATACGTGGTCCTGCCCCTGAAATGCCTTACCCGTGCCGGGTCCTGATCCTGGTTCTACTGCACCACAAAATTCCTGAAGAGTACCCGTTCGATTGCTGGCGCGTTTTCCTGCGCCAGAACCTCGTTCACGGTCTCGAGCATACGCTGTGCCAGCTCCCGGCGACCCTCCGGTGTTCGCAGTGCCTGGAACGAGCGACTGCCCAGCAAAAGCACCAACCGGCTGCGAATGAGTGGCATGTGCAGCTCCGCCGCGGCAAGCGCCTCCGGACTCTTCGCTTCCAGGGCCAGGAATGCCTGGGCGTATCGCTGACGCCCGTCGGCCTGAACCGTGGTCACCAGCGCCTTGTCCATTTCCAGGTAGGTGCTGGCAACGAAAACCTCTTCGGCGACCTCTTCCGTCGCGCCCTCACTGTTATCCAGTCCTGGCAGGCTGGCGCCGAGAAACCAGAGGGTTCCGGCCACCGACAGCACGATGGCAAGAACAATCACCACCACCAGCATGAGGATCAGCTTCAGTTTGCCTTTTTTTACCGGTGCGGCTTCGGGTGCGTTGTTTTCGGCCATTGTGCTCGCTTCGCCAGAAATCCGTCAGAGGGAGCGTTTTCCATGACTTTATATGGGTTAATGCAAAGGATGGGCCAGAAACCCCATCCTTTCCGCTCAGACCAGCAGTTTAGCGTTGCCGGAAAGGATGGGCAAAACAGTTTGGCGGGCAGTTGGCCAATCAGGCGAAAATGTCGACCTCACCTTTCCAGCTCAGGTCGAGGTGACCGGTGTCAACAAGGCCATCGGTGGCTTCGCCAAGGGCGGGGCCCCGCCCCCCCTGGGCATGGTCACCCTGGTCCGCATCGTGCCCGCCGGTCTGATTGCCCGACTGGTCCGACACGTCGAATTGCGCCAGTGACATCCCCTGCTCGCTGAGCATGTCCCGAAGCCGGTGGGAGTGCAGTTCCAGTTGGTCGCGCACGACCGGATTGGCAGAATGTACGGTGATATTGGCCTGATCATTCTGTACCCGGACCTTCACCTCCATCGGCCCCATGTCCGGTGGGGTCAGGTGAATCTCAGCCACCGACAGATTCCTCGCGGTCAGCCAGCTCAGTTTACCCACCAGCTTGTCACCCCATTCCGCATGCCCGACCGGCACATCAATGGAGGTGGCGTAGGCCCTCAATGGTACGGCCGTTTCGGCGGACAGCTTCGCGGCACCCTGGGCGGCCAGTTGCTGCGGGGCCAGCTCCATGGCCGACTGGAACCGGGCTCCGCCCGACAGGCTGACCGGGTCGACCGGGCGACTGGAATCCGCACTCAACCCTGCGGTCAGCGCTTCCGCCAGTTGCAAACCAGAGGTGAGGCCCGGGGCGGTCTGGCCCAACGGGCCAGGCTGCCCGGGCCGGGCAGCGGACGGTCCGGGCAATAACCCCGGAGCGGCCCGCTGGCCCGGAGCCAGCACACCCGCCACCCCGGCCAGCGGCGCTGCCGTGGCTGACGCAGCCGGCACCGTTTCCGGCATCAGCAGTGACTGTAGCTCCACGAATGTCAGAGGCGCAGTAACGATGTCCGCTTCCTGCCCGGCCTCCCCGGCTCCGGACTGACCGGTCTCATCCCCGGTCACGGCGTCATCACCAGACCGGTCAGCCGACGCGGACTGACGGGCGTCGCCTGATTTCTCTGGCCGGGTTGTCGCGTCGGTGTTATCGGGGGTGTCGCGGGCCTCTGACGATGGGTCGGTCTTCGTCTGATGCTGGTCGCGTTTCTCGGCCTGGCGCTGATCAAGGCGCTTCTGTTCAGCCCGGGATACGGCTTCAAACCGGCTTTCCTGATCGCCGCTGTCTCGGCTACCCCCGGCCCTGGGCTGGCCGGGTTCATTCTGCATCCCTGGCGCGGGAGTTTGTGGGAGAACCATCTGGGACATGGCAACCTCTTGCCGCTTTCGTTCGGTGATGCCCATAGATGGCCGCTTCGGGCGCAATGTACAGGCTGTTTACCAAGCAAAATGCAAAAGCGATGCCAGCATGAGCCGGGGCCGGCTCCGAAGGCCATGGGATCAGCGGCCCATAAAACCTCCCAGTTTATCGACCACATTCCGGAACTCGGCTTCAATGGCATCCAGCATGGCCGGGGTTGCCGACAGCTCGCCCTCCTTGCCGGCCTTTTCAGCCTTCATGCACAACTCACCCAGGTGTGGCGCACCGATGTTGATGCAACTGCCCTTGAAGCTGTGGGCGGCTTTCGCGAATGCGTCCGCGTCACCGGAGGTCATGGCTTCCCGCAGGCTGCCGATGCGTTCCCGGGAGTCCTTGAGGTAAGTCTCGATCAGTATCTCGAACTCGTCCTCCATAACATCCTGAAGCTCAGACAGTGCTTCTTCATCAAGATGTGGTTTGTCAGTCATTCCCATCTCCCTCGTTGAAGTGCCAATCGTACAGGACTTCGATGTGGTTGCCCGTGTCATGGATGGTGAGGGTGCGGGAAAGTCGTTTCAACAGCCACAGCCCCCGACCGGAGTAGCGGGCCGGCGCGGTCTCGCGGGTACCGCCAGCTAAAAGCACCGGGTGATCGTGGTAGTCGAACCCCCACCCGCTATCTTCACAGGTAATCCGCAACTGCCCGCCGGAAGCGTGCGCACAGTGGTGCAGGCTGAAGCGAATAAAATGCCCTTCAGTGTCTGCGAGGCGACGCTTACGTTCCTCGTAATACCGACCGAAGCCGTCCGGGCTCTGCTTCCACTCGGAGGGTAGCCCAAGCACACCATGCTCCAGGGCGTTGTTATACAGCTCCGCAAGTACGGTGTAGATTTCGCCACTGCGGCGGCGGAGCCCCGGCACTTCCATGCAGATGTGCAGCAACAGTGGCAGGGGGCTGAAGTCCCCCAGCGTTTGCTCGCGCAGCTCATACACGCAGTGCCAATCAGTTGGCCCGGCCAATGCCGACGGTGTCGCCCGGTAAGGCAGGCTGGCCATGCCCGTCTCATCCACCATTTCCAGGCTGCATAACGTGAGGTCATCGCTGACATCCCGGTGGCCGGTAAAATGGTGGATAGCCTCCATCACCGCATCGAAGGGATGCTGGCGCCGGCGGTTATCGGCCAGGGCCTGGACGACGCCCTCTTCACCGAAGTGCCGGCCTTCGGTATCGCTGCACTCGAGCACGCCATCGGTCATCATTAACAACCGGTCGCCCGGCTGTGTGCCAACCATATCCGGCGCGGCGTCAAACTGCTCCGTGTCCAGAATTCCCAGGGGCAGATGTCGGGACGGCAAGGTGAACCGCTCACCGGTTGAGCGGATCAGCCAGGCGTCCGGCAAGCCACCGTTCCACACCCGTAACTGGTTGAGCTTGAAATCCGCCTCCACCATGGCGCCACAACAGAACATGCCGGTGGGGAGTATGCGCCGGAGCTTCTGGTTGATTTCCCGGAGCACGTCCGGCCCGTTGAAGCCCTTACTGGCCATACCGTAGAAAATCTCCGCCACCGGCATCGCGCCAATCGCCGCCGGCAATCCATGGCCGGTAAAATCACCGATAAACATCAGCATGCCGCCAGACGGTCTCGGTGAGGCAAACAGAACGTCACCATTGAAGATGGACAGCGGCGAGGCGTGAAAACGGATATTCGGGGCGTCGAGGCAGCCGGTGTGCGCCACGTTGTCGAAAACCCGCTTGGCGATTTCCTGATCCTCCAGCAACTGGCGGTTACGCTCGCGGATCAGATCGCGCTGATTGGACAGGGTGTCGTGCATCAGCCGCATCCGGTTGAAGGCGTTGATCTTGGCCTCGATGATTACCCGGTTATACGGTTTCGTCAGAAAGTCGTCGCCGCCAGCCGACAGGCAACGGGCAAGGGCCCCGGCATCGGACAGGGAGGTCAGGAAAATCAGCGGCACCAGTCGCTCCCCTGCCAGGGCCTTGATCTGCCGGGCGGCCTCCATACCGTCCATCTGCGGCATCAACGCATCAAGCAGGACAATATCCGGCGCGTGCTCGCGAAATAACGCCACGGCCTGAACACCATGGGCGGCATCCAGCACCCGATGCCCAAGGCGTTTCAACAGGGTTTTCAGGATCAGCCGATCGCTGTCACTGTCGTCGGCAATGAGGATATGAAGGGGCAGGCTATCGGCGGCGGATTCATCCATGACGGGCCCCGGCTGAAAGAACCGTCACCGGATGGCGAACAGTTGCTCAAAATTGGAAATGGAGAGGATCCGACGCACATCGCTGTTGCAGTTTTCGATGGAAATCCGTGCGTTGTCGCCACCCGCATAATCCCGCAACAGCAACAGCATGCCCAGAGCGGAACTGTCCAGGTAGGTGGTTTGCGACAAATCGACCACAAAACTGCGAACGGCCGGGTCGCCATGCTCGTAGGCGTCCCGGAACGACTGGTGGGTACTGAAGTCGAAGCGCCCCTCTATTCGGATGATCAGCGTCTTGCCGTCGTCGCTGCGGCGGGTCTGAATGGGCATCCTGAAACCTCCGAAAGCCGTCAATGAAGCATGCAACCGCGCCTGTTCAGACCGGTCCGTCCTCCACTAAGGATAGTCCAGTGGCCTGAAATTGCATCCACTCAGAACCGACCCGGCCCAATGTCAACGCTGACGACGGGCAAACGCGCGACCGGCGGCTTCGTCGGAGAGTTTTTGCTCCCGCAAGTCCTGCTGCCTCTGTTCTTGCCTCCGGCAGTTATCAACGTATTTCTCCATACCCCGCCTACGCTCCCAGGCTGTCTGCCACTCGCTCCGGCGGCGCTCGAACACCTGCTCGGCCTGGTCGAGTTGTGCCTGCTGCTGCCGGATAACGTGATCCAGTTGGGCGATAAAGGCCTGCCAGGCCTGCAGACGGGTCACCGGCACCACGCCGTGCTGACTGCTACGAATCTGGTCCCGGTACTCTTGCTGATAGCGGTACAGGTTGTCCACCTGCTCGCGCTGCTGGTCCACCAGCCGGCGGGCCTCGCCCATGCGCTCAAGGGCCTGCTGTTCCTTGCGTTCCTCCAGGTTCAGAACCACCGCCAGCCGTTGCGAGCGCAGCATCAGCCCTCACCCCGCCCGGCAGAGGCATCGGGAACCGCGCCTCTACGGCGTTCCGGAGAGCGCCGTTCGGGCACGACCGACAATAACTGGTCAATGCTGTCGTTCAGGGAGGCACTCTCATTCAGGCCCTGCTGCAGGAACTGGCCCATATTGCCAATGTGGGTGATGGCAAAATCAGTCTCCGGGTCCGAGCCTTTCACGTAGGCACCGACACTGATCAGATCGCGGGCCTGCTGGTAGCGGGAGTACACCTGCTTGAAGCGTTGGGCCCGGGAAAAGTGCTCGGGCTCCGTGACCTGGGGCATGACACGGCTGATGGAAGCCTCGACATCAATAGCTGGGTAATGCCCTTCCTCCGCCAGCCGGCGGGAGAGCACAATGTGGCCATCGAGGATGGCCCGGGCGGCATCGGCAATGGGGTCCTGCTGGTCATCGCCTTCGGTCAGCACGGTATAGAAGGCGGTAATCGAGCCACCGCCTGGCCGGCCGTTGCCGGTGCGTTCCACCAGTTGCGGTAACTTGGCAAACACCGACGGCGGGTAGCCCTTGGTGGCCGGCGGTTCTCCGACCGCCAGGGCAATCTCCCGCTGGGCCTGGGCGTAGCGCGTCAGGGAGTCCATCAGCAACAGCACCCGCTTGCCCTGGTCACGGTAATATTCGGCGATACGGGTGGTCAGCATGGCGGCCCGCAACCGCATCAGGGGGGAGTCATCGGCGGGCGAGGCCACCACCACCGAGCGGGCCAGGCCTTCCTCGCCCAGGATGTCCTCAATGAATTCCTTCACTTCCCGGCCACGCTCGCCGATCAGCCCCACCACGGTGATATCGGCGTCGGTAAAGCGCGTCATCATGCCCAGCAACATGCTCTTGCCCACACCACTGCCGGCAAACAGGCCCAGGCGCTGGCCCTGCCCCACTGTGAGCAGGGAGTTGATGGCCCGGATACCGACATCCATGGACTGGCGTACCGGCGCCCGGTTCAGGGGGTTGATGATGTCTCCGGTCAGCGCCACCCGGGCTTCCGCCTGTAACGGACCCTTACCGTCCAGGGCTTCGCCGCTGCCATCCACCACCCGACCCAGCAGTTGCGGACCAACCGGCACCCGGCTGGCGGCGGACAGCGGCACCACGCGGGCGCCAGGCTTCAGACCTTCAATAGCCGTCAGCGGCATCAGGTAGACCTTGTCGTCTTCAAACCCAACCACTTCCGCTTCGACATTGCCCGTGCCCTGGCCCTGAATCACGCATCGGTCGCCCACCACCATCGGGCACCCGACGCACTCCAGGGTCAGGCCAACCATCCGGGTCAGGCGACCGGACAGCTCGGGCTCGGGTTCCGTGCCCAGAAAGCCGCCAAACCGGTTGAGGCGATCAGCCAGGGGCGAGGTCATCACCGTCGTCCTCGGATTGATCCGGTGAATCCATAACATCCCGATGGAAGTCCGTCAGGTCGCCCATCAGGGAATCGAGCTCTTCGCTCTCTCCGGCGTCACTGCCGGTCATCTGCTGATCGAGCATGCTCTGAACCGCCCGCTGAAAACGTTTTTCCACGGTAAAATCCACCAGGCTGTGGCGGGTTTCCACCGTACAGCCGCCGGGCAGGATGCGGTCATCCTCAATAACGGAGGCGCCGGTCTCCAGCCGCGCCGCCACCTCGCGAACCCAGTCGCTGTCGCCCGGGTGCACGTGAATACGAAGGTTGTCCGCCGTCGACGGCAATGCCTCAATGGCCCGCCGGACGACCCGCTGGATCTGGGACGAGTCCAGGCTGAGCTCACGATAGACCACGGCCCGGGACAGCACGGTGGTGAGGTTTAACAGAACGGTTTCCAGTTCATCCTGATGACGTTTGATTGGTAGCATCAGCTCGCCGAGCAGATGTTCCAGGCGATCCAGCTTGGCGTCGATTTCCGAGCGGGCCTCTGCCTGCCCCCGCTCCAGGCCCTCCGCCTGGCCGGTGTCCAGGCCTTCCTGATGCCCCTGCTGCCGACCCTCGCTGAGTCCGGCCTGAAAGCCTTCCTCCCGGCCCTCCTGGTAGCCGTCTTCCCGGGCGGCGGCACGGATGGCCTCGATATCCGCGGCGGTCAGCGGTTTGACGTTCTGTTCCTCCTCCCGGGCGACCTCGTTACCACGGGCATCCAGCAACGGCAACTCCCAGCGCTCGTAGGCGGTCAGTTGCTCCTTGGGTATCCGGTTGAGGTCTCTGGCGGAATCTTTCATCACATCATTTCTTCGCCGGCACCGCCGAGGGTGATTTCACCGGCCTCGGCCATGCGGCGGGCAATGGTAATAATGTCTTTCTGGGCCGATTCCACTTCGCTGACACGAACCGGCCCCTTGGCTTCCAGATCGTCCTGCAGCAGTTCAGCCGCCCGTTTGGACATGTTTTTGAAGATTTTGTCCTGCACCGCATCGTCCGCGCCCTTGAGCGCGACCACCAGAACCTCGGAGGAGACTTCCCGCAACAGGGCCTGGATGCCGCGATCATCAACCTCACGCAGGTTGTCAAAGACGAACATCAGGTCTTCGATGGTGGAGGCCAGATCCGGGTCCATGTCCTTGATGGAGTCCATCAGGTTGCCTTCGATACTGCGGTCCATGAAGTTCATGATATCCGCGGCTCGCTTGACGCCGCCAATGCGACTGGTCTGGGCCGCGGAACCGCCGGAGAACTGTTTCTCGAGGATATCGTTCAGTTCCTGCAGGGCCTGGGGCTGGATACTTTCCAGGGAGGCCACCCGCATCATCACATCCAGGCGCACCTTGTCATCCAGTGTGCCAAGGATTTCAGCCGCCTGATCCGGATCAAGATAGGAAATCACGATGGCCTGGATCTGCGGATGCTCGTAACGAATGATGTCACCCACCGCCCGTGGCTCCATCCACTTCAGGGTGTCCAGGCCGGTGGTGTTGCCGCCGATCAGGATACGGTCGATCAGGCTCGCGGCCTTGTCGTCACCGAGTGCCTGGGTGAGCATGGCGCGAATATAGTCGTCGTTGCCAACGCCGAGACCGGTCTGGCCGCCCACGGCGTCCACGAACTGGTTCAGCACAAAGGTGACGTCGTCCTTGCTAACGTCTTTCATCTGGGCCATGGCCACGCCGACACGCTGAACTTCCTTCGGCCCCATGTGCTTGAGAACCTCGGCGGCGTCGGCTTCGCCCAGCGACATCAGCAGAATCGCCGCCTGCTCAACCCGGGGAATCTTCCGCTGGGGCTTCGCCGGTGCCGCCGCGCCGGCCGGTTGGTTGGCTTGCTCAGTCATCGACATTCACCCACTGGCGCATCACCTGTGCGACCCTGGCCGGGTCTTCGGCAATCAGGCCTTTCAGTGCATTCAATTGCCTATCATAACTGTCCGTCGCGCCGGGCAAAAGCAGTTCATCCTGGGACGACATGGCCTGGCGCAGGGCATCGCCGCCCTCCAGTTCATCGAGATCGCCGTAGTCGTCGTCACCCGAACTCCGCCCGCGGGCGCGCTGACCGCCGCCCGAGAGGCTCTTCAATGTCGGTCGCAGCAGCCCGAGCACCAGCACCAGAATCACCAGACCGGCCAGCACCTGCTTCATCAGATCCCAGAACCAGGGTTGTTCCCAGAAACCCGGAGCGTCGAACTCAATTTTTTGCTCTGGGGCAAACGCCGTGTTCATAACGGTCACGCTGTCGCCCCGGGCGGCGGAATAACCTACGGCATCCCGCACCAGCATACTGAGCCGCTGCAATTCCTGCTCGGGCCAGGGCTGGTAACTGATCTCGCCGGTTTGCGGGTCTACGACCTTCATATCGTCCACCGCCAACGCCACGGTCAACCGCTTGACCTTGCCCAGTTCCTGGCGAACGTAACTGACCGTGCGATCAATCTCGTAGTTGCGCGTGGCCTCCCGGTGCACATTGACCGGCGGCGGGGTCTGGCCTTCGCCGTCATCGTTACCACCGTTGGTCTGCTCCGGCACGGTCACGTCCGCCGGAGGCTGATTGGACAGCGCGCCGGGAATGCCAACCGGACCGCCACCGGCCACCCGCTGCTCGGTCATCTCCCGCTCACTGCGCACCGCTTTCTGTTCCGGATTGAACAACTCTTCCGCCTGCTCCACCGCCGAGAAATCCAGATCCGCCGACACTTCCGCCCGGAACCGGCCCTGGCCGACAATGGGCGCAACCAGTGATTCCACCCGGCGGGTAAGCCGTTCCTCCAACTGGGCCGTGTACTCATACTGGTTCTGCATCTTGTCGGCATTGCTCTTGCTGTCCTTTCCGGTCAGCAGATTGCCGTTCTGATCCACCACCGTCACCTGGTCCTTGTTCATCATCGGGATACTGCCCGCAACCAGATTCACCACGGCATTGATCTGTTCCTGGTCCGGGCGGGCACCGGCAAACACCTCCAGGAATACCGACGCTGACGGCTCCCGGGCGTCCCGCACGAACACCGAGCGCTCCGGAATCGCCAGGTGCACCCGGGCACCACGAACACCACGCATGCTGGCGATGGTACGGGCCAGTTCACCTTCCAGGCCCCGGCGATAGCTGATGGTCTCCATAAACTGCGAAGTGCCCAGGCCACGCTCCTGATCGAGCAGCTCATAGCCCATGGGTTTGTGATCGGTGACACCCTCTGCCGCCAGCTTCAGGCGCGCGCTGTAGACCTGCTCCGAGGGCACCAGCAGGGCACCGGTCCGGGGGTCCATCTTGTACTCAATGCCACTGCTTTCCAGAATCGCGGTCACGTCCCGGGGGTTATAGGAAGACAGGTCGCCGACCACGGGCTGATAGTTGGGCTCCTGGGCCCAGAGCACCACGGCAACACCCAGGGCGACGCTGGCCGCCAGGCCAACCATCAGCCCGATCTGGCGCAGCAGGTTCAGGCGGTTGAAACCCATGAACAGATCATTACCGCTTTCCGGCGCATCGGATTCCCGGGTGCTGGGCAGATTCTGGGCGTTGGTTTGTGCAGGTACGCTGGCCATGACTCTGCTCCGTTATCAGATCGGCATATTCATGATGTCTTCGTAGGCCCGGACCACCCGGTTACGAACCTGGGTCAGCGCTTCGAAGGAAACAGAGGATTTCTGGGCGGCAATCATCACACGGGTGATGTCGACATTGGGATCGCCCATGTCATAGGCGGTCCGCAGGTCGCCTGCGGTCTGTTGGAGTTCGTTCACGTTGTTGACCGCCTTGCCCAGCATGTCACTGAAACTCGGCGTCTCCTGCGTTTCCTGCACCTGACGCGGACCGTCGATGCGACCGCGAACCGACTGATCCTGTTCAACCCGCTGGTTCTGCATCATCTGAGAACGCAGTGAGCGGATGTCGGACAGCACGCTGTTGATGTCGGCACGTTGAACCATGACTCTCTCCTGGCCTTCGCTCCGGTGGGAGCAAACTTACCCTAGAAACTCTGTTAATGACTGGTAACCTGACCGTGAGCAACGACCGGGCCAAGTATTATTTTGGTATTATTATCATCAGGTTATATGATTTATATGAAAGCACTCGGGGCATCGTGACGAAGTTTTGACATTGAGCTTCCCCTCTCCGGCATCGCTCGGCAACAGGCATGGTACCGGGGAAACAGCAAACAAAAAAAAGACACCCCGGAGGGTGCCTTGCAATAACGATTACACAGGGGTCAAGCCATCGCCAGTTCGGCGTCCAGATCAATACCGGCGTCCCGCATCTGGGCCAGTTTGTAGCGAAGTGTCCTGGGGCTGATGCCCAATTGCTCCGCGGCCCGATTGCGGCGTCCACGCTCCTTCTTCAACATCTGGATAATGATACGGAACTCTTGCTGGCGCAGATCATTCCCCAGCGAGCCGGCGTCATCAGTGGTCGGCTCAGGCGGCGGTTCGGGGTGGTTATCAGCGCCTGCTCCTGCCTGCGGTACCGGCGCCGAGGCCTCCGACAAGCCGGTAATTCCCAGCTCCAGACACAGATCACCGGCGTGGATCACGTTGCCCTGGTGCAGCACCAGTGCCCGCTGAATGGCGTTGTCCAGCTCCCGCACATTGCCCGGCCAGCGGTGGCTCATCAATGCGGTTCTGGCATCGGCGGCAAAGGCCACCCCGGTCAGTTTCATCTTGCGACAGTGTTTTTTCAACAGCGAGGTCGCCAGAGGCAGGATATCCAGAGGCCGCTCACGCAGGGGTTGCCAGTGCATCGGGAAGACCGTCAACCGGTAATACAGGTCTTCCCGGAATTTCCCCTCACGGACGTACTCCGCCAAATCCCGGTTGGTGGTTGCCACCACCCGCACGTCCAGGGCAATGGGTTTACGGCCACCGACCCGCTCCACTTCGCGCTCCTGCAATACCCTCAACAACTTGGACTGCAGCCCGATGTCCATCTCGGAAATCTCATCCAGCAGGATAGTGCCACCATTGGCCTGCTCAAATTTGCCTGGCGATGACGCCACGGCGCCGGTAAAGGCCCCTTTTTCATGGCCAAACAGCATGGCCTCAAGCATGTTCTCGGGGATGGCCGCACAGTTAATGGCGACAAACGGCTGGCCTGCCCGTGGCGACTGGTCGTGAATATAGCGGGCCAGGACTTCCTTGCCGGTTCCGCTCTCCCCGGAGATCATCACTGTGGAGTCACTGCCCGCCACTTTCGTGGCGAGCTGAAACATCCGCTTGCTGATGGCATCTTCCGCCACCGGTTCGTCGCCGGAGGTCCGGCGAGCACCACCCACGACCCGGGTAACCGCCTCCACCAATACGTTGGGCTCAAACGGTTTGACCAGATAATCGATGGCGCCGGCCTGCATGGCCGACACCGCATGGCTGATCTGGCCGTAGGCCGTAATCAGCATCATCGGCAATCCCGGATACAGGCGGTGTACCTCCGCCAGCAGTTCATGGCCGGACAAGCCCGGCATATTGACGTCACTGACCACCATATCCACCGGCGACTCGGCCAGACACGCCAGGGCCTCCCGGGCATCCGCAGCCTCGCGCACCCGGAACTTTGCCAACTCCAGTGTGGTGACCAATGCTTCCCGCAGGTCACGGTCGTCTTCCACTATCAGAATCTGCGCCTTGGCCATGCTTGCCTCCGATCAGTCTCTTACTCTGTTGCGCACTTGCGGTATACGCAGGGTTGCCACGGCGCCCCCCTGCTCCGGCGATGCCATGGAAAATTGTCCCTGGTGAGCCTTCACCACGGCCTGAACCACCGCGAGGCCCAACCCGGTGCCATGGGATTTGGTGGTGTAGAACGCTTCCATCAGGCGATGGCTGTCTGCGCGGTCGAACCCGGGCCCGTTATCGACCACCCGGATGACCAGATCTTCCCGCTCGCTTGTGACCTGGACCATAACGCTGGTCGCTCCCGCCTCCAGACTGTTGTTAACCAGGTTGGTGCAGGCTCCGACGAGCGCATCCCGGTTGCACATCAGCTGGCACGGCACCGCGATTTCATCCTGCAGCTGCACATCGACACCCGGGCCCGGCGCTACACCCTCCACGGCCGCCGACAGAGCCTCGACCAGGGTCGACGCCGATAGCGCCTCCGCCAGCCGGGTCTCCCCCCGGGCAAAAATCAGCATATCCCGCACCTGTTGTTCCAGGTGGGTCAGACGGGACATCAGCCGCGACGCACAGCGTTGCCGAAGCTCGTCGTCCAGATCATCCTGGCTCAGGTGGCCGCCATAGAGAATCGCCGCCGACAGGGGCGTTCGAATCTGGTGAGCAAGCGATGCCACCATCTTCCCCATGGCCGATAGCCGCTGGGCATGAGCCAGCTGCGCCTGCAATTGACGGGTTTCCGTCAGGTCGGTCAGAAGAATAAGCTGACCAGGCTGGTTTTCCATGGTCCGGATTTCAATACTGACCCGCCGGCCATCTTTCAGGGACACTTCATGGCCATCGTCACGGCGGGGTGCGAAGCAGCGTTGGATAACATCAACCCACCGTTCGCCATCCAGAGGCTCGCCCAACAGGGTGATGGCCGCCGGGTTGGTCTGGGACACCACCCCCTGGCTGTCCAGCACTACCACACCGGCGGGCAGCGCGTTCAGCAGGGTCGAGAGCCGGTCTGCCAACTGCTCTTTGTGCTCCAGTTCCTGCTGGCGTTGCTGCGACTCCTGGTCCAGCTGACCGGACAACTGGTTCACCCGCGATTCCAGCGTTCGGTAGGAGTCAGTAATCTGGCGGGACATCCGGTTGAACAGTTCCAGGGCGGAATCCACCGCCTCATCGTCCTGCTGCGGAAACAGCGCCGTAACCTTGTCATTCACATCCGCCGCCGCGTTGGCCTGCGCCTCCCCGGAACCGGACTTGACAACAAATTGTGCCTGACTCATAACCTCGCCCCCTGACCGACCCGGCATTCCGGCCGCACCATTCGGATGATTCGTTTGCAGAGCACTAAGCCAGCACCGTGCCAAGTTGGCTTTTTCTTTTAAATTCAGAGACAAAGGAAATACTGAAAGAATGCAGATGACGGTTTTACGTCGGTTGGAAACGATAACGGCGTCGCCGGTTACAAACCTTTGACGCCGTTATTTTCGCTGATCCGGCCGGCCGGTCAGTGGGAACAAGGAGGGATCCGAAGCGATCAGGAGTCTTCCGGCTCCTCTTCCCGGAGCCCGTACTTTCTGACTTTCTCCACCAGGGTGGTGCGCCGGATACGCAGTTTTTCCGCGGCCCGGGCCACCACACCGCCGGCCTCGTCCAGAGCCTGCTGAATCAGTTGCTTTTCCAGGTTCGAGAGGTAATCCTTCAGGTTGATGCCGTTAACCGGCAGCAGCGCCGGGGCGTCCAGGCCCACCAGGCCGGGAATGCCCGGGGGCATGCCGGAATCCTCGACCGGCCGGTTTTCATCGTAATCGTCCACATACCGGAATTTCTTGGGCAACTCCTGAACCCCGATCACGCCGTACGGATGCATGATGGCCAGCCGCTCCACCAGGTTGGCCAGTTCCCTGACATTACCCGGCCAGTCGTGGTGGCAAAGGCTCATGATGGCTGCGGAGTTCATGCGCAGAGAACCGCGCTTTTCCTTTTCCATACGGGCGATCAGTTCGTTGAGCAGCAACGGAATATCTTCCACCCGTTCCCGCAGAGCCGGCATTTCAATAGGAAAGACGTTCAGCCGGTAGTACAGATCCTCACGGAAATCGCCCGTCTCGATCATGTCTTCCAGGTGTTTGTGGGTGGCGGCGATCACCCTCACGTCGGCACTCAGCGTCCGGTTGCTGCCCACCCGCTCAAAGGTTCGCTCCTGCAGCACCCGCAAAATCTTGACCTGCATGTTCAGCGGCATATCCCCGATCTCGTCAAGAAACAGGGTGCCACCCTCGGCCATTTCAAACCGTCCCACCCGGGCGGTGATGGCGCCGGTAAACGCCCCCTTCTCGTGGCCGAACAGTTCACTCTCCAGCAGCTCGGCCGGAATGGCGCCGCAATTGACCGGCACAAACGGCTTGTCCCGGCGGGAGGAATGGTAATGGAGGTTACGGGCAACCACTTCCTTGCCGGTACCGGATTCGCCGGTAATCAGTACGCTGACATCCTTGTCGGCCACCTGTTCCATGAGCTGGCGCACCTGCTGCACTTTCCGGCTGGTCCCCACGAGGCTCCGAAACAGCTGCAGGCCGCGCTGTTGTCCCCGTTCCCGCGACCGACTGAACTGCTCACGGTAGATCTGCGCCCGGTACAGGGAATCCACGAACTTGGTATAATTCAGCGGCCACTCCATACGCACGATGACGCGGGCGGCATCGTCTTCCGAGAGGCCTTTGAGGTCCGGATGCCCCACCATCAGCAGCGGGACACCGGGAAGTGCCTTGCACACGGCAACCACCGTCTCGCTGACCCCAGACTCTTCACCGTTGATCACGACAACCGCAATGTCTGTGGAAATTCCGTCGGGTTGCGTGGACAAAAGCGCCAGAGCTTCGTCACCGCTGATCACCTGCTCTTCACCGATAAACTCAAGAATCGTCGTGATATCACGACGTCTGGACGAATCCTCGCTCAGCACCAGCACCTTGTTATTATCAGACATTCGCAGAAATCTCTTAGGGGATTTGTGCGGTATTTAAGACTGTAAGTGGAGTGCAGTCAATTTTATGACGCTATTTGGGGCGATTTGAAGAGACGTTCTGGTACGCTTTGGCGGCACTGCGGTTACGATTGACCCCTTTGAGCGCCTGCTCCGCTTCTGCCCGGGCACGAACCGCGCTGTCGTTCGCGGCATCCACGAACTGCTGCAGCTCGGCAAGCCTGGTGCGCACCGGCTCCGGATCCAGATCACCGGACTCCAGAGCCGCCATCACCGGTGCCAGACAGGGCTTCACCTGGCCGTTAAGCCGGGCCATGGCGTCCCAGTCCCTGGCTGCCAACGCCTGCCCCAGATCCGCCATCAGTTTGTCGAGAGTGTCGAGGTGAGTCCGGGCGTCGGTCATCGGGTATGCTCCTGTCAGCGGCGAGCCGCCCGTCGGGCCGCAGACGCCGTAAATTCACTGCCTCTGAACCCCGGCTGGAAATCGTAGGCCGGGTACTGGTCACTCAGGCCATCGATGTAATAACGCTTCGCCTTGAGGTCGTAGGTCATTTCCATGGTAGTCCAGAATACCGGCTCACTGTAATAGCTGATGTTGTGTGCCTCGGATACCCGCCACAGATTGCCCTTGGCGTCGTATTCCTCCGAGGCCAGTATCTGCCAGCTGTCCTCGTCCACATAGAACACCCGGCGGTCGTAGATATGGCTGATGCCCGTGCGCCGACGCGCCTCAACCACCCACACCCGATGCAGCTCGTAACGGGTCAGCTGCTGGTTGATATGGCGCGGGCGGATAACCTCGTCCGGCGTAACTTCGGCATCATGAAGCTGATAGGCGTTGTAGGGCACATAAATCTCGCGCTTGCCTTTCAGCGTCCAGTCGTACTGGTTCGGCGCGCCATTGTACATGTCCTTCTGATCCACCGAGCGCAGCGAAGACGAGTTCGGCAGGTCGGTCTCGTAGGCCAGGTTCGGTGAACGACGCAAGCGGCGTGAACCGGCATCGTAACGCCAGGCAAGCCGGGGCGAACGGATCTGGTCCAGTGTTTCATGCACCAGGGTGATGGTTCCGGCCAGCGATGTCGGCGCCACGGTATTGGTTTTCAGATAAAAGATTTTGTTATCGATGTCCGCCAGCTCCGCACCCTTTTCGCTGTAGGCAAAAAAGTAATCGTACTCGTTGACCACCGGGTTATAGGCGCCATCCACCTGGGGTGTTGCGGACGCACTGCGAAAGGACACTTCCTGGCCCCGGTAGCGGAGGATGTGATTCCAGATCACCTCCAGGCCCGAATCCGGTATCGGAAACGGGCTCGACATAATCGTGTTGCGCACCCCGTTGCCGTTATCGAGCAATTCGGCGCTGATGGCGTTTTCATGGATCTTGCCATAGACCTCGTCAGGCAGCGCGGCGGTGCGGCGGGTCTGGTAAACCGGCATAAAGAAATCCGGGCCGTAGGCCTCGAGCATGCGGATATGCCCATCCGTAAGCTTGTCCCGATACAGATTCAGGTTGTCTCCGGTAATGACGAACAGAGCCTCATCCTCCGGAAACGGATTGATCTCAACCTCGCCCTCACGCCAGTTCGCCGGAGGCTGGGCCAGCCCCCCGGTCCATTCGGGGATGGTCCCGGAGGCGTTCCCCTTGCGCTCGGCGCCAACCGGCGTCAGTTCAGCACCCAGCCGCGCCGCTTCGGCGGGCGTCACCTTTGAATGAGCCGAACCGGAAAAGCCGAGCAGCATCGTTGCCATCGTCGCGATCACCTGGTTTCGCATCAGTAGTTACCTCCGGGATTTCTTACCATTTGGCGGGTCGCGCCGGTTATTCATCGCGCAACGGGTGCGCCTTTTTGCCAAATTCAAACGGTCGTTTCAAGTGAATGTTTGTATTTTCTTGTGAAATCTCCGGGGGCAAGACAGGGGCAGAAATTCGTTTGCGGAAATGTTACACTGGGCAGTTCATTTTCCGGGTTGGTCCTACCAACGGGTTACTGCAGGGTACTCCATGGCCTCGCAATGGCATTCACTGGTTTCACAGAAGTTGTTCCTGGCCCGGACGCTGCTCCGGCAACTGGATCAGCCCGGGCGGATTTCCGCAGCCAATGAAGCGGAGCTGGCGCTTGGCCGGGAAGCCGTACTTCAGGGCGCCACCGAGCTGTTGCTTCGGTCGCGGTCACTGATGCTGATCATGCTGGCCCGTTTCCACCAGAAAAAAACAGAAGAGCCCACCTCGCTGAATGCCCTGGCGTTACTCATCGGCGAGGATTCAAGTGACCTGTCCGGGCTCCGGGAGCTTGAGCGGCGCTCAGGAAGCTGGTGGCAACACCTGGATCAGTTGGAGGTCGCCCAGAGCCGGCCACCGGCAACCCGGAAAACGGTCAGCCCGGAAAACATCATTGCCGTATCGGCCAATGCCGGGCCCGATCGTTCCGCCCAGGCACTGATGAAATCCCTCGAGGCCATCAAACATTTTGCCGATGATCTGGAAGAGCAGCACAGCGAATGGTGAACGCACCACGTGAAGAAACTGCCCGGATATCACCAACAGAAAGGTTTTTGAATGTCACCTTCGTTTTTTGAAATTGTACAACTGAGTAATGGCGACTATGCCCTGCGCCGTATCGACGACGACAGTGCACCGCTGGTGAAGATTTCTTTCTCGGCCGAAGCCCGCGAAATGATGGAAGACCGTGACATGTCCGTTGCCAAGGCCATGATTGCCGCTGGCATTGAGGCGGTGGGCAATGTGACCCACGATATCGATTGGGATGATGACGAACTGGACGCCACAGACGCCCAGCCTTCCTACACGCTTCACTGAGTTACGCCCTTTACTGACCTTCGCCGGTAGAGGCCCTGCCCTGCAACATCAGCGCTGCCGCAACACCACACCGTGGCTGTTACCCTCGGCAGACGCCGTTTGCAGGGAATCAAAAGCCGCTCGCCCCAGCTTGTGGGTCCACATCACCACCGCGTGACAGGTGCCCGCACTCAGAGCCCTCTCCGCCAACTGCTGGGCCGGGTATTCCTGGGTAGAGCGGAGCACGAGCAGCTCACCGGCCACAATGCCGTGCATTTTCTGCCATTTACTGACCAGCGCCTGGGGGGGATCAATCCACGCCAGCCAGCGTTTTTCCTGGTTCAGTTGCGTCAGCATCGGCAGCAGTAGCTGAAAATTCTCCACCTGCCCTTCCGGCATGATGATTTCGGTGACGTTGCCCGTGGCAGGGGCCTTTGCCACCTCAGGCCTGCGACGGGCTCGAATCACAGATCGCTGTGGCTCACGGGCAGCCGATACCGGCACGGAATAGGACAAAGCACCCTGTTGGCATGCCACATTCTGGTTGAAGCTCAGTTGTTCCATAATTCACCCGTTTCTCAATACGTCTGTGGTTGTCCGGCCCGATCAGTGCAGGTCGGAGCGCCGGATAACGCCGACACCAAGGCCTTCAATGAACAGCTCTTGCTCGGCCAGGTCGACTTCTATCGGCGAAAATTCTTCATTTTCGGCAATCAGGTAGACTTTTGAACCCTCCCTGCGGAAACGCTTGACCGTCACCTCCTCCCCGACCCGGGCCACAACGATCTGCCCGTTGTGCACGTCCTGGGTACTGTGTACCGCCAGCAGGTCGCCATCCAGAATGCCGATGTCCTTCATGCTCATGCCCCGGACCCTGAGCAGGTAATCCGCCGAGGGTGAGAAGAATTCCGGCCGCAGTGTGCAATGGTCCTCAATGTGCTCCTGAGCCAGTATCGGACTCCCGGCAGCCACCTGACCGATCACCGGCAGCCCGGGATCCTCTTCCACTTCCGGCAGGCGAATACCCCGACTGGCCCCAGGGACCATTTCGATAGCGCCCTTGCGGGCCAGGGCTCGCAAGTGCTCTTCCGCGGCGTTGGCCGAACGGAAGCCCAGTTCCGCCGCTATTTCAGCCCGCGTCGGGGGGTAACCGGTCTCATCCACATACCGGCGGATAATATCCAGTACCTGGGACTGTCTTGCTGTCAGCTTCATTGGGCCACTCCGCTTGATCCGGGCCGGCGGTTGCTCCCCGGCGCTCCTGTTTTTATATACAGTAATCTGACTATATACAGTGTTTTATCCAGTGTAAAGCCGGGGCATCGATTTTCTTGCGCGGGCGTAACCATAGCGTCATTAAAGACTGTGATATGGTGACACCTATCATCAGCCACACGATGCCGACGCGCCGGGAGCACCATGACCCAAGCCAATTGCAGGATGCCGGACATACTGAACACCGCCGACGGAGAGGAACGCCGCGTTGGCGTGGAGATCGAGTTATCCGGCCTGGGCTACGATGAACTGGTGAGGGTTATGGCGCGCCTCCTCGGAGGCACCGCGACGGTCGACTCCCGCTACGTGACCCGGCTGGACACGTCGATGGGGGAATTCACCATCGAACTGGATTCCGATCCGATCAAGGACCTGGATCTGGCCGATGAGCGCTTGCCGCGCTCCATACGGGAGCTGGGCGGGCAGGCCATGGGCGTTATCGATGCCGCCGCCGAACGCGTCGTTCCCCTTGAGATCATCAGCCCGCCCCTGCCGTTCACGCAGATGGACGAGATTGACTCACTGATGCAAGAGCTGCGCCGGGCCGGGGCCCTCGGGAGCCGGGAGGCGATCTATTTTGCCTTCGGCCTGCAGCTGAACCCGGAGTTGCCGGATCTTGAGCCCGCTACGCTGGTTCGCTATTTCCAGGCGTTTGCCTGCCTGTACGACTGGCTGAAGGCGCGTCACCAGATCGATGTCAGCCGCAAGTTCACCACCTATATCGAACCCTGGAGCAACCGCTATACCGACCGTCTGATGGCCGACGACTATAACCCCGGCCAGTCCCGGTTAATGGAGGATTATCTGGAGTTCAACCCGACCCGTAACCGGGCACTGGATCTGCTCCCGCTGTTCGCCCACCTCGATCAGGCGCTGCTTGAACGCCATGTGCGTGATCCCAGAATCAAGAGCCGGCCGACCCTGCACTACCGGCTCCCGGATTGCGATATTGATAATCCGGACTGGCACTTTTCCACGGTGTGGAATGACTGGGTGGTGCTGGAGCAACTGGCCAGTAACGCCACCGACCTGGCGGAGCTGCGCGCCATGTTCCGGGAACGGCGCAAGATCAGCCTGCACAATCTGACCCACAGCTGGCAGGAAACCACCGCAAACTGGCTGCGCAGCAAGGGTTATGTCTGATCTGAGCGAAGCGGAGGAACGGCCGGGCCTGACCATCGGCATCAGTGGCCCCGCCCGCAAGAGCCTGGCACATCGGCTGATCGGCCTGGGCCTGCGGCTGCACGGTGCCCGGACCCATTACATCCGACCCGGGGCCCGGACTGATGTCTCACTGCTCGACGGCCTGGTGCTCTCCGGCGGCACCCACGTGCACCCGGAACGGTATGGCCAGTACCCCGAGGTGACTGCCCGTTACGATCCGGCGCGCGACGCCACCGATCAGCACCTGCTCCAGCAGGCGGAACGCGTCGGCATACCCGTACTCGGCATCTGCCGGGGAGCGCAGTTCATCAACGTGTTCCACGGCGGCTCGCTGTGCCAGAACGTCACCCCCTTGCGGGTCAATACCCGACATCGCCCCCTGTTGCTGCCAATGCAGAGGGTCCGGCTGGTGAAAACCGGTCGGCTTGCTGATCTGATGCACTCGCCCGTGATCGGCGCCAACCGCATCCACAGCCAGACCATCAAGCGCCTGGGGCGAGACCTGCAGGTAACGGCGGTGGACAACGACCTGTTCGTGCAGGCCATAGAGGGCACCGGAAACCAGTGGCTGATGGGGGTGCAGTGGCACCCTGAATATCTGCTGTACCATCGCGGGCACCGGCACATCTTTCGCCAGTTTGTCCTGTCTGCGCAGCAATTCAAACTGGCCCGGCTGGAACCCGTTCAAATCCAGCCCGGCCTGACACCCACCCGGTCTCCACAGGAGGAAAATCCATGATCGGACGGATCTGTAAGCCTTACACACTCCTTGTCTTACCGCTGCTTTTGCCGGTGATCGCCCTGGCAGGCGAAGTCACCCTGACCGGCGAGGGCAGCGTACGCTACGAACCCGACAGCGCCCGTCTGGAATTCACTGCCAGGGCCGAACACGACCTGCCTCAGAAAGCCACGGCCCAGGTCGCGTCACTGATGGCGCAATGGCGGGACGGCATCAGTGAGTACCGCTCGAAATTGCAGGAATATTCAGACGCGCAGGTGAACCTGTATACCCGGACATTGCCTGCGGAAGACCGGAGCGAAGAGCCCCGCACCCGCGCGGTCGCCTCGCAAACCGTCAGTTTCAGCATCAGCGATCTCAGCCTGCTGAACCCCATCCTCCAGGAAGCCCAGTCCGTGGGCATGGATTATAATCTGGGGCCCCATCAGTTCTTCCATTCCGACGAAACCGGCATGGAGCGCCAGGCCCTGGCGCGGGCCATCGCCGATGCCAGGGCCCGTTGCAAATTCGTCGCCAGCCAACTGAACCAGGCCTGTGGTGATGTGGTAACCATCCAGGTCAACGGCGGCTATCGCCCCGTGCCGATGATGGCGGAAGCCAAAATGGCATCGGATACCGTGTCCAGCGTTGGTGAGCGGGAAATCCAGGCCTCGGTGAGCGCCACGTTTGAGCTGGAGTAGTCGGTTTTCCGGGGGTCAGAAATCCCGGGTATAGAAAATATCGAGGGAAGCCGCCAGACCACTGGCGGCTTCCAGGTAGAAGTACTTGCCCAGATCATAGCGTATCGCCACGGTGGTGATCGGCTCGAATATACCGACCCCGTACCGAATGCTCAGATCTTCGGTCAGGTAGCCACTGGCCACCACCGAGGTCTGGTCGCCAGTGCCCTCCGCTTCCAGGGTAAGCTGCCGGATACCAAACTCCTCTCCGAGTTGCCCGGTCAGCTTGCTGGCCTGGGTCAGGCCCAGTGACAGGGCGGCCCGGCTCATCTGCCCTTCATCCCCCCGACTCTGGGGCGCACGCCCCAGGATGAGATAGGACAGCGCATCGGTTTGCGGCATGTCCGGGTTGGAAAACACTTCCGTTTTCGGCGACTGTACCGGGCCACTCAGACGGATACCGGCGACCACCGTACCTACCTCCCGCACTGCCTCAATATCCAGGTACGGCTGGGTCAGATTGCCCACGAACAGCAGCCGGGCCCGCCGGAGTTCCAGTTCCTGACCATAGGCTTCGTAGGTGCCGTTGACCAGTTTCAGGGTGCCACGGGTATCCATATTGTTGCCAATCCGCAGGGTCCCTTCGAGGTTGCCGGTCACCCCGAAGGCTTTGAAACTGACCTTGTCTTCGCCCACGACCACCGTCACGTCCATATTAAGCGTCCGGATCATCGGCTGCTCTTTCTCAACGCCAACGACGACTTCGTCCTCAGACACCGATACGGCCTGCGCCGGCAGGGTTTTGATTTCGATGCTGCCTCTGGGAACGCCCAAGCGCCCGGTGACACTCAGGGCACCATCGCCAAACGCCACGGTAAGATCCGGCGCCAGTTCGAGCTGGGCATAGGGCTCAAAGCTGAACGGTACGCGCTCCCCTTGCAACGTGATCTCGCCGGAGGGTGCGCCCTGCCATTCCAGCTCACCACCCAGGGTCATCTCGCTGCGGGCATTGCTGCGAATACGCCCACTGATTTCCGCGGAGTAGCCGTTCAGATCCAGGCTGACCACTATGTTTTCCAGGGGCACCGGCAGGCGAGGGTCCACCAGCCGGCCGTCGGTAAGAGCAATCTCGCCGTTCACCGCGGGGCGCATCAACGGGCCGGAAATCCGGCCCTGGCCGTTAACCTGCCCGGCCACTTCCTTCAGACCGGTAAACAGCCCCGCCACCGCAATGTCCAGCCCGTCCAGGTTGAAGGAGCCGTCGACCATGCGCTCCGGGGTGGTCGGATCGAGGGACAGGTTCACCGTCAGTGCCCCCAGTTCCGGGCCCTCAAGGCGCACATCCACCTGCGCCCGGTTCGGTTTCAGGCCGAGTTCGGTGGTGAAGGTGTGATAACCGAGTGACTCCCATTCGCCGTCCACCAGCACCTCGAATTCGCCCTGGCCGGCATCCAGGGCAATCCGGCCATCCGGCCCGGCGTCGGTCATGGATACGTCAATTTCACCATTCAGCCGGGCGTTCCAGCGCAGGGTTTCCGGCAGCACCGGCGCCAGTAAACCGGCGGGTACATTGTTGATGCGATAGGCAATGACCGGCCGGGGCAGCAGCGTCTGGCCCCCGGCACAGAGCGAGCTTTGCTGCCAGCGCCAGCAATGGGCCCCGACCGTCAGCCGGCCATCGCGGCCATAGGCCAGGGAGGCGGGCTCCGCCAGTTGCCAGCGCTGGTTCCGGGAAGGCACCTGTACCTCACCACTCGCCAGCCGGCCCTGCCACGACTGCCAGGCCTCGCCGGCGGCACCCTCGAACAGCAACTGCACCTCCGCTTCTTCGTGAACCGCGTCCACCGTGATCCGGTGATCACCCCGGGTCCCCCTGGCGGCGACGTCCAGCGATTCAATCTCCTGTTCACCAAATGCCAGCCCGCTGGCGGTGAGAGTGCTGTCCAGCACCCCGCCGGACTGTACTGTCGCGTCCAGTGCCAACTGGTCGACCGACAGACCGTCCCGCCAGCTCAACCCATCGGCACTGGCCGTGAGGGTTCCCTGGGGATCAGCCGGGGTGCCCGCCAGATCAAGCGTCGCCTGCGCCGAGCCACCCAGGCCCGCCAGGAAATTTTCCGGGGCTGGCAGAGCCAGCTCGAAGCCCCCTTTCAGAACCTCGCCCCAGGCTCCGCTACCGGTCAGCCGGTTATCACCGACCGCCAGCTCCAGCCCGGACAAACGCCAGCTACCGGTGGCGGTATCAAGCGTTCCACGCGCCAGGGCGGGATGGTCCCGCCACTGGCCGGACAAATCCCATTGCGCTTTCATGTCGGGTACCGGGCCCGCGCCCAACTGGCCCTCGGTGGTGACATTGCCACTAAGGCTCGCTTCGAGGGCCGGTACCCAGTACCCGGGGTTGAACCCCTTGAGGTTCAGCGCGGCCTGCCAGGACAGGGGGCCCTGGAATTCAAGCTGACCACCACCGGAGAGCGAACCGGCACCGGTCACCACGGCCAGATCAGACAGCGTCGCCTGGGTCATATCACCCTCAACGGCCGTGGACAGCTCGGCGTTCCCCTGGGGGCCGTCGACCGTTGCCTGCAGTTGCGCCTGGTAACCGCCCTCGCGCCAACTGGCCTGGCCTTCCAGGCTAGTCAGCGTTACCGGCGGCTGTGCCAGTCCCGGCACCAGGGTATACCAGGGAAACTGCCTCAGCCGGACATCGGCACTGGCTTCCAGGCCACCCTGCCAGCGGACTTTCCCGGCCACAGCAACGGTTCCGGAGTCGACGCTGTTCTTCGCCGGAGTGGCGGTGGAGGGGGTGACGGAAGGGGTGGCAGAAGGGTTGGCAGATAGGGTCAGACGGATATTCCGGGCTTCGGCCGTCGTGACCAGCCCCTCCAGAGCCAGCGACACCGGCCCGACGGTCCCTGGCAGGGTCGCCCCGCCCCGGGTCTGGAAGCCGTTCTTCAGACTGCCCCGGGCTTCCACGAACCAATCCTTGAGTGTCAGCGTCGCTGGCAAACCGGCCACCGCCTGGAAGGCCTCGGAGTCCACTCTCAGCCGGGCCGGCAACACCGGATCCAGAGGCGACAGCCGCCCATCGAGACGGGCCTCCAGATAGCCACGACTCCGGCCGTTCACCATCAAATCACGCACACTGCCGGAGAGTGTTGCGTCGATGGTCCAGGCGTCCCCGCGGGGCGGTGGCAGGCTGGCGCGAACGTTCAGGTCGACGGGCCAGTCCCGCCGGGTTTCCACCCGCCCCGACGCTGTTACGGTATAGTCGTCGAGCCGGTAAAAGGCCCGATCGATCGTCCAGGCCGCGCCGGAACCACCGCCGTCGAGCTCGAACCGGTCCCAGATCCGGCTGCCGTTGTAGATAAACGGCCCGAGACGGACACTGGCCAGCCGGATGGCCAGGGGCAGATTCACGGTTGGCAGGCTCACTTGCTGGCTGGCGTTATCCGGCGGTTGAGCGGGCTGGACGGTGACCTTTATCCGTTCGGCATGCAGCACGTCCAGGCACAGCTGTTTCCGGAACAGACAGGACGGTGACCAGTCCACCAGGGGAGCCTCGAGGACAAGATCCACCCCATAACCGTTCCACTCCAGCCGGTCGGCCTGCCAGGCACCCAGCAATGAGCCCCGGTCGTTGGTCACCGTCAGGCCCGGAATCTGGTCGATCACCCAGGCGGTACCGGTATCCGAGCGCAGGGCAAGCAGCAGGGCCGCCACCAGAAGCAGTGGCACCAGCACAAGCAGCCCCAGGACCAGCAGCAACCAGGTACGCAACCGTCGACGGGGCGGCCGGCCCGGCCCGGGTTGTGTTGCATGATCCGCGTGTTCGGTCACAGTTCAGGCCCCATGGAAAAATGGATCCGCCAGCCACCGCCGAATTCCGGGTCCAGCCCCTTGGCCACATCCAGGCGCAGGGGGCCAACCGGGCTGACCCAGCGAATGCCAACCCCGGCCCCGGTGGCCAGCGGGTCGAACAGATCGTTCACAGCGTTGCCGTGGTCCACGAAGACAGCGGCGCGCCAGTTGTCGACAAACTCGTACTGGTATTCCGCACTGCCCACCATAACGTAGCGTCCCCCCACCGGCACGCCATTGTCGTTTTCCGGCGACAGGGTTTCATAGCCATAGCCCCGGACGCTCTGATCACCCCCGGCAAAGAAACGCAGGGACGGCGGTACATCCTCGAAACGGTTGGTGGCTACCCCACCGATGTGGAACCGGGCCAGAAACCGGTGATTGCCCGCCAGGGTATACAGCCCCTTGGCAAACGCATTCACATGCAGGATATCCGCATCGGAAAGCACCGCCCGATGGGAGCCGGTCACATCCAGCTGCAGCCGGTAACCCCGGGATGGATCCAGGGGCGAGTCGGCGTGACGCTTGGAGTAGCCGATACCAGGCAACAACAACGAACTGGTTCCTTTTTCGTCGTCCCCGATATTGAATCGCTCACCTTCCCAGCGAATCGATAATACCTGCAGCCAGCCGTCGTCAAGCTGGTGCTGCCACTGCTGGCCCAGCACCAGTTGCTCGGACTCCACGTTTTCAATGTCTTCCCGCTGGTAGCCGGCGGTCAGCCGGATCAGGTCCGTCATCGGAGGATCCAGGGGCAGCTCGTACCAGGTCGTCAGGTTTTGCCGGGGTTTCGACAGCTCGGTTTCCACGCCACGCCTGTGACCCATGGGATTGATCCAGTGTTCCCGCCAGGTGCCCCGCAGGCGCGGGCCGACGTCGGTGGAAAAACCCACACCCGCGGCAACCGAGCGGCGATCTCGCCGGGTGAGGTCGATCCGCACGGGGATCACGCCGTCTTCGGCGCTGGCGGGGGAGGCATCAATGTCCACTCCCGAGAAATAGCCACTGCTGGACAAATCACTGTTAAGCCGTGCAATTTCATCGGCATGGTACGGAGTGCCGGGCTCGAAGGTCACAAAATCCCGGAGCAATCCGATCTCAAACCAGTGCCCGTCTTCAAAGGTCACCGCGCCCAGTTGATAGCGTTTGCCGCTGTCGTAAACCAGAGTAATCTCAGCGGTCAGGGCCTCGGGATCGACTCGCAGGGTCCGGGTCACAAATTCACCGTCGAAATAGCCCCGGCGCCGGGCCCGAGTCTGGATGACATCACGCAGATTGGCGTAGTCACCGTGATTCAGTACATCCCCCACGGCCGGGTGTTCGGGCAGGTTGTTCGTGAACTTCTCGTCCGATGAGGCAGCACCACGAATGTCCACCTTCCGGGACGTCACCCGCACCGGCGGACCCGGTTGAATGTCGAGAATCAGCTCCGCCAGATCGTCGGCATCACCTTCTTCCACCCGCCAGTCGATAACCGGGCGATAGTAACCCAGGGCCCGGAGCGCCCGTTCCGCCTGGCTTACCGCCGTCGACGCGTATCGGCGCAGGTTATCGGCACTTCGCCCCTCAACATCGCCGATGAAGGCCTCGGCATTGGCTTTGAGTTGCGGGTGATCACCCTCGACATTTACCGATACCTGTTGCGCCAGGGCCGGGAAAGCAAACAGCAGGGCAATAAGGCACAAGCACCGGAACCGGAACCGGAACCGGCAAATCGTCACAAAATAATCGATGGGTGGCATCCGACTCGTTCAGTATTGGTGGTAACAACCATGCGTTTCTGTCTCAGCCTGAGAGTTTACCGGCAAGCGGTCCTGTAAATCCACGATTCACCCGCCAGTCGTCGAGGGCGCTGAAATACGCTATTCTGCCAGGGACTTACAAACAGCCCGGACGGATACCACTGACCCATGCTCCAGATCAATCGGGAAAACCTGAAATCCAGCCATCAGCTTATCTGGCTCATCATTGACTTCCTGATGCTGGGCCTGCTGATCATCAACATGGCCTTCATCATCTGGGATTCCATCTACAACTTCGTGGCGGTCCAGAACCTGTTGAAGGAACACCTTCCAGCCGTGCAGAGTGTGTACCACCCGATCCACGAAAACTTCCTCTTCTACGACCTGATTTTCGTCAGTATCTTTCTGACCGAGTTTTTCCTGCGCTGGGGCTACGCCATCAAAGCGAGAGTCTATGACCGCTGGTATTTCTATCCGTTCCTCCACTGGTATGACCTGATCGGCTGTATTCCCGTCGGCAGCCTGCGTTTCCTGCGGATTCTGCGGGTGATCTCCATCATCTACCGCCTGCACCAGTACAAGATCATCGATGTCACCAACACCCGGACCTATCGCTTCGTCAGTTTCTACTACGAAGCCTTCATGGAAGAGCTGTCCGACCGAATCGTACTGAAGGTGCTCAGCGGCATTCAGGCGGAAGTGAAACGGGGCTCGCCGCTGTTCGAAAAAATCCAGCAGGACATCCTCTATCCCCGTCGCGCCATGCTGTCGGACTGGATTTCGCAACGGGTGGCCGAAGCGGCGCAGGAGGGCTATGTGCCCAACCGGGGCGCGCTACGAAGCTACCTGGAAAACCGGGTTGACCACGCGCTGAAACAGAACCTGGAGCTCTCCCGCCTGAAGTACCTGCCAGTGGTGGGCCCGACCATCCAGGAAACCCTGGAAGAAGCCGTTGGCGACATTGTGGCCAACGTGATTCACCAGATCCTGGAGGATCTGGCATCAGCGTCGAATCACGCATTTATCGAAGACATCGTCAACGTGTTCCTGCCAGCCCCGGGTGAGCTGCCGGAGGAAGAGGAAGCCCGCAACGACGCCCTGATTGAGCTGATTACCGACATTATCGAAGCCGTCAAGGGCCAGGTACGGGTGAAACACTGGCGCGCCGAGCTGCCCTGAACCCACCAGCTGACCCGAAAACAACAACGAGACCCGAGATGGATGCACTGTATTATCTGCCCGCCCACGAACTGATCCGGCGCATGGCCGCCGGCGACCTGACCAGCGAAACGCTCACCCGGGCCCTGCTGGAAAGAATTGCGGAGCACAACCCGGCGATCAACGCGGTGGTCACCCTGGACGAAGACGCCGCCCTCGCCCGGGCCAGGGAAGCCGACCGGCAACGGGCCGCCAATACGGCCACCGGCCCCCTGCACGGCCTGCCCCTGACCATCAAGGACACCTGGGAAGTGGCGGGTATGGCCTGCACCGCTGGCGCCACCGCACTCAAGGATCACGTGCCGGAGCGACACGCTGATGTTATCCGGCGCCTGGAAGACGCCGGTGCCATCGTCCTCGGTAAAACCAATGTACCGATCTACGCCACCGACCTGCAAAGCTACAACAAACTGTTTGGCGTCACCCGCAACCCCCACCACCTGGACCACACCCCCGGCGGCTCCTCCGGCGGTGCCGCCGCGGCACTGGCTGCAGGCATGACACCCCTCGAAGTGGGCAGCGATCTGGCCGGCTCCATCCGGACCCCGGCCCACTTCTGTGGCGTGTTTGGCCACAAGCCCTCCCGGGCCCTGGTGTCATTCCGGGGCCATATTCCGGGACCGCCCGGCACGCAATCCCGGCCGGATCTCGCCGAAGGCGGCCCACTGGCACGAAACGCCCGTGACCTGGAACTTCTGCTGGGCGTCATCGCCGGCCCCCGGCCGGCGGACAGCCGAAGCTGGGCCGTGAAGATGGCGCCCTCAACCATTACCGCCCTCTCCGGGGCCCGGGTTGGCCTCTGGCTGGAAGATCCGTTATGCCCGGTGGAGCCAGAGCTGACCAGGGGCTACCAAACCCTTGGGCAGGCACTGGCGGATCAGGGTGCGCTGGTTACCGAGGCCCGGCACCCACTGCTGAAGCTGGAACATATCCTGCCGGCCTATTTCAACCTGCTTGGCAGCCTCCTCAGCACCTCCCTCACACCGGGCCAGCGACGCCAGATGAAGTGGATCGCCCGGTTGGAGAAATGGCTGACAATGCTCGGCCCCATGACACCGTTTATTGGCGAGTACGGTCGCGGGGTCAACCAGCCGATTTACCAGTGGACGGTCTGGAATGAAATGCGGGAAAAAATGCGGACCCAAATCGAAACATTGTTTGAGGAGGTGGACGTGTTGCTGACCCCGGTCACCCCCACCACCGCCATCCGCCATGACCACTCGCAACCGGTGTTCAAACGCCGTATCACCGTCGCCGGCCAGCCCCGGGGCTACATGGACCAGTTCTGCTGGATCGCGCTCGCCACCCTGCTCGGCTTGCCGGCCACCTCCGTGCCCATCGGGCGCACAGAAGACGGCCTGCCGTTCAATATCCAGGTTATCGGCGCACCCGGCAGGGATCTGACCACCATCGGGTTTGCCCGGTTACTGGAGGAGGCCGGACTGGCCGGGTTCCAACAGCCGGCGGGATTCTGAGCACAAAAAAAGCCGGCACTTGGCCGGCTTTTTTCAAATTGGTAGCGGGGGCAGGATTCGAACCTACGACCTTCGGGTTATGAGCCCGACGAGCTACCAGACTGCTCCACCCCGCATCAAACTGTTCGTTTCCCGGAGAACCCCGATCAACGTGGCGCGCATGATAAGGGGTGACTCCGGGAGTGTCAAAGGAAAATTCTGATTTTCCCGAAACTTACCGCTCCAGAATCGCCGTCACTCCCTGCCCGCCAGCGGCGCAGATGGAAATCAGCCCGCGGCCACTGCCCTTCTCCTCCAGCAGCTTGGCCAGGGTCGCCACGATGCGGCCGCCGGTTGCGGCGAAGGGGTGCCCGGTCGCCAGGCTACTGCCCTTCACATTCAGCTTTGCACGGTCGATACGCCCCAGGGGCTTATCGAGGCCAAGGCGCTCCTGGCAGAACGCCGGATCTTCCCAGGCCTTCAGGGTCGACAGCACCTGAGCGGCAAACGCCTCGTGGATTTCATAGAAGTCAAAATCCTGCAAACTCAACCCGGCCTTCGCGAGCATGCGGGGCACGGCGTAGGCGGGCGCCATCAGCAGCCCTTCCTTCTTGTCGACGAAATCCACAGCCGCCACCTCCGAGAACGTCAGCCAGGCTTTCACCGGCAGTTTATGGGCCTTGGCCCAGTCCTCACTAGCCAGCAAAACGCAGGACGCGCCATCCGTCAGCGCGGTACTGTTGGCGGCCGTCATGGTGCCATTGTCACGATCAAACACCGGCTTCAACGTCGCCAGCTTCTCAAGCGTGGTATCCGGGCGCAGGATATTGTCTTTATCCAGCCCCGCCAGCGGCGTCATCAGATCGCTGAAAAAGCCCTGTTCGTAAGCCTTCGACAGCTTCTGGTGACTCTCCCAGGCCAACTGGTCCTGATCTTCCCGGTTGATCTTCCACTCATGGGCAGTCACCTGGGCATGCTCACCCATCGACATCCCCGTGCGCGGCTCACCATTGGTCGGCACCTCCGGCACCAGATGCCCCGGCCGGAACCGGGCAAGAATCTTCAGACGCTCGCCGGTGGTTTTCGCCCGGTTCAGATCCAGCAAAATCTCCCGCAGGCCCTCACCGACACCAATCGGCGCATCCGAGGTGGTATCGGTACCGCCGGCAATACCACACTCAATCTGCCCCAGGGCAATCTTGTTAGCCACCAGAATCGCCGCCTCCAGCCCCGTGCCACAAGCCTGCTGGACATCATAGGCCGGCGTCTCCGGCGCCAGCCCGCAACTCATCACCGATTCCCGGGTCAGATTAAAATCCCGGGAATGCTTTATCACCGCGCCCGCCACCACCTCACCGAGACGCATACCATCCAGGCCGAAACGATCCACCAGCCCCCGCAGGGCAGACGTCAGCATCTCCTGGTTACTGATTTTGCTATACACCGTATTCGAACGGGCAAACGGAATCCGATTGCCCCCCAGAACCGCAACGCGGCGGATGCCGGTCGAAGTACCGTCGGACTTTTCGGATGTTGACGTTTTCTTTTGTGGAGCTTTCGATGCCTGTGCCATGATTCATGCATTCCTTATTTGAAGTACTGACGATGTCTGGAGGAGCATCAGGAACTGGCTTCCCAAAACCGTGCGGAGCCATGGATGGCGGAGCCGAGCGTACAGGGACGTATTCACAGCGTGTTTTGGGAAGCCAGTTCCTGATGCTCCATGCACTCAACCCGAAAATTAGTGAAAGAGAATAGTCTATCGAGATCGCTGAATGCCTCATTGGCACGCCTGACAAGCGCCAACAGGCATTGAGTCAATCCAAAAACCGCCCGATTCTTTACCCTGTAGAACGATTCAAACACCAGACAACCCGATCCCGACCACAAGGAAGCCCCCATGTCTGACGTCTACCTCAAACTCGTCAACACCCCAATGGGCAAAACCGCCGCACAATCCCTCGGCCTGCCCGCACCGGTCACCCTCAAACGCCGGAAACGCACCGACCAGCCGTTCCTCGAAGGCGATGTCCTGGTCGGCGCAGCCAACGGCGGCAAAGCCATTGCAGCCCTCGGAAGCATCCTGACCGCCAGCGCCGCCAACCTTCATCATGCCAGCGGCAACGACTCCCTGAAAGACTCCTCGAAAGCCGGCAACAAGGCCGCGCCGCTGGGACTGAGCCAGGACAGCACCGGCCCCACCTTCTCCGCCCTGGTATTCGACGCCTCCGGCCTTAAGGGACCAGACGACCTCCGGGCACTGTACGACTTTTTCCACCCCACCATCAAAAAACTGGCCCGCCACGGCCGGGTGCTGGTGATTGGCCAGGATCCGGCAACCTGCCGGAAAGCGCCCCAGGCGGCCGCACAACAGGCCCTGGAAGGATTTGTCCGCAGCGTGGGCAAAGAAATCGGCAAGAAAGGCGCCACCGCCAACCTGCTGTGGATGGCGCCCGGGGCGGAAAACCAACTGGAATCCAGTGTCCGCTTCTTCCTGTCGGCCCGCTCCGCCTACGTCGACGGCCAGGTCGTTCGTATCGGCAAACGTACCGACGCACCGACAACCAACCCGGTTGCACCACTCACCGGCAAGGTAGCACTGGTGACCGGCGCCTCCCGGGGCATCGGGGCCGCCATTGCCGATACCCTGGCCCGGGATGGTGCCACCGTGATCGGCCTGGATATCCCCCCGGCGCTCGAAGAGCTGGAGAAGGTTACCAGCGCCATCAACGGCAAGGCCCTGGCCTGCGACATTACCGACGACAACGCGCCAAAGCTGATTGCCGACTTTATTGACGAACATTTCGGCGGAATTGATCTGGTCATCCACAACGCTGGTATCACCCGGGACAAAACCCTGGGCAACATGCCGGAGCACTTCTGGGACATGACCATTGCCGTCAACCTGACGGCGGAAGAACACATCAACGAAACACTGAGCCAGCGGGCACTGCTGCGCGACAATGGCCGCATTGTCTGCATCTCCTCCATCAGCGGCATTGCCGGCAACTTCGGCCAGACCAATTACGCCACGGCGAAATGCGGCGTCATCGGTTATGTGGAGGCCATGGCAAAGCAACTGAAAAACGGCATCACCATCAACGCCGTGGCACCGGGGTTCATCGAAACCCAGATGACCGCCGCCATGCCGTTTACCATTCGCGAGGCCGGCCGGCGGATGAACAGCCTCTCTCAGGGCGGCCTGCCGGTGGATGTGGCGGAAACCATCGCCTGGTACTGCAGCCCGGCCTCCAACGGGGTGAACGGCAATGTCGTTCGAGTATGCGGGCAGTCGCTGATCGGAAAGTAAAAGCGGGCATAAAAAAAGGCCGATCCTCGTGGATCGGCCTTTTTGATATTCTGGTGGGTGGTACTGGGATCGAACCAGTGACCCTCGCCTTGTAAGGGCGATGCTCTCCCAGCTGAGCTAACCACCCGGGAAATCTGAAAAATGGCGGAGCGGACGGGACTCGAACCCGCGACCCCCGGCGTGACAGGCCGGTATTCTAACCAGCTGAACTACCGCTCCGCATCAATCCGGCCCGTAGGCCTGAACCTGAAACCGGATGGGGTTATCCGGTGATGCGCTTTGAAAGTGGTGGGTGGTACTGGGATCGAACCAGTGACCCTCGCCTTGTAAGGGCGATGCTCTCCCAGCTGAGCTAACCACCCACTTTCATGCCTTCCAAAGGCTGCCACTTGAATCGCCGGAACCCGCTTCGGATCCAGACGACCGAGCCAGCGTTGCTGTCCCGACCAAGTGAGAGGCGCATTTTAAGCATTTGGCTGACGGTGTCAAATGTTTTCAGGAAATTTTCCCGGGAAACCCGCAAGCCCTTAAAAAAGAGACACTTTTAACCCGGCTTACTGGTTTTTCGAAGTCCGCCGGCGGCGGCGCACCACCCGAAGCGCCGCTTCCTGGCCAGCCTGCTCGGCTTTCTGCCGCAACGACAATTCACTGACCCGGGAGCGCCGGTCTTCCGGCACTGCCCGGTTGGCCAGCGAGCAGTTCAACGCATCCAGGCGACGTTGCACATCGCCCCAGCGTTCAAGCAGCCGGGGCGTCATCTCGTCGGTCAGCGTCTCCAGCCTTGTCCACAACGAGTCCTTCAGCGACATGATCTCGGGTTCCTGCGTGGTTCACCTGTCAACAGTGTAGTCAACCCGATCCGGCTTCGACAATGGTGACGTCCGCGGCACCCCGCGTCGTTTCAGCCACCGCCTCAATGCCCCCTCAGAAAATCCACCAGCCATCGCCGGAGGCCGCCTCTTCACGGCGTTCCCGCTCCCGCTCAAGCCGGGCGTACTCGGCTTCCAGTTGCTCAATTTTCCGGTCCGCGTCCAGGGGCACCGTCGGCCCGCCCCCGAAGGGCCAGAACCAGGAGGTCGACGGGTATTTTCCGGCGGCCTTCAGGCGCTCCAGCTCCAGCGCCCGCTCCTCCTCCAGCCTCTCCAGACGGCGCTCATAATCCAGGTCTTCGTTCACCTCTACAATCGAGGTAGCGGCGTGGTTGGGGGCCAGCAGGTCACTGTTCAGAAACCGGGTGGAGACTATTTCGTCCGCCTGCATGGCGTAGTCACGGGTCACCAGCTGCAGCTCCCCCTGCGCGAGCGGATGCTCCGGATCAAGGTCGGGGTGAGCCTGCTCGGGCTCAGACAGCTCATTGTAGCGCAGGTAATAGATGCGCCCGGGCTCGACCTGCAGCGTGGCATCCGCAATCAGGCTGAGACTGAAGGAATTCAGCCCCTCCAGCCCCAGCAGCGGCCGCCGCATGGCAATGTGGCGCTCACCCGGGCTCACCTCCAGCCAGGTGAAGCTGTCGTTACGGATATTGAAATAGTGGGTATCGTCGATATACACACTGGGCGCTTCGATTTCGTCAGCGGCCCACTGGGAGTGCGGCCGGTAAAAATAGAGCAGCGCGTTATCGCGGTTCCAGCGATCATCGGCAATATGGACAAAATCGTGACCAGACACCGGATGCAGGAACGAGCCAACGCTCTTGCCTACGGACTGGTACACCGTACAGCCCGATACCACCAGCAACAGCGACATCGCAACCAGCGGCCGAAGCAGAGCCTGAACAGAGGGCACTCGGGTTTTCATGGCGGTTCACTCTTTATCCTTTTGCGAGTGGCCCGATAATACCAACTGGCCATCCGCAGAAATGAGAGCTACCGCAAGGGAATGACTACAAACCGTTACAAACCCCGAACCCGGCCAGCCGCTACTGCCCGGACACCCGTGAACGAAGCTGGTTCACCTCTTCCGAAAGCCGGATCAGACGCGACGTGAGCTGGGAACGGGACGCATCAATGGACTCCACCGTCTGCTTCAGACTGGCCAGTTCACCCTGCAACGCCCGGAGACGACCGTCGCCCGCCAGCGAATCAGTCTCCTTCTCCAGCGCAGACACCCGGCTTTCCAGGCCATCAATACCCAGTTTCTGCTCCTGCTCAAACCGGCGAATCCGGCTTTCCACCACCTGATCCACCTCAGCCATCTTCTGAGTCAGCCGGGTCAACTGCCCCGTCGCCTCACTATTGGCTGCCTGCAACGCTGAAATCGACGTCTCGGTTTGCCCTTTCAGCGCTTCCAGATCGGTCGACAGCGTCGAGCGTGCCTTCTCTACCGACGCCTCCAGGGCCGCCAGCGCCTTGTCATCCTCCGCCAGCCCGGCCTCAACCGCCGCGATCCGTTCCTGATGCTGATCCAGCCGCTGCTTGTTACGCTCATTGGCAATCGCCCACAGCTTGCGGATCTCACTGTTCGCGGTCTCCAGCAACTGCTTCTGTTCCGCCAGCTGGTCCGACAGGGACGCCCCCCGCTCCTGCAGATTTTCCCCGGTCTCGGACAGCTCCCCCTGAAAACGCGCCAGCGCCAGCTTGCTCTGCCTGGCCCAGTAATCCGCCTCCTCCAACTGACTCTCCAGGGCCTGGATCTGCCGGTGCTGGGAATACCAGCCCACCGCTGCGGCAACCGCCACTGCAATCACCAGCAACCAGAGCACCGCACCACCACGACCATTCCCGCCCCCGGCACGCCCTTTCTCCTTTCCAGGCGCCGCCGGCCTGCCACCCCCGGCCGACGTCGCTTTAGGCGCCCTGGCCGCCGCCTTCGCCGGTTCAGCACTGCCGGTGGGTCGCTCGGCTCTGAGTTCATCTTCATCTGGGCGGATGGGTTCCATTACAGCTCCTGACTATGGACGGTTTGGATAATAGCGACCGATAATACCTTTACTTGCAACCAGGGTGAAATGCCTGCCTTTTTCATACGACTGCACAACAGTACGGGGCACGGCTGGGAACCCCAACCGTGCCATACACCAGGCGTTGTTGCATGGTAAGTAGCCAAAACATACAATGGCCGGCTTTCCAATTATCACAGGACAGTTGCCTATGCAGCCGCTTGTTGGACTCATCATGGGCTCCAAATCCGACTGGCCCACCATGGAACACGCCGCCGACATGCTCGACAAACTCGGCGTACCGTACGAAACGCGGGTGGTCTCCGCCCACCGCACTCCCGATCTGCTGTTCGACTACGCCAAAACCGCCTCAGAGCGCGGCCTGAAGGTCATCATCGCCGGTGCCGGCGGTGCCGCCCACCTGCCAGGCATGGTCGCCTCCCAGACCGCCCTGCCCGTACTCGGCGTACCGGTCCAGTCCAAGGCCCTGAACGGCCTCGACTCCCTGCTGTCCATCGTCCAGATGCCGGGCGGTATCGCCGTGGGCACACTGGCCATCGGGAAAGCCGGAGCCACCAACGCGGGCCTGCTGGCGGCACAGATTATCGGCACGTTCGACGACAATGTCCGGAACGCCGTGGAAGCGTTTCGTTCGACTCAGACGCAAACGGTACTGGATAATTCCAATCCTCGGGACCAGTAAGTAAACATAGGAGTATGGAGCCTTCGGAAGTAGCCTTTCCAAAACACGCTACGAGCACATCCATGTGCGCTTGTTTCGGGCCGTCCATGGCCCTCAACAGTTTTGGAAAGGCTACTTCCGAAGGCTCCCCCAACTTTTGGTGAACGGCGTTCAGAGGCTGAACAACAGGTTGGATTTCACTAGGCGTTGACTCCCAAGTCTGCAGAGCGGGTTGGGAACCACTTTCCAAAACTGTGCGGAGCCATGGATGGCGGAGCCCAAGCGTCACATGGACGTGCCGCAAGGAGCGTGTTTTGGAAAGTGGTTCCCAACCCGCTCATACTCCATCAGTCAAACAGCCAATCGCCATAGAAACAGCAGGAGAACACAAATGAGAATTGGCGTACTAGGCGCCGGCCAACTGGGAAGAATGCTGGCACTGGCCGGATACCCGCTGGCCAAGACCTTTGTTTTCTACGACATGTCCGGCAGCCCAAGCGCCGGACTCGGTGAAGTTATCATCGACCGGGAAAACCAATACCTGGATGACTTCCTCTCGAGGGTGGACCGGGTCACCTACGAATTTGAACACCTCCCGGTCGACGTCGCCGAACGGATCGCCCGGGAAAAACCGGTACATCCCTGCCCCCGCGCCCTGCAGGTGTGCCAAAACCGGGAAGCCGAGAAAACCCTCTTTGGCCAGCTTGGCATTCCCACGCCGGAATGGAAAATTGCCGACAGCGCCGAATCCCTGAAAGCCGCGGCCGAAGCCCTTGGTTGCCCGGTAGTGGCCAAATCCAACACCGAAGGCTATGACGGCAAGGGCCAGGCAGTCCTCCGTTCGCCGGAAGACGCCGCCGCAGCCTGGGAGTCCATTGGCCACCCACGCCTGATCGTGGAAAAATTTGTCGAGTTCAGCCGGGAAGTCTCCATCATTGCCGTCCGGGCGGAAGACGGCGACCTGGCCTTCTACCCCATGGCCGAGAACACTCACCACGACGGTATCCTGCGATACTCTATCGCACCGGCCCCGAAGCTTGAAAAACATATCCAGGAAGACGCCGAGCGTTACATCAAAGCGCTACTGAACGAACTGGGCTACGTCGGCGTACTCACCCTTGAGCTGTTCCAGACAGCCGGGGGCCTGGTGGCCAACGAAATGGCGCCCCGGGTCCACAATTCCGGGCACTGGACCATCGAAGGCGCCATGACCAGCCAGTTCGAGAACCATATCCGGGCGGTCAGTGGCCACCCGTTGGGCAACGTCGCGCCCCGGGGCATGAGCTGCATGATCAACATTATCGGCGAGCATGGCGACCTCGAACGCATCCTTGAACTGCCCTACACTCACGTTCACCTCTATAATAAGGGTGAGCGGCCGGGCCGGAAGCTGGGCCATGTGAACATTCTGGCAGACAGCTACGAGGAACTGGTCTGGCGGGTGAAGAACTGCGCGCAGTTTCTGCCAGGTTGCCCGGAGTTTAAAAGTTCTTTAACGACAAAGGGTTGATCTGACCCGAATCGACCTTATATTGGGTTGACGTACATCCACATAAACAGAGAGACAGGGAGAACGACCTCATGGCATTTGAACTTCCCGCACTGCCTTATGAAAAGAACGCACTGGAGCCACACATCTCTCAGGAAACCCTTGAGTACCATTACGGCAAACATCACAACACCTATGTCACCAAGCTGAACGGCCTGGTTGAAGGTACAGATAACGCCAACAAGTCTCTTGAAGACATCATCAAGAGCGCCAGCGGCCCGCTGTTCAACAACGCCGCCCAGGTGTGGAACCACACCTTCTACTGGCATTGCCTGAGCCCGAACGGTGGCGGTGAGCCCACCGGCGCTGCCAAGGACGCCATTGAGAAAGCCTTCGGTTCATTCGAAGACTTCAAGAAAGAGTTTAATGACAAGGCCGCCAACAACTTCGGTTCCGGCTGGACCTGGCTGGTCAAGAAGGCCGACGGCAGTGTCGCCATCGCCAACACCAGCAACGCGGAAACACCGCTGACCGGCGCCGACAAGCCGGTTCTGACCGTGGACGTCTGGGAGCACGCGTACTACATTGACTACCGCAACTCCCGCCCGAACTATCTCGAAGCGTTCTGGAACCTGGTCAACTGGGATTTCGTGAACGAAAACCTGGCCTGATCCGCCATCGGGCCCTCGTGGTCCATGGCTGACAGAAAACGCCCGCCCCGCGCGGGCGTTTTTGTATCCGCTCGGGCACCAAAACCCTACAAATTGATACACGTCCTGCCTGAAATCTTTGAAAAAATTGTCAATACTTCATGCAGCCAGAACGATGCTGAACCATACTGAGCGGATTGACTTTACCACCGCTCCGCCGCAGGACCTTCGGCGTACAACAAATCGAATCACAGACAGGCCCGGATGCAACAGACTTTCGAGGTGGAACATCGCCTTGGTTATCGCATATTGCGGTGGATACTCGCCGTCGCGCTGATCAGTGGCATCATCGTCAGTACCGTTCAGGTCGTGCTGGATGCGCGTCGTGTGTCCAGTGATCTGGACAGCCAGGCCCGGCAAACCATCGCGATGATCAGAAACGCCGCCACCCAGGCCGTGTTCAGTATCGATGCCGATCTCGCCCAGCAGGTGGTGAACGGCCTGTTTGCCAAGGAGCCCGTGCACCTCGCCCGCATTGTCCATCCCGACGGTGAACCTCTGGGCGAACTCGAGAGGCTGCTGCAGAAAACCCTGTTCCGTCCCCTGACCGATCCCATTTTCGGCGCCGACCGGGCATACCGTACCGCCCTCACCCGGGACAGCCAGCCAGACACGGTATACGGGTACCTGACGGTGCATTACGACACTGCCCCGTTGGCCAAAGCCTGGCTCGACCGTGCCTTCATTACCTTTTCGGCCGTCATCGCCACCGCCGTTATTCTCGGGCTGGTGCTGTTTTATGTGTTCCATCTGTTGCTCACGCGGCCGCTGCTGACAATCGTCCACTCAGTCAAACAGGTGGATCCCGCCAAGCCCGATGACCGCCTGGTGTCGATTCCGCCTGGCCATGGGCGTGACGAGCTCGGCCTGTGGGTCAACGCCACCAACAATCTGCTGGTGGCCATTGGCGATAGCCAGCAGCGTCATCAGGAAGCGGAAGACCAGGTCAGCCGCCTGTCCCGCTACGATCAGCTCACCGGCCTGCCCAGCCGCGACACCTTCATGGAGCTGCTGCAGGCAGACATTGACGATACCAACGAGCAGAACACGCTGCTGGCGCTCATGGTGGTGGGCATCGACGATTTCAAATCCGTGAACGAGCAGTGTGGCTTCCGCAGCGGTGACCGGTTACTGCAAACCGTCGCGGACCGTCTGGTAAGCCACTTGGGCAGCGCCCGCTATACCATTGCCAGGCTCGGCAGCGACCAGTTCGTGATTGTCGAAAAGGCCCTGAAAGACGGCTTCCAGGCGGCCGATACCGCGGAAACCGTGCTTTCCTGCGTGAATAATCTGATCGTACTGAACGATCAGACCTTACAGATAACGGCCACCATGGGCATTGCCCTCTACCCTTCCGACGCCAACCAGGCGGATCGCCTGTTGCAGAGCGCCGAACAGACCATGATGCTGGCCAAACAGAACGGGCATAACATCTTTCAGTTCTACATTGCCAGCATTGACCAGGAAATCCGCGACCGTAAGCACCTTGAAAAAGACCTGTCCCAGGCCCTGGCGAATCATCAGTTCCATCTGGTGTACCAGCCCCAGATCAACCTTGAAACCCACCGCGTTGTCGGTGCCGAGGCCCTGCTTCGCTGGGAGCACCCGGAGCGGGGCCTGGTGCCCCCGGATCATTTTATCCCGGTCGCCGAAAACAACGGCACCATTGTTGAAATCGGCCAGTGGGTGCTGGAACAGGCCTGCTGGCAGGCCGCGCGCTGGGCGGAAGAGGGCTCTCCACTGCGGATCGCTGTGAACCTGTCCGCCGTCCAGTTACGGCAGGACGCCATCGTCGAAGACATTCTGGATACCCTGAGGCGCCACAGCATCCCCGCCGGGCGACTGGAGCTTGAAGTCACCGAGACCAGCTTCATGACCAACCTGTCCGACGCCGTGGCCAAGCTCCACCGCCTCAACCGCGCCGGCATCAGCATCGCCGTGGACGACTTCGGCACCGGTTACTCCTCGCTGACGTACCTGAAGCAGATGCCGGTTCAGCACCTGAAAATCGACAAGCAGTTCATCCGGGACCTGCTGGTTAACGAAGAAGACACCCGCATCGCCAATACCATCATTGACCTCGGCAAGAGCCTGAACCTGACCGTGGTGGCCGAGGGTGTCGAAACGGCAGAGCAGGAATACTACCTGAGCCAGCGGGGCTGCAAGCTTGCTCAGGGTTACCTTTACAGTATGCCGCTGCTGCCACGGGAATTTGAGACCTTCGTTAAAGGATTCCACCAGAAAATGGTGGAAAATAACGCCTGATTTACCATCCCCACCAGAGGAATTGCCATGGGAACCACTGTTATTGGCCTGATCGTCATCGCCGTCGTGGTGATCTACGTTGTCTTCATATACAACCGTCTGGTATCACTGCGCAACCAGTTCAGGAATGGTTTTGCCCAGATCGACGTTCAGCTCCAGCGGCGGCATGACCTGATTCCCAACCTTGTCGAATCTGCGAAGGCCTACCTGGACCATGAAAAATCGACACTGACTCAGGTCATGGAAGCGCGGAATAACGCCGTCAGCGCCCAGAAAGACGCCGCTGGCGACCCCGGTGATGGCACCAAGATCCAGCGGCTGGGCAGTGCCGAGAACCTGCTGACCAAGGCACTGGCCAACTTCTATGCGGTGGCAGAGAACTACCCGGAGCTGAAGGCCAACGAAACCATTCAGCAGTTAATGGAAGAACTCTCCAGTACCGAAAACCGGGTGTCCTTCGCCCGTCAGGCCTATAACGACGGGGTAATGAGCTACAACATTTTCCGGGAGCAGTTTCCCAACAACATCCTTGCCGGCATGTTTGCCTTCCGTGAAACCGCCCAACTGGAGCTTGAAACTCCGGAAGCCCGCCAGGCGCCCAAAGTGGCGTTCTGAGGTCTCACGGCATGGCGAATCCCGGGTTCTTTCAGCGCCAGGCCCACGCCCGGCGCAACACCAGCCTGTTGGTCTGCCTGTTTCTGACCGCAGTCGCCCTGATCACCCTGGCGGTTTGCCTCGTGGGTTATGCGGTGACCCGCAGCGAATCCTCCGGCTTACCCTTTCACCACTGGCTGCTGTCAAACCACGGGCTGTTGACGGCCACCACGGTTGTCCTGCTGATTGTTGTCGGCTCCCTGCTGCGCTGGCTTGACCTGGCCGGCGGCGGCAGCCGGGTGGCCAACATGGTGGGAGCCCGGCTCATCGATCCGGACACCGGAGACAGCGACGAGCGCAAATTGCGCAACATTGTCGAAGAGATGGCCATTGCCAGCGGGGTGCCGGTGCCAGCACTGTATGTGATGGACCAGGAAACCGGCATCAACGCCTTCGTGGCCGGCTATACCGCCAACGAAGCGGTCATGGTGGTCACCCATGGGGCAATCACCCAGCTATCCCGGGACGAACTCCAGGGCGTGGTGGCCCATGAATTCAGTCACATCTTTAACGGCGACATGCGCCTGAACGTGCGCCTGATTGCCCTCCTCGCCGGTATTCTGATGATTGGCCAGATTGGCGGCTTCCTGCTTCGGGCGGCATTCTACCGGGGGCATCGGGTGTCACGATCCCGGGATGGCCGGGCCCAGGCGGCCATGGGCATCGTCGGCGTGGCCCTGTTTGTGATTGGCTATGTCGGCGTTTTCTTCGGGCGGTTGATTCAGGCCGCGGTGTCCCGGCAGCGGGAAATGCTGGCGGATGCCTCGTCCGTTCAGTTCACCCGTAACCCGGAAGGCATTGCCGGCGCGTTGTTCAAGATTGGCCTCAAGGGCGGCTACCTGGACACCACCAGTCATGCCAGCGACATGAACCACATGTGTTTTGGCGAAAGCGCCCGCATGAAGTTTACCGCCTTGTTGGCCTCTCACCCGCCCATTGACGAGCGCATCAACGCCATCCAGCCGGGCATGCTGGCCAGGCTGCGCAGCCGGCTTCGGGATACCGAACCGGGCAGCCATCTGTACCCTGGTGCCGCCCTGGCGCCTGGCGCCGACGCCTCGGGATTCGCCGGAGTGGCCTCCGAAATACTTGGCCCGGTCAGTGGCTCGGGCGCGCGAACCTCACCACTGGCGTCCGGCGCAGCGCCATCCGCGATGCCAACCGGTAAACTTTCAGAGCAGGTCGGCACCATCAACCGGCAAAGTGAGAATTTCGCCGTTCGCTTCCTGGACCGCCTTCCAGCCACCTTCCGGAACCTCCTGTACACTCGCGCCGGCGCCGTGCAGCTTTGCTACGCCATGCTGATCAGCGAACTGCCCCGGGATCAGCAGGCCCAGCGGCTTGCCCTGTTGCCGTCGCATCCGCTGCTGGGCAGCCAGCCGGAGTTGCTGGAAAAACTGCTGCCGGCGCTGAGAACCATGGGTGACGGTGTGCGCTTCCCAGCCCTGGAGCTGGCCATGCCGGCGTTGCGCAAGCTCGATCCGGAGGAACGGGAGGGCCTGATCACCCAGATCCAGAAACTGGTGGCAGCCGATAATCGGGTGAGCCTGTTTGAACTGGCCCTGACCAGCTTTCTTTCCCGGCACCTCGGGGCGGGGGCGGGCCGGGTGGTTCCGGTTCGCCATAAAAGCTATAAACCGGTATTGCCCGCGCTGCAACGCCTGCTGAGCCTGCTGGCCCGGGCCGGGTCAGCATCGCAGACGGAGGCGGAAACGAGTTACCAGGAGGCCATGGCGGGGTTTGTCGATGCCCGGGGCGGCGTACAGCCTGTGCTTGAGAAGGTCACCATGCGTCAGCTGCGGGAAGCTCTGACCGCACTGAACAGCCTGTCGCCCCTGCTCAAGCCAGCGGTCATCGATGCCTGCCGGCACTGCATCACCCGCGACGGCAAGGTGGAAACCCGGGAATACGAACTGATGCGACTGGTGGCAGACCAGATGGACTGCCCCATGCCGCCACTGGTGCTCTGAGCGGCCTACTGAGCCCGCTCGCTGCTGCCGGCATCAAACAGTTCATCGATGGGCGGCTGGGAGCCTTCCCGGGGCATGCCGAGTTTTTCACGGACATCCAGGTCAACCTCCCACAAGTCCCGGTATTTGACCTCCGTGGCGGCCATGGCGTCGGCCTTGTCCAGCATGATCGTCGGTCTCAGGAACACCAGCAGGTTGCGTTTGATGCGGCTGGTGGTTTCCGAGGAGAACAAACGCCCCAGAAAGGGAATATCCCCCAGCAGCGGCACCTTGCTCCGGGTTACCTGGGTGTCCTCACGGGTCAGTCCGCCAAGCACAATGGTCTCACCGTCATCGGCCAGCACGGTGGTCTTGATCTCCCGCTTGTTAGTGACGATGTCAGAGGCGTTCTCAATGCTGTCCGCGACACTCTCCGTGGTCTGCTCCACCACCAGGCGTACCAGGCCATCGGCACTGATGGTCGGGGTGACCTTCAGGGTCAGGCCTACGTCGCGGCGCTCGATCGTGGTAAATGGATTGGTGGCGCTGTTGCCGGTCGAGGTGTATTGTCCGGTCCGGAAGGGCACGTTCTGGCCCACGGTGATTTCGGATTCCTGATTGTCCAGAGTAATGATGCTGGGCGTGGACAGCAGGTTAGCCGCCGTGGAGGTGGACAGGGCCTGCAACAGCACGCCCCAGCTCACGCCGTTTTCATTGCGCTCCCCGGCACCGATGGTAATGCCGCCGACCGCGGGGGCAATCGGGGTATCCGACAGGATGGCCGTGAGCACGTCCCCGAGGCTGCGCCCGACATTGCCAAAGTTGGTGCCCAGTACCGGCGTGGACCCACCGGATTCGTCACCGGCCGCCAGTTGCACGCCCAGGTCACGGCCCACCTCATCGCTGATCTCAACGATCGCCGCCTCAATCATCACCTGAGCCCGGCGCACATCGAGAGCCGCCACAATCTGTTCCGCTTCCTGCAGCAATGAGGGCTCGCCACGGATAACCAAAGCATTAAGGCCCTCGTCGGCGAAGACGGCAAAATTGTTATTGGGATTTGCGCCGCCACTGGCGGATCCCGCTCCGCCAGCACTCTCCTTCGCCACTTCCCCCATAACGCCCTTGAGTATCTCGGCCAGGCTCTTGGCATCCGCGTGCTTCAGTCGCAGGACCTTGGTGGTGCCGCCTGTCGCAGAGGGCTGATCCAGTTGCAAGATCAAACTCCGCATTTTATCCCGAAAAACCTCATCCCCCCTGAGAATCAGACGATTGCTACGTTCATCGGCGGTCACACTGTATTTCCGGGCTGTGTTGTCCCCCCCGGCCTGGCCCAGTTCAGCCGGCGCAAGCTCTTGCAGCATGGTCACCATGTCACCCACCCAGGCCTCCTTTAATTGGATGACCTCCACTTCATATTCCGGGGGGCTGTCCAGCTCCTGAACGATCTGTTCAATGCGTTCAATATTGGAAGCATGATCACTGATGATCAGGGCGTTGGCGGCCGCGACTCCGGCCAGATGGCCGTATTTGGCCACCAACGGTCGCAGGATCGGCACCAACTCCAGGGCGTTGGCGTTATCAATCTGGATAACCCGGGTGATCAGCTGCTCCGAGGGGATCTCCTCAAAGCGGGCCAGGTTCTCCGCGGACTGTTTGGCGTCCACCTGCTGCACCACCTTGATCACCTCTTCCCCGGGAATGGCGGTAAACCCGTGCACATTCAATACCGCCAGAAACAGATCGTAAATCTCGTTCTTGTTCATGGCCGCGCTGGACAGCACCGTCACCTTGCCCTTGACCCGGGGGTCCACCACGAAACTGTAACCGGTGATGTCGGCCACCTGGGTCACGAAGGCCCGGATATCCGCATCTTTCAGGTTCAGTCGCCAGGTCTGTTCTTCCTGCGCCTGGGCCATGGACATCAGCGGAAGCAGGAGTAGCAGAGCCATGGCTCGCAGAAGGGTGATCTTGTGGTTATACATCTGGCGATTTCGTCCTGTATCGATGAACCCGGTCAGCGCCACTGCTCGGGAATGGCGTAGCTGACCGTGAGAATAGAGCCGTCACGTTCAATTTCTATGTCCAGCTGGGCCTGGCCGCGCCAGTTTTCCAGCAGCACCATGTCTTGTTCGATATTGCCCAGCCGTTGGCCATTGATGGCAGTAATCACGTCACCGGGCTGCAGATTCACGGCGTTGAGCATGGCATTGGAGCCATCATACACATACCCGGACTGCCCCGAGTCGTCGACCGGGCTCAACCCATAGGGCGCCAGTGCCGCAGCACCCTGGCTTTCAAGCTGCGCCCGGGCGTTCTCCAGAAACGCGTCCGGGGAGGACGATTCTGCCGGCTCATCGGGCACCTCGGCAACCATCGTCGACGCACCCGACTCCTCGAAGGTGAGTGACTCATAGCGGCCGCCCCGGCGAATCAGTATGCGATTGGGTTCCACCTCAACCAGTTCGGCATTACCGGGCAGCATCTCACCCACCCGATAATAGGCAGTTTCACCATTGCTTCCCGCAACTATAGCACCGGAGTCTTCCGGGCGCTGTCCGACCAGCACGCCTTCCAGCCGAAGCCGGAGACCGGTTTCCGGCGCCGAACGTTTCACCACGTCGGCAACACCGGCCTGCGCGGGCGGGCGGCCGAAAAAGTCGTAACTTGCCATGGGGTAGCCGGTATTCGCCCCGGAAGCCAGGGCGTGGCCGGTTACGTTGGCTGGCGCCAGCGGCACCGGTTTGTCATCCCAGGCAATCAGCCAGGTCACCTTCGCCAGAACCACGCCCAGATAGGCCACCAACGCCAGCAACAGCAGATTCGCCAGTATCCTGGAAATCCGGCTTTGTGCCTGGATCGTCAACGCGGCCATTCAGAGACCTCCCGGAAGCAACGGCTGCCGAACCCGGAAAATCACGTCGTCCGGGCTGGCGGAGTCTGGCCAGGGCTGGCCGGCCAGATCCACCATGCGCTTGTAGACACGAACCTCCATCATTCCGTTCCACAGGATACTGGCTTCCGCCGCCGGGCCGGCCCCACCCTGCTCCGACACAGTCAGCTCAATGCCACCGTCGGTGGTACCGAGACTTGCCTGCATGGGCGGAAAACGCGCCTGGCCAGTCTGGTTGCCCATGGGCCAGGTGACGTTGCCGCCGGCCCACCGGGCCAGGCCATCGGCCCGGGTAACACGGTTGTCGGCCCAGGCCAGATGCAGCCGGTCGACGGTGACATTGCCCTCGATCATGGCACCACCACTGCGGCGGATCAGCTCGCCAAATTCCGACACGGCGATCAGCCCCTTGGCGGTCAGGCGGGCATTGCCGGGCCAGCCCAGCGTCACCTCGCCGTCCAGGGAGGACTGGGCCGACGCCACGGAGAGCTCTACCGGCCATTCCAACCCGGTCAGTGACGGCCAGCCAAGCTGCCAGTCCAGGCGCAGGGGGAAACCGGCCACCACCAGGCCGGCGGAACCATCCCAGACCTGGCCCGCCACCTGCTGGACCCGCACCTGCGCGGGCAGGGAAACCTGCCCCGACACCTGCTGCCAGGCCCAGCCAGCCGGCACCAGAAACACCAGCGCCGGGAGATACACCAACACGCCGAACAGCACCAGCAGAAGTACTTTGCCGGGGCGAAGAAACGATTTGGGTTCAGCGTCACGCATTCAGTTACACACAGACAATTGACCGGTAGCCGAGTCTAGCAAAGGCATCGGGCAAGTTCATGACAAAAAAACGAAAAACCCCGCGCCAGTGTGAACCAGCGCGGGGTTTTTCAGGGTCGATCGGGCCACGCCCCGAAATTTGAGACGTGATCGGGATCAGGCCGGCATTACATCATGCCGCCCATGCCTCCCATACCGCCCATGCCACCCATGTCCGGCATGCCGCCGCCGGCTTTCTCGTCTTCCGGCTCGTCAGCAATCATCGCCTCAGTGGTGATGATCAGAGACGCAACGGAAGCGGCAGCCTGCAGCGCGGAACGGGTCACCTTGGCGGGATCCAGGATGCCCATCTCCAGCATGTCGCCGTACGCTTCGGTGGAAGCGTTGTACCCGAAAGAGCCTTCGCCTTCACGCACCTTGGCCACAACCACGGAGGATTCGCCACCGGCGTTGTAAACGATCTGGCGCAGCGGAGCTTCCATCGCACGGCGCAGGATGTTGACACCCGCTTTCTGCTCGTCGTTGATGGCATCCACTTTGTCCAGGGCCGCAATGGCGCGGATCAGGGTAACACCGCCACCCGGTACGATGCCCTCTTCAACCGCTGCGCGGGTGGAGTGCAGAGCGTCTTCAACACGGGCTTTCTTCTCTTTCATTTCCACTTCAGAACCGGCACCAACCTTGATCACGGCGACACCGCCGGCCAGCTTGGCAACGCGTTCCTGCAGCTTCTCCTTGTCGTAATCGGAGGTGCTGTCTTCGATCTGCTTGCGGATCTGCTCAACCCGGGCTTCGATGTCGCCCTGGGCGCCCGCACCACCGATGAGAGTGGTGTTTTCCTTGGTCATGTTGACGCGGCGGGCAGTGCCGAGATCGTCCAGTGTGGTGTTCTCGAGGCTCAGACCCACCTCTTCGGAAATCACCGTACCACCGGTCAGGATCGCGATATCCTGCAGCATTTCCTTACGACGGTCACCGAAGCCCGGCGCCTTCACAGCCGCTACTTTCACAATGCCGCGCATGTTGTTGACCACCAGGGTCGCCAGCGCCTCGCCTTCAATATCTTCGGCGATGATCTGCAGCGGCTTACCCGCCTTGGCAACGGATTCCAGCACCGGCAGCAATTCCCGGATGTTGGAAATCTTCTTGTCGACCAGCAGGATGTACGGGTCATCCAACTCGGCGGACATGTTGTCCTGGTTGTTGATGAAGTACGGGCTCAGGTAACCACGGTCGAACTGCATGCCTTCAACCACGTCCAGCTCGTCTTCCAGGCCACGACCTTCCTCAACCGTGATCACGCCTTCCTTGCCAACTTTCTGCATGGCGTCAGCGATAATCTGGCCGATAGTCTCATCACCGTTTGCGGAAATGGTGCCGACCTGAGCAATGTTGCGGCTGTCGTCGCACGGCTTGGCCATCTCGCGAATCGCCTTTACAGCCTCTGCCGTGGCTTTGTCGATGCCACGCTTCAGATCCATCGGGTTCATGCCGGCGGTTACCGCCTTGACGCCCTCGTTTACAATGGACTGAGCCAGAACCGTAGCGGTGGTGGTGCCATCACCGGCGGTATCGTTGGTCTGGGAGGCCACTTCCTTCACCATTTGGGCGCCCATGTTCTCGAACTTGTCTTTCAGCTCGATTTCCTTGGCCACGGACACACCATCCTTCGTGATGGTGGGCGCGCCAAAGGATTTCTCCAGGACCACGTTACGACCTTTCGGGCCCAGGGTTACCTTCACAGCGTCCGCGAGAACGTTGACACCTGCGACCATGCGCTTGCGGGCGCTATCACCGAATTTGACTTCTTTTGCTGCCATGTCGTCTATTCCTGTTCGTTAAACCGAATGGGTTGAAACCGTCGGATTAATGAGAGTTCGTGCGAGTCGCCTCAGCGATCACTCGAGCACGCCGTAAATGTCGTTCTCGCTCATGATGAGCAGCTCTTCACCGTCAACTTTCACGGTGTTTCCGGCGTACTGACCAAAGACCACGGTGTCACCCACCTTGACCGCCAGCGCACGGGTTTCGCCATTGTCGAGAATACGGCCATTGCCCACGGCAATCACTTCGCCCTGAGACGGCTTCTCTTTGGCATTGCCCGGCAGCACAATGCCACCTGCGGTTTTCTCTTCTTCTTCCTTACGGCGCACGACAACACGATCGTGTAGCGGACGAATTTTCATTGCTCGGCTTCTCCAATAGTCAGATTAATGTGGCAATGACAGTTGCTGTTAAAAGTCGGATTCGCAACGCGTAATCCGACAAATTGCCCGGCTTGATAAGCCCCTGTTTTCAGGAGTAATCAGCCCGCAGCGAACTTGTGGTTTCTATGTGGGGTAGCGGGTAGGGGTTTTCAACACCCCGGGAGAAAAATTTTTCACTTTTTTTCGATGCGATCCCGGTCAGACTCAGTCTGATCCTGATACTCACCTTCTATGATGTCGCCGTTGCTGTCGCGATCAAATGGCCGCTGGTGCCCGAAGGGATTCTGCCCGCCGCCGGCACGGAACGTGAAACCGCGACTCTGCCCCGAGACCACCATCCGCTTGAGGGCCTGGGCCGCAAGCCAGTGACGGGTTCCGGGAATCAGGCACAGGAAGCCGATCGTATCGGTAATAAAGCCCGGAGTAAGCAACAAGGCACCACCGACGGCAAGAATCAGTCCTTCCGCCACCTCTTTGGCGGGCAGTTCACCACTGTTCAGCCGCTGGTTGGCCCTCAACAATGTGGCCAACCCCTGCTGGCGCAGGAGCCAGGCGCCAATCACCGCCGTCAGCAAGACCAGCCCCACCGTATTGAGCACGCCAATCATGCCACCGACCTTGATAAGCACCGCCATCTCGGCGATCGGCAAGATAATGAAAAGGAACAGGAAAACGGACAAAATGCCTCCTTTGTGTCAGGTTCTGTCGGGTTACGCTGCGCTAACCCGACCTACGATATGCTCCGGGGGTTTACAGTAGGTCGGATTAGGCGAAGCCGTAATCCGACACAGGCAGACCTCACCACAAAACTCTTCGATATACTCTGCGCATCAACAACATCTCCCAGACACAAAGAAAACGTAAAGCACTTTAGAGCTTAATTAGGGCAGAACATGAAACTTCAAGATTCCGTGATTGCAATTACCGGAGCCCGACAACTCACTCCCGCCCCACACCCACCAATGTCTCCTCATTAACCGCCCAATCCACCGGCAACACCCCATCGCGAACATACCGGTGAAAACTGGAATACGGCCAATCGACCACACGCGAGACGTGCCCGTGCTTAACCGGATTGAAATGGATGTAATCAACATGCCGCTCAAAATCCTGTTCATCCCGGATGGTGTGCTCCCAAAACCGCTTCTGCCAAACCCGGCTATTTATCCGTATCGACAACCCGGCCACCTCATTACACCGCTTGGTGAATCCGGTCTTTATCAATCGCCAGCGCCTGGAAAAGTCATCGTCGCCCTCGGGCAGCGTCCAAATCGTGTGGAGATGATCTGGAAGCACCACCATGGCATCGATTGAAAAGGGATAACGCGTCATAACGGAGCGGAAAGACGCCCGCAAACGGCCAACGGCAGCCGGGGAATCGAAGATGGGCGTGCGATTGGCGGTAACAGCGGTAAAGAAATAGGTGCCACCTTGCACGCGGTTTCTGCGATAATTCATCATACGTCCTTGTATGTGTGGAGCTTTTCTGTCGGATTACGGCCCTTTGGGCCTAATCCGACCTACGGTCTCATGGCTGCCACTGGAAGCGACGCATGGATATCCGGCCGTTGATCACCACCACACCCTCGCTTCGCAATGTTTGAACCTGGGTTTCATAGGCATCAGACCTTTCCGGAAAGGCAACCTGGCCAGAACTCCGGATGACCCGGAACCACGGAATGCGATGGCCGGCCGGCAGTTTGCCGAGCGCGCGGCCCACATACCGGGCCTGGCGGCCGAGGCCTGCCATACTGGCAACCTGGCCATAGCTGGCCACGGAGCCAGGCGGAATAGCGGCGACGACTTGCCAGATTTTTTGATCTTTTGTGGGTTCTGGGGCAGTGGTTTCTGACATATCGCCGTCTCGGGTTTTTGTCGGATTACGATTCCTGTGGCTCTGGCTCGCGCTGGTGCTGCGGCGCCAAAGCATCCAGCCGCCTGCCCTGCCGGATCATGAAGATGGCCAGCAGAACCGCCGGCACCCCCATCACCGCCGACACCAGGAAAAATTCCGCATACCCGAACCCCGCAACCACGATGCCCGAAAAACCACCGATAAATTTACCCGGCAGCGTCATCAGCGAGCTGAACAGCGCGTACTGAGTGGCCGTAAACGAGGCACTGGTCATACTCGACAGCCAGGCAATCAGTGCCACGTTGGCGATCCCCCCACTCAGATTATCGGCGCTCACCACCGCCGCCAGGGTCACGAGATTGGGCGGGTACTGGGCCAGCAGAACGAATAAAAGGTTGGTGGCGGCCGTAAGCACAGCGCCCAACAACAGAATTCGGCGAATCCCGTAATGAACCACCAGCACGCCGCCCGCCAGCGAACCGGCGATGGTCATGAAAAAGCCAAAGACCTTGGTGACATCCGCCACCTGAGTCTTGCTGAAACCCATGAAATCCAGATAGAAGGGATTGGCCATCACCCCCATGGCAATATCGGCAATCCGGTACACCGCCACCATCACCAGAATCAGGATGGCCAATTCCTTATAACGACGGAAGAAGTCCAGGAACGGGCCCGCCACGGCGGCATAGAACCAGCCGACCAGCCGCGCAACACGAGGGTTCAGGTGGGCCCGTTTGCCGGCTTCCTGCTCAATCTTGTGGGCGATATCCCCGGCCACCGCGAAATGGTTCACCGCCGGCTCACGTACCACCAGAACCGTGAGGGTGCCAACGCCCACCAGCAGTGCCATCACCTCGTAGGACACCTGCCAGGACCAGAACTCCGCCAGGTACAACGCCCCGGCACCAGCCACCAGAAGCGCCAGGCGATAGCCGAAAATGTACGTCGCCGCCAACGCCGCCTGCAGGCGCTCCCCGGCAATCTCGATACGGTAGGCGTCGATGGCCACGTCCTGGGTGGCGGAGGAAAACGCCACCAACAGCCCACAAAGGGCCATCATCTCCGGCGCCACCGTGGCATCCACATGCGCCATCAGGTAAAGCCCCGTGGCAATACCCGCCTGCGCCAGGACCATCCAGCTACGGCGCTTTCCCAGCAAGCGGTCCAGCACCGGCAACTTCAGCCGGTCCACCACCGGCGCCCAGAACACCTTGATGGAATAGGTAATCCCAAGCCAGCTGAAGAACCCGATGGTCGCCGTTTCCACCCCCACATCCGCCAACCGGGCGTTCAGGGTGGAAAACACCAGTAAAAACGGCAACCCGGCGGAAAAGCCCAGAAACAGCAGGGCAATCACCTGCCAGCGGGTATAGGTGTGGAGCGTATCCTTGATCAGAACAAACCTCCCTTTGGGGTCAGACCCCTGTGGATAGACCCCTGTGGATAACTTAGTTTTGTCCACAGGGGTCTGACCCCAACGTCTCAATCGCGGAAATTGTTGAACTGCAGGGGGATCTCCAGTTCGGCTTCGCGAAGCAGGGCAATGGCCGTTTGCAGGTCGTCCCGCTTTTTGCCATTCACCCGGACCTTGTCGCCCTGAATGCTGGCCTGCACCTTCAGCTTGGCATCCTTGATCATTTTCACGATCTTCTTCGCCATGTCGGTTTCAATGCCCTGTTTCAGCAACAGGTGCTGTTTCACCAGCTTGCCGGCCTTGCTTTCGCCATCCTCCGCCAGGGCACGGCTGTCGATATTGCGCTTGGCAAACGCCATTCGCAGCATGTCCATCAACTGTTCGAGCTGGAATTCCTGCTCCGCGCTGATGGTGATGCCCTTGTCATCCTGCTCGATGTCGGCCTCCACATTCTTGAAGTCCCAGCGATTGCCCAGTTCGCGTTTGGCCTGGTCCACGGCGTTGGTGACTTCGTGCATATCAATTTCAGAAACTATGTCAAAAGAAGGCATGGTCGTTATTCTCCAGCGGCCAGTGAAGGTATACTGTGGCCTTGATTGATTCCCGGATGTTCAAGGTGCCAAAGCATACCAAGCCCCGCACACAACCGCATCTGACAATGGACTGGTGAGACGTAGATAACAATGCCAAACCTCGACCTACCCATCCTCGTTGTAGACGACGCCAAGTTCAGCAGTATGGTGGTTGGCCGCACGCTGAAAAATGCCGGATATCGCGACGTACGCATCGCCAATAACGCTCCCGCCGCCCTGGCGCTGATTGAACAACGACCGGTGAGTGTGCTGATTGCCGACTGGCTGATGCCGGAAATGGACGGCCTGGCGTTGACCGACCATGTGCGCCAGCAGGACGAGCAGGACAATCACTACACCTATGTGATCCTGTTGACCGCCCGCGAGAGTGTCGAAGCGCTGTCTGAGGCCTTTGACCGGGGCGTGGACGATTTCATCTACAAGTCAGACATGACCAAGCAGCTGATTCCCCGCATCTTTGCGGCCGATCGGATGGCCGACCGGCAGAACACCCTGCTGCGGGCCAACTCCCTCCTGATCGACAACAACCGGGAGCTGGAATCCACCAACATCATTGACCTGGAAACGGGCCTGTGCAACAACAGGTACGGGCGCGAACGGCTGGCGAAGATGCTCCGGCACGCTGAGTCCCGTGGGGGCTCCTGTGCCTACGTGTTGTGCGGCGTGCGCAACTGGCAGGCGCTGAAGCGCACGCATCCACCCACGGTGATGGGCGAGCTGGCCATCGGTATCGCCCGCCGTCTGAGCACACTGATCCGACCGATTGATGCGCTCTGCCGGGTGGGTGACAACCAATACGCCATCGTGGCCTATTTCCCGAACAGCGATCACTGTACGACCACCGCATTCCGCCGGGTGTTTGATGGCATCAACCACAAAGCCCTGAAAACCACCGCGGGCTATGTGTCCGTGGAGGCCGGCATGGTGCTGTGCAAAGCCGACGCCCAGAACGGAACCCCGTCGGTGCAGGAGATGGAGCGGGCCGCTGTTCAGGGGCTGGTAGATGCCTATGAAACCCGGCGGTTTACCGAAACGGCCCCGCAGGTTGGTGAGAAGGCCTGACTGCCTTGTCGGATTAGAAAGCGTAATCCAACTCCCCGCCATCACATTCGGTAACACTGATACACACATCACACACAGACATATCAGAACGAAAGACATAGTCTGCAAGGGTGGATTCAAGCAGTATCCCCCATGGCGGAGGAGCCGTGTAGTACCTCCGCCGCCATATGGGGAAAGATCCACCGGATTAACGAATTTTTCAGGCACTTTCGTTCTTTCCTTGTTTTTTTCAGGCCAGCTTTTTAGCTGGCCTTTTTATTTTCCCGTCCAGACTCCCCCGCACATGTTCCGTTATACTCCGCCTATAACGACTCAAAAAAACAGTGCTGCCACCATGGAAACCCTCGGAACCGCCTCCATCGCTGCCCTGCGCCAGTACGTTCGTGCTGCCGAATCCGCCGGCGTGGACACCCGGCAGATTTTCGAAACGGTGGGTCTTAACCCGGCCATCCTGGACACCGATGACGGGCGCATCAACGGCGACCAGTTCCAGCAGTTTATCCGGCGTTTCTGTGAACAGACCGGCAACCCGATCCTTGGCCTGGAAACCGGCGACTTCGTTCAGCCCGGCTCCTACAGCGTTCTGGGCTACATCACCATGAGCTGCGCCACCCTGGGCGAGGCCGTGGCACGCATTGCGCCGTTCGAGAAGCTGGTGGGCGACATGGGCACCACCAGCCTCACCATGAAAGGCGACGACATCACACTCACCTGGACCTGCAACTACACCGATCCCGTGGTACGGCCACAACTGGTGGACAACGTATTCGCCTCCTGGGTGAACTACGCCCGCTGGCTGGCCGATGACCAGAAGGCGTCACCCAGCTCCGTGAAACTTCGCCGCGCCTCTCCGGGTCCGGAATTCGAAACGGCTTACCAGCAGCGCTGGCACTGCCCTATCACTTTCTCGGCCGATGAAGACAGCATCACCCTAAAGAAACGCCTGCTGGAAACCCGACTGAGACAACCTGACCCCCTGCTGCGCAAAACCCTGGAAGCCCATGCCCTGAGCCAACTGGCATCCCTGGACACTGGCAGCGACCTCACCTCAAAAGTACGCCACAGTATTCAGCAACAACTGATGCACGGCATCACACGGCAGGACATGGTGGCGGACGACCTGGGAATGACCAGTCGTACCTTGCAGAGAAAACTCGGCCAGGAAGGCGTGTCTTATCAGAAACTACTGGATGAAGTGCGGCAAAAAATGGCCGAGAACTACCTCCGCAACAGCGAACTGGCCATTCCGGATATTGCACTGCGGCTGGGATACAGTGAAACAACATCGTTTCACCGGAAATTCAAAGCGGTAACGGGCAAGACGCCCGGAGAGTTCCGGGCGTCTGTAGAACAGTCTTAAAGCTTGCGACCCTTGCCAGCAGCAATCCGCAGACGCAGTGCATTCAGCTTGATAAAGCCTTCCGCATCCTTCTGATCGTACGCGCCCTGATCTTCCTCAAAGGTCGCGATCTTCTCGTCAAACAGGGAATCCTCAGACTTACGGCCAACCACATCCACATTGCCCTTGTAGAGCTTCAGGCGAACGGTGCCGTTCACATAATGCTGGGTCTGATCAATCAGCGCCTGCAGCGCCTCACGCTCCGGTGACCACCAGTAACCGTTGTAGATTACCTCGGCGTAGCGCGGCATGAGGCTGTCTTTCAGATGCGCCACTTCGCGGTCCAGCGTAATGGACTCGATGGCACGGTGCGCACGCAGCATGATGGTGCCGCCCGGCGTTTCGTAACAGCCGCGGGACTTCATGCCCACGTAGCGGTTCTCGACGATATCCAACCGGCCAATGCCATTGGCGCCGGCCAGCTTGTTCAGAGTTTCCAGAACCACGTGGGGCTTCATGTCCTGACCGTCAATGGCAACAATGTCGCCCTTCCGGTAGGTCAGCTCAACGTAGGTCGGCTTATCCGGCGCGGCTTCCGGAGACACGCTCCAGCGCCACATATCGTCCTCGGCTTCCGCCCAGGGATCTTCCAGATTGATGCCCTCGTAGGAGATGTGCAGCAGGTTGGCATCCATGGAGTACGGGCTCTTGCCCTTCTTCTTCTCCACCGGAATGTTGCGCTCGTCGCAGTAGGCCAGCAGCTTCTCGCGGGAGTTCAGATCCCACTCGCGCCAGGGCGCAATCACCTTCACACCCGGCTTGAGGGCATAGGCGCCCAGCTCGAAACGAACCTGGTCATTACCCTTACCGGTCGCGCCGTGGGAAATGGCATCGGCGCCGGTCTCATTGGCGATATCAATCAGGCGCTTGGCAATCAGCGGGCGGGCAATCGACGTACCCAGCAGGTACTCACCTTCATAGATGGTGTTGGCGCGGAACATCGGGAACACGTAGTCACGCACGAATTCCTCGCGCAGATCCTCGATGTAGATTTCCTTGACGCCCAGCGCCTCGGCTTTCGCCCGCGCCGGCTCCACTTCCTCACCCTGGCCAATGTCGGCGGTGAAGGTCACCACCTCACAGTGATAGGTATCCTGCAACCACCGAACGATAACGGAAGTATCCAGGCCACCGGAATAGGCCAGCACCACCTTGTTAATATCAGACATGCCCTTGCTCCAGACTGAATAGAATGGATGTATTGAAAAGAAGGGCAGTATTGTACGGGAGAGCGGGGGGAATGGCTATTAGCCAGCCGCCTGCTGGCTTACCGCCTCGTCCCGGATCCCATCCCAGCCTTCCTTGACGGAGCGCAGCAAATCCGCCACTTCGTCCAGCTTGGCCAGATCGTTTTTGGCGTTGGCCTCAAACAGGGTTCGCTCCATGTAGTCGTAGAGCCCTTCCAGCCTGGGTGCCAGATCACCACCCTGCTCGAAATCCAGGAAGCTGCGCAGGCCGCCAATGATCTCGATGGCCTTGCTGATCAGCTTGCCCTTGCCCTCGTAGTCCTTCGCCTGCATGCGGGCCTTGGCCATATTGATGCGCTCCAGGGCCCCGTTGTACAGGAGCTGGATCAGCTTGTGCGGATCGGCATCGGTGATGCTGGTTTGGGTGTTTACCCGCTGGTATGCCTGTAGACCGTTCATAATCGACCTCTTCGTTCGCTGACCGGCGTTCGCCGATCAGTCGTTATTTCGGTTTTGGGGGGCCAGTGCAGCCAGTTGCTGCGTTACGAAATCCCGGGTGTTGTTAAGCTGGGCGATCAGGGCATCGGCGGCGCTGAACTGGGCCACGAGGCGTTCGCGGTAGGAAGTCAAACGCTCTTCAAGATCCAGTCGATCCTGCTGCACCTCTTCCAGAGCCTGGTTCAGGCCCTCAGTACGGGAGGCAATGGCGCCATCCGCACCGAGAATACCGGTCACCAGATTGACGGTGCGCTCCGCGACCCCTTCAATAAAGGTGATCGTGCCACGGCTGCCGGTATCGGTCCCCGCCACTCGCACCTGAAGCCCGGACGCGTCCCCCCGGCCGGCACCCAGGAACAGCACCTGGCCATCGCCCTCGGCCAGCTTCCCGTCAATTGTGCCCGCAACGTTCTGGCCGGCCGTTCCGCTCGCCTCGGCCAGGCCATAGGCCGAACCATCCTCGATACTGGTGATGCTGACATTCGAGCTCTCACCGAACGCCTCGGAGGTAAACCGCAGGGCACCTGTACCGTCCAGATCCACCGCTACCGACGTACCGGCCGCCTTCAATGCATCGTTCTCATTCAGCTTCGCCTGAATCTGGTCAACCAGATCCTGCGGTGTCGCGTAGGCGCCGGCATCCAGCGTAATGGAGACAGAGGTCCCGCCGTTCACCTCAAAGGTAATATCATCGTTGGCCGAGGTAATGGATACGTTCGAACCAAGCGTCGCACCGCCCGTCAGGGATCCCTGAGTGGCCGCACGGGTAATGTTGATGTCATAGCTGCCGGGAACCGTGGCGGTGCCACTGCGCACGAATTCGACCTGGCTGTCGGAAGCGCGACCCTGCTCCGCAAACAACGCCGTCACGTCGTCCGGGTTCTGCTCCAGTTTCTCTTCAAATTTTTCCCTGTCGAGCTCCAGGCCACCGGTATCCGGGTTGGTGGATATGCCCACGTCCGCCAGGGTTCTCACGCTGGCATTCTCAAGCCCCGGAACAACCCGGGTCAGCAGATTGCGCAAATCGTTCTGAATACCGCGCACGATCGAGTCGCCATTGAGAATCCCGCCCCGGCCGGCTTCCGCGTCGTAGCCCGCCAGGCTGTCAATGGTGCCCTGAAGTGCATTGAACTTGTCGACAAACGATTGAACACGATCGGCCACCGCGCCAAGGTCCCGCTCAACCTTGATCACAGACGTCACGCCCTCTTCCTTCACCTCGAAGCTCAAGCCGTCGATCACGTTCTCGATGTTGTTGGACGAGCGGGAGATATCGATACCATTGATGCGGACTTGTGAGTCCTTGGCGGCCACCGTTTCAGTCAGGTTGCTGGTGGTACCATTGAAAGCGAACTGGGACAGGCCTGCGGCATCCGTGTTGTTACCGTCGTCGTCATTGACCGTCAGGGAGATGGCATTCGCCGTGCCGGTTTCCTCGGAGGACATGACCAGCCGGTACCCGTCGCCGGTATCGATGACACCGGCGGTCACACCGATTCCGGATTCGTTGATTTCGTTAGCGAGGCCCTGGAGCGTATTGTTCGTACCATCAATCGTAATCGTTTTGCTGGCGTCTCCGGATTTCAGGGTAATGGTGCCCTCTCCCACCGTCGTGGCATCCTTGTCGGCAAAGGTGCCGGATGCCAGAGACTGTGCCTGGGCAAGCGCAAGCACTTCCACGGTGTAGCTGCCTCGCCCGGCCTTGCTGTTATCCAGGCTGACCTCAACACTGTCGTTGGAGGATGTGGCGGAATAGGCCGTCAGGTTGTCGGCCGCGCTCAGCTGGCGCATGGGAAGCCGCAGCTCGGTTACGGCACTGCGCAACTTGCCGTAAGCGGACAACAGCGCTTCATTTTTCTGGGTCTCCAGCGTAAGCCGATCTTCAGCAGGCTTACGTTCCGCAGCCACCAGCTTGTCCACGAGGTCTGAACTCAGAACCCCTGAACCAATCCCTAATGATGAAATTCCGGCCATAACGGTGCCTCCCCACAGGAGCAAATGTCTCTACTTAAACCCATATCGGCAAACACCGGCAAAACTTTGCCCTCAGGCATGCCAAATTTGTAACAACTCGTAAAAGCTTAGCCTAAAACGCAGAGCACCGCCGGTCCCGTCAATCAGGGAGCGGCGGTGCTGAAATACCGTCATTTCCATCAGCCCAAAGCGGCAAGCCGTTCGACTCAGATGTTAAACAACGTCAGCGGTTCATCCTGCTGCAAGTTTTCTGCCAACCTCAACGGAACCAGAGATATTCGCCCCTCAGCCTACGACCATGAGCGGCGGAAACCCGAAAACCGGATGCTCCGGGTTTACTGTAGCAGCGACAGAACTTGCTGTGGACGGGCGTTGGCCTGTGCCAGCACCGATATGCCGGCCTGCTGCAGAACCTGGGCCTTGGAGAGCCTGGCGGTTTCTGCCGCGAAATCCGCATCCAGGATTCGGCTGTTGGCGGCGCTCAGATTCTCTACGGAGGTCGCCAGGTTGGCGATCGTGGATTCGAAACGATTCTGCAGCGCGCCCAACTCACTTCGTAGCTCGTTAATCTCTGTCAGCGCATTGTCCACGCGAATCACCGAATCCTGCGTACCTGCAACGGTTGTTATATCGACACCTTCAAGCGACCCCGCCGGGCGAGCTTCCGCCGCATCGAACGTTGCCACAAGATCCGTCAGGTTGCCGGTCAGAACAATGGCCTCACTCGAGGTCACGCTCACGGTACTGCTTTCTGAGTCCAACACCGCAAGAGCGCCGGGCACCTGGGCGTTGATAGCGGACACAAAGTCGGCCGTTGTTTCAAAGTCTCCCACAATGCCAACGGCCTCGGCGTCGCCAATCTGTATGGCGAAATCGCCCTCGGCCAGGCCATCGGAAATAGAAGGAACGCCATCAGTCGTATCAGCCGTGTTTGAAAAGCCTGGAAAAAATGCTGAACCGCTGTCGAATTCCGCCGTTGAGAAATTCGTACCATCTTCCCGCAAAATCGACAAAGTTCCATTAGTAATGGCCTCCGTCAGATCTGTCGAAGTACCGAGATCGAGGCTGTATCCACTCTGCACACCGCTTCCGTCATTCCCAAACCCTGCGCCGGTAAAGCCAGTGACCATTTGGGCAACCGTCACGCGGCCGATAGGGAAACTATCGGTGTCGTTGGCCACAACGGTGAGCGAATTGCCGGCACCGTCATCAAACGTCAGTTGGTAGATGTCATTACCACCACCACCAAACCCATTGCTAAAGGTTCCCAGAGCAAGTGTTGCAGGGTTTCCTCCAGCGAGAGCGCCATCAAGGAGTGTGGCGCTAACCTCAGCCTTTGCACCCAAATCCGACAGGCGACTGCCCGTGAGTGAGGTGAGCCCGATGGCCTCGCCAGCCTTCGCTCCCACTTGAAAGCTAAGCTCGCCGAGGGACCCGCCCAATACGTTCAACCCGTTAAACGCCGTCTGGGTCGCAATCCGGTCGATCTCATTGAGCCGTTGCTGCACCTCGTCATTCAGCGCTACCCGGTCAGCCGGACTGTTAGTCGCGTTGGCGGACTGAATAGACAGCTCCCGAATTCGCTGGAGGTTGCCAACGACCTCCTGAAGTGCACCTTCAGAAGTTTGCGCCAACGAAATACCATCATTGGCGTTTCGCCGAGCGACGTTCAGTCCTGATATCTGGGATTGAAAACGGGTAGAGATAGCCAGGCCGGCGGCGTCATCACGAGCAGAGTTAATTCGCAGGCCTGACGATAGCCGTTCCAGCGCGGCCGCAGACAGAGCAGATGATTGTTGCAACTGTCGTTGTGCGTTTATGGATGCAACATTGGTGTTGACACTCAAGGCCACTGCGCCTCAGTGCGGAAGAAGGCCAGGGCCTGCACAAAGCGCCCCGGCCATTTTTTAGACCTTTATATTGAACAACGTCAGCGGTTCATCCTGCCGCAAGTTTTCTGCCAACCTCAATGCCACTTCATCGGGAATCTGTCGAATCACTTCCCGGGTTTGCTGATCCACCACCTTCACGATGGTCTGTCCAAGGTCGTTGTTCACCTCGAACTGCAGATCCCGCTGCACGTTCTGAACATAATCGTTCAGCTGTGACACGGCATCTTCCAGTTGTTGCTTCTGGGCTTCGTTACGTTTCTGCAGCTTTTCAGCCCTGGAAACATCCGAAGAGGGGTCAACGGTCGGTGCCACCACCTGCCCAGTTGAAGAAACTGCAGGGTCGTAGGCATTCCTGCCTTCGGCCTGAGATGACGACATTGCCCGAGCCGGTGCTTGGTCACTGGTGCGAACCAGCTTCAGATCCGGGCTATTCAGGTTAACGCCATTCATAGCTCACCTCCTTTAACGGCGGAGAACCGGAACCCGAAGGTTCCGGTTCTCACCGCTAGCCCCTGTTTACTGCAGGAGGGACAGAACCTGCTGTGGGCGGGCATTAGCCTGAGCCAGTACCGAGATGCCGGCCTGCTGCAGAACCTGGGCCTTGGACAGCTTGGCGGTTTCTGCCGCGAAGTCCGCGTCCAGGATACGGCTGTTGGCGGCGCTCAGGTTTTCTGAGGTGGTCGCCAGGTTGGCAATGGTGGAGTCGAAGCGGTTCTGAATCGCACCGAGCTCGCCACGCAGGCTGTTCACCGTCTTGAGCGCTGAGTCCACACGCTGGATCGCGTCGTTGGCGTTGTCGACGGTATCAACAGTGACACCACCAAGGTTGCCAGACAGGCCGTAGTTATCGGTTCCACCAATTACGCCGCTGGCGTCAGTGACCGAGAAGGACTCCAGGGCATTGATGCTGACGGTGCCGTACTGGATTGCGCCAACACCTGAGGTCGCGCCAGAGGTTACAGCATCAGTAAAGCCGCCCGCACCACTGGAACCGGAAATCGCATTCTCGGTGATTGAGAAGTTCTCGCCGTCGGCGACGGTGAACTTCAGACCAGCGGAGCTGGTTTCGACGGACAGACCTTCAACGCCGGCTGAGTTGATGGCGTCGGCCAACTCATCGCTGGTCACGGAACCACCGGAAGCCATATCAACCGAAACAGTCACTGCGTCCGCATCACCAACCTTCAGAGTTACGCTGTAGGTTGAACCACCGGAGGTGGAAGAGTCAGTAACCGCAGTAAACGCCAAGTCTTTCACGTTAGTCGCAGACACCAGAGACAGGCCATTAATGTTCTCTGCCTGAATGGCATCGGCAATGTCCTTGGCACTGTCACCTGAGGCGGCAGTCACGCTGACCGCATCCTCAGAGCCCACCTCGATACTGAAGGTGCCTCCGCCGGAGCCGATGGCCAGATCACCCGTGGAGGCGATTTGGCCGATGGAATCCTTGGTGGTGCCCTGGGTCAGGTCGATGCCGATGGTTTCGCCGGCGTTCGCGCCTACCTGGAAGTCCTGACGACCAAACGAGCCGTCCAGTACCTTCAAGCCGTTAAAGGCAGTCTGCTTGGAGATACGGTCAATTTCTTCGATGCGCTGCTGAACTTCGTCATTCAGGGCGGCGCGGTCAGAAGCACTGTTGGTGGCGTTGGCAGACTGAACCGCCAATTCACGAATACGCTGCAGGTTGTTGGTGATCTCGTCCAGTGCGCCTTCCGTGGTCTGGGCCAGGGAGATGCCATCGTTGGCATTCCGGGTAGCCACGTTCAGGCCGGAAATCTGGGACTGGAAGCGAGTGGAAATGGCCAGACCAGCAGCGTCATCTTTTGCAGAGTTGATGCGCAGGCCAGAGGACAGACGCTCAAGCGCCTGGTTGGACAGTTCCTGGGACTTGTTCAGTTGGTTCTGGGCGGAAATTGACGCCACGTTTGTGTTGATTCCGAGAGCCATGTGCTTCTCCTTAACCTTCGTCTTTTCAGTGATAAGGTTTAGCGACCGATGTCTCGCCCCGGTACGCTGCCCTGTTGATCCAGTTAACGGCCACCCCCCGGATTGCTTTAGGCACTTGATTAAAGTTTTTGTTAATAAATGTAAAACCTGCCAGATAAACGGCAAAACCCTGCCACTGCTCTCCTTGCCGGTTACGGACGTCGCCGAATAAGACACATGTTTATTTCCATATTTTCAATGCCTTGAAAGTTTTTTTGAACAAATGGCACACAATTCGCTTCTGGCCTGCCAACGCTTGAAAAAAGAAACCGCCGGCACCTGAACCTTTCTCAGAAACAGGCAACGGCACCCAGAACAGGGGAATGACAATGCCTCAGGTAATTAACACGAACATTGCTTCACTGAACGCTCAACGGAACCTCGAACGATCCCAGAGTGAATCCAACGTGGCGCTGGAGCGTCTGTCTTCCGGACTGCGTATCAACTCGGCAAAAGACGACGCCGCCGGCCTGGCCATCTCCACTCGCTTTGAATCACAGATTCAGGGTCTGAACGTGGCCACCCGGAATGCCAACGATGGCATCTCCCTGGCCCAGACCACGGAAGGCGCACTGGCGGAGGTCATTTCCAACCTGCAGCGCATCCGCGAACTGTCCATCCAGTCGGCCAACGCGACTAACAGCGCGTCCGACCGAATTGCCCTGGACCAGGAAGTGCAGCAGCGGATATCCGAGATTGACCGTATCGCCAAACAGACCACGTTTAATGGTCTCAAGGTTCTCGACGGCTCCTTCGGCATCCAGAGCTTCCAGGTAGGCGCCAACGCCGGCGACACCATCGATGTGAACCTCTCCAACGGCTCCACGGCAGAAGACATCGGCAAAATCGCCATTGCCAGCGGCCTGTCCGTTCCGGCCAGCGGCGGCGGCACCTTCTCCATCGAAGTCGGCTCGAATGAGCCGGTGACAGTGGAAGCGGCCTCCGGCGCATCCGCTGCGGATATCGCCACGGCAGTGAACGACGCCAATATCCAGGGCGTAGCGCTGGCGACGGCCTCCAACGAGCAGACACTGACATTCAACGATGTCCAGGACGCCTCTGGCACCTCTGGTGGTGGCCAGTACACGGTCACCATTTCCGTTGGTGATGAAGACCCGGTTACCGTGGCCGTCCCGGTCAGCTCCGGTGGAACGATCACCAAGGGTAATGTGGCCGCCGCCCTGGAAGAGGCCAATATCCAGAATCTTGAGGTCTCCGAAACCACCGGCGGGCTTAAATTTACCGTCCGTGGCGGCGAAGACCTGGTGATTACCGAAGGTGGCACCGGGGTGTCCGGCGTGACCACTTCTGGTGTCGGCTTCAGTGAAGCGGAGATTGGCGCCTCGGGTACACCGCTGAAAGGTGAGATCAAAATCCAGGCCCTGGAGGCGTTCGCCATCAATGACCCGGCCGGTCTGCTGGGCGCCTCTGGCTCCACGGACTACCTGACAACCGGCAACCTGGAAGGTGTCAGCATCAAAACCGTGGAGGGCGCCAACGACGCCATTATCCGGGTCGACTCCGCCCTCACCTTCATCAACGCACTGCGCAGTGAACTGGGCGCGGTACAGAACCGGTTCGAGTCGACCATCGCCAACCTGTCGACCACCAGCGAAAACCTCAGTGCCGCCAACAGCCGGATCAAGGACGCCGATTTTGCCAAGGAAACGGCGGAACTGGCCCGCACCCAGGTGCTCCAGCAAGCCGGGCTGTCGGTACTCTCGCAGGCGAACGCGAGGCCCCAGCAGGTGTTGCAGTTGCTCCAGGGCTAACGCCCCGGCGACACTCAAAAAAACGGGCCACAGCGGCCCGTTTTTTTATACCTCAACCGCTGACTCCCGGTCATGGATGGTCATTTCCAGCCAGCGCTCGCCCTCACCGGTCGCCTGGTCGGTAATCACGCTGGCGTAGTGCGCCGGCACCGCCTCGAGAAAACCGGTGAAGGCCTCCTTCCAGCGGGTGGCGACGGGTATGGCCTCGGCGTCGTCGGCACAGGCCATGGCGTGATACAGCCCCACGGTCATGAAGTGCATCAGCGTGCCACGCAACAGGTGCTGGGCCACGTATTGCTCGGGCTGAGGGGCATTGAACCCTTTCGGTGTTTCTATAACCTGGGAGCCGTCAATCAACGGTGCCATCAAACGCACCACGTCTTTCTTACCCCTCAGCGACCCCAAGCGCAGTATCTGCTTGAGCTGACCCGCCCGACCGGCAAGAAAAGTCCCGACTTTGGCAAGACGATCTTCCAGCTCGTCGTCCCGGTGGGTCTGAACCAAGCTGGCGACGACGTCAGCGGGAGTCGGCTCTTCAGCGGCTTCATCCACAATCCGGTCAACCGTGCCGGCGAACTCGTCAGGCGCGAGCCAGGGCGCGCCCGAAATAACCGCGCCATCGGCACAGTTCCAGACTTGCACATCATGGTCCCGCTCCCGGGCCCAATGCAGCAGGTTCTCGACACTCCGCATGGCGGTAAAGTAGTCCGAACGGGTGAAAATCTTGCCACCATCAACGGCATCCACCTCAATCAGCTTGCCTTCCAGAAAGTTCTTCCGGGCCAGGTCGTTCAGAAGCACCGACACTTCACTGCTGTCGTCCCGACTGCCATACACAGAACCGGACGCGTGGTGCTTCGTTCTGTCCTTAAAGCCGTAATCCGTTCCGAACAGGAAGAAGTTACGGAACCCAAGCTGCTGGAAAATCGCAAAAGCGGCGTTGGTGCAGGTGGGGTTGCAGTGCTCAAAGGCGTACTGTTCAAGCCGGAAACCTTTCGGCGCCGGGTTGTCCTTCTTGGCATAGAGAACCACCTCGTCAAACAGTCCGGGCACAAGCGCGTTGATCTCATTAACCGCAATCAGGGTAATACCCTTCAGCTTCTCGCGACCAATATCGTTCAACAGTTGATAGATCAGGTAATCCGGGTCCAGCTCCACGTGAAAGTCCGGCTTCACGCCGTTATTGATCAGGGCCTTCAGGCCGGTACCGGCAGACACCAGGGTGATGCTGTCGCGGCATTGCCGGATCAGCGGCAACCGCTCGTCGATCGACGGGCCGCTACCAACAATCACCACCGGCTTGTGGAAAGTGCCGGTTACGGACTTCCGGAGGAATTTACGACCGGCGCGCAGATTAAACGCGGTGTTGTTCAGCCGCTTCATCTCATCATCATAGTTGCCCCAGGAGGCAAACAGCGTTGGCAGGTCCTTGCGGATCTCCTCGGCGATGCTGCGGTTGATGTTGCAGGCCTGGTGGTTGAAATAGATGGTCATGGCCGGATGCAGTGGCACCCGTTTATTCAGGTTGCGTTCAAGCAGGTCCTTGAGGTTACGCTCGGTGGCGTCCACGCCGATGGCAAACCGGATGTCATAACCTTTCCTGGACAGAAAGCGGTCGCAGATCGACTCCCAGTCCACCGTGAACAGACTGGCGGCAAACTTTTCCTCATCCGGCTCGAAGACAAGGGCATTGACAATATCCGCACGCTCGACCAGCGCCTCAATCTGATAACCGAGGCCGCACCCCAGAAACACGATAAAGGGAAAAAAGTTGCCCATGGGATAGCCCGCAAACCCGGTTTCGCGATCCGGCAGGGCCTCCAGGCAGTTCCGGAGACTCCGGCTGGCCAGCCGCGGATAACCGTAACCACTGGCCAGCGGCGGGCGGAACGTCTTCAGATACTGGTAGGGCTCATTGTCCGCCAGGAACATCTCGGTCTCGCGCAGGCCCGTTGCCTTCGCTCGCCCCTGGTAAAGGCTCTTGCCCTCCACGTGCAGATCCACATCGACTTCCACCGGGCTCACCACCAGCTCCACCCGTTTCATCATCAGGTTGCCGTAGTGCTTATGAATCGCCGGAAACCGCCTTCTGAAGAACTCAAGGTTCTTGGCTTTTCTCCGGACAAAAGTCTCAGCTGTTTCTTGTTGGTCTGGGCGCATCGATTGAACCTTAAGTGGAAAACGTCAACATAGCCCCCGAGTTTAGCGGATTGTCTCCACCGAAAAAATACGGGGTCAGACCCCAAGACATTTCACCTCACCAAATGCACTGGGGTCTGACCCCAACTTTACCGGCGCACAAACATTCCCTCAAACAACGCCGTTCGCCTCATTCTCTGGTCACCCTCCTCCCTGAACCGCGCACTCTCCGGGTCCAGCTCGATCAGGCCGAGTAGCTGGTACAAAGTCACCATCCGCAAACGCAACGCTGACCTTGCCTGCTCTTCTTCGCTCATATAACTGACCGGGTATGCGGCAACGGGTAGCCGGGGGAAGGCCTTGAGCATGTCATCCAGGTATTCCTGTACCGGGCGCCACTGGTCACCCTTTTCTGCCAGCAACCAGAAACAGAAGGGGCCGATGTACTGGATGTCATCCATGCCCTCGTAGTGGTCAAGGGAGGCCCAACTGAGTTTTCTCAGCGCGGTGTTAAGAAGATCCCCATAGACAGTCAGCCAGCCCTTTTTGTCCAGCCTGGCTTCAGCCGTCTTCTTCAGTGAAAGCACGCCTTTCTGCTTCTTGGTGTAGCCGGCAATTTCCAGCAGCACGCGGGTGAGGATCACGGCCAGAACGTGTTCTTCGGAGCGAACCGGGGAGTATCGGGCCATCGGCGCCACCGTGGATTCTCCACCGGCGTCGATCATTGCCTTGACGTGCTTCAGGGGCAGATTGCCCTTGCCGGTCAGCCGAATGCCTTTGCCTTGCATGGCCCCCACCAACACCTTCGTCATACGAATGACCGGTGCTGTGTCGAGCGCCTCATTCACCGTTTCGGCGTTAAACAGAGGCTTGAAAACCGAGGGGCAATTCAGCGGATCCTGCAACAACTCATGGACCTGGCTTGGGCTCAGGCCATGAAAATCACTGGCCGGCGGAATGCCGCCTTCGGGATCTTCTGCAAACAAGGCGTCACGCACGGCCAGATCCTGATTGATCTGTTCAAGATCCACAACGTCCGGTTCAAACCACTCGCCCCACCATTCACGCACGGCGATGTGCTCCGGGTGCGCCATATCTTCCATGGCTTCCAGAAAATCATAGAACCCGTGCAGTCCGCCGACATCTTCCGGCGGACATTGGCGTACGGCCTTGATACAGCACGGCAATGCTTCGCTGCCTGCCTCCGCGGGAAGGATTTTTTCGAGGGCAATCTCATGCTCCCAACTGTCGCCGAAATCGTATTCGTAGTGCAGCGTCTGGCCTTCTTTGAACAACACGGCGGACACGGGCACCGCGGCTTCATCCCGGAAACTCATCAGGCCGTCGAAGTCCTCGGCCGGGTCGCCGATCAGAGTGCCGTCTTTTGCCTGAAACAGGTGCAGATGCGACGCCTGCCAGCCCATCGCGACCTGGATAATGCGGTGCAGGTCCTGGAAGGTGGTGCCCGGTTTTATCAACAGTCGCCGCCAGATGGGTGGCTGGGCGCCGGTGAGGGATATTTTTACCTGGTATGCGCTGTTGTTCGGGTTGGGCATGGGGGCTCCTGGAGTCTTTACCGGATCATGATTCGAGCAGTGTATGGGCATTGGGGTCTGACCCCAAGGCATTTTGCACCACCAAATGCATTGGGGTCAGACCCCAACCAAATCTGGCACAGCTTTCGCAGGACATCTTCCAAAGCACGGCAAACCGTCAAAAAAATGCAGACCTTTGCCGCTCCGAATGGCGGTAGAAACAACGAGGTGTTCCATGCAAGCCAAGCATCACATTCAGGTTCCCCAATCCCAACAGGCCTATGTCGCCCGTCTGATCCTGCAAGGCAACCTGGCCTACGGGGAATCCAACAACCAGGGCCTCAGCCATATCCAGCGGCTGAAAGCCCGGGCGGAATGCCGTCAATACCTGAATGAGGCACTGGCGCTGGAGCCCGGGCATGCGGGTGCCCTGGGACTCTTGGGACGGGTTGAACTGGACGACGGACAGCTTGAGAAAGCCCACACATTATTCAATGCCAGCCTGAACCATCAGCCCGAGCAACCTCAGCAGTATTGCAACCTCGGCTACTGGGCCATAAAAACCGAGCGCCCGGCGCTGGCGGAGCAGTATTTCCTGCAGGCGCTGGATGGCGACCGGCAATCCGCCGCCGCTTTCTGTGGCGTGGCCCATGCCAAGCGGTTGCAAGGCCAGTTCGATGTCGCCTACCTGCATTACCGCAAATTGCTGGAAACCGGTGCCGAATGGGAATCCGTGTACAGCGGCATGCTGACCTGCGCCCAGCACCTGGAAGTCAACAAAGCCGACACCGCCATGGCGCGGGATGCCATTGCCCTGCTCCAGCGGGATGGCCTGCCCCATCAGGAGCTCGGCCGTTTTGTCGGTGCGATCATTCACCAACAGTACGATCTGGACAACCCCAGCGCAGACATATTCCTGCACGCCGCGAGCGAAGATGAATTGCTGATCCTGGCGCTGCAAAAGACGCTGATGCCCAACCCGGCGGTGGAAGAACTGGTCACCCTGCTGCGCCGGGCCATCATCGCCGAAGTCGCACAAACCGTCGAACTGCGGGACGAACTCCAGCACCTGGCCCTGGCCATCGCCCAGTACGCCGACCGAACCGGCTACGCCCTGGCCGCCGAGGAGGATGAAGAACGCCTGGTCGCCGCGATCAATAACAGCATCCAGGCCCAGTTTGCCCTCGGTGAAGAACAGGACACCCTGATCGGCTCCCTGATGATCAGCGCCATGTACGGCGCCCTCTTCCACCAGAGCTTTGCAGTCCAGCTGGGCCAGTGGAACCTGGTGGACTGGCCTCTGGCCCTGCAGCCGGTTCTGGCCGCCAGCTATTACGACAAGGCCGAGGAAGAAGCCATCAAGCAGAACTTCGACGAGAAGGCCGAAGAACTCTGCCTGGATAAAACCGACGTACCCCAGGCCTGGCCGTCATGGTCGCAACTGGCCTATCGCGCCGAAAGCAGCCTGAAAACCGTAATGGCAACCGAGCTGGGCCTGGCGACCAAGAACCTCCCGGCCACCCTGCGCATCCTGATCTGCGGCGCCCAATCCGGCCAGCACGCCATGGAACTGGCCCGTTATCTGGACGATGTGGAAGTCATCGCAGTGGACGAATCCCTGGCCAATATCGCCAAAGCCACCCGTATGGCCAACCACATGGGTATGGACAACATCGTGTTCTGGCCCTGGTCCGTCGCCCAGCGCTTCGTGGCGGATGGTCACCAGGTGCACTGGATTGATGTCGGCCGCCTGCCCTCGCCAGCCATGACCGACCTCTCACTGGCAGCACTGATAAACGATGCCACCGGCTCCGGTGCTGTGGTTCACATGCATACCGCGGTGGCCGAACAAACCACCGGCGACAAACAGATTCGCAAACTGATCGGGGAACACAAGCTCCAGCCCACCCGTCAGACCCTGCGCCAGCTCCGCCGGATGGCCTTGGCCAACCGGAACGATACCACCTGGCAGGCACTGACCGCCGACGCCGATTTCTACAGCCTCGGCGGCTGCCGCGACCGCTGGTTCCGGCCCCAGGAAACAGCGCAACTGAACGAACTGGTAGCGATGGTCAGCAACGAAGTGGAGTGGAAGCTGGTCAAAGCCCGCGACGAAGACGGCCACAGCCTCGCCACCGGTCCGGTTCAGCAACAGATTCAGGCGGAAGCGCTGGGGAGTGAAGTGCAGAGCTTGATGGGGCAGAACCTGAGCGTCTACTTCCAACGCCGCAGATAACCATTTGGGGTCAGACCCCAGTGCATTTTCTCGCACCAAATGCACTGGGGTCTGACCCCGATTTACGATTTACAGGTAGGGGATCAACGATTCCCCGTACAAATGCAGTTCCTCCAGCACATGCCGCTTCTCTGGCGTCAGTTCCGGATCCGCTGCGAGGCGCTGCAGTTCACCGGCATAGGCCTCCAGCGACCGCCAGCCCTTCTTCGGGTGCATCAGCCGCTGGCTGCGAAACTCTTCCCAGCGATCCAGCTCCTCGCCTATCAGGGTACTGGGGTAATTACGGGCCCGGTAGCGGAAGAGCAACGTCTGCAGGCGCTCGTCCTCAAACGTTACCTCCTGCTCACCCAGGGTTTCCACCGGCAGCGCCAGCACCCGGTTCAGCGTTTCCCGGTCGGTCTTGCTGATGAAGCCGCCGGCGTACAGCTGTTCGTCCGGGTCGGTCAGGTCACTCTCGTGGGGCTGGTCGAAGGCCTTCGCAATTCGCGCAGGCAGATCCGGGGCCCGTTTGAGTAGCGCCAGGTTGGCCCGCAGCGTGTCGCCGTCCAGGTTCAGCTCCGCCAGGCGTTCCGGGCTCAGGGTTTTCAGCATAGTGGCCGGGGCCAGCACCGGGCATTTATTCAGTTGAACCCCCTTCAGCGGGAACCGGCTCACGCCTTCCCCCAAGGCAGCCTGGGACGTAAACACCCGCTCACGAATCTGTTCAGGCGTGGCGTTTATCAACTCGCCGGGGTCTTCCCGCAGGTCGTACACAATCACCAGGTTCTTGTTGGTGGGGTGCTCGGCCACGGGCGCCACCATGGCACAGCAACCCTGGCTGGCCGGGTATTTGGCGGAGATGTGAAACACCGGCTTCATGGACGCGGTATCCAGCATGGCCCGGGCCGAGTGCTTGTCTTTATTCTGCAGCACAAAATCGAACAGCTTGGGCTGCTTTTCCTTGATCAGCTTTGCGACCGCAATCGTCGCCTCGACATCTGACATGGCATCGTGGGCGGCTTCATGGGCAATGCCGTTGGCCGCTGTCAGCTCCTCCAGTTTGAAGCTGGGGCTGCCATCTTCCTTGCGCGGCCAGTGGATCCCCTCCGGCCGCAGGGCGTAGGTCAGCCGCACCATATCGATGATGTCCCAGCGGGAATTGCCGTTCTGCCATTCCCGGGCATAGGGATCGCGCAGGTTTCGATACAGGGTGTGGCGGGTCACTTCGTCGTCAAAGCGCAGGCTGTTATACCCCACCACGCAAGTACTGGGCTGGCTGAAGGCCTCGTTGATCCGGGCGATAAACTCAGCCTCCGGATAGCCTTCCTCCAGCGCCTTCTGTGGGGTAATACCGGTAATCAGGCAGGCTTCGGGCGACGGCAGGTAGTCGTCCGCCGGCTTGCAGTAGATCACCAGCGGATCTTCAATCATGTTCAGGTCCGCGTCTGTCCGCACACCGGCAAACTGGGAGGGGCGATCGTGAACCGGGTCCACGCCGAAGGTTTCGTAGTCGTGCCAGTAAAACGAGCGGATCAAGGTAACGGGCTCCTGCGCGGGTTGGTCGGAAACGTTCCCGCGCAGTCTAGCAGAATTCAGAAAATGCCGGTGCCACGGTCAATATAGTGGGTGCGTTCACGGGCCAGGCCATCGCCGATCAGCGTGCTCATATCCACCGTCATACTGGTGGGAATATTCAGGAACACGCCCTTGCCGGCGCTGATCACATTGGCACCATCGGGGCTTTGCCAGTCCACCCCTTCACGCTGAAAGCTGATAAAGAAGTCATCCGTGAAACCGACCGGCCCGTCGCCATTGTCGGTCCCCACGGTGAGCGAGCGGAGTTGGGAAAGCGGCGCGCAGTTGCTGCCCGGTGTACACACACCACTGCCGTCGTCGATCCCGATCTGCGTGGCGCGATAGTTGTCGGCCTGGTTGCTGGCGTTGAACAGGGTGGCGTCCGAAACGTTGCCCGCACCATCATTGATCTTCAGCCCAATATCGCCACTGAAGGAGGTGGTATTGGACGAGACGGTCCCGCGGGCCTGATGGAACCCCATCCGGAAACCCGCCAGTTCCTCGCCCACTTCCGCCAGCTCAATGAACGGCTGCACCGCCTCAAAGGGAACTGTCTCACCCTCGGCGTACACCTTGCCATTGTATTGCTCGCGGGCGCCATCGCGGGAAATATGGCCCAGGGCCAGGTCGGTGGCCGCAAAATCCACACCGGTGTCCGTCTCACCCACTTTGATGCTGTCAATATTGACCCGGGTTTCGACATCCATACCCAGTGTCATCCGGGTGAACTGGTGATTCGCTCCGGGAATGTTCTCAACCTGCAGAAACGCCTGCCCGGTGACTTCCCCCATGGCCTGTTCGGAAATCGGCTTCAACTCGGCCTGGGCAAAGGGCGCCAACCCCAGAAGGACCAGAATCAGGGCAGCGTATCCGTACGCTTGCTGAGCCATAGTGCGCGCCTCTCAAATGTGTTTTTTCGTTTCTGAATTGTTATCTTATGTGCCGTTAGCGCACTATATCCGAGGCGGTCGGCCGAAAAGAGTGAGCCTGGTCACATTCATTGACGACCGACCTGGAATCAAACAACAACCATGAACCCGTTCACAATGGCGCCCATACCCTATTTTGAAGGTAATTTCCTGCACATTACTGTAGTATTTATGTACATGACATCTGACACTGCTATAATGCACAAAATTTTTAACCAGCACCCCCAGACAGCATCATGAGCTCGCGCATACTGATCTGCGACGATTCCGCCCTGGCCCGAAAACAGATGGCCCGCGCCCTGCCTCCGGGCCTCAGCGGCGAATTCATTTACGCCGCCCACGGCCTTGAAGCGCTGGACACACTTCGCGCCAGAAAAGCCGACCTGATGTTCCTCGACCTGAACATGCCGGAAATGGATGGCTATGAGGTACTGGAACACATCCGCGCCGAGGACCTGTCCGTCCTGACCATCGTCGTATCCGGCGACATCCAGCCGGAAGCCCGGGAGCGGGTACGTATGCTGGGCGCTATCGGCTTCATCAAAAAACCCACCGACCCGGGCGAAGTCCTGGAGCTGCTTGCGGAATACGGCTTCTATCGCCCCTGCGAACTGGAACAGGCTGCACTCAAAGATACAGCCCTGAGCCGGCAGGGCGAAGGCACGGCACCGGATATCCCGGTGTCCCTGAACGACTACCTGCAGGAAATTTCCAACGTGGCCATGGGTCGGTCGTCCGATCTGCTGGCGCGGCTGTTGCGGGTGTTCGTCAAGCAGCCCATTCCGAAGGTGGCTTTCATCGCCAACTCGGAACTGCACATGGCCATCTCCGCTGCGCACGACAACGACACTTACTCCGCCGTGTGCCAGGGCTTCACCGGCGCCGGCATTGCCGGAGAAGCCCTGCTGCTGTTTGCCGATGCCAGCTTTCGCGAGATGGCCGAACTGCTGCACTACGACACCCTTGAGGGCGAAGCCGTTAACGTGGAAGTGCTCATGGACATGTCCAGCATCCTGTTCGGCGCCTTCCTGAGGGGCATCGGCGACCAGCTGGACCTGAACCTGGGCCTCGGCCACCCGACCGTGCTCGGGCAACACCGGCAAATCACCGACCTTCTGGAGCATCACAGCGCCCGGGAAGAACAGCTGCTCTGCATCGAAATCAGTTACCAGCTCGAAGACCGGGACATCCACTGCGACATGCTGATCCTGCTCACGGAGGATTCCGTACCGTTCCTCGAACAACGCCTCGACTACCTGGTGGACTGAACCATGGTTTCAACGACAATCGATGACAACCCGTTTCACTGGCTGGTAGACATGCTGGAATCCGTTGAAGTGGGCCTGGTGGTGCTGGATCTGGAATTCCGGGTACAGGCCTGGAACGGGTTCATGGAAAACCACAGCGGCATTACCGCCAGTAAAATCCGCGACCGGGTGCTGTTCGAGGTATTTCCGGATATCCCCCAGGCCTGGCTTGCCCGCAAGGTCGATGCCGTTGCTCTGCTCAACACCCGGGCCTTCACCTCCTGGGAGCAGCGCCCTTACCTGTTCCAGTTCCGGAACACCCGGCCCATCACCGGCACCGAGGATTACATGTTCCAGAATCTCACCATCAGCCCGCTCTCCGGCCCCTCGGGCCAGGTGGAGAAAGTTTGCCTGATGGTGTACGACGTTACCGACATCGCCACCGGCAAACGCGCCCTGGAACGGGCCAACGAGCAACTGGCCAAACTGAGCATGACCGACCGGCTCACCGGCCTGCTCAACCGCGGCACCTGGGAAAACCTGGTAGACGCCGAATACGAGCGTTACCGCCGCTACGGCCACGGCACCAGCCTGGTGATGTTCGACATTGACCACTTCAAGGCCGTCAACGACACCCACGGCCACCTGGCCGGCGATGAAGTGATCAAGCACACCGCCGCCGTTACCAAAAGCGCCGTGCGCCAGTCCGACAGCACCGGCCGTTATGGTGGCGAGGAATTTGGAATCATATTGCCGGAAACCGATGCCGAAGGCGCCCGTATTATTTGTGAACGCATTCGGGAAACCATTGAACAAAGTGTTGTTGAAACGAGCGTGGCGCCCATTCAATACACCATCAGCATGGGCATTGCGCAATTAAATGACGAGCCAGAGAATTATATGCAGTGGTTGCAGCGGGCGGATGAAGCGTTGTATGCCGCGAAAGAGAGTGGGCGAAATCGCGTGATAATAAAATAACTCGGGGATCGTTAAACAACCACCGCCCCTCAGCCATAAGAAAAGAGGGGCGGTGAAGGCTGAATCAGCCCTGCTGCCAGCTTTGAACCGCTTCCTTACCGTGCTTCTCACGCCACTCATTCAGAGTTTTGTGATTACCACCCCGGGTCTTGACCACTTCACCGGTGTGCGGGTTCTTGTAGGTTTTCATCGGGCGCTTGGCACGGGTACCGGTGCTGGTATCGCCCTTGGCGCCGGCAACGGACGGATCAATCGCCGCAAGAACCTGAAGAACATGTTTGGGTGACTTGTCATACTTCTTCATCAGAGCGCGAACGTCTTTTTCAAAATCCAGTTCGCTTTTCAGCGCCTGGTCTTTTTCCAGTTGATCGAGTTCTGCAGCAAGCTTTTCCATAAGCTGTTTTTTCTGGTAGTAATCGTTAATCTTTGCCATGGATAGAAAGCCTTATCTTTTCTGTGGTTTTTGAACGCCAGCGTGAAATGGAACTGGCTCAAATTCCGGAAAATAATAAGTCATTACTTAATATTTCGCAAAGATTATTTATTTACCAAGCATTAATAAATACATCATTAACGACAATAAAACGGTCATTCCGATGGAATTAATACAGCGGAATACCCCAAATCAATGAGGCACTCACGAAAGGTCTCTTTTGCATCATTATCACCATGAACAATCCGGATTTCCGACGGCTTTCCCGGAATCGAGGTAATAAACCGGATCAGGTCACTCTGCCCGGCATGGGCCGAATAACCGCCAACCTGATGAACCCGTGCCCGAATATCGTACCGCTTGCCGTCAAACTCAACCCAGCCACCCCGAGGGCCATGGCGCAATATATCCCGCCCAGGCGTGCCGGCGGCCTGATAGCCCACAAACAGCACATCGTTACGGGGATCGCCCAGCATGGCCTTCAGATAATTCACCACCCGGCCGCCGGCGCACATACCCGAGCCCGCCAGAACCACACAGGGGCGATGAGAGCGCACCAGATAATCCACCGCGTTCAGGTGATCCTCATGGGAGTTAATCAACGTTAGCTGCTCAAACGACAACGGATGCCGCCCCTGCGCCACCCGCTCCGTGGCTTCCGCGTCCCAGAACGGCTTCAGATTGAGATAAATCCGGGTGAACTCGGCGGCCAGCGGGGAATCCACCACAATTTCCAGGTCGCTCCACTTGAGGGCAATGGAGGGGTCTGACCCCAATTTACCCCGCCAGGGGTCTGACCCCTCGGGGTCAGACCCCACTTTATCTTTCCCACCAAACTCTGCAATCAAACCCTCAATCTCATACAACAAATCCTGCGTCCGCCCAATACTGAACGCCGGAATCAGCACCGTGCCGCCATCCGCCAGCGCATGCTCCAGCACCGCCTTCAACCGATACCGCCGGGTTTCCCGGTCCTCATGGTCCTTGTCGCCATAGGTGCTTTCGATCACCAACCGGTCTGCCCGCTCGGGGGAAACCGGAGCCGGCAGCAGGGGGGCGTGGGGCGCACCCAGATCACCACTGAACACGATCCGCTCGAAAATCCCGTGCGCGTCCGCCTCGCATTCCACATAGGCCGAACCAAGAATATGGCCGGCGGGCTGCAGCCGGACGGATAGCGAGCAACCGCCCTCGTCAAACACTTCGCGCCACTGCCCGTAAGGCACAGGCACCAGGCGAGAACGGATCAGCCCCAGCACCCGCTCAATCAGGCGCCGGTCCCGGGTAAATCCGATCTTCAGGGCGTCCTCCAGGATTTCCGGAAGCATCAGGGCGGAGGGTTCGGAGCAGAAGATCGGGCCGTCAAAACCGGCCGCCAGCAGGTAGGGAATGCGCCCCACGTGGTCGATGTGCACATGGGTGACCACCAGAGCGCGGATATGCTCAATGGGGAAATCGATGGCGAGATCGGCGGCGCTGGCGCCGTGGCCGGTGTCTTTGCCCTGGAACAGGCCGCAGTCGATGAGGATGCCTGCGCAGCTTGCTGCCAACAAGTTGGGGTCAGACCCCTTTGTCAGCCCCTTTGTCAGCGTCAACTCATGGCAGGAGCCGGTGACACCGGAGGTGGCACCGTGATGCTTGATGTCTATCACTGTAACGTCCTTGTTTAATCCACAGCCCAGCGGGCTGTTACCAGGTACCCCGGGTGTCCACAATCGTGCCCTGTTGCGGGCGCACCCGCTTGAACTCGGCGTGGTCAACCAGCAGTACATGAATATCCGCTTCCCTGAGCGCATGCTCCAGCGGCACCAGTTTCTCCTTCGCCAGCCATTCCGGCAGCCGGCGGATGTTCGGCTCCACCAACAGCACCGGCCCGCCGTGTTCATCCAGCAGGGTATGGGCGATGTTCAGGGCCGGGCTTTCCCGCAGGTCGTCAATATCCGCCTTGAATGCCAGGCCGTAGCAGGCCACGGTCACATCGCGGATGCTCTTGTCCGGGTTATCCCGCAGGCAGTCGGCCACGGCGGCCTTTACCTGGTCAATCACCCAGCGTGGCTTGTCGTCATTCACATGCCGCGCCATGGTGATCAGCCGGCTTTCCTCCGGCGCACTGCTGACAATAAACCAGGGGTCCACGGCAATGCAGTGGCCGCCCACGCCAGGGCCGGGCTGGAGAATATTCACCCGGGGATGGCGGTTGGCCAGCCGGATCATCTCCCACACGTTGATGTCCAGCGCGCCACAGATCACCGAAAGCTCGTTGGCGAAGGCAATATTCACATCCCGGAAGCTGTTCTCCGTGAGCTTACACATCTCCGCCGTGCGGGCCGTGGTGAGCACACACTCACCTTTCAGGAACACCTTATACAGGTCCGCGGCCGCAGCGGCGCAGCGGGTGGTCATGCCGCCGATCACCCGGTCGTTCTGCACCAGCTCGCGCAGGATGTGTCCCGGCAGCACCCGCTCCGGGCAATGGGCCACCCGAATATCGGAACTCTCGCCCACCTGCTGGGGGAAACTCAGGTCTGGCCGCGCTTCCGCCAGCCAGCCGGCCACCAGCTCGGTGGTGCCGACCGGTGAGGTGGACTCCAGAATCACCAGATCCCCTTTCTTCAGTACCGGGGCGATGAGTTTGCTGGCCGTCTCCACATACGCCAGATCCGGCTCGTGGCGCTCGCCTTTGAAGGGCGTGGGCACGGCAATCAGAAACGCATCCGCCGGCTCCGCTTCCCGGGTCGCCCGCAGGTATCCCTGCATGACCGCCGCGTTCACCACCATATCCAGGTCCGGTTCCACAATGTGAACCTCGCCCCGGTTGATGGAGTCCACCACCTCCTGGTTGACATCAACACCAACGACTTTGAACTTTCTCGACGCAAACACCGCTGCCGTGGGCAGGCCAATGTAACCGAGCCCGACAACACAAATCGTGCCAACAGACATAACGAACCTCTCTACCATTCCCTGTGTGACAGGATCTCAACAATACGATCACAGGCCTTGCCGTCCCCGTAGGGGTTGTGGGCGTAGGCCATGTCCTTGTACGCCGCCTCATTGTTCAGCAGGCGCTCAACCTCTTGCACAATCAATCCGGAATCCGTGCCCACCAGGCGCACCGTGCCGGCGTCCAACGCCTCCGGCCGCTCGGTGGTTTCACGCATCACCAGCACCGGTTTACCCAGCGACGGCGCCTCTTCCTGAATCCCGCCGGAATCCGTCAGGATAATATGAGCCCGATTCATCAAATACACAAAGGGCAAATAATCCAGCGGCTCAATCAGCCGGATATTGTCGATATTTCTCAATAACCGCTGCACCGGCTCCCGAACATTCGGGTTCAGATGCACCGGATACAGCACCTGGGAATCCGGAAAACGCCGGGCAATCTCCACCAGCGCCTGGCAAATGCGCTCAAACCCGCCGCCAAAACTCTCCCGGCGGTGGCCGGTCACCAGGATCAGCCGCCGGTTCGGGTCCAGATAATCAAACTGGCCCTCAAACCCGGCCCTCAGGCTGTGGTCGCCATCCAGCCGGGCCACCACCTCCAGCAAGGCATCAATAACCGTATTGCCGGTGACCTGAATGTGCGACGGCGGCACCCCCTCCCGCGCCAGGTTCTCCGCTGCCCTGGGCGTGGGTGCAAAATGCAGCCGGGTGAGCACCCCGGTCAGCTTGCGGTTGGCCTCCTCCGGCCAGGGCGAATACAGGTTGCCGGTGCGCAAACCCGCCTCCACATGAGCCACAGGAATCTGCTGGTAATAGGCCGCCAGAGACGCGGCAAAGGTGGTGGCGGTATCGCCGTGCACCAGCACAATATCGGGCTTGAACTGCGCCAGCACGTCCCGCATGCCAGTGAGAATGCCAGACAGCACATCGGTCAGATCCTGCCCCGGCTTCATGATATTCAGATCAAAATCCGGCTCAATCGCAAACAGGTGAAGCACCTGATCCAGCATTTCCCGGTGCTGGCCCGTAACACAAACGCCCGCATCAAAGCGGGCGTCAGCAGCAAGTTTCAGCGCCAGGGGGGCCATCTTGATGGCTTCGGGGCGGGTACCAAAAACGCAGAGGGTTCTGATCTTATCCATAATCAAAGGCGACCTTCCTAATGCAAACTTCCTTGAGCCACCAGCCGTGGCCAATCCTTTCAGAGCCCCTGGCTGCAGGCCTCAGGCGATACAGACAGATTGAATTATTTTACAGAGAAAATCGAGTAAATGCTGGTTTGGCGTCAAGTTGGGGAAGTTGGGGTCTAAGCTGGGGTCTGACCCCAAGGGGTCAGACCCCTTTTTCAAGCCCCCTTTTCATAGAATTGTGCGCCCAACTGACGTACAATTAAAACCTGAAAGCCAACAGGCAGGAGTCCCAAATGCTCGCTACATCCACCCCCAAAAATAGCCCGGATGCCCGGAAGCGCAATACCGCCCGCTTCAACTTCCGCACCACCGAACGCATCAAGCAAACAGTCGAGCGTGCGGCGGCGCTGCTGGGGCAGGACACCTCAACGTTCGCGATTGATGCGGCTTACCATCGGGCCGTTGAGACGATTCAGGCCCATGAGGTAACGCACCTCAAGCCTGAAGATCATCAAGCCTTTTTGGACGCCCTGGAGCAGCCACCTGCCCCAACCGATAAACTGCGGGCCGCCTTTGCTCAACACAAGGACAAGGTTGTGAAGCGCTGATGCCGGAAGCCCGCCAAATTCTGATCGAGCCGCTCGATGCCCACAAACATGATCGAGCGGCTTTTTCGTCCGGCGTTGAACCGGTCAATAACTTCCTGCAAAAAACAGCGGGTAAACTAATGAAAGGCGGTACCGCACGGGTCTTTGTCGCAGTCGACCCTGAAGAAGCTCCAGAGACGGTTCTTGGCTTCTACTCGATGAACGCGCATAGCGTCGAATACAAAGCCCTTCCCGGTCGTTACCGGCGATACTCCCTGCCTGGCGACAACATTCCCGCAGCCTTCATCGGCATGATGGGCGTCACCACGACAGCCCAGGGACAAGGCCTGGGAAGCCTGCTCCTTGCTGATGCGCTCAAGGGCGCCTACCTTGCCTCCCAGCGAGTGGGCACGGCCGTGGTTATGCTGGATGTAATCGATTGCAGAAACCCGGCGGCAATTGCCCGAAGACAAAAACTCTACGAGGGGTTCGGATTTCAGTGCCTGCCATCACGGAAACTCAGAATGTTTCTTCCGGTGGCCACTATTGCTGATGCGCTGTAAAGCTAAGTCGAGGCCAGAGCCCGGGACTGATCATCGCCCGGATAGCGGGCCAGCATCTGCTCGACCCCAAAGGGTCAGACCCCTCAGTCACGATGCACCATCAAACCGGATCATCCCCACCAGTTGGGAAAAGTAATCACGGGACCAGATGTCCAGGGCTTTTGGGTCCGGAACAAACCGCACGACATCGTCTCGTGCCGAGCGTATATCCAGAGTTTCAATTCTGCGCTCAAGCAGTGCCTTAAACTCAGGCAGACCGATCTCACGCTGGCTCAGATCGCCACTCTGAAACCCACGTTCGGCAAAGTGAGCCAGGTTCAGGGGATGGCCATGGCGAACATACCATTCAAAGTCATACCAATCTCGCCCCTTTACCCGATTACCCCAGGCCCGGAATAGCAACGCATGCATCTTTCCGGCAAACAGATCCGGCAGCGCAAAACACTTTGTATAAAACGAATAGGGTTGAATGAGAAGCCGCTCCTCCGTCCTGAACCGCAATGGCGGATCCTTGTCGACTTCCAGCTTGATCTTGACGGCCTTCTGACCCTTAACCGTCAAATCATAGAGACTGGACGATTTCTTCAGAAAGGCCAACTCAATATCACTATCCATGCTTTTCCGCTTCGCCGACAGGCTGACCTCAAACCCGAATGCGGTAAATTCATCCTGAATAGCCCGAAAATAAGGTTCCAGCGAGAAGTCCCTGTCCGTCTCCAGCAAGGAAAAGTCCAGATCTTCGGAAAACCGGGGCAGCCCATAGAAAATCCGCAAGCAAGTGCCGCCATAGAACGCGGCCCTGTCAAAAAAACCACCCCGCTGCAGCCCCACCAACGCAATTTCCTGCATGACCTCCCTCAGCGCCAGAGCCCGGGACTGATCATCGCCCGGATAGCGGGCCAGCATCTGCTCGATAACAGTCATGACCAACGCTCCAGAACCCGCCCCAGCAAAGCCAGCAAAGCCGCCTTATGGCCGGCAGCCTGATACTGCGCGACCACATCCAGTTCAGGCGTTGCAAGGGCAGCTCTGTCCACTCGTAAATCCTCTTCCAGAAACTGCTCCATGGCGGCAGCGGACGACAGCCTCAGGTTCCTTGTAAGCAACACCTTATCGCACAGCGACTTGGTGGGCCCGGCAATCAGATACGAACTCACGCCCTCAGACGCCGCCTCCATTCGCGCCCCCACATAAACGAGTGGTGCCGGAATGTGCTGATAGGAATACATACCCACCGGGGTCTCATAGGCCTTTGCCCGCCGGGACGTTACAGACGTCACGCCCAATACCCCCTCGGGAATCAGCCCATGCCAGGCCAGGGCGTATTCAAGAGACACACAGGAAGGGCCATACAGGTTGTTGGCAATCAGGGGGAGGCACAGAGGCTGCCTGCGCCAGTCCGGCCCCAGCACGTACATTCCTTTCTTCAAAGGCAGCAAAACGCCCCGGCCAATCAGATCCGAAATTTTATCTTTCGGATAGCAGTACCCCCCAAGAACGGATAACAGTGACGACCGGTGGAATGGCGCGTTGGCGAATTGCTGAAGTTGCTGCTCAAGTGTCATCTGTAAATTTTACACAGAAAATCGATTTAATGTCGATTATCTATGCAAAATCTTCACATCGCAAGTGCCTGCCAGCAGACAGGGTTGCCTCGGAGTTGGGGGCTGGGGCTGGGGC